>NZ_JBITLM010000013.1:0-341146 GCF_044465295.1 Nonomuraea sp. NPDC049714 | reverse complement strand
AACGCTCGCGCACAACCCAAGACAAACTTCGCGGCCAGTTCACCTATCCGCAGCTGGACCAGTTACCCGGCCAAGGTTGCGTGACGGGCCACTAGATCGCGTCCAGGATGTCGATGACGTAGAGCCTCGGCCCGCCCGTCCCCTCCGGGTATCCGCTCATGGGCGAGCCGAAGGTGACGCGGGCCCCCACGCGCTGGCCCCGCAGCCCGGTCAGCCAGCCGGGCGGCACGGCCCCCGGCGCGAGCGTGAAGGCGCTCGGGCCGCCCCGGCGGTAGGAGGAGTCCACCGCCGCGCGTGAGGGCCACGCGGCCGCCACGTACTGCACGATGACCTTGGCCCCGTCACGCACCTCGGCGCCGGAACCGCCGATCAGGGTGCGGGGCGGGGTCATGGGCGTCAGGTCGGCGGGCACCGCGGGCAGCGGCCGGCCGACCAGGCGGGCGTCCGGCGGGTAGCCGCCGAGGACGTCGAAGACGGCCACCAGCGTCTCCGCCGCTCCCATCCCGCCGGGGTCCATGTCGGGCCCGAGCACCTGCGCGGCGGGGCCGACCAGCAGCACCCGGCTGCCCGCCGGCTGCCCGATGAGCACCTGGCTCCAGGCGTCGGGGACGCGCCGCCCGTCGAAGACGACCGTGGCGGGCTGGTTGGCGTCGTAGGTGTTCAGGTGCGGCGTGTTGTCCGTCCACCGGCGGATCTCGACGTCGGCGAGCACCACGTCGCCGGGCACGGTGCGGCGTCCGCTCCCGGTGCTGAGCACCGCCATCCTGGGCAGGCGTCCGGGCTTGCCCCTGGGGATGGAGACGACCGGCCTGGTGCCGAACGTGCCGGTCACCACGGGCAGTGTCCCGCCCTCCGTCGCTCCGCAGGACGTGACGAGCACGAGTACGGCAGGCCAGAGCAGGCGCACGCTTTCCCCCCATGAGCAGAAGCACGATGCCCGCTTACTTGCCGCGATCGGCACAAGGGATGCCCACCCGCCGACAAAGGGGCGGCACACTGAGGGACGTGAGCAAGCCGAACCTCGCCCGCAGGGTCGCCGAGGCAGCCGAGATCGCGCTGACCGACCACAAGTACGTGACGTTCATCGATGTGGTGACGGGCCTGCGCTGGCTGCGCTCGCGCCATGTCGATCTCTGGCGCCAGGGCCGCGCGGCCACGCTCGCCGAGCTCGCGGCGGTCGACGAGGACCGCCTGGTGACGACGGTGGCGCTCCTGCGGGACTGGGCGCAGGCCAGGGGCCTGCGGCCGGTGCCGACACCGTACGTGTCCGGCAGCCGGGACCGCAGCCCGCTGCGCTTCACGACGCGGCACGAGCAGGAGGCGTTCCAGGTGCACTGGCTGTCTCCCGATCTCAGCGAGGCGCGGGTCAAGCGGCTGGTCGAGCGGCAGAGCAAGGCGCCGGACCTGGTGGTCGTGGCCCCGCTGGAGACCTGGGTGTGCGCCTCCTGCGGCGACACCGGCCCCTTCCTGATCATGGAGGATGCCGACGCCTGCTGCCTGACCTGCGCGGATCTCGACCATCTGGTGTTCCTGCCGTCGGGCAACGCGGCGCTGAGCCGCCGGGCCAAGCAGGAGAGCGGCCTGTCGGCGGTGGTGGTGCGCTACAACCGGCGGCGCAAGGTCTATCAGCGCAACGGCCTGCTGGTGGAGGAGGCGGCCCTGACCCGGGCCGAGGAGCGCTGCCTGGCCGACGAGGACGCGCGGCTGCGCCGCCGCGACCGCGACGCGGTGCGCCGGGCCGAGCAGGACGTCGAGTACCAGGCGCGGATGGCGGCCCAGATCGCCCGGCTGTTCCCCGGCTGCCCGCCGGAGCGGGCCCGCGAGATCGCCGAGCACGCCGGGCTGCGCGGCAGCGGCCGGGTGGGGCGCACGGCCGCCGCCCGGGCGCTCGACGAGAACGCGATCACGCTGGCGGTGGTCGCCTCCGTCAGGCACCTGGACACCGACTACGACCGGCTGCTCATGGCGGGCGTGCCCCGGATGGAGGCGCGGGAGCGGATCAGGGACGGCATCGACCGCAAGCTGGCCGAGTGGCGGTAGCGTCCAGGCATGAGTGACTGGCACGACGTACGCGAAAAGCTCCGCGCGTTCGCGCTCGGGCTCCCCGAGACCCACGAGGACCACCCGTGGGGCGACACGGTCATCAAGGTGAACAAGAAGGTCTTCCTCTTTCTCGGCATCGACGAGAAGACCGACAAGTGGGACCCGAGCTTCGGGGTGAAGCTCCTGTCGGAGACGCACGGCCACGCGCTGACCGTCGAAGGGGCGGCGCCCAGCGGCTACGGGCTCGGCAAGGCCGGCTGGGTGACCGTGCCGTTCCTGGCCGAGCTGCCGGAGACCGAGGTGCTGCTCGACTGGGTGGAGGAGAGCTACCGGGCGATCGCCCCGAAGCGGGCGATCAAGCTACTGGACGGCCAGCCGTAGCGCGAAGCCGACCAGCAGCACGCCGGTGACGCGCTCGATCCTGACGCGGACGCGGGGGGTGCGCAGCAGTGTGCCCGCCCGGTCCACGATCAGGTTGTAGAGGCTGAACCAGAGCGCGTACAGCAGGGCGACGATGCCCGACAGCAGCAGCGCGCCGCCCAGGGCGTCGCCGTGCGCCGGGAGGAACTGCGGCAGCCACGTCACGAACAGCAGCAGGACCTTGGGGTTGAGCAGGTTGGACAGCAGTCCCCTGCGCACGTGCCCGAAGGCGGAGCCGCCCGGCGCCGCCTCGGGGAGCCGGTCGGCCTTGGCAGGCCCGGACAGCAGGGCGTGCACGCCGAGCCAGAGCAGATAGCAGATGCCGAGCGCGCGGACGGCGGTGAACGCGGCGGGCGAGGCCACCAGCAGGGCCGACAGCCCGATCGCCGCGGCGGCGGCGTGCACGGACAGCCCGAGCAGGCCGCCGAGCATGGTCAGCAGTCCGGCCACCCGGCCGTGGGCGAGGGAACTGCGCATGATCAGGGCCGCGTCGGGGCCGGGGATCATGATCATCACGAGGGTGGTGACCACGAAGGTCAGCAGCATGGCGGGGGTCTCCCAGAGCCGAGCGCGCGCTCCCGCCGAACCCGCTCGTGCGCAGGCCGCACGGTGACGCGGGCGAACATTGACAGGTGCCTTGTGGGCACCTGCCAAAGAGTACCCGGCTCAGGTGACCGCCAGCCGCCGGGTGTACCTCTCGTCCCGCCAGAGCTCCTTGTCCAGTACTTCCCGCAGCGTGACGGCGGCGTCGTACACGTCCACGTAGCGGGTGTAGAGCGGGGCGAGCCCGAAGCGGAGGGCGTCGGGGGCGCGGAAGTCGCCGTGCACCCCCCGGTCGATCAGCGCCCGCATCACCGGATACCCGTCGGGGTGGCGGAAGCTGACATGGCTGCCGCGCCGGTCCGGGTCGGCGGGCGAGGCGAGCTCCAGCGCGTCGCCGACGAGGTCGACGAGGAGCGCGCCCAGCGCCACGCTCTTGGCGCGCAGCAGGTCGAGCGGCACCCGCTCCCACACGTCGAGAGCCGCCTCCAGCGCCGCGAACGACAGCACGTGCGGCGTGCTCACCGCGAACCGCCTGATCCCCTCGGCGGGACGGTAGTGGGCCTCGAACGCGAACGGCTCGGCGTGCGAGTGCCAGCCGGACAGCACGTTCTCCGCGCCGGCGTGATGGCGCGGGTTGACGTAGAGGAAGGCCGGCGCCCCCGGCCCCGCGTTCAGATACTTGTACGTGCATCCGACCGCGAAGTCGGCGGCCGAGACGTCCACCTGGAGGGCGCCGACGCTGTGGCACACGTCCCAGATCATCAGCGCGCCCGCCGCGTGCACCCGGGCGGTCACCTCGGGCACGTCGTGGCGCTCGCCGGTGCGGTAGTCGACCTCCGACAGCAGCACCACGGCCGCGTCGTCGAACCGCCCCGCGGCGAAGTCACGGATCTCGTGGCCGCCGAGCGCGCCGGCGAGCCCTTCGACCATGTAGTGATCAGTGGGGAAGTTGCGCGCGTCGGAGACGATCACCCGGCGGCCGGGGCGCAGCCGCAGCGCCGCCGCCACCGCCTGGTGGATCGCGATGGAGGTGGTGTTGCCCGCGACGACCTGGCCGGGCCCCGCGCCGATGAGGGGCGCGATCCGGTCCCCCACGGTCAGCGGCTGGTCGTACCAGCCGGCGCTGTTCCAGCCGCCGACGAGGCGGGCGCCCCACTCGTCCTCCACCGCCTGCCGCACCCGCTCGGGAGTCCTCTTGGGCAGCGCGCCCAGCGAGTTGCCGACCAGGTAGATGACGCCTTCGGGCAGTGTGAACTCGTGCCGGAAGTGCCGCAGCGGGTCTTCGGCGTCCAGGGCGAGGCAGCGCTCGCGATCCGGTGCCTGGTCACTGAGCCGGCTCATGAGCGCTCCTGTGGGTGGTAGGCGACGGCCTGCATCTCGATCAGCAGGTGCGGATGGGGGAGCTGATGGACGGCCACCGTCGTCCTGGTCGGCCCCTCCTCGTCGAAGAACTCGGCGTAGACCTCGTTGTAGCCCTTGAAGTCGTTCATGTTCACCAGGTAAGTGGTGATCTGGATGAGATCGGCCAGCGATCCGCCGGCGGCCTTGAGGATGTCGCCGATGTTCTCGATCACCGCGCGGGTCTGCTCGCGGATGTCCAGGTCGGTCGCGCCCAGGCCGTCCACCTGCACGCCGACGAAGGTGTTGTCGGCCCTGCGGGAGCTCGTGCCGGACACGTACAGGAAGTCTCCCGCCCTTTTGACGTGCGGGAAGCGCCCGCGTGGGACCGGCCTGCCGCGCACCCGCAGTGCCTTGGCGCGCGTCACCGGGACGCCACCCCCTGTGCCTGCGCGTCCGCCGCCTGCGACCGTTCATCGTGCATCGGGTTGCTCCCGTTCGATCGTGATCGTGTCTGTCATCGTCTCTCTCCAGTGCGCGCCGCGCCATGCCGCTCACACGCGACTCGGTCCTCAGTCGCCATGCTGGAGAGCATGCGCACTCGTATCGACGAAGTCACGGCACATGACGGTTCCTTCGACGTCCACCTCTGGCTGCCGGACGCCGGACGCGGCCCCGGGATCCTGCTCATCCAGGAGATCTTCGGCGTGGGCGGGCACATCAGGGGGGTCGCCGAGCGGCTCGCGGCGCACGGTTACGTCGTGGCCGCGCCCGACCTCTTCTGGCGGCTGCGGCCGGGCTGGCAGGCCGAGCCCGACGAGGCGGGGGTGGCGGCCTCGCTCCGGCTCTCCTCCGGTTTCGACTTCCCGCAGGGGGTGGCCGACTGCGCGCTCACCATGGCCCACCTGCGCGGGCTCGCCGAGGTCACGGGCGGGACGGGTTCGCTCGGGTTCTGCCTGGGCGGCTCGATCGCCTTCATGCTGGCCACGCAGATCGAGCAGGACGCCGTGCTGTCGTTCTACGGCTCGGCCGTGCCCGACGCCGCCGGGCTGATGGAACGGATCGGCTCACCGCTGCTGCTGGTCTTCGGCGGCAGCGACCCGTACATCCCGCGTGAGCGGGTCGCCGTGGTGGAGCGCGCCGCGGAAGGCAGGCCGAACGTGCGCACGCACGTCGAGGAGGAGGCCGGGCACGCCTTCCACAACGAGGCGCCGATGTTCCACCACCCGGCGGCGGCCGAGCGGGCCTGGGAGGTGGCGACGGCCTTCCTGGCCGAGCATCTGCCCGTCCCGCCGCCTGTCCGCGGAGACAGCTTCCCGTAGCCGTACCGGAGCCGAGATCATGGGCTGGTGACGCGGACGTGGGAATTATGGGGAAACGTCATTATTGCTGCGGTCTTTGCGGCTCTTGTGGGCATCCTGGCAATCTTGCTGCTCGCCCGCCACCGGGCCGGCCGCGGCCACCCCGCCGCGGTGCGCACCGCCCTGGCCGACGTCGGGATCGTGGTCGGCACCGCCCCCTGGATCTGGATGATCCTCACCCCGGGCAGCGGCCAGGAAGGGGTCAGCCTGCGCCCTCTCCAGGACCTCGGCTGGGTCGCGACCGAGCCATCGCAGACCGCGCTCGTGCAGGTCGGGGGTAATCTGCTGGTGTTCGCCGCGCTCGGCGCGCTGCTGCCGGTCCGCAGCCCGCGCTGGGCGAGCGCGGCCCGCGTCGCCGCCGTCGCGGCCACCGCCTCGATCGTCCTGGAGACTCTCCAGTACGTCCTGCGCCTCGGCCGGTTCTCGTCCGTGGACGACGTGCTGATCAACACCATGGGTGCCGTGCTGGCGGCGTTGGTTACTCGCCGCTGGTGGGCGAGACGGATACCGGTCGGCATCCGGGCACGGTAGCGGTCGGCAGAAAATCCGGGCTTCTCGACACACGGGCACACACCTCTCAAAAGAAGCTCGGGACCAACCTCCGCATCTGTGCGATCGTGGACAAGACGGGGCAAGTTCTCTGGAGACGCCAAACGCGCTTGGTGACAGAGGGTGATCATCTGTGTCTGAATCCCCGGTACCCCACGAGCCCCCCATCTATCGACGCATCGCCGACAGCCTCCGCTCCCGGATCCTGTCCGGCGAACTGCGTGACGGGGACCGGCTACCGGGCGAGAACACGCTCATGGCCGACTACGCGGTCGCACGGGCCACCGCCAGGCAGGCGCTCAGCGTCCTGATCAACGAGGGGCTGGCGGTGCCGAAGCGAGGCTCGGGGGTCTACGTGCGACTGTTCAAGCCGATCCGCAGGCACGGCTCCCGCCGCCTCGCACGTACGCAGTGGGGCCAGGGACGCTCGATCTGGGACGCCGACACGCGCGGCCGCCCCTTCACCGTGGACGAGGTGGAGGTGGTCCGCGAGCAGGCCTCCGAGGCCGTCGCCGGCGTACTGGACAGCCGTGAGGTCTGGGTACGCAGGCGGCGCTACTCCGTCGACGCCAGGCCCGTGCAGCTCTCCACCTCCTACTTCCCCGCCGGCCCGGTCGAAGGCAGCGCGATCACGGCCGTCGAGACCGGGCCCGGAGGCGTCTACGCCCGGCTGAGCGACCTCGGCCTGCCACCGGCCCACTTCACCGAGGAGGTGCGCGCCCGCATGCCAGGCCCCCGTGAGAGCACCCTGCTCGGCCTGCCGGGGGGCACCCCGGTCATCGTCATCGACCGCACCGCCTACACCGCCGGGGGTGTTCCCATCGAGCTCAACGAGATGGTCCTGGACGCCGCCGCCTACGTCCTGCAGTACGACTTCGACGCCTGAGCCGGACCAAGCAAGGGTGACCTGTCCTCCACGATCATTGACGTCTCTAGAGAAGTAGCGCACCTTCGTAAGAGATGGAACCTCGCACAGGGGCCCCCTCGGAGGGTTGACCAGATGGCCTTTGACCGGCATCTAGCCGAAATAGCCCGAGAGCACCCCAAATGGACCATCTGGCGGAGCGACGCCGGACGGTGGTGGGCCACCCGCCACCATCCGCTCGACGACGAGCAGCGGGCCGCCGGCTGTGCGATGACCATCGACGCGGACGACCCGGACGACCTGCGCAAGCAGCTCCGGGACCAGGAGAGGCGGACCGGCGGCGGACCGGAGTGGGGAGCCGGCCCGCCACCTCCGTAGGACAGGCGCTGGACCGTTCCCCGGTCCACGCCCACGAGCAGCCCGGTGCCGGGTTCAGCAATCGGCGGCTCCGGCACCGGGCCACCAACGGATCACCCCAGGGGACGCGTACGTGGAAGCCTCCGACCCGATCGGGGGCGGAGGCTTCCACCCGACGGCCTGCCTTCCCCGTCGCCGGACGGCGAGAGGGCCCCGCCGGACGGCGGGGCCCTCTCCTTCCTGAACGGAACGGTTACTGGCGCAGTTGCAAGCGGCCGATGTTCACGTCCGTGTCCTCGGCGGAGACGCGGCCATCGGCCGGCGCCTCCTGCGGACGGTCGTCGCCCCGCTCCTGGCGCTGCTCCTGCCCCCGCTCCTGGCGCTGCTCCTGGCGCTGCTCCTGCGGCTGGTCCTCGACCTCGACGATGACCCGCACGTCGTCCTGCGGCGCGGGCGTCAGGGACTTGGCCGCGTCCGGCACCAGCGCGCCCGCCGCGGACTCGTCGCGCATGAGGTCGCTCAGCACGGTGCTGACCTCGTTCAGCCTCCGCACGACCTCGCTGTGCGTGTTGGTCAGATACTCCACCCGGCGGCCGGCGTGCTCGTCCAGCGAGGCCACCCGCTGCTCCGCCGCCGCCAGCGTCGACTCGGCCTCCTCACGGGCGGACACGACCGTACGCTCGGCCTCGCCCCTCGCGCTGGAGAGCGTCTGCTCCGACTCGGCACGGGCCTGCGCCACCATCTGCTCGGCCTCGGACGTGGCGGTCGAGACCAGCCGCTCCGCCTCGCTGGTGGCCGAGGAGACCAGGCGCTCCGCCTCCGCGTGCGCCTCGCGCACCCTGGCCTCCGACTCCATGCGGGCGGCGTTGCGCGCCTCCTCGGCGTCGGAGCCGGCCTGCGCCAGCATGCGCTCGGCCGCCTCCGTGGCCTCGCTCACCCGCCGCTCGGCCTCCGCCTGAGCGGACGTGAGGATCTTGTCCGCGGTCTCGCGCGCGGATGCCATGAGCCGCTCGGACTCGATCTTCGCGGACTCGCGCAGGGCGGAGGTCTCCGCCTCCGCCTCCTCGCGCATCGCCGAGGCCTCTTCCTGGCCGAGCTTGAGTATCTGCTCCAGGCGGGTGCTCGGATTGAAGTTGGTCGGCACCTCGGCTATCTGCCGTCTGGCCTCCGCCAGCTCGATCCGGCCCTGCTCGGCCTGGTCGATCGCCCGTGCCAGCCGCTCTTCCAGGTCCCTGACTTGGTTACGGGTACGGATCATGTAGTCGTGGACCTGGCGGCGGTTGTAGCCGCGCATCACGACCTCGAAGGTGTCGTCTTGCATCAGATCGGGAATGCTCTCGTGCCGGTTTGTCATGGGGGTTACCTAAGGGTTTGCGTGAGGCGGGGGAAGAAAATTGCGGGTTGTGAGGGTCTGACGACGAGACGTCAAGATTCGACTTTCCTGCCATCTGCCCACGTCCGCAACCGGAACGCCAGACCCAGGGCGGGAATTACGATGTGGCAGATGTACATCGCTGCATTGGACAACGGGGCAATCCCGGACATTCATCCCGAGGCTTACGTGGCCCCCGGAGCCGTCGTGGTGGGCAGGGTCTCGGTGGGCCGGGCGTCCAACATCTGGTACGGCTCCGTTCTCAGGGGGGACGACGAGCGGATCGAGGTGGGGGAGGAGTGCAACGTACAGGATCTGTGCTGCCTGCACTCCGACCCGGGTGAGCCCGCGATCCTGGAGTCGCGGGTCAGCCTGGGCCACAAGGCCATGGTGCACGGCGCCCACGTCGAGACGGGCGCGCTGATCGGCATCGGCGCGATCGTGCTCGGCGGCGCACGCGTCGGCGCGGGCACCCTGGTCGCCGCCGGAGCCCTGATCGCCCCGGGGAAGCGCATCCCGGCCGGAGTGCTGGTCGCCGGGGTGCCCGGCAAGGTCGTGCGCGAGCTCACCGACGACGACCGGGCCTCCTTCGCCCGCACACCGGACAGCTACCAGGCCAAGGCGATCAGACACCGGCAGGCGTCACCAATTTGATCAGGACCTCGTCCGACACCGAGGCGGTGTTGAGCGGGTCGGCGTAATCGGGCAGTTCGGGCCGGAGGAACCTGACGAAGTCCACCGTCATCTTCAGATCCGGCAGCCCTCTGACCTGCTTGGCATTGCCCTTGGTGGCGTCCTTCTTGAGCGTGCTGTAGCTGTCCCAGTCGGTGTAGGCGGAGACACCCCACTGCAGCACCTCGGGAAACTCCGACTCCCAGCGACTGCCGACCTTCCAGGTGCCGCCGTCCTCCTTGTACAGGGCGACGGCGACCCCGCCGACCCTGGCCAGGATGAGATCCATCCACTCGGACGTCACCGCTGACTCCTGGGGCTTGGAGCTGCCCTCCCTGGTGATCTTCACCTCGAGCCGGCCGGTCTTGTCGGTCGTGCCGGTCGCGATGGCCATCCAGTGGGGGGCGGCGTAGGTGCCGGGCTCCCTGGCCATCAGGCCGCCGAGGGAGAACTTGCGCTTGGGCGCGCCGCCCTTCTTGCCCTCGACCTTGACCCTGGCGTGCATGACGATGTCCCCGGCGAGATCCTGGTAGACGAACGGGCCGCGGAAGCCGTCGAACCACGCCGAAGTCTTGGGCTCCAGGTACATCGAGCCCTTGGCGGTCTTGTTCACGTCCAGCTTGGCGATCCGGTCCACGTCCTTCTCCGTGGCGCTGAGCTTCTTCCACATGGACAGGTCGGTGGCGGCGTCGAACTCGGTGGAGGCGCCGCCCACCTCGCCTCCGGGGTCGGGCGGCGTGGCCGCGGCCAGGGTCAGCACGCCGGCCACGTCGGGCGGCGGCTTGAGCGGTGCCGTCGTCCCGCATCCGGCGAGTAAGCCCACGAGCGCCACCATCCACGCCTTTTTCACCCTCATGGCGAACATTCTGCCGTGTTATGCCCATGGCCGATCCGAGTACGCCCAGTACGATGGCCGCCGTGCGCCCTTGGAACGCGTTCACCGCCGCCGAGGCGGAGGTCCGCTCGATGGTCGCCGACGCACGCTGGCAGACGCTGCCCGAGCCTGATCGCGCCCATGCCATCGCCGCCAGGACCCTGGTGACGCGCGACGGCGACCGGTGGGTGTTCGGCGCCCACGCGCGCTGGCACCTGCACGATCCGGCCGACGGCCGTTGGCACCTCGCCCCGCCGCCCCGGCGCCTGCGGGCCCGGCAGGTGGGGCACCACGCGACGGCGCTGCCCTCCGGCGTCGTCCCCAGCGGGCCGGACTTCATCGCCGAGCCCGGCTCCACGCAGGCGTTCGTCGGCCCTGACGTGCCCGTCAAGCTGTGCGAGCAGATACGGGAGCTGCTGCGCGCCAACTGCCGCAAGTCCGAGCTGGACTATCCGCTCACCGCCTTCGGCGAGATCTTCGCCCGAGACGTGCCGAGCACGGTCGCCGCGGTGTGGGGCACCATCATGTGGTGCGCCTACGCGCCCGCCTTCGACGGCAACGAGCGGCTGCTCACCATCTTCGGCGAGTTCCTGCGCAGGCCGCTGCCGGGCGACGAGTGGGTGCGCTGGCTGCCCGCCCCGCCGCTGATCGACCTGGTCACCCTCGTCGCCGAGCGCCGGCGAGCCGGTCAACCGCGCACCGCGCTGCGGCTGGCCGCGCTGATCGGCGACACCGCGCACATCCTGCTGTCGGACATCCGCTTCAGGCCGCGCGCCCTCGCGCTGCTGACGATGGTCGAGCCCGTGCTCAAGCGGCCGGGGCTGGACGACGAGGCGGCCCTGCGGGACGACCACGCCCTGCGCCTGGCGTGGCTGCGGCGCTGCCCTCAGCGGCTCGCCAGAGCGGTGCTGGTGGACACCGACCCCGAGGCCCATCTGTCGCACACCGTCTACGACCTGGTCGAGGCGCTGGCCTTCGCCCCCGATCCGCCGCGCGCCGCCGCCGTCTACCTGGCCGACCTGTCGGACTCCCGGAGCATGCTGCCCGCCCGGCTCGACCACCGGCTCAGGCACGCCTACGACGAGCTGCGCCGCGCGGGGCTCACCAGCACCTCGGCGAGCGAGCGGACCGAGCCTGACGGCTTCGCGGTGATGACTCCGGATGTACGGCCCGGCGCGCGCACGGGCCCACGACCGATGCCGCGCGACTCGCGTACAGGATCGGGCGCTGGTGCGGGAGACACGGGCGAGCGCGCCGCGGGCGGCCGGCAGGAGACGGGGGCCGGGGTCCGGGTGGAGACGGGGGTCGGGGTCCGGGTGATTCCGCCTGATCGGGCCGGCGCGGCGGCGGTGCTCGGCGCGGCGTACGCGGTCGGGCTGGCATGGAGCCGGGTTTCCGGGGCACGGGTGCCGGAGCGCGGGTTCGCGGGGTCTGTGCCGCTGGTGCACAGGCTTATCCACGAACGTGACGACAGTCCCATCTAAACCACTAATACCGTTATTTCACCGTAACTCCGGCTATATCGTTCTAACACTTCAGCAACGGGCCATTCGCTGAATTGTGATCTCGGAATCGGGAAATGATCCTCATGGGGACCAGGTGACGGCGGAAGGAATGACTCCGATGGGCCATGTCGCCGGAAGGTCCCGCGCCGTAACCTCGATGTGGGTGTGGGCTGCGGAAGGAAGGACGACGCGGTGGGGCACAATGACCTGGACTCTCGGGTCCACGACCGTGTCGCGTTGGACGAGATTGCGCTTTACGCCGAGGTGCTCACCGCTGTAGCAGTAAGCGAGCGGCGGTTGACCTTGGACGAGCTCGACGACGCGCTCGGATTGCGGACTTCGGCGAGCCGCTGAAGACGATCACTAGACCTGTCCCGGACTCCTCAGGGGTCCGGGACAATGGTTGCCAGGAGTGGTTCGGCATAACTAGTCAATCGCGTGATCAAGCTCCCGCGAATCCACTCCACCACTCCCCTACGCGTCCTTTACGCGACCTTTGCCTAACGCTACGGACGCTACGAGCGGACGAGGCGCGCGATGGCGGCCGAGGCCTCCTTGACCTTCGCGTCGGCTTCCGGCCCGCCGGTGGCGATGGCGTCGGCCACGCAGTGGGAGATGTGATCCTCCAGCAGCCCGAGCGCCACCGCCTGCAGCGCCCTGGTGGCCGCGGAGACCTGGGTGAGCACGTCGATGCAGTAGGCGTCGTCGTCGACCATCCGCTGCAAGCCCCTGATCTGGCCCTCGATCCGCCTGAGCCGCGTCAGATAGGCCTGCTTGTCTCCGCTGTACCCATGCATGGTCCTAAGGTACCCGCTGCCGGTATCGCTCACCTGAGGTCGGCGATCAGCTTCTCCCACTGCTCGCCCACCTCGTCGGCGGCGTGCCGGATCGCGGTGTCGAGCGCGCCCGCCGCCAGGGAGCGACGCCTGCGCTCGTCGTCGATCAGCGCCAGCAGCGCCGCCGCGAACAGTTCGAGCTCCACGCCGCCCTCCGGCACGAGCACGCCGTTGTAACCGGTCGCGACGTACTCCGCCGGTCCTCTGGCGCCCTCGTAGGCCACCACCGGCACCCCGCAGCCCATGGCCTCCAGGACGGTCATGCCGAGGTCCGCGCTGCGCGAGGTGTTGGCCACGATCGACGACTTGGCGAACTCCCCGGCCAGGTCGGGCGTGGTGCCCATGAAGTAGACGTGGTTGTGCAGGTCCAGCTCGGCGACCAGGGCGCGCAGCCGCCGCTCCTCCGAGCCGCCGCCGTAGAGCCTCAGGCGCCAGTCGGGCCGCTTGTCCGCCACGATCGCGAAGGCCCTGATCAGGCGATCGTAGGCCTTCGCCGGCACCCATCTGCCGCCCGCCGCCACGATCCGGTTGTCCATCCGCGAGCGCGGCCACGGGGCGCTGGGGAGGGCGTCGGGCACGGCGTGCACGGCCGGGCCGCCGTCGAGCAGCCTGGTCCACTCCTCCTGCGCCGACTCGGTGGCGGTGACGACCGCGTCGAGCCGGGGGTAGAGCCTCTTGACCGGTCCGGGCACGGCCGGGCGGCCCCACTCACGGGCGAGCCGCAGCACCTCGCGGGGGGCGTGCCTGGCCGACTGGACACTCAATCCTGGCCTGGTGGTGACGAGGACGTCACACTTCAGGTTCCGCAGCACCCGCCACAGCGCCACTTCGGTGCGCACCTGCCCCTTGGGGAACAGGTGGCGGACGCCGGGCCTGATGTCGATGACCGTGCGCATGGCGACGTTCGGCCCGACGGGGAAGAACGGCTTCTCCTTCGGCCGCCTGAGGCTGATCACCTCGACCTCGTGCCGCTGGGAGAGCGCCGTGGCGAGGTTCAGGGTGGAGCGCACGTCGCCGCGCATGCCGTACGCCGAGGAGAGCAGCAGGCTGATTTTCACCCGCCCACCTCGATGCGCAGCTCGTCGTCGGCGGTGTAGGAGGGTCTGATGGGCACGCCGTCGACCCTGGCCGACGGGTAGTGCAGCCGGCGGCGCTTGCCGTCCACGTCGTCCAGCCAGCCGCCGAGACGCAGCGGCGCGGGCACGCCGTCCACCTCCAGCGACGGCTCCCAGGTGCCGGACGCCTCCGGGTCGGCCGCGAGCACGTCCACCAGCGAGACCGCGGCGTGGAAGCGCACACCCTGCACGGTCGCGTTGGACGTGACCTGCGCGCCCGTCTGTCTGCGGTGCAGCGACAGCACGGCCTCGTGGCGCGAGTCGTCGTCGTCGAGCCCGGTGTAGGCCAGCAGGCCCGTCACCTCGAAACGGCCCTCCCTGAACCAGATCGCCCGGACCTCCGCCACCGGATCGGCCTCGTCGATCTTGAGCGCGAGGTAGCCGTTGCGGGTGCGGTAGGACCGGTAGGACAGGGTGCGTTTGCACAGGGCGTAGGCGTCGAGGTGGTCGAGCGAGAAGCCCGGATCGATGGTGCGCAGCCGCACCCGCTTGCCGCCCCGGCGCAGGTAGGCGTCCCAGCGCCCGGCGCTGAGCAGCAGCGGCGCGAGCGACACGGCCAGCGTGGCCTCGCGGGCGATCGCCCCCGGCGTGCCGAGCAGCACCCCGCGCTCGACCCCCGAGGTGCGGTGCCTGAGCACCAGCTCGGTCCCGCTGCGCAGTGGCTCCTGCATGGCCAGCCTCAAGGAGAGTACGTCCGCCAGGGTGACTTCCGCGTCTGTGACAACGACGCTCATCACGAGCCCCCCTCCCCGTCGAATAGAGCCATGCGACGTTGAGGTTACCGTGATTTTCCCGTTATGTGGATGGCAGATTTCCTGCCGTGGACCCTCTTGACGTACGGAACTTCTCCACAGGACCTGTGGAGAAGTCCGACTTTCTTCCGTCAGGAAGGGCTCTTGACCGATTTGATCAGAAGCTGGGCGACGTCCACGACCTCCAGCGACTGCTTGGCCTCGCCGGTGCCCTTCTTCTCGTTGATCGCGTCACCGAGCATCACCATGCAGAACGGGCAGGCGGTGGAGACGGTGTCCGGATCGGTGGTCAGCGCCTCGTCCACCCGCTCGGTGTTGATGCGCTTGCCGATGCGCTCCTCCATCCACATGCGCGCGCCGCCGGCGCCGCAGCAGAAGCCGCGGTCCTTGTGCCGGTGCATCTCCTGGGTCTGCACCCCGGGCACCTTGGACATGATGTCGCGGGGCTGGGAGTAGACCTTGTTGTGGCGGCCGAGGAAGCACGGGTCGTGATAGGTGATCTTCTCCTCGATCGGCGTGATCGGGGTGAGCAGCCCCTCGTCGACCAGCTTGGCCAGCAGCTGGGTGTGGTGCACGACCTCGTAGGTGCCGCCCAGCTGGGGATATTCGTTGGCCAGGGTGTTGAAGCAGTGCGGGCAGGTGGCGACGATCTTCTTGACGCCCGCTTCGTTCAGCGTCTCGATGTTCTGCTGGGCGAGCATGTTGAACAGGTACTCCATGCCCAGCCGGCGGGCCGGGTCGCCGGTGCACGCCTCCATCGGGCCCAGCACCGCGAACTTCACGCCGGCGATGTGCAGCAGCTCGGCGACGGCCTTGGTGGTCTTCTTGGCCCGGTCCTCCAGCGCGCCCGCGCAGCCGACCCAGAAGAGGTACTCGGTGTCCTCGGGCATCTTCTCGTCGACCAGCTCGACCTCGAAGTCGAGCTCGGAGATCCAGTCGGCGCGCTTCGTCTCGGACATGCCCCACGGGTTGCCCTTGTTCTCCAGGTTCTTCACCATCACCCCCGCCTCCGACGGGAACGACGACTCCACCATCACCTGGTAGCGGCGCATGTCGAGGATGTGGTCGATGTGCTCGATGTCCACCGGGCACTGCTCGACGCAGGCGCCGCAGTTGGTGCAGGCCCAGAGCACGTCCGGGTGGATCACGCCGTCCTCGCCGACCAGCGGCTTCTCCAGCAGCGCCAGCACGTCGGTGCCGGCGTGCGGGTTGTCCTCGGGCTTGACCCCGGCGGCGGCCGCCATGAGGTACGGGGCGACCTTGAAGGCGTGGTCACGCTGGTCGAGGATGAGCATCTTGGGCGACAGCGGCTTGTCGGTGTTCCAGGCCGGGCACTGCGACTGGCAGCGGCCGCACTCGGTGCAGGAGTAGAAGTCGAGGAAGCCCTTCCAGGTGGTGTCGCCGATCTTGCCGCGGCCCAGCCGCTCCGGGTCCAGGTCCTCGTCCTCGAAGTCGACCGGCTTGCCGTCGACGCGCATCTCGACGGCCGCGCCCAGCGCGTCGGGCCGGCGGGAGAAGGCGATGTTGAGCGGCGCGGTGAAGATGTGCAGGTGCTTGGAGTAGACCACGATGACCAGGAACACCAGCATGAAGCCGATGTGCAGGAGCAGCGCGATCTCCTCCAGCAGCGCGCTGCGCGGCAGCACGTCGCCCAGCGGGATCGAGACGAACGCGCCCGAGGTGTAGGGGAAGTTGCCGTTGGCCGACGCGGCCGCCCTGGCCAGGAAGAGCGTCCAGATGATGTTGAAGATCATGAACAGGACGAGCCAGGCGCCGCCGAGGTGCGAGCCGGTGAAGCGGGAGTCGCGGCCGAGCGCCTTGGGCGAGTTCCGCAGCCGGATGACGGCGAAGGCGACCAGGCCGAGCAGACAGGCGACCGCGATGAAGTCCTGCAGGAAGCCGAGCACCGCCCAGGTGCCGACGAGCGGGATGTGGAAGTCCGGCGTCCCGGTGATCGCCCCCTGGACGATCGCGCCGTACGCCTCGATGTAGACCGTCAGCAGGATGAAGAACGCCCACATGACGAAAAAGTGCGCGATGCCGGACGAGGTCCACTTGAGCAGCTTCTTCTGCCCGAACACCTCGACGAGCTGCGCCTTCAGCTCGGCGCCCAGATGGGTCCTGGCATACGCGACCCGCTCGGGAGCCGGTGGACCCACTGTCGCGAGCTTGTAGAGGAACGACATCCTGCGGCCCGCGACGGCCACCGCCAGAACGGTCATCACGAGTCCGATGATGGCAACCCAGAGCACGGGGGTCCTCCCACAGACGACGTTACTGTCAGCCTACTGACCTGGCCACTCCCCGAACTCTACTGCTGAGTAACATCCACGGGGTAACCGCGACTCACCTTACGGTCAGGACAACTACAGAACAATGCTCTACCCGACGAAATAGCGCTGAATCGTCGGTGCCAGCAGCTCGACCAGCTCCTCCGGCTCGGCGCTCGCCATCGGCTCCAGCTTGAGCACGTAACGGGCCATGAGCACGCCGAACATCTGCGAGAAGGCCGCCTCGATCCGCAGCGGCGGCACCCCGAGCTCGGCCGCCACCCTGCTCAGCAGGGCATTGGACACGAACTCCTGGAACATCTGCGCGGCCCGCTCGTTGGTCATCGCCGACCGGATGAGCGCGATCATCGGCTCCCGCGTCTCCGGCGCGGCGGTCACCGTCAGGATCAGGGTGACCAGCCTCCGGCCGAGCTCCTCGCGTGGGCCTTCGAGCAGCGTCGGGAGCACCAGCTCAGGGGTGATCGGCAGCCGCATCGCCTCGGCGAACATCCGGTCCTTGGTGTCGAAGTAGTGGTGCACCAGGGCCGGATCGACCTTCGCCTCCCTGGCGATGCCGCGCACCGTCGCCTTGTCGAACCCCTTCTCCGCGAACACCTTCCTGGCCGCGCTGAGAATCTCCCCACGCGTGTCCGCCGAACCGGGCCTGCGCCCGGGCCGTCGCTTGACCGTCACCGGCCCACCGCCAGATAGACCCGCATCGGCACCGACAACACGCCCTCGGGGAACTCACGCGCCAGCTCCGCCCGCTGCCGCCCGACCAGCTCGTCGGCCGCCTCCGGCGACAGCACCGCCATGAAGGAGTGGGAGCGAAGGTCGAGCAGGAAGTCCTCGATGGTGATCAGCCGGGTCCACGGGATCCAGCGCTCCCCGACCAGCTCCATCGCCGCCGCGATCGGCGGCACCGACCACTCCTCCAGCGCCTGCCCCCAGTAGCCGGGACAGCTCCGCGCCAGGCGCTCCTCGTAGGCGGCCAGCCACTCGGCCTGGGCGGCGTGGGTGAAGTTCCAGCAGCCGGCGATGGCCCCGCCGGGCCGCAGCACCCGCCGGGCCTCGGCGATGGAGGCCCCCGGGTCGAGCCAGTGCCAGGACTGGGCGTACGTCACCAGATCGGCGATCCCGCCGGCGAGGGGCAGCGCGTCGCCGTCGGCCAGCACCGCCGCGACACCACCGGCCACGTGCCCGGCAGCGCCGTCGGGCACGTTCCCGGCGATGCCGTCGGGTGCGTGCCCGGCGGCGCGGGAGCGCAGCCGGGCCAGCATCTCCGCGCCCGGATCCACCGCGATGACCTGGGAGCCGCGAGCCCGCAGGGCGCGCGTCATGATGCCCGTGCCGGCGCCGACGTCCACGGCCGTGGCGCCGTCGAACTCGACGCCCGACATCTCCGACAGCGCCCGGTAGAGCTCGTCGGGATAGCCGGGCCGGCCCGCGTCGTAGGCGTCGGCGACCCTGTCGAACACCCGGCCCAGCCCTCTCCTCGGCCCCACACTCATGGGGAGGCCGCCAGGTGGAGCCTGGCGAAGGCCAGGCCCTCCGCCAGGTCGTCGATCCGCTCGCTGCGGCCGGTCGCCTTGCGAGTGTTGATCTCCAGCACGACCAGGCCGGTGTAACCGTTGCCCGCCAGGCGCTCCAGGATGGGGGCGCACGGCTGGTTGCCCCTGCCTGGCACCAGGTGCTCGTCCTTGTTGGTCACGCCCAGGCCGTCGGCCAGGTGCAGGTGCGCCAGCCGGTCGCCGAGCTTGGTGGCCATCTCCATGGCGTCCGAGCCCGACACGGCGGTGTGCGACAGGTCGAGCGTGACCTGCGGGAAGTCGAAGTCGACCGGGTCCCAGCCAGGGGAGTAGGGGACCACGTCGTTGCCCCTGGCGCGCAACGGGAACATGTTCTCGACCGCGAAGGTCACGGCGGTCTCGTCGCGCATGCGCGCCAGGCCCGTCTCGAAGTCACGGGCGTAGTCGCGCTGCCAGCGGAACGGTGGGTGCACCACGACGGTGGACGCGCCGAGCCGCTCGGCCGCCTTCTGGGCCTTGACCAGCTTGGCCCACGGGTCGCGCCCCCACACCCGCTGGGTGACGAGCAGACAGGGCGCGTGGATGGCCAGGACGGGGATCTCGTAGTGATCGGAGAGCCGCTCGATCACGTCGATGTCCTGGCTCACCGGGTCGGCGCCGACCATGATCTCGACTCCGTCGTAACCCAGCCGGGCGGCCAGCTCGAACGCATCGGGAGTACGTTCCGGATATACCGAAGCAGTGGACAATGCGATCTTCGCATTGGGCACGCGGATGACATCAGCCACGCGACCCAGCCTAAGCCGGATGACCGGATATGGCGCGCCGGGCCTACGGTTGACCCATGCCCAGGATCGCGAGAGGCGCCATTCCGAGCCCGAACATCTGGCACACCCCGCAGGTGTACGAGCTGGAGAACCGGGCCGTCGACCCCGAGGACACGGCCGGCGCGGCCATGCGCGCGCTGCGCTCCTGGGACGGCGCGAACGTGCTCGACATCGGCTGCGGCACCGGCTTCCACCTGCCCGGCTACGCGGCGCGGGCGGCCAAGGTGATCGGCGTGGAGCCGCACGGCGACCTGGTGGCCCTGGCCCGGCGCCGCTGCGCGGCCCTGCCGAACGTCGAGGTGCACGCCGCCACCGCACAGGACCTGCCTGTCCCGGACGCCTCGGTTGACGTCGCCGTCGCGCGCTGGGCGTACTTCTTCGGTCCCGGCTGCGAGCCGGGACTCCGCGAACTGTCCCGGGTCGTACGGCGCGGCGGCGCGGCCTTCGTGGTCGACCTCGACGCCACCCGAGGGGCGTTCGGCCGGTGGTTCAGCCACACCGTGCCCACCTACTCCGCCGGCGCCGTGGAGGCCTTCTGGGTCCGCCACGGCTGGCAGCGGCAGCCGCTCGACCTGCGGATGGTCTTCCAGAGCAGGGCGGACCTGGAGGCGGTGCTGCGGATCGAGTTCGCGCCCAAGGTCGCCGAGCAGGCCATCGCCGAGACGCCGGGCCTGGAGCTGCCCTACCCGAACGTGCTGCGCTGGCGCCACTTCTGAGGGCTTGACCTTGACGTCGGTGTCAACGTTTAACGTGAAACCATGCGCATCGGAGAGCTGGCCGAACGAACCGGGGTGAGCACTCGCTCACTCCGCTACTACGAGCAGCACGGGCTGCTCAGCGCACGGCGGGGCGCCAACGGCTACCGCCACTACTCCGAGCAGGACGTCCGGCTGGTGTCGGAGATCCGCGCCCTGCTCTCGGTGGGGTTCACGCTCGAGGACACGCGCCCCTTCGTGCACTGCCTGCGTTCCGGGCACAGCACCGGCGGGTCGTGCCCGGAGTCCATCGAGGTCTATCAGCGCAAGCTGACCCAGATCGACCAGGAGATCCGCGTGCTGCTGGCCCGGCGCGCCGAGGTCACCGCCCAGCTCGCCGAGTCGTGCCCCGGCTGCTTCGTACGAGGAGAGACATGATCACGCTGACCACCGAGAACTTCGACGAGCAGGTCCTCAAGGCCGGCAAGCCGGTGCTCGTCGACTTCTGGGCGGAGTGGTGCCCTCCCTGCCGCATGATCGCACCCGTACTGCAGGAGATCGAGGCCGAGTACGGCCTGACGGTCGGCAAGCTCAACACCGACGAGAACCCGGAGATGATGGCCCGCTACGGCATCCTGGGCCTGCCGACGCTGCTGCTGTTCGACGGCGGTGAGCCGGTCAAGCAGATCATGGGCGCCAAGCCCAAGCGCATGCTCGTCAACGATCTGGGCCTGGTGTAAACCCTTAGGCCGACCGACGAAGTCCTCCCCTGGGTTGATCCGCCCGGCCAGGCCGCGCCCTAGCGTTGGCCCATGACCCGCACCGCCCTGGCCGGCCTGGCGGCGTTGACGGCATTGCTCGTCGTCGCCCTGCTCGACCTGGCACCCCCCGCGCCCAGCCCGGCCGGCGCCCCCGCCACGGCCTTCAGCGCCGCCAGGGCGCACGAGCACGTCCGCGCCATCGCCCGCGCCCCGCACCCGGTGGGCACCGCCGAGCACACCCGCGTCCGCGAGCACCTCGTCACCGAGCTCCGCGGCCTCGGCCTGGAGGTCCGCGTCCAGGAAGGCGTCGGCGTCCTCCCCCTGTCCCACGACGGCGTGGTCCCGATGGGCACGATGCGCAACATCGTGGCCGTGCGCCCCGGCACCGCCCCGACCGGGCGCGTCGTCGTCGCCGCCCACTACGACTCCGTGGGCGCCGGACCCGGCGCCTCCGACGACGGCGCCGGCGTGGCCACCATCCTCGAGATCGCGCGGGCCCTGCCCGCCCGCCTGCGCAACGACGTCGTCTTCCTCATCACCGACGGCGAGGAGGAGGGCCTGCTCGGCGCCGAGGCGTTCACCAGGGAGGATCCCCTGGCCAAGGGCACCGTCGTGGTGCTCAACCAGGAGGCCAGAGGCGTCCGCGGCACCGTTCAGATGTTCCGCGCCTCCCCCGGCTCCGCGCCGCTGATCAGCCTGTACGGCGCGAACGCGCCTCACTTGTCCGCCGACTCGGCCTTCGTGGCAATGCTGAGCGTGCTGCCCAACAACACCGACTTCCACGTCTTCGACGAGGCGGGCTGGCTCGGCCTCGACTCCGCCTTCATCGGCGGCGGGGCCTACTATCACACGGCACTGGACGACCCCGCCCACCTCGACCTGGGCAGCCTGCAGATGATGGGCGACAACGCGCTCGCCCTCACCCGCGCCCTGGCCGGCACCGACCTGACCACGCTCGAATCGGGGGACGAGTCGGTCTACTTCACCCTCCCCGGGGTGCTCGTCCGCTATCCGCTCTGGCTGGAGCTGCCCATCGCGGCCGGCGCACTGGCGCTGGCGGCGGCCCTGGCGTGGACGCTGAGACGCCGCCGGCAGGCGTCCCTGCCCCGCATCCTGGCCGGCGCCGGGCTCGCGCTGCTGCCCGTCCTGGGCGCCGCCGCCGCCGGTCTCGCGGTGCTGCCGCTGCTCACCCTGATCAGGCCCGAATACAGCGAGATGCTGACCGGCGACCCCTACCGTCCCTGGCTCTACCAGGCGGCGTTGCTGGTCTTCACGACCGCCGTCGTGCTGGCCTGGCGGCTCGTGCTGCGCCGCGTCGGACCTGCCGCGCTCGCGGCGGGGGCGCTGCTGCTGGTGGCGGTGCTGGGGCTGGTGTTCGCCGCGCTGCTGCCCGGCGGCGCGCACACACTGAGCTGGCCGGCACTGTTCGCCGCACTCGGCTGGCTCGTCTCACTGCGCCTGCGCGGCGCAGGATGGCGTACGGTCGCGCTCACTCTCGGGCTGGCGCCCGCCCCGGTCCTGCTCGGCGTCACCGCCGTGGTCACGATGGACGTCGGCCTGGCGATCGGCGGCGTGATCGCGGCCCCGCACTTCGCGCTGCTGCTGATGCTCCTGCTTCCCCTGGTGGAGCGAGAGCGGCCGGGCGCCGCCGAGCCGGTAGACGGGCGAGGTCTCGCGCCGGAGGGCGGCTCGGCGCCCAAGCTCCGCCGGGCCGCCCTCCCGCTGCTCACGGCCGTGGTCGTCACCGTGGGGCTGGTCGCGGCGGGCCTGTTGGTGGATCGCTTCGACGCCGCGCATCCCCGGCAGCACCGCCTCGCCTACTCCCTGGACGCCGCCACCGGAGAGGCCGTCTGGGGATCGCGGTCGGAGCCCCCCAGTGCCGACAGCGAGCGCTTCTTCGGCACCGACGCCTGGGCGACCAGACCCGCCCAGGCCGCCGACCGGCGCGCTCCCGAGCTGTCCGTGGTCAGGGACGAGACCACCGGTGGGCACCGCACCCTGACGCTCCGCCTCAAGCCGACCGGCGACGCCCCCATCACCGGGCTCGCCATCATGTCCGTCGAAGGAGCGGCGCCCATCTCCGACTCCACGATCGGCCCCATCACGGTGAACGACCGGCGCATCGGCACGGGGACCGGCTTCGCCTATCACGCCCCACCCGAGGAGCTGGAAGTCACCCTCGTGCTGCCTTCGGGGCCGGCACGGATCCAGGCGTTCGAACAGACCCACGACCTGTCCGCCTTACCTGGCTACCGGCCACCACCCGAGACGATCATCATGTACCCGGAGGCCACCGTCTTCCAGGTGCACACGTTGTGACCACCCCACCGGGCTGCCACCCCGGCTCAGGCTGAACGACGGATACCTCATTCGGCACCGCACGAGAAGCAGTCACCCACCCGACACCCCCGGCGGCGTCCTTCAGGGCGGAAAGGATGTCAATCGTCAAGGATTTGAGTCGACAGCAGCAGCGGTCCCCGCCTGCCCCGCTCCAGCCAGTACAGCCGGTAGGTCCCAGGCGAGGGCAAGGCGGGGGCGCCGAAGGGCACCGGGATGACCTCTGACTCCCTGATGCCGTGCAGCCGCCGTTCGCCGGCCTCCCCCTGTCCCTCCCCCGCCTGCGATCCCCGCAGGACAGCCTCGCAGGCACCGTCAGCACCGTCAGCACCGTCAGCACCGTCAGCACCGTCAGCACCGGGACGAGCCTCTGCCTGCCCCACCCGCGCCTGTGGACCGTTCGGGCCGACCTCGATCTGTCCCACCGCACTGCCGATCCGGCAGGTGGCCAGGTCAGCGATCGCTCTGCGGTAGGCGTACCGCTCACCCCAGTCGGGCACGCCCCAGAACCAGATACCTGCCAGGAGTTGCCAGCCCAGCACCACCAGCATGAAGGCCATCGCCGCCACAGCGCCGCCCCATCCCCCTTCCGGCACGATCCCTCCGTTGGTGGTGGCCCCGTACCACCCGGCCCATCCCTCGGTGATTACAAAAGCAATCACCAGCACCCATCCCAGAACCGGCGGCCCCACCCACGGCCCCGTGATCAGCGCCCGCTGCGCAGGCGTCACCCCGCCGGCGGCATTCGTCTCCCACGCCTGCGGATCGACCCACGACCACTCCGCGACCGAGCTGTCCTCGTCATCCGCGACATCACTCCGCATACCGACCCCCTCACCACATGGCCGCTGCTGAGCACCATTGAGAACCCAGATCTCCGCGCTGTCCATCGGCACAGCGCCCAACCCCGCCACACCGCACGCGATCACCGAATTCCCGTGTACGAGATCCCCATGTACTGCGGAGCCTGAGCTGTCGGCCCTGCTGCAGCGGGCTGCGCTGAGCGGGCTGCGCTGAGCGGGCTGCGCGATGTCATCGGGGACCGCATGAACCACCACGGCGCACCCGGCGACCTTGGAGGGTCCACCGTCCCGCGAGAATCCGCGTCTCAGCGATCTAGGCCCACCATTGTGTGGGCCTCGCGCTCGATTCTCGCGGGTCGCGGCCTCCCGCACCGCCACCCGACGGCACAGTCCGACGGCCAGAGCGAGGGCCAGGGCGAGGGCCAGGGCCAAGGCCAAGGCCAAGGCGAGGGAGGGCGAGGGTCAGGGTGACGGCCAGGGTGGGGGCGTTCACCTGAGCTGTGAGTCGGGGCGTAGGCGGAATGTCGGCGGGGACCGCTAGCCTGCTCGGCATGGCCAAGTCAGCGCAGAAGCCCGGATACCGCTGCGCCGAGTGCGGGTGGCGCACCATGAAGTGGGTGGGCCGGTGCGGCGAGTGCCAGGCGTGGGGCACGGTCGACGAGGAAGGCGCACGGGGCGGGGCGCACGTCGTCCAGGCCGGCGCCACGACCGCGCCGGCGATGCCGATCGGCCAGGTCAAGGCGGAGATGGCGGCCGCGCGGACGACCGGCGTGGGTGAGCTCGACCGGGTGCTGGGTGGCGGGCTGGTGCCGGGCGCGGTGGTGCTGCTGGCGGGCGAGCCGGGCATCGGCAAGTCGACGCTTCTGCTGGAGGCGGCGGCCCGCATCGCCGAGCGCGACACCGTTCTCTACGTGACGGGTGAGGAGTCCGCCGCGCAGGTCCGGCTGCGCGCCGACCGCATCGGCGCCATCCGCGACGAGCTCTACCTCGCGGCCGAGACCGATCTTGCGGCCTTGGTCACGCATGTGGAGAAGGTCCAGCCGAAGCTGCTGGTGGTCGACTCCGTGCAGACCGTCGGCTCGGCCCAGGCCACCGGCGTGCCCGGCGGGGTGACGCAGGTGCGCGAAGTGGCCGCCAATCTCGTACGGCTGGCCAAGGAGCGCAACATGGCCACCGTGCTCGTCGGCCATGTCACCAAAGAGGGCTCGATCGCCGGTCCGCGCACCCTGGAGCACCTGGTCGACGTCGTGCTCAGCTTCGAGGGCGACCGCCACTCCCGGCTGCGCATGGTCCGCGCGATCAAGAACCGGTTCGGCCCCACCGACGAGATCGGCTGCTTCGACCTGCATGAGCGCGGCATCGAGGGCATCACCGACCCGAGCGGCCTGTTCGTCTCCCGGCGCAGCGCCCCCGTGCCCGGCACCTGCGTGACCGTCACTGTCGAGGGCACACGCCCGCTTCCCGCCGAGGTTCAGGCCCTGGTCGCCCGCACCGACGCCCAGCAGCCCCGGCGCACCTCCTCGGGCCTCGACACCTATCGTGTCCAGATGATCCTGGCCGTGCTGGAGCGCAGGCTCAACGCCAGGCTGGGCGGCTGCGACGTGTTCACGGCCACGGTCGGCGGCCTCAAGCTGGCCGACCCGGCCGTCGACCTGTCGGTGATGCTCGCGGTGGCCAGCGCGGCCGGTGACAAGCCGCTCCCCGCCGGCCTGGTGGCGCTCGGCGAGGTCGGGCTGGCCGGAGAGCTACGCCCGGTCAAGGACGTACGCAGACGCCTGACGGAGGCGGCGAGACTCGGCTTCAAGCGCGCCCTGGTCCCGGCGGGCTCCCTCGACCAGGGCACCCAGAAGCGCAACGGCCAGCGCTCCCTCGTCCCGGTGGGACCGGTCGCGTTCGCCCCGGGCTTCGAGGTGATGGAGGCGGAAAACGTATGGGACGCCCTCACCCACGTCACCTGACATCCAGGCCAGGACCCCGCACCAACGCTCTGCGCGATCTCGGCCCTGCGGGCACGTGGCGTTCGAGGCGCAGGCGGCAGCAGACGCCGAGTGTCTATGACCCCTGGGACGCGAAACCATCGAGACACCGGCAGGGCAGGCGTTGACGGGTTTCCGGCCGGGAAGGCTTTGTGCCAGGTCAACCTCTGAAGATGGCTGATCCGTACAAGACCTGAGACTGGGCGGCGAGGGACGATGGGCGCATGAACGTGGACCTTTCCGCGGCCGATTCGTTCATGGCCACGCACGCGCGTGTCCTGGATCGTCGCCGCTTCGAGCTGCTGATGCACCGGACGACGGACCCCGCCGCCGTTCTGGCCGCCCTGGACGGCTACCGCAACGCCGACGGCGGGTACGGGTGGGGCTTGGAGCCGGACCTCCGTTCGCCGGAGAGCCAGCCGGGGGCTGCCCTGCATGCGTTCGAGGTGTTCGAGGACATCGGTCCGGTCAGGGCGCCGCAGGCCGTGGCGCTGTGCGACTGGCTGGAGTCGGTGTCCCTGCCCGATGGAGGGCTGCCCTTCGCGCTGCCTCTCAGCATCCCCGCCGGCACCGCGCCCTGGTGGCAGGGCGCCGACCCCACCGTGTCGGCGCTCCAGATCACCTCTGTGACGGCCGCCGCGGCCTTGCGCGTCGCCGCCCACGACCCGGCGGTGGCCGCGCACCCCTGGCTGGAGCGGGCCACCCGCTACTGCCTGACCGCGATCGAGGCGCTCGACCAGGCGCCGGCCGCGTACGTGCTGGCCTTCGCGGTGCGCTTCCTCGACGTCGTGCACGACAGCCGGCCAGAAGCGGCGAACCTCCTGCGCCACCTCAGCGCGTACGTGCCCGCGGACGGCCGGGTGCGGGTCGAGGGCGGCACCGAGAGCGAGACCCTCCACCCGCTCGACCTCGCGCCGTACCCTGACCGGCCGGCCCGGGAGCTGTTCGCGCCCAAGGTGATCGACGCCGACCTCGACCGCCTCGCCACCCTGCAGCAGGACGACGGCGGCTGGATCGTCGACTACGCCACGATCTCCCCGGCGGGCTCCCTGGACTGGCGGGGCCACACCACGATCCACGCCATCGACCTGCTCCGCCGCAACGGCAGGATCTGATCGAGCAGTCGCCGCCTGCCGCTCTCCGCAACCCGAGGGGCCCACGCACACAGGATCCGCCGTCGGACAGGCAGGTCCTCTGACCTGCGGCCGAACCTCGTGCGGCGTCATCAAGCTCTGTAGCCGGGAAACAGCCCACGATGGGCGATATGTCACGATGTCGCGACCTTCGCGGGCACTTCTCCCATCGAAGGAGTCACCTCTGGAATCCTCGACCTGAGGCGGAGGTGGACCTCAGCCGACACGGCTAAGCTGAGTTTGACGATTGGACACGGGGGTCAGGTGCCTAACGACAGGAGTCTTGACGACCGCCGTCGCGAAGCACTGGCGGCGGTAGCCCCGGGCACACCGCTGCGCGACGGCCTGGAGCGGATCCTGCGGGGTCAGACCGGCGGGCTGATCGTGCTCGGCCACAACAGGGTCGTCGAGCAGGTCTGCAGCGGCGGCTTCGAGCTGGACGTGGAGTTCTCGGCCACGCGGCTGCGTGAGCTGGCGAAGATGGACGGCGCGATCGTGATCAGTGACGATCACAGGATCGTACGCGCTGCCGTGCACCTCGTCCCCGACCCGGCGATCCCGACCGACGAGTCCGGCACCCGTCACCGCACCGCCCAGCGCGTGGCCAAGGAGACCGGCCTGCCGATCATCGCGATCAGCAAGTCCATGCGGATCATCGCCCTCTACCTCGACGGCATCCGTTATGTGCTGGAGGAGCCGGCGGTCATCATGTCCAAGGCCAACCAGGCCCTGGCCACGCTCGAACGCTACAAGCACCGCCTGGACGAGGTGTCCGGCACGCTGTCCGCGCTGGAGATCGAGGACCTGGTGACGGTCCGCGACGTGTCGGCGGTGGCGCAGCGGCTGGAGATGGTCCGGCGCATCTCCGACGAGATCAAGGGCTACGTGGTCGAGCTGGGCACCGACGGCAGGCTGCTGTCGCTGCAGCTCGACGAGCTGGTCGCGGGCGTCGACTCCGAGCGTGAGCTGGTGGTGCGCGACTATCTCCCGGCGGCGGCCGGCCGTCGGCAGCGCCGCCTCGCGGAGTCCCTGCAGGAGCTGGACGCCCTGTCGGGCAGCGAGCTGCTGGACCTGTCGATGGTGGCCAACGTGCTGGGCCACCACGGCGGCGACACCCTCGACAGCCCGGTCAGCCCGCGCGGCTTCCGCCTGCTGGCCAAGGTTCCCCGCCTGCCCGCCACCGTCGTCGACCGCCTGGTCAACCACTTCGGCAGCCTGCAGAAGCTCCTTGCGGCCAGCATCGACGACCTGCAGGCCGTGGGCGGCGTCGGCGAGTCCCGCGCACGCAGCGTCCGCGAGGGCCTCTCCCGCCTCGCGGAGTCCTCCATCCTTGAGCGTTACGTGTGATCCCCGCGGCGGTCAGATACGGCGAGAAGCTGTTCTTCCTCAATGACCACGCCAAGGCCCAGATCGTCCTGCGTGAGGCGCTCGCACGAGGCGACGAGGGAGCCCAGGACTGGCTCTGCGACGTCCTGATCGCCACCGAGCGCCCGGAGCGCCGTGTACGCGTACGCGGAGATGCTCAGGCAGGGGGCCGTGGTGCGGAGGTCGCCGCGCCGGCGGCGGACGCCGAGCGCCTCGGGGCCACTCCCGGACGGCTTCGCGAGCTGACCGGTTAGCGCGGCGAGCCGGCCGGTCAGGCGCGGGGAGGTGGCCGGTCAGGCGCGGCGGGGTGGCCGGTCAGCGTAGGTGGAAGACTCCCTTCGGGCTTTTGAGCTTGCCCATGCGCGCCACCGCGACGTACGTGCCGGGCAGGGCGTTCGGCGGGTCGGCGCGGCAGTCGCCGCTGGAGCGGCGGCGGTCCCAGTCGAGCGAGCGGACGTAGGGAACGCCGCGCTGCAGCTCCTTGACCTCGACCCCGGCGCCGCTGACACAGTCGGAGGTGGACCAGATCCGGTCCTCGCCCGAGGTGATCCGGATCTCCATGGCCCGCGGGCCCACGTCCGTCTTGCACATGACCGGGCCGGTGTTCACGACCGTGATGAGGAAGTTGGGGCGGGCGCCTCCGGCGTAGATCTCCTGCTTGCCCTGGAGGCCGATCACCAGGTTCGCCTCGGCGCAGGGCTCGCCCGCGCGGTGTGTCTGCGCCTCGGGGGTGGCCTTGGTGGCGCTCGGCTTGGGCGTGGGGCTGGCCGTGCCCATGGCGAGAGTGCGCAGTCCGGCGAGCAGTGGATCGGTGGCGGGCGTGGGGCTCTGCGAGGACTGGGCGCTGGACGGGCGCTCGGGCCCGGTCGAGCCGCTGGAGCACGCCCAGGCCACCACGGCCACCACCACAAGCACCCCGACCAGTACGCTCATGCGCCGCCGCCAGTAGACGTCGCCTCCGAATCCAGGGTCGCCAGGCATCGTATCCGGGTCCATCAGTGCCTCCCGAGGGGACCGCCGCCTTGAGGCGATGGGTGAATCGGGAGCGGGAGGGCCGTCAAGGCCCGAGCGTGCCCTGGCCTGTCAGGTTCGCGCATCATGGATGTCCTTCCGGGTTTTGTCGGTGCCGGCCGATATCGTGGCGCTTCCGTTACCGAGCGTGATGGGAGGTGGGTGTGCGCAGGTCGTTGAAGTTCCTGCTGCGTCCCACCGCCCGGCAGGTTGCGGCGCTCGCGGCGTGTCTGGAGGACCACCGGCAGCTCTACAACGCAGGCGTGAGCATCCGGTACGGCGACCAGTCCGCCGAGCTGAAACACATCCGGGGCGATGACCCCGACGGGCAGGGCCGGTGGTCGTTCTCCTCCCAGCAGGCCACGCTGCGCCGTCTGGACAAGGCGTTCGCTGCGTTCTTCGAGCGCGTCAAGTCCGGGCGCACGCCAGGCTTCCCCCGGTTCAAGGGGCGCGGCTGGTTCGACAGCGTCGAGTGGCCGAAGGACGGCGACGGCTGCCGGTGGGACTCCCAGCCTGAGCACCCGACCACGACCTACGTACGACTTCAGGGCATCGCACACATGCGGGTCCACCAGCACCGCCGCGTGTCCGGCACCGTCAAGACGATCAGTGTGAAGCGGGAAGGCTCCCGCTGGTACGTAATCCTGTCGTGCGATGAGGTGTCCGCCGAACCGCTGCCCGCCACGGGCGCGGTCGCCGGGATCGACCTGGGTGTCGCCTCGCTCGTCATTACCTCCGACGGCGGCCAGGTGGCCAATCCGCAGCACCTCGCGGCCACGGCCGGCCGTCTCGTGGCGGGGCAGCGCGACCTGGCCCGCAAGAAGCGGGGCTCCCAGCGGCGGCGCAAGGCGGTGGACCGCCTCGCCGCGCTGCACGCGGCGATCAACATCCTTGGGGCAGGGCTTGCCCGTCGCCAGGCTGCGGAAGCGGCTTAGCGAGAAGCCGCTCTCTTCAGGGAGCGGAGGAGTCACGAGCACAGCATGTTTAATCGCCCGGCCACTCAGCGTGACGACACGCCGCCCCTTGCCATCTCCACATACGCTAGGGCGCGTGCTTGAGCCGAAACCCCTACACCTTCCCATTCTGGAGTGGTACGAAAACAACGCCCGGGAACTCCCTTGGCGTGCCGGCGATTCGACCCCCTGGGGCGTGCTCGTCAGCGAGATCATGCTGCAGCAGACCCCGGTCGCCAGAGTGCTGCCGGTGTGGCTCGAATGGATGGCGCGCTGGCCCACTCCCAAGGCGCTGGCGGCCGAGCCTCCCGGTGAGGCCGTCCGCCATTGGGGCAGGCTCGGCTACCCACGCCGGGCGCTGCGGCTGCACGCCTGCGCCAAGGCCATCGTGGCCGAGCACGACGGTCAGGTGCCGTCGGACCACGCGACGCTGCTGGGCCTGCCCGGCATCGGCGACTACACCGCCGCCGCCGTCGCCAGCTTCGCCTACGGCGGACGGCACGCGGTGCTGGACACCAACGTCCGCCGGGTGTTCGCGCGCGCGGTGCGGGCCGAGGAGTATCCCCCCACCGCCACGTCGGCCGCCGAGCGCCGGTTGGCCGAGGCGCTCCTGCCGGAGCTCGGCGCCGCTCGCTGGGGAGTCGCCGTGATGGAGCTGGGCGCCCTGGTCTGTACGGCCCGCAGCCCGCGATGCGCCGACTGCCCGATCGCCGGGACATGTGCGTGGCGCCTGGCCGGCAAGCCTCCGCACGCGGGCCCGGCGCGCAAGGGTCAGACGTACGCGGGCACCGACCGCCAGTGCCGGGGCCGTCTGCTGGCGGTGCTGCGCTCGGCGCACGGCCCGGTGCCGAAGGCGGCACTCGACGCGGTGTGGGACGAGCCCGTACAGCGCGAACGCGCCCTCGACGGCCTCATCACCGACGGCCTCGCCGAGCACCTGGACGACGGCACCTACCGCCTCCCTCACGCCTGAGAGCGGCGGCAGGTCCCGCCACGGTCAGCACGCCCAGGGCAGCGGCATCCGCTCGGTCCCTTCGGGGACCAGGTCACAGGCGCCGTCGGCCACGAGGCCGCCCGGGTTGTAGACCTGCACCCCGGCGGGAGCGGCCACGATCGCGGTGAAGCCGCGCTCGGCGTCCGCGAACAGCTGCCGCAACACGTCCGCCGCGAGCACCAGGGTGTCCCCCGCGGCCACCTCGAACCGTTCGCGTCCCACCTGCACGGCACACGCACCGTCCAGCCAGGTCCACACCGACTCGCGGTCGAAGGCGTGCAGCGGCCCCGCCATCCCCGGCAGGGCGTCCACCCGCCACACCGACTGTCCGGCCTCGCCCTGGGTGGGCGAGGCCAGGGTGGTCATGACGCCGTTGGGAGTCTCGATCCGGCGGGCCTGCGCGTCACGAATGACAGTCATGCCGTCCTCCACTAAGATAGACAATGTTGTTGTCTAGATAGTGAACCAGGTTGTCTATCGTGTCAAGCGAGTCCCCCGGCTTCGAGCTGCCCCTGCGCCTCCTCATGGCCTTCCGCGTCCTGATCGACGAGCTCCACGCCGAGCTCGGCCGCCAGGGACACCCCGGCATCCGCCCCATGTACGGCTTCGTCATGCAGGCCATCGGCCCCCACGGCACGACGGCCGTCGAACTCGGCCGCATCCTCGGCGTCACCAAGCAGGCGGCGGGCAAGACCATCGAGACCCTGGAAAGGATCGGCTACGTCCAGCGCACCCCCGACCCCGACGACACCAGACGCAAGCTCGTCCGCCTGACCCCCTACGGCCTGGACGCCCTCGCCCGCTCCGCCCGCATCTTCGACGAGCTGCGCGCCAACTGGGCCGCCGAGCTGGGCGAGGACCGCCTCCACGCCCTGGAGGCCGACCTCCGCAAGATGACCCCCGCCACCCTCTGGCGGCTCGACACGCCCGGCTGGTTCGGCACCCTGTGACCGGGCGTCAGGCGGCCAGCTGAAGGCCCAGGCTGCTGAGGTTGGTGCGGGCCCAGTCGAGCTCCTGGGCCAGGAGCGACACCAGGGCGCCGGGGCCCTTGGCACGGCCAGGAACCATCAGGTTGTGCGTCTCGACCTCGATGTGGGCGCTGCCGTTCACCGCGCCGGCCAGCATCGCCGTGAGCGTGTCGTGGAGCACGGCTCCGGTGTTGAGCGTGTCGCCGGCGTGGTTGTGGACGTGGCCCAGCTTGACCACCGGCGCACCGCCCTTGGCCAGGCCGCGCAGGGCCTGACCGGGCTCCTCGGAGCCGCAGGCGAGGTGACAGGCGTCCAGGCAGACACCCAGGTGCTCGGAGTCGATGCCGCCCACGCGCTCCAGCGCCTGCTCGGTCGTCTCCAGCACGCAACCGGGCCACGGCTCGAAGCCGACCCTGATGGTCTTGCCGGTGACGCTGTAGATGCCGCGCAGCTCGCGGGCCAGCCGCTCCAGCCGCCGGGTGGCGATGGAGTGGAGGTCGGCGGGCCAGTCACGACGCCAGCCGATCGGTATGGTGGAAATGCTGCCGAACCGTACGTCCTCCGGCAGCAGGAACGCCAGGATCTTGGCCAGCGCCATCGTGTACCGGTAGCGCTCCGGCTTGGCCCAGTCGGGGCCCGGCACCTCCTGGTTGCGGCCGCCGGTGCCGTTGAGGCTGACGACCTCCAGGCCGCGCTCCTCCAGCGAGCGGCGCAGCCGTACCAGCTCGATGCGGTCGGCGGTGAGGTGGTCGGCCACGGTGGGCGACAGCCACAGGCCGACGCCCATCCGGTCCACGCCGAGCCGCTTGCGCACCGGCACGGCGTAGCGGGTCAGGTGGGCGATCAGGTTCTCCAGGTCCTCAGCGGGGTGAACGCCTGCGTTGTAGGCGAGGTGAACGAGCGTTCCGTCAACGTGACGCAGGCGCATCGGTGTCCTCCACGGCTTGCATTGGTTGTCCCCTCGCCCGCTTGAGGCTCGTGCGGACCCTGTTGAGCATGGCTGCCCACGGGTGGCGCACGCGTCCGCCCTGAGTTGATTTCGTACTACTCCCCCGGGAGCAGTCCCCACCGTAAAAGCGCACTCTTGCGGCTGGCTTGGACAGGACTTGGCGAAGCTCTACGCAGTGTAGTACTACTTTCGGTGGCGCGTACAGCCGTACTGCCAACAATTCGGCAACGGCCGCTGTGAGATGGCAGGCACCGCCCCCGGACAGCAGAAAACCCCTCGTGTTGACCACGAGGGGTTTCTGCGCCTTGGCGCTCGGACCGTCAGCTCTGGATCGAACCGGCGATCGCCGCGGCCGAGTCGGGAACCACCGGGACGTCCTCGCCCACGAAGAGGAACTTGGCGTTGTCGCCCTCGCCCTCGATCGTGACCTTGACGACCTGCCCCGGACGGAGCTCGCCGTAGAGGATCTTCTCCGACAGGGAGTCCTCAAGCTCGCGCTGGATGGTACGGCGCAGCGGCCGCGCACCCATGACCGGGTCGTAACCGCGGTCGGCCAGCAGCTGCTTGGCGTCGGGCGAGACGTCGAGCCCCATGTCGCGGTCCTTCAGGCGAGCGTCCACCTGGGCGAGCATCAGATCCACGATCTTGATGATCTCGTTCGGCGTCAGCTGGTGGAAGACCACGATGTCGTCGACACGGTTGAGGAACTCGGGCCGGAAGTGCTGCTTGAGCTCTTCCTGGACCTTCGACTTCATCCGGTCGTAGTTGGAGTCGGCGTCGTTGGACTTCGCGAACCCGACCCCGATGCCCTTGGAGATGTCCCGGGTGCCGAGGTTGGTGGTCATGATGATGACCGTGTTCTTGAAGTCGACCACCCGGCCCTGGGCGTCGGTCAGGCGACCGTCTTCCAGGATCTGCAGCAGCGAGTTGAAGATGTCGGGGTGGGCCTTCTCGATCTCGTCGAACAGGACCACGGAGAACGGCTTGCGCCGCACCTTCTCGGTGAGCTGACCGCCCTCTTCGTAGCCGACGTAGCCGGGAGGCGAGCCGAACAGCCTGGAGACGGTGTGCTTCTCCATGAACTCCGACATGTCGAGGCTGATCAGAGCGTCTTCGTCACCGAAGAGGAACTCCGCCAGAGCCTTGGACAGCTCGGTCTTACCGACACCGGACGGGCCGGCGAAGATGAACGAGCCGCCGGGACGCCGCGGGTCCTTCAGACCGGCGCGGGTGCGCCGGATGGACCGCGACAGGCCCTTGATGGCGTCGTCCTGGCCGATGATCCGCTTGTGGAGCTCGTCCTCCATGCGGAGCAGGCGCTGCGACTCCTCCTCGGTCAGCTTGAAGACCGGGATGCCGGTGGCCGTCGCCAGGACCTCAGCGATGAGCTCCTCGGTGACCTCGGCCACGACGTCCATGTCGCCGGCCTTCCACTCCTTCTCCCGCCGCTCGCGCTTGAGCTGGAGCTGCTTCTCCTGGTCACGGAGGGCAGCCGCCTTCTCGAAGTCCTGCGCGTCGATCGCGGACTCCTTGTCGCGACGGACGTTGGCGATCTTCTCGTCGTACTCGCGCAGGTCCGGCGGAGCGGTCATCCGGCGGATGCGCATCCGGGAACCGGCCTCGTCGATGAGGTCGATCGCCTTGTCGGGAAGGTAACGGTCGCTGATGTAGCGGTCGGCCAGCTGCGCGGCGGCGACCAGCGCGCCATCGGTGATGGAGACCCGGTGGTGCGCCTCGTAACGGTCGCGCAGACCCTTGAGGATCTCGATCGTGTGGCTGAGCGAGGGCTCGGCCACCTGGATCGGCTGGAACCGGCGCTCGAGCGCCGCGTCCTTCTCGAGGTACTTGCGGTATTCGTCGAGCGTGGTGGCGCCGATGGTCTGCAGCTCACCGCGGGCCAGCATCGGCTTGAGGATGCTGGCGGCGTCGATCGCGCCCTCCGCGGCGCCCGCACCCACGAGCGTGTGCAGCTCGTCGATGAACAGGATGATGTCGCCGCGCGTGCGGATCTCCTTGAGCACCTTCTTCAGGCGCTCCTCGAAATCACCGCGGTAGCGCGAGCCGGCGACCAGAGCACCAAGGTCAAGCGTGTAGAGCTGCTTGTCCTTCAGCGTCTCGGGCACCTCGCCCCTGACGATCTTCTGCGACAGGCCCTCGACGACGGCGGTCTTGCCGACGCCGGGCTCGCCGATCAGCACCGGGTTGTTCTTGGTCCTCCGGGAGAGGACCTGCATGACCCGCTCGATCTCCTTCTCACGGCCGATGACCGGATCCAGCTTGCCCTCGCGGGCGGCCTGGGTCAGGTTGCGGCCGAACTGGTCGAGCACCAGGGAGGTCGACGGGGCCGACTCCTGCGGGCCACCCGCGGCGGCCGGCTCCTTGCCCTGGTAACCGTGGAGCAACTGGATGACCTGCTGCCGCACACGGTTGAGATCGGCTCCAAGCTTGACCAGCACCTGGGCGGCCACACCCTCACCCTCACGGATGAGCCCGAGCAGGATGTGCTCGGTGCCGATGTAGTTGTGGCCCAGCTGCAAAGCCTCACGGAGCGACAGCTCGAGGACCTTCTTGGCCCGCGGGGTGAACGGAATGTGCCCCGACGGAGCCGACTGGCCCTGGCCGATGATCTCCTCGACCTGCTGACGCACACCCTCAAGGCTGATGCCCAGGCTCTCCAGAGCCTTGGCGGCTACGCCCTCACCTTCGTGGATCAACCCAAGAAGAATGTGCTCAGTGCCGATGTAGTTGTGGTTGAGCATCCTGGCCTCTTCTTGGGCCAAGACGACAACACGCCTCGCTCGGTCGGTGAACCTCTCGAACATCTCGTCGCTCCTCACAGAGCGGTCAGTCAGGCCGGTTAATCCGGTCCCGTCATCCCGCATGCTAGCCCTGGCTCGGCAAACCTTGCCCTCTGCCGCTGACACGCTCTATAGCAGACACGTTCCCCGAGAGCAGGGCCTTCACCCTCTATCCAACTACCGTTCGGGGGTGACGTGTTCCCGATACGCCGCAAGCGAACGATGTTTAGGGCGCTCGCCTGAAGTGGGTCTAATACCTCGGTGACGGCGCGGGCAGATCGGCACGGATCCACTGTCGGACGCCGTGGCGGGCCGGCCCAGGGCCGCCTTCGCCCACTCATCTACGCGCCGCGTCCGTAACTCTTACCCGGTCATCGTATGTGCTGGTGCAAACGCAGGCCAAGCGGCCGTGCAACGTATCACCCAGGGCGTAATCGCGGAGGGTCCGGTCAGGATCGTTACCGGTGGCGCCCCGGCGGCGTACCGGGCCGCGCGTTGGCCTGGATTACAGGACCTCAGCGTTCAGGCCAGGGGGTTGATTACCGGACCACCCGCCTACAGGTGCAGTGGATTAGCGGACCGCTCGCGTACAGGGGCGGGTGGATTGGCGGACCGCTCGCGTACAGACGAGGGGTGTGGATTACGGGACCGCCCGCGCACAGGCCGGGCGTGGATTTCAGGATCGCCGCGTACGGGGGCCGGGGGGTGGATACAGGACCGCCGCGTACGGGCCGGGGAGCGGATTTCCGGACCGCCACGTAGGGACTTGGGCGTGGCTTTCAGGACCGCCGCGTACGGGCTTGGGCGCGGCTTTCAGGACCGCCGCGTACGGGCTTGGGCGCGGCTTTCAGGATCGCCGCGTACGGGGGCCGGGGGAACGTGCGCCTAAACGGGCGGGAGGTAATGAGCGCGGACGAGTGACGTCGCGAGCCTCTTGGGGTGGCGGTGCGCCTGAACGGCTTCACGTGAAACAATCCGTCGCGACACGCCGGGAGAACGCCGCGTGGGAACGCTTCCATGCCGGACTTCTTCCACGAACCGGATCACCACGCGCGCCATAACGCGATCACCGAGAAGATCGGCGTGCCGGCATAACGCCGAATCCCGCCACCCCGGCACGGCCGGCCGAGGAAGCGGGAGCGTCAGGATGTCAGGCGGGGAAAGGTGGGGGCTCCAGGCAGCAGATCAACAAATGCCGCCCATTCGCCCACGGCCCGCACCGCACCGTCGGGAAACACCGGCCCAAATGCCGAAGAATCAGAAGATCAACCCGGGAAACGTCCACTATTTGAGATTTGCCCCAAAATGATCATGCGCTTATGGCGGTCGCCGGGGTCCTAGGCGATCGGCATAAGCGCATGGTCGGTGAGTCGGCTCCTTAGTGGGCCGCCTCGTACTTCTCTACGACGGTGGAGGCGATACGGCCTCGCTCGCTGACCGGCAGTCCATGGGCCTTGGCCCACTGCCGGATCTCAGCGCTCTTCTCGCGGCTCATCGCACGCTGCCCGCCGCGTCCGCGACGGCGCGTCGATACGGCACCTGCCCGGCGAGCGTGCTGCACGAAAGGCGTGAGGGAGTCCCTCAGCTTCTTGGCGTTAAGGTCGCTGAGGTCAATCTCATAGGTGGAGCCGTCAATAGCGAAGCTGACCGTCTCATTGGCCTCGCCCCCATCGAGGTCATCGATGAGAATCTCCTGGATCTGCTTGGCCATCTACGCAATCCTTTCCCGGAGCATTGTTTCATTCGCCTGAGCCAAACATATACCCGGAAAGGCGTTAAGACAATTCAGAGCTGCAGTGATTCGCTGAGCCGCTGATCAGTTGTGGTTCTCGGCCTGATCCTGGCGGTTTGGACGCCGTCCGGCGCCCTCGGAGCGCACCAACTTCACCACGCCAAAGATGAAGGCGCCGCCCACGACGACAGGTGGGATGAGCGCCGACAATACGTCTGTTACGGCTTGCATTCGTCCTCGTCTCCACAGCGGACCGGGGTTTCAGGGGCGTTTATACACACGTCGCGGGAGAGCTGGGGCCACCCGGCCCTCATGTCACCCAAGGTGAGAGCACCGCCCGCACCCGACCATAGCGGCACACCGATGCCCACAGCCCGGCAGGGGGCACCAACATCCGGCAACCCGGACGTCCATAGCCTAATGCCAGTCTCTCCAGGCTCCTTACCGGATCAAGCGGAAAATTTTGTGAAAAGCCATCGAGCCAGGTACGAGTGGCTCAACGAAGATCTTTGACCACCAGCGTTCCCGCGAGTCTGTCATGCGGCCCACGCTGGAGTGGCTTGTCGATCAAGATGAGCAGACCGACGCCGAACACGAACATTCCGGCCAGCAGATTGACCACCGGAATGCCCATCACCATAGCGGGCGCCGGATAGAGCAGGGCTCGTTTGAGCCGCTCACGCGGCGGAAGGTCGCCCGGCGCAACCCGAATCTTCATGATCGCCTTCCCGAACGTGCGCCCGCCTCGGGAAAGTTGACGCCAGTCGTAGGCCGTATATGCCAGCCCCGCGAGCACCCAAGCGAACACCCCGGGCAAACGTCCCTCGAACGCGTCCAGAACCCCGACAGTTCGGAAGATGCCCCAGAGCGCAATGAACAGAATGTAATAGAAGACGCCGAAGACGAGCGCTTCAATGAGCCTGGCGACGAGTCGTTCCCACCATTCAGCGGGCATCAGGTCCACCTGCGGCGGTGTCCCGGCCATAACCTCACCTCACCCCATCGCAGGCCTGTCAGAGCCCCGCAGGGCCCATTCTGGTACCGGATCGAGGCACAAAACAGGGGCCGACGGGATGCCGGCCCCTGTTTCACGTGGTCTGGGTTACTTGATCTTCACCACCACGGTGCCGGCGAACTTGTCGGCGAACGTCTGCTGCAGCGGCTTGTCCCAGAGCTGGGAGGCGGCGTTCACACCCACGGCGATCACGCCGAGCAACGGGCCGACCAGCGGGACGATGCCGAGCACGTAACCGCCCCAGGTGCCACCCGCACGCTTCAGCGCCAGGTCGGTCGGCAGCCCGCCGGGCGGCAGCGCCTGCCCCACCGGGACGACCTTGATCCCCATCACCATCTTGCCGAGCGTCTGCCCGTTCATCTTGGTCATGAAGAACTCGTAGGCCACGTACAGCGCCGCCAGGAGGAGGTACTGGATGAGCCCCGCGAGGAAGGAGGAGGCGCCCACGAAGCCGCTCGTGGCGCCGGTGACCGAGCTGTAGCTCGCGACGAACAGGGCGGTGATGACGAGGGACACCAGGAAGGAGATGATGCCGAAGATGACGCCGTCGATCAGACGGGCCACCAGACGCTGCCACCACTCCGCCAGCGGCGCCGGAGCACCGGGCGGCTGCACCCCGACCGGCTTGCCGTACGCCTGTCCGTAGGGCTGCTGACCGTAACCGGCCTGCGCCGGCTGCCCGTAGCCCTGCTGGCCGTACTGCGGCTGCTGACCGTACTGGGGCTGCTGTGCGTAGCCCTGCTGGCCGTAGGCCTGCTGCTGCCCGTAGTCAGGCTGAGAGGCCGGCTGCTGGCCGTAGTCAGGCTGCCCGTACTGCGGCTGCTGACCATAACCCTGCTGCCCGGAAGGCGGCTGCTGGCCATAGCCCTGCGGCTGCCCATAACCCTGCTGACCCGACGGCTGCTGCTGACCGTAGCCCTGCTGCTGGCCGTAATCCGGCTGGGGCTGCTGTGCGTAGCCCTGCTGGCCGTAGGCCTGCTGCTGGCCATAGTCCGGCTGAGAGGCCGGCTGCTGGCCGTAGTCAGGCTGCCCGTACTGCGGCTGCTGACCATAACCCTGCTGCCCGGAAGGCGGCTGCTGGCCATAACCCTGCGGCTGCCCATAACCCTGCTGACCCGACGGCTGCTGCTGCCCGTAGCCCTGCTGCTGCCCGTAGTCAGGCTGCTGCTGGCCATAGCCCTGCTGCCCGTACTGCGGCTGCTGGCCGTAGCCCTGCTGCTGCTGTTGCCCGTACTGGGGCTGCTGGCCATAGGCGTCGTCGGCCCGGTAACCGACGATGGTCACGTCGGGGTCGGGCTCGCCCTGCTGGCGTCCCGTGTTCTGCCCGTATTCAGGATGTCCGTACGGCGGGTTGTCGCCGGAGTTGTCCTGAGGATACGGCGGCTGTCCTGTGCTCACCGTGTCACCTCGCTTCGAGTGCGCATGTGGCACGTGTCAGGGCACATGCCTGTCCTGGCCCAAGGTATCGACATAGGTATCAACAATCACCTTTCCTGTCAGTCAAGGACCTCGTCACCCGACGCCAGGTGGAGCAGCATACGCGTGTTGCCCAGGGTGTTCGGCTTGACGTGCTCCAGGTCCAGGAACTCGGCCACACCTTCGTCGTAGGAGGCCAGCAGCTCGGCATAGACCTCAGGTGAGACCGGGGTGCCCTGGATGGTACGGAACCCGTGCCGGGCGAAGAAATCGACCTCGAAGGTGAGGCAGAACACGCGCTGCAGCTCCAGTTCCCTGGCGGTGCTGAGGAGAGCCGAGACGATCCGGTGGCCGATGCCCAGGCCCCGGGCCTCAGGGTGGACGGCGACCGTGCGGATCTCCGCCAGGTCCTCCCAGAGCACGTGCAGGGCGCCGCAGCCGACGACCTCGCCGCCGCGCTCGGCCACCCAGAACTCCTGCACGTCTTCGTACAGGGTGACGGTCGCCTTCTCCAGCAAGCGATGTCCGGCGCCGGCATAGGTGTCGACCAGGAGCTTGATGGTCCGGACGTCCGGGGTCCTGGCGCGCCGGACGACGACCTCTGTCTCTGGGACCGTGAGTTCGGCGACCTGCTCCATGGACATCCAGCGTACAGATGTCATTACGGCTCAGCCCTAACTCTCACCTCTGCCCCATCCTGTGACCTCTCGTGTTCGGGTGAGCACGCTCGGATTTGCACGGTTCCTACAGTCCCATCCCCCGACGAACCTAGGGCAAAGGGGACATAAATCCTTTTCTGTACGGGGTGCCACGAGATCACCTTGTGACCCTTCGGTTGTGAAACCTCTACAGACTCTGCAGTTCCGGTTGAGCAGGAACCTGGAGTGCATTAGTGTCCAGCGACGATGTCCCCCGCGATTCTCGTACGGGACGCGCCCAATCCCCGCAGGGGAGCCGGGGAACCACAAGTGGTGCCCGCACAGCACCACCAGGGGTGAATCCGAGTTTCGGCTCGGTAGGGCTGCTTCCGGCCCGAACCCGTCAGCTAACCCGGTAGGCGTCGATGGAAGGAGCTCGGTCGGTGAAGCGCAGCGGGACCAAGGAGAAACGGGTCCTCCAGCTCGGCGTTGTCGGCGTGACGGTCGCCGCCCTGCTCATGGCCGGCCCGCCCGGCTCCGCCGCCGCCGACCCGAAGCCCTCGCTCAAGCAGCTCTCCAAGCAGGTCGAGGAGATGCACGTCGAGATCGAGACGCTGACCGAGAACTACAACGGGCAGCGCGTGAAGCTCAAGGCGGCCCAGAAGTCCGCGCAGAGCGCCAAGAGGACGCTGGCCGTCAGTGAGGCCGAGCTGACCGCCAAGCGCTCCAAGGCGATGGTGCTCGCGCAGAACGAGTACATCACCGGCGGGCTCGGCAACGCCCTGACCTTCGCCGGCTCGATGGACCCCGAGAACTACCTCGACCGGGCCGCCACCACCTACGCGCTCCAGCAGCAGCAGGGCGAGGAGGTGGTCCAGCTCACCAAGGCCATGAAGGCGGCCGAGCGGGCCAGAGCGGGCGCCAAGGCGCGCATCGACGAGGTGACGGAGATCGTCAAGGATCTCGACACCAAGCGCGACAAGATCGTCAAGATGGTCGCCAAGGTGGAGAGCAGCCTCTTCAAGCGCGCGCTCGGCGAGGCCGGCCGCCCGGGCACCCCCGCCACCCGCGTCAGCCTGCCCATCCCCGGCTCAGGCAAGGCCGCGCAGGCCGCGCAGTGGGCGCTCACCCAGCAGCTCAAGCCCTACATCTGGGGCGCCGAGGGCCCACGCGGCTACGACTGCTCGGGCCTGGTGATGGCGGCCTACCAGCGCGTGGGGATCTCGCTGCCGCACTACACCGGTGACCAGTGGACCGCCGGCAGGCACATCCCCAAGGAGGAGCTGCGCCCCGGCGACCTGGTCTTCTTCTACAGCGACCTGCACCACGTGGGCATCTATCTGGGCGGCGGCATGATGGTGCACGCGCCGCGGACCGGTGACGTGGTGCGGATCGCGTCGCTCGACCGGCGCCCCTACGCCGGAGCCGTGCGCATCGCTGACTAGATCACCTCGCGCTGGATCACCTCGCGGGCTAGATCAGCTGCCGGCGTGCCGCCCAGGCCACCGCCTCGATCGCGGTGGCCACGCCGATGCGGTCGCAGATCCCCCGCAGTCTTCGGCGCACCGTCCGCCCGCTGATGTCCAAGCGCCGTCCCACCCGATCCACCGTTACCCCCTTGGCGAGCTCGGCCAGCAATGCCAGATCGGCATGGCTGAGCTCAACGCCTTCAGTGAGCACATTCATCGGGAGCCCTCCCTCCCAACAGCACGACTCGGAGACGTCATTGATCCGAGTGAGGCTGCTCGTCCCGCCAGACGGTAAACGCATGCGGGAAAGGTCGTCAAGCACGAGATCGGCATGACTTGACGCGCCTCGCCGCAGCTGAAGTACTCGCTATATGTCGGCAAATATCGGGGCGCAATGATCGCGGTGGTGACACCTGCGCAGCTTCGCTCCGCCGTCCCGCGCGGACGGCGGAGCCGCTGCCGGAAAGAGCCCGCTCAGCCGGTCGGTCTCACCAGCGGGAACAAGATCGTCTCGCGGATGTTACGGCCGGTGAACGCCATGACCATGCGGTCGATGCCGGCGCCCATGCCACCCGTCGGCGGCATCGCGTACTCCAGGGCCTGCAGGAAGTCCTCGTCGAGCTGCATGGCCTCCGGGTCGCCGCCCGCGGCCAGCAGGGACTGCTCCACCAGGCGGCGGCGCTGCTCGATCGGGTCGATGAGCTCGGAGTAGGCGGTGCCCAGCTCGGTGCCGAACCCGATCAGGTCCCACTTCTCCGTCAGCATCGGGTTGTCGCGGTGCTGGCGGGTCAGCGGGGAGGTCTCCAGCGGGTAGTCCATGACGAACGTGGGCTGGATCAGGGTGTGCTCCACGAGCTCCTCGAACAGCTCCTGGACCAGCTTGCCCTGTCCCCACTTGGCGTCCCAGTGGACGTCGTGCTTGTCGGCGAGCGCGCGGACCCGCTCCAGCGGGGTCTCGGTGGTGAGCTCCTCGCCCACCGCCTCCGACACCGCGTCGTACAGCCTGATCCTGGGCCACTCGGGGATGCCCAGGTCGACCTCGACGCCGTCGTGCACCACCACGGAGGTGCCCAGCGCGGCGACCACGGCCTTCTGGTACATCCGCTGGGTCAGGTCCGCCATGTCGTTGTAGTCGAGGTAGGTGCCGTAGGCCTCGATCATGGTGAACTCGGGGTTGTGCGTGGAGTCCGCGCCCTCGTTGCGGAAGTTGCGGTTGATCTCGAAGACCTTCTCGATGCCGCCTACGACCAGCCGCTTGAGGTAGAGCTCGATGGCGATGCGGAGGTAGAGCTCCATGTCGTAGGCGTTGATGTGGGTCTTGAAGGGCCGGGCGGCGGCGCCCCCGTGGATGGGCTGCAGCATCGGCGTCTCGACCTCGAGGTAGCCCTCCTCGTGCCAGAAGTCGCGCACCGCGCGCACGGTGGCGCTGCGGATCCGGGCCATCTCGCGGGCCTCGTCGTTGACGATGAGGTCGACGTAACGCTGGCGCACCCGCGCCTCGGGGTCGGTGAGGCCGACGTGCTTCTCCGGCAGCGGGCGCAGGCACTTGGCGGTGATCTGCCAGCTGTCCGCCAGGATCGACAGCTCGCCGCGGCGGGAGGTGATCACCTCGCCCTCGACGCCCACGTGGTCGCCCAGGTCGACGTCGTGCTTCCAGGCGGCCAGGGACTCCTCGCCGACCTTGTCGAGGGAGATCATGACCTGCAGGTCGCCGCTGCCGTCGCGAAGCGTGGCGAAGCAGAGCTTGCCGCCCACGCGGTTGAGCATGACGCGCCCCGCCACCCCGACCCTGTCGCCCGTCGCGGCGTCGGGTTCGAGGCTCTGGTATTTCTCCCTCACCTCGGCGTTGGTGGCCGTACGGGGGAAGTTGACCGGGTAGGGATCGACGCCCTGACTGCGGAGGCGGTCGAGCTTCTCCCTCCGGATGCGCATCTGCTCGGGAAGTTCTTCGCTCACACCACCAAAGGGTAGGGGATACGGCCACCTGCAAGCCGTCGTCGGCTCCCTGCAGGGGCGTCGCAAGAGCTCCCGGTTACCAATGACACACGAGCGGTCCCCTTCCCGAGCAGGGGGCCGCTCGTCCTAAGCGGTATTGCGGGCGTAGACGAGGCGCAGGCCGATGAGGGTCAGCCACGGCTCGTGCACGTCGATGGAGCGGGACTCGCCCACCACCAGCGCCGCGTGCCCGCCGGTGGCCACCACGGTCACCTCGTCGGGGTCCTCGGCCAGCTCGGCGGCCATCCGCTCGACGATGCCGTCCACCTGGCCGGCGAAGCCGTAGATGATGCCCGCCTGGAGCGCCTCCACAGTGTTCTTGGCGATCACCGAGCGCGGCCTGACCAGCTCCACCTTGTGCAGTTGCGCGCCGGCCGCGGCGAGGGCGTCGACGGAGATCTCGATGCCGGGGGCGGTGACCGCGCCGACGTACTCGCCCTTGGCGGACACCGCGTCGAAGGAGGTGGCGGTGCCGAAGTCGACGATGATGCACGGGCCGCCGTACTGGTCGATGGCGGCCAGCGCGTTCACGATGCGGTCGCTGCCCACCTCCTTGGGATTGTCCATCCGTACGGGCACGCCGGTGCGCACGCCGGGCTCGACGATCACCGCCGTGACGTCGCCGTAGTAGCGGCGGCACATCTCGCGCATCTCGTTGAGGACGCTGGGCACGGTGGAGCAGATGGCGATGCCGCCTACGTCGGCCCCCTTGAGCAGCGGCGACTGGCCGAGCAGACCCTGGAGGACGACCGCGATCTCGTCGGCGGTGCGGCGGGCGTCGGTCGCCAGCCGCCAGTGCTCGATGACGTCCTCGCCGTCGAAGAGGCCGAGCACCGTGTGCGTGTTGCCGACGTCGATCGTGAGCAGCATCGATTACCCCCGTAGATCCAGTGCGACGTCAAGGGCCGGCGCCGAGTGGGTGAGCGCTCCGACCGCAAGGTAGTCAACGCCAGTCTCAGCCACATCACGTGCCAATTCCAAGGTCAATCCCCCGCTGGCTTCAAGAGCAACCGTGCTTTTCGCACTATTTTTCGCGATTTGCACGGCATGTACGGTCTCTTCGACCGTGAAGTTGTCCAGCAGGACGACCTCGGCCCCCTCCGCGAGCACCGCCTCCAGCTGCTCGACGCTGTCCACCTCGACCTCGATCGGCAGGTCCGGGTAGCGCTCGCGCACCGCCAGGAACGCCTCGGCGACGCCTCCCGCGGCCACCACGTGGTTGTCCTTGATGAGTGCCGCGTCCGACAGCGACATGCGGTGGTTGACGCCACCGCCGCAGCGCACCGCGTACTTCTCCAGCGCCCGCAGCCCCGGCAGCGTCTTGCGGCTGTCCCGCACCCGTGCGGTCGTGCCGCTGATCGCCTCCACCCACCTGCCGGTCAGCGTGGCGATGCCGGACAGGTGCGTGACCAGGTTCAGCGCGGTGCGCTCCGCCGTCAGCAGGGCCCTGGCGGGCCCCTCGACGGTCATCAGCACCTCGCCCCGGCGCACCCGCTCGCCGTCCTTGGCCTTCCGTTCCGTACGGGTCGCACCCAGCCGTACGAAGACCGCCTCGGCCACCGCCAGGCCGGCCACCACGCCGTCGGCGCGAGCCACCAGGTCCCCCACCGAACGCTGCCCCGCCGGGATCGTCGCCAGGCTCGTGACGTCACCGGCCTCCTGCAGGTCCTCAGCCAGCGCCCGGTCGATCACCGCGTCGACGCCGGCCGGGTCCAGACCGGCGGCGGTGAGCTCCTGGGCCAGGCGGTTCGGCATCGCGTCACCGTGCGGCGTGTAGGTCATCTGCGGGCCCTCCTCGGTCAGGGTCACGTCCAGGTGACCCAGCCATTCGTCGTCGTCGCGGTCGGGGAAGTCCTCACGCCAGTGCGAGCCACGGGTCTCCTGCCTGGCCGCCGCCACGCCGGTGAGCACGGTGGCGACGGTGAGCAGGTTCGTCGCCTCCCACGACTCGGTGCAGGCGGCCACCTGGACCGGAGTCCAGCGGGCGTCGCGCAGCGCCTGTGCCGTGGCCGCGAGCGAGGCGTGACTGCGCAGCACGCCCGCCCCGGTGCTCATGTGGGACTGGATCCGGCCCCGCACCCGCGGGTCCGCCAGGCCCGTGGGCGCCTGGGACGCCACCGGCTCGCCGGGCGCGCTCCGCAGGTGATGGATGTCGTCGGCGATCCGCTCGGCGAAGACCAGCCCTTCGAGCAGCGAGTTGGAGGCCAGCCGGTTCGCGCCGTGCACCCCCGTGCAGGCGACCTCACCGCACGCGTACAGGCCGTCGATGGACGTACGGCCACGCAGGTCGGTACGGACTCCGCCGCTGGCGTAGTGGGCCGCCGGCGCCACCGGGATCGGCTGGGTCACCGGGTCGATGCCGTGCTCACGGCAGACGGCGTAGATGGTGGGGAACCTGGTCCGCCACTTGTCCTCGCCGAAGTGGCGGCAGTCGAGCAGGACGTGGTCGCGTTCCTTCTCGCGCATCGTCCGCATGATCGCCTTGGCCACCACGTCCCTGGGCGCCAGGTCCGCCAGCTCGTGCACGCCGGTCATGAACCGGTCGCCCTCGTGGTCGACGAGGAAGGCGCCCTCGCCCCTGACCGCCTCCGAGATCAACGGCTGCTGACCGGTCGCCCCCTTGCCGAGCCAGAGCACGGTGGGGTGGAACTGGACGAACTCCAGGTCCCGCACCACGGCGCCGGCCCGCAGCGCGAGCGCCACGCCGTCACCGGTGGAGACGAGCGGGTTGGTCGTGGAGGAGTAGATCTGGCCCATGCCGCCGGTGGCGAGCACGACGGCGGGCGCGCGCACGGCGCCCACGCCGTCACGGGCTCCCTCGCCCATGACGTGCAGCGTCACGCCGGCCGTCCGGCCGCGCGCGTCCTTGAGCAGGTCGAGCACCAGCGCCTGCTCGATCACCTCGATCCCGCCGGCGCGAACCGCCTCGATCAGCGCCCGCTGCACCTCGGCGCCGGTGGCGTCGCCGCCGGCGTGCACGATCCGGTGCCGCCGGTGGCCGCCTTCCCTGGTGAGCTGGAGGTGCCCGTCCGGGGTCCGGTCGAAGTCCGCGCCCCGGTCCATCAGCCGCCGTAGCGCGCCCGGCCCCTCGGTGACCAGCGTCCGCACCGCACGCGTGTCGCACAGGCCCACGCCGGCCAGCCGCGTGTCGTTGAGGTGCTCCTCGGGGGTGTCCGCCGGATCGAGGACGGCCGCGATGCCGCCCTGCGCCCAGCGGGTGGACCCGGCGGCGAGCACGTCCTTGGTGACGACCAGAACCCTGGCGCGCGGCACCAGCTCGGCGTAGTGCAGCGCGACGGTGAGCCCGGCGATGCCCGAGCCCACCACGACCAGGTCGGCCTCGACGGTCCAGCCGGGATCGGGCGCCACCAGCCGCAGAGGGATCGCCGGTGCACTCATGGAACCTCCTTGAGGCGATTTCGTCACACTGACGATAACGCCTGACCTCAGATGCTCCGCACCCGGGGCACCCCTGGATCAGTGCAGCGTGAGGACCGCGTTGTCGATGAGCCGGGTGGCGCCGACCCGAGCGGCGACCGCGAGCACCGCCTCGCCCGTGTGGGACTCGGGCACCTCCCCGAACGTGGCCGGGTCCACCAGCGCCAGATAGTCCAGCTCCAGCGCGGGCGCGGCGGCGTCGAGCACCTCCCGCGCGGCGGCGCGGATCTTCGCCGGCTCCCGCTCTGCGGCGCCGGCGCGCAGGGCGCGGGACAGCGCCAGCGCAACCTGGCGCTCACCGGCCGACAGGTAGCGGTTGCGGCTCGACAGCGCCAGGCCGTCGGGCTCCCGAACCGTGGGCGCGCCCACGATCTCGACGGGCACGTCCAGATCCGCGACCATGCGCCTGATCATCGCGAGCTGCTGGGCGTCCTTCTGGCCGAACACCGCGACGTCGGGCCGTACCAGGTTGAACAGCTTGAGCACGACCGTGAGCATCCCGTCGAAGTGGCCCGGCCTGGAGGCGCCCTCGACGATCCGCCCCATCTCGCCGGAGTGGACGCTCACCTGGCGGTCCGGGGGATACATGTCCTGCGCGGCCGGGGCGAACACTACCTCGGCGCCCTCCTCCCGGCACACCTCAAGGTCGGCGTCGAACGTGCGCGGATAACGGGAGAAGTCCTCGTTCGGCCCGAACTGCAGAGGGTTGACGAAGATGCTGACCACGACCTGGTCGGCACGAGCGCGGGCCGTCCGGATGAGCGAGCGGTGACCCTCGTGCAGGGCTCCCATGGTGGGCACCAGGGCGACGGTCCCGGCACCGCGAGCCTTGATCAGGTCGGTGCGGTTCCTGGCGACGATCAGGTCCATCCGGGGCCTCCGAGAGCGGCGGTCAGCGAGGTGGCGGGTCCACGCCGTGACCGGCTGCGGTCAGGTCCATATGTTGCCACCCAGCGCGTCGAGCAGCCGCTCCGCCTCCTCCGGCTTCAGCAGCCCGGCCGCCAGCGCGCGGTCCGCGGTGAGCCTGGCCAGCGCCACATAGGCGTCGGCCGCCTCGGGAGCGCTCAGGATCAGCGCGTCGACGTGCTTGCGCACGGTGCCCGCGTCGCCGCGCACCACCGGCCCGGTCAGGCCCGCGAGGCCCAGCCTGAGCACGTTGTCCAGGGCGGCGCCGAGCAGCGGGCCGAGCATCCGCCCGGGGTGCTCGACGCCGATGCGCCGCAGCAGCTCGCCGGACTCGGCGATGAGCGTGACCATGTGGTTGGCAGCGCTGGCCAGGGCAGCGTGGTAGAGGGCACGGTCGGCGTCGGCGATCCAGACGGGCTCGCCGCCCATCTCGATGACCAGGGCCTCGGCGATGGGGCGCAGCGGCTCGGGCGCGGTGACGCCGAACGAGCAGCCGGTGATCCGGTTGAGGTCGTCGTCCCTGCCGGTGAACGTCATCACCGGGTGCAGCGCGAGCGGCAGCGCGCCCGCCTTGGCCGCCGGCTCCAGCACGGACAGCCCGTAGGCGCCGCTGGTGTGCACGAGCAGCTTGCCCTGAAGAGCGGCCCCCGTCGCCGCCAGGCCGCCGACGAGATCGGGCAGCGTGTCGTCGGGCACGGTGAGCAGGATCAGCTCCGCCGCGCCGACGACCTCGTCCGGCCGGGTGGGCTCGAGACCCAGCCGGTCGATCACCCATCCCCTGGAGGCGTCGGACACCCCACTCGCTGCCACGACCCGGTGACCCGCCTGCGCCAGAGCGGCGCCGAGGGCGGAGCCCACCTTGCCTGCTCCCAGCACGCCGACGGTCAGCCGTGCCGGGCGATCACCTGCGTCCATGCCGTCTCACCCCTGTCGACCCAATGGCGCTGCCGACCAGCGTAACGGCCTGACAGAGGCACACATGTGACCGGGGTTTTGCCGCATGTCGCGTTATCGACAAATGGGACAAGGGCATACAAATGGTGCACCCCCTGTCGGAATGAGATGAGGAGAGGGGTTCATCGCATGGCAGCGGGCGCCGAGTCGCAGGACCCGACGCCCGCACAGTGCGCGAACCTCTTGGAGGTGCACCGGTGGCCACCACCGCCGATCGGCGGCCACTCGTCGAGCTCGGACCGGTCATCGGCCGGTCCGAGCCCTTCATGCGTCAGCGGACGCTGGAGCCGCCCTTGCAACCGGAGACGGCCTGACCGAGGGCTGCGACCGAGTTGCCGCAGACGTTGATGGGAGCGGTGATGGGCACGGTGACGGCGTTTTCGGAGAGCACGTCGTTGTGGCCGGGGACGATGCCGGCCTGAGCCGGTGCGGCCAGCGAGAGCATGGCGAATGCACCGACCACGACGATGGTCTTCTTGGACACGAGAGCTCCTCTCGAAATGCGGCAGAGCCGCAGGGATGAGCCACCACTCGAATTACCGTGAGCAGTCACTCGGTAACAACGAGTTAACGATAGAGCAACTCCTGCACATTGTGTAGTCACAAAGTAACGCATTGTGTATCGTGAGATATTTCTAATATGTGGCTCACCTGGCGCGCCGCCATCGACCGCGCGCTGTACAGCGAGAGCGGCTTCTACCTGCGCGAACGGCCCTCAGGTCACTTCCGCACCTCGGTCAGCGCCTCGGCGGTGTTCGCCGAGGCCGTGCTGTCCCTGCTCGTGCAGGTGGACGCGGAGCTCGGCATGCCGGGCAAGCTGGACCTGGTCGACATCGGCGCCGGCGAGGGGGTGCTCGTGGGCCGGGTGCTCGGCGCGGCCGACCCCGAACTACGCAGCAGACTCCGGGTGACGGCCGTCGACCTGTCCCCGCGGCCGCCGGGCCTGCCACCGGAGATCGACTGGCGTGCCACCGTCCCCGCCGGGATCAACGGCCTGGCCATCGCCAACGAGTGGCTGGACAACATCCCGCTGGACGTCGCCGAGCAGACCTGCGACGGGCCCCGGCTCGTTCTGGTCGACACCGAGACCGGCGCCGAACGGCTCGGCGACCCTCCCACCGACGCCGATCGGGAGTGGCTCGATCGGTGGTGGCCGCTGTCGGGCACCGGCGCGCGGGCCGAGATCGGGTGGCCGCGCGACGCCGCCTGGGCGACCGTCCTGGCACGGCTCGAACGGGGTCGTGCGATCGCCGTGGATTATGCACACCCTGTGGATAACCGTCCCCCTTGCGGCACGCTCACGGGATACCGCGACGGCGCGGTGGTGATGCCCGTCCCCGACGGGACCTGCGACATCACCGCTCACGTGGCGCTCGACGCGTGCGCCGAGGCGGGCAGGCGGGCCGGTGCGATATCCACAACGTTGTCCACACAACGCGTCGCGCTGCGTGCTCTGGGGATCACCGGCACACGCCCGCCGCTCGACCTGGCCCGGGTCAACGCGCGCGGTTATCTCAGGTCCCTCGCACGGGCCTCGGAGGAGGCCGAGCTGATCGATTCGTCCGGTTTGGGGGGATTCGGCTGGCTCAGTCAAAGCCGGTGAATCAGGGCCGGTGGATCAGGCCACTCTGAGGTCGAGCGACTCCAAGCCCCGGATGACGTAGCCCGGCTTCCACACCGGCTCCCTGACGAGCTCCAGCTTCGGCGCGCGGTCCATCAGCGCACCGAACGACTCGATCAGCTCGATCCTGGCCAGCGGCGCTCCCAGGCAGAAGTGGATGCCCGCGCCGAAGGAGATGTGCGGATTGTCCACCCGGCCCACGTCGAGCCGGTCCGGGTCGCCGAACACCTCCCCGTCGCGGTTGGCCGAGCCGAACAGCAGCGCGACCTCCACGCCGCGCGGGATGACGACCCCGCCGACCTCGATGTCCTCCAGCACCCAGCGCTCGAACATCTGCAGCGGCGTGTCCCACCGCATCAGCTCCTCGATCGCCGTCGGCAGCAGCCCGCGATCCTCCCGCAGGCGTACGAGCTCGGCCGGGTTCCTGAACAGGGACCACCAGCCGTTGCCCGTCACGTTCACCGTGGCCTCGTGGCCCGCGTTGAGCAGCAGCACACAGGTGCCGACCAGCTCGTCCTCGGTGAGCTCGTCGATCTGGGCGAGCGCGCTGATCAGGTCGTCACCGGGCCGGGCCGCCCGCTCGCGGGCCAGCTCCTTGAGGTAGCCGGCGAACTCCGACGCCGCCCGGACGGCCGTGTGCTGCGCCTCGGGGGCCGGGTTGAGCTCGTACATCCCGCAGATGTCAGCCGACCAGGGGCGCAGCAGGTGGCGGTCGGCGTCGGGGATGCCGAGCATCTCCGCGATCACCGTCACCGGGAGCGGCTCGGCCACCTCGGCGACGAGGTCGCCGCCGCCCCGCTCGACGAACGCGTCCACCAGGCCGCCCGCGATGGCCCGCACGCGGGGGCGCAGCGACTCCACCATGCGCGGGGTGAACGCCCTGGAGACCAGGCGGCGCAGCCGGGTGTGCACCGGCGGCTCGACGTCGAGCATGCCCGCCCTGATCACCCGCCAGAACGGCTCCTGGAACTCCGGCTCCGGCTCCTGGCCGAACTCCTCGTGCGTGGCCACCTGCAGGTAGGACCGGCCCAGGCGGCGATCCCTGAGCAGGGCGTTCACGTCGGCGTGGCGGGCGATCAGCCACTGGCCCGTCGGCTCGAAGAAGCTGACCGGGGCCTGCTGCCTCAGCTCGGCGTAGACCCCGTACGGGTCGGCCACGAAATCGGGATTCCAGGGATCAAAGCGCACAAGTGCATCCTAAAGGCGGGGGTTGCCTTCCATGGGCGGGTGTCGGTTATAGTGCCTGACGTAGGTCATGAGTGCCAGCGTCAAGCCCCGGCTCGCTGGCCGGCAACCCTCGCGTCCGCGGCGGGGTGCCCCGGGTGAAGACCTGGTCCGTCACGAGGTGTGGCGGGCAAGCGCGGGCTCCGTGGTCTCCAGGGGTCCGACGACCTCAGGAGTTTCGCCGTGCCCACGTTGACGATCTTCAGCAACGCTCCCCAGCAGGACCAGGCCGCCGCCCCCGTCCGGCAGGGCAGGACCATCCCCGCCGTGCTCGGCGCCGACCTCGAGGTGCCCGTCAAGGGCGGCAAGCTGGTCGGCTACGCCAACCTCGACTACGCCGCCAGCGCCCCCTGTCTGGAGCCGGTCAGCGCGGCCGTCACGGCAGCGCTCCCGGCCTACTCCAGCGTGCACCGCGGCGCGGGATACGCCTCCCAGCTCACCACCGCCCGCTACGAGCAGGCCCGCCACACCGTACGGGCCTTCGCCGGCGCCCGCCCCGACGACGCCGTCATCTTCACCCGCAACACCACCGACGCCACCAACCTGCTGGCCCGCTGCCTGCCGGACGACACCACCGTGATCGTCTTCGACACCGAGCACCATGCCTCACTGCTGCCCTGGAAGCGGACCGTACGACTCGCGCCGCCCGCCTTCCCCGGCGAGGCGGTCCGCGCCGCCGACGAGGCGCTGGCCGGGGTCGACGGGCCCAAGCTGCTCGTCGTCACCGCCGCCTCCAACGTCACCGGCGAGCTGTGGCCAATCGCGGCCCTGGCCCACATCGCGCACCGGCACGGCGCCCGCATCCTGGTCGACGCCGCCCAGCTCGTGCCGCACCGCCCGATCAACCTGACCGCGCTCGACCTGGACTACGTGGCCTTCTCCGGGCACAAGCTGTACGCCCCCTTCGGCGCGGGGGTGCTGCTGGGCCGCCGTGACTGGCTGGCGGACGGCGAGCCGTACCTGAAGGGCGGCGGCGCGGTGCGCTCGGTCGGGCAGGCCGGGCAGGCCGCCGACTGGCACGACGACCCCGAGCCCCGGCACGAGGCCGGCACCCCGAACGTGCTGGGCGCCATCGCGCTCGCCGCCGCCTGCGACGCCCTCACCGCCACCGGCTGGACGGCGCTGGTCAAGGAGGAGGAGCGCCTGGTCGCGCGGCTGCGCGCGGGTCTGGCCTCGATCGCGGGCGTGCGGGAGCTGTCACTGTGGGGACCCGCCCACCCGCGGGTGGGCATCGTCTCCTTCACCGTCGACGGTCACTCCGCCCGCCAGGTCGCCGAGGTGCTGTCCGGCGAGTACGGGATCGGGGTGCGGGACGGCAAGTTCTGCGCGCACCCGTTCGTGCGGCACCTGCTCGGCACCGCCGACGGCGGCTGCGAGGACGACACCGCCTCGGCCGTGCGGGCCTCGATCGGCATCGGCTCCACGCAGGAGCACGTCGACCGGCTCGTCGAGGCGCTGCGGGACCTCGTGGCGCGGTGACGGATCAGCGGTTGGGCGGCTTCGGCGGCCTGCGCTGCTCGTCACCGATCAGCGCGTTGACGTCCCGCATGTCCTCCTCGCTGAGCGCGTCGGACCGGTGCCCGGACGGCTGCCTGGGCACGGGGTGCTGCCGCGTCTCGTCCTGAGGCCCCGGCCCCGCGTCCTCCCGGTATCCGGTCTGGGTGTCGTCCCGGTAGACCGGCTGCGTGTCCTCCCTCGGAGGCCGCTCCGGCCGGTAGCCGGGCTGCTCGTCCCGGTAGACCGGCTGGGTGTCCTCGCGGTGGGCGGGCGCGGGCCGGCCGGCCGACGCCTTCTCGGCGGCGCGCCGCTGCGCGCGCTTCCGGTAGATGCCGTGGATGATGCCGTCCAGGCCGAGCCTGCCGCCCCCCAGCGCCAGAAGCAGGAGCGCGACCGAGCCCAGCGCGGCGGCCAGCTCCCAGCCGCCCTCCTGGACGAAGACCCCGTTGTTCCAGTGGGCGAACGCGATCGCCCCGATCATGCCGATCAGCAGCAGCAGCGCCGCGGGCCGCACCAGCAGGCCGATGATCAACAGGGCGCCGCCGACGGTCTCGACGACCGTGCTGAACGCGGCGGCCAGTTGCGGCTGCGGCACGCCCATCTGGGCGAACCCCTCGGACGTGGCACCCAGGCCGCCTTGCCATTTCTGCCATCCGTGCGCGACGAAGATCACTCCGACGACCACCCTGGCGATCAGGGCAGCTATGTCGTACACAGCCCTTTTCATGATGATTTCTCCCCCGTTTCCGGTATTACTCCCCCTGACCGGCTAAGGGATGCACCCGCATACCGTTCCTTGACCTGCCCCAGCGCTGGATCACCACTGCGCCCGGTGGCAGCATTGCTTTTATGACGGAACGCGTAGTGGGAATCGGAGCGGGCGCGAAAGAGCTGGCCACCGAGGACATGATCCTCAACATCGGCCCGCAGCACCCCTCGACGCACGGCGTGCTCCGGCTCCGCCTGACTCTCGACGGCGAGCGCATCTCCACCGCCGAGCCGATCATCGGCTACATGCACCGGGGCGCGGAGAAGCTGTTCGAGGTCCGCGACTACCGGCAGATCCTGGTCCTGGCCAACCGGCACGACTGGCTGTCGGCGTTCGCCAACGAGCTGGGCGTGGTCATCGCCGTCGAGCGCATGCTCGGCATGGAGCCGCCGGTCAGGGCCGTGTGGTCGCGCACCCTGCTGGCCGAGCTCAACAGAGTGCTCAACCACCTGATGTTCCTCGGCTCCTACCCGCTGGAGCTGGGGGCCATCACGCCCGTCTTCTACGCCTTCAGCGAGCGCGAGCGCATCCAGGCGGTGATGGAGGAGATCTCCGGCGGGCGCATGCACTACATGTTCAACCGGGTCGGCGGACTCAAGGAGGACCTGCCGCTCGGCTGGCTGGACCGGGTCTCCGAGGCCACCGCCGAGACCAGGCGCCGCATCCCCGACATCGAGAACCTCATCCTCAACAACGAGATCTTCGTCGCCCGCACCCGGGGTGTCGGCGTGCTCACCCACGAGCAGATCATGCAGTACGGCGTGAGCGGTCCCGTCGCCCGCGCCTCCGGGGTCGACTTCGACCTGCGGCGCGACGACCCGTACCTCGCCTACTCCGAGCTTCCCGTCAAGGTCGTCACCCGTGGCGCCGGCGACTGCCACGCCCGCTTCGAGGTGCTGCTCGAACAGCTCAAGGTATCGCTCGACCTGGCCGACGCCTGCGTGGACCGGCTGCGCTCGCTGCCCCCCGGCCCCATCAACCAGCGCCTGCCCAAGGTGCTCAAGGTGCCCGAAGGCCACACCTACGCCTGGACGGAGAACCCCCTCGGCATCAACGGCTACTACCTGGTGTCCAAGGGCGACAAAACCCCCTGGCGGCTCAAGCTCCGCTCCGCCTCCTACAACAACATCCAGGTGCTGCGCGAGATGCTCCCCGGCCACCTGGTGGCCGACATGGTGGCCATCCTCGGCTCGATGTTCTTCGTAGTGGGTGACATCGACAAGTGAGCTCCCCCACCGTCCAGCGGGACAAGTACGTCGACTGGCTGCGCGCGCTCAGCCTCATCGTGGTGGTCGTCTGGCACTGGGCCTTCACCATCCTGCAGTGGAAGTCCGGCGTGCCCGAGCCGACCAGCCCGCTCGGCTTCACCTCGGGCTTATGGATCCTCACCTGGCTGCTGCAGGTGCTGCCGCTGTTCTTCTACGTCGGCGGACACGTACACCTGCTGTCCTGGGGCCGCGCGCAGCAGCGCGGCACCGGCATCGGCGCGTTCGTCTGGCGACGCATCCGCGCTCTGGCGATCCCGGCGCTGGGCCTGTCCGGCGTGTGGATCGCCATCGGCGCGGTCGTCACCTGGGCGTTCGACGTGGCGTGGATGGGGCGGGTGGTGCTGCTCGTGCTCAGCCCGCTCTGGTTCCTCGGCGTCTATCTGGTGCTGATCGCGCTCCTGCCCGTCGCGCTCTACCTGCATCGCGAGTACGACGTGCTGGCGCTCATCTGGCTCGGCGGGGCGGCCCTGGTCGTGGACGTGATCCGCTTCCGCTACGGCGTGGAGTGGGTGGGCTGGCTGAACATGCTCATCGTGTGGGGGCTGGCGCACCAGGCCGGATTCTTCTACGACCGGGTCGTCGCGCTGCCCCGGCGCTACGACGTGGGCGTGCTGTGGACGGGCCTGTTCGCGCTGTTCGGCCTGGTCTACTCGGGCATCTACCCCGGCTCCATGGTGGGCGTCCCGGGTGACAAGTGGTCCAACATGGCGCCGCCGACGTTCGTCATCGTGGCCCTGCTCATCTTCCAGATCGGCCTGATCGAGGTGCTGCGGCCGTCGATGGAGCGCGTGCTCGTCAAGCCCGGCTGGAGCCGCGTCAACGACGTCATCAACCGGTTCGCCCTGCCGCTGTTCCTCTTCCACACCACCGGCATGGCCATCGCCCTCGGCCTGTCATGGTGGCTGTTCGGCTCCCCGACCCCCCAGGTGCCGCCGGACCTGTGGTGGTGGCTCGAACGCCCCCTCGCCGTCATCGGCCCCCTGATCTGCACCCTCCCCGTCATCTACCTCTTCGGCCGCCGCCGCACCCCCGCCGAACAAATGCAAGACAAACGTTGAACACGAGCCTATCCTGGGACTATGGCGAACATCGGTTTTCGTGCCACACCAGAAGACGAACGCATCATCGAGGCCGCCATGCAGGAGGGAGAGCGGACCAGCGACGTCATCAGACGCGCACTCCGGTTGCTCGAACGAGAGGTATGGCTCAAGCAGGCCCGAACCGATGCTGAGCGACTCGTGGATGAAGATCTCTCCGCGGAAGGGGATGCCTGGTGATCCGCGGGGCTGTGTACCGCGTGGACCTCGGCGAGGCGAAACGAGGCTCTGAACAGCGGGGCAAGCGCTTCGGACTCGTGTTGAGCCCGACCTCCATGCCCTGGAGCGTCGCCACGGTCATCCCCACGTCCACCCAGGCACAACCTGCCGCCTTTCGCCCCGAGATCGAACTCGGCGGGAGGATGACGCGTTTCCTGGTCGACCAGATCCGCACCATCGACACCAGCTTCATCCACGGCGAACCCGTCCACTACCTGGGCAGAGACGAGATGGCCGAGGTGGAGCACGCGGTGACGCACTACCTGGGGCTCTGATCCTCAGGGTCCTTGGGGATGCGGCAGGCGTATTCCAGGAAGAGGGCGGCGGCGATCAGCGCCACGCACGACAGGAACGAACCGGTCGCGATGAAGAACTCCGCGCGCGGTGTGTCCTTGGCGAACAGTTGCAGCGTGTGGAGGGCGAAACCGGCGAAGAGTCCGGCGAAGACCGCGCCGCCGTAGGCGGAGGCCTTGGCCAGGGCCGCCATGCGGGCCACCGCCAGCGGCTCCACCGGCTTGGTGCCGGGCCTGCGGTCGATCCTGGCCTTGATCATCCAGCCGCTGTAGGCCTCGCCGATGGCGAGCAGCAGCACGGTCGGGACCGCCGTCCACGGCAGGATCACCAGGTCGGTGTAGATCAGCCTGACGAGCAGCCAGGCGGCCAGCGCGACGACGACGACGATGCCGGCGAGGACACCAGGGCGGGTGGGCCTCAATCGGGCTCCTGCAGTTTCAGCTCGCGTTGTAGCCGCACGCCCTGCCGGTCCAGGCCCGCCAGCAGCTCGGCGATCCTGCCCCGGCCGGGCAACTCGCCCTCGGGGTCGACCTCGAACCACGGCACGAGCACGAACGCCCGCTCGTGCGCCAGCGGATGGGGCAACGTCAGGTCGGGCTCGTCGCAGACGATGTCGCCGACCACGATGAGGTCGATGTCGAGCGTGCGCGGCCCCCAGCGCTCGGCGCGGACCCGCCCGAAAGCGTTCTCGACGCCCTGCGCCCGCTCCAGCAACGTCTGCGGCGCCAGCGTGGTCTCCCCGACGACGATCGCGTTGAGGAACGGTCGCTGCCCCTCGGGGCCGCCGACCGGGTCCGTCTCGTAGACCGGGGAGGCCCTGACGAAGACCAGGCCCGGCGCGTCGAACAGGGTGTCGATGGCGCCCTGCAGCGTGTCAAAGCGTCGGCCCAGGTTGCTGCCGAGGGACAGGATTGCCTTCATGGACGACTCCGCTCGATGGTCACCACCACGTCGTCGAACGGCAACGGGATCGGTGCGGCCGGCTTGTGCACGCTCACCTCGACCGACTCGACGATCTCACTGCCCAGGCAGACGTCGGCCAAGCGCTGCGCGAGCGTCTCGATCAGCTCGACCGGCTCGCCCTCCACCACCTTGACCAGCGCCTGGGCGAGCTCGCCGTAGTCGACGGTCTTGGCGAGGTCGTCGCCCGCGGCGGCGGGCGAGGTGTCGAGGAACAAGGTCGCGTCGACGACGAACTCCTGACCGAGCTCCCGCTCGGCGGCGAGCACGCCGTGTCTCCCCCTGGCCCGCAGGCCCCTCAGCACGATCCGGTCAGCGCTCAAGCTCGTCTTCCTCCTCCTCGTCGTCGTCACTCTGCAGCACCGGCGAACCGTGGTGCATCCACAGCCGCCAGCCCTGCGCGGTGCGGACATAGACGTTGCTGGCCACCACCTTGCCCGCGGCGAAGCTGGACTCGCCCTCCTCGCCCGCGGTCAGGATGTTCTCGACGCAGGTCAGGACGGCAACGTCGCCCAGCACCGTCGTGCTGACGTCGGTGAGCACGAACTGGATGTAGGTGGTGTTGGCCATGATCAGCGCCCACGACCGGAGCACCTCCGACCGGCCCGCCAGCAGGGTCCAGCCCGGATGGACGCAGCTCACCTGCTCGTCGGCGGAGTCCTCCGCCCAGATCTCGGTCATCCTGTCGAGGTCGGCGTCCTCGATGGCGGTGTAGAAGTCCTGGTTGACCGTCTCGATCGCGGCCGTGTCGACGCTCATGTGTTGGCTCCGGCTCTCTTCCATGCTGCGGCCACGCGGACGGCATCGGCATTGGGACCTACGTGGTGCACCCGCACACACCAGGCGCCCTCACGGGCGGCCAGCGCGGTCACCGCCAGCGTGGCGTCGTCACTGTGGCTGAACGGGCGCGGCGTGCCCTCGGCGTCGGCGAGCAGCCGTCCGAGAAATCTTTTGCGCGAGGCGCCGACGAGCAGGGGATAGCCCAGCTCGGCCAGGCGCGGGAGGGAGGCGAGCAGCGCCCAGTTGTGGGTGGCGTTCTTGGCGAAGCCCAGCCCGGGGTCGAGCACGATCTGCTCCTCGGAGACGCCCTCGGCCAGCACCAGGTCGACCCGCTTGGCCAGCTCCTCGCGCACCTCGGTCACCACGTCGGCGTAGACGGCGCGGCGCTCCATCTCCTGGCTGTGGCCCCGCCAGTGCATCACCACATAGGAGACGCCGGTGGCGGCCACCACGCGGGGCATCTCGGGGTCGGCCAGGCCGCCGCTCACGTCGTTGACCAGTCTCGCGCCGGCCTCGACCGACGCCAGGGCCACCTCGGCCCGCATCGTGTCGACGCTCACGGCCACGCCCTCGGCGCTGAGCGCCCTGATCACGGGCACCACCCGGGCGAGCTCCTCGTCCAGGGACACCCTGGCGGCTCCCGGCCTGGTCGACTCGCCGCCCACATCGACGATGTCGGCTCCCTCGGCGACCAGCCCGATCCCGTGCCGGATGGCGGCCTCCTCGTCGAACCAGAGACCGCCGTCGGAGAACGAGTCGGGCGTCACGTTGACCACGCCCATGACGAGGCATCGGTCCTCGTCGCCCAGCCCCGGCACCCTAGTCATGTGCCCAAGCCTAGGCGCTCTGCCATACCCGGTGATATCGCGGGTCCCCAGTTGTGGATAACGATCCCTGCGCGCTTCCGACGCGTGCGGATCACGTACGGGATCGCCCTCAGCACGCCGGTGGGCCGGGGCTGCGAGGCCCCGAACGGGAGGACGGCGGGCTGTGCGCGGGGGCGCCCGTGGCGGAGGGAGGGCTGTGCGCGGGGGCGGCGGTGGCGGGGGGTGGCCAGGCGTCAGCGTCCGAGGATCAGCGCCATCGCCTCGGCGCGGGTCTTGTCACTGGTGCGGAAGTCGCCGCGGACGGCCGACGTGACCGTCTTGGCACCCGGCTTGCGGACCCCGCGCATGGTCATGCACAGGTGCTCGGCCTCGATCACCACGATCACGCCGCGCGGCTCCAGCACCCGCATCATCCCGTCGGCGATCTGCGAGGTCATGCGCTCCTGGACCTGCGGCCGCCGGGCGAACACGTCGACCAGGCGGGCCAGCTTGGACAGCCCGGTCACCTGGCCCTGCTCGTTGGGGATGTAGCCGACGTGGGCGACGCCGTAGAAGGGGACCAGGTGGTGCTCGCAGGTCGAGTAGACCTCGATGTCCTTCACCAGGATCATCTCGTCGTGGTCGACGTCGAAGACCTTGGTGAGCACGTCCTCCGGGATCAGGCCGAGGCCGGAGAACTGCTCGGCGTAGGCGCGGGCGACCCGGGAGGGAGTCTCGAGAAGGCCGTCACGGTCGGGATCCTCGCCGATGGCGTAAAGGATCTCGCGGACGGCCTTCTCGATCCGTCCCTGATCTACGTCATGCGATTTCACGCACTGTCTCCGGAGGGCAGCGCGTCCTGATGCCCTGTGGTGAGCGAGCCGTTGCCCGACTGCTCCTTCGGGGTCAGGATCGGCGGCCGGTCGGAGGGAAGCCGCTTGCCGTATCCGGCGTAGGACGGCCGGTGCTCCCTGACCACCACGGAGGCGAAGATCTCCACCACCTGCTGGCGGGAGAGCGTCTCCTTCTCCATGAGCTCCAGCACGAGGTTGTCGAGCACGTCGCGGTATTCGACCAGGATGTCCCACGCCTGGTCGTGCGCCGTCTCGATCATCCGGCGGACCTCCTCGTCGATCGTCGAAGCGATCTTCTCGGAGTAGTCGCGCTCGTGGCCCATCTCGCGGCCAAGGAAGACCTCGGCGTTGCCGGTGCCGAACTTACGGGCGCCGAGCTGCTCGCTCATGCCGTACTCGGTCACCATGCGACGGGCGACGGCCGTGGCCTTCTCGATGTCGTTGGAGGCGCCGGTGGTGGGCTCGTGGAAGACGAGCTCCTCCGCCGCGCGGCCGCCGAGCAGCATCGCGAGCTGGTCCATCATCTCCGACCTGGTGGCCAGGAACTTGTCCTCCATCGGCAGCGTCATCGTGTAACCGAGCGCGCGGCCGCGGGACAGGATCGTGATCTTGTGCACCGGGTCGGAATTGGGCAGCGCGTGCGCCACCAACGCGTGACCGCCCTCGTGGTAGGCGATCATCTTCTTCTCCTTGTCGGACATGACCCGCGTCTTGCGCTCGGGCCCTGCCATGACACGGTCGATCGACTCCTCGAGCAGCTCCATCGTGATCAGCTTCTGGTCGGCGCGCGCGGTGAGCAGCGCCGCCTCGTTGATCACGTTGGCCAGGTCGGCGCCCGTGAACCCGGGGGTCCGGCGGGCGATGACGTCCAGGTCGACGTCCGGCGAGAACGGCTTGCCGCGGCCGTGCACCTTGAGGATGCCCTTACGGCCCTCAAGGTCAGGACGGTCGACGGTCACCTGCCGGTCGAACCGGCCGGGACGCAGCAGCGCCGGGTCGAGGATGTCGGGCCGGTTGGTGGCGGCGATGAGGATCACGCCGCCCTTCACGTCGAAGCCGTCCATCTCGACGAGCAGCTGGTTGAGCGTCTGCTCGCGCTCGTCGTGACCGCCGCCCAGGCCGGCGCCGCGGTGGCGGCCGACGGCGTCGATCTCGTCGATGAAGATGATCGCCGGCGCGTTGGCCTTCGCCTGCTCGAACAGGTCGCGCACCCGGGAGGCGCCGACGCCGACGAACATCTCGACGAAGTCCGAGCCGGAGATCGAGTAGAAGGGCACTCCGGCCTCACCCGCGACCGCGCGGGCCAGCAGGGTCTTGCCGGTGCCGGGCGGGCCGTACAGCAGCACGCCCTTGGGGATCTTGGCGCCGATCGCCTGGAACTTGGCCGGGGCCTGCAGGAACTCCTTGATCTCCTGGAGCTCCTCGATGGCCTCGTCCGCGCCGGCGACGTCGGAGAAGGTGGTCTTGGGGGTGTCCTTGCTGATCAGTTTGGCCTTGGACTTGCCGAACTGCATCACCCGCGAGCCGCCACCCTGCATCTGGTTCATGATGAACAGGAAGATCAGCACGATGATGACGATAGGGAGGAAGCTCACCAGCAGGCTGACCAGGAAGCTCTCCTGGGGCACGTCGGTGGCGAAGCTGTCGGTCTTCTTGGCGTCGACCTGAGCCTGCAGCTCGTCGGTCAGCTTGGCGCCGTAGCCGGTGACCCAGTCAGACTGGATCGTCTTGGTCGGGGTGTCGCTCCCGCCGACCGTGATCGGCTTGTGCAGCGTCACCTCGATGCGCTGCTCTTTGTCGATGATCTTGGCGTTGCTGACGTTTCCGGTGCGGATCTGCTGGAGCACCGTTGACGTGTCGGCCTGCTTGAAGTTGCCGCCGCCGCTCCAGAGCTGGGTGACGAGCAGGAGCAGCACGACGATGCCCAGGATCCACAGCAGTGGCCCACGTGTAAATCGCTTGAGATCCATCCGATGCGGAACCCCTTGCGGGCCCGTCCCTTCCTGACCATGGCCTGGAACCCCGGGTCGTCCCCGGGGCCGCGGCATCCGACGCCGCGATTTCTTGACTACCCGAAGGGGACGCTGGGTCACCCTCCCGGAGTCAGAAGGTACACCGGAGAAGCGCGCGGAGGGACCGCCCGCTACACCGGCCTTGCCCTACCAACGTACGTCAAGGTGTGTGGTGTTCCGCCGCGGCGGAGATTGCTATCTGTAAACGTGTGGTGCAAGGGTCCCGATGAACGGAAGGTTCCGGTAACGCTCGGCGTAGTCGAGCCCGTAGCCGATGACGAACTCGTTGGGAATGTCGAAGCCGACGTACTTGACCTCCATCGGCACCTTGATCGCGTCAGGCTTGCGCAGCGCGGCGCAGATCTCCAGGGACGCCGGGTTGCGTGACTTGAGGTTCTCCAGCAGCCAGTGGAGGGTCAGGCCGGAGTCGATGATGTCCTCGACGATCAGGACGTGGCGGTCCAGGATGTCGGTGTCGAGGTCCTTCAGCACCCGCACGACGCCGGACGACCTGGTGCCCGCGCCGTAGGACGACACCGCCATCCAGTCCATCTGCACCGGCACGTGCAGGGCTCTGGCCAGGTCGGCCATCACCATGACGGCGCCCTTGAGCACGCCTACGAGCAGAAGTTCCTTGCCTCGGTAGTCCTCGTCGATCCGGCCCGCCAGCTCTTTGATCCTGGCCTGGAGGTCGTCCTCGGGGATGAGGACTTTCTCGAGGTCGTTGCCCATGTCGGCAGAGTCCACCTGTGGTTCCTTACGCGATGGGACTGATGGCGAGTATCAGGGTGCCATACCGCCGCACGGCCGACAGACCACCGGGCAGGTCCAGAGCCTTCTGCCCGTGCCAGTGGGTGATCAGGCGCTCCACGGCCAGCACGTGCGCCGCCGAGAGCGCGCCGGAGGGCGCGCCCGCCGCGATGGCGGCCCGCCGGAGCACCCGCCGCCGCACCGCTCCCGGCGCCTTCTCCAGCCCCTGTACGGCCAGTCGCAGCCGCCCATCGTTATCGCTTAGAGCGCAATCCCTGAAGACCGTTTCGGCCCACTCGTCGAGGGCGTCGGCGTCGTCCCTGGCGAGTCTGGCCGTCCTGGCGAGCGCCTCGGCCACCCCCGGCCCGAGCTCCTCCTCCAGCACCGGCAGCACCCGGGAGCGCACGCGCACGCGGGTGTAGCGGACATCGGCGTTGTGCGGGTCGTCCCAGAAAGAGAGCTCCTGCGCCCGGCAGGCGGCGACCGTACGGCTCCTGGGCAGGTCCAGGAGCGGCCTGCGGTAGAGCCCGGCGGCCGGGGCCATCCCCGACAGCGATCTCAGGCCGCTGCCCCTGGCCAGCCCCAGCAGGACGGTCTCGGCCTGGTCGTCGCGCGTGTGGCCCAGCAGGACCGCGTCGGCGCCCAGCCTGCCGGCGGCCTCGGCCAGCGCCTGATATCTGGCGTCTCTGGCTGCGGCTTCGGGGCCGCCCGCCGTACCGACGGTGACGGTGAGGACCTCGCCGAACCCCAGCCCGAGCGCGGGCGCGAGCGAGACGACCTCGGCCGCGCGCGCGGCCGAGCCCTCCTGCAGCCCGTGATCCACGCTGAGCAGCCCGGCCCGCAGGCCCGCCCTCGGGGCGACGAACCCGAGCGCGGCGGCCAGAGCGAGCGAGTCGGCGCCGCCGCTGCACGCGGCGAGCACCAACCGGCCCTCGCCGAGGTCCGCGAGGGCCTCGCGCACCGCCCTGCGGACGTCGGCCACGGCCGGATGTGGTCCCACACCCGCCATTCTCCCGCCACGAGGACAGGGAACCGCCCATCGTCGCGGGCGGTGGCTCAGCTGGGCAGGGCCGGGGTGCCGATGACGCGGCGGACCCAGGCGTCGGGGTCCGAGACCTCGGCCGGGGTGGGCAGGGTGTTAGGAGAGGTCCAGACGCGGTTGAAGCCGTCCATGCCGGCCTGGTCCACGACCTTGCGGACGAAGGCCGCCCCCTCGGCGTACTGCTTCATCTTGAGGTCGATGCCCAGCAGGCGGCGGATGGTGCGGTCGAGCTTGGAGCCGCCCTCGCGACGCTGCGCGAACTTGGCCCGGATCTGCGCCACCGACGGGACCACCGAGGGGCCGACCGCGTCCATCACGAAGTCGCCGTGACCCTCCACGAGCGTCATGACGGCCGTCAGGCGGTCCAGGATCTCCTTCTGATGCGGCGTCTGGATGACGTCGATGAGGTTGCCCTCACCGCCCCTGACCACGTCGGCCACCGTGTCGGCGGCGCCGCGCAGGCGGTCCACCAGGGTCGGCAGGTCGAGGTCGGAGGCCAGCAGGAACTCGGTCATCTGCGAGCGGACGTACTCGCGCAGCCACGAGACACCGGTGAACTGCACCCGGTGCGTCTCCTCGTGCAGGCACACCCACAGGCGGAAGTCGTGCGGGTTGACGTTGAGCTCGCGCTCGGCGTTGACGATGTTGGGCGCGACGAGCGTGAGGCGGCCGATCGGCTCGCGGCCCGTCGGGTCCGGCGGCAGGAACAGCTCGTACTGGCCGAGCACCCGCGTGGCGAGGAAGGCCAGCACCGCGCCCACCTCGACGCCGGTAATGCGGGAGCCGACGGCGCTGACGATGGCCGGCGGCGGATTGGCGGAGCTGCTCACCCGCTGGGTGAGCGGCTCCAGCACGACCCGGAAGCCCTCGACGTTGGCCTTGATCCAGCCCGGCCGGTCGACGATGGTCGCCACCTGCGGCGCGGTATCGGTGTGAATCCTGGTGAATTCGCGCACGTGCCCTTCGGCCTCGCGCGACAGCGTGCGGAGCTCGGCGACGGCCTGCCTGGCCTCCTCGCGACTCACTTGAGGACCGGGGCGCACAAGGCGCGTGCCGGTCGTGACGGCCAGATCCCAGTCGATCACCTGCATGACATCCACCGTACGTGCTCGTTGCCCGGCCCGCGAAAGAGTGCTGTCAGGAGCGGGCGACGATGGCGGCCAGTCTGTCGAGTGCGGGCTCGGCGTACGCGGGGACCCGGTCGGCCAGGAAGGCGAAGGTGACGAGTCTGCCGTCCTTGGTGGTGGCGAGGCCGGCCAGCGTGTTGACGTTGTTGAGGGTGCCGGTCTTGGCCCTGACCAGCCCGACCTGGCCCTTGCTGTCGCTCCTGGTGAAGCGCCTGCCGTTGCCCAGGGTGCCGGAGAAGCCGGCGATGGGCATGCCGGAGGCGACGGCGTGCAGGCCCGGGTGGGTGGGCGCGGAGGCGAGGCTGAGCAGCCTGGCCATGGCGTCGGCGCTGATCCGGTTGCGGATGGACAGGCCGCTGCCGTCGTGGACCTCGACGCCCTTGGTCACGCCGAGCCGCTGCAGCACCTGCGTCATGGCCGCGGTGCCGCCCTGGAAGGAGGCGGGCCGGCCTTCCTTGATGGCCACGTGCCTCGCCAGGGCCTCGGCCAGGTCGTTGTCGCTGAGGGTCAGCGTGCGCTCGACGAGGGCGTAGACGGGGGCCGATTCGACCTTGCCGAGCTCGGCGGCCGTGGGGGCGGCCTTGGCCGGGCGGATCGTCCTGGCGGCGGCGATGCCGTACCTGCGCAGCAGTTTGGCGAAGGCGGCGGCGGCGTACCTGGGTGGGTCGGACACCCGCGGCTGGCGGTTGGCGGGGTGCTGCCTGCCCTCGTCGATGGCCAGGGCGTGGACGGGCGCCACCTCCCCGTCGGGGATGTAGCCGGGCTTCCAGCCGGGGGCGATCGGCGAGCCGGTGAACAGGGAGTCGTCGTAGGAGAGCGTGACCTTGGTGACGCCCTGGGCCTTGAGCGCGGCGGCCGTGCGGGAGGCGAGCGTGGCGAGCGACGCCTGCTCGGGGTAGGGCTTCGCCTTGGCCAGGGGGCCGGCCAGGGTCGGGTCGCCGCCGCCGACCAGGACGACCGAGTCGCGGGTGGCGCCCTGCACCACGCGGGTGGCCAGGCGGGCGTCGGGGCCGAGCGAGGCGAGCGCCGCCACACACGTGGGGATCTTGGTGGTGGAGGCGGGGACGATGCCCGCGTCCGGGTTGGCGGCGAAGATCCGCTCGCCGGTGACGGCGTCGAGAACGACGGCTCCCACCCGGTTGCCCAGCGCTTTGTCACCCAGGGCATCGGTGAGCTGCCGGGTCAAAGTACCCTTGGTCGGGAGAGGTCCGTCTCCTGATCTCACCGGCAGCTGGGCCAGCACAGGCCCCGCGGTGACCACGGGGGCGGGGGGAGCCCCTTCAGGAGACGCGGTCGGCTCGGTCGGTGATGACAGCGCGCTCAGGTCGAGGTCGTTGTTCATCGCGTAGACGCCGGTGACGATGGTCACGACCTGCAGCATGGCGAGAGTGGTCAGCATCACCAATCGCTCGTGCCGTGCCACGTCACCTGACCTCTCTCCTGGTGTTCGCCTACGAGACATTAACGCCCGACCGGGGGTGCCCGGGGGTGCGAGTGGAGGAACCGCGGTGGAGTTCGACGTTGTCGTTGAGATTCCCAAGGGACAACGGAACAAGTACGAAGTGGACCACGAGACCGGCAAAATCAGGCTGGACCGGCTGTTGTTCACCTCCACGCAGTACCCCGCCGACTACGGCTTCATCGAGCACACGCTCGGTGAAGACGGTGACCCGCTCGACGCGCTGGTGCTGCTCCAGGAGCCGACGTTCCCCGGCTGCTACATCACCTGCCGGGCGGTCGGCATGTTCCGGATGACCGACGAGAAGGGCGGCGACGACAAGGTCCTCTGCGTTCCCGCCACCGACCCCCGTATGGCCCACATCCAGGACATCCACCACGTGCCGGAGTTCGACCGGCTGGAGATCCAGCATTTCTTCGAGGTCTACAAGGACCTGGAGCCCGGCAAGTCGGTCGAGGGCGCCAACTGGGTCGGCCGCCTGGAGGCCCAGGCGGAGATCGAGCGGTCCTTCCAGCGGGCGAAGGACGAGGGTTTCGACCACTGAGCCGTCAGCGGGGCCTGGTGGCGCCCACCAGGTCCCCCCGCCACATCGAGGCGACCCGTACGACGTCGCCGGTCTGCGGTGCGTGCACCATGAGATCCCGCCCGACGTACATGCCGACGTGATGGATGGTCGTGGCGTCGTGCTTGTCGTGGCCGAAGAACAGCAGGTCGCCGCGGCGTAGCTGGTCGAGGGGGACGTGCGGGCCGGAGGTCCACTGGGTGCCCGTCCAGTGGTCGATCCGCACGCCCGCCTGCTCCCATGCCCGCATGGTCAGGCCCGAGCAGTCGTAGCTCGACGGCCCGTCGGCCGCCCACAGGTAGGGCTTGCCGAGCTGGGTCAGCGCCCAGTTGGCGGCCACGTCACCGTTGGCCGAGCCTGTCGCGGCGCTCTTCGCCGAGAAGCCGAGCCCGATCCGGTCCAGCATCGCCGCCCGCCGCCTGGCCAGCAGGTCCGCCCGGGTGCGCGCCGCGATCACCCGCCGCCGCAGCTGGTTCCTGTCGGCCCGCAGCGCCCGGGTGTCGCGCCGCTGCCTGGCCACCGCGGCTTCGGCGGTGTTCCTGGCCTGGGCCGCACGGTCGGAGGCGGCCTGCTGGACGGCCTCGGCCCGGGCCGCGTGCACACGCAGGATGGTGGCGACCTCCTCCGCGTCGCGCAGCCGGTCGAGAAGGTAGGCGCGCTCGCGGCCGAACTGCTCGAGCACGCTCATCCTGTGCAGGTAGCCGTCGGTGTCGCCCTGATCGCTGAGCAGCGTGACCATCCCGCCGTCCAGGCTCATCCCGCCGTACGCCTGCGCGGCCAGCAACGCCACCGGCTGCCGGGCCCGATCGACCTCGGCCTCCGCGGCGGCGGCGCGCGCGTCGGCCCGCTGCCGCTCCTGCTCGGCCTGCCTCAGCCGGACGAGCTCGCCGTTGTAGGCCTCGACCAGCCGCTCCGCCTCGGCCGCCAGCGCGTCCAGCCGCCCTTGCGCCTCGGCCAACCTGGCCGCCGCGACGCCCAGCTGTTTCGACCGATGGTGTACGGCCTGCCGCGCCCTGGCGACGTCACGCGACGACGGCGCGGGCTCGGCGTAGACCGGCGGGCAGAGCACGACGATGAGGCAGGCGGCCAGAAATCCGGCTCTGACGTGCATAGAGTCCCCCCGCAGTCACTCTATGCACACAGTTCCCTACTGTTACCGTGCGTAACGTTACTTCGCCACCGAATCAGGCGTGACCGTCACGGTGGGCGGCGTCTGGCTGGGCGCCACCGTCGGGTCGGCGGTCTGGGGCGGCGGGCTCGTGGGGGGCTGGGTGGTCGGCCTGGTCGGCGGCGGCGCCGGGGTGACGGTGGGAGTGGGCGGCAGGGTGGGAGTCGGGCAGGGGGTCGGCTCGGGCATGGGCTCGGTCGGCCGCAGGGTCGGGTCGGCCGCCTGGGAGCTGCGGGACGGGGACAGTGACAGTGATGGTGCCAGTGATGGTGGCTGTGACGGCCGCCCGTCGTCGACCGGGTCGAGCAGGGAAGGCCGCGGGCTGGTGGTGACGATGCTCACGGGCGTGGCGGTGGGCGTCGTCCCGAGCGGGTGGGTGGCCGTACCGTCCAGGAGCGGTTGGACGTCGTCGCGCTCCGACCGCACCCGCGACTCCCAGGGGAGTGTGAGGCCGGGCGGCTCACCCGCCGGCGGGAAGGCCACCGTGGCGACGCTCGGCAGGCCGTCGACCTCCTTGCCGAAGAAGTCGAAGATCACGCCTATCGCCACCACGGTCGCGACCGCCGCCGCCGCGCCCGCCAGCGCGCGAGGCCACGTGCGAAGCCGCCGTTCGCCCACAACGGGAAATCCGGCGGCGTCCAGAGCCTCCGACCTCCTGGCCACATAACGCCGATAGAGGAACAGCTCCGGGTCGACGACGCAGCTCAGCACCCGGACCCTGGTCGCCTCCGGCAGCGTGACCTGGGGCAGCAGCTCGAACACCTTGGCCGCCGACACCTGCCGGCTCAGATGCGGGGCACAGGTCTCGCAGATCGGCAGATGGCCGACGAGCCGCCGGCGCATGTCGGGGGTCAGCTCTCCCGCGAACCCGGTCAGGATGCGGGCCCGCGGCGGGCAGTCGTACGGGCCCTTCCTGGCCAGGATCTCCGCGGTGATGGCGTCGCGCAGCCGCTCGCGGGCCCCGTCGTAGAGCTCCACCACCTGGTGGACGGCCAGGCCCAGCACGGGGGCGAGCTCCCGCGTGGACAGCTCGTGCCTGGCCGTCAGGTCGAGCACCTCGGCGTCGGCCGCGGACAGGCTGCGCACCGCGTTGGCGGCCATCAGGCGCAGGTCGGCGTCCTCCTGCTCCGGAGCCCCGTCAGGCGCCTCCGCCGCGTCCTGCCGCACGGCGATCCTCCGGCGGGTGCACTCACCGCGAGCCAGCGCGTAGAGCCACGGCCGCAGCATGCCGGGGTCCGACAGCGCGGCGGCGTGCGCCTCCGCCGCGATCAGCACGTCCCGCAGCGCCACCTGAGCGCTGTCGGCGTTGCGGAGAAGGAACCAGCAATATCGGTAGATGCTCTCGGCGTGCGTGTCGTACAGCGCGGCGAGGGCACCCGGATCGCCCGCGCGCAGCGCCTCTACCAGGACGCGGTCATTCATGTCACCGAAGGTAATGGATTAGTAACTTGCAGTTCTACCGTTTCCGCGCGATAGCCGTACCTTGTCACCTCGAAGCCATAAAACGCTTCTCGCTTTGTCCGTGAATAGCCGGACAGCACCATGCCCGATTTATTAGGCTATTTTCCCGACATTTAGTCGATATTTACTGCTCTCGACCGGTCATCGCCTGACTTCCCCGGTCCATCTGGAACGGTTCCGTGGTCGGCTTGATCGTGTGCAGGGGCACCGCGCCGCCGAGCGCCAGGTCCTCGAACGGACGCCCGGTCGAGCCCCAGGTCCGGGCGCTCACATCGGTCTTGGCCACCGCGCTCCCCTTGGGCAGCCCCGCGACGGTCAGGATGAACCGCGGCGGGCTGCCCGCCTTCACGTCGTCCACGAACGTGCTGCCGCCGCCGAGCAACTTGCCCGCCTTGTCCCGCAGCAGCGCGTTCACCACCAGGCTGCTCGCGGGAAGCCGGTACGGATTTCCGATGTACCCCGTGACCAGGTACGAGCCGTCCTTCTGCGGCAGCGTCTGCACCCGCGACACCGGGAACGGCCTGAAGGCCGAGGCGATCCGGGCGGCCGGCCGCCACTGCGCGGGCCGGTAGTCGATCGTCACCTTGACCGGCTTCTCGGCGGCCCTGGCCTCGCCCGTGAAGGCCAGCGAACCACCGGGCGGCACCGCGTCCAGCGGCTGGTCCATCCGCACCACCTCCCGACCGGCGGCGTCACGGCCGACGACGGTGGCCACCACGTGCTCGCCGAAGTGCCACGGATTGACGTTGGCGAGCACTCCGGCCCAGTTCACGGCGTAGCCGTCGGCTGACTTGACGACGTTCGACGCCTGTTCCTTGAGCGTGAGCGGCTTGAGCTGCTGCTGTTGCTGAGACGGCCCCTCCTTCGAGCACCCGGTGAGGCAGATCGCCCCGAGTGCGAGGAGGCTGACGGTTAGGCTACGCGGGATCACTTTGCCGTGATAACCGGTTCATGGACACGAACGGCATATGACACGCGCCAGCCGTACCAAGTCTTTAACCGGACTCTTCGCCAGGGCCGCTCATCCGCGAGGCCGCACCACGCGCCTTTCGTCCCAGACCGGCTGCGGCGATTCGTACACCATGCCGTCGGAGCCGAATACCAGATAACGGTCGAAATCAGCGGCGAACCAGCGGTCGTGGGTGACCGCCATGACCGTGCCGTCGAAGGCGTTCAGGCCCACCTGGAGCGCCTCGGCGCTGGCCAGGTCCAGGTTGTCGGTCGGCTCGTCGAGCAGCAGCAGCGTCGCGCCCGACAGCTCCAGCAGCAGGATCTGCAGCCGGGCCTGCTGACCGCCCGACAGCGTGTCGAACCGCTGCTCGGCGACCAGGCCCGCCAGCTCGTAGCGGGCCAGGACCTTCATGGCCTCGTTCTTCAGCCTGGCGTGCTCGGACATCACGATCTCGACGGGCGTGCGGCCGAGCAGGTCCGGCCTGGCGTGCGTCTGCGCGAAGTGGCCGGGCACCACCCTGGCGCCCAGCCTGGCGACCCCCGTGTGGGCGACCGGGACGGTGCCCGCGATCAACCGCAGGAAATGCGACTTGCCCGAGCCGTTGGAGCCGAGCACCGCCACCCGCTCGCCGTACCAGACCTCCAGGTCGAACGGCCGCATGAGGCCGGTGAGCTCAAGCCCCTCGCAGATGACCGCGCGCTTGCCGGTGCGTCCGCCGCGCAGGCGCATGCTGATGTTCTGGTCGCTGGGCGTCTCCTCGGGCGGCCCTGCCTCCTCGAACCTGCGCAGCCGCGTCTGGGCCGCGTGGTAGGGCGCCGCCATGCCGTCGTTGTAGCGGGCCTTGTTCTTCAGCATGTTGACCAGGGCCTTGAGCTTGGCGTGCTCCTCGTCCCAGCGTCTGCGCAGCTCGTCGAGCCGGTCGTTGCGCGCCTTCCTGGCCTCGGCGTAGGTGCCGAAGCCGCCGCCGTGGATCCAGATGCCGCCGGACTCCACGGTGACGATCCGGTCGGCGGCGTTGGCCAGCAGCTGGCGGTCGTGGCTGACCAGCAGCACGGTCTTGGGCGTCTCGCGGAGCTGCTGCTCCAGCCACTCCTTGCCCGGCACGTCGAGGTAGTTGTCGGGCTCGTCGAGCAGCAGCGTCTGGTCCGGGCCGCGCAGCAGTGCCTCCAGCACCAGCCGCTTCTGCTCACCGCCGGACAGCGTCGACACATCCCGATATTTCACGTTGTCGTACGGCACACCGAGGGCGGACACCGTACAGGTGTCCCACAGCACCTCGATGTCGTAACCGCCGGCGTCGGTGTAGTCGGTGATGGCCTGCGCGTAGCGCATCTGCGTCTTCTCGTCGTCGCGCTCCATCATCACCAGCTCGGCCTGCGCCAGCCGCTCCGCCGCCTGCCGCACGGCCGGAGGCGCGACGCCGAGCAGCAGGTCGTGCACCGTGCTGCCGTCACGCACGCTGCCGATGAACTGCCGCATCACGCCCAGCCCGCCGGAGCTCGCCACACTGCCGTCGACCGGCTGCAGGTCGCCCGCGATCAGCCGCATCAGCGTGGTCTTGCCCGCACCGTTGGGCCCGACGAGCGCGGCCTTGACCCCCTCGCCGATCCGGAAGGACACGTCGTTGAGCAGCGGCCGCCCATCGGGCAGCACGTATGTCAAATGTCCTACTTCGACGTGAGCCATGCGCTGCAGATTATCCGCCCAGCGCCCAGGCTCGCACTTCCATTACCCTGTACGCACAGCTGGAAGACGACCACTCTCAGCGAGTGGAACGGCGACACGGCAACCTTCGCCTGCTCCGCGCTGACACCACCACGGTCATCGCCGGACCGCTCACGGATCTGCTGGCCCTGACCTACGGTCCCGCCGCCGTCCTACCCCCGCTCTTCCAACCCATCCCCGGCATCGAGGAGGCGTACATCTACGGATCGTGGGCCGCCAGACACGCACACCAGCCAGGGCCGCCGCCACAAGACGTGGACGTCCTCGTGGTGGGGTCCGCCGACGACGACACACTGTACGACGCGGCACGGACAGCAGAACGGACCCTCGGCCGGGAGGTGAACGTCACCCGAATCTCATCGGAGTCCTGGACGGACAGCGCTCCCGATCCGTTCGTGACGTCTGTGCGAAACAAGCCCCTGTACCCCCTGATTTCGAAAGAACGCGACTCATGAGATGGATGCAAGGACGCGACTGAACAGAGGCGATGCTGTCGTCGGGACAACTGGAACGCGTCCCGGCGAACCGGCAGCATGCCGACATCCTGCTCTCCCAAGCCAGCCGGCACATCGAACTCGCTCACAGCGGCTGCGAGACAGATCCCACAGGCGCATACCAGCTCCTCTACGACGCTTCCAGGAAGTCGCTCGCCTCGATCCTGGAAAACCAAGGGTTGCGAGCCACTAGCAGAGGCGGCCATCTCGGCAGTATTGGATGCGGTCACGGCCCAACTCGATCCTCCCCTTGGGCAGTCGCTTCGCCCGTTCGATCGGATGCGCCGCCGGCGCAACAGCGCCGAATATCCTTTGCCGAACGCTCCTGGAATCACTCCTGATGACGTCCGGCGGGATTTGGCCAAGGCGGAGGAGTTCGCATCACTGGCCCACAAGGTGCTGGACCAGATGAGGCCGTACTGAGTTCCACGGGAACCGTCGAGCCGGTGCCGTGGGAGGGTGGTTGCGAAGAGACGGGATCAAGTGATCGCCCTCCCAAGCCCACCCGACGTCGAGCACAAGTGTTCACACCTCGAAGCCATACGAACGGTTGATCGGTAAGTGTTCACATGGACGCGTAGGAAGACCCTCACGTCTCCGTACGGGGGCAGAGCGCGCCCGCGATGATCTCCAGCAGCGAGGCGGCCACCAGAGCCGCCGCGGGATGCCAGGACAGCAGGAACGCGCCGGCCAGGGCGCCGACGAACATCGCGGCGACGGAGGCCAGCTGACGCCCCGCCCTGCCGTGCGACGGCAGCATGAACACCCCCGCCAGCGCCCGGGTCACCACCGTGGTGGGCAGGTCACGCGCGGCCACCCGCAGCACGGTGACGTTGCGTGAGCCCATCGCCACCGCCAGCACGACGATGACGGCGAAGCGGTGCGGTGTCTGCTGGGAGGGGTCGGCGGGCAGGCCGAGGGCGACCAGCGCCGCCACCATGATCAGTGCGCCTTCACCGCACACCGCGTACGTCAGCCAGCGTTCCGGTCGCCTGCGGCTCAGCGTGACGTTGGCCCGGTGACCGGCCAGCGCGCCGAGCGCGAAGGCCACCAGCGCCACGGCCGGCCCGGTGACCGGGATCGAGCGGTCGATCAGCCCGAAGCCGACGAACAGCACGTTGCCCGTCATGACGGCGGCGAAGACCTGGTCCAACCCGATGTAGCTGACCGCCTCGACCACGCCGGTGACCCCGGTGAGCAGGACCAGCGCCAGCGTCAGACGTGACGTCGCGAAGGGCATCCTCCTTCATACGCGCTCACGCGGCGCCGGTGCCGCGTGCTTTGCCCAGCCGGGTGCGGACCCCGGCAAGGGCCTTACCCACCTTGCCCGGCCGGGTGCAAGGGCCTTGCTCACCCCAGCAGGCTCGCCGCCCGCGCGCGCAGGTCGGCCGAGGCCGTCCGCGGCGAGCCGGCGTCGAACGGCGGCTCCGGGTCGTACTCGATGACCAGTTGCACGGCCTCGGCGGTGTCCTGGTCGGCCGCCTGGGCGAGCAGCGCAAGCGCCATGTCGATGCCGGCCGAGACCCCGGCGGCGGTCACGATCTTGCCGTCCACGACCACCCGCTCGTGCACCGGCTCCGCGCCCATCCCCGGCAGCTGGTCGATCAGCGCCCAGTGGCTGGTCGCCCTGCGCCCCTTCAGCAGCCCGGCCGCGCCCAGCAGGAACGAGCCGGCGCAGACGGAGGCCGTCCAGCGGGTGTGCTCGTGCACCTCGCCGATCCAGCTGACGAGGGCCTGGTCGGAGAGCGCCTCGATGGTGCCGATCCCGCCCGGCACCACGATCACGTCCGGCCTCGGCACGTCGGCGTAGCTCGCGGTGGCCTCGATGCTGAGGCCGCCCTGGTCGTCGGTCACCGGCCCCGGCTCGGCGGCCACGAAGGTGACCTCCCAGTCGGGGGCGAAGGCCAGCACGGTGTAGGGGCCGATGGCGTCGAGGCCGGTGTAGCCCTTGTAGAGGGGGATCGCGGCGTGCATGGTCAGGTCTCCTTCGAGTGACATCAGCGCCGTTTCAGGTCTTTCATCCTGATCAGGACGTGTCGTTGCGTCAATGAGATGACCATTGCGCTTTACGCCGTCCAAGCTCGGCGGGCCTTTACCCACGCACGCGCGTCATGACCTTCCGCATGCGAATGACCACGCTAAGTTACGGGTGTTCTCACAACTCATCGATCAAGGAGATCCCCTGTGAGGCTGTCCACCCGAGTCGCCGGCGCCATCGCGGCGGCGGCGCTGTTCACCCTGGTCGCCCCGGTCCCGACCGCGACCGCCAGCCCTCGTTCCACCTGCTACGGCGGCCGCGTCTGCCTGTACGCCGGCTTCGACTACAACCGCGGTCAGACCGACCACTGGCGTGACTTCGTGCACGACGACTCCAACCTGGACGATGACAACTGGCTCAGGTGGGACTACAGCAACTCCTGGCACAGCATGAACAACGAGTCCAGCTCGGTCAGGAACCGCGTCGGCTGCCCGATCACACTGTGGCAGCACGCCTACTTCACCGGCGCGCACAGCACCTTCCTGAACGACTCCAACGACGGCTTCCTGGCCAACAACGCCGTCGGCAACAACCGCACCAGCTCCATCGACATCTGGTGCCGCTGACCCGAAGCAGCGCCGGTTTCCGGGCCTCACCGGAAACCGGCCGCCACGCCGGACCGCCGCTCGTGCTCGGCGCCCTCCTCGTGGCGGTCACGGCCTGCACGCAGCCACAACAGGCGCCCGAGCCCACCACCGGCATCAGCGGCGTGGCGGATCTGAAGCTGCCGTTCGACGCCTACAAGCCCACGCCCGCCCAGCGGGCGCTCCTGGGCAACGCGCACAACCTGGTGGTCGTACGGTGCATGCGCCGGCACGGCGTCACCGTGCATCCCCCGGGCACGAACCAGCAGGCCATCGCCGCCGCCGACCCGGGCAACACGCGCCGCTACGGCGTGGTGGACCCGGAGCAGGCGGCGCGCTTCGGCTACCACCTGGCCCGCCCGGCGTCGCCGCCCGAGGCGTCGCAGTGGGCGGCCGACCTGCGCCAGACCGCCCGCCGGCACCTGTACGGCAAGCAGGGCAGGCCGGGGTGCCTAAACCGGGCGCCGGACGTGCTGTCCCGCAGCGCCCCGGAGGCCGACTGGCAGTGGCTGGCGATGCAGGACGCGCGCACCCTGGAGCGGGCCGCCAAGCGGGCGGTGGTACGGCGAGCCGTCGGCAAGTGGGCGGCGTGCATGAAGGCCGCAGGCCACTCCTACCCCTCGCCGGAGGCGGCCATCGCCGACCCCCGCTGGAACCTGGAGGGCGCCGAGATCACCACCGAGGAGAAGCGGGTCGCGGTGGCGGACACCTCGTGCAAGTGGTCGTCCGGCCTGGTGGCCACCTGGTTCACCGCAGATGCCGAGTTGCAGCGCAGGATCGTGCTCAAGCACTCCGACCGCTTCGCCGACCTGCGCGACAACCTGGGGAAGCGGCTCGACCGGGCCACCGCCATGCTGGAGCGCCAGGGGCTCACCGGCTGAGCAGGTCCCGCATCTGCGCGATCTGCGCCCGGCGCGACTCCTGCACCTTCGCGGCCCACTGGGTCACGGCCGGTGCGACCCCGTCGCGCACCTCCTCCGCCGCCATCTGGACGGCGCCGTCCTGATGCGTGATCAGCAGGGTCAGCAGGTCGGACTCCAGGGTCTCGGACCTCTTGAGCTCGGCGATGCGCTTCTGGTCGATCTCCGGCAGCCCGCCGTGATGATCGTGCGCGCCGTCCGCCGGGGTGAGCGGTTGCTGCCAGGAGTGCAGCCAGCGCAGCATCATCTCGACCTCGCTCTGCTGGGTGCTCACGATGGCCGCCGACAAGGTCTTGAGCTCGGGGGTGGTCGCCTTGGCCGCGCCCACCTCGGCGATCTCGATGCCCTGCCGGTGGTGCTGCACCATCATCTGCACGAACCTGACGTCGGCGACGTTGACCGGTGGACCGCCTGTCCCGCCCGACCCGCAGGCGACCATGAGTAAGAGTCCGAGCGCCGCTAAGACGTACCTCATGGCTCGTCAGCGTGACACGCGGGTGTCCGATCCGTCGAGGGCCTCACGCGACCTTGGACGAGGGCGCCTTCCAGGTGTTGCACACGCTCGGCCCTCCCGCCTGATAGCCCTTCTTGGACCAGCTGAGGCGGTTGGCGAGCTTGCCCTCGCCCTTGAGCTTGTCGAACTCGGGCGGGTCCGTGTCCTCGAAGACGGACTTCCAGTTCTTGACGGTCAGTCCGAGGCTCTTGTAGGAGGCGGCGGTCAGGCAGTCGGCCTGAAGCTGGAGCCGGCGGAGCTGCTCGTCGATCTCGGGCTGCTCGCCTCCGTTCGGCAGTGCCTGCCAGGCCTCGCCGATGCCGGTCTGGACCTGCACGATTCCGCTCCACGCGTCCGTGACGGCGGCGAACACCTCCGAGTCGTCCTTGGCCTTGATCCAATCGGCGGCCAACCGTACCCGGATGAAGTGCAAGCACTGCTGGGCGAATGATCCTTCGACCTCCCTGCGCCCGTTGCAGGTGTACTTCTCATCCCTGTCCGCGAACCCCACCTGCACAGGCTGGAAGTCGGGGATCGACGACTTCCAGGTCTTGCTCATGCAGGCGACGAGGTCGGTGACGTACTTGGTCGTCGAGGCCCTGGTCGTGCCCTTGACCAGCTTGCACGTGGTCTTGGGGAGCTTGCCCTTCTTGTAGAGCTCGTTGTGGGTCAGCTCGGCGGCGCCCTTGACGGGGTAGGCGTGCGCCGTACCGGAGACAAGCATCAGGCCGGCGGCGGCCACCGCGCATACGCGAAGGATCATGGCGCCGAACATAGGGGGAAGGGCGCCGGATTGTCAGTGATTTATTCGGAAATTTCGTGATTTACCGGTGTCCGGCACTTTCAGGTTGCGCGCCCTGCATGCGCTGTCTGCGCCGCCGGCGCAGCCAGGCCAGTCCCAGAACCGCCAGCCCGATCGGCGTACGCGCCAGCCGGCGTGCCACCAGGAACTTGAAGAGTGTCTTCATGACCGGACCCTGCCCCCCAGCGCGGCGAGCATGCTCACCCGGACATCGCCCCGGCCTCCGGCGCCGCGCCGTCCACCACGCGCATCCACAGGCCCGTGGCCGGCGCCGCCTGACTCACCCGGAGCCGTTCGAGCCTGACGTTGGTCCCGCCCGGGTGGTCGAACAGCCGCACGCCGTCGCCGAGCATGACCGGCGCGATGAACACCAGCACCTCGTCGAGCACACCCGCTTCCAGGCACTGCCGGGCCACGCTCGCGCCCAGGACGTTGACGTACTTGTCCCCCGCCGCCGCCTTGGCCGCGGCCACGGCGCTGTCGAGGTCGCCGACGAAGGTGACGCCCGGCACGGACGCGCGCGGCACGCGGTGGGTGAGCACGAACTGCGGCCCCGCCCACCCGCCGCCGAACGCCTCCCCTTCCTGCTCGGTGCCCTTGTACGGATCGTCGCCGCCGAAGGTCGTGCGCCCGACGAGCAACGCCCCGACCTGGCCGATGATCTCGTCCACCAGCGGATCGGGCCCCAGATGGTCGGCCAGCCAGGACATGTCACCGCCGGGACCGGCGATGAAGCCGTCCAGCGACATGGTGACCGAATACAGCATCTTGGCCATGGACCCTCCCTGCGGATCGACGGGTTCGCACCCGTTGAGACCGGGAACCGTACCCGAACTCATCGGTCCCACGGATCAGGACGTGTCAGGCCCCTCGCGACCGCTGTCGCGAGGGGCCTTCGGAGGCTACGGACGGCTGACCGACTCGCAGCTCACCGGAGCGTCCGCCGGGTCGGCGGTCGCGCTGTCGCCGGACCCGTTGCCGCAGTCGATCAGGGTGTCCTTGGTGCCCTGGATGTCATCGGCGTCGATGATGTCGTCTCCCCCTCGGCCGTTGAGGGTGTCGGCGCCCTCGCCACCGATCAGCCTGTCGAAGACATCGCTCCCGGTCAGGGTGTCGGCCCTGACGGTGCCTTCGATGGTCTCCACGTCCCGGGTGACGTCGTCGTCGTCGATCGACCGGCCGTCCGGCCGTGAGCTGTCGTCCTTGGTCACGGTCACGGCCGAGCCGCTGGAGCCGTAGTCGACCTTGTCGGTCCCGGATCCGCCCTTGTAGACGAAGCTCGTCCCGTCGAAGCCGAGCCCGGCCTGGAAGGTGTCGCCGCCGCTGCCGCCGTCGATCGTTCCCCCGATCCCCACCCGCGACAGGAACCGGTCGTCGCCACCGCCCAGGGTGGCGTTGACCTTCTCGACACCGCTGCCGCAGTTCACCTCGTTGCCGGAAACCTGCTGACAGCCGGACCCCGTCGCTGCCACGACCTGCCCGAACACGTGCAGCCGGCCGCTGACGGACTGGAGCGTGATGGTGTCGTCCCTGGCGATGGAGCCCGCCGTGATGGTCACGGTCCCGCCCGCCCTGCTCACCGTCGGCTCACCGGCGGCGGCCTGGCTCACCCCCGGCGCCACGGCCAGCAGACCGGCGGCCAGACCGCCGAGCACGGACAGCCGGACCGCGCCACGCTTGAACTCGTTCATGGTCATTACCCCGTATGGATCTTGGCGGGCTCTCCGAATGAGCACCGCTCGCGTTCGACCCAACGATGAACCAGAACATTATTCTCTTCTGCGCACAAGTCCATGTATCAAAAGCCACCGAACACGTAAAAGTACGCATTCCCGGACCGCCCGGCGCCTCACCAACGGCCTTGCCGAGGAGCAGGCACCGCCCCTGTACCAACTCCGCCACCGTTTCACCTGCGGATGCGTATGTTAGCGTTTTAGATTGAACAGTTGACCTAGTGTCATGGCGGCAGCATGGCGAACTCGGATGCCACGGCAGTTCCATCACTGCCCTGGAGGTTCAGCACTCGCACCCTCGACCCCGACGAGGCCAGCGAGCAGGGCACCCAGACGTACTATCCACTTCGCATGAATATTCTTCGCGGAGCCGAACAGTTCAAGATGTCGATCGACGCCATGCAGCTCGGGCCGATCCTCGTCGGAGACTGTCGGTTCGACGCGGACATCAAGATGGACTTCGCCGAGCTTCGCAAGTTCTATCACCTCAACATTCCGCTGTCGGGCTACCTGCACTCCAAGAATTTAGGGAATGAGATCACGGCAACCCCGGAACGTGCTGTGTTGTACGGGCCGACCGGGGATGTGCAGCTGAGCCGATGGAGCGCGCGTAGCCGTATCCTGTGCATCAAGATCAGGCGCGAGGCGCTGGAGGCGGAACTGGAGCGCCTCCTGCAAAGGCCCATTCGCGCACCGATCGATTTCGCCCCCTCGATGGACCTTACCCATGGCTATGGGCGCATTCTGCGGGACCTGGCCTGCATGCTCGTCGGGCAGATCGGGCGCGAGGAGCCCCTGACGAGGCAGGAGATCATCGGCGCGCCCCTCTGGCACAGCATGCTCACCCATCTGCTGGCATCGGCGGATCACCGCTACCAGGAGGAACTGCTCAGCCCCGCGCCGCCCTGCCGGCCTCCGGCGCTCAAGCGAGCCATCGAAGCGATGCGGGCATCACCGGAGACCCCGTTCTCCGCGGCGGAGCTCGCCGAAATCGCAGGTGTCAGTATCCGCACCCTCCAAGCGGCATTCCAGACCCACCTGAACCTGGCGCCGATGGCTTACCTGCGGGACTTGCGCCTGGAGCGGGTACACGCGGAGCTTGCCGCATCAGACCCGTCCTGCACCAGCGTTACCGAAGTAGCGTATCGGTGGGGCTTTACACATTTGGGGCGATTTGCCATCGCTTACAGCAAGAAGTACGGAGTTCGCCCTTTCGCGACTCTGCGGGCAGGCAGATAACTCGCCGCAGGACGGCCGCCATGCACCGCCCGGCGGCGTCGGCGAGGAGTGCACACCGGAACGGATGTACCACCGCCGCGTTCCGCTCTCTCTACTGCTTGCGCAAATCGGCCGGCTGCTGCGCAAACGGGATCGCGGGCGGCAGTATGCCGACTTTATTGTTCGTGATGAACGACCTGGATCGAGCCGTCGGACAAAAAGGACCCAAAAAGAGGCTATATGACCGGGACCAGATCATCGGTTGGCGCCCCGGGGCGGACCATCCGATTGATGCGACGTCTAAGGACGTGGGCCGGATTCGATCGGGCTACGCCCCACCCACCGCGGCCGCCCGCTGGGCGCTCCCCCGGAGAGGGCGCGGGGCAACATCAGGAGCCCGGCAGGTTCTTGACGGTGAACATGGCGGTAATCCTTTTGTGCACCATCATCAGCACCGGTTCCGCCATCTGGTCAGCCAATGAGGCCCGCATGGCCAACGAACGGGAAGACAAGAACCTCAGCACCGCGGCCATCGCCCAACCGACGACCGAAAACGGCGGTTGTGCCTCAGTAGAGAAAGGCAAGGCGTTCACCCTGTCGGGAACCGCGAAGATGGCTCACGGTTCGGTCCTTTGGGAGATCACCCAGCCTCCCGACAACAGTATGTACATCGGTTCGGTGGCGAACCCTCAGAGCCCGAACGGCAACTGGACCATCACCATCCCGTCCATTGGCGCTGACGAAGACGCCGGCGCGATATTCCAGATCCTCGTGGTCAGCGCGACGCCCAACGCCGCGAAGGCACTCCGCGACGCCACGACGGCCAAACCCTATAAGGCCATCAAGAAGATTCCCGATGGCGTTGACATCCTCGACCAGATGTGCGTTCAGCGAGCGAACTGACGGCCCACTTGAACCTGTTCTGCATCCAGACCCTTCCGGCCGTCGGGTGACGAGCTCGCCGCCCTGATCGTGCAGCAGCCACGGGCCATCGCCGAACAGCTACAGCGAAGAATGAGCGCCTCCCGGCTCTGGTGACCGAGCTGGACCGCCGCCCGAACGGGCGTATCCGGAGATTCCCCGCAGCCGCCGTCAGCGGATGCCCCCATCCGGCCGGAGAAGCCGGCACCTTGACCTGCCATGTGCGGCGCCTTCGCGCGTGCTCATGCGGCAAACTCAAAGGCCCTCTGTGATCATCACAGAGGGGCCTTCCGCCTGGAGCCGCCTTCGGGATTCGAACCCGAGACCCTTTCATTACGAGGCCCGCTGCGGGACTACCGGCGAGGAAGCCGGCGCATCTGGCCGCTGATCGTCGTCACCCCCCAACTCCTTCAGCATCACGCAAAGACAGGGGTTCCGCCCGAAGTCATCTCTCGATGCCGGGTGACCAGGCGTATTCCCGGCGTATTCCACGCTGCTGCCGGCGCGTGCAACGATCACTCCGGTGAACCTCGGGCCGCCGGGATCGCTCATGTCAGAAGCCTCGTCGGAGGCCGTATTCCATCCCCTGGCACCAGGCGCTCCGGCGGGCTGATCTCCGTCCGAGAGAAGGAAGAACGATGAACCCGCTCAAAACGGTCACCGTCGGCGTCGCTGTCGCGGTGGCGAGCGTCATTCTCGCGCAACCGGCCTTGGCGGCGAGTTTTCAACGGGACGTCGGCGACGGGATCGTCCGCTACGCCGACCCCACGAACGAGCTGTGCGTCCGGGCCGATGACACCACCGGGACAGCCTGGGTGGAGGTGACCCTGACCCGCCCGGGTGTGATCGGAAAGCCCATCGTCATCAGAGACGACAACATCCGCCACCCCGGCGCCACCTGCGCGGTGCTCCCCGCCTTCGACAACGTCACCTACCGGGCCGATTACGAGAGCTACTGGAGCGGGCGCGACACCGTCCTGCGCGGGACGTTCACCTTCCAGGCCTGACGCTCACGCAGGGCCCCCGCACCATCGATCGCCGCTCTTCGTCGCGATCCGCCACGAGGCGATACCTCGCACCTCTCCCCCCGCCGGCCACGCGGGAGCGCTGAAGCGCACGCCCCAAGGCCAACCGAACCAACCGAGACATCTCTTGCTGGAGGACTGTTGAAGACACGCATGCTGGGCGCCGCGCTGGGCATCGCAGTATTGAGCGGGCTGCTGGTGCCAAGCCCGGCGCAGGCGACAGACGGAGCGGCCTCCGCCAGCGTGCCCCCCTACCGCGACCTCGGTGGCGGGTCCGTCCGGGCGACCATCGACTTCACCAGCCGGACGAGGGTCGTCGTTCGGAACTTCACGGTGCGCGACATCTGTCCCGGCGACAACGCTCCGGTGAGTGCCCGGTTTGTCTGGGTTCACACCGACGGAACGGACGGGACCAGCGCCTGGAGGTCGGACACCAACGGCTGCGGCGACCACGGCACCAACTTCGGAAACCTCACCCGCACCGGCCGCAAGCCCATAAGGAAGGTCTACCTGCATGTGCGGGCCAGGGAAGGTTCTTTCGACTTCAGCGCGGACCAATACAACCAGTACAACTGAGCCGCTGAGTCTTAGGCTTTCAGCTGGTCGGCGTACCAGGACTTGATGACGTTGCCGATGATGGTCAGGCGTTCGTCGAAGGGGATGAAGGCGGACTTCATCGCGTTGATGGCGAACTAGCGGAAGTCGGGCAGGCCGTAGCCGAAGGCGTCGGCGGGCAGGGCGAGTTCGCGGGTCATCGAGGTGCCGCTCATCAGGCGATTGCAGGTACTCGAAGGCGTCCAGGTGCCGGGTGGGCGGGTAGCCCGCCTCGGCGCCGGCGATGTCGAAGCCGACCACCCCGGCGTCGCGGTCGGAGATCGCCGGGGTGGCGATCTCCATCGACCGGACCCGGCGCCGTAACGCGGTCAGCTGCGACGTCCTGTGCGCCATGCTCCGCACCAACACCCCCTACCAACCACCCACGCTCCGCGGCTTGACCAACCCCATAGGGGCACCCCCGGACACCTCCACTCAACCGCCGACGTAGTGGAAGCCTGGCTTCGGGTGCATGAGGACAAGCAAACAGCGGGCAAGCGGTGGGAGGAACACGGGCTCGTGTTCGCCTCCACCGTGGGCACGCCCCTCGACTCCCACAACGTGCGGCGCGCCTTCCGTGCAGTCATCGCCAAGACTGACCTCGACCCCGACGAATGGACGCCCCGAGAGCTGCGACACAGCTTCGTGTCCCTGCTCTCAGACCAAGGCATCCCGCTGGAGGAGATCTCCCGGCTGGTCGGCCACAGCAGCACGGCGGTGACCGGACTGGTCTACCGCGAGCAGATCCGTCCCGTCCTACAGGATGGTGCGGTGGCCATGGATCGGATCTTCAAGGCGTGAGATCGGGAAGCTTAGACACTCAGAAGCCCCTCAAGATCCCTTGAGGGGCTTCTGACCTGGAGCCGCCTTCGGGATTCGAACCCGAGACCCCTTCATTACGAGTGAAGTGCTCTGGCCGACTGAGCTAAGGCGGCATGCCGTACGGCTTGGAAGAGTCTACAGGAGCCCGAGGGGTCCTCGCTCCCCCGAGCAGCCGACGTTTTCCGCCATCCGGCGGGCCCAGCTCAGGGCGTCAGCGGCCCCGCCAGCACCGACCGGCCCGCCGCCTCGTCCCCTGCCCAGGTGATCGCGGGGTGGCTGTCCGGGAGCCGGTTCCAGAGCATCAGCAGCAGGTTCTCCGCCGTCGCGGCGATCTCCGCGACCGGGTCGCCCGGACCGTACGTCCAGGACGTGCCGGTGTCGGTGGCCAGAAGGCGGAGCGCGTGCGGGGGCGAGGTGGCCCGGCCGCGGGCTATCTGGCGCGGAGCCATCGTGTCCAGCACTTCGGCGACCCCCTCGCCGGCCAGCTCAGGGTCGAGCGGCCGGGCCGTGCCGAGCGCGTGCTCGGCGTCCCAGCGGTGCACCAGCGTCTCCAGGCAGCGCCGCCGCTGCCAGAAGCCGACCGTGTGCGGCGGGTGGAACGTCCAGGCTCCGGTGGCCGGGTCCGTGTCCAGCGCCTCCAGCAAGGTCCTGAACGTCCCCTCGAACCATCGCCCCAACTCGGCGGCGTCCCTCGGCGCCGGCGGGGCTTTGTAGCCGCCCTGCCTCTCCTCCACGGCTGCCGCTGCCCACAGATTCTCGCGGCCCAGGTGGTCCGCCAGGTCGTGCAGGGTCCAATCGCCGCAGTGCTGGATCGGGGTCGACAGGTCGGCATAGAGGCAGTCGCGGAAGGCCTCGAGCTCCCGGCGAAGCCCTCGGAGGAGGTCGGTGGCGCGCACGGTGCGACCCTAGCGAAGGCGTGCCCCGGCCCGGGCCAGGGCCCCGAAAGGCCCGGCCCGGGAGGATCCCGCTCCTACGCCTGGTCTGTGGGCTCGTTGCCGTAAGCGGCGTCGTGGGCCTTGCGGGGGCCGCAGACGCTGGCCTTGGAGCAGGAGCAGCGGCGGCCGCCGTCGTTGAGGCGGACGACGACCGAGTCCGAGGGGACGTTGTGGCCCACCACCGTGCCCTCCCCCTGTGGGGTGTCCACGGTGACGCCCACGCGGGGAGCCGTGGCCCGGAACTCCTGATAAAGGGGATGCTCGTACTTCAGGCAGCACATCAGCCGCCCGCACGCGCCGGCGATGCGCAGCGGGTTGACCGGCAGGTCCTGGTCCTTGGCCATGCGGACCGAGACGGGCTCGAAGTCCTTGAGGAACGTGGCGCAGCACAGGTCACGGCCGCACGGGCCGATGCCACCCTGCAGGCGCGCCTCGTCCCGCGGCCCGATCTGTCGCAGCTCCACCCTGGCCCGCAGGTTACGGGCCAGGTCGCGGACCAGGGCACGGAAGTCGACCCGGTGCGGGGCCGAGAAGTAGACCGTGTAGACGTTGTCCTTGTCCAGATAGTCGACGCCCACCACCTTCATCGGCAGCGTGTGCCGTTTGATCAGTCGTTTCGACACGCTGCGCGCCTCGGCTCTGCGGCGCTTGTTGGTCTCGTCGCGGGACAGGTGCTCCTCGCCCGCGACGCCCGCGCACACCGGCAGCCCGTCGATGTCCTCGCTCGTATATTGCGGCGCCCACACGCACTCTGCCACCTCGGGTCCTGAGTCGGTCGGGACCAGCACCTTGTCGCCCACGCTGGGGCTGTGCCCGCCCGGATCGAGGTAGTAGAGGCGTCCGTAGCGTGTGAAGCTCACGGCCATGATCATTCCCATGGACTCGCGCTCGCCTCCTGACGGCCTCGGGGGTTCTTACGGCCTTCGCTGCCACATTACGTGTCCAGGACGCTGACAGTGAGGGTGCGGGCGCCGGATGCCGGCAGGATCAATCGCGGCCTGAGCACACCGTGCTCTTAGGCAGGATCAGCCCATAACGCGCGATCAGCAGACTCGTGTCGGCCGCACAAGCCCCGTCGACGACCGTCGCGACGCCCGACTGCCGCTTCAGCTTGTCGATCGTCATGTTCCGATCGACCTCTGGCTTCATCGTCAACACGAACGATTCGGGCATGTCCGTCACTTTCACTTTGGCCTTGATGGGTGACTCGCTCTTGAGCGACCTCTGGAAGTCTTCATATGCCGCCGCCTGGTCCACGAACGTGAACGACTCGACGTCGGGTCGCGACTCGATCAGCCGGCGAAGGGCGTTCTTCTCCGCATTCGTCACCGCTTTGCCTTCCTTCTTGACCCCCTTGAAAGTGCCTTCTCCATCAAGAACCTGCTCGGCACCACACGAGACCTGAGTGGCCCCCTTGCCACACAGGAAGGCCCTGACCACGGATCTCGTCGTCTCCACCCTGTCGGCGGCCATGCCAGAAGGCAGATCCACGACATTCTGGATCCCCGGCACTCCCCGCAACGCCAGCGACACCTGCTTCGGGTCGGCCCCCTCCCTGATCGTCAACCTGAACGATGCCGGCAGGTCAACGGCCCCGACACTGTCCATCAGCGCCTTGTTGTGGACGAAATCCCGCCGGAAGCTCTCGTAGGCGCGAACCTGGTCGACGAAGACCACCGCTTCGACTTCCGGCAATTGCCGCACCAAGGCGTCGACCGCCTTCGTCTCTGCGGCGGTAACGTCACGCCCCTGGCACAGGCGCTCCTTCGGCACCGCCTTCGAGCACAGGAAGACGGCCGCCTCCCCCTTGCCCTTCTGGCGGTCCGGCTCCGGATTCACCGCCACGGCATGGTCCACATCCCCCGGACCACCCATTCCCACCGCGCCCGCGACCCCCACGAGCACGACGACGGCCGCCACGGCTACCAGCCGGAGATCCACTCGGAACCGGGACCGCTGACTCCCGTGCAGCGGCCGTAGGGTGCTGGTGTCGACGGTCGCCCCGGCCTCAGCGAGAGCCTGGCGCAACCGGTCCTCCATCGGACTGTTCATGAATCCTCCCCAAGTGCCCGGCGGAGGGCGGTCAGCCCTCGCGCGATCGTGGACCTGACCGTGCTCGCACTGATCCGCATCGTCTCGGCGATCTCCTGGTCGGCGAGACCGAGGTAGTAGCGCAGCGTCAGCGCCTCGCGCTGCCTGCGCGGCAGCTTCCGCAGCGCCACGAGCAGCTCGCGGCGCTCCTCCGTCGCCATCGCGGCGCTCTCCGCCGACCAGACAGGCGGGTCGTACGGCACCGCCCGCCGGAACACCGTGGCCCGTCGCCGCAGCACCGACCGGCACCCGTTGAGCACGGCCGAGCGCACGTAGACCAGTGCCCTGCCGGGATCTCGCAGCCTGCCCCGCCCCGCGTGCGTGCGGGCGAACGCCTCCTGCACGACGTCCTCGGCCGTCGCCTGATCGCCCACCATGATCAGTGCGAGTCTCACGAGCCCGACATGATGCTCGGCGAAGATCACCGAGACGTCCACCTGCTCGCGCATCAGCGCCTTCCCTCGGGAAAGCAATTCGACTTCCACATCACAGAGACGCCTTACGGCCCCATCTGCTGCTTCAGTCACCGCACTATCTTGGGTGCGGCCCGTTCGGGCAGGCTGCTAGGAATTCCGCACACGTAGCGACAGCATCATGGACTCGACCGCGATCTGCGGGTTCACGTTCAGGTCGAGGCGCTCGCGGCACCGCATGATCGCGTCGATGCGCCGCAGCGTCTCCTCCGGGGTGGAGGCCTTGGCCAGCTGGTCGATCTCGTACCGGATGTCGTCGTTGGCCAGCTCCACCCCCGCCCCGAACTGCATCGCCAGCACGTCGCGGTAGAACGAGGTCAGCTCCAGCAGCGCCGCGTCCAGCGAGTCGCGCTTGATCCTGGTGGCCCGGGATTTCTGCCGGTCCTCCAGCTCCTTCAGCGCGCCGGCGCCGCCGCGTACGAGCCCGCGGTTGAGGCCCTTGCCCGTGGAGCCCTCGCCGTAGAGCCTGCGCAGGTCGGTCGTCTCCGTCGCGTTGAGCGCGCCCGTGGAGGCGGCGGCCTCCTCCTCGGCCGTCTTGACCAGCCGCTCGGCGGCGCTGACGCATTCGCCGACGCCGGTCAGCGAGCGTGGGATGGACAGGACGGCCTCGCGCCGCAGCCGCGTCGCCTCGTCCAGCGCCAGGGCTCTGGCCCGGCCGATGTGCCCCTGGGCCGCGCGGGCGGCGAATCGGGCGGTCTCCCACGGCACGCTGTCGCGGGTGGCCAGCACGTGCGCGACCGCCTCGGTGCCGGGGGTGACCAGGGTGACCTGCCGGCAGCGGGACCTGATGGTGATCATCAGGTCGTCGGCGGCGGGCGCGCAGAGCAGCCACACCGTACGCGGCGGGGGCTCTTCGATGGCCTTGAGCAGGGCGTTCGCGGCGGATTCGGTGGCCCGGTCGGCCCCCTCGAACAGGATGACGCGCCAGCGGCCCTGGGTCGGCGCGCCCGCCGCTCTGAGGATGAGCTCGCGGGTCTGCTTGACGCTGTAGGACAAGCCGGCCGGGCGTACGGTCTCCAGGTCGGGGTGGGAGCCGATCAGCACCTGGTGGCACTGGTCGCAGTGACCGCAGCCGGCGTCGGGGCAGAGCAGAGCAGCCGCGAAGGCCCGCGCGGCCTCCTCGCGGCCGGAGCCGGGCGGTCCGGTGAACAGCCAGGCGTGCGTCATGCCGGCGCCGCGCCCGCCCCGCACGGTCTCGGCGGCGGCCGCCGCCGCTCGCGACAGTACGGTCGTCGCCTGGTCCTGGCCTACTAGGTCATCGAAGACACCCACGGCATCAGGCTAGTCGCGGATGGCGGGCATCGTGCCCGTTGCGTTCTCGGACTCCTCCGGCACCGGGTCCGGCAGGATCTCGCGGATCCGGTCCTGGATCGCGCGGGTGATCTCTCCGGTCGGCAGTGTGCCGTCCACCACCAGGTAGCGGTCGGGGGCGGCGGCGGCCAGTGCGCGGAACTCCTTGCGCACCCGCTCGTGGAAGTCCAGCGGCTCGGCCTCGATCCGGTCCACCGCCCCGCCCAGCCTGCTCAGCCCCAGCTCCGGCGGCGTGTCGATCAGCACGGTCAGGTGCGGCACCAGCCCGCCCGTCGCCCAGGCGTTGACCTTGGACACGTCCTCGGGGTCGAGCGAGCGCCCTGCCCCCTGGTAGGCCAGCGACGAGTCGACGTAGCGGTCGCAGACGACCAGGGCGCCTCGGTAGAGAGCCGGGAGGATGACCTTCTCCACGTGCTCCGCGCGGTCGGCGGCGTAGAGCAGCGCCTCGGCCCTGGCCGACAGCCCGCGCTCGGCCGCGTCGAGCAGGATGGCGCGCAGCCGCATGCCGATCTTGGTGGCCCCCGGCTCCCGGGTCTGCACGACGTCGAAGCCCTGGTCGCGCAGCCAGATGGCGATCAGCCTGGACTGGGTCGTCTTCCCGGAGCCCTCGCCGCCTTCGAACGCCACGAACAGGCCGGGCAGCGGCTCGGCCGTGTCGGCCTGGAAGCGCTTGCCGCGCACCGCCGCGATGATGTCCTCGGAGAGCGAGACGCCCTTCCTGTCGTCCATGTGACGCAGGCCGAGGATGCCGACGACGGTGGCGAGCACGCCGCCGGCCAGCAACACCATGTTGGTGCCGTTGAACTGGTAGGCCAGGTCGCCGAGCCGGAACAGGTGCTCGCCGAACAGGGCGGCGAGCGGGTTGGCCGCGGCCACGACCAGCAACAGCGTCACCCTGGCGGTGGACTGCAGGAAGGAGAACGTGCGCCCCCGCATCGAGTCCTCGACCTCGAGCCCGATGAGGGTGTAGCCGATGATCCAGGCGATGCCCGCGCAGGCCCCGAGCGCCACGGTCAGCATGACCACGATCACCAGGTTGTGGACCAGCGCGATGGCCGCCAGCACGAGCCCGGCCAGGATGAGCGACAGGCCGAACAGCCGCCGCCGCGACAGCTCGCGCAGCAGTCGGAGCCCGAAGAACATGCCCAGCGCCATGCCGACGAAGACCGCGCCGAACACGATGCCGTAGGCGGCGTCACCCCCGCCGAGCGCCACCACGTAGATCTTCGCGACGCCGACCACCGCGCCGCCCGCGGCGAACGCGCCGAGCATCCCGATGATCAGACCGCGCACCAGGCGGTTGGTGCCGACGAACCGCCAGCCCTCGACGATCTGCTTGAACACGGACGGCGTGGAGATCGCCCCGTCGCGCTTGGGGATGTCGCGCAGCGTGAAGATGAGGAAGGCCGAGACGAGGTAGGCACAGGCGTTGACGACGAGCGCCAGCGCGGTCGGGTCCATCCAGGCCAGGAACGGCACCATGTTGCGGGTGACGTCGCCGACCAGCGACAGGGCCGCGAACAGCACCGCGGCGATCGGCGCGGTGCCGTAGGTGACCATCAGGTTGAGCTGGTTGGCCGACTCGAGCTGCTCCTTGGGCACCAGGTTGGGGACGGTGGCGTCCTTGGCCGGCACCCAGAACAGGTTGACGCATTCGACGAGCAGCGTCGCGATGATGACCCATTGGTAGCTGTTGACCAACGGGATCGACAGCACCACGGCGAAGCGGGCCAGGTCGGCGGAGAACATCGTCAGCCGCCGGTCGAACCGGTCGGCGAACGCGCCCGCGAGCGGCCCCAGCAGGACGGCGGGCAGCATCTTCGCGATGAACACGCCGCCGATGGCCAGCGACTGGATGCGGTAGTCGCCCTCGGTGAGGTTTCCGGCCAGGGCGGTCAGGGCCAGGATGTTGAGCCAGTCACCCAGGCTGCACACGGACATGGCCGTCCAGAGCCGGCGGAACGGCGCGATAGCCAGCACGTGTGTTTGTCGGCCAAGGGCGGTCATGATGTCAGCGTATCCAGGTGTTCGCTGGGAGTGGGATGGCGAGCGACGAGTCGGATATACCCGGCGGCTCGTCGCTGAGGGTAGTACGTTCATGGCCCCGCGCGCAGGTGGCACAGCGCGAATGGGCCCCCGTGATGACCATCGTCGAAACCACGCTGCCGTCAGCCCCCTCTGCGCGCTTGCTCGATCAGCGGCGCCCAGGCCGTCCGGACGGCGGCGGGCAGCTCCAGCTCCTCCCAGAGCTCCACCAGCAGCACCCCGTCGACATGGTCGAGCAGCTCTCTCGGGCCGCCCTCGCGCAGCAGCGCGGAGTAGGCCTCGCGGCGCTCCCCGCGATCGGCCAGGTCGTAGATCCGCCCGCCCAGCCGCAGCGTGCCCAGCGCCTCGGCCACGGTCAGCCGCGGCAGGTGGCCGGGGACGGAGAACGGCCGGCCGTCGTCGGCGACACCGGCGGAGAACCCCGCCTTGGGCTCCAGCGCCAGCCGGAAACCGGCCGCGTCGAGGATGCGCCCGGCGGTTTCGAGGGTGGGCGACTTGCGGCCGTGCTCGTAGGCCGACAGCGTGGTGCGCGAGGTGCCGCTCACCCCCGCGAGCTCCTTCTGCCGCATCCGCGCCGCGTGCCGGGCCTGCTTGAGCAGCATCCCGCCCTGCTCCGCCCAGAACCTGACGTCGGGCACCCCGCCGACCGGGGAAGAGTCCATCATCACCTCCGAGTATCCCTTGAGATACTACGGCATCGGAGACGCTGTGTGAGCGGCGAAGTGCGTAAAGTCAGCGGAGTTCGAGCATAGTGATCTCCGGCGGCGCTCCCACCCGGATCGGCGGCCCCCAGAACCCTGCCCCCCGCGTGACGTACACCTGCACCCCGTCGACCGTGCCCAGCCCGGACACCACCGGCTGCTGCAGCGGGACCACCAGGTTGAACGGCACCATCTGGCCACCGTGCGTGTGCCCGGACAGCTGCAGGTCCACGCCGTGGCGAGCGGCCTCCACCGCCTGCACGGGCTGGTGCGCGAGCAGCACCGTCGTACGGCCCTCCGCCCGCCCGCCCAGCGCGGCGGCGAAGTCGGGCCCATCGCCCGTGGCGGTGCCGTTGACGTCGTTGACCCCGGCCAGGTCGAGCACGGCCCCCTGGTGCCGGATCTCCACCCGCTCGTTGCGCAGCGACCGGACCCCGAGCTCGCCCAGCTCCTCGATCCACTCCTCTGGACCGTTGGCCGTGTAGTACTCGTGGTTGCCCGTGACGAAGTAGGAGCCGTACCGCGACTCCAGCCCCCGCAGCGGCCTGGCCAGCGCGCCGAGGCTCTCGACCGAGCCGTCGACCAGGTCCCCGACGATCGCCACCACGTCCGCCTCGAGCCCGTTGATCATGCGGACGATCCGCTCGGTGTGCGCCCTGCCCGTGAGCGGCCCCAGGTGGATGTCGCTCACCACGGCGAAACGCAGCCCGCCGAGCCGGGAGTCCAGCCCCGGCAACGTGACCTTGACCGGCTCGATCACCGGGTCCCCGAGCGCCACCGTCACGCCGTACCCGACAGTGCCGAGCGCGCTCGCGCCCGCGACGGCGGCCGTGGCGCGGCCGAGGAACAGCCGCCTGCTCAGCAGATCGTCAACCGGCGCAGGCGCTGCCGGCCTTGAGTCGGGCGCGCCCCCGACCGAGGCCAACTCCTTCACCGCCGGCACGGGCGCCACCCGCCGCCGCATGATCAGCCCGGCCACCGCCCGCGGCACCTCCAGCAGCAGGAGGAACACGAGCAGGTAGAACATGATCCCCACCCACGCGTAACCGGGCCACGACAGCCAGGACAGCGACTCCAGGCGCATCCCGCCGAAGGTACCCAGCACCAGCAGGAACAGCCCGGCCATCGCGAACGTCAGCCCGGTGCGCACCTTCCCCGGCCGCGTAGTGGCGCGGACCAGCCGGTGCCACAGGTAGAGGTGGATCGCAACGACCACACTCACGACCACCACGAGAAAGGCCACGTCATCATGCTACGAGCAGCACAGAAGGGCCGCGCCCGCCCGCCTGAGAGGACTCTCAGGACTTGGCGGCGGGCTTCTTCCTGACAGGCGCCTTCTTCGCCGGAGCCTTCCTCGCGGTCGCCTTCTTGGGCGCGGGCGCACGCTCACGCCGCTCGGCCAGCAGCTCCGCCGCCCGCTCGATGGTGATCTCCTCCACCGTGTCGCCCTTGCGCAACGACGCGTTGGTCTCACCATCGGTGACGTACGGCCCGAACCGCCCTTCCTTGACCACGACCGGCTTCTTGGAGTTGGGGTCGTCGCCCAGCTCACGCAGCGGCGGCGCGGCCGCGGCCCGGCCTCTGCCCCGCTGCTTCGGCTGCGCGAACAGCTCCTTGGCCTGCTCGATCGTGACCGTGAACAGGTCCTCCTCGGAGGCCAGCGAGCGCGAGTCGGTGCCCTTCTTCAGGTACGGGCCGAACTTGCCGTTGTGCGCCACCACCGGCTCGCCCTCCAGCTCGCCCACGGGGCGCGGGATGGACAACAGCCGCAGCGCGTCCTCAAGCGTGACGGTCTCCAGCGACATGGTCTTGAACAGCGAACTCGTCCGCGGCTTGACGGCCTCGGCCTTCTTCGTCCGCCTCTTCGGCGCCCCCTCCGCGGGCGGCGCCTCCTCGGGAAGGATCTCCGTCACGTACGGCCCGAACCGCCCGTCCTTGGCCACGATCATGTTCCCGGTCTCCGGGTCGTGGCCCAGCTCACGATCGCCCGTCTGCCGCGAGAACAGCTCCTCGGCCTTCTCGGCGGTCAGCTCGTCGGGCGTCGTGTCCTCGGGCACGTTCACCCGGGTGCCGTCCCGGTCCAGGTAGGGGCCGTAGCGGCCGACCCGGATGACGATGTCGCTGTCCCGGATCGCGAAGGAGCTGATCTCCTTGGCGTCGATGTCGCCGAGGTCGCTGACCATCTCCTTGAGGCCCTCGTCGCCGTCGGCGCCGTAGTAGAAGCGCTGCAACTCCGGCACCCGCTCGGCCCGGTCGTTGGCGATGTCGTCGAGCACCTTCTCCATGTCGGCGGTGAAGTCGTAGTCGACCAGGTTGCCGAAATGCTGCTCCAGCAGATTGACCACGGCGAAGGCGAGGAACGACGGCACCAGCGCCGTGCCCTTCTTGAACACGTAGCCGCGATCCAGGATCGTGCCGATGATCGACGCGTAGGTCGACGGGCGGCCGATCTCCCGATCCTCCAGCTCCTTGACCAGCGACGCCTCGGTGTATCGAGCCGGCGGCTTGGTCGAGTGCCCGGCCGCGTCCAGCCGCGACACGGTCAGCGGATCGCCCTCGGCCAGGTTGGGCAGCCGCTTCTCGGCGTCGTCGCGGTCGGTCGACGGATCGTCGGCCCCCTCGACGTACGCCTTCAGGAAGCCGTGGAAGGTGATCGTCCGGCCCGACGCGCTGAACTCCACGTCCTCACCGGCCGACGACCGGCCGCCCACCTTGACCGTGACCGACTCACCCACGGCGTCCTTCATCTGGGACGACACGGTCCGCTGCCAGATCAGCTCGTACAGCCGGAACCGGTCACCGCTCAGCCCCGTCTCCCCCGGCGTGCGGAACTCCTCGCCGGACGGCCTGATCGCCTCGTGCGCCTCCTGCGCGCTCTTCACCTTGCTGGTGTAAACACGCGGCTTGTCCGGTACGTACGCCGCGCCGTACAGCTTGAGCGCCTGAGAGCGCGCGGCCGCGATGGCCGTCTCCGACAGCGTGATGCTGTCGGTGCGCATGTAGGTGATGAAGCCTTCCTCATAGAGGCGCTGCGCGACCTGCATCGTGTACTTCGCGGAGAAGCCCAGCTTGCGGCTGGCCTCCTGCTGCAACGTGGTCGTCCGGAACGGCGCGTACGGCTTGCGGGTGTACGGCTTGCGTTCGACGGACTTGACGGCGAACGACGACTCCCGGAGCCGACCGGCCAGCTCGCCGGCGGCGGCCTCCGACAGGTGGAGCACGTCGGCGTTCTTCAGCTGCCCGTTGCTGGCGAAGTCGCGGCCCTGCGCGACGCGCCGGCCGTCGACCCCGGTGAGGTTCGCGGTGAAGTCCCGCGGCCGCTCCTCGGTCCTGCCGGTGTCGAACAGCGCCTGCAGGTCCCAGTAGTGGGCGGAGGTGAACGCCATCCGCTCCCGCTCACGCTCCACCACCAGCCTGGTCGCGACCGACTGCACCCGACCGGCCGACAGACGCGGCTTGACCTTCTTCCACAGGACCGGGCTGACCTCGTAGCCGTAGAGCCGGTCCAGGATGCGCCGGGTCTCCTGGGCGTCGACCAGGCGCAGGTTGAGCGTGCGGGGATTGGCCACCGCGTCACGGATGGCCTGCTGAGTGATCTCGTGGAAGACCATGCGGTGCACCGGCACCTTGGGCTTGAGCACCTCACGCAGGTGCCAGGCGATGGCCTCGCCCTCGCGGTCCTCGTCAGTGGCGAGATAGACCTCGTCGGCGTCCTTGAGCAGCTGCTTCAGCTTGGCGACCTGCGACCGCTTGTCGGGGTTGACCACATACAGCGGCTCGAATTCATGCTCGACGTTCACGCCCAGTCGCGCCCACGGCTCCCCCTTGAACCGCTCAGGGATGTCGTCGGCCTTCTCCGGAAGATCACGGATATGACCGATGCTGGACTCGACGATGTAGCCGGCGCCGAGGTACCCCTCGATCGTCTTCGCCTTGGCCGGCGACTCGACGATCACCAGGCGTGTTCCGCCGGCGCTGCCGTTCATGGCTGGCACGCTGCTTCCTACCTCGCTGTTCGCTAGCAAAATCCCCCTGCCGGGAGCCGGCACAGATCTGAAAGGTAACCCGACTCGCGAAAAATTCCTTCCCCCGGGGCTACCCACTGGCTTCCAGGTCCACCCACCAGCACGCAGAATAAGCCCATCGAGCTGCATGGCGCCCTGACTCAACTCTGGAGACTAATCGTTGTGCCCGACTACTCCTACATGGATATCTTCATCCCGCGCGAGCTATCACGCGAAGCAGCACGTCAGCTGCTGACCGAACACGCGGAGTACGGCCAGTGGGAACTCTCGCGGGTGCGTCTGTACCCCGACGGGAGCCGTCGCGTACGCCTCCGCCGCCGGATCATGCGTGTCCGCAGCACCCTTTGATGCCCAGGACCTAACTCAGCCCACTAGGGCCGGTCCCCAGAAGCCCGGCTGGACCTACTCGGGCCGGTCGCCGGGAGCCCGGCTGGACCTACTCGGGCCAGTATCCCGACCTGGCTCGTCCCACTCGGGCCAGTATCCCGGCCCGCTCGGGCCACGGCCCGCTCGGGCCGCTCAGGCCGATGTCCGGACATGGCTTTGCCCGCTCCGGGCCGCGCCCCCGGAACGGGCAAAGCGTCTATCGCTCACTGCCCGCTGGCGGCGGGCAGTGGCCGTGTGCGGTTACTTCCGGCCGAGGCGGAAGCGGCGGGTGGTGGCGAACAGCGTCGCGGAGGCCGCCAGCATGCCGCCCAGGACGAGCGCGAACAGCGCGCCGGTGTTCATCCCGGTGACGCCCATGGGCTGAGCGGCGCTCATCAGACCCAGACCGCTGGTGGGCAGGCCACCCGTCGCGGAGCTCACCGCGCCGCCGACCGGGGTGGAGCCGACCAGCGAGGTGGCCGGAGCGAGCGCGGACGCCGGCCCGGAGGAGGCGGCACCGGCAGGCTTGGCGAAGGACGGGCCGCCTGACGGCTTCTTGGCCCTCGGCGGGGTCTTGGGCTCGCCGGGCAGGCCAGGCAGCGCGGGCAGCTTCGGCAGACCGGCCTGGCCGGCCACGTCGCCGACGACCGGCAGCGGCGGCAGACCGGAGCCGCTCATCTGCTGGGCCATGGTGCCGACCTCCTGCAGCCCACCCAGCGCCGGAACGGCGGGGAGCGCGGGCAGCGTGCCGCCCGTCCCGGCCGGGGAGACCTTGCTCACATGCCGCACGTAGGGGTTGTGGCCACCGTCGTGCGGCGGCTGACCGACGTGCGCCCCGCCGAGGCACCCGGCGGCGGCGTCACCCAGGACGGCCACCGCGTTGCCGCAGACGTTGATCGGCGCGGTGATCGGGGCCACCACCTGGTTGCCCGCCAGCACGCCCGACCGGCCGGAGGTCCTGTTGCCGCCCCCGCCCACGCCGTGGTGGGGTGAGACGGCCGCGCCGCCCTTGCAGTGGGCCTCCGCGAGGCCGAGCGCCGCGACGGCGTTGCCACAGGCGTTGACCGGGGCGGTGATCGGGGCCACCACCTGGTTGCCCGAGCCGACACCTGAACGGCCGGAGGTGGTGTTGCCACCGGCCCCCTTGCCACCGTTCTTCACCGAGGCGCCGCCCTTGCAGCCGGCGAACGCCTCACCGAACAGCGCGACCGCGTTGCCGCAGACGTTGACCGGAGCGGTGACCGGGGCCACCACCTGGTTGCCCGCCAGCACGCCCGACCGGCCGGAGGTCCTGTTGCCGCCCGCACCGGAGCCGCTCTTGGAGTTGTGCACCGACGCGCCGCCGGCGCATCCGGCCTGAGCGTTGCCCACCGCGTTGCCGCAGGCGGTGATGGGCAGGCTGATCGGGGCGATGACCTGGTTGCCGCTACCCGCGCCGAAGCGGCCGTCGGTGTCGTTGCCGGTCGAGCCCTGGTGGTGGTGGCGCGCGCTCTGGTAGCCGTGGTGGTGGCCGTGCCCGCCGCCGTTGGTGACGGTCGAGCCGCCCTTGCACCCGGAGAACGCCTGCCCGAAGGCCGCCACGGAGTTGCCGCAGATGTTGATCGGCGCGCTGATCGGCGCGATCACCTGGTTGCCGCCGAGCACCGAGCCCCTGCCGGAGGTCCTGTTACCGCCCGCGCCGGGCCCGGTGTCACGGACCGAGGAGCCACCCTTGCAGCCCGCCGTCGCGTCACCGAAGATCGCCACCGCGTTGCCGCAGGCGTTGATCGGCGCGCTGATCGGCGCGGTGACCTGGTTGCCGCCGAGCACGCTGTGGTCGCCAGAGGTACGGTTTCCGCCCGCGCCGCCCTTGCCGGACTTACGCACGGTGGCGCCGCCCGTGCATCCGGCGTCGGAGCTGCCCACCAGCGAGACCGCGTTGCCGCAGGCGTTGATCGGCGCGCTGATCGGCGCGTTGACCTGGTTGCCGCCCAGGACGCTGTGGTTGCCAGAGGTCTCGTTGGGGATGCCGCCCCTGCCGGTGTCGACCACCGACGCGCCACCCCGGGAGGAGGCGGTGGACTCGCCGACCGCGGCGACGGAGTTGCCGCTGATGTCGATCGGCAGGGAGATGGGAAGGTTGACTTGGTTGCCGCCGCCGATGGAACCGTCACCGGAGGTGTCGGCGAGCGCGGTGCCGCCGCCGAAAGACATGACTGCAACCGCGAGCAGAGCCGCAGGGGCCGAAGCCTTCGCCCACGTACGCATGATGGATGCTCCTACTGATGATTTGGGGGAATACCTGACAGTTCGCGGGCAGCCGAGGCCGTGCGAGGTCGTTGACGCACCGCGCACAGCGGAGACCTCGGATTGGCGAACCAGTGATTGACGTGTCACCCACTGGCGGAGGGGCAGTCAGGCCGCGCTCCGCCGCCGGCAGTCGAAAGCCGGGACCTGTGGTGGGGATCAGTCAGGTGAGAAGGAGGGGTCGTCCGCCGCTGTGCGGACGACAGGGGGGAGCTCGAACGCCCAGGGGACGTGCCGAGCCTCTAGCCGCGGGTCGAAATCAGACCGCGCGACATCGCCCACATGCGGCCCGAAGGGGCCGTTGCCACCGCCATTGGGCACCAGACCATCGGTGTCCAGAATGTTGTCGGCGGTGGAAGGTGGTGGCAGGCCAGGGTCGGACTGGCTCGTGAGCCCGTCGACAGTCAGCCCCGCCATCGCCCCGGCGTCATCCGACGCCGAGGTCATCCCGCTCACCGGCGAGATGCCGGTGGCCGGCTGAGGGGTGCCGACTCCTGTCGCCGCGGTGGTGTCCGCGGCCGCCGGAGCGGCGAAGAGCATCCCGAACGCAACGGCGAGCAACCAACCAGCAACCAGCAGAACGCCGGCCGCGGCCGCTCGCACGATGACCCGACGGGCGCCGGCCGCGAACCGCGCCATCCGGTCAGCCCGGCAGGTGATCGAACCGTCCGCCGAGATCGTCGCGGGCACGCGTCGCGCAGCGAGGGACATGTCCCCCACTTGCTGCACCGACGTGCGTGCCACGTGACCTCCTGAGCTCCTGGACCGACCTCACATCGTGAGGCCGGTCCGTTGGACTCACCCCTCAACGGAAAGTAACCGTAGCAGCACCCATGGTTGCCGCAAAGCCTTTTCGACTGAGATCCAGTGACCGGTCAAGTCCACCCACCACAAACCGTCCCTTATCGCCCCGACCTGCCCGTCCACCCCATGACACGCCCGCATCGAGGACAGTTTTCACGGCCGAATCGCCTCCCGGCCGGCTCCACGGCGCCTCTCCAGATTCCCGGTATGACGCACCCCCCAGAGTTTGCTAACCTTACGGAGCCGACGCGAGATGACGGTCTCGCGTGCAGGCACCACGTCCGGGTGGCGGAATAGGCAGACGCGCTAGCTTGAGGTGCTAGTGCCCTTTACGGGGCATGGGGGTTCAAGTCCCCCCTCGGACACACACCGCTCGCACATGTGGGGGCTCCGGTTTAATCCGGGCCTCCACATACTGCTTTTCCGGGTAGTACGTGAGCTTCAAACCCAACTGGTTGTAAAGCTCCGCCTTGTCGTCCGGATCCGCGTCGGCGACCAGCCGCACTAGGTCCCCGACCTCCTCGATCATCGATCGGATCTCCGCGACGCTGATGCGCTGGGCGGCTGGAACAGCTTTGAGCTCTCCTTCAAGGCGAGCGCGTTCGCTCTTGGTCTCGTTGATCCACGAGGAGATCTCGATCGGGTCGCCTCCCGCGTCGAGCGCGGAGCGGTACTGACCCAGCTTGCGATCACACTTCGACAGCCGTTTCCGCAAGCCGATCAGAGCCGCCTCGTTCGGGTCGATCGCCTGCTCGGCCATGGCCGCGAGCGTGCGTTCCAGCGACTTTGGTCCGAACTCGGTCCCCAGCCAGCCGTCGACCTCATCAAGGATCTCCGCCTCCCGCAGGTAGACGACCTTGGGATGGTCGAGCTGGTTGACGATGGCGTACTGGGCGGGGAAGCGGCACCGGTAGTACGCCTGATGGTTGTTCCAGTTGCCCTGCATCCGGCGCTCGCAGTACCCGCAGAACAGAACGCCCCGGAAGGCGTATGGGCGTCGCGTGGGGTGCGGACGATGGCTGAACTGGCCGTGCGCACGCTTGGAGAGGACCTCCTGGACCCGTTGATACTCCTCGACGCTCACGATCGCGTCGTGGACGGGATGCTCCGACCAGATCCACTGGTCCTTGGTGTTCCACCGCTGCTTGGTCGTCGTCCCCAGCGCGACGTTCTCGATATCCAGCAGGACCTCGTCCTTGCGCTGCCTGTTCCACACCTGGTGACCGGTGTAGCGCGGATTGGTGAGGATGACCCGGACGGCGTACTTCGACCACGCAAGCTGATCCCGGTGCTTGTTCCGCCCGGGATCACTGGCCGACGGCGACAAGATCCCCTGCAACGTCAGATCCTCGGCGATGTCCAAGTAGCCCCGCCCCTTGAGGAACTCGCTGAAGATCCACCGCACCACCCGTGAGGTGACCGGATCGGCCACCAGCCGCCGCAACCTGCGCCCATCGGCCGCCTTACCCGGGTTCGGGTGTGGACCGGCGTCTTGGAGGCTGTAGCCGTACGGGGGACGCCCGCCGAGGAACCTGCCCTCGGTCGCGGTGATCGCCGCCATCGCGGCCCGAACCCGGATCTTGATGCGGTTGCGCTCGCCTTTCGACAGCCCGCCGAAGACGCCCATGATCATGTCGTGGGCTTCGTTCGCCGGATCGATCGGCCCGCCGACCTCGGGCACCCACAAAGGGACCCCGAAGTGCTCGAACAGCGGGAACGTGAGGCTGTACTGGTTGCCGTAGAACGCCCGTTGCGGCTCTCCGATCACCACGGCGTCGAAGCCCCGCCGTGGGTCCTTCAGCTCCTCGATCAGCGCCGCTGCGTGCGGCCGGAGCTGCCAGGGGATCGAGCGGGACTTGTCGACGTCGAAGAACTCCGCGACCACCTCCCCGCCCCGCGACTCGATCAGCGCCCGCGCCCGATGCAACTGCCAGGCCCGCGATGCCTCCGGATCCTGGTTGTCCTCGGTCGACACCCGGCCGTAGAAGCCGAACCTGATCGTCATCTCTCCTGCTCCTTCACGGTCTGTAGCTGCTTGGCGCGGGCGACAGCCTTGAGCAGGATCCGCAACAGCACACCGGCCGCACCAGGGGTGAGCCTCAACTCCTCCCCCGGCACGACCAACCGCAGCTCGTTCTCTGCGCCGTTCACGACTCGCTCCTGCTTGGAACGGGGTGCCGCGTCCACCGCCGACGGGGCCGGACCCAACGGGCCCGCCCGCCCCGGGCGGTCCTCCATGAGCGCTCGCCTCGGTGACCGCTGTCAATCATGGTCTGGACACGCTCTCCTGCCTGCCCAGCCGCACACGGTCGTGCACAGCCTGTGGAAAACGAGGAGCAGCCCTGCCCCCGCGTCGTGCCGGCAGCGGATGCGGCCATCAAGCCCCACCGCCTCGTTTCCGCAGAACGAGCAGGTCTTCGTGTGCCGCGGCACACACCGCCAGCCCTTTCTCCTGGCTCCGCCAGGCTTCCAACATCTGGAAGAACGACGCCCGGTTCACCAGCCCGCCATCGCGCAGCCCACACAGCAACGCCACCAGACGGTGGGTGAGCACCAGACCGGCCTCCTCCGCCGTCGCCATGACCTGGCCGGGAAGGTCGACGAGCTGCCCGTCGACCCGGATCGGCCGAACGGTGATCGCCACCACACCACCCGGCCGCAGCAGTTCGCCACATCCTTCGAGGATCCGCCCGAAGCCCTCCATCAGCTCCGGCAGCCGCCGGTGGGCGAGGTTGCCCTTATCCGTGGAGTAACGGTGGTTCCACTTCTCGACCGGCCCGCCACCGTCCCGGCTGCCAGAGCGGACATGCCCATGCGTCTGCGCTCCGTACGGCGGAGAGGTCAGCACCAGCGCGGCCTTGCCCCACAAGTCGGCGAACACGGTCGCGATGTTCCTCGCGTCCCCGCAGGCCACCCGAGCACTCCCCGTCGCCCCCTGAGAGCGGGCGTGCTGGATGTTCGCCGCGGTGAGACCCGTGAAGTCCCCCTCGTACTCCATCCCAACCGCGTCCCGCCCCAGATGCACCGCCTCCACCAAGGTGGTCCCGATCCCGCACATCGGATCCACCGCCAGCTCGCCTGGCTCGCTGAACGCGGAGATCACCTGGGCGGCGATGGACGGGAGCATCTTGCCCGGATGCCTCATCGACTCCGCCACGTAACGGCCGCGCCGCTGAACCCGCGACTGCAGCTGGCCCGTGACCAGCACCGACGACAGAACGTTCTCGTTCAACGAGCACCTCCGGCGGTGCGGGTGAACAGGCACACGTCCGCATGCACCGACACCACCGGCGGCAGCTCCGCAGACTGAGCACAGCGAAGCTGCGCCAGTTCCGCCGGCCCTAGCTGCACGACGAGCGCATCGCCTTGAATCGGGACCCGCAACGCGATGACGTGCTGGAGGTAGGTGAGCCCGGCCCGCGCCGCACGCTGGATGATCCCCGGTGCCTGATCCACCAGCCTGCCCCGCTCATACCTGGCGGTCGTGATCACCGCCAAGTGGCCATCCGGTGCGAGGACCTGCCGCGCATCCTCCAGAAACCTGCCCAGTTGCAGCATGCCGAGCGTCGGCTGCTCCGCCCGGCACACGGGACAGGAGCTTCCCGTCGTCGAACCGGTCGGCCGTCCGAATTCCGGATACGGAGGAAGAGCCGCGATCAACAGCTCAACCCGACCTTCCAGGCCGAGCAGCGCTTCCCGAAGCTCACCCGGGCCGTGCGGACGCAACCTCACCGCAGCCCGCTGATCCGCCGCAAGATCCCGCCGCAGTCGGCCGACGAGATGCTGCGCGACCGGCAGGCGCGGAACACACCCGATACCGAGTCGCCCCATCTCCGCCGCCGCGACGAGAACCGTCTCGCTCGTCGTGAAGACGTCCGCGACGACCTCGCCCGGACGGGTGCAGGCGCCGATCAGATGCCGCGCCAACTCCCGCCCGACGGCCTGGCGATGCCGCTCGCATACCGCCTCGGTAACGCGCGGCCGGTCCTTGGCCTCGGGCTCTCCAGGTGCGGTGTCGGAACACAGCCACACCGAGAGCGGCACCAACCGTCTCTCAGCCGTCCGCGACCTCTTCGACCGCGGTCCGTCGTTCTTGCTCATCTACGGTGACCCGTGACGGCCACCCGTTCCCATGCACTGAAACACCGGTTGATCAGTGCTGATTGGAACCGCTGACGTTCTTCAGGTGTCCTTTCCAGACGCGGTCCCGTCATCCTCCTGCGCGGCCCGCCGCTTGTCGTGAAGCCGTCTACGCACCACGCGGCCAGGCCACCTGCTCACTGCGTGAGGTTTGATGTTCTCGAGGGCCATGGCCCTCGCGTACCCACCACGGTGACGGTCGCCAGGCGGGGGGACAGTGCTGTACTGGCTGTATTCAGTGGCGGGGACGTCCCACACCAGAATGCGCCACTCGGTGTCGTACTCGTCATCGAAAACGTAGTCATCCACGATTTCTGGCGCGGAGGCGACCAGGTGGTCCAAGTAGGCGTCGAAGGTTGCGTGACCGAAGTCCTGCGGATTTCCTTCAGCGTCATCCTCCACTCCACGCTCTAGCACCATGTCGCCGGGCCCGTAGTGCCTGACCTCTGACCAGACCTTGTCGAGCTTGTCCCTCGTCTGAATCACGAAGGCGTACTGGTTACCAACCGAGCTCATCCTTCAAGTCTGGCCATGACAGACCACCGCGTCTTCGGCCACCGTAGGAATACGTGTGTCCGGTAACAACATCCTGGCGCTGATGCAGCAGCCTCTGCGCTACTGGCTGAGCGTGGATCACATGATCAAAGATGCTGCGTAAGCGCAGATTAGTAGGTAATCCGTGAATCTCACCTGGCCCCAATGGCAGTACGCCTCCTACATGTCGTGCGTATGCTCGATGCAGGTCGCCTGCAAAGGGAGAGCATCATGGCCAGCTACCGGGTCATCGTGGTTGCGCTGCAAGGAGTCGTCAACGACCGCGCGGCCAAGGAGACTGCACGGTTGCTGGGCGCGAGCCTCGAGCAGAACAACCGCTGGCTGGTATTCGACTTATCGGGGGCCAAACGCATCACGCCGGGCGGCTGGCGGTTCATCCTGAGTACCTGGCTCAACGCGCGTGCGGCAGGCGGAGGCGCATCCCTGGCCGGTGGAGCAGAGGTCTCCCACGCGCATTACGTGGCCCGTCAGATCGGGCTGCCGGCCTCACCCAACGTGGAGCATGCCCTAGCGGCGCTGGAACCGAGTACCCATCTGTCGGAGCTCGCCCCAGCGCACCTGTCGATGGACCTCATGAAAGCTCAGGATTGGTCTGAGGCCCAGTCTGCCGACGGCTATGAGCGGGCCTTCCTCACTTTCTTCGGCCACCGACCGTCGGCCGAACCGCTAAAAGATGCGTTCTCCCGAGCATTGATCATGCAGGCGTTAGCCGACGTCAGGCCAGTGACCGAAGGACCTGATCCAGCCCTTGACGCGATGCCGGCGGGGCCAGATGAGGACGTCCTGGCGGCTCTGCGCGAGGCACTCCAGCCCCGGGGTACCCAGATCGGTTTTGCCTATCTGGACGACTCGGCCAGCGCACCGGCGGTGGAGGCGGCGTTACGGCAGCTCGGCGAAGCGTTCGGGTGGGAGGTGACGGCACATTCCAAGCCGCTACAGGGCTCATGGTTTCGCCGGTTCCGCCTGAAGGCCAAGGACCTGGCGATGTCCGCAGACGCCAAGGAGATCGCCGAAGAGCTGCGCCGGGCCGCCGAACTACGGGCACTGCACGGCGTCCAGGCACAGAATGATGGCGTGCAGGCGCAGGCTGCGGCGACTCTCATACAGGCGCTCGACGGTACCGAGCAGGCGGTGGTTCTAGTCGGCTCCGTTCTAGTGATCAAGGACTCGGGCCGCTTGGCAGTGCGCACGCTGACGCAACGCCAGCTCATCTACCTGGAACGCAGCACTGATATGACCCAACCGAGCAGGGTGCTTGAGGCTCTTGAGCGCTACGGCGCTGCGGCCGACGATCCGCCACCGAAGCGGAGCCGCGACCTCCCAGCGGGCGACGACAGCAGTGACGGGCTGCCATCACACTGCGAATAGCGAGCTAGGGCGCTCGCTGGACACTGGCAATCACGCTTGCGGCTTGGGTTGTAACCGGACGAAGGCCTCACTGACTCCCCGTCGCTGATGCGCAACGACGACGGGTTGGCAAAACCTTGGACGACTCACTCGGTGGGGCGCACTCAGGCAGGTTAGTCACAGACCGGTGTGCTTGGTGTGATCTTTGCGTGTGCCCTTGGAATCTGTCCTTCACTCCTGGTCAGACGGTTGATGGAGTGACTGTGGCAGTTTCATGATGTCTGCGCTTCTTCCCATGGTGCCCCGAGTTCTCCCCATCCGGTGGTCCAGACCTGGATCGACCAATCCGGCTCGATCTACGGGGAGACTCCATGGTCCTCGAACTGCAGGACAGCACGACCTCGAAGCACTTCAACGACAACGCCCTGAGCGCGGCAAACAGAGCATTCCAGCTCCTGGTCACCGGACCGAGCCCGCTCTCAGTGGACGGGCGCTCCATCGGTCATGGGGCACCCGTGCGTCTGATCGATCTCGGCGAGCTGAAGACGCTGCTGCTCGGGCCGCAGGCCGGCGACGAGCTGAAGGACGCCGTCTGGGCGCACCTTGTGCGGCGTTCGCGGTGCGATGGTCCGGCGTGGGTGATCGGGTGTGTGGGGGTGGCGATGCCGGGGCTGAAGAATCTGGCATCGCGGACCTCGCAGGGCTGCCCGGTGCATGTGGTCGACGACATCGTCTCGGAGATGGTGACGAACTTCGTCGCCCAGCTCGGCCGGATCGATCTCGACCGGCCGAACATCCTGCCTCGGCTGTTGATGTGGGCGAGGAAGGGCGCGCTCCAGGTTCGAGCGCGTGAGCTCGCCTCCGTCGAGTTGTGTGGCGAGATGCCTGAGCAGGTGGCCATGACCGGGGAGCCGTTTCTGGTGCTCGCCGAGGCTGTCCGGTGCCGTGTCATCACTTCGGATGAGGCGAAGCTGATCAACGCAACGCGCTTGGAGGGCCAGGCGCTGCGGGCGTACGCGGCGCGCTCGGGGGTTCCGGCGGATCGGCTGTACAGGCGCCGGCGGGCGGCGGAGGCGCGGTTGGCGCGGGCGATCGAGGAGGGTCAAGTCTCGGTCAGTTATGACGGGCCGGGCTCCAGCTTCGGGGGCTGAGTCGGTGGTTCATCCATGTCAGCCGTGATCACGGCTCGGGGTGGAGTTCCGGGGGCGATCGCCTGTTCCCATCGAGTCCATCGTCCCTCGTCCTTCGAAGGAGGACACCCTTCCCGGACCGTTCCGGGTCAGTGATCACGGCTGGCTGCCCGTACAGGACTTCTCGTTCTTGGGAGCCATGTCATGAAGCCGTCTCGGCCTTGTCCGTTGTTCGTTATCCGGGTTCCAGCGGGGGTGAGCTGGACCCGGCGTGGTGTCGCGTCGTTGCTGTGGACGGTCGGATGTACGACGGCCGCACTGACCGTGCCAGGGATCGCCGAGGCGATGACCGGGCTGGCCTCACCCTCACTCGACCAGGTCATCACCAACCTGCGGAACGTGGTGATCGGGCTGCTCGTCGGGCTGGCCACGCTCTTCTTCACCATCGGGGGCGTCCGCTACATCCTGGCCGGCGGCGACCCAGGAGAGGTCGAGGCCGCCAAGAAGACGCTGCGGTACGGGGCGCTCGGGTACGGGGTGGCGGTGCTCGCGCCGGTCCTGGTGGAGATCTTGCAGCGGATCGTGGGGGCCTGAGGTGGCCGGCACGCGCAGAAGGGCGGTCGGGCTGCTCGTCCTTCTGGCGCTCGCCGCCGCGTTCGCCTCGGTGCTGTTCAGCGGATGCGCACTCGCCGCATCGCCGACGCCGAGTGCAACGCCTTCCCCCGCTCCCAGCACGGCGCCGCCGCCTTCGGCCGTGGAGCAGGAGTGCGGGTTCATCAACGTGGCCTGCGAGGCCCGTCGGGCGGTCAATGAGTGGTTCACGCATCTGGTGGAGACGGCGTCCAAGCCGGTGTTCGAGATGCTCGGGTCGACCGTGCTGGCGACGCCGGAGTTGGACTCTCCGGTGATGGCGCGAGCCAAGCAGTTGTGGGAGGTATCGCGGACGATCGCGAACACCTGCTTCGTGTTGCTGGTGACAGCCGCGGGCGTGATGCTCATGGTCGGGCAGGCGCTCCCGGGGGAGAGCTCGGCGCGGGAACTGCTGCCACGGCTGGTGTGGGCGTTCCTGGCCGCGAACTTGAGTCTGGTCGCGATCGGGTACGCGATCACTCTGGTGAACGGGCTGAGCCATGCGTTCCTGGCCGACGGGGCCGGCCAGATCGATCCAGAGTCAGTGTTCGAGGCCGTCAAGGTGACGATCCTGGCGGGGATCGCCACCCACGGCGTGTTCTTCGCGCTCGTGTCACTCGTCGCGGTGATCCTGGCAGTCGGGGTCGTCTTCACCTACCTCGTCCGGCTCGCGCTCACCATGGTGGTGATCGCAGCAGCACCCCTGGCGTTGATCTTCCACGCGCTGCCGATGACCGACGGGTTGGCCCGGCTGTGGTGGCGGTCGTTCATCGGCCTGCTGATGATCCAGATATGCCAGTCACTCGTGCTCGTCACCGCACTGAAACTGCTGTTCTCCGATAACCCGGCCGAGAACGCCGCCACGTTCTGGATCCCGGCCTCGGCAGATCTGGCCGACCTGCTCATGGCCGTGTGCCTGCTGTTCGTACTGCTCAAGATTCCCGGATGGGTCGCACGGACGATCTGGCAGGCGAACAAGCCTCGGACGCTCTCACGCCTGGTGCAGTCCCTGATCGTCTATCGCGGGCTGGGCATGCTGCTCGGCAAACGCGCCGGTGCGGCACGCGCGGCACGGCGTCCCAAACCGCCGAAGCCGCCCAACGGTGGTGGAGGCAGCGGGCCCGGCGGTCCTCCTGGAGGCGGTCCTCCCAGTGGTGGTCCTCCCAGTGGTGGTCCTCCCGGCGGTGGTGCTGGTGGGCCGGGTCCGCGCCCAGGTGGACCGCGCCGCCCTCGTCCTCCGTCCGGACCGCCCACCAAGGGGTGTGGTGGCAACGGAAGCGAGCCTGCGGGACGTGCCCATCATGGCCGCCTAGCACGTCCTGACAGGCCGGACAGGGCCGTCAGGGAACAGCCGGGCCCCATCGCCCATCGCCGCCCGCAGCCGGGCCGTCATGACCGGCCGACCGTCCACCCCAACCAGCAGCCGAACGCCGCACGCCTGCCGCAACCGCCCGCGTCACGCCGCGCGAAGCGCGGTCAGCCACAGGTCACCGTGCAGCTCGACGTGCCTCGTACTCCTAGAAGGGCAGAACGCCGTGCGACACGCAAGTAACGAGCGACCGGTCGCGACGATCCCGACCGACGTGGAGATGCCGGACAAGATCCTGGCGAACCTGACCATCAGGCAAGTCGCGATCCTTGCGGGGACCGGGCTGCTGTCGACGTGGGTTTACCTCCTGGCCGGTGACCGGCTGCCCATCCCGGTGCTCGCCGCGATCCTCCTACCGATGATCGCCTGCGGGTGCGCCCTGGCACTCGGCAAACGAGACGGGCTCGGTCTCGACCGGCGCCTAGGCCTGTCGAGGGTACAGCGTGACGTCAGCCGTCCAGCCCTCGTTGAACCGGCTGGTCAACGAAGTGCACCGCAAGACCCCGGCCGCCTGCCATGGCAAGGCCGGGGTCTCGTGCCACCGGACGCGGCGCCGCGAGCAGTAGCTGCTACAAACCCGGCGCCGCAACACACAGCTGTTCATCGGCCGAGCCCGGCGGCGCCTCAGCCGAACCACGTAGCAGGATAGGGCCGCGGGAAGCCCCGGCGGACATAGCCCTCAGCCGACGCAGCGCTTCAGCGTGGCCACGGCGCCGTCGTCGCCGGTGAGCACAGCGGCCTCAGCACGGTCACCAGGAGCACCGGGATCAATGGCAGCAGCCGCAGGATGATGAGGGTTGGGCGCGGGAGCCACCTGGGGACGCCGAGCGCCCGTGACCGGCGCGGAGGATCTACTTGTCTGGTTGCCGGGTGCGATGCCGGTCATCTGGACCTGCCTTGCTCATGAGCCGACGGTAGGTTCCATTTCTCAGGTATCCGTAAGAGCGCGGTACCCAGCGACGCTCTAATCCTGGCCTCAGGTTGATCGGGGACAATGAGCGGCAAAAACATCGACTGGAAGGGGGCGGGCCGGCGTGCGGATCATGATCGCGGATGATGAAGCGGCCATCCGTGAGTCGCTGGAGCGGGTGCTCCAGGTCGAGGGTTACGACACCAGCACCGTCGCCAACGGTTTCGCCGTGCTCGACGGGGTCGTTGGGGCCGACGGCGACACGCTGGATCTGCTGATCCTCGACGTGATGATGCCCCGCCTCGGCGGGCTGGAGACCTGCCGGCGGTTGCGGGCCGCGGGTCGGGATCTGCCGGTGCTGATGCTGACCGCCCGTGACCAGGTCTCCGACCGGGTCACGGGGCTGGACGCGGGCGCCGACGACTACCTGCCCAAGCCGTTCGCCACCGAGGAGCTGCTGGCCCGGGTGCGGGCCCTGCTGCGCCGGCGCACGCCGACCGACGGGGAGTCGCAGATCCTGTCGTTCGCCGACGTCCGGCTCGATCCCGACAGGTTCGAGGCGTGGCGGGGCGGGCGGCCGCTGCGCCTGACCCGGACCGAGTTCTCCCTCCTGCAGGTCCTCATGAGCAACGCGACCCGGGTCCTGACCCGCGACGCGCTGTTCGAGGCGATCTGGGGCTTCGACATGAGCGCCACCGCCAACAACCTCCAGGTGTACGTGAGCTACCTGCGCCGCAAGATGGAGGCCGAGGGTGAGCCGCGATTGATCTACACGCTGCGCGGCCTGGGTTACGTGCTGCGGGAGACTCCTCCGTGAGCAGGCCCGCCGGCCGGGAACCGCGCCGTCTGACCCGATGGTGGCGCCGGCGGTCCCTGCGGGCCAGGCTGACGGTGATCGCGGCGACGGCCATCACGGTCAGCGTGTTCGTGGCCTTCCAGGTGGCCAGCGAACTACTGGGCTGGGAGCTGCAGGACAGCGCCAAGAATCAGCTGCGCGCCGACTCCCGCGTCCTGGCGACGAACGCGCAGCGCGCCGGTCTGGCGCAGGTCCAGCTACCGCCGTATCCCGGATCCGGTCGGCTGGTGCGGGTCATCCTGCCCGACGGCTCGACCCGGACGCCGACCGGCCAACCCGCGCTGCCCCCCGTCAGCGAGCACGCCGAGCGGGTGGCGCAGGGCGCGTCGGCCGACCTGATGGAGTCCAACGACAGTGACGAGGACGGCTACCTCATCTACACGCTGCGGGCGGAGGACGGCGCGGTCCAGGTGGCGCAGGTCGCCGACGACAGCCCGATCAACCGGTTCGGGTTCGGCATGCTGCTGATCGGGCTGCTCTGCGTGGTCGGCGGCGCCCTTGTCGGGCGGACCGTGGCGCGGACCGGTCTGGCACCGATCGACCGGCTGACCGCCGCCGCGGTACGTGTCGCGGACACCCGGGATCTCGACGCCGACATCCCGGATGAGGGCGGTGGGGAGATACGGCGGCTGATCCAGTCGATCAACGACATGCTCGCCGCGCTCCGGGACTCCCGGCGGGCCCAGCGGCTGCTCGCCGAGGACGCCGCCCACGAGCTCAAGACCCCGCTCACCAGCCTGCGCCTCAACGTCGAGCTGCTGATCCGGCTGGATCGGCGCGGCACCCTGGACAGCGCACTGCCGGCGGAGAGCCGGACCCGGCTGCTCAACGATCTCGGCGCCCAGGTGGCCGAGTTGAGCACCCTTGTCGCCGAGCTGACCGACCTGGCGCGCGGTGACGTCAGCGACGAGAGCACCGAGCTGCTCGACCTCGCCGACGTGGTGGCGGCCGCCGCGACCCGGGCACGTTCCCGCACGCCCGACATCGAGGTCGCGCTCGACGTGACCTCTGTGTGGGTGAGCGGGCGTCCCGCTGCGCTCGAGCGGGCGGTGCTCAACCTCATCGACAACGCCGGCAAGTGGTCCCCCGCGGACCAGCCGGTCCAGGTCCGGCTCCGTGCCGAGGGCGCGTCGGTAGTGCTCGAGGTCGACGACGCCGGGCAGGGCATCGACGCCGCCGACGTACCGCGGGTGTTCGACCGGTTCTACCGTGCCGACAGCGCCCGGGCGTTGCCGGGATCCGGTCTGGGGCTGTCGATCGTGCAGCGGGTCGTCGACGCCCACGGCGGCCGGGCCTCCGTCGCCCGCTCCGCACGCGGTGGCGCGCTGCTTCGGGTCGACCTTCCGGCCGCGGCCCCGCCCGCCCCGATCGCGCGGCTCACCGCCGGGGAGGACACCGCGGCGTGCTGACCCGCCCCGGCGGCGCGGCGCAGAACAAGGGACCGCGGCCCTCGGGCATGGCCCCGCGCGGCTCACCGCCGGGCCAGGATACGCGGTGCGCCAGCCCCAGCCCCGGCCGCACGGCGCAGGACCAAAGGGCGGTGACCGTCGGGCCCATGAAAAAATCCGGGACGGGCCCCAGGCCCGTCCCGGATTTCGTCCGTGCCGCCGCGCTCACCGTTGCAGCACGGGCTCCTCGTCGTCGGCGAGCGGCTGTTGACCGTCCGGCAGCTTTGCCGCTGGACGGGACAGCCGGCTCGGCCACCATATCCGCCGGCCGATCAGCAAGGTGAGGGCGGGCACCAGGACCGACCGCACCAGCAGGGCGTCGAGCAGCACGCCGAAGGCGACCAGGAACCCGACCTCGATCAGCATCACCAGGGGAAGGGTGACGAGGACCGCGAACGTGGCCGCCAGGACCAGGCCTGCCGAGGTGATGACGCCACCGGTGGCCGAGAGGGCTTTGAGCATGCCCTCTCTGGTGCCGAGACGCACGGTCTCCTCCCGGGCCCGGCTGGCCAGGAAGATGTTGTAGTCGACGCCGAGCGCCACCAGGAACAGGAATGCCAGCAGCGGCACCGAATAGTCGACACCCTTGAACCCGAGGATCGTGTCGAAGACGAACACGCTGCCGCCGAAGGCTGCGGCGAATGAGACGATCACGGTGGCCATCAGGACCAGCGGGGCCAGGATCGCGCGCAGCAGCAGCCCGAGGACGATCAGGACGACGGCGAGCACCAGCGGGATCACCAGCTTCTCGTCGCGCTTGGTGGTCACCTCGGTGTCGAGGTTCTCCGCACTCGGCCCGCCGACGACCGCCTCCGCCCCGCTCACCGCGTGCACGGCGGTGCGCACCCGCTTGATCGTGTCGTACTCTGCGACGGTGTCCGGCGCGTCCTTCGGGAACACGGAGATGTTGGCCCAGCCACCGCTGGTCTGCTCCGGGATGGCCAGGGCCACACCGCGAGTGTCCTTGACGATGTCCAGCACCCGCTCCTGGTGCGCAGACCGCGTGAAGACCGTCATCGGCTGGCCGCCGAGCTCCGGGAAGTGCTGGCGGAGAACGGTGAAGCCGGTGACCGACTCCGGCGCGGACAGGAACTGGTCCTGCTCCCGCAGGGCGCCGGTGTTGCCCGCCAGCCCGAGGGCGAGCACGCCGAGGACTCCGAGCGAGCCGAGCGTCGCCACCCACCGGCGGCGGCTGATGGCGGTGCCGAGCCGTCCCCACAGCCCCGGCTTCTCCTCCACGGCCGTGCTGAACCGCGGGATGGCCGGCCAGAAGATCCGCCTGCCGAGCACCACGAGCACCGCCGGGAACAGCGTCAGCATGGCCACCAGCGCGCACAGGATGCCGGCCGCACCGATCGGGCCCAACCCGCTGGTGCTGTTCAGGTCCGCGACGAGCAGGCAGAGCAGGCCGGCGACCACGGTGGCAGCGGACGCGACGATGGCCGGCGCCGCGCCGCGTAGCGCGTGGACCATCGCGACCCGGACGTTCTCATGGTGGTGCAGTGCCTCTCGATATCGAGCGATGAGCAACAGCGCGTAGTCCGTGCCGACGCCCAATACGAGGATCGTCAGCAGCGCCGAGTTCTGGTCGTTGACCACGATGCCGAAGCCCTTGACGAGCAGGTAGACGGTCCCCATCGCGGTCAGTGCGGCCGCGCCCACGGCCAGTAGCGGGATGATCCACAACACCGGGCTGCGGTAGGTGAGGATGAGCAGGAGCGTGACGACAACGATGGTGGTGAGGAGGACCTGCACGTCGATGCCGTCGAAGACGGCGTCCATGTCGCCGTCGATCGCGCCCGGGCCGGTCACGTCTAGTTCCAGGCCGGAGGGGCGGTCCTTCGCGGCGTCACGCAACGGGCCGACGATGTCCTCCGGTGCGCCGTAGGCCGTGCTCACCTCGAGGGTGAACATCATCGCCTTGCGGTCGGTGGAGGGGCTCGTCGGTGAGCCCTCGTCGTCCTCGCCGGCCGCCGCCGTCGCCTTCGGCGGGTACCGCTGGGCAAGGGTGTCGCAGTGGCGCTCGACCGTCGCGCGGTCGGCGTCGGTCATGCCGCCGGCGCGGTGGTACACGAAGACGAACGTGTTGTTGTCACCGCCGGGGAGACTGTCGTCCAGCACCGCCACCTTGGTGGACTCGGCACTGGCCGGCAGGGTGTCTACGGCGCTGTCGGTGGTGACCTAGCTCAGCTTTCCGCTCAGCGGCACCATGCCCGCCGCCAGCACCAGCCACAAGCCAATCACTAACCAGCGTGGTGGCGTCGAGGTCCTGCCCGGTAGGCAAGGCCCGGGCGACACAGCCGTCGGGCCGGATGAGCAACGCGTCGACGTCCACCCGGGCCGTGCGGGCGGTGACGGTGTTGACCCGTCCGGTCCACGCGGCCGCGGCGTCGCGGGCCTCCGCGCGGTCGACGAGGTCGAGCAGGGGCCCACGACCCTCACGCAGCAGGTCCGCCGACCGGGTCACCGCGGTGACGACGTCCGGGTCGGGCCGCTCCAGCGTCAACTTCATGTCCGGGCACAGGGTGCCGACGAGCCGGTGGTCGTCGCCCAGGTCGTACCGGGCGTCCATGCCGGCGAGCGGGTCGGTGACGTACCGGTGGGCGTCGTCGAGGTCCATCAGGTCGGAGAACATCTCCCACAGCGCCCTCGTCTGCGGGCCGGGTCGCATCAGGGCTCCTGTCGGGCTGGTGGGGCGGATCCGCCGCGACCGGGTGGTGCGGCTGCCGAAGCCCTCGATCAAGGAGTACGCCCTGGCCTGTCCCCAGGGCGGGCGACCGCCGATGCACGGCAAGGAGTTCCGCTTCGCCAACCCCGAGACCTGGCCCGAGGCGGCGATCACCACCGTCACCGACACCACCAACTACGGCAAGGCCGAAGCCCAGGCGTGGGACCGGGTCCACCCGAGGCCTGGCAGAGCGTGCCGGTCGGCCCATCGCGCCCGCGCCCGTTGCCATCGGTTCGGAGGCGGAGGCCCTGTCGGCGGAGGGGGCGCAGGCGGTGCAGACACACGATCACGGTGGGGGACGTATCGCCCGCCTGGCAGGCGAACGGCAGCCTCCACAACGGCACTTGGCATGATGTCTCTGTTGGAGCGCCGGGCCTCGGTGTACGCGCCGACGAGTGGAACGGTTGTCCTGCGCCACCGGACCTTGAGCGCGTGCCATCGCAGGTTGAGTGACCCGTCAGTCCCACGAGTTGAAGATCGCCGCGCCAAGAGTCGCGGGCTGCCAGTACTTGATCTGGCGCCACTCCGCCTTGGACAGAGCTGAAGTGTCTGCATCCTCCAGCGAGGACAGGAGTTCCGCCGCTGTCAAGAGAGTGAAGCCGAAACTGCCGAGGGCGGCGGCCCAGGAGATAGGTCGACACCAAGGCCCCTGGCGGGACGCTGACCAGGTCGAACGCGCCGTCGTGTGGTGGGCCGGCTGGTACAACACCGAGCGCCTGCACTCCGCACTCGACTACCTCCCACCCGAGGAGTTCGAGGCGGCCTACTACCGTTCTTTGGTCACTCCGAAAGCCGCCTGAAACACACAAGGTCGGCCGCTACGAAACTCGGGGCAACTCACTCCGACATGTCATGACGGTAGAACTGCGCCAACTGTTCGATAACGGGACGCAGTTCGCTGTCCGCTGGCCAGGGAGTGACCGGCATCGTGTCATCGGTCGAGCGCATTCAGGGATTCTCGCACCGATACACAACATGGATCCACGGGGCGACGAGAGCCATATGCGACAGCGTCGGCCGTCGAGCATCCGTCCGGCCTCTGCACCGCGACGGTTTAAGGACGGGTTCTAACGTTCGTCTCAGGTTCGCTCGGTAGGAAGTAGGCATCCAGATAAGCGATGCAACCCGTATGTAGGAGGCTGGTGATGGCAGTCGACGCAGCGCCGTCAGGGAAAGCGCCGCCCGGGCGGTTGAGGTTCGGGGCGGCCACCAGGGCGCTGGCGACGGCGTTCGCTGTCGCCGCCCGCGGGTCGCACGCCGACAACAGTGCGGCGCCCGCCGCGACCGGCCCGCACAGCGCGCACGCGAGCGGGTCGTCAGTTCCGCCCCAGCCGCTGCGCGTCGGCGAGCGGTTCCTCGACCTGAGGATGGCCGAGGCCTAGACGCCCGCGCCGCCGGAGGGCGGCGGCTCGGACGGGTACCGGTGCCAGGTGATCGATCCAGGCCTGACCACGACGGCGTTCCTGACCGGGACCCAATTCGCACCGGAGAACGTTGCCATCGCGCACCACGCCGTCGTGTACGCAGTGCCGTCGGGCGGTGCTGCCGTGGTGCGCGAGCAGGACGCGAAGACCCGTGGTCTCGGCTGGCAGTGTTTCGGCGGAACCGGCGCGGCCGGCGTCGAGGTCGAAGGGGGGCGCGGCGTGGGTGGACACCTGGGCGCGCCTGGTAACGACGAAGGGTCGATCTGAAGCATCTCGCAGACGGATGCCGCACGGATACCGCACCACACAAACACCTGAGGAGAGACTGACATGAAGTCTATGGGACGTCGCGGCTTTCTAGCCGCTTCCACGGCACTTGGCGCTGGTGCCGGCTTGGCCGCGTATGCCGCCGTTTCGGCAACGGACGGGAACAAGACTCCGGACAAGACTGCGGACAAGACTGCGGACATTGCATTGCGAGACCGGGACCTGCCCTTCATCGGCACGGAGGAGACCTTTTCGACTCCCACGTTGTTGAAGCTGAACTCCATCAATCAGGATCACATAGCGTTCCTTGAGGAAATTGGTCTTTCGGATCTAGGCCAACGCCGCATCGGCGATATGGATGCGGGAGGACTCAACGTTCAAATCCTCTCTGCTCATACACCCTCCGTACAAAATGTCCCTGGGCAAAGGGGCATCGACCTTGCCTATCGCCTTAACCGGCAACTTGTAGACGGGCCAATCGCCAAATATCCGGGCCGCTTCAAGGCTTTCGCCACCTTGCCCTTGCGGAGTCCGGAGGCGGCGGCGGACGAACTGGAACGCTCGGTTCGGGAAGATGGCTTCTTGGGCGCACTGACCAACGGACACATCGCGAAGAAGTATCTCGATCATCCCGATTTCGAGCCTGTGCTGGCACGTGCCGTTGCTCTCGATGTGCCGATCTACCTGCATCCCGGCTATCCAGCTGACGAGGTCTTCAAGATCTACTACAGCACCACACGGTCTAAATACACGAAAGAGTACCAAGACTACATTTTCAGTGGGTCTGGATATGGCTGGCACCAGGAGGTGCTGACCCAATGCGTTCGGATGATCACGTACGGGGTTTTCGACAGATTCCCCAAACTGAAAATCATCATCGGCCACATGGGCGAAGGTCTTCCCTTCTACTACGAGCGGATCGTCAATGACATGGGCGAGCCAACCAAAGACTCGCTCGAAAAGCCCATCGGGCAATACTTCCAGGACAACTTCTGGGTCACAACCAGCGCATTCCCCCAGACCGAACTGCTCGATCTCCTGCTGAAGTACATAAGCGTGGATCGAGTGATGTTCGCAACCGACTACCCGTTCGCGGACATAAAGGAGCAGACCGACTGGTTCCGCGGAGTCGATTTGCCACGCGAAGACAAGGAAAAGATTGCGTTCCGAAATGCAGAGAAACTGTTCAGAATGAAAGTGCCCGTGAAGTGATACGCCAGCGTCGGCCGGAGTGAAAGAATGCTTTGCTGTAAGGCGAGAGTACGGCCGAAGTATGCGATGCGCGGCTGCCGCATCACGCGGTCCTCATGCAACGGCTCTGCTGGTTGATGGCTGCCGCTCGCCTCATCGGGGAAGCTTCGCGGTGCGTTCGGGGTGAGCCGCAGTGATGTACCGCATTGCGGTCTGCGAGGAGATACCGAACAGGCGCATCAGGTGCAGCGGGTCGTCGACCTCGAATGCCTCGTCGCGGATCCGGTCCTGCCGTAGCGTCTGCATCGTGAGTCCGGTGGGCCGGAAGACGGCGGTGAACGTGGTGCCGATGGGCGAGTGAGTGGTGTCTACCGCGGTCCATCGGTTGATCAGCAGATGCGGGTTGGTGGTCACTGGCCAGCGGCGGTGACGTTCGCGGAGCCACGCGGAGGCGCAGCGGTAGGTGAGTTCGTCCAGGTAGATGATGTGCCGTTTGCCGGGGCGCCGGACGATGAGGCGCTCACGGGACAGGTCGAGGTCGGTGAGCAGCAGGTGGCGGATGTCGGTGCCGCTGAGCGCATGGACGCAGACCAGCACCATCATGAAGCGCTGGAGGTCGTTCTGCGCATGGCTGAGGACGTCGGCCAGTCGGTCTGAGGGCACGGAAGGCGGGATCTTGTTGATCCCGGCGAAGACGAGGCCGCGGGTGGGATCGCGGAAGGTCACGCCCTCTTGCCGAAGGGCCCGGAAGACATTCCGCAGGACGATGTGGATTGAGCGGGCCGGCGTCCCCTTGCGGGTGGCGATGGCCCTTTTGACGTCGTCACGGGTGATCTCGCGCAGGCTCTCGACGCCGTCCGCGAGCCAGTCCTTGAGGATCGGGTCGAGGACATGCCAGTAGCGGGCGATGCTCCGATAGGTGCGGCCGGTGTGCTCCCACTTGCCCTCTCCGCGCACGACCTTGATCCAGACCGAGAGTTCCTGTGCGATTGTCTCGGGCAGTGCGGCGAGCTCCGCATCGAGTCGCTTCTGATGCGCGTCCCGGCGGAACTCGGCATCCGGGATCAGCAGCCCTCGGGTTTCGAGGAACTGTGTAACCCGCCTTCCGCTGAACTTCCGGGGACGGTTGTCGACGAGCGCCCGGATGTCGGTCTCCAGCAGCGGGGCATCGGCGCCGAGCCAGGACACCAAGACGGTCAACGTGTGCCGGGTCTTGGTTCTGGTGACCGTGGACCACATCTCCTGCTTCATCACGCTGTCGAGGTCGGCGAGCAGCTGCCGGGCCGAGTCCGTGAGCGTCGGCAAATCCTGCCGCGCCAACTCGGCCACCGGGCGCCAGTCTCGCCGGAGCTCGAACAGCCTCTCCTGCCCAGGGGCCGCCACGTGCTCCGAGACAGGGAGGCGCGGGGTAGGCGGGGCCACGTTTGAGTGACGCAGGCTTGTGGGTGCCGGGACCGGTGCACCGAGCCACAGCTGCGTTCCGAACCGGGCGAAGTCCCCTGGGCCATGGTCGGCCACGTGCCAGCGGCATCCGCGGCAGTGTCCGCCGGCGAGTGGCAGGTCGACACGGTGGCAGCGGTCGCACGCTCCCGTGGATACCGGGAGGTTTCCTCTCTTCCGGAAGGCGAAGGAGGAGCAGGGCTCGCAGGTGACTCTCGTCTTCGCAGTGAACCAGCAGCCGCACTGCCGGCAGGATCTCGGTGTCATGGTCCGGGGCGGCCAGAGACGGCGCGTAGTCCGCGACGCCCGTGGCCGCCGGGGGCGGTCAGGTTCGCGGGGCTCTGGCAGGAGCCTGAGCATTTCTGCCCGCAGCAGGATCGCTCGGACGGACCGGCCGTAGTTGGGGATGTCGTCAAGGACCAGCTCATCGACGAGGTCGTCGCCGTCTGCGTCGCGCACGGCGAGCGCGAGGCGCAGCATCTCGTGCAGCTTGCGCTGCATGGGCTTGCCGATGCCGGTCTCCGCCGCGAACGCCGCGGTGTGCTCGACGACGTCGCTATAGCCGACGAGTGGCCTCTGCAGAATGCGCCGGCAGACGTCGATGGACAGCATCCGGCGGACCGGGAAGAGCGGCAGCTGCCCCGGGACAGTGGGTGGGAGGACCGCAGGATCGTCCCGCGTCGGGGCGGCGGCCGCGCGTATGTGTTCCACCCAGTGCAGCCGCTCGCGCTGATCGACGCCGGTGCGGCCGGTGCGCCTGCCGTACTTCTTCAGACCCCACGTCCGGATTCCAACTCTCTGACTCGGTTCTACGACGATGTGTCACCGATGCCAAGAGTTGACGTTGGGCGTGACGTGTGCGTGCCGACCGTTGGCAACGCCACGCCAGAAGGCAATCCGCCGAAGAGCCGTAGCCCAAGCAAGTGCCTGTCTCTCCTCTGAGAGCGCAGGCGCCTTGGAGAGATACCAGATCCGTCAAGGCGACATCCTCATCGTGCGGACTGGTTCAGTCGGCCCCACGGCGCTCGTCACGGCGGCTGAAACAGGGTGGCTCCCGTCCACCAATCTCATGCGACTGCGCCCTGCCGACAGCGTCGACCCTCGTTACCTACTGGCGCTTCTGTCGTCGCCGACCGCCCAAGAATGGATCAAAGGACGAAGCGAGTCCGCGAGCGCCATTCCCTCTATCAGCGCTACAACACTCGGAACCATGCCGGTGATGCTGCCCCCGCTCGAAGAACAGCGCCGCATTGGCCTCGTCGTCGACGCCCTTGACACACAGATCACAGCACATCGTGCCCTTGCGAAGGCCGCCGGAGACACCCGCGCCGGGCTCACCGACGATCTTGTCAACGGCCTCCTGACCGTCAACCACCCTTCGGAAGGAGCGTCATGAACAATCCCCAACCCCAAGGAGCGCGAACCATCCGCACGCTGCTCGCTACAATCGCCCTCCTCCTCGGCGTCATCGCCGCACTGGTCGGCGGCATCCTGCAACGCCTCGACGGCAACTCCATCCCAGTCCGAGGACTGAGCGCCACCGGACGCACATGGCCCACTGCTATACCCAGCCCCATACACCGGATCCATGTAGCCTGACGGCTTGCCCTCCGACATACACGGTAAGCCCATGGCCCTCAGTACGCCGTCGGTGAAGAGCCGGCGGCGGGCTGAGCACCTCGGGTCCTGATGCGCCGAGGTGCTGGGCCTGGGGTCGGTACGGCGAGTGCGGGAGGGGCGGTCGGCACCGGCGACGGACATGGCGTTCAGGATGCCCGCGCCTCACACGAGTGGCCGGCCTGGCGTTGGAAGGACCGCAACCCGGCTTCCGGACCCCGCCTCACCTTGCAGAGCGCGGTGTGCGCCCTGGTCACGTGGCCGGGGTACCCGTGTCACCGAGTGGTCGCCGCCGCAGCGCCCACTCGTGAGCGGGCGGAGGCGCCCTGAGGGCGGGCGGAGGGGCCAGTGACTGGTTCTGCTCTACGCGAAGCCAACAGGACTCGAACGTGAGGTCTCCCTATGGTGTAGGCATGGCCTCCTCCATCCCGCCGCTGCGTCCGGCGATCGATCGGACCGCCCCCGAGTTCTCTCCGGTTCGCGAGCGGCTGTGGAGGCAGGTGCTCGGTGAGTGTCTGCGAGGCATTCGTCACGAGCGAGGCGAGAAGTTGAGCGAGACGGCGAGTCGCGCCGGAGTCTCACCGCAATATCTCTCCGAGATAGAACGAGGGCTCAAAGAGCCGTCGAGCGAGATGATCGCTGCGGTCGCCGGAGCGCTGGATGTGACCCTGGTCGATCTGACCCTTGCCGTGGCCGAGAGCCTGCGCCCCGCTCAGCACAGCGTGTCGAGAGGCGCTACCTGCTCGGCGGCGACGGCGTACGCACTGGCCGCATAGCGCGGCTTGCCGGGGTGTCCACGGGGTTAGGAGTGCTCCTCGATGATCTGGTCGAGGAGCCCGTACTCCAAGGCCGCGGTCGCGGTGAACACGCGATCGTGATCGGTGTCGGCGCGTAGGGTCTCGATCGTCTGGCCGGTGTGGCGTGACAGGATGCGCTCAATGTCCGCCCGGACACGTACGACCTCGTCAGCCTGCAAGATGAGATCGGGGATCGTTCCGCGCCCTTGAGCGGCCGGTTGGTGCAAGATCACCCGTGCGTGTGGGAGAGCGGCACGTTTTCCCTCGGCGCCTGCGGCGAGAAGAACAGCGCCCACGGCGACGGCCTGTCCGACGCAGGTGGTCGAGACCCGCGGGCGGATATGACGCATCGTGTCGTAGATCGCGAGCATCGCGCTCGGGTCGCCGCCTTCGCAGTTGATATAGAACTGGATCTCGGCATCGGGGTTGTCCGACTCCAGAAAGATCAGCTGCGCGATGAGCGCGTTCGCGACGCCCGCGTCAATGGCGGTGCCCAGATAAACGATTCGCTCGGTGAGCAGGTGCGAATAGACATCCATGATCCGCTCGCCGCGAGGATTCTGGGCGATTACGTTCGGGATCGTATATGAGGTCACTTGCCGACTCCTTCGGTGATGCCGAATCCGGGCCGCGGGCGATGGTGGGGCGCGATTTCGCCGAAGTTCTGCACGATCGCATCGATGAAGCCGTAGTCGAGTGCTTCTTGCGCTGTATACCAACGATCGTGCAGGGAATCCTCGAATATGCGCCCGACGGGTTGTCCCGTGTCCTCGGCGATGAGGCCGAGCACCGTGTCGCGCGTATGCCGAAGGTCGTTGGCCTGCAGTTCGATGTCAACCGCGGTGCCGCCGATTCCCGCCGAGCCCTGGTGCATCAGGACGCGTGAGTGCGGCAGGGCGCGGCGCTTCCCGCGGGCTCCCGAGGACAGCAGGAATTGCCCTGCGCTGTAGGCGATGCCCAACACGAGGGTCGATACGTCGCAGGGAATGAGTCGAATGACGTCGCGGATCGCCAGCATCGAGGGAACCGAGCCGCCCGGGGAGTGGATCCACAATGCGATGTCGGTCGACGCGTCCTGTGTGGCGAGTGTCATCAATTGCGTGGCCAGCAGCGTCCCGTTGTCATCGTCGAGAGGGCCGTCGAGAACGAGAACACGCTGCTCATAAAGCTCGCGTCTTACCTGCGCGTTCAACAGGGGAAGTTTTGATTCTTCGCTCATGCGTCCATCATGTGCAGCGATTCGGACCAGGGGTGACGCGATCTGCCTGGGGCAGATCTGCTGTGAGCTGATCGATCTCCTGAGCTGGGACGACTCGGCGGCCAACGGGTTGGGGAAGGTGGCGACGGTCAGCGGGGTTCAACTTGGTCGCGATCTTGGAACCCGGCGCCGCCGCACAGTGCGACCACCTGCGCGAAGGTCTCCAACCTGATCCGTCACGGACATCGTCAGGCCACATGAATGCGATGTACGGGAATAGAAATGTCGGCAGGGCATGGCGACCGGTGGTGCTCGCTCGGACACAGGAGTACCCCATGAAACCCCGCCCTGAGAGGTGGGCTCTTCTGTGTTGAGCTCAGTTACGATACGCCGTTGTACGGCATCGCCGAAGCTGCCGGCTACCTCGCGATCCCCGCCTCTACCTTCACCAATTGGGCCTTCGGTTACCAACGCCGTCAGCGCGACGGCCGTGCGATCCGCGCCAAGCCGATGATCACCGCCACCCGGGCAGAGCAGCCGAACGAGGCATCCGTACCCTTCATCGGGTTGGCCGAGGGATACGCCCTGGCCGCATTCCGGCAGGCAGGCGTACCACTGCAGCGCATCCGACCGGCGATCGACGCACTCCAGCGCGAACTCGGCCTGGAACACGCCCTGGCCAGCCGTCGGCTCTTCACCGACGGCGCCGAAGTCCTCTACGACTACGCCGAGCACGTCGGCGACGACTCGGCCCGCGAACTGGTCGTCGTCCGCAACAACCAACGCGTCTTCACCGAGATCGTGCAGAACTACCTGCGCCGCGTGGACTTCGCACACGACGGATACGCCGAAGTGATCACCCTTCCGCAATACCGCGTCGCCGAGGTCACGATAGATGCCCGCCACGCCTTCGGCCGGCCCCGATTCGCCCGCGGGGGCGCCAAGATCGAGGATGTCCTGCGTGTCGCCACCCGAACAGCCGCGTAGGTTCTTCGTCGATCGCAGTCTCGGCCGGGTCGCCGTACCCAAACTGCTGCGCGAAGCCGGGTGAGACCTGATCACCCTGGCCGAACACTACGGCGTCCCCAAGACGAGACCATCGAAGACACCCGCTGGATCGAGGACAGCGCCCTGCCCTGACGAAGGGCGACTCCTCTCCCGCCTTTGCGATCAGAATTCGCCACTAACGCCTGGTGATACGCCGCGCTGAGGCACCGTGCTTTCACCGCGCCCGCGGCTGGGCGCGCGATTCCGCAGTACCGTTCAGGAAGCAGGCCGCTCGGCCCGCACCATCCTGCTTGCCTCATCCGAAGGACCGGGGTCAAGGGCGTGTGTCCGGGTGGAGGGCTCGGGCGCACAGCGTGAGCGCTTCCGTGAGTGTCGTGCGGTCCGGGTCGTCGATCTCGGCGAGCATGACGGCTTCGATGCTGTCGAGGGAGCGGTCGCATCGCCGGAGGGTGCTCAAACCTTTCGGGGTAAGGCGGGTGCGCAGAGCGCGGCCGCCGCAGGGATGTGGATCGCGGCGGATCAGGCCGCGTTGTTCGAGATCGCGGATGACCAGGTTCATCGCCTGCGGAGTGACGAAGGCGATGCGGGCCAGATCGGCCGAGGATGGGGCGTCGCGCAGGCGCAGCTCGCTGAGCGCCATGTATCCGGTGGTCGTCATGCCGTGCCGGGCGAGCGCTTCATCCAGGCAGGCGCGGATGCGGCGTTCCAGCCGGAACACTAGGTAGCTCACACGGGGCGGCGGTGCGTCCGGCGCAGCGGCCGCGGGGACACCCGGATCGGTCACCAGGAGACGATATCGCGCCCCGTCAGGACGGGCTCCAATGTAAGTTTCTCACACCGTTATCAAGGACCTTGATAACAAGTTACTTGATAACCAGGGGAAACGGCTCATTGCCAGGTGAACTGGCGGGCATGCGCACCAAGCGTGCATTGACGGTGGATCGTGGCCCTTCTATTTTCCAGCGACCGACGTCAATACGCGGCGGACCTATCCGTGGCGCGCCGCGGATATGGAGAGGAGGAGCGCGAATGAGACGATTGACCACGGTGCTGGCTAGTGCCTGCGCCGCGGCGCTCTTTGCCGTCATGACCGTTGTACTCGGATCGCCGGCCGTCGCCGCCACCCTGGTGGAGGTGACCAGCTTCGGCAACAACCCGGGCAACATGCGGATGCACGTCTATGTGCCGGACTCGCGCCCGGCCTCGCCGGCGATCGTGGTTGCGATGCATGGCTGCGGCGGCTCCGGTCCCGGCTTCTACCAGGGCAGTGAGTTCGCCTCGCTGGCGGATCGATATGGCTTCATCGTCATCTACCCGACCGCCACCCAGTCGGCAGGGTTCGGCAACTGCTTCGACACCTGGTCGGACGCGGCCAAGCAGCGCGGCGGCGGCAGCGATCCGGTCTCGATCGCCTCGATGATCGACTACGTCGAGCGGAACCATCAGGGAGATCCGAACCGGGTCTACGCCACTGGAAGCTCGTCCGGCGGCATGATGACCCAGCACATGCTCGCCGTCTACCCGGACATGTTCAAGGCAGGGGCCTCCTTCATGGGTGTGCCCTTCAACTGCTTCGCCGGCGCCTCCGACTACCCGCCCGGAAGCAGCAGGTGCACCGGCGGGAGCATGGACCGAACACCCCAGCAGTGGGGCGATGCGGTCCGCCAGGCGTACCCGGGATATTCCGGCTCCCGCCCGCGCATGCAGCTGTGGCACGGCACCAACGACACCCTCGTGCCCTACTCGCTGCTGCGGGAGTCGATCGAGCAGTGGACCAATGTGTTCGGGCTGAGCCAGACCCCGACCAGCACCGACACCCCGCAGGCAAGCTGGAACCGCAGCCGGTACGCCAATCCGTCCGGCACCGTGCAGGTGGAGGCGTACAGCATCCAGGGCGCCGGGCATGCTCTTCCGCAGAGCGGTATGGCCCTCTACGCCATCGAGTTCTTCGGTTTGACCACCAGTCCGACCGACACCACGCCACCGACCCTGCCAGGCACGCCGGTCGCGTCCAACGTGACCGCCGCCAGTGCCACGCTGACCTGGACCGCGTCCACCGACCAGGGCGGCTCCGGCTTGGCCGGCTACAACGTCTATCGGGAGCAGGGCGCCACCGACCCGCAGCTCGGCCAGTCCACCACCACCTCGATCACCCTGACCGGGCTGAGTGCCAACACCCAATACCAGGTGTACGTACGGGCGCGTGACGGCGCGGGTAACCTGTCGGGCAACTCCGCGCCGGCCACCTTCACCACGGCCGCCACCGGAGGTGACACCATGCCGCCGACCGCCCCGGCCGGGCTCACCGCCTCGGGCACCACCACAACCGGCACCAGCCTGACCTGGGCGGCCTCCACTGACGACACCGGTGTGACCGGCTATGAGATCCTGCGCGCTCCCGGCGCGATGGGCGGCACGTTCACCCAGGTCGACACCTCGGCCACGACCTCGTTCACCGACACGGGCCTGTCCCCGGACACCACCTACCGCTACCAGGTCCGGGCGCGCGATGCCGCTGGTAACGTCTCGCCGGTCTCCAACACCGTCCAGATCACCACTCAGGGAGGTACGACCGGTGCCTGCTCGGCCACCCCGACCGTACAGTCCCAGTGGGGGAGCGGGTATGTGATCCAGCCGCTGACCATCACCAACACCAGCACCTCGACGATCAGCAGCTGGACCGTCACCTTTACCCTGCCGGCCGGGCACACCCTGACCGGCTCGTGGAACGCCACCATCACCACCAGCGGCCAGACCGTCACGGTCAGAAGCGTCAGCCACAACGGCACGCTCGCGCCGGGAGCCGGCACCACCAGCTTCGGCTTCCAAGCGAGCAGGCCCAACGGCGACACCGCCCTGCCGTCCGGCTACACCTGCGCCTGACCGTCAGCCTCACGCGGTATGGAGAACGTCATCAACGATGACCGGCTGGGTGAGCTTGCCGAGAGACCGGACGTCCTCACCCGCTGGGACTCGGCAAGGCCGGAACGCCTGGTGTGAACCCGTCGCCTTCGGCACTCGCAGGCGGCCGTCCCGTGAGCCCCAGCCGTGACATTCGTTGTGCATGCCCCGGTTGTTCAACTGGGCGATGACAGGTCACACTCGCGCACCGCCCACCCTGACGGGCGGGTCAGCACCTGGACCGGCTGCGGGTGGGTGACGTGCTGTGTTCGCCCGGGCTGGCGCGTACGGCTTCGACATCTCCACCACGCCTTCCGTCGCCGCAGGTCATCGTGGCGTAGCTAGCGCACCAGCACGGGGTCAGTGCGCAGCGGCGGTCAAGGTGCGCAGTTGGGCGAACGACCGGCGGATGGTGTCGCGGAGGTCGAGTTCGTCGGCGGCGTCCACCCATCGCTGGAAGGCCACGCGGTACACCGCGGAGCCGGTCTCGGCTGCCAGGCTGGCCTCCGTGTCGCCGATGCCGCGCCGTCGTAGCCCGTCGGCGACCGCGGCCGACATCTGTTCGAGTTTGATCAATTCGCGTTCCCGGAGCTCGGCGTTGGCCCTGATCACCGTGTGCCTCTGCCGGGCGAGGCCACGGTCGTGTCCGATGATGTCGGCCATGGCGTCGAGCGCCGCAGCGACGAGATCCAGCGCTGTCGCCGTGGTGGGCGCGGCCTCCAGCGCGGCCAGTGCCTTCTCCTCCAGCTCGGCCGCGGCATCGAAGAGGACCTCGCGCTTGTCGGCGAAGTGGCGGAAGAAGGTACGGGCGGTCACGCCGGCCCGCTCGGCGATGTCGGCCACCATGGTCTGCTCGAAGCCCCGTTCGAGATACAGGGCCAGCGCGGCCTCCTGCAGTCGACCACTGACTCCCGGCTCCCAACGTCCCATACGGCGAGTTTAGTGCCGCCCTGTGCCGAATCTCGTAGTGATGTCATCAGGTGACATCACCGTGCTACAGTGATGTCATCAGATGACATCACTGAGGGGTGTGTGCCATGACGACGAAGCGCATCCAGTACCACCGGTACGGCGGGCCGGAGGTGCTGCGGCTGGAGGATTTCGCGCCGGCGCCGCCCGGCCCGGGTCAGGTGCTGGTCCGCGTGAAGGCGGCAGCCGCCAACCCAATGGACTGGAAGATCCGCAGCGGGGAGATGAAGGTCATGACGGGCCGGAAGTTCCCGCGCGGCGTGGGGCACGACTTCGCGGGCGTCGTGACGGCGGTCGGCGCAGGCGTCACCCGGCTCGGCGTCGGCGACGAGGTGCTCGGCGGGACGGGCCTGAAGGCGGCGGGGGCGTTCGCCGAGATGGTCGTCGCCGAGGAGAACGCGGTCGCGTCGAAGCCGGCGAGTCTCTCCTGGGAGGAAGCCGCCGCGCTGCCCGTCGTCGGGCTCACCGCCTTCCAGGCCATGGTCGGCATCGGCGACCTACGCGCCGGGCGCGCCGTGTTCATCCACGGCTGCCTCGGCGGAGTCGGCCGATCCGCCGCGCAGATCGCCCTGGCGCACGGCGCGTCCGTGGCGGGCAGCTGCCGCGACACCGCCATACATGAGGCACGGGAGCTGGGTATCGACCCGGTCGTCGGATTCGACGTCGATACCAGGAAACACCTGCGGCGATTCGACGTCGTTTTCGACACCGCCGGCACGCTGCCGATCGGAACGGCGAAAGCGTTGCTCAAGCCCGGTGGCCGCATCATCGACATCAATCCCACACCGGCGAGATTCCTTCGCAGCGCTCTACCGGGACCGTACCGAGTGCTGATGGGCAAAGCCAATGTCGCGGACCTCGACGCGGTCGTGCAAGCTGCCGGAGAGGGTCAACTGCGAATTCCGGTTGCCCGCTCCGTGCCGCTCGGCGAGGCGATCGCGGCGCTCACCGAGCTGGAACAGCACCGCGCACCCAGGGGCGGCAAGCTCGTCATCACGACCGACTGACCATCACATCGTTCGAAATCCCGAATCGAAAGGACAAGGCCACGTCACCGACATTCACGGTGGTGGGAATCCTTCACGGGGACACGAACTTCACTGAATTCGCAGCACTTCGAGATGCCGAAGAGAAGCAGCTGCCGGACCAGGCGGAGACCGCCCATCAGGCGCGAACCTGGGTCGGACATTCACCCGAGGGAGAATAGGGTGTCAGATCGCAACCGCAGGAAGTTCCCGTTGGGGAAGGTGCTCATCTCCTTGTCCGCGGTGGGAACCGCAGTCGGCGCGTACATCGCCGACTGGAACGAGTCGCACATCTACAATCCGGCGTGGCCACCGCACGCGAAGTTCCATAACGCGCAGACCATGAGCATGGGCGTCGCACTGTCGTTGGCGGTCCTCTATTACCTGTGGAAACCAGACCAGACGCGCGCGTCGCTGGCAACTGCCGCCATCATTGCGAGCATGTACGGCGTCACCCAACTGTCCGTCGCGTTCTATCCGGGAATAGCCAGCGTCGACCCGCCCGGTGGAGACACCTGGCCGCAACTCATGACCACCCTGCCCAGCCTCGGGTTCGTCCTCGCCGGCTATCTGATCGAGCGCCGCCGCATCACCCGGAATTAGCACTCAGAGCAACCGTGCGTCACCGCCACGCCCTCCACGTCAGACAGGAGCGCCGTAGCAAGTAGAGCGACTTACGATCGCAGTGATGTCATGCCATGACATTACCGAAACCTCCCAGAATTTGGAGCGATGACCATGATCCTCGGAATCGCCGAGATGAGCGTAAAGCCAGGCAGCGAGAAGGAATTCGCGGAAGCACACGCCGCGGCCAGTGAGGCGTTCAGGCCGACCGAGGGAATGCTCTCGGCACGCCTCACCCAGGGGGTCGAGACCCCAACAAAGTTCGTACTTCTCGTGGAATGGACTGATATCGCGGCCCACGAGCGCTACCGCGACACCGAGCAGTACGCTCGTTGGCGCGCGGCGATCGGCCCGTACGTCGCCGGGCCCGCTGCCGTCCAGCACACCCGCGTCGTCGCCTGACCCGAGCGGACTGGCCGGCAGCCTGCCGCCGATAGGCGCGTACGAGTGCTCACGCGGACGAGGCCTGCCGCCATCAGCCCGGTTAAGGTCACCGGCAGCATCCGAGAGGGGGCTGGATCCCAGGACCGGCGGGAGAAATCATGGGAGGGTGCGTGAAGCTTTCGTCCACGAGGCGACGATCGTCATGGAAGCGCGCGGTGATGTGCGTGTCCCTGGGGCGGCGATCACGGTGGCTCTGTGCGGGGGCTGGGAGCACGAGCCGCCCTGCCCGATCGCTCCGCACCATACGGCTGCCGACCGTCGGGGCGGCACGGTGCGGGTGCGCGTCCTGTTCGCCGCGGAGCCAGAGGCGGAGAAGGAGGTGCGGGGTCGCATCGACGCCGCGCTCGCGCTGGGGACGCTCGACGGCCCGGACGGGACGACGACTCGATGGCGGCTTCTGGACGCCCGGCCCGGTCAGCTGCGCGCCGGGGAGTTGCCGCATGCCGCGCGCCTCAGGTGCGGCTGAATACGAGACCCGGGGCCCCGGCAGCGGGCGCGCACACCATGGCGAACCGCGTCACCTTCCGGTGTCCGGGGCGGGCAGGTGGGGTGGTTGCCAGCGCCAGGTGGCGTTGCCGTCGGGTGCCAGGCCCTTGCGCCACAGCGCGGCCGGCATCAGTCGCACCATGGTCGTCATCCATCGGTGGGCGGCGGGGGAGGCGGTGCGGCGGCCGTCGGCGCGGGCGCCTCGCACGGTGGCTTGGGTGCGGGGGCGGCGTTCGGTGTCGTAGCGGCGTAGCGCGGTCTCGATCGCGGGCTGCCCGGCAAGGGCGGCGGCCAGGACGACGGCGTCCTCGATGGACTGGCCGGCGCCTTGGCCGCGGTCGGGGCTCATGGCGTGCGCGGCGTCGCCGAGCAGCGCCACCCGCCCGTTGACGTAGGACGGCAGGGGGTCGAGGTCGTGGATGTCGAGGTGGATCACGGCCTCGTCCGGGGTGGCGGCGATGAGCTCCGGGATCGGATCGTGCCAGTCCCGTACGTGGTCGAGGACCGTGGCCTTCTCGTCGTCATGGCGGACGCCGGGCTGGGGGCAGGTGGTGACATAGGCCCAGTAGGCGCGGTCCCGGCTCACCGGATGGATGAGGAAGTAGGCGCCGGAGCCCATGGTGACGCTGCCCGGCAGCCCGCCGGTGGGGGCGATGCCCAGCCAGGCGGTCCGGCCGAGGTAGCGGGGTGGGGGTGCGTCCGGCCACAGCAGCCGGCGCACGGTGCTGCGGATGCCGTCGGCGCCGATCACCAGGTCGGCGGTGGCCCCACCGCCTGTCCAGGTGACCGTCACCTGGTCCCGGTCCTGGTGGAGGGCGGTGACTTCCGCGCCGGTGCGCACCCATCCGGCGGGCACCGCCTCCAGCAGCAGCCGGTGCAGGTCGGCGCGGTGGAAGGCGAGTAGCGGTGTCGGGTCGCCTGGGCGGGCCCGTTGCAGGTGGCGGCCGTTCGGCAGGCGCAGATTACCGGTCGAGTAGGTAGGCACCCCGGCCGCGCGGGCCTGGTCGCCGACGCCGAGTGTGTCCAGGCAGCGCATCGCGTTCGGCGCCTGGGACATGCCGGCGCCGATCTCACCCAGCTCGGCCGCCCGCTCAAGCACCACCGCCTGCCAGCCGATCCGATGCAGCGCCACGGCGGTGGCCAGCCCGCCGATGCCGCCGCCGACCACGATCGCCCGCCCGCTACTCATGAGTTCTCCTCGTCGTCGTCGGCGCGCAGGGGCGGCGCCTTGTCGAACACGTCGGCCATCCAGGCGAAGGTGGTGTGCGCCTGCTGGATGCGCGCGGAGCGGTCGTCGTCCGGGCCGACCAGGTCGAGGCCGTCGCGGGTGATGGCCAGGAACGAGGTGATCCCGGCGACCTGCTGCCGGACCACGACGGCCCACGCATCCTCGGCCATCCGGTAGTAGACGGTCCGCTCGCCCGGCCGGGTCCGCCATGTCAAGAACCCCATACTGGTCAGCAGGCGCAGGTTCGAGGTCAGCGAGGCCCGGCTGGCGCCGATGGCCTCGCTGATCTGCCCGGCCGACTGCTCCGGCGGATCGCACACCATCAGCCAGCCCAGCACCCGCCCGGCAATCGGCGGCACCCCGTCGCGGGCCAGGTACATGGCCACGCGCTCCACCCACTCCAGCAACGCTTCCTGCTCGTCCACAAGGTTCAATATACAGTTATTTCAGTATGAGCTGAAGCCCGTGTAATGAGGCGAGGCGTGTGGCGGTCCGCATTGCGGTAGCCCACCGGGCTTGGCCCTCTCCGCGGCCTGCGCGAACCGCCGGTCGGGCGCCTGCTCGGGGTCGTCCACGCGAAGGTAGTTGGCGATCGTGGCGAGCTCCGGTGGCGGGGTGCCGAGGAACGGCTCGCGGTGCCCGCGCGCCAGCTCATGGAGACCGCGTCCCGTGCTGGAGTCAGACGGCCAGGTCCCGGCGGCGGAGCCCGTACAGGCCGGCGGCTGTGAAACCGGCGGCGACGAGCGTGAGCCCGAGCAGGGTGCCCGGTCCCGGGTTGGCCAGCGTGGAGTAATGGACGTGTGCGAACGGGGAAATCATGAACACCGAGTCGCTCACCAGCCCGACTTCCCAGCTGACCTCCAGGGCGATGGCCAGCGCGAGGACGGCCCACACCATGACCGCGCCGGCCCGCCGGAACAGCCCGAACGCCGCCACGGCGATCCCGGCCATCACCCACACGCCGGGCAGGATGACCGTGGTGAGGGCCAGCGTGCCGGCGAAGTCGCCACTGCCGAGGCCCAGCCCGAGACCGGCGACCACCAGGACGACGACCGGTACCGTCACCGCGAAAGCGAGATGGCTGAGCGCCCAGCGCGTCCGGCTGACCGGGCCCGACAGGAAGAGCTCGGTGCCCTCCGCGCCACGCAGGCGCAGCACGGTCATGATCGCGTACAGGGAGACGGAGAACACCGACAGCTCGTACACGACGAGCCGGAAGAAGATCTCCACGGGGTCTGCGGCTCCGGTCCGCTCGGCCCAGAAGTCCAGCCCTCCGCTCTGACCGAACTGTTCGAGCGCGCCCTGCCCGGCCAGCCCGAGCGCCACGCCGATGAAGGCGGCGCCCGTGACCCACGCCAGCGCCATGCCCCGGTGCATCCGCCACGCCAGCCCGAGCGGCCCGCTCAGGCCGGGCGGCGCCTGGGCGGGGCCCGGCCGCGACGGCACGAGCCCGGCGCCGACGTCCCGCCGGGCCGACAGCGCGTAGGCCGCCCAGAGCAGGGCCACGACGAACACCGCGACCACCGGGAACACCCACCACTGCTCGCCGCCGAAGGCGCGGGCGCGCAGGATCCAGCCGTTCGGCACGAGCCAGCCCAGCCATTCCAGCCCCGGGCCGCCCAGGTCGCTGAACCCGCGGATCAGGTACGCGGTGAAGAACACCGTGAAGGCCAAGGATCCGGCCAGGCGGGCGCGCTGGGTGAGCTGCACGGCCACCGCGGCCAGCGCGGCCCCGACCCAGCCGGCCGAGGCGGCCGTCAGGCCCCAGGCGAGCGACCCTGCCAGGGGGAGCCCGGCGCTCACGCCGACCACGGTGATCGTCGCGGCCAGCACCAGGTTCGCGCCCAGCACGACGGTGAGGGCGGCGGTCAGCGGCGCGTGCCGCCCCACGGCGGCCGAGCCGACGAGCTCGCGACGCCCTTGCTCCTCGTCGGAGCGGGTGTGCTTGACCAGGAGGATGATGCTGGCCAGGGCGGCGAAAATCGTGGTGGCGGCGCCCCGCTGCTGTGCGGCGGCCGCGCCCACGCTGTCGCCGTACGCCGGCCCTTGCAGCAGCAAGATGGCCGGATTGTCGGCGATCTCGTCGACGTAGCGCCGGAGGGCGTCCGGTGTCGGGAGCAGCTCCCGGATGGTGGCCACCGTGGTCGCGACGAAGAGGGTGACCGACAGGATCCACAGTGGCTGCCAGACGCGGTCGCGGCGCAGGATCAGCCGGATCAGTGCTGTCCTGTTCACCGGTAGTGCCTCATGAACAGCTCTTGGAGGGTGGGGGGCTGGGCGGTGATGTCGCGGACGCCGTACTCGGCGAGCCGGGCCAGCACGTCACCGATGTGCTCGGTGTCCGCCTGGAATCGCACCCGGTCACCATCCGTGCTGAGCTCGTGGACATGGGGCAGGCGGTCGTCCGGAACTCTGGTCAGCTCCGCCGTGACCGAGATACGGGTCAGATGGCGCAGCTGTGCGAGTGTGCCGGCCTCCACGATCCGGCCGTCGCGGATGATGCTCACCCGGTCGCAGAGCGCCTCGACCTCGGCGAGGATGTGGCTGGAGAGCAGGACCGTACGGCCGGCGCGCCGCTCCTCGATGACGGCCTCGCGGAAGACCGCCTCCATCAGCGGGTCGAGGCCCGAGGTCGGCTCGTCCAGCAGCAGTAACTCCACCTCGGAGGCGAGCGCGGCGATCAGCGCGACCTTCTGCCGGTTGCCCTTGGAGTACGTCCGGGCCTTCTTGCGCGGATCAAGGGCGAAACGCTCGATCAGTTCGTCGCGCCGCTTGGCGTCGGCGCCGCCGCGCAGCCGGCCGAGCAGGTCGATCACCTCGCCGCCGGTCAGGCTCGGCCAGAGGGTGACGTCGCCGGGGACGTACGCGAGCCGCCGGTGCAGCTCGACGGCATCGGCCCAGGGATCGCCGCCCAGCAGCCGGGCCTCGCCGCCGTCCTTGCGCAGCAGGCCGAGGAGGATACGCAGGGTCGTGCTCTTGCCGGCGCCGTTGGGGCCGAGGAATCCGTGCACCTCTCCTTCCCGCACGGTCATGTCCAGGCCGTCCAGCGCGCGGACCCGGCCGAAGTTCTTGATCAGTTGATGGATCCGGATCGCATCAGGCATCGGGGGGCTCTTTCAGGTGAAAGTCGGTGACGGCCTGACGGAGCTGGTCCCCCTGCTCGGCTGCGATCCACTTCCCCATGTGTGCGTAGACATCGGCCAGGGCCGCGCCGATCAGACTGGAGTTCGCGCGCTGCAAGACGTCGATGCCGAGTCGCCGGGACAGGTGTTCGTGGAGCACGATCGTGCCCAGGTGCATCGCCGCCATCACGACGGCGCGTTCGCGTACCTTCGCTTCGCCCGGCGAGAACTCGTCCGGCCAGGTCTCCGCGAAGAACCGCTCGGCGGCTTCGGCGCCTTCGTCGAACAACGCCGCCGCCGCCGGCGAGCCCTCGACCAAGGCCCGAGCGAGATAGCGGACGCTGAGCTCGCTCGCGTCGTACATCCCTTTCATGAACTCGGCGTTGACGTCGGCGCCGTCCTGGACCTGGCCGGCGGCGCCCAGCACGGTGTCGCGGACGTGCATGTCGCAGGCTTCACGCAGCGCGTCCTTGGAGCCGAAGTGGTGCTGGACCAAGCCGACAGAGACGCCGGCGGCGTCGGCGATGTCCTTCAGCGTGGCCGCTTTGACGCCCCGGGCGGCGAACTGATCGAGGGCGGCGTCGCGGATGCGGGCACGCGCGGTCAGGTCTTCGGGCGGACGATCACCGGCACTCGACGGTATTGGCATACCGGGAACAATATATTCATATTGGAAGCCATATCAATATATTGGCGTCAGTGTTGCCTGAGCGGTGTCGTGCGGACGGGGAGCGCGTTCAGGGCCCGTGCCATGCCCGGTCGCCAGCCGATCTCTGACGGCGGCACGGCGAGCGCGAGGTCGGGGAAGCGGGTCAGCAGGCCGTGCAGGGCGATCTGGGTCTCGGCGCGGGCCAGGGCGGCTCCGAGGCAGTAGTGGATGCCGTGGCCGAAGCCCAGGTGCGCGTTGTCGGCGCGGGTGGCGTCCAGCAGGGCGGGGCGTTCGAAGCGGCGCGGGTCGCGGTTGGCCGCCGCGTACACCACCTGCACCGGCTCGCCCGCCGGGATGCTCACGCCGCCGAGCTCCACCGGCTGGAGCGTGTAGCGCATGACCGCGATCTCGGCCGGCCCGGTCACGCGCAGGAACTCCTCCACGGCCGCCGGGACGGCGTCCGGATCGGCGCGCAGGCGCGCCGCCAGGTCCGGGCGGGTGAGCAGGAGCCGGACGCTCTGGCTGATGAGGGCGACGGTGGTCTCGTGGCCGGCGATCAGCATGCTGATCGACAGTGCGATCAGCTCCTCGTCGGCCAGCCGGTCACCGTCGTCCTCCTGGACGCCGACCAGCGCCGACAGCAGGTCGTCCGCGCCGCTCGCGCGCTTGGCCCCGACCAGCTCGGCCATGTACGCGACCAGTCCCCGGGCTCCCGACGCGATTCGGCCCGGGTCGGGGGCGGTCAGGTCGGCGGCCCACGTACGCCAGGTGTCGCGGTCACGCGCCGGCACGCCGAGCAGCTCGCAGATGACCTGGATGGGCAGCGGGTACGCGAACCGCTCGATCAGGTCGAACTCGCCCGGCAGGCCGTCCAGCAGCTCATCGGTGATCTCCTGGATGCGCGGGCGCAGCGACTCCACGCGGCGGGCGGTGAACTCGCGCGACACCAGCCGCCGCAGCCGCGTGTGGTCCGGCGGGTCGTAGACGCCCAGGGTGCGCATCAGGTACGGGGCCACGTCGGCGGGCAGCCCGGCCGCCGACGCCACGTCCAGCTTCGACTGCTTGGTGACGTCGCTGCTGAACCGGGGATCGGTCAGCACGGCCACGCTCTCGTCATAGCCGGTGACCAGCCAGATCGGGGTGCCGTCCACGTACCGGCCACGACGGACCGGCCCGTCCTCGGCCAGGCCGGCCAGGAACACGTCCCGGTCGGACGCTGCCAGCAGGCCGAAGATCTCCGGCTCGGTGATGCTCATACTCGTGACTCCCAGACGGGGAAGATGACGGCCGACGGCCGTGCGGGATCGTGATGGATGAGGTGGTCGACCGGGCGCATGGCGGTCGCCGCGCCGGGAGGCTGTCCGGTGCCGAGGTTGCGGTCCCAGCGAGGGAAGGCGCCGCCGGTGATCTGCACACGGATGCGGTGCCCGCGCCTGAACCGGTAGGCGGTGGGCCACAGGTCAACCTCGACAGAGGAAGGCATGGGGGTGTAGCGCCTGAGCCCGTCGGACACGTACGTGGCCTGGCCGGAGGGCGCCAGATCGCATACCCGCACGTAACAGTCGGCGGCGGCGGCCGTCGACGTGACGTGCAGGCGTGCCTGAGGGATGCCGACGACGTCGAGGTCGGCGGGCAACGGGTCGCTGGTGTAGGTGAGCACGTCGGGGCGGCCGCGCAGGACCCGGTCGCCGTAGGCGCGCCCGGTGCCCATCAGCCGGGGCGGGCGTTCGGGGTCAGGGGTGGGATCAGTGGGATCGTAGGCGAGCCGGTCCGGGTCGCTCTCCGGCGGGACTCCGGCCGCCAAAGTGCCGCCCGGATGCAGGTGCATGGGGCGGGGCCGGACGCCGGGGGGCGGGTACCGGTCCAGGTCGAGCCACTCGCCGGCGCCTCCCAGGTGGATGTGGACGCGGGAGTCGCGTAGACGGGTCCGGTCGCCGAGCAGATGCGCGCGCAGCCAGATCAGCCCTTCGCGGGTCGCGGTGAGCGAGGCTTGGGTGTCCCAGTGGCTCCAGGGGCCGATCGTCAGGTACGGATCCCGGCCGGCGCGCTGGAGCTCCTGATAGTCGCGGATCAGAGCGGGCAGCATGAAGTCGCGCCACCCGCCGATCAGATGGTTCGGCGCGGTCACCTCCGCCACCCGGGTTCGGTGGTCACTGCGCGTCCACCAGGGATCGTCGGCCCGGTCGTGGGTCAGCCACTGCCGCCAGTGCGGTACCGCGGTACCGAGCGCGATCTCGTCGGCCTGAGCGAGCGGAAGGTGCCTGGCGGCGGCCGCACGCCGTTCGGCACCGCGCACCAGAGAGACGAGGTAGGGCAGCACCGGGCGTTCTTGATGGTGGACCATACTCGTCCAGCCCAGGAAGATCTCCAGGGCGAGCGCATCACCCGGATACACCATGCTGCGGAAATCCGAGCTGGTGAGCTGGGTGGACATGGCCTGCAGCATCGGTCCGGCCTCGGCGGCGACGGCCCACTGGGTGAAGCCGAGATAGCTGGCGCCGGTGGTGCCGAGCACGCCGGTGAACCAGGGTTGCCGCTTCAACCAGTCCAGCACCGTCAGGCCGTCGTCGCGCTCACCGGCGAACGGATCGAAGTCGCCGCCCGACCCGCAGGTGCCGCGGCCGCTCACGACCAGGACGTGGAACCCGCGCTCGGCGATCAGCCTGGACATCGCGGCGCCCTTCGTGCGGTCGGTGTAGACCGAACGGGTCATCACCGTGGGCCGGTCGCCGATCCCGTGCGGCGCGTAGTGATCGGCCAGCAGCACCGCGCCGTCCGGCATGGCGATGGGCAGGTCCTTGTCCACCGTGACGGTGCGGGTCTCAGCAGGTGGCAACTTGGCCTGACGTGCCAGGAGGTATCCGATGATGCTCACAACAGCTCCTCCACCAATTCGACCGCGCGATGGACGCCGCCCTCGGCGCGGATCCGCTCGCCGGTCTCGGCGGCGGCACGGGCCATGGTCCGGTCGGTGGCAGCCCGGCGGATGGCGGCGGCCAGCCCGTGCGCGGTGAGGCGGCGCTGCGGTTGCGGCTCGGGGGCCACGCCGGCGGCGTGCGCGCGAGCGGCCCAGAACGGCTGGTCGGCCACGAACGGGCAGACGACCTGTGGCTTGCCGGCGGCCAGCGCGGCTCCTGTGGTGCCGCTGCCACCGTGGTGGACGATGGCCGCCATCCTCGGGAACAGCCAGTCGTGCGGAGCTTGGTCGAGCGAGAACACCGTGTCCGGCAGGTCGCCGATCCTCATCCCGCCCCAGCCGGACGCCAGCACGGCCCGCACCCCGGCCAGCCGTACGGCTTCGGCGACGACGCGGCCGACCCGGGCTGGATCGGTGCCCGCCATGCTGCCGAAGCCCACGTACACCGGAGGGTCCCCGCCCGCCAGGAAGGCGGCCAGCTCCGGCGGCGGCGACCAGCCGGAGGCGGCGGGCAGGTACCAGAAGCCGGTGGTGTGCACCCACGCCGGATAGTCGAGCCCGGCGGGCAGTAGGTGAGCGCTGAACGCCTGGAGCACCGTCGCAGGCCTGCCGTCCGGGCGGCGCAGGATGTCGTGCCGCCCACGGCGGCGTGGCAGCCCCAGCCGTCCGGCGCGCAGCTTGTCGGCGATGCCGCCGAACGAGCGGAGCATCAGCTTGATCGGCAGGTAGGAGGCCCGGTTCAGCGCTCTGGGCACAGGCAGCGGAAGCATCGGGTTGCGGAACGCGCCGGTCGGTACCCACACCGGCTGTAACGCCGCGGGCACCGCCGGCACGCCGAGCCATTCGGCGAAGTGCTGGCCCGGCATGCCCGGCGCGTGCACCACCAGGTCGGCGCCGCCCTCCGCCGCGCCGGCCATGTCGTCGAGCACCCGCGCCATGAGCGGCTTGCTGCGCCGCATGACCTGCAGCGCGACCCGCTTGCCGCGCAGCCCCCGGTAGTTGGTCTCGATGGCCTCGCGGATCTCGGGGTCGTCGATGAGCGTGTTCGGCCCGTCGTGCAGCGGCGCGAACGGCAGCCCGTACGGCTCGGCCAGTGACGCCATCGCCGCCGGCGCGGCCAGGACCGGCTGGTGCCCGGCCTGATGCAGGGCCAGCGCCAGGGCGACGTACGGCTGGACGTCACCGCGCGTGCCGTGGGTCAGGATGAGCACTCTCACCGCGAACCCCGCTCCTTGCGGACCCCGTCCCACGCGTCCAGGACCCGATCATCGGCGAACAGGCCGCGGGTGAAGATCTCGATCCCGGCGCGGGAGGAACGCAGCGTCCGATCCGTCTCCGACAGGCCGCCCGACGGCAGCACCCGCGACAGGTGCTCACCGAACGCCAGCGGCGCCAGCAGCCACGTCACATAGACGGCGGCGCGAGCTCGCGGATCATCGCTCGGATGCACCCAGCCCGCCCGCACGCCCTCCTCCAGCCAGCGTTCCGTCGCCTCGACGATCTCGTCGAACAACGCCGCCGCCTCCGGCGTACCGTCCAGGAACGCGCGCCCCAGATAGAGCCGCACCGCCGAACCCGCCTCCAGCATCGCGGCCAGCCCGCTGACGTCGTCCAGATCCGCCTCAGGGCCACCGCGCACCAGCTCGACCACGTACGCGTCACACGCCTTGCGCAACCCCTCCTTCGAGCCGAAGTGATGCAACACCAACGCCGCCGACACACCCGCACGCGCCGCGATGGCCCGCACGCTCACCCGATTGACCCCCTCGGCGCCGAACAACTCCAGCGCCGCATCCCGGATCCGGGCCCGCCCGGTCAAATCACTGTCTGAACGCATGAACAGCATACTAAACAAACGTTCAGCCCTTTGGGAAGCCTACGCGACAGCTCGGGCCGGCGAGGTCGTCTTGCCGACGCCGTGCAAGCGCGCACCACGCCAGGAAAGAGAGCCCTCGGCAGGGGGCTGCCACTCACCCTGGTGATCATTCGTCATGGTCTTCCTGGCGATCGCCGCCGGGTCGGACGACCTGCACCTCGGCGAGCTGGGGTCGGAGCTGGGCCTGGGCATCGTGATCGGGGTGGCGGTGCCGTGGTTGGCCATCGAACTGGAGCAGACGCGCTGGTTCGCCGCCTCCACCCAGTACGAGCCGCTCAACGCGCTGGCGATCGGGCTGCTGGTGCTGGCCCTCGGCAAGGCCACCCACGGCAACCTGTTCCTGGCCGCGTTCGCCGCCGGCATCACGGTGGCCACCTTCGGCGAGCGGCGGCGGACAGGTCGCGCGGGCTTCGACGACGAGCGCGACATCCCTGCCTGGTTCGGGAGGGCGCGCCGGGCTCGTAAGCCCTCGCAGGAGAACGGGCGGGACTGAAGCGGCGGTGCGTGCCATGGACTCATGGCGAACACCGCACCGCGGCGCGGCGTGGCGGGCCCAGCGCCGGCCCCGGGGTCGGCGCTGGGCCGGGCTCTCAGGCCGGGTGTGGGGCCATGCTGCCGTAGGTCTTGAGGTGCTGGAACTCGCTCATGGCGGACGGCCCGCACAGCATGCCGTAGCCGCTCTGCTTCATGCCGCCCTGCTCGAAGTGTTCGGACATCGTGCCCCAGGTGTTGAACCAGATGCCACCGAAGCGCAGGTCGCGTGCGACGCGGCGGGCCCGCAAGTCGTCGAGGGTGAACACGGAGGCGGCCAAGCCGAACTCGGTGGCGTTCGCTCGCTGGATCGCGTCGGTCTCGTCGTCGAAGACTTCGAAGGTCTGGACCGGGCCGAACACTTCCTGCTGGACGACGGGGACGTCGACCTGGTCGACTTCGATCAGGGCGGGCCTGAAGAACGCGCCACCGGCCAGGTCGGGGTCGGTGACCGGGCCACCCCGGACGATGATCTTGGCGTAGTCGGCGGCGTCCTCGACGATGCGGTCGACCCTGGTGACGCTGGCCTTGTCGATCAGCGGGCCCATATGGCTGGTGGGGTCGAGTGCGGGGCCGACCTTGACCCCTTCCAGCGCTGCCGCGAGCCGGGTGCGTAGTTCGTCGGCAATGCCGCGCTGGGCGAGGATCCGGGAGCCGGTGCAGCAGAACTCGCCGTTCATAAGGATGCTGCTCATCACGAGCGTGGGGACCACGATGTCCAGGTCGGCGTCGTCGAAGACGATCAGCGGGGTCTTGCCGCCCAGCTCGAGTCCGAGCCGCTTGAGCGTGGGGGCGGCCGCGGCCGCGATGGCGCGCCCGACGTGGGTGCTGCCGGTGTAGCTGATCACGTCGATGTCGGGTGAGGCGACCAGCATCGGCGCCACCTCGTTACCGGACTCGGTGAGGATGTTGACGACACCGGCGGGAAGCGACGTCGTGGCGGCGACGGCCTCGGCGAACAACGCGTTGGTCAGCGCGGTCTGGCCGGGCATCTTGGCCACGGTGGTGCAGCCGGCTCCGATGGCCGGGCCCAGAGCGCGGACCAGCAGGACCACCGGGGAGTTCCACGGGGCGATGATGCCCGCGACGCCTGCCGCCTCGGGGACCGAGTGGTAGTAGGACCCCGGCGTGGGCTCGGCGGCGCGCCCGGCGATGTGGACGAGCGCGGAGGCGGCGCTGTAGCGCAGCCATTCGACCGAGGTCAGCAGCTCCCAGGTTGTCTGGGCGAGCAGCTTGCCGTTCTCCCGAGCCAGCATCCGGGCGATGGCGGGCACCCGTTCGGCGAGCCGGTCGGCCAGTTCGTTCAGCGCCCGCGAGCGCAGGGACGGATCGCGCGACCAGCCGGTGGTGTCGAAGGTGGAGCGAGCGGCGGCGATCGCGGCCTCGGCCTCGGCGCGGCCCGCGGAAACGTAGGCTCCGACGACCTCACCGGTCGAAGGGTCGATCGACTCGTGGACCGAGCCGGTGTCGCTCCACTCGCCGTTGATGAGATTGCGGGCGGTGCTGGTGGTCGACATTGTCGTCCTCTCGATTCTTCTCAGACAGGGGTGTCGGTCAGGCGGTATGTGCCGAGGTCCGGCGGCCACGGGTTCCGGCCGGGTAGTGCTTGCGCAGGTCGGAGGTCGTCATCCGGTCGAGCATCCGGTTGGGCAGGAAACGGGAGGCGCCGATGAGGAAGGTGGCCGTGGCGCCGATGGTGTACCGCGTGCGGGGCCTGCGGTCGGTCACCGCCTTGGCGATCGTCTTCGCTGCGACGTCCGCGGTCACACCGGCCTTGGTGAACGCGGCGATGTGGGAGGGCAGCGCCTGCATCAGGTCGCCGTAGCGCCCGTTCTGCTCCGGCGTCATCCGGGCGCCGAGCTCGCTCAAGCCGGTGGTTCCGTGGCCGGCCATCTCGGTCTTGACGCCGCCCGGCTCGACCACCACCACCTGCACGTCGTGCGGGGCCAGCTCGTTGCGCAGCGCGTCACTCATCGCTTCCATCGCGAACTTGCTGCTGGCGTACGGTCCGTAGCCGGCCATGGAGAGCTTGCCGAGCATCGAGGTGATGTTGACGACGCGGCCCTTGCCGCGTACGAGTGCGGGAAGCAGGGCCTGGGTGACGGCGACGTGGCCGAAGACATTGACCTCGAAGATGCGCCGCCATTCGCTGAGCGGCGTCACTTCGACCGGGCCGGCGCCGGGGATGCCGGCGTTGTTGACCACCGCCCGCAGCGGCCGCGGGTTCCGCTCGACGCGTGCGGCGAGCGCGGCGATGTGGTCGGGGTCGGTGATGTCGAGGATCACCGGCTCGACGCCCGCGGCGCGCAGGGGATCACCGTCGCTGTCGCGCCGCACGCCGGCGAGGACGTGGAAGCCGCGGCGGGCCAGTTCTCGCACGGTGGCCGCGCCCATGCCAGTGGACGCTCCGGTCACGACCACGAGTCCTTGTATTCCAGATGACGTTGTCATCTTCCCGAGTGTGGGACACTCGGATGACACTGTCAACTGGCTCAAGTGACTTAGTCATCACATGGACGCTAGAATCGTCCGCATGACCAGCCGCGCCGAATCAGCCGCCGCCACGCGCCGCGCCCTCCTCGACGCGGCCGCTGACCTGCTTGATTCCGGTGGCCTCGACGCCGTGACGTTGCGCGCGGTGGGAGCACGCGCCGGAGTGACTCGCGGGGCTCCCTACCGGCACTTCCCCGACAAGGAGAGCCTGCTGATCGCCGTCGGGACCCAGGCCTGGGACAGGCTCGGAGACCGCATGCAGGCCCTTCGCGCGGATCCCGGCCTGTCGGCCGCCGAGAAAATGCGCGATGGCCTCATCGCGCTCATCGACATCGGCCGCTCTCAGCCGCACCTCTACAAGCTCATGTTCAGCAACCCACCCGGCGACCCCGCGGCACTCGCCCGTGCCGCCCAGCGCAGCCAGACCGAGTTCCTGGCCGTCGTCGCCGACCTGGTCGGCGAGCCGGACGCCCGCCGATACGCGGCCCTGCTGATCAGCAGCGCGAACGGGATCGCCGGCCTGGAGGCCAGCGGCCAGCTCGCCGACCCCAAGTGGGGCGGCGTCTCCGCCGAAGACCTCACCGACACCCTCGTTGACATGATCGCCGGCAAGAGCCGGCACGCATGACTGTGCGTCACCCTTGCGTTGATCGCTCGCATCCGCCCGCGCCATCCCGCATCGATCGCGCGGGCAGGTGCTGAGCGCTTCTCATGAGTACAGCTTGACGGTCTCGGTCACCTCGTCCGCCTTGACGCACTGCCCGTGCGAGTTGACGTCGCCGAACTCCTGGACGTCCTGGCAGTGCCACGTCGCGCCACCGACCTTGACCACGATGGGGACTTCACCCGTCCGCGGTGACGCAGTCACGCCGGGCGAACCCGCCATAGCGCACGTACAGCGGGCCCGCCCCGATCCGCACGTCGCTGAGAATGTACGGCCCATGCTCACCCGCCAGCGCGGCACCCAGTTCGCCGCAGACGCGCTCCAATTCGGCGACGTCACACGGATAGATCGTCACGACCTTTCCGCTGCCCGCGCGGGGGGCGTACTTCGCATTGCGCTGGAATACGGCATGCGGCCCGCGCAGGAATTTGAAGGCGATTCCGCGCGGCACACAATACCGATGCACCAGGCCGATCAGCCGCTCCGCGTTGTCGGGACATCCAGAGACGTGGATCTTCCAGCCTTGCGCCGGCAGGCCTGCGCACTTCGGGGCACGGGATCGCCACTCGTGATCGTCCACACATCGCCAATCGGCCGGCGGCGGTACGGTGGCGAAATCGTTCATGGGGGAGGGCAAGTCGTAGAAGAATGGATCGGCCTGGCAGAAGAGGTGGTACTCCCTGTGCATGGTTTATCTCGGAGGATAGGCAGTGTCATGGAAAGTTTCCCCTTCTGACAACTACTGAAATGCGGCCGCCTGGCTCAGGACGGCACGCACACCGTCCGGAAGGGCTCGCCGGGTAGGTACTGCTCCCATTCCTGGGCGCTGAGCGTACGGCCGGCGCGAGCGCAGGCGGCGGCCACCAGGTCCGCGGGTTCGGCCACACCCCACACCCGGAATGTGTCGTCATCGTTCACCGTGGCCAGCACGCCATCGCCGAACGCCACCTCGGAGACCCTGCTGCGGCCGGGAAGAGCGGCGCCGACCTGTTCGTGCGTGGCCACGTCCCACAGCCGGACGCTCTTGTCGTCGCTCGCGGTGGCGAGGGTGGCGCCGTCGGCGCTGAAGGCCACCGCGGTGATCACGCCGGAGTGCCCGCCCAGGTCCCGGCCGAGCTGCTTGCGGGAGGCCAGGTCGATCAGCCGCGTTCCCGCGGTGCCGGCCACGGCCAGGGTCCTGACGTCCGGGGAGAAGGCGACGCTTCGCGCTCTGGTGATGGGCGGGCCAACCTTGACCCGGGTGGACAGCTCCCACAGCTGGGCGTTCCCCCCGATGTCCACCACGGTCAGGTATCTGCCGTCGGGGCTGATGACCAGCTGCATGATGTGTTCGGTGTGGACGATCCGGCCGATCCGGCGATGGGTGCGCGTGTCGAAGAGCCACACCTCGGGCTTCGCATCGGTCTGCGTGTCCGGTGTGAGCGCGATGGCCACGACCCGTCCGTCCGGGCTGTAGGCCGCCGACCTGATGACGTGGCGGGGTGTTCTCACCGAGCTCACCTGACGTCGGGTGGCGACATCCCACCAGGTCAGCTCGGACTCCAGCCCGATCGCCAGCGTGCCACCGTCCGGGCTCGCCACCACGGTGTTGATGTCGCGCCCCGGCTTGATGGTGAAGATGGGCGTTCGTGAGCCGAGGTCCCAGAGCCTGACCTGCCGAGCGTCGGAGGTCAGGATGCTCCGCCCATCCCCGCCGAACGTCGCAGCGCGCGCGGTGGTGCCCGCCGTGGGCAGGTGTGGTCCCAGCTGCCGGTGTGTGAACGGGCTCCACAGCCACAGCCCGTCGATGCCGCCGGTGGCCAGCAATTTCCCGTCAGGGCTGAAAGCCACGCTGTACAGGGCGATCGTGTGACTGGCGAGTTTGGGACCGAGCTCCTGGCGCGTGGCCACATCCCAGAGCCGGGCTCGGCCGCCGTCGCTCGTGGCCGCCAGGACCGCGCCGTCCGGGCTGAAGGCCACGCGGATGCCGACGATCTGCCTGTTCATGAGCGGCTTGCCGATCGGCCGCCACGTGGCGACGTTCCACAGGCGCAACGCGTGGCTGCCGGTGACCAGCATCTTCCCGTCGGGGCTGAAGGCGACGTGGCTGGTGCCGGCGGGCGAGGTGTGCGCTTCGAGCGAGGCGACCTGCCTGCGCGAGGCCACGTCCCAGACCCGGGCCTCGGTGTCGCGGGAGGAGTGGGTCGCCAGGAGCTTGCCGTCGGGGCTGAAGGCGATGGCGTTGGCTCCGGGCAGCGCGTCACCGACCTGTTCGCGCGTGGCCACGTCCCACAACCGCACCCTGTCGCCGCCCGTGGCCAGGAGCGTGCCGTCCGGGCTGAACGCGATGGTCTCGCCGCCCTTGATCGGCTCCCCGAGCTGCTCGCGTGTGGCGACGTCCCAGATCCGCACGTCCTCGGCCACCGCCGCGACGAGCCGGCCGTCGCTGCTGAACGCCACCTCGGTGACCATCTGCTTCTGGCCGGTCAGGGAGCCGGTCGGACGGTGTGTGACGGGGTCCCGGAGTGTCACCACGCCTTCGTCCCCGTTGGTCGCGAGGACCCTGCCGTCGGGGCTGAACGCCAGCGCGACCGCCGCGCCGGGCCGAGTGAGGACGGCGGGCTCGGCGAGGGCGTTACGGAGGCTGTGGCGGGCCTCCTTGGTCGGCGCCAGCCGCCAGGCCGTGACCGCCAGCAGGTTCCCGACCGTCGGCTCGGTGCCGACCAGCCGGACGCTCTGCGTCGCCAGTTGCCTGGACAACGCCTGCCGCTTCTGTGCCTCCGCCCGCTGCCGCTCGCTGTTGGCTTCGCCCGCGGCGTACACGGCCGAGGCCGCGCCGGCGAGAGCGACGACGAGCAACATGACAAGCGTGACCATCGCGCCTCGCCGTACCCTGCGGGACCGGACCAGCGCCTGGCGGCTGGAGTCGAGGAAATCACGTTCCAGCCTGGTGAGCGTCATATGGCGGCGCTCGGAGTCGGCCCAGCTTTCGACAGCCTGCAGCCGGCTGCCGCGCAGCAGGTCGCCGTCGCCGCGGCCGCTGTCCTCCCAGTGGCGGGCGGCCTGGCCGAGCTGCGCGACGACCGCCAGGCCCGCCTTCTCCTCGCTCACCCAACCGCGCAGGCGAGGCCACGCGCGCAGGACGGCGGGGCGGGTCAGGACCATCTGGCCGTCACGCTCGGAAAGCACGTAGGAGAACGCCCCGAGAATCTCCTTCAGGTCCTGCCCGCCGTAATCCAGCTCGGCCACGGACACCGGGCGGGTCATCTCCACGTCGTACTCGTCCAGGGTGAGCAGCCGTAGGAACACTCCGGGCACCAGTCGCCGCTGCGCCTCCGGGAGTGCGGCGTAGGCATCCTCGGCGATCGTCCCCAACCCCGGGTCCCTGCCCTGGTCCGATGCGATCTGCCCCGCCCTCTCACTGCCCGCGCGCAACAGCCCGGCCGCCTCGCCCTCCCCGCTGACCAGGGCGAGCAGCAACTCCCGGGCCGTCGGCCGCGACTCCGGCTCCTTGGCCAGCGCCGCCGCCACCAGCGGGCGCAGCACGGGCGGCAACCCGCCCACGTCGGGTATGACCGACAGCACCTGGTGGATCACCGCGGCGGCGTTGTCCCCGGCGAAGGCATCCCTTCCCTGCGCGGCGAAGAGCACCACGGCGCCCCACGCGAACACGTCGCCCGGCGCGCCCGCCCGCCGCCCGCTGAACGACTCGGGCCCCATGTAGGCAGGTGTGCCGGCGATGAGTCCGGTGGACGTCAGCGACATCTCCTCGGTACGCGCGATACCGAAGTCGATCACCCGTGGGCCGTCCGGACCGAGCAGGACGTTGTCGGGCTTCAGATCGCGGTGGATCACCCCCGCCTCATGAACGGCGGCCAGCGCGGTGGCGATCGCCGTAGCCAGCCGGTGCAGGTCATCCCCCGCGAACGATCGCCCATCCCGTACGGCTGTGCGCAGGCTGGGCCCGCTGACGTACTCACTGATGATGTACGGCCGTGGGCCGGCCAGATCGGCGTCCAGCACCCGAGCCGTACAGAAAGAGGCCACCCTTCGCGCGGCCTCGACCTCCCGGGCGAACCGGTCCAGCTGCGTGCGGGTGGCGTCCGCGTGCAGAAGCTTGAGCGCCACCCGGGCGCCCTCACCGTCGTAAGCCTCGTAAACGACGCCCTGGCCACCCTGCCCCAGACGGCCGGCCAGCCAGTAGCCGCCGATCGTGTGCGGGTCCTCTCCCCGTAACGCACTCATGATCGATGGGACGCGCACATGCGGCGAATGGTTCGGCCGCGCGCCCGGTCGATCCTTAGCCGTCGTCGAGCTGCGCCGACCAGAACCTCGACACCGCCGGGGCCTGGTCGGCGCTTGTGGGCACCGAGACTGCTACGACAGGTCGATGAGAAGGCCGGCCGCCTCGGCGGCTGTCAGGACGGGCGGCAACCGATGGGAACGCTGCGCAGGACAACGATCATCGGCAGGCCCTCGGGCAGCTTGATCGGCTGCCCGGCCAGGACGAAGCGCACCCACTGCGGCCGGTCACCGGCGACGGTGGCGGTCGCTGAGGCCAGTCGCCGAGCCGGTACGTAGTTCGGGTTCGACGGTGAATGCCACCTGGACCCGATGATCGCCCGCTTGATCCGGGACCGTCCAGCCGAGGTGATCATCACCTGCCTCGGCATCAACGTCTACGGCGCCGGTACGTTCACCAAACGCTCGTACCTGCCCGCGGTCCTGGGGTTCGTCAGCACGATCCGGGACGGCCACCCCCGGGTGCCCATCCTGGTCATGTCGCCGATCTTCTCACCCAGCCGCGAGGAGCAGGCCGGGCCGACCGGGATGAGCCTGGCCGAGATGCGTGCCGACATCGCCGAGGCCGTGCATCTGCTGCGCGAACACGGCGACGCGGATGTGCACCTGATCGACGGGCTCGACGTGTTCGGGCCCGCCCAGGAGCACCTACTGGCGGACGGCCTGCACCCGGACGCCGAGGGCTACGCCCACATGGCCACCTCGATCACCCCGCTCGTACGCGCACACCTCCTCCCGAACCACCAAGCCTGAACGACATACCGCCCTCAAGGCCACGTGCGGGCACCGGCATTCAGGTGGGAATCACGACCTGATAATTCGGAACGTCGTCCGCCTGCTCCTTACTGATCCGTTCGGCGCCCTCGGGGATGTCGGTTCGGCAGAGAAAGATCCCCCGATTGCAGTTGGAGCACCAGAAAAGGGGGCGTCCCTTCTCCGGCTGTCCGGCGTCCACCACGAACATCAGATGAAGGCAGCGCTCACCGCAGCCCGCACATGCCTGTGTGTGAACGGCTGAAGGGTTGTCGTACGCCTTGTCATACTCGGCCTCCCACAGGGCGTAGGCGCCGTCCGCTGCTCCGGTCATCGCTCCATTGATTCACGTTTCTCATGGGCCGTCCTGACGTCGGCGAGTGCGGAGGTCATGACTCCATGCCGGCCAGGTCGAGGTGGGCCAGCCGGTCGGGGTCGGACAGGATGTCGATCGTGGCGATCTTGCCGTCGGAGATGGTGAAGCTCATGACGGAGATCAGCTGGTCGTCGAGGGTGTTGACCAGGCCGGCGAGGCCGTTGACGAGCGCTGGGTGGGTGGCGGCGCTGGTGGCCATGCGCCGGAAGGTGCCGGCCTGTCCGGCCACGGCCGCGGCGCCGCGGATGACCTTCATGCCGTTGGTGAGCACCCCGCCGTCGGCGCGCAGCACCACGTCGGGGTCGAGGATGGAGACCAGCGCCTCGAAGTCGCCGCCACGCGCGGCGGTCAGGAACGCGTTCACCACCCGGCGCTGATCGGCCAGGTCGGGGTCGGGGTTCGGGGCCGCGCCGCGGACCCGCTGGCGGGCCCGGCTGGCGAGCTTCTTGGCCGTGGCCGGGGTGCGGTCCACGATGGGCGCGATCTGCTCGAACGGCAGGCCGAACATGTCGTGCAGCACGAACGCCAGCCGTTCGGCCGGGGTCAGCGATTCCAGCACCACGAGCAGCGCCAGCCCCACCGAGTCGGCCAGCAGGACTTCCTGCTCCGGATCGGTGACCTCCGCACGGCTGATCACCGGATCCGGCAGGCGGTCCTCCAGCGACTCCTCGCGCCGGGCCTTGCGGGTGCGGAGCATGTCCAGGCAGACCCGGCCGACCACGGTGGTCAGCCAGCCGCCCAGGTTGTCGATGTCACCGGAGTTCGAGCGCGCCAGCCGCAGCCATGCCTCCTGGACCGCGTCCTCGGCCTCACTCAGCGAGCCGAGCATCCGGTAAGCGACCGCCCTCAGATGGGGGCGATGCCCCTCGAACTGGATAGCCAGAAAGTCATGGGGTGCCACGGTCGCGTTCCTCTCCTTCGACTACGTCATACCGCTGACGTATCGAACCAGTGAAAGGTGACCGCGGACGCACCGGTCACCTCTTCCCCGCGCCAGCCGTCATGCCGGCGACCGACACGGACCGACACGTACGAAAGGTTGCTGACGACGATGAGTGGCACGGATGTTCACGGGACGGTGGCGGATGGCTTCGAGCAGGTGCGAGAGGCGTTCGCCGCGACGGTGGCCGAGCAGGACGGCCAGGTGGGCGCGCAGCTGACCGCCTACGCGCACGGCCGCCAGGTGGTGGACCTGTGGGCCGGGGACGAGGTGAGCGGCGACACGCTGACCGGCGTCTACTCCGCCACGAAGGGCGCCGCGACGCTGGTGACGGCGCTGCTGGTGCAGGAGGGGGTCCTCGGCCTCGACGAGCCCGTGGCCCGGCGCTGGCCGGAGTTCGCCGCCGCCGGCAAGGACACGATCACGCTGCGGGACGTGCTCACCCACCGCTCCGGCGTCATCGGCGTCGACGGCGGCCTGTCCGCGGCCGAGCTCGCCGACGACGCGGTGATCGCGGGCCGCCTCGCGGCGCAGCGCCCGTACTGGCGGCCGGGCTCCGCTTACGGCTACGGCGGATTCGTCACGTTCGCGCTGGTGAACGAGGTGATCCGGCGCACGACCGGCCGGTCGCTCCAGCTGGTCTACGAGGAGCGGATCCGGGCTCCGTACGAGCTGGACCTCTACCTGGGGCTGCCCGAGGCCGAGGAGGGCCGGTTCCGGCCGATCCAGTGGTGGCAGGCGACGCCTGAGCAGGAGACCGCGTTCTGGGCGAACGTGCCGGGGCCGCACAGCATCCTGGGCATCGGGTACGGGCTCAACAGCACGCCGCCGCTGGACCAGGTGGCGTTCGTCAACACCCGCGAGGTGCGTGCGAACGGTCAGGCGTCGGCCGGCGGGGTGGGCAGCGCACGCGGCCTGGCCGGCCTGTACGCGGCGGCCGTCTGGGGCCTCGGCGGGCGACCTCCGCTGCTCAAGCCGGACGTCATCGCGGAGTTCGCCCAGCTGCACTCCATCGGCGCCGACCTGGTACGCGGCGACCAGGGCAACTACGCGGTCGGCTTCCAGGCCAAGGGGCTGCGCTATCCGTTCCTCAGCGCGAACGCGTTCGGCCACGACGGTTCGGCGGGCGCGGAAGCCTTCGCCGACCCGCTCAGCGGCATCGCCTTCGGCTACACGCGCCGCCGCTACGGATTCGGCTGGTCCTACCCCGAACACGACCGGCTCACCGCCGCGGTGCACCGCGCCGTCACCTCCTGAGGACCTCACATGAGAACGCGTTCTGAGAGAAGCGGTCTTGCCCTGCTGGTGATAGCCGCCGCGCAGCTGCTGATGGTGATGGACGGCACCATCGTGACCGTGGGCCTGCCCGTCATCGGAGCCGGTCTGCGGATCGCCGAGGCGGACCTGGACTGGGTCCTCACCTCCTACGCCCTCGCCTTCGGCGGCCTGCTGCTGGCCGGCGGCCGAGCCGGTGACCTGTTCGGCCGGCGCAGGCTGTTCCGCGCCGGGCTGGTCGTCTTCCTGGCCGCCTCCCTGCTGGGCGGCGTGGCCGGCAACGGGACCGTGCTGATCATCGCCCGCGTCCTGCAGGGCGTCGGCGCCGCGATCGTCGCCCCGGCCGCGCTGTCCCTGCTCGCCGACACCTTTCCCGCCGGGCCCCGGCGTAACAAGGCGCTCGGCGTCTACGGGGCCATGGGCGGCCTGGGCTCGGTCGTCGGCCTCCTGCTGGGCGGCGCGCTCACCGAGTATCTGGGCTGGAGATGGATCATGTTCGTCAACATCCCCATCGCGCTCCTGGTCCTGGCCGGCACGTTCGCACTGCGGCCCGGCACCCGCGAGCGCGGCGGGCTCGACCTGCCCGGCGCGGTCGCCGTGACCCTGGCCCTCGGCTCATCGGTCTACGCGATCAACCGCGCCGGGTCCCACGGCGTCGGCGACGGGCTCACCCTGACCTTCGGCGCGACCGCCGTCGCGCTGTTCGCCGCCTTCCTGGTCATCCAGCGCACCGCGCGCAGCCCCATGCTGCCCCCAGGCGTGCCGGCCGACCGCGGCAGGCTCGGCGCCAACCTGGTCATGCTCCTCATGGGCGCCGGGCAGCTGGCCACCTTCTATTTCCTCACCCTTTACATGCAGACGATCAAGCACTACTCGCCGATGATCACCGGGCTCGCCTATCTGCCGTTCGCGATCGGCATCGGCCTCGGCTCCGGGGTCATCGGCCCCCAACTGCAGGCCCGCACCTCCACCCGGACCGTGCTGGCGATCGGCCTGGCGGTGGCCGCCGCGGCGATGGGCTGGTTCAGCCTGCTGACCCCGGACCAGAATCCCCTGCTCGTACTCCTGCCCGCGCAGCTCGCCGGCGGCATCGGGCTCGGCATCGGCTTCGTCGCCGCCACCATCGGCGGCGTCCAGGGCGTCGCACCACGCGACTCGGGCATCGCCTCCGGCCTCGTCAACACCAGCCAGCAGATCGGCGGCGCCCTCGGCCTGGCGGTGCTGGCCGGCATCGCCGTCGCCGCCACCACGAGCCGGCCACCGGGCACACCCCTGCACGACGCGCTCACCAGCGGCTACACCGCCGGCATGCTCGGCGCGGGCGCGTTCTACCTGGCCGCCATCCTCACCGCCGTCCTGCTCCTGCGGCCGCGCCCCCTGAGCCGGGACGCTGAGCCACTCGGCAGAACCTCTGGATGAGAATCCGTCACCTCCACCCGAGGCGATCCGTCATAGCAGCGAAACACCGTACAGAAAGGACCCCATCACCATGACCACCACCGAGAACCGCCAGTCGCGCCTCCCCAACCCCGCCGTGCTCGTCCCCGAGCTCAAGGACATCGGCGGCGCCCTGTACAGGGCGACCGGGAACGGCACGATCCCGCGGACCACCATCAGCTTGGTCCAGCTTCGCGCCGGGCAGATCGCCGGCAGCACGTACCTGACGGTCCTGCACACCGGCAACCTCCGCGAGGCCGGCGCGAGCGAGGAGAGCATCAGCGCCGTGGTCTCGTGGCGGGACGCGCCCCACTTCACCGACGCCGAACGGGTCGCGCTGGAACTGGTCGAATCCGTCCTGACCCCGAACCCGGCGGGCGAGCGCGTCTCCGATGAGCTGTACGCCAGGGCGTCGCGGCACTACGACGACAAGGCGCTCGCCACGCTCGTCATGGCGATCGGCCAGGTCTGCTTCTTCCTCCCGCTGGCCCTCATCGGCAAGCCGCTGCCCGGTGTGTCCCCGGCCGAGCAGTGGACGAAGTAGCGGCCACCAGGGGATCTCGCTCAGGGTGAGGACACATGGCCTGTGCCTCACCCTGGGCACCGCCTGATGTCCCGGTTCGGACATCACGAGATCAGGCCGTAGTGCTGACGGCGCAGGTGTCCACTCCCGCGCCGGGGGAATCGAAGGGCCGGGCGAGAAGGGTCACCATTGTTTCTCGCCCAGTGGACCACGGAGACAGGCCGTCCAGGTTTACAGTGCCTCCAGCCAAGGGAGCACGATGAAGTTTGGGATACTGGGCCCGCTTACGGTGTGGCGAGAGGATCAGCAGGTCGATCTCGGCACGCCTAAAGCGCGGGTGCTGTTAGCGGTTCTGCTGTGCCAAGCGGGTAACCCTGTCTCGGAAGATCAACTGGCTGTGGCCCTGTGGGGGGACACCCCGCCGAAGAGCGCCACCAAGAATGTGCAGACCTACGTCCACCGGCTCCGGCGCCACCTGGGTGACCCGGCTCGCGTCGTGCGGCAGGGCGCCGGCTATCTGGTGCCGGTGATCCAGGACGAGCTGGATGCGGCGAGGTTCGAGGGCCTGGCCCGATCAGGGCAGGCGCTGGAGGCTGCCGGTGAGCCGGAGGAGGCGACCCATCGGCTGCGCGAGGCGCTGAATCTGTGGCGCGGGCCCGCGTTCGTCAGCATGACCGATGTCCCGATGCTGGCCGCGGAGGCCGCGCGGCTGGACGAGGTCCGCCTGTCGGTCTTGCAGTCGCGGATCGCCGTGGATCTGAGGCTGGGACGCCATGCCGGGCTGCTGGGCGAGCTGGCCGCGCTCATCAGCGAGTATCCCCTGCGGGAGCGGCTGCGCGCGCAGTTGATGCTGGCGCTGTACCGCTGCGGCCGGCGGGCGGACGCGCTCGCCGAATACGCGCGTGCCCGCAAGACCCTGGTCGAGGAGACCGGTCTGGATCCGGCCGACGAGCTGCACGACTTGCACCAGCGAATCCTCACCCAGGATCCCTCACTCGACCTCGGTCCTCTCGTCAGGACGACGGGCGCTGCTGTGAGGCCGGGCCCGTACACGCAGGTCCATCGTCCGCGCCGGTCGGACGGATCGGGCATCGAGCCGAGCGGGACAGTGCGGCACCCGCACCCGCACCCGCACCCGCGTGCCCGGTCCGGCGACCGTCCCGGCCATGCCACGGCCCTCACCCCCGCCGAGTTGCCGCCGGACATCGCGGATTTCACGGGCAGGGAAGGCGAGGTGGCGGACCTCACCGAGGTCATCACCCAGCCACGGCCGGGCACCGTCGCCATGGCCAGCATCGCGGGTCTGGGAGGCCTGGGTAAGACCACGCTCGCCGTGCACGTCGCGCACCGGGTCGCGGATCGCTTTCCCGACGGCCAGCTCTATGCGGACCTGCGCGGCGTCTCCGCCGAGCCTGCCCGCCCGGAGGACGTGCTCAGCCGGTTCCTGTTCGCGCTGGGCATCAGCGCCACCGGTATCCCCGAATCCCTGGAAGAACGCGTGGCGCTGTACCGGAGCTGCCTGGCCGGACGCAGAATCCTCATTCTGCTCGACAATGTCGCCGGGGAGGAGCAGGTGCGGCCGCTCCTGCCCGGGGCCCCCGGCACGGCCGTGCTCCTCACCGGACGTGTCCGGCTGGTCGGTCTCGAAGGCGCGAGCCTGCTGGAACTCGACGTCCTGCCGTCGGCCCAGGCCATGCACCTGCTGGGCAGGATCGCCGGCGACGAACGCGTCCGGGACGACCCGGCCGCGGCTCTGGAGATCACCCGGTTGTGCGGCCGGGTCCCGCTGGCGGTCCGCATCTCGGCGGCCCGGCTCCTCGGCAGAAAGCAGTGGAGTCTGTCCCACCTCGCCGGCGTCCTCGGGGAGGAGCGGCACCGGCTGGACGAGCTCGTGGCGGGCGACCTCGACATCCGCGCGGGCTTCGAGATGAGCTACCGGACGCTTCCGGCGGGCGCGCAGCGGGCCTTCCGGCTGGCCGGGCTGCTCGACGCGCCCGATTTCGCCTCGTGGGCGGTGGCGGCCCTCCTGGACGTGCCGGAGCGGCAGGCGGAACGCGAGATCGAAAGCCTGGTCGACGCTCATCTGCTGAACCTCACCGGGACGGACGAGACGGGCAGGCTCAGGTATCGGTTCCACGACCTGATCCGGTTGTACGCGCGTGAGCGGGCGCAGCGCGAGGATCCCGAACCCGAACGCCAGGCCGCGCTCCAGCGGGCCCTGGGTGCGTGGCTGGCGCTGGCGGAAATCGCGGCGGCGCACGTCCCGGGCCCCTGCTACGCGCACATGCACAGCGGTGCGCCGCGCTGGCGGCTGCCCGCGGCGGTCTCCGGCCCGTTGCTGGCCGACCCGATGGCCTGGTTCGGCGCGGAGCACGCCGCCCTGATAGCGGGGGTCGCCCAAGCGTGCGAGGCACGCCTGACCCAACTCGCCTGGGACCTCGCGGGGTCCACCGAGACCTACCTCAACGTACGCGGCCTGTACGACGGCTGGCAGCGCATGCACGAGCAGGCGCTCGCGCTCTGCCGGGAGACCGGCGACAAGCGCGGCGAGGCCGTGCTGATGCGCGGCCTCCTGGAGGTCACCACCTGGAGCTCACCGGCGGGTCCCGGACCGGCGATGACGCGGATGCGGGCCGACGCTTCGCAGCTCCTCGACCTGTTCACCATGCTGGACGATCCGGTCGGGATGGCCGACGCCCTGGCGACCCTGGCCTGGAGCATGACGGCCGACGGGAACGGTGGTGCACAAGCGCTCGCCCTGGCGGAGCGCGCTCTGCGCCTGGCCGCCGACGTGGGCTATCTCGGCGGCCAGGCGCGGGCCTATCACGTGATGGCGATCATCCACGGCGAGGACGACCCTCAAGCGGCGCTCATGGTCCTGGAGCAGGCGACGAAGGTGGCCGAGGCGCTCGGCAACGCTCACTACACCACGACGATCACCCAGTTCCTCGGCGCGGCGAAATCGTTCTGCGGTGACATCACGGGCGGCCAGGAGCTGCTGGAGAGCTCCTTGGAGATGGCACGACGGTTGAACTACCGCTATCTGGAGACGTTCTCCCTGCTCTACCTCTCGAAGCTGTTCGCCGCAGTCGGGGACGAGCGGGCCAGGGCGACCGCCGAACTGACGCTGGCCCACAGCGAGAACGGCAACTTCGGCCATTATCTCGCCGACGCGCTCAGCGTTCTCGGGCAGCTGAACCTGGCCGAGGGAGACCTGCCCGCCGCCATCGCCACCCTCGAACGCTCGGTCCAGGTGTGGCGGACCCGCGGCTCGATCCCCTACCTGGCGCGGACGCTCCGCGCCCTCGGCGACGCCCACTGCGCCGCCGGCGACCACCGCATGGCCAAAGCCGTCTGGGAAGAGGCCCGCGAACTCTTCCGCGGGATCTCGCACGAGAATGGCATGAGAACGCTGGACGCCCGGCTCACAAGACCCACTCCCTGACCGTCCCTGCCGACGCGACCGGCCGTTTCCGTGGCGTCGCGGTCGATGCCTGGCCTAAAACCATTTGAACGAGTGAGTACTCGCTCATTAGAGTGAGTCGCATGACCAGAAGGCGAAGGGTGCCGGCCATGGCACCAGAAGACCGCCGTGCCGCGCTCATCGCCGCCACGCTCCCCTTGCTGCGCGAGCACGGCACCGCGGTGAGCACCCGGCAGATCGCCGAGGCCGCGGGCGTGGCCGAGGGAACGATCTTCGGGGTCTTCCCCGACAAGGCCTCGCTGCTCCGGGCGGCACTGATGAGCGCGTTCGACCCACAACCGACGGTGGACGCGCTGGCGGCCATCGACACGCGGATCGAGCTGCGCGCGCGGCTGCGCGAGGCGGTCACGATGTTGCGGGCGGGAATGAACGCCAACGTCAACCTCATCACCGCGCCCAAGGAGCTGATGGCCGAAGACGCCGAGTTCCGCGAGCGGATGATGGACGGCCGGCGTCGGATGTCGGCCGGGCTCGCCCTTCTGGTCGAGCCCGATCGCGACCGGCTGCGCCGCTCTCCCGAAGCCACGGCGCAGCTGCTGCTCATGCTGATCGCGGTGAGCGTGCACCGTGGATTCGGCCAGGGCGGCGAGTTCGGAGACATGGACGACGAGGAGATCGTCTCCGTTCTGCTCGACGGGCTGCTCGTGCGACCCTCCTCGATCCCTCCCACAGAAAGCCCCTCTTGATGCTGCTCCGCCTTCTGCGGGCCCAGCTCAGGCCGTACGGGAAAGAGATCACGCTCGTCGTCCTCTTCCAGTTCGTCCAGACCCTGGCCACGCTCTATCTCCCCACACTGAACGCCGACATCATCGACGACGGCGTCGTCAAGGGCGACACCGGTTACATCACCCGCATCGGGCTGGTGATGCTCGGTGTGACGCTCATCCAGATCGCCTGCTCGTTCGTGGCCGTCTACTACAGCGCCCTGATCTCGATGGCGCTGGGCAGGGACCTGCGGGCCGCGATCTTCCACCGGGTGCAGGACTTCTCCGCCCAGGAGGTCAACAGGTTCGGCGCGCCGTCGCTGATCACCCGTACCACCAATGACGTTCAGCAGGTCCAGGTGCTCGTGCTGATGGCGTTCACGATGATGGTGGCCGCGCCGATCATGTGCGTCGGCGGCATCGTGCTGGCGCTGCGTCAGGACGTGGCGCTGTCGTCGCTGCTGCTCGTCGCGCTGCCCGTGATGATCCTCGTCGTGGGCGTGATCGTGGTGCGGATGCGCCCGCACTTCCGCGCGATGCAGGAGCGCATCGACCGGATCAACCAGGTGTTACGCGAGCAGATCACCGGCATCCGGGTGATCAGGGCCTTCGTTCGCGACAGGCACGAGCGCGAGCGCTTCGCCGTGGCCAACGAGCAGCTGACCGATGTGTCGCTCCGGGTCGGGCGGCTGATGGCGCTGATGTTCCCCGCGGTCATGCTGGTGGTGAACGTGTCCAGTGTCGCCGTGGTGTGGTTCGGCGGCCACCGCATCGCCGACGGATCCATGCAGGTGGGCGCGCTGACCGCGGTCATCTCCTACCTGATGCAGATTCTCATGTCGGTGATGATGGCGATGTTCATGTTCATGATGATCCCGCGGGCCGAGGTCTGCGCCGAGCGCATCGAGGAAGTGCTCGACTCCGAGCCGACCGTCCACCCGCCGGCGACCCCCGTCATCCCGGACAGACGCCTCGGCGAGCTGGAGTTGCGGTCCGTGGACTTCCGTTACCCGGGCGCCGAGGAGCCGGTGTTGTCCGAGGTGAGCTTCGTGGCGCGGCCTGGCCGTACCACCGCGATCATCGGCAGCACGGGCAGCGGTAAGACGACGCTGCTCAACCTCATTCCCCGCCTGTTCGACGCGACCGAGGGCGAGGTGCTGGTCGACGGCGTCAACGTACGCGATCTCGATCCGGTCGTGCTCTCCCGGGCGGTCGGCCTGGTCCCGCAGTCGCCCTACCTCTTCTCCGGCACCGTCGCCTCCAACCTGAGGTACGGCAGGCCGGACGCGACCGACGAGGAGCTGTGGCAGGCCCTGGAGGTGGCCCAGGCCCGTGGGTTCGTCGAGGAGATGCCCGGTGGTCTGGACGAGCCGATCTCCCAAGGCGGCACGAACGTCTCCGGCGGTCAGCGCCAGCGCCTGGCCATCGCCAGGACCCTGGTGCACCGGCCCGAGATCTACCTGTTCGACGACTCCTTCTCCGCCCTCGACTACGCCACCGACGCCCGGCTGCGCGCCGCGCTGGCGGCGGAGATGACCGACGCCACGCTCGTCATCGTGGCCCAGCGCGTGAACACGATCCGCGACGCCGACCGCATCCTCGTGCTCGACGAGGGCCGCGTGGTCGGCTCCGGTGACCACGCCGAGCTCATGACCACCTGCCCGACCTATCGCGAGATCGTGCTGTCCCAGCTCACCGAACAGGAGGCCGCAGCATGACCACCCAGGCGCCCCCGCGCCGTCCCCAGGGCGGTATCGGCCCGGGCGCGATGATGTCCGGACCCGCCGAGAAGGCACTCGACTTCGGCGGTTCACTCCGCCGCCTGCTGCTCCTGCTGCGTCCCGAGCGCGCGCTGCTGATCGTCGTCCTGGCCTTCGGCACGGCCAGCGTCGCGCTGACCGTGACGGGCCCCAAGCTCCTCGGTCACGCCACGGACCTGATCTTCGCCGGCATCATCGGGGGCCGGCTGCCCGCGGGGAGCACCAAGGAGCAGGCCGTGGCGGGGCTGCGCGCCGACGGCCAGGGCACCTTCGCCGACATGGTGTCGTCGATGAGCGTGGTGCCCGGCCGCGGCATCGACTTCACCGCGCTGGCCCAGGTGCTGGGCTGGGTGCTGGCGATCTACCTGCTCGCGGCGCTGCTCGGGATCATGCAGTTCCGGCTGACCACGACCATCGTGCAGCGGGCGGCGTCCCGGCTGCGCGAGCGGATCGAGGCCAAGCTGGCGCGGCTGCCGCTGAGCCACTTCGACGGCCAGTCACGCGGTGAGATCCTCAGCCGCGCCACCAACGACACCGACAACATCGCGCAGACGCTGCAGCAGACGATGAGCCAGCTCATCTCGTCGGTGCTGACGGTCGTGGCGGTGCTGGCGGTGATGTTCTGGATCTCGCCGCTCCTGGCGCTCATCGCGCTGGTCACGGTGCCGCTGTCGATCTACGTCACCGCGGTCATCGGCAAGCGGTCGCAGCCGCAGTTCATCGAGCAGTGGGCGACGACGGGCAAGCTCAACGGCCATATCGAGGAGATGTACGGCGGGCACACGCTGGTGAAGGTGTTCGGCAGGCAGCAGGAGGCCGCCGTGACCTTCGCCGAGCACAACCAGGCCCTGTTCACCTCCAGCTTCCGCGCCCAGTTCATCTCCGGCCTCATCCAGCCGGCGATGATGTTCATCGGCAACCTCAACTATGTGCTGGTCGCCGTGGTGGGCGGGCTCAAGGTGGCCTCGGGCTCGATCTCGCTGGGCGACGTGCAGGCCTTCATCCAGTACTCCCGCCAGTTCAGCCAGCCGCTGACCCAGGTGGCCGGCATGGCGAACCTGGTGCAGTCGGGCGTCGCCTCGGCCGAGCGGGTCTTCGAGCTGCTGGAGGCTCCGGAGCAGTCACCGGAGCCCGCCGAGCCCGCGCGGCCGGCGCAGGTCAGGGGCCGGGTGGCGTTCGAGAACGTGTCCTTCCGCTACGCGCCGGACCGGCCGCTGATCGAGGATCTGTCGCTGACCGTGGAGCCCGGCCAGACCGTCGCCATCGTCGGCCCCACGGGGGCGGGCAAGACGACGCTGGTCAACCTCATCATGCGCTTCTACGAGGTGACCGGCGGCCGCATCACCCTCGACGGCGTCGACATCGCCGAGATGTCCAGGGAAGAGCTGCGCGCCAACCTCGGCATGGTGCTGCAGGACACCTGGCTGTTCGGCGGCACGATCGCGGAGAACATCGGCTACGGCGCGGAAGGCGCCACGCTCGAACGGATCGAGGCCGCCGCGGAGGCCGCCCACGTGGACCGCATCGCGCACACGCTGCCCGACGGCTACGACACGGTGATCGACGAGGAGGGCGCGACGGTCAGCGCGGGCGAGAAGCAGCTGATCACGATCGCCCGGGCGTTCCTGTCCGAGCCGGCGATCCTGATCCTGGACGAGGCGACCAGCTCGGTCGACACCCGCACCGAGGTGCTCATCCAGCAGGCGATGAGCTCGCTACGCGAGGGCCGCACCAGCTTCGTCATCGCCCATCGGCTGTCCACGATCCGCGACGCCAGCCTGATCCTGGTCATGGAGAACGGGCGGATCGTCGAGCAGGGCACGCACGAGTCGCTGCTGGCCACGGGCGGCGCCTACGCCCGGCTGCACGCCGCCCAGTTCACCCAGCCCGTGGCCGAGGTGGACTAGCGCCCGTACCACGTCACGGCGCGTGTCCGGTACGGGTGGAGTACGGACAGCGCCGTGCCAGTGGCGATCCCTAACGTTCTGAGCAAGCCGCCATGACCTGTACGGGCCCGCGGCCGACAGCCGTGGACGTGCGGCAACGCCTGACTTCGCCCTTCCCACCTTCCTCGAAAGCGACAGGCCGCCAGGGGTTGCGAGTCTCGCCGATTCCACGACGACAGGAATCTCCACCATGAGAGGAAGCACGTGAAACCCAGAATCATGACGTTGCTCGTGGCCTTCGTCGTCTCGATCTCCGGTGCCGTCTTCGTGGCCGCGCCGCCTGCGTCCGCCGACGGGTTGAGCAACCCGAGCGGCACCCTCACCGTCGAATGCCCGGGTGCGAAGGCCTTCATTCAGGTCGACTGGAAGGCCGGCGACAGGGTGACCGTTCGCTGGCGTCTCGAGGACACCGGCACGGCGACCGCCATCTCCCCGGTGCTGCGGATCCAGGCCCACGACGCCGACCACGACGGGGCGCCCTTCATCTTCCCCAGCGGCGAGCCGTACTTCGTCCTCAGAGGCGGCAACGGCCACCACGAGGTCGGGCTCGAGTCCGACTGGAACCCCGGCAACATCCCCAACATCAACCACCTCAGGGTGCAGGTCCAGAACGGGACGACCGAGCAAGGAACCCACTGCACCGAGGTCCGGGAGATCTACAACTGGACCATGATCGCTCACAAGAACGCCATGGGCAAGCGCGGCATACCCTACGTCCTCGGGGGTGAGGACACCCCGGAGCGTCCGGGCCTCGACTGCTCCGGCTTGGTCATGACCTCCTACAACCCGATCGGCAACTTCCCCGGCTGGCCGGTCCGCCGCGCCGTCGACATGTGGAACTGGGCCAGGAACCACCAGACTCCGTCGAAGTTCTACGCCAAGTCGGTCGACTACGCGGACCTCAAGGTCGGTGACCTGATCTTCTACAAGACGACCGACGAAGCGGTCGGCCACGTCTCCTTCTGGGAGGGGGACGGCAACGTCCTCGACGCACTCGAGCCGGGCACCGAGGTCTCGGTCCATCCCGAAGGCGGTCTCCGCAACGTCCGCGTCGACGCCTTCCGCATCCTCGGTGTCGCGACCGTCCCCACCGGATGACATCGCTCCTGGATGTGCCGGCCGCGACATCCAGGACGGACGACCACTGATCTGACACGGGCCCCAACGTGCTTCCGCCGCACGCTGGGGTTCGTGGCGTCTCCTGGCCTAGGATCGTCTGGTGTCCCGGAGATCGCGGATCAACGGTCTGCTCACTCGGTGTGGGCGCGAGTGAGGGAGACGAGCTTCGGCGGGCTGCTTCGAGCCCATCGCCTCCGAGCCGGACTGACGCAACGGCAGCTCGCCGAGCGGGCGGGCGTGAGCGCGGGCACGATCCGCGATCTGGAACAGGGCCGGACTAGAAGCCCGAAGCGGGACTCGGTCCAGGCCATCGCCGCCGCACTCGGGCTGAGCGGGCCAGACGTCGAGCGACTGCACGCCGCCGCCGCCGAGACCCTGCGCACCCAGCGCGCCGACGCCGGTCCGATCCGTGGCGGCCCGCTGCGCATCCGTGTGCTCGGTCCGATCGAGGTCTGGCACGGCGATGTCCAGGCATCCCTCGGCTCCGACCTGCAACGTACGCTGCTCGCGCGGCTCGCGCTCGACGCCGGTGCGGCGGTCGGCCAGAACGAGCTGATCGACCTGCTGTGGCAGCACGGCGAAACCCAGCACCCGGTGAGCCTGCTGCATACGCTCGTCGCCAGGTTACGGCGGCTGCTGGACGCAGACGGCGTGCTCCTCGGCGGTCAGACCGGCTACCGGCTCGCGGTCACCGCCGACCAGCTGGACCTGCTCGCGTTCCGCGACCTCACCACACGGGCGGCGTACGACACACCGGAGGAGGCGTTCGGCCGGCTCGCCGAAGCCATCGCGCTGTGGCGCGGTGAGATAGGCGCGGAGCGGGTGGCGTCGAGCCCGCTGTACACCGCGCTGGCCACCGAGTACGCCACCACCGTCCAGACGTTCGCCACGCTGGCGCGCGATCTCGGCGAGCCGGAACGGGCCCTGAAACCGGTGCGGGAGCTGGTGAATCGGCGCGAGCTGGACGAGCCGCTGCACGTCGAGCTGATCCTGACCCTGGCCGCGAGCGGCCGGCAGGCGGAGGCGCTCGCGGCGTACGACCGGATCCGGTCCGCACTCGCCGACCAGCTCGGCATCGACCCCGGCGAACGGCTGCGGTCCGCCCAGCTGGCGGTGCTCCGGCAGCAGGAGCGGCGCGGCCGACGGACAAGAGGGCGGACCGCGATCCAGCAGGCGCCCGCCGCGCCGCCGGACTTCGTCGGCAGGGCGGACGAAATGGCCAGGATCGAGGCCGCGCTCGCCAGGACGGGCCAGGAGTCCGGACCGGCCTCGTCCAGAATCGTGCTGATCGACGGCATCGCCGGAGTCGGTAAGACCGCTCTCGCGCTCGCCACCGCGCACCGGTTGCGCGCGCAGTATCCCGACGGTCAGCTCTACGCCGACCTGCGCGGCACCACCGCGACCGCACTCGAACCGATGCTGGTGCTCGGCCGGTTCCTGCGCGCCCTCGGCGTGCCGAGCAGGCGGATCGGGACCGACGAGACCGAGGCGGCCGCGTTGTTCCGCAGTGAGCTCGCCGACCGGCGGATGCTGGTGCTGCTGGACAACGCGCATGACGCCGATCAGGCCCGGCCGCTGCTGCCGGGTGCGGGCGGCAGCGACCTGATCGTGACCAGCCGGCGCAGGATGCTCGGCCTCGCCGGTGCGTGCGCCGTCCATCTCGAACCGCTCAACCGGGAGGAGTCGATCACCCTGATCGCCGCGACCGCGGGATCACATCGGATCGACGCCGATCCCGACGCGGCCGGCGAGCTCGCCGAGGCGTGCGCACGGCTGCCGCTCGCGCTGCGCATCGCGAGCGCGCGACTGGCCACCCGGCAGGCGTGGACGATCGCCGACCTGACCCGCCGGCTGCGCGACGACAACCGCAGACTCACCGAGCTGTCCACCGGCGAGTCGAGCGTGCTCACCAGTTTCCAGCTCAGCTACGCCGATCTGAGCGCCGCCGCCCAGCGCGCGTTCCGGCTGTGCAGCCTGCACCCCGGTGACGACTTCGGCGCCGACAGCACCGGGGTCCTGCTGGCGATGCCGCCGACCGACGCCGACCGCGTGCTGGAGGACCTGCTTGAGACGAACATGCTGATGCAGTACGCGACGGACCGCTACCGGTTCCACGACCTGCTGGGCCTGTACGCCCGGCGGCTGCTCGCCGATGACGCCGAGGGCGAGAGCGCGCGTTCCCGGCTGTACACCTGGTACACCGACGCGGTGACGGCCGCGATGGAGTGGGTGTACCCGCAGCTCGTACGGCTCGACACGCATGCGGAGCGGGACACGTTCTTCGCCACCGAGGCCGACGCGCTCGCCTGGCTGGACGCCGAGCTGCCCGCGCTGGTCGCCGTCGTCAGGCACACGGCCGAGTCCGCCGACCGCGCGCTGTCCTGGCGGATCACCGACCAGCTCCGCGGCTACTTCCTGATCCGCCGGCACATCGACGGCTGGCTGCCCGCAGCGGAAGTCGGTCTGGACGCGGCCGCCAGAGCGGGCGACGACGTCGCGCGGACCGCGATGCTGATCAGCCGTGGCCAGGCGCTGTGGTCGGTCGGCCGGGACGAGGAGGCGCTGTCCGACTGCCTGGCCGGTGAACAGCTGGCGGTCACCACGGGCTGGACGACCGCCGCGGCGTACCTGTCCCATTCCATCGGGTGGCTCTATCTGGAGCAGGGCAAGCTCGCCGACGCGGAGGAGTGGCTGCACCGCGCGCTTGAGCTGACCGAGAACGACCGGCTCGGCCACGTGCGGGCGGTCGCGCTCAACGGGCTCGGGGTGATGCGGCTGTGCCAGGGCGAGCTGCGGGACGCCGCCGAGCTGCTCAAAGCGGCCCTGGAGATCAACGAGGCGACCGGCCGGGAGACGTCGGCGCTGGCCAACCGGGGCAATCTGGCGAGCGCGTTACGGCAGCTCGGAGCGCCGGCGCGCGCCGCCGACCTGCTCACCGACGTGCTCGTGGCGTACCGGAAGAGGTCGAACATGCGGGGCGAGCTGTCCACCTTGGACGAGTTGAGCCAGGTGCACAGACAGCGCGGGAACGCCGCCACCGCGCTGGAGGTGGCCAGGCGAGCGCACGACATGGCGATCGCGGTCCACGACAGGAAGGCCACGGCGCAGACCGCGGCCACCGCGGCGCAGGCGTACCTCGCGCTCGGCGACGCGACGGCCGCCGCCCAGTGGTTCGAGCGCTGCGTGACGATCGCGCACAACACCTATCCCTACGTGGAGGCACGGGCACTGGTCGGCCTCGCCACCGCCCGGCTCGCCGCCGGTGACCCGGCCTCGGCGAGCTACAACGCCGAGCAGGCCGTGGCGATCGCCGGATCCTGCGGTTTCCGCCTGCTCGAAAGGCAGGCCCTGACCGCGCTGCACGCGTCCAGACGATAGTGGCCACGGGCGCGGTCGGAGAGGTCGACGACCCGCACGCTCGTCCTGCATGAGGGGACGCGACTCGTCGTGATCGATGCGGCGGTCATGTCAGCAGCCACAGGAGTCGGCGAGAGGCGGGGCGGTCAGATCGTCCACCGGCCGGCGGATCAAGCCGTCCTCCGTCCGCACCGGAAAGCCTTCGCGCACCCAGTACTCGTAACCGCCGATCATCTCCTTGACCTCGTAGCCGAGTTCGGCGAACTCGAGAGCCGCCCGGGTGGCGCCGTTACAGCCGGGCCCCCAGCAGTAGGTGACGACGGCGGTGCCGGGCGGGATGACCTCCGCCGCCCGAACGGCGATCTCCCGGGTCGGCAGGTGCACAGCGCCGGGCAGGTGCCCCTGCTGCCATGCCTCGACGCTGCGCGAATCGACCACGACCAGCCCGGACGCGCCGGATTCCAGGTCGGCATGGACGTCGCTGACATCGGCTTCGAAGGCCAGCCGCGCGGCGAAGTGGGCGGCGGCCGCCGTCGGCGCGGCGGGAGGGGTTGAGAGGACGACCGAGATCACGTTTGTCATGCCCACGATCCTGGTCATGGCCACCGGCCGGCACCAGTGGCGGGAACGACGTCCCCCGCTAAGATCCCGCCATCTGTCACGTGGCGTAGATGACGCTGTTTGCTAAGTTTCCGCCATGCATCCACCAGCGCGGCGCGGCCCGAGCGTGTCCGTCCTGGCCTACGACGGCATGTCGGTCTTCGAGACCGGCATCGTCACCGAGGTGTTCGGCCTGCCCCGGCCGGAGTTCGACGTGCCCTGGTACGACCTCACCATGTGTGCCGAGGATCCCGGCCCGCTACGTGTCATCGGCGGCGCGAGCCTGTACACACCACACGGCCTGGACGCGTTCGCGACGGCGCAGACCGTGATCGTGCCCGGCGTGTCCGACATCACGGCAGACCCGTCGCCCGAGCTGGTCGCCGCGTTGCGCCAGGCTCATCGCCGGGGTGCGCGCATCATGTCGATCTGCTCGGGAGCATTCGCCCTCGCCGGCGCCGGACTGCTGGACGGCCGCCGGGCCACGACCCACTGGCGCTACGCCGACCAACTGCGCCGGCGCCATCCCGGCGTCGACGTCGACCCCGGCGTGCTCTACATCGACAACGGGGACGTGCTCACCAGCGCCGGGAGCGCCGCCGGCCTGGATCTGTGCCTGCACATCGTTCGACGGGACTTCGGGGCCGCGATCGCCAACGCGGTCGCCCGGCGGCTGGTGATCCAACCACACCGCGATGGCGGTCAGGCACAGTTCATCGAGGCCCCCATGTCCGCCCACTCCGACGACGACCGGGTCGCGCGGAGCATGGCATGGGCGCTGGCGAACCTCCCGAGCCCCATCACGGTGGACGCGCTCGCCCGGCAGGCGCGCATGTCGGCCCGCACCTACCTGCGGCACTTCACCCGCTCGACCGGCACCACACCGATCCGGTGGCTGATCGACCAACGGATCCAGGCAAGCCTGGCTCTGCTGGAGACCACCGGCACGCCGATCGAGGAGATCGCCAGGACGGTCGGCTTCGACACCGCGGTCACCTACCGCCACCACTTCGCCCAGGCGATGCGGACCTCCCCGTCCGCCTACCGCCGCGCCTTCCACCTGGGTTCAGGGAGATCCGCGCCGGCCACCAACTAGACGATACGGTCCGTCTTGACTCAGCGAAGAGGGAGCGGTACTGTCACGTCTCAAGCGAGACGAACCGTCTCGTACAAGGTAGGCAAACCAATGGAGTTCTGCATATGCGCACCCCGGAAACCGTCCCTTCCCGCACCTGGTTCATCACGGGAGCCAGCCGCGGCCTGGGCCGTGCGTTCGCTCTCGCCGCGCTGGAGCGCGGCGATCACGTGGCCGCCGCCGCCCGCACCATCACCCGACAGGACTTCGACGACCGGTACGGAGATCGGCTGCTCGCCCTTCCGCTGGACGTGACCGACCGCGACGCGGTGTTCACCGCCGTGAACACCGCCGTGGAGCACTTCGGCCGGCTCGACATCGTGGTGAACAATGCCGGGACCATGTCCTCGGGCATGATCGAGGAGTTCACCGAAGCCGAGGCGCGCGCCCAGCTGGAGGTCAATCTCTTCGGGGCGATGTGGGTCTGCCAGGCCGTCCTGCCGCACCTGCGCGCCCAGCGCTCCGGCCACATCGTGCAGGTCTCCAGCATCGCGGCCCTGGGCGGCTTCCCCAGCACCGGGATGTACAGCGCGAGCAAGTTCGCGCTGGAGGGCATGAGCGAGGCGCTGGCGATGGAAGCCGCGACGTTCGGCGTCAAGCTCAGCATCGTCCAGCCGGGCGGCTACTGGACCGACCTGTACACCAGCATGACGACGACGTCACCTTCGGCGGAGTACGGCCCGTTGCGCGCCGAGCTGGAGAAGCAGTGGGCCGAGGGGTCGGTCGACAGTGAGCCGCGGCTGGCCGCAGAGGCGCTGCTGAAGCTGGTCGACAGCGACGACCCGCCACTGCGGCTGCTGCTCGGCAGCATGGTCTATGACCTGGCCTTCGACATCTCCCGGCGGCGGATGGCGACCTGGGCCGCCTGGGAGCAGGTCAGCCGCGCCGCCGAACACGCCGTACCCGCCCCCGGAACCGCCGGATGAACGTCCCGCCGCCCACTTTCGGGCTCGTGGACGAGGTGGCGATGGACGTGGTGCCGGTGGTGTTCGGGTCGGGCAAACGCTACTTCGGCAGCATCGACGGGCAGCGTCTCCTGGAGGATCCCCACATGGTCATCCAGGGCGAACGGGTGCTGCATCTGAGGTTCACGGTACGCCGCTAGCCGCGCGCACTGTCCGGGCCGTCGGCCAGTGCCTTCAGCTGCGGCATGATGTCGGCCAATCCCACTTCGACGCGGCTGTACACCTCGCCGTTGAGGACGACGGTGCCGTCGAAGTCGCCCGCGTTGGCGTAGAAGCCGACCGGCGCGGTCGCGGCCTGGAAGAAGCCGAAGAGCGGCCGGAGCGCGTGCTCGATGACGAGCGCGTGCCGATCGCTTCCCCCGGTGGCCACCAGGATGACGGGCTTGTTGGCGAGGCCGTACTGGTCGACCAGGTCGAAGAAGTGCTTGAACATTCCGGAGTACGACGCCCGGAACACCGGTGTCGCCGCGATGACCACGTCGGCTTCTTCGACCAGGCGGATCTGCTGTTCGACCTCGGGCGACACGTCCTCGCGCACGGTGGCTCCGGTGAAGCTCGGCCCGAGCCGGTAGACATCGACCCGATGGAGTCCGACCGGCAGGGACTCGCTGAGCCGGGACGTGACGAGGCCGGCGAGCCCCATGGTCTTCGACCGCTCGTTGGGGCTGCCGTTGACGACGACGACTCTCAGGGGGTGGCTCATGCCAGGCTCCCGGCGGTGCGGCGCGCGGCGTACGACATCTGGTTTTCGACGCGCTCACCACGGAAGAGGTGGCTCAGCTCGGCGAGATCTTCCACCGGCTGCGGTCCCGCGCCGGCCTGTCAACCGAATGAACCGCCAGGGCGGCGACGAGGAGCGCCAGCAGCGGGAGGAGGAGCAACGTGAGTACGCTTCCCGTCGAGCCGTCCGCCGCCGCCCTGCCGTGCAGGAGGAGACCGACTGCGGCGCTGCCCGCCAACGAGCCGAACTGGAGCACGGTGCCGAGCACCCCGGAAGCGGTGCCGGCCACGTTCGGCGTGACCCGGCGCAGCGCGATACCGGTCAGCGGGGTGAAGAGCATCGAGTTGCCCGCACCGACGACCACCATCGACGCGATGATGCCGCCCCACGTCACCCCGGCGCCCAGGGACAGCGCCAGCGACGCCATGCCGACGGCTGACAAGACGAGCCCGGCCAGCAGCAGCCTTTTCGGGTCGACGCGGTCCGACAGCCGGCCGACGAAGGGCGCCAGGAGCATCGAGGTGAGTGAGGCAGGTGCGATGAGCGCCCCTGTTGCGAGCGGGGCGAGCCTGTGCCCGTCCTGAAGGACGAAGGACAGGATGAGGGTGAAGCTCAAGACGCTCATGGAGACGGACGCGCCCGCCAGGGTCATGAGCGCATAGTTGCGGTCACGGAAGAGCGCGAACGGTATCAGCGGCTCAGCGTGCTGCTTCCTGCTCTGCTGACGCACGAAGCAGCACATCAGGACGATCGCGCAGCAGGCGGTCGCCACGATCCAGCCGTTCCAGCGATGGGCGCTTCCCTGCGTCATGACCAGCACCGCGCAGAGCAGGGCAGGCGACAGGAGCAGCACCCCTATCGGATCCAGCCGGCGGACCTTCCCGGAGCGGAGATCGGGGATGAGCACCAGGGCGAGGAGCAGGAGCGACAGGCCGATGGGGACATTGATGAAGAAGACCGCCCTCCAGTCGTACGCGTGGACCAGCAGCCCGCCTATCACCGGCCCCGCGACCGCGGCACCTGCCCCGGCGGCCCCTCTGACGCCCAGCGCGGTGCCGCGTCGCTCAGGGGGAAAGACCACCATGATCAGCGCCAGGACCTGCGGCAGCAGAAGCGCCGCGCCCAGCCCCTGGAACGCTCGCGCCCCGATGAGCTGCCAAGGACTCTGCGCCAGGCCGCACATCAGACTGAAGACGGTGAACACCGCGAGCCCGCAGACGAACACGCGTTTCTGGCCCAGCACGTCACCCAGGCGCCCCGTGGTGATGAGACTGACGGCCACCGTCAGCACGTAGGCGTTCACCGCCCACAGCCCTTCCGGCACGGTGGCGCCGAGATCTCGGATGATGCTCGGGAGGGCGACCACGAGGACCGTCATGTCCAACTGCGCCATGAAGTAGCCGCCCACGAGCAAGGGGAGGATCGCCCGGCTCCGCACGCCTTTTCCAGCGCCCGGGGCAGGCGGGCTCATCCGGCCGCGGCTTTCACCCAGACGGCTGGGGGCACCTTGTTGGTTCTGTCCACCCGATGGAGCTGTGACACCCTCTCTATCGCGATCGCCTGAGGATGCTGCCGCAGCACCGTCCGAAAGCGCGTGAACTCCCTCATCAGCGCCGCCCGCAGGAGCGTGACGCTCGCCGTGCCGACGTACTTCACGGTGACGGCGCTCACCGCCATCCGGGCATCGCTCAGCCCCGCCAGCTCCAGCTGGGCTTCCCGTACCCCTCGCACCTGGTGGACGACGTCCAGGACCTCTCCGATGCCGAAGGTCGCCCCGTAGAACTTGACCGCGTCGTCGGCCCGCCCGAGCACCCTCAACCCGTCCGGACGGCCGCAGCGGCACTCAGCGGCGGCGATGCGATCGCCCAGCCGGTAGCGCACGACCGGGGCCGTCCAGCCGGATCCGATCCGCGTCAGCAGCGCGCCCCGGTCGTCCGGCTCGATGAGCTGATCCGGCATCAGGTGCAGGGTGGTCAGATCGCAGTCGGGCGTGTTCGTAGCGATCACATAGGTCTCCACCGAGCCGTAGTTGCCCCAGAACCGGGCCTGGGGGAACGCCTCCCGGACCATGTCGACGTTGCTCTGGTTCCATGGTTCGGCCATCCAGATGATGGTTTCGATCGGAAGACTCGTCTCCGTGTCGAGCACGCCCCGGGCGAGATCCGCCAAGCCGGTCGGCGTACCGGCGACCGCGTTGACGCCGACCTGAGCGAAAATCTGCGGCCATCGTCCCGCTTCCTGTGGGGCCAGCGGCCCGTGGGGGATGACGGTGCAGTGGCTGCGCTCGGCGAGCCGGTGCATGTAGTAGTGCGAGGCCCACAGTCGGCCCGCGTTGAAGAGGTTCAGCAGGACATCCCCTCGGGACAGGGGTCGCCACTCTTCCAGCAGCCGATCGATGGCCTGGTGGTAGGGGACGAAGGTGAGTTTGGGCGCGCCGGTCGTGCCACCGCTGGACATGAGCATCGCGCCGCTGTCACCTGCCATCGCCCGGGTCATGTCCAGCACGTCGGCCGGCCCGGTCACGTCGAGATCCGCCAGGCCGGTCGCCGACTCCGGCGCTCCTGCGCCGCGGGCGTGGCTCATCACCTCGTCTGTCGCGATCCGGCCTATCACGAGAGCCGTTCCGCCTTCCCGATCCAGGCGGCGTGCTCCCGTGAGTACGCCCGGAACCTGGCTTCGACGATGGCGCGGGCGATCGCCGCCTGCTCGGTGTTCTGGCTGAATCCCACCGCGCCGTCAGGTTCGATCTCCGACAGCCAGAACCGGTCGCCGTCGATGATGAAGTCGAGCGTGAAGTACGGCAACCGGAGCTTGTCGGCCACGTAGGACACGGTTTCGTCCAGTTCCGGCAGCGACTGCAGATATTCCCTCTCGTGACGGGCGCCGCTGGCCTTGGTGGCCATGAGGCAATAGCCGTCCTTCGAGCCCCGGAGAATGGTGTGCGGCTTTCCGTCGATGACGAAGATCCTGCATTCCCCGACACTCTCGAAGTACGGCTGCACCACCAGGGCGGTGTCGGAGCCACCTGCCAAGCCGATGACGCCGCGCAGGTCGTGGATGTTGTGTACGACGCTCACGCCCAGCCCCATCCCCCAGTAAGCAGGCTTGACGATCAGTGGGTAGGCGAGGTTGCTCAGCGCCGCGTCGTAGTGGCAGGTCGCCCCGGAGCGTCCGGTGCCCAGCCTGACCGTCGGCAGCGGGGCCACCGGGCTGCCGCTCAGGAACACCATCGTGGCCAGCTTGTCGCGCCCGATGTACGCGATCCTCGGTGGGATCGGCAGGTAGAAGCCCGCCTGCTCAAGAACGCTGTACAACGTCACCTGGCCGCAGGCGTCCTGGGTCTGGTGCGGAAGTATGTAGAAATGCGTGACGAAGATCGTGTCCTCGGGCGTCACCCGTTCCCCGTTGAGGAAGAACCGCACGTCGTCGATCCGGGTGGCGTCGACGGCGATCTCCTCCGGTTGGTGCAGGGACATCTCCAGCCCGAGGCCCTTCGCGACCTCTTGGTAGTGGCCCCAGACGTTGTCGTGCTCCAGACGCCGCTGCGTGGCCGTACCCCGATCCGGATAGATCCAGCACAGCCGACGCGCCGAGTTCACGCTGATGTCATCCATGTTCGCCAGGCCTTCCCGCGCTGAATTTCCGGAGTTCGGAGACGAATTTCTCGGTTTCCTCGATGAAGGGGAGATGGCCGCTGTCGGCGAAGGTGACGAGCGTGGCGTCGGCCATCGCGTTCGCCATCCACTTGCCGATGTCCGTGGGGAAGATCTGGCTCTTCGCCCCATGCATCAGCAAGGTCGGAACGGTGATCCGGGTGATCTGCGTCCGCCAGTCCTGGGCCAGGGCGTCTGTCCAGAGCGCCTGCAGTGCGGTCGCCGTGCAGCGTTTCGACTCGGCGATGAGCCCGTTCAGCAGGTTCTGGTCAGGTTCCGTGCCGACCGCGAAGCAGTTGCGGACCAAGCCCTCCAGAAAGGAATCGCGCTCCGCCACGACGCTCCGTCCCACGTCGCGGGCGCCCACGCGGTCCAGGCCGCCGAAGGCGGCGTGTTCCCAGCCGTCCTCGGACAGGAGGCGGGGCGACATCTCTATCGACACCAGCCTCGACACCCGGTCGGTTCCGAACCGGTGGAGATAGGAGTAGGCGACGCCGGCGCCCAGCGACCATCCGATCAGCGTGATCCCGTGCAGGTCTCGACGCTCGATGAGGTCGTGCACCTCCTCTGCCGCCTCGCCGATCGTCCAGTCCGGAGGAGCCGGCGGACCCGCCCCGTGGCCGCGCAGGTCCATGGTGATGACGTCGTGGTCGGTGCGCAGGTCGGCCACGGCCCGGTCGAAGTAACGGGCGGTCATCCCCCACCCGGGCACGATCACCATGGTTCCGGTGGCTGCGCGCCGCGAGCGGCGTACGAGGGGGCCTGACGCCACTCGTTCGCGCAGCAGCGCCTTGTCGGGCTTCCCCACGGCGGTGTACGGAATGGCGTCCACGATGTGGATGTCCCCCACGAGCCCGTGGTGGTCCAGCCGGCTCCCGACAGAGGCGACGGCGGCCGCGTCCGGCACATCTCGGGGTCGAGCGACCACCAGGACGTTCTCGTCGTACGCTCCCGGCCGGGTGGCGAGGCTGACGGATTCGGCCACCGGACAGTTCGCGACCAGGTCCGCATCGAGCATGGGAGTGCAGATGGGACCGTGCGAGGAGCGCAGTGTCTCCGATGCCCGGCCGAGGATCCGGTACCGTCCGTCGCCATCGCGGCGGGCGATGTCGCCGGTCCAGTACTCTCCGTCGCGAAAAGTACGCGCGTGGGCATCGAGATCGTTCAGGTATCCCTCGCTCGTCCAGGGCGAACGCAGCACCAGCTCCCCGATGTCGGCCGTGCCCGGGGAGAGAGGCACCAGCCGGGCGCCGACCCCCGGCACCAGGGGCATGGCGCCCTCGTCCTGGACGACGTCGTCCAGATTGACGGCCGCCAGGCCGAATTCGGTGGAGCCGTAGAGCTGACGGATGCGCACACCGAGTATGTCGGCGCAGTCGCGGACGACCGCCGGGCTGAGATAGGTACCGCCGCAGAACGGCAGCCGCAGACTCGTCAGATCGGGGCACGCCCCGGCACGGGCCGCCTGGGCGAGCTGCTCATAGTGACGGGGCAGGGCGCTCATCACGGTGGCTCCGCAGGCGGACAGGTGCGTGAGGAGTTCGTACGGGGTCGACTCGACGTCGGCCAGCACCAGCTCCGCGCCTGCGAGCAGAGCGGCGAACAGGTGCAGGTCGGTGGCGTGGGCGACATCCAGCGTGTGCCGGCAGAAGAACACGTCGGTGTCGCGCGGTCCCGTGTGCGCGATCCATCGCTGCCGCTCGGCCAGGAACTTGTCCTGCCGCCAGGACATGAGCTTGGGGAATCCGGTCGAGCCCGAGGTCCACAGGTATCGGAACACTCCTGGGAATGGGCGGTGCGGTTCCTCGTACGGCAGGGGATCGGCGGCCGCGAGCTCGTCCAGGCCTACGTGGGGGATGGCGGTGCGGAGCTCGGGCCTGCTCCCGTCCACCACCATGAGAGTGGCTCGGGTGAGAGCGAGGGCGGTTTCGACATCACCCTGACCGAACTCGCGGATCATCGGCACGTAGGAAGCGCCGATCCGGGCCGTCGCCAGGATGAGTGCCACGTAGCCGGGGCTGTTGCCCAGCGAAGTGGCGATGGTGTGCCCTTCTCGTACGCCTGCCCGCCGGAGGCCGCCCGCGATTCCACCGACGAGGGCGAGCAGTTTCGCGTAGCTGATGACGGCGCCGTCGGCCGTCCGGACCGCGCACTTGTCCAGCCGAGCCGACGCGGCTGAGTGGAAGGCGTCGTAGAGCACGGTCACGCCCGGGTCCAGCCGGCGTACGTGGCGAAGCGCCAGTTCTTGACCAGGCAGTCGACCTGGTCGAATCCGGCCTGCCGTAGCCAGCGAAGCTGGGTTTCCAGGTCGGCGCAGATGTCGTGCTTCATGCGTTCGCGTCCTGCGGCCCACTCGTCCGGCGGGGTCTCGGAGTCGAGGACATGCCTTTCGTGCTGAGCGTCGTACAGCGACTCCAGCGACGGGAACGGGGCGAGAATCTGCTCGACGTTGACGAAGACGCCCCCGGGCTGGAGCACGTCCCTGATGCGCCCGAACAGGCGCTGCTTCTCCTCGTGCGGAAGGTGGTGAATCGCCAGCGCCGACACGACGGCGCCGAAGGGGCCACCCTCCAGCGTCCCGGTCAGATCGGCGATGCGCGTCGTGACGAGGTCGTCTTCGGCGAAGCGGGCTCGGGCCTGGTCGAGCATGTCGTCGGAATGGTCGACCAGGGTCAGCCGCGCCTGCGGCAACCGCCGCCGGAGGGTGGCACTGAGCAGTCCGGTACCGGCGCCGAGATCCAGGATGCCGGCATCGGACGCCACACTGGCGGCGACCGCTTCGGCCGCGCCGGCGTAGAGCAGATCGAACGAGGGGATGAGCTGCCTGCGTAACGCGTCGTAGGTCTTCGGGTTCCAGAGGTCCGTGCGTGTCGTGGCCTTGATCATGTGATCTCCTCACGGGTGAGGTTTACGGCTGCTCCATGGCCTGGGGCTCCGCCCGGCCACGGTCGCGACCCACGGCTCACCCATGAGCCGATGGTGAGGGCCATCCGCATGCGAGACCCTCAGGTTCCGCGCGATCCGCCGCCAACCTGCCGCTTCCTTCCGCACAACGGCAGCTTCTCCACCAGGGCTTGACGAACCTGACATGGCGCACGATTACGATCGACTGCCCGGACGAGGTACGCCTCCACCGGCTGCACGAGCGCGGCGCGCCGCGGGACTGGATCGAGGAGGCGATGGCCGACGCCGCTCATGGCCGCGCCCTCGCCCCCACGGTGTTCGCCGGAGACGACGCCGCCGAGCTGGCGGCACGCATTCTCGCGTGGGCGCGCACCAGCGGATGACCGAGCCAGGCGGGCTCTGCCGGCCGCCGTGCGCGGAGAAAGGTGTCGCTACGCGCGGAGCGTGCGCGCCCACGGGGCGTCGACGGCGGCGGCGTCGATCGCCACCACGACATTGCTGAGCAGGGCGTCCGCGAAGTAGCGGCGGATCTGCTCGTCGGAGGCGCCGGAGACGGCGCGGATGTACTCGATCTGCTTGGCGTAGCACTGGCGCACCGCCTCGCCGATGACCGGCTCACCCGCGCAGCCCTGGGCGTGCATGAGGATCATCAGCACGTCACGGTCGGCGATGACCTGGTCGTACGAGGCGGTCAGGGCTCGCAGGACCACCTCCGGGTCGGTGCTCCGCACCGACGCCGCCACGGCGGCCACGGACTCCCGCAGGCGGTTCGAGCAGTAGTCGACCAGGGCCGCGAACAGCGTCTCCTTGTCCTTGAACAGCCGGTACAGGTATCCCTGCGAGATGCCCGCGGCCTTGGCCACGTCCATCGTCGAGGTCCCGTAGTAGCCGCGCGCGGCGAACGACTTGATCGCCGTCCGCATGACCGTGGCCCGGCGCTCCTCGGCGGTGGAACGCTGCCGTGTCCTGGTTTCCATGGAAGTAATCAACCACATCCCCCAGGGGCGTCAAACCGCCTGGTCCGTTCCGGCCGCCGACGGGGCCGGCGGTGACCTACGCCCTTCAGTCGCTGAACGCCGACACCATGTCGTCAGTGCCGCCGCCGAGGGCTTCGACGGCCACCTGCGGGTTCCAGAAGTCGACGTAGCGGCTGAACCTGCCGTCCCTCGTCTCCACCACGGAGATGTAGGTCTGGTTGTAGGGCCGGCCGGTCGCCAGGGCGACGCCCTCGCTCTTGAGCTCGGCGATGACCAGCGAGGGGTCCACGGTCTCGTGGAAGCGCAGGTCGGTGAACTCGACGCGGAAGTTCTCGGAGAAGCTCCTCAGGTGCCCGCGCAGCTCCTGCCTGCCCACGATCCGGGTCGGGTAGCCCTTCGGTGCGTAGGGGAACTCCAGCACCCCGTCCTCGGTGAACAGCTCCCCCCACTCGGCGATCCGCCCGGCGGCCAGGTGGTCCAGGTGGTCCCTGAACGTCTGCTGCGCGGCAGCCCTGACGCTGTCGGTGCTCTGCGGCGTGGAGACGGTGTCGCTCATGTCTTAACCTTCTCTGTTATGAAAGCGGTTGACCGCTTTATTAAATAGGCAGCGTGCACGCCGAACAAGCCAGTCGTACAGCCGAACTAGATGTAAGTAATAGACCACTTCCATCTGGGCGTCAAGTGCCGGCCAAGCCGGCCGCACGTGGATGCGCCTCTCCGACCGCCCGCTACGGCCCCATAAGATCCCCCGTACGTCATAGCCGCACAGGCGCCACCAGCGCCGTCGGGACCGCCAGCCGAGCGAAATGGACTGCCATGGACAGGCCCAACCCCACCAACATGATCGGGTACGCGATCCTCGGCAAGGACGGCAGACTCGGGGGCGGCAAGGGGCGGCCCAGCGTCCTCTGGTGGATCGTCTTCACGCTGTGCGTGCTCTTCTTCCTGGCCACGCTGCTCCCCGGGGTGCTCACGCTGGTGTCCTGGCACACCGGGGAGGAGCGGGCCGACGTCTCGGGCGGGCTGCTCGGCGTGATCGACAACCCGTATGTGTTCAGCTGGATCGGCATGCTCCTGATGTGCGCGATGTGGATCCTGGAGTACACCCGGCGCGGGTCGATCGGGGTGTCGAAACAGCGGCGGGGCAAGAAGAGTCCTGAAGGAAGCTTTCAGTCGGAGATCCGGCTGCTGTCCACGCCGATGCACCTGGCGTGGTTCGTCGGGCTCGCGGTGCTGGCCGGCGCGCTGCTCGGCCTGCCCTGGACCCTGGACTGGGACGCCGACATCTTCTTCTCCTGGTTCCTGTGGGGCGCGATCATCACGCCGGTGAACGGCGCCGTCCTCGGCTCACTGGTCAAGAAGACCTGCTACGCCCGCTGGTACCGGCGGCAGGCGGCCAAGAGCCCGAGCGGGCGTGTCATCCGCAGGGCGCAGCCGTTCTGGCGCTCGTTCTCCTACGGGTGGCGGCTCGACCTGTGGATCTGCGGGGCCGCGATGCTCATGATCGTGGCCGGCGCGCTCATCTGGGGAATGATGGCGTACCTCCCGCCCGGCGACTTCGGCGATGCCGAGGACGTCCAGGAGGCGACCGCCGTCATGACCGTGCTGCTGTCGGTCGGCGTGCCGGCGATGGCGTTCGGCCTGTGGGCGTGCACGCAGTTCTGGCGCAGCGGCGAGGACATCAGGACGGGCGAGTCGGCCACGTGACCGCGACCGCAGGAGCAACGCGGTGAGCCGGTCAGCCGAGGGCGTGGTCGAGGTTGACGGCGGCGCTGATGAGGGCCAGGTGGGTGATCGCCTGGGGGAAGTTGCCGAGTTGCTCGCCGGTGTGGCCGATCTCCTCGGCGTACAGGCCCAGGTGGTTGGCGTACGTCAGCATCTTCTCGAAGGCCAGGCGGGCGTCGTCGAGGCGGCCGGCGCGGGCGAGTGCTTCGACGTACCAGAACGAGCAGATCGAGAACGTGCCCTCCATGCCCTGCAGCCCGTCGGGGCTGCGTTCGGGGTCGTAGCGGTACACCAGCGAGTCGGAGACGAGTTGGTCGCCGAGCGCGTCGAGGGTGGACAGCCACTTGGGGTCGGTCGGTGAGACGAACTTGGCCAGCGGCATCATCAGCACGGAGGCGTCCAGGACGTCGTCGTCGAAGTGCTGGACGAACGCCTGAAGGTCGGCCGACCAGCCACGCCGCATGATCTGGCGGTAGATCGCGTCGCGGCACTCGCGCCAGCGGCGCATGTCGGCGGGCAGGCCGCGCTGGGTGGCCACCCGCATGGCGCGTTCGATGGCGACCCAGCACATCAGCCGCGAGTACACGAAGTCCTTGCGCCCGCCACGGGTCTCCCAGATGCCCTCGTCCGGCCGGTCCCAGTTCTCGCAGACCCAGTCCACCAGCCTGCACAGCTGGTCCCAGCGGTCGCTGGCGATGGGCTCGCCCCATTTGTTGTAGAGGTAGATGGAGTCGATGAGCGCGCCGTAGATGTCGAGCTGGAGTTGCTCGGCGGCGCCGTTCCCGATCCGGACCGGCGAAGATCCACGGTAGCCCGCCAGGTGGCTCAGCTCCTGTTCGGGCAGGTCCCGGCGGCCGTCGATGCCGTACATGATCTGCAGGGGGCCGGTGAGGCCGCCGTCGTCGAGCGGGACGCGTTCGGACAGGAAGCCCATGAACGCCTCCGCCTCCTCGGTGAACCCGAGCCTCAGCAGGGCGTACACGCAGAACGCGGCGTCGCGGATCCACACGTACCGGTAGTCCCAGTTGCGCTCGCCGTGCATCTGCTCGGGCAGGCTGGTCGTGGGGGCGGCGACGATCCCGCCGGTCGGCGCGTACGTGAGGAGCTTCAGCGTGAGCGCGGAGCGGTGGACCACCTCCCGCCAGCGCCCGCGGTACCTGGAGGCGGACAGCCAGTGCCGCCAGTAACTGACCGTGGCGGCGAACTCGCTCTCGGCCTCGGAGATCGGGCAGCCGCGCGGCTCCACGCCGGGGGCGACGTGATCGAGGGCGAAGACAGCGAACTCTCCCTCGTGCAGTTTGAACCACGCGCGCACGTCCTGGCCGTCGGTCTCCAGCGGGACGCTCGCGGTCAGCGCCAGGGTGAACGACGGCGACGCGAACGTCGCGCGTTCCCCCGCCAGGTGTACGGTGTGCGCCTGCCTGGCGTAGTCGAAGCGGGGCGCCATCTGGGCGCGGAAGGGCAGCGCGCCGCGTACGCAGGACACCCGGCGGATCATCCGGTGCCGGTCGGCCTCGCGCGAGTTCTCCGGGATGGGCATGTAGTCCTGGATCTCCCCCACGCCGTCCTCGGCGAAGAACCGGGTGATGAGCACGTTGGTGTCGGGGAAGTAGAACTGCTTGGTCCTGGCCGGCGTGTCGGCGGTCAGCTCGAACGATCCGCCCTTGTCGGCGTCCAGCAGCGAGGCGAACACGCTCGGCGAGTCGAAGCGCGGGCAGCAGTACCAGTCGATCGTGCCGTTGGTCCCGACGAGCGCGACGGTCCTCAGGTCGCCGATCAGGCCGTGCTCCCCGATCGGGAGGTATCGGGACTCGTCATGCCTGTCACCAACCATCATTCCTGCCCCCTCCATGCCTCAAGGTACGCAGAGGCAGCATTCGTCAGGCTTTGCGACCCGTCAAGGGAGCACAGATCTTCACGGCTCCCGTACGGTTTCGATGACGCCAGGGTTCACATCAGGTAGCGCAGCCACAGGTACGGCGCGCAGAGCGAGACGGTGACGACCGTGACGACGAGCCCGTACTTCGTGAACTCCCAGAAGCTGATCGGCGTGCGGTTGCGGGCGGCGATGCCGATGACGACCACGTTGGCCGCCGCGCCGACGGCGGTGGCGTTGCCGCCCAGGTCGGCGCCGAAGGCCAGCGCCCACCACAGCACCTGCGCGTCGGCGTTGCCCCCGTTGGCTTCGACGAGCTCGGCCACGATGGGGCTCATCGTGGCGACATAGGGGATGTTGTCCACGATGGCCGACAATCCGGCCGAGGCCCCGAGCAGCACCATCGTCGTCAGCCCGAGCTGCCCCTCGGTGGCGTCCACGGCCAGGCGCGAGATCTGGCCGATGACGCCGGTCTCCACCAGGGCGCCGACCATGACGAACAGCCCGGCGAAGAACACCAGCGTGGGCCATTCGACCTCGGCGATGGCCTCATGCGTGGTGACCTTGGTGGCGGCCACCAGGATGCCGGCGCCGAGGATCGCCACGATGGAGGGCTCGTAGTGCAGCACCGGGTGCAGCACGAAGGCGGTCATCACCAGGGCGAGGACGGCCAGGCTCTGCCAGAGCAGCCGCCAGTCGGCGATCGCCTCGCGCTCGTTGAGCTCCATGATGCCGGCGGCGCGCTCGGGGTCGTAGGTGAAGGCCTTGCGGAACAGGATCCGGCACATCCCGATGAAGACGATCATCAGGATCACCACCATCGGCGCCATGTGCACGAGGAAGTCGTTGAACGACAGCCCGCCCCTGCTGGCGATGATGATGTTGGGCGGGTCGCCGACGAGGGTGGCGGCGCCGCCGATGTTGGAGGCCATGGCCTCGGCGATGAGGAACGGCACCACGGGCAGCGCCAGCCGCTCGCAGACCAGGAACGTCACGGGGACGATCAGCAGCACGGTGGTGACGTTGTCGAGCAGCGCGGAGGCGAGCGCGGTGATGACGACCAGCAGCACCATCAGCCGGTACGGCTTGCCGCGGGCCCGTTTGGCGGCCCAGATGGCCAGATATTCGAAGATGCCGGTCTGCTTGAGCACACCGACGATCACCATCATGCCGAGCAGCAGGAAGATGACGTTCCAGTCGATGCCGGTCTCTTCGGAGAAGAACGCGGCGCCGGCGTCGGTGGCGTGGATCAGCAGCATGATGCCCGCGCCACCGAGCGCGGCGGCGACGCGGTGGATCTTCTCGGTGGCGATCAGCGCGTACGCGCCGAGGAACACCGCCACCGACAGCCAGGCGAGAGCCGTCATGCGGACAGCGCCCGGTCCATGAGCGCCTGCAGGGTGACCGCTCCCTCCAGCCCTCGCTCGCCCACCACGGCGACGAGCGGGCTGTGGGTGCGGGCCATCAGTGCCGCGATCTCCAGCACGGTGGCGTCCGGGTCGGTGACCGGCAGCTCGCGCTTCTCCCGTGGCAGGGCCTCGCGTACGGTGCGGTCGGCCAGCACCCGCAGGAAGGCGTCGGCGTGCGCCTCGTCGATGACCCGGGCCAGCGCCGGGTCGTCCTGGCAGTAGCCGGGGACGGCCAGCCGCAGCACCTGCGTGCCCGGCAGGATGGAGGAGGGCATGCCGTCGCCGTCCACGACGATCAGGCCGGGCAGGTCCTGGTCGGCCAGCAGCCGGGCCGCCTCAGCCACCGGGGTGTCGAGAGTGACGGTCGGAAAGGGTACGAGTAGATCGCGAGCACGCATGGCGGCCCTTCAGGGGTCGACGACAGAACTGCCGACCAGACTTCCCGGCTCACCTGCGGTCAGGCTATCAACTCAGGGTTTCCTGGCCACCCCGCAGACCGCGCTCACCACGGTCGGCGGCTCGTCCCAGCGGTCCAGGGGCGGATGCCACTCCGGCGTCGGCACCACGCCGGGCGCCACCAGGTCGAGACCGGCCAGGAAGCCGCCCACCTGCTCAGGGCTGCGCAACTGGTAGGTGTTGGCGGCGCTCTTGTTGTAGGTGGAGACGGCCTGCACCAGCGCGGGGTTGGTGTTCACGCCGTCGCTCAGGGCCAGGAAACTGCCGGCGGCCAGCGGGCTCATCAGCCGGTCGATGATCCCCTTGGGGTCGTCGTCATCGGTGACCTGGCCCGCGATGCTGAGCATCATGACCGCGACGGGCTGGGAGAAGTCGAGCGTCCTGGCGGCCCCGTCGAGGATCGCTTCCGGGTCGCGGACGTCCGCGTCGAGGTAGTCGGTGGCGCCCTCGGGGGTGCTGGTGAGCAGCGCGCGGGCGTGCACCAGCACGATGGGGTCGTTGTCCACGTAGACCACCCGGGACTCCGGCGCGAGGCGCTGCGCCAGTTCGTGCGTGTTGTCGGCCGTGGGCAGGCCGGTGCCGATGTCGAGGAACTGCCGGATGCCCGCCTCGCTCACCAGGTAGTGCACCGCGCGGGAGAGGAACTCGCGCTGCAGGCGGGCGACCATCACGAAGTCGGGGAACACGCGGAGCAGAGTCTCACCGACTTCGCGATCGACGGCGAAATGGTCCTTCCCGCCCAGCAGGAAGTCCCATACCCGGGCGGAGTGCGGCACGGTCGTGTCGACCCGAGCCCAGGCCGGCTCGGCGGGATTGTCGCTCATGTTCAGGATCGGTCCAGTCCTAGGATGCGGACGATTTTTAACGCTATAACAACATAAGTACCTCCTCTATCGTACGTACCGGTCATCCGGTTTTAGGGGGAATGACACGGGCAGACCGGAGCGCATGCTTCTGCTGGACGAGACGATCTTCCTCATGCTCGAAGGCTACGGCTGGCTGCCCGGCCTCCGGCGGCGCACCTCCCGGCCGGTCGTGCACACCCGCCTGATGGGCCGGCGCACGGCGGGATTGTGCGGCCCCGAGGCGGCGCGCTTCTTCTACGACGAGACGCACATCGAGCGGCACACCGCCCTGCCCGGCCCGGTCGAGAGCACCCTCGTCGGGCGGGGCGCGGTGCACACCCTCGACGGCGCCGCCCACCGCGCGCGCAAGGCGATGTTCATGTCACTGCTGACCGGCGAGGGCGTGCCCGGCCTGGTGGCGCACACCACCGAGGCTTGGGACGAGGCGGCCGGCTCGTGGGGGCGCGTCGTGCTCTTCGACGAGGCGGCCAAGGTCCTGACCCGCGGCGTGTGCCGGTGGACCGGCATCCCGCTGGACCCGGCCGAGGTGCCGGATCTGGCCTTCGACCTGGTCGCCATGGTCGACGGGTTCGGCAGCGGCGGGCCCCGGAACTGGCGGGCCCGGCTCGCCCGCGAGCGCCGCGAGATCTGGCTGGCCGACCTGGTGCGGCGGGTACGTGCCGGCGAGGTGATCGCGACGGCCGGATCGGCGCTCGACGTGGTCGTCCGCCACCACTACCTCGACGGCGAGCCGCTGGACCCGCGCGTGGCGGCGGTGGAGCTGCTCAACATCCTCCGCCCGACCGTGGCGGTGTGCTGGTACGTGACCTTCGCGGCGCACGCCATGCACCGGTGGCCGCACCTGCGCGCCGTGCTGCGCACGGGCGACGCGGACTACGCCGAGGCGTTCGCGCAGGAGGTGCGCCGGTTCTACCCCTTCGCGCCGTTCGTGGGCGGCCGGGCGGTCAAGGATCTGTCCTGGCAGGGGGAGCGCATCGCGGCGGGCAGCCTGGTGCTGCTCGACGTCTACGGCCAGAACCACGATCCCGGCCTGTGGGAGCAGCCCTACGCCTTCGAGCCGCAGCGCTTCGTCGACCGCCGGATCGGCGCCTTCGACCTGATCCCGCAGGGCGGCGGCGACCCGGACACCGGCCACCGCTGCCCCGGCGAGGACATCACCGTCGCGCTGCTGCGGGCCCTGGCGGTGCGGCTGGCCCGGCTCGACCACGACGTCCCCGACCAGGACCTGACCATCTCCCTGCGGCGCATCCCGGCCCGCCTGGCGAGCGGGTTCGTGCTGGCCGCCGCCCGCCCCGCCGTGCTGGAGAGTCGCGCCTCGTCACTCCCCGGATGAGCGGCCCCAGGCCATGTTGATCTCACTCTGGAAGTGCGCGTAGCCGGCGCGGTGGAAGGCGCGGGCCATCGGGACGTTCCCGGCGTCCGTGGCCGCCCGGATGCGCGGCACGTCCTGGGCGGCGAGGATCCGCGTGCCCTCGGCGAGCAGGTCGCCGATGTGGCCCTGGCCACGGTGGGCCGGCAGGACGCCGATGTAGGCGATGATCGGGTTGTAGTTGTTGCGTGCCGGGATGACGAACCCCACGGGATCACCGTCGTGGGTGGTCGCGATCCGCCACCAGTCGCGCGGGCTGCGGTAGTGCGCCAGCTCGTCGTCATACTGCTCGGCCGCCGCCCGGGCGGCGGGCATCCGGGTCAGGTCGGCCCGGCTGTGGGCGTCGAGGGTGCCCTCCAGGACGAGGGTCATCAGCTCGACGAGTTCGCCGCGGTCGCCGACCGGCCGGAAGCTCAGGCGTCCGCTCGGCTCGGGCACCGGCGTCCCGGGCCGCCACTCGAAGCGCAGCCGCTCGACGAGGAGCTCGGCGCCGGCGCGTTCGAGGACGGTCATGCGGTCCTGGACGACCTGCCTGTCCGCCTCGTCCTCGCGCCACCCCGGAGGGATGAACCGGGCATACTCGGGCGGCTGGGCACCGGCCGGCAGCACCGCCGCCGTCGCGGTGCTGAGCAGCAGGGAGGCGACGTCGAGCAGCTCCGGTGACCGGGCGGCGTCGTCCAGGTCCAGCGTGTCCAGGACGGCCGGCGGGGCGTCCGGGCGCGGCGCCCACCAGGCCAGCCTGGCGACGAGGCGCTCGCCCCGCAGCGCCACCCACATCCACTCGGGCCGCCGTCGGCCGGCGTCGAGATCGTCCGCCAGCTCGTCGTTGAGCACGTAGGGCAGGCGGCGGAACAGCTCAAGCTCTTCGCGTCCGGCGATGGGCCGCACGATCAGGTCATTCGTCGTCAAAGCTCTCCTTCAGGCGAACAGGCCTGCGGAGTGTAGCCGGGGTCAGCCCGGCCGGTCGCCCCGTTTTCCCTTGCCCCGGGCGGCCCTGCCCCGGGCGGCCCGCGTCCATGTCTCGTATATCCCGGAGGCGAGCGCGATCAGCACCAGGACGATCAGCAGGTTGCGGCCGTAGTCCAGGGGGAGGATCGACGGGTTGTCCGCCCGCCTGCCCAGCGCGAGCACCGTCGGCAGCGTCGCGAGCGTCACCAGCCCGGCCACGACCAGGCCCGCCCGCACCGAGCCGCCGGCCCTGCGCACGACCACTCCGGCCAGCAGGACGACCGGCACCAGGACGGCGTCATGTGCCACCAGGACGCCGCCGGCCCACAGCGCCCAGCCGACCGGGTCGATGTCCTGGACCAGCCCGGTGAGGCCGAGCGCGACGAAAGCGCCGCCGATCGCGTAGCCCAGCCACCTCATGACACCCTCACCGTCGTGACCCACTTGGTCTGCATGACCCCCGGCCGGTTCGGGGCGATCAGCCGCACCGGATGGCCGTGGTCGGGATCGAGCACCTGCCCGTTGATGCTCAGGGCGAGCAGGGTCAGCGGATCCTGCCAGTGCGGTGGCCGGACCTCGCTGACGCGGTAGGAACCGCGCTGTTCCAGAGACTCCACGCTCACGAACGCCTCGGGCGAGCCGCCCGCGCTCTCGATGAGGTCCCGCAGCCGCACCCCCGTCCACTCGCACTCCACGCTCCAGCCCTCCACGCACGCGATCGGCAGCCGCACGGTGTGCTGCGGCAGCCGCGCCAGCTCGGCGTAGGTGAAGGACAGCTCTCGTCGTACGGCGCCCGTCACGACCAGCCGGTACGCCGGGTCGTCGATCAGCTCGGTCACCCCGGCCGCGACCGCCGACCTGTTGACCGGCACGCCCTGCGGGCCGACGCCCGGGTTGCGCGGGGCCAGCAGGGCCAGCCGCTCCAGCGGCGTGACCGCCTCCCCCACGGTGAGCACGACGGTCAGCCCGGAGGCCGCCGCCACGGTGTGCAGGAAGCGCCGCCGGCCCGGATCCTCCACACGGGTCCACAGGTGCCGCCGGACCTTGGCCCACTCGTTGACGACGTGCACGATGAGCGCGCCGTACACGATGTAGGCCGTCCAGTAGTGCGCCTGGAGGAAGCCGAACGGGTAGGGATAGTAGTAGGCGATGTTGAACAGCCCCGAGACCAGCTGGAACAGCGCCCCCGCCACCAGGAGGAGCACGAACAACCGCTCGGCGGCATGACCGGCGGAGCGCAGCGGCGGCCACTGCCACAGCTTGGGGTAGACCGTCCACAGCTTGGCCAGCAGCAGCGGGACCGTGGCGAGGCCGCCGATGACGTGCAGGCCCTGGGTGACCCTGTAGAGGTTGACCGGCCGGGACGGCCACAGCAGCCAGGCCGGCGGATGCTGGGTGAAGTGGCTGAACAGGCCGGTCACGAAGGCGACGGTGAAGCTGACGCCCAGCCAGACGCCGAGCTTCGCCGCGACCCCCTCCGATCTCAGGCGGCTGGTGAACCGGGTGGGGATGGTCTTGAGCAGGCGACTGGTGAACCGGGCGGGAGAAGACTGAAGGATCATGGTCGCGCTCCTGCTGGTGTGCCGACGGGAGACTCGTGGAAACGGCGCACGGCCCAACCGGCCACGACGACCAGCGCGGCCACGGTGTAGGCCAGTGTCGCCGGGCCGAACAGATAGCTGACGGCCCCGGCCAGCGCCACGCCCAGCCACTCCCACCGGCCGTCGAGCGCGACCAGCGCCACCACCAGCAGTGCGTACCAGGAGTATTCGGGCGTCAGCAGCAGCAGGAGCGACCCGGTCACCACCAGGGCGCCGGCCCACGGCCGATCCGGATCTCCCCGGCGGAGCACGTACAGGATGATCAGGCCGAGCAGCAGGATCGCCGCGTACGGCGCCCAGGCGTCCGGAAGCACCAGCCGCAGCACGGCGTACCGCTCCCGGGCCGACGGCGCCTCGTACCCTTCCTCCTGGAAGTAGCCGAACAGATAGCCGAGGACCGAGGCGTTCGAGGTGAGCACGTAGGGCAGGTAGGCCAGCGTGACGACCGCTCCGGCGGGCAGCAGGACCGCCAGGATCCGCCGCCAGTGGACCCCGTCCCGCAGCACCCCCGACAGCGCGCCGGGCAGCGTGACGCCGGGCAGGAGCTTGGCCGCGACGGCCGCGCCGAGCAGCGCCCCCCGGCCGCGCACCACGCAGAAGGCGAGCACCACCAGCAGCACGCCCAGCATGTCGACGTGCGCGTTGTTCACCGCCTCGGCGGGCACGGCCGGGCACCACGCCCAGTAGGCGGCGGTGCGCGCGCCCGCCCACCGGCACAGGGCCAGCAGCACCGCGATCGCCATCAGCGCGCCACCAAGCTGCAGGACCTTGTGCCGGGAGCCGTCGGGCGACAGCCAGTGCACCACCAGGAAGTACGCCTCGGCGAGCGGCGGGTAGATCGTGTGCACGGCGGGCCGGTTGATCCGGGTGCACACCCCTTCGGCGACCTTGGCCCGGTCGGGCGCGTCGCAGTCGTCGGGGAAGAGCCAGCCGTCGCGTAGCGCGCCGAGCGCCGGATCAGCGGGCGGATGGTCGTACGGCGAGACGCCGGCCGCCTGCACCCGGCCGTCCCACGCGTACCGGTAGGAGTCGGTGCTGGTGCTCGGCGGGGCGACCAGGCCGGTGGCCGTCACGGCGATGCCGCCCGCCACGACCAGGACGGTGAGCCGGCGCACGGGCAGCCTCCTGGCCAGCCACAGCGCGACGGCGAACAGCGCCCACCCGGCCAGATACCAGCGCAGCAGATCGGGGCGCCCGAACGCCATCCGCACGAGGACGGCGACGAGGCCCAGAAGGGTCGCGCCGAGAAGTGCCGTATACCTGCTCACGCGCTGGAGCCTGGCATCTTTCGCCCGCCGGGTGACCGGTCAGGCGGGCATCGTCCGCACTCCGTAAGAAGTGCGCACCCGGACCGTCCTGGAGCCGCCCCCGCGATCCGCCAGCCTGCCGAACACCAGCGTGAGCGCCGGGCCGGTGACGACGCCGGTCAGGAGCGGGTCGGCGCGGAGGACCTCGCCGACCGGCCGCCGCCAGGTGACGGTCAGCTCGTTCAGCTCGCGCCGGGGGTCCGACACGGTGACGGTGGCCGTGCCGTCGCGCCGCTCGCGGACGAGGACGGCGCACGGCGCGGACGCGGTGACATCGCCGGCCGACCCGGCCTGCCAGAAGTTGACCGCCGTGATGCCGAGTGACGGGATGTGCACGCCCTGCTGCCGGGCGGTGTTGGCGAGCACCCGCGACCAGCCGGGGTCGGCGGCGCGGGCGCGGGTCAGCGCCGGGCCGGCGTTCGGCAGCAGCGTGTAGGCGTACCCGGCCGAGACCGGGTCGGTGCCGTGGTCGAGCCAGAGCGTCACCCGGTCGCGGCCGCGCAGTGTGCGCAGCCCATGGACGAGGTAGCCACCGTGACCTTCGAGGTGCGCCCAGCCGGGCCCGGTGGTGAGGGGTGCGTCCGTCCGCCGGACGTCGACGACGGTCTCGACCGGGACGCCGTCCGCGCCGGTGATGCCCGCGCCAAGGCAGACGACGGCGTCGTCGAGGAAGAACCACGACTTGACGGCCTCCAGCGTGCTTTCCAGGCCGTACAGGTGCTGGCCGACCGTCGCGTACGTGCCGTCGGTCGCGCCGCCGACCCAGCGGGCGGGCGGGCAGGCGCCGCCCCAGGCCTCGCCGGCGCCGTCGGGCAGCCGCTTGGTGGAGACGGTCGTGCCCGGCAGGCGGTAGGGGTCGGCGGTGTGCCAGAACCCGTCGGAGTAGTGGTCGCCGTGGCCCTCGCCCCACCAGTAGAGCATTCCCGCGCCGGTGTGCCAGCCACGCAGGTTCTCGCCGTTGCCGTGCTCGTAGTGGGCGATCCGGTGCGAGGCCATGCTGAGGGCCGCGCACCAGCCCGGCCTGCGGTGCACGGCGCGGGCGCTCATCGGCAGCAGCCGGTGCCCCACGGGCTCGCCAGCCACGGGGATCGCGCCGTCGCCGAGGATCGTCGCGAACCGGCCCGTCCGCTGGTACGCGCCCCGCACGGCCCAGCCCTTGACCATGGGCAGCCAGCGAGCCCGCTCGGCCGCCGAGGCGGTCTCCGAGAGCAGCAGGATCGCGGCGGCGAGCCGCCGTCCCCTGACCCGGTCGCCGTCCGCCTGCCTGCTGACGCCACGGCCGCTGACCAGGTCCATGCAGAGGCCGTCGTGCACGAACGGCGCGAACGACCGCTCGACGCTGTCGTAGACGTGCTGCCGGTCCGGGTCGGTGATCTGCCAGGGCGAGCCGCGCAGCACCGCGAACAGGACGGCCAGGCCATGCAGCATCACCGCCCCGTAACCGCCCTGGTAGGGGACGGTGCTGTGCTGGATGAACGAGCCGTCCCGGTAGAGGCCGTCGCCTTCGGAGACGTACCGGAAGACGGGGGACAGCGCGGCGGCGGCCAGCCCGGCCTTGTCCTGATCGGGCCCGATCAGGGCGCGCAGCAGCATCACCGTGCACAGGTCCACCCGGTTGGCGCCGGTGCTGGTGCCGTCGTAGCCGATCAGGCGGCGCTCCGGCACGAAGTGGTCCACCGCGTCCGCGAGCGCCGCCCGCTGCCGGTCCGTCAGGTGCGGGCCTATCAGCACGGCCGCGTCGAGCAGCCTCGTCGGGACGCCGATCTCCCAGTGCCACCAGTTGCCGTCGGCGTCCGCACCGGCGGTGTAGACCTGCCGCCGGTAGTGGTCGACGCCGGTGGCGACGGCCGTGGCCAGCCGCGCGTCCCCGGTCATGGCGTACGCCCGAGCCATGGTCAGCAGCCTGGCCGGGGTCTCGGTGAAGGACGGGAACGGCAGATCGGGCCAGAGTGACCCGGCGGCGGGAGCCATGCCGTCACGGTGGCGGGCCGCGGCCCGCAGCCCGGCCCGGCTCTCGTCGACCGTCACCTCGCGCCACCGCTCGCGCAGCGGCCCCAGCAGGGGCGTGAGATCCGGGGACGGCGGGTCCTCCCGCACCGGGAACACCACTCCGGCCGTGGCCAGGCCGCCGAGCAGCAGCATGGATCGCCTGGAGTATCGCGGCACACCGGCATTATCACGCGGGCGGGGCGCACGTGGCGGAAGTAGTCTGGCGGACACGTTCGCCGGGCCGCCGGCGCGGCGCCCAAGGCTGTGGACGGGGGCAGGATGACCACGGAAGAACGCATCGAACGGGCCAGGGTGCTCTACGAACAGGCCGTCTTCGGCGGTGACGTCGACGCGCTCACGGCGGCCGAGCGCGACCTGGACGCGGTCGAGGCCGATCTCGCGCTGGCCCGGGGCCGGCTGGCGCACGCGCGGTTCCTCGCCGGGACGGAGACGGATCCGCACGAGCTGGCGCTGTTCGAGCGGGCGGCCGGGCTCTACCGGGCGCTCAACGACATGCGGGGCGAGGGCGAGGCCCTGTTCTGGGCGGGCCTGGTGCACCAGGTGGTGCGGAGCGAGCACGACGCCGCCGTGCCGGTGCTCGAACGCTCCTACGAGCTGGCGGCGGTGGCCGGCGACAAGTTGACGATGTCCTACGCGCTGCGCCACCTGGGCATCGCCGAGCACCTGGCCGGCCGGTTGGGCCCGGCGCGGGAGCGGCTGGAGGAGTCGGTGCGGCTCCGCCGGGAGATCGGGTTCCTGCCCGGCGTCGCCGCGAACCTGATCGGGCTGGCGCACATCGCCGCCGCCGAGGGACACCGTCAGGAGGCGCTGGAGCTGCTCGCCGAGGCCGGGTCCATCGCCGAGGCGGCCGGCGCCAAGGGCGTCATGCGCTGGGTGGCGGAGGCGCGCGAGCAGCTGTAGGGCGGTCAGGCCTCCAGATAGTGCAGGACGGCGGTGACCCTGCGGTCCACGCGGTCGGTCGGCGACAGGTCGAGCTTGGCGAAGATGCTGCGGATGTGCTTGTGCACCGCGCCCTCCGTCACCACCAGCCGCTCGGCGATGGCGGTGTTGCCGAGCCCCTCGGCCATGAGGGCGAGCACCTCGCGCTCGCGGGCGGTCAGCCGGTCGATCGGCCCGTCGCGGCGGCGGGTGAAGAGCTGCGCCACCACCTCGGGGTCGATGGCGGTGCCGCCCGCCGCCACCCGCTCCAGCGCCTCGACGAACTCCTCGACCCTGCCGACGCGCTCCTTCAGCATGTACCCGAGGCCGCCGGCCCCGCCGGCGAGCAGCTCGGTGGCGAAGGCCTCCTCCACGTACGCCGACAGCACGAGCACGGCCAGGCTCGGGTGCAGGCGTCTGGCCTCGACCGCGGCCCTGATCCCCTCGTCGGTGTGCGTCGGCGGCATGCGCACGTCCACCACCGCCACGTCGGGGCGGTAGGCGGTCACCGCCGACATGAAGGTCGTCGCGTCCGGCACCGCGGCGGCGACCTCGTACCCCTCACCGGTCAGCAGCAGCGCGAGTCCCTCGCGTAGCAGTGCGTCGTCCTCGGCGATCACGACACGCAAGGCAGCTCCACTTCGATCATCGTCGGCCCGTTCGGCGGGCTGGTCAGTTTGAGCGATCCGTCATGTGCTTCCACGCGACGGCGGATCCCGGCGAGACCGGAGCCGTCGCCCTCGTGCGCGCCGCCCCTGCCGTCGTCCTCCACCGCGATGCGGAGCGTATCGCCATACATGGCGACTTTGACCCGTACGTGCTGTGCGCCGCTGTGCTTGGAGACGTTCGTCAGGGCCTCGGCGACGGTGAAGTAGGCGGTCGCCTCCACCGACAGCGGCAGCGTGGCGGCGCCCAGCTCACCGACCGTCAGCGCGCAGGGCACGGCGCAGCCCGAGGCGAGGGCGCTGAGCGCGCCCGACAGACCCCGGTCCTCCAGGATGGGCGGCAGGATTCCGCGTACGACGCCGCGCAGCTCCTGCAAGCCCTGCTCGGCGGCGCTCTGGGCGCGCTCGAGCGCGGGGCCCGCCTGCGCCGGGTCGCGGGCGAGGGCGCGCCTGGCCGCGGCGACCAGGACGACCACCGCGACGAGCCTGTTCTGCGCGCCGTCGTGCAGCGAGCGCTCGATCCGGCGCAGCTCGGCCGCGTGCGCGCGCAGGGCGCCCGCCCGGGTGGCGGTGATCCGCGCGAGGCGCTCCGACAGGTCGACCGAGGGGTGCGGGGTGAGCAGGCGCCGCCCGGGGAGGGCCTGCAGGCGGGCCATCCGAGGGCCGAGCAGGATGACGATCGCCAGCCAGACCAGGCTCACCAGGGAGGTGGCGATCGCGCCGGACCAGGTGCTCACCGGGATGCCGAACCCGGTGGTCATGTCGTTCGTCGGGAGCAGCTTCCAGTACAGCGGGAAGGTGGCGTCGCGCACCGCCATGATCGGCAGGGACAGGCCGAGCACGCCGAGCACCAGGCCGGACGGCACGTGAATGAACAGCCACAGCAGGTCCCGCCGGGTCGCGGGGTCGCGGCGGGCGGCGCGGAGCGTGGCCCGCCAGCCCGCGTCGGGGAGGGCGGCCGGGTAGGGGCTCACCACGGGTTCGCCCCAGCGGCTCAGCCGGGCCCGCTCCTTGTCGGCGACCAGCCTGGTCAGCGTCAGCATCGAGGGCAGCAGCGGCAGCCCGATCCCGATGAGGCAGGCGGCGCCGACGAGACCCCAGCAGAGCGCGGCGAACAGCGCGAGCACGGCGGTGCCGAGGCCGCCCACGAGACGGTCGAGGGCCTCGAAGGCGTCACGAATCATCACCGACACTGTACGGAGCACGTACGGGGGCGTCATTCCAGCCAGCCCTACCACCGAGTGGGTAGATGGCAGGATTTATCCGTCAATTGCTGCTCTATACCGTTTTTGGGATGAACGACCTTATGAGCAGCGAAGCAGACCAGGACAGCGCCGCCGAGTCCCGCGCATCCGGTGGACCGGCCGTGCGCATACTCCTGTGGGTCCTCCTCGTCGTCTTCTCAGCGATCAACCTGACGGCCAACACCGTCGAGGGCTGGAGCATGCTGGCCGGTCTGCCGTCAGCAATCGTCGTCGTCGGCTGCGCCGCGGCCCTCGTGGCCCACCACGTCAAGCAACGCCGCCGGTGAGCTCTTCTCGACCCTCGCCCTTCCCACGCCCCGGAATGGTCGCGGCCCGTCCGGGTAGCCGCCGTTGATGCGGCTCCGGAACTGGACGGCGAGGCGTTCCTACGGTGACGGCGGGCTGGGGGCGCGGCTCACGGTCGCTTCCCTCACGATCGCGCTCGTCATGATCCCGTTCATGCTGCTGCTCGTCCTGGCCAAGCTGCCGCTGAACCCGCTGGACGCGAGCGTGGCCAGGGACCTGCACCGGTACGCGCTGGCCAATCCCGACGTGACCCGGCTGCTCATCGTCTGGACCGACGTGTTCGGACCGCTCACCTGGCGGGTCGCGGTCGTCGCGGCGGCGGTCTGGCTGTGGGTCCGGGGCGCCCGCCGGGTCGCGATCTGGGCGACCACCACGATCGCCGTGGGCGGGCTGCTCGGCCTCGCGCTCAAGATGATCGTCTCGCGGGCCAGGCCCAGCCTGCCCGACCCCGTGGCGCTGGCGCCTGGCGAGGCCTTCCCCTCCGGCCACGCGCTGACCGTCACCCTCGGCACCGGCGTGCTGGTCCTGCTCATCCTGCCCCGGCTGCCGGCCTGGGGCCGGCTGCTGACCTGGGTCATCGCCTGGTTCCTGGTGGTGTCGGTCGCCTACACCAGGGTCGCGCTCGGCGTGCACTGGGTCAGCGACGTCATCGCGGGGGTCATGCTCGGCGTGGCGGTGCTCGCCGGCACCGTGGCGGCGTTCGAGACCTGGCGGCGCGAGCAGGGCCGCAAGCCCCTGACCCCGCCCATCGAGGGAGTGATGCGAACGACCCGTGACGAACCTGATCCACGCCACTACGCGGGATGACCCGGCTTATCTCTTTACGGCATAAGCTATTCTGTCGACGGACAACAGTTTACGGCGTATGGAGTTGCGATGCCCACGGCGACACTGCATGACGGAAGCACCATCGACATCGAGGTGCACGGCACCGGCCCGACCCTGCTGCTGCCCGTCAACCCCCGGCCCGTCGAGGGACCGCAGGCGGACGAGATGCGCAAGGTGGGAGCGGATCCGGCGCTCGGCCGCTCGCTCATCGACGGGCTCAGCGGCCGGCTGCGGGTGGCCGCCTTCGACTACGAGGGGCATGTGCTGGCCGCGCCGAAGCCCGGCACCCTGACCCCCGCCAACCTCGCCGCCGACCTCCTGGCCGTGGCCGACGCCGTGGGAGCCGAGCGGTTCGCGTACTACGGCTACTCCTGGCTCGGGCTCAGCGGGCTCCAGCTCGCGATCCGCACCGACCGCCTGTCAGCCCTGGTCATGGGTGGCTTCCCGCCCATCGACGGGCCGTACGAGGAGATGCTGCGCGTGACGGCGGCGACGCACGCGATGGCCACCGCGCCTACCGCGCCTACCCCGACCGCCACCGGCGGCGACGGCGGCGCGAAAGCCGATGCCGGGTGGGCGGACAGTGGTGAGATCGACTGGTCGTCGGTGGAGATGACGATGTCGCCGGCGCAGACCCAGCAGTTCCTCACCCTGTACGAGGCGCTGCGCGGCTTCGACGACGTCGCGGCCCAGCCCCGGGTCACCTGTCCGCGCCTGTGCGTCGCGGGCTCGGCGGACCAGATCGACTACGAGGAGCGGTGGGGCGGCGTGCGGGTGGACATCGGCGGGCCGCTCGTGCGCCGGCGGGCGGAGCTCGAAAGGCTCGGCTGGGACGTGGCGGTGCTGGACGGACTCGACCACATGCGGGCCATGCAGGCCGAGCACGTCCTGCCGATCCTGCGCCCGTGGCTCGCCGCGCACGTGTGAACACCTGTCGTGGGGAAGAACGGACAACCATGCAGACCTTCCTGCCATTTCCGGACTTCGCCCATTCGGCGGAGGTACTCGACCCGCTGCGCCTGGGCAAGCAGCGGGTCGAGGCACTGCAGGTGCTGCGCGCGCTGACCGTTCCCGGGTACGGCTGGCGGCACCATCCCGTGGTGAAGATGTGGGCCGGATATGAGGAGGCGCTGGTGCGGTACGGCCTGGAGGTGTGCCGTCACTGGTGCTCGACCGGCCGCGCCGACACCTGCGCCGACTCGATGTCACGCGAGCTGGCCGAGCACTGCGGTCACGTGACCGTACGCTCCCAGCCGGAGCTGGCGGGTGCGGGCGAGCTGCCCGCCTGGCTCGGCGAACCCGCCCTGCACCTCAGTCACCGCTCGGCCCTGCTCCGCAAGGCCCCCGACCACTACCGCCCCCTGTTCGGCCAGGAGGAGCCGGACGACCTCGACTACGTCTGGCCCGCCTCCGACCGCCGACCGGCCTGCATGCCTGACGGCTAGGCTGCCGCGACCGTTCTTCCTGCCGTCTCCTATACGACCTCGAAGTTGGCCATCATCGCCATGTCCTCGTGTTCGAGGTTGTGGCAGTGGAAGACGTAACGGCCGCGATAGCCGGTGAACCGGGTGACGATCTCCACGGTCTGGGCGTCGCGCAGCTCGACGGTGTCCTTCCACTCGATCGGCCCCGGCGGGCGCTTCCCGTTCACTGACAGCACCTGGAAGTGCGCCAGGTGCAGGTGCACGGGGTGGGCGACGTCGCTGGTCAGCCGCCAGACCTCGGTGTCGCCCAGCTTGGGCCTGGCGTCCGTCCGCGCCGGGTCGAACGGCTTGCCGTTGATCAGCCAGCCGGTGCCGCCGTGCATGCTGCCGCTGGTGAACTCGAAGTCCCGGGTGGCGGCGGCCCCGGCCGGGTCCAGCCGCTCGACCGTGGACAGCCGGGCGGGAACGGCCGAGTCGTCGCGGGCGTCACGGTCGACGACGAACCTCATCACCCTGGCCTGCGGCCCCTCACCCGCCAGGTTGCGCAGCTCCACCCCCTGGCCGATCGGGTAGGCCGAAAAGTCGGCGACCACGTCCACCCGCTCCCCGGGGGCGAGCCGTACCTGACGGACCGTGACGGGCGCCGGCAGCAACCCGCCGTCGCTGCCGATCCGGATGAGCGGCCCGCCCGTGGACAGCTCGTACGCACGAGCGTTGGAGGCGTTGAGCAGGCGCAGCCGGTAGCGGGCGCGCGCCACCCGCAGCTCCGGCCAGGGCGCGCCGTTGACCAGGATGACGTCGCCGAGCACCCCGCCCATGTAGGGCTCGCGGGCGCCCGGTCTGTCCGGGTAACTGGGGTAGGGCATGGTGCCGTCCTCGGCGAAGGATCGGTCACAGATCATCAGCGGGAGGTCCCGGTCGCCCGCAGGCAGCGGCAACGCCTCCTCCTCGGCGTCCCGTACCAGGAAGAAGCCCGCCAGCCCGCGCCACACCTGCGGCCCGGTGTGGTCCATGCGGTGGTCGTGGTACCAGAGCGTGGCCGCGCGCTGGTCGAGCGGGAAGTCGTAGTCCCGCCGCTCCCCTGGCCGCACCAGATCGGTCGGGTAGCCGTCGGACTCCGGCGGGGTGCGCCCGCCGTGCAGGTGCATGACCGTCGGCACCTCCAGCTCGTTGGCCAGGCGCACCACTGTCCTGCGACCGCTGCGCGCCTCGATGGTCGGGCCGGGGAACCGCCCGCCGTACCCCCAGATCCGGGTACGCAGGCCGGGCAGGATCTCCACGTCGGCGGGGCGCGGGGCGAGGTCGTAGTAGTCGACGCCGCTCAGGGTGCGCGCCGGCTCGGCGACCTCGGGCAGTGGCAGTGACACCCTGTACGGCTTCGGCAGCGGCGCGGTGCTGGGCAGGAGCTGCGGCTGCGGGGTGGCTTCGAGCAGCGAGCAGCCGGGCAGCCCGGCGGCGGCGACCGCGCCGAGGCCGAGCAGGCCCAGCGCCCGCCTTCTCGTCAGCGTCATGCGACCGCGGGGCCACGGCTCGGCATGGCCCGGATGAGCTGCGCCACGGTGCCTCCGAAGATCGCCACGCCGAGCGGCAGGTGCAGCACCTTCATGCCGGTCTCCCCGAGGATCGCGGTGATCGCGGTGATCGCCAGCAGGAGGACCGCGCCGGGGATGAAGGCGGCCGAGCCGCGGCCCGGCCGCCACACGAGGATCGACAGCAGGACGTGCGCCGCCCCGATGCCCGCCAGGACGAGGCCGGAGGCGACGTGCAGGGTACGACCGTCGGCTGAGGACAGCAGCATGCCGGCCGTGACCGACTGGAACAGGGCGGCGGCGACGTGCAGGGCCATCACGGCGCGCAGCGCTGGGAGGAGGTTCATCACGGTGCCTTTCGAACGACGTGCCCGTATATTTCGTCACATCGTCGTCGGCGGGGGTGGTCGCGGTCGTCGTGCCTGGGTTGGCTCCTGTGGCTACGGCGGGGGGAGCAGGTTCCGGCTGACTACCGCGCTGGGAGTAGGCGGTTGATCCGACCACGGGCCGATGCGGGCGGACCCGGGTCAGCCGTACTGTGCGGGCATGGGCTTCGAACAGGGGCGGCTCCCGAACGCCACCGACGTGGCGCTCGCGGCGACCGTCGCGGCCGTGCTGCTGGCCGGTGCGCTCGCCACGCCGGTCATGCGGCCCCTGGACCATGCGGCCGTTCTGGTCGGCTCGCTGGCGCTGGTGGCGTGGCGCTGGTCGCCGCTGCTGGCGCTGGCCGTCAGCACGGTCTGCATGCTTTTCTACGCGGGGAGTGCGACTCCCGGCCCGCCTGCGGCCTTCCCGGTGCTGATCAGTGTGTTCGCCTCGGTCAGGGCGGGGCATCGGGTGCTCGCCTCGGCCGCCGCCGTCGTCTTCCTGGGCGGCACCCTGGCCGCCCAGCTGGCCGCGCCGGCCGCCAAGTCCCCTCAGGAGATCGTTCAGGGCACGACGCTGCTGCTCGGCTGGTTCATCGCCGCGGGGGTGACGGCGACCGTGACCAAGCACCGGCAGGCCTACCTGCGGCAGGCGGAGGCGCGGGCCGCCGAGGCCGAGCGCACCCGTGAGGAGGTCGCGCGCCGCCGGGCGGGCGAGGAGCGGCTGCGCATCGCCAGGGAGCTGCACGACTCGCTCACCCACAGCATCTCCGTCATCAAGGTGCAGGCCGGGGTGGCCGTGCACCTCGCCCGCAAGCGCGGCGAGGAGGTGCCCGCCGCCCTGCTCGCCATCCAGGAGGCCAGCGGCGACGCCATCCGCGAGCTGCGCGCGACCCTGGAGGTGCTGCGCGACTCCGACGGCGAGCCGCCGGGCAGCGGCCTGGACCGGCTCGACGACCTGGTGGACCGGGCACGCTCGACCGGCCTGCCCGCCACCGTCACGATCACCGGGGAGCAGCAGAGCCTGCCCACAGATGTCGACCGCGCCGCCTACCGGATCGTCCAGGAGGCGCTCACCAACGTCGGCAGGCACGCCGGCCAGGCGTCCGCGCTGGTGCGCATCGACTACCGCCCGGACGAGCTGGTCGTGCAGGTCGACGACGACGGCCACGCCCACCCGGACCGGCCCCCGGTTCCCGGGGTCGGGCTGCTCGGCATGCGCGAGCGCGTCACCGCGCTCGGCGGCAGGTTACGCGCCGAGCCCCGCCCCGAAGGCGGCTTCACCATACGCGCCGAACTCCCCGTGAAGAACCCATCGTGATCCCCCTCCCTGTGAAAGGCCCATCGTGATCCGCGTCCTCATCGTGGACGACCAGGCGCTCATCCGTGGCGGCTTCCGCGCCCTGCTGGAGGCCGAGGACGACATCGAGGTCGTCGCCGAGGCGGCCGACGGCGAGCAGGCCCTCGCCCTCGCTCGGGCGCACCGGCCCGACGTCGCGCTGGTCGACGTACAGATGCCGGTGCTGGACGGCATCGAGACCACCCGGCGGATCGCGGCCGACGAGCGGCTGAGCGGCGTCCACGTCGTGATCCTCACCAACTACGGGCTGGACGAATACGTCTTCAACGCGCTGCGGGCCGGGGCGTGCGGCTTCATGGTCAAGGACACCGAGCCCTCCGACCTGCTGCAGGGCGTCCGGGTCGCGGCCAGGGGCGACGCGCTGCTCTCCCCCTCCATCACCCGCCGCCTGATCGGCGCGTACGTCGCCCACCGGCCGGAGCCCACCCCCGAAGGCCTCGACGTGCTGACCAACCGCGAGCGTGAGGTGACGGCGCTGGTGGCCAGAGGGCTGTCCAACGACGAGATCGCCGCCCAGATGGTGATCAGCCCGATGACGGCCAAGACACACGTAAGCCGAGCCATGACCAAACTGCACGCCAGAGACCGCGCCCAACTGGTCGTCTTCGCCTACGAGTCAGGCCTCGTCACCCCTCACCGCACCATCTGAGCGCGGTCACCAGGAGTTCGAGGCCGGGCTTTGTCAGCACGCCGTCCCAAGCCGGAGTTTGTCAGCTTGTCGTCCAGGGGCGGAGTTTGTTGGGGTTGAGAATTGCCCAGATGTGCTTGATTCGGTTGTCGGCGATGTCGAAGGCCAGGACTGACACGGTGACGCCGTCGAGTTGGGCCACCAGGCCGGGCTGGCCGTTGACCGTGCGCTCCACGATCTCCACGTTGGGTGTCTCACCGGCTCGGTCGGCGAAGAAGCGGGCGATCTGCTCGGCGCCTTGGACCGGGTGAAGCACGGCTGTGGCGTGGCCGCCGCCGTCGCCGGTCGCCGTGGCGTCGGGGTCGAGGAGGCCGATGAGGGCGTGGATGTCCCCGGCCTGCCATGCCTGCTTGAAGGCTCTGACCAGGTCGGCGCGCTGGGCCGCCGGAGTCGCCGGAGCCTGTGAGTCGCGGATCCGGCGGCGGGCCGAGGAGGCCAGTTGGCGGCAGGCCACCGGGGTACGGCCGACGATCTCCGCTACTTCGGCGAAGGAGTAGCGGAAGACGTCGTGCAGGATGAAGGCGACGCGCTCGGCCGGGGTCATCGATTCGAGCACGACAAGGAAGGCCATGTTGACCGACTCGTCGAGGGTGACCCGGTCCGCCGGGTCGGCCGTGCCACCATCCGTCCGACCGCTGATCCACTCCGTACGGTCGGGCAGCGGCTCCGGGATCCATTCGCCCACGTAGCGCTCCCGCCGGGCCCGTGCCGAGCCGAGCAGGTCGAGGCAGATGCGCCCGGCGACCTTCGTCAGCCAGCCGCCGGGGGACTCGATGGCCTCCCGCTGCTGCGGGGACATGGCGTACCACCGGGCGTAGGTCTCCTGGACGACGTCCTCGGCATCGGCCAGGGAGCCCAGGAGCCGGTAAGCGAGGTTGATCAGCTGACGCCGCTCGCCCGGTCCCGCCGACTTGGATCGGATGGTCATGGTGTCGCCGACTCCCTCGGTCGCATCTGCCCTCACCAGTCCGACGAAACAGCGTACGAAAGTGTGAGGTTCGCTGGTCGCGACCTGTCGGCGAGTGGCGGGCGTCGTGGTCGCCTCACCTTTCGAGGGGCTGTGTCGTCGTACTGCTGACACGAACGCTGAGAAGTACTGCTGACACGAACCCTGAAGGAAGGAAACGATCATGGAACCTGTGAACGTCGCGATCATTTACTACAGTGCCACAGGCACCGTGCACACCCTGGCGCAGGCCGTCGCCGAGGGCGCGGAGAAGGCCGGGGCGCGCGTGCGACTGCGCCGGGTCGCTGAGCTGGCCCCACCTGAGGCGATCAGCGCCAACCCCGCCTGGGCCCAGCACCTTCAGGAAACGGCGGATGTCGCCGAGGCCGGCCATGACGACCTGGGCTGGGCCGACGCGGTGCTGTTCGGCACCCCGACCCGATTCGGCAACCCGGCCAGCCAGCTCCGGGCGTTCATCGACACGACCGGTCCCCTGTGGTTCCAGGGCAAGCTCGCGGACAAGGTGTACTCGGCTTTCACCGCCTCCAACACCGCCCACGGCGGACAGGAATCCACCCTCCTGGCGCTGGGGAACACGTTCTACCACTGGGGCGGCATCATCGTGCCTCCCGGCTACACCGATCCCGTCCAGTTCCAGTCGGGCAATCCGTACGGCACCTCCCACGTGGCGGGCGACGGCCCGCCCAGCGAGGTGGCCTTGCAGGCGGCCCGCCACCAGGCCCGCCGCGTCGTCGACACCACGGCCTCACTCAAAGCCGGCCGCGCAGCCTGACGTGGGCCGCGCCGGGTGAGCCCACTCAGCCGCACCGCCTGACCAACCTGGCAGCGCTACCAGACCAACCCCGGCCATGCCACCTGACCCCATCGCCCCACCCCGGCCGAGTCACCTGACCTTGCCCGGAACACGTGCCGCACATCCAGATGGTGGCACCAGGTCAAATGATCGGAAATGAGCAGCTTCAGGTGATGCGCGGCATACCGTGAGATGCGATTGTGAGCCCATGGGCATCATCTCGCGCGGCTTCCGTGGCCGCCGGACAGAGGGTGGGGACCGGCTGCCACCCGGCCAGTATCTGGAGCACGGCTTCCCCGTGCTGTCCGCGGGGCCGACTCCTCGTGTTCCGCTGGACCGGTGGGAGTTCACCATCGACACCGAGACGGAGCAGACCCACCGCTGGACCTGGCAGGAGCTGACGGCGCTGCCGGTCGAGACGCCGACGGTGGACATCCACTGCGTCACCAAGTGGAGCAAGTTCGACACGAACTGGGAGGGCGTCTCGCTGGACGTGCTCTTCGAGAACGTGGAGACGAGCGTCGAGTACGCGCAGGTCTACTCCTACGGCGGCTACACCACCAACCTGCCGCTGGAGGACCTGCTCGACGGCAAGGCGTGGATCGCCTACCGCTATGACGGCGAGGAGCTGCAGCCCAGTCATGGCGGCCCGGCCCGGCTGCTGGTGCCGCACCTCTACTTCTGGAAGTCGGCCAAGTGGGTGCGCGGCATCCGGCTGACGAACGAGGACTGGCCGGGCTTCTGGGAGACCGCCGGCTACCACAACTACGGCGACCCGTGGCGCGAGCAACGCTACGAGGGCGACTGAATGCGCCGGCTGATCTGGCTGGCGGCGACGCTGGTGAAGGTTCGCGAGGAGACGGCGACGGCACGCACGCTGGTCTTCGACGCCCCGGGCTGGCCCGGCCACCTGCCGGGGCAGCACCTGGACGTCCGGCTGACCGCCGAAGACGGCTACAGCACCCAGCGCAGCTACTCCCTGGCCGCGCCCGCGGACGGCGAGCGGATCGAGCTCACCGTGGAGCTGGTGGACGACGGCGAGGTCTCGCCGTACCTCACCGAGGTCCTCCAGGTGGGCGACCAGGTGGAAATCCGCGGGCCGGTCGGCGGCTGGTTCGTGTGGCGGCCGGAGAGCCGCGCGCCGGTTCTGCTGGTCGGCGGCGGGTCGGGGATCGTCCCGCTGATGGCGATGGTCCGGGCTCGCCGGCTGGCGGGCAGCCGGACGCCGTTCAGGCTGCTCTACTCGCTGCGCGACCCCGGCCGCCGCTACTACGCGGACGAGCTGCGCCGCCCCGAACCAGGGCTGGACATCACCTATCTCTACACCAGGACCGCGCCGGAGGACTGGCCGCGCAAGGCCGGCAGGGTCATGCGCGACGACCTGGCGGAGAACGGCTGGCCCGCCAGCTTCGAGCCCGACTGTTACGTCTGCGGCCCGACCGGCTTCGTCGAGGTCGCGGCCGACATGCTGATCGATCTCGGGCACGCGCCCGACCATGTCCGTACCGAACGCTTCGGCCCCAGCGGAGGCTGACCATGACCATCGAACACCTCGACGGCAACGCCCTGGCGGGCCCGCTCGGCGAGATCTTCGCCTTCGACGCGACCACGGCCGTCGGCAAGTGCGCGAACTGCGGGCTGACCGGGCCGCTCGCCGCACTGCGCGTGTACGGCCCCAGCCCCGGGCTGGTGGCCCGCTGCCCCGGCTGCGAGGAGGTGGTGATGCGGCTGGTACGCGGCCCCGGCGCGGCCTGGCTCGACATGCGCGGCACGGTCTCCCTACGGGTTCCGCTTCCGGATTGAGCCCGGCGAGCGCGCCGATCTAACGGACCTCACATGCCCGGTGGCCTGGCTTAAGTACACTCGACCGGCCGGATTCCGCAGAGGCCGAGGGCGGCTGCCCGATGGTCTCGTCACCATTTGGGAGTTACGTGAGCAGCGGGCTCGTCGATGCGCCGCCATCTCCGTCGAGCGCGCCGCCGAAGCGCGCGCGCCGCTGGCTCCGCTGGCTGATCGTGAGCGTGGTGACGGTCGTGCTGCTGATCGCCGGCGCCGGGGTCGGCCTGTTCCTGAAGCTGACCGGCAACCTGAAGCACGAGGACGTGGCCGGCGATCTCGGCGCCGCCCGCCCGGCCAAGGTGGCGAGCACCGCCATGAACGTGCTGATCGTCGGCTCCGACCAGCGTGACGGCAAGAACGCGAGGTACGGCCACCGCATCGACGGCGAGCGCACCGACACGATCATGCTCGCGCACCTGTCGTCCAAGCGCGACAACGCGATGGTGATCAGCTTCCCGCGTGACTCGATGGTCCAGCTGCCGGCCTGCCGCGCGAAGCACGGCCTGCCCGGTCAGCAGCCCCACCTCGGCATGATCAACGAGTCGTTCAACACCGGGGGCATCGCCTGCACCTGGAAGACCATCGAGACGCTCACCGGGATCCACATCGACCACTTCGTCAAGGTGGACTTCACCGGCTTCAAAGGCATCGTGGACGCCGTCGGCGGCGTCGAGGTCTGCCTGCCGCAGCGCGTCGACGACGACAAGGCGATGCTCCATCTGCGCGCCGGACGGCAGACGCTCAACGGCGAGCAGTCGCTCGGTTACGTGCGCGCCCGCTACAGCTTCGGCGACGGCTCCGACATCGGCCGGATCCAGCGTCAGCAGATGTTCGTCGCCTCGATGGTGAAGAAGGTGATGAGCGGCCAGACGCTCACGGATCCGGCCCGCCTGCTGAGCATCCTCGACGCGGGCACCAAGGCCGTCACCACCGACCCCGAGCTGACCACGGGGGTCATGAAGGACCTGGCCCTGAGCCTCCAGGGGCTGAGCGCCGGGCGGATCCACTTCGTCACCACACCGTGGCACTATTCGGTCAGCCAGCCGGGCCGGGTGGAGTGGGTGCAACCTCAGGCGAACCGGCTCTTCGACATCGTCGCCACGGACGCCGAGCCGGCCGGCGTCAAGGGCGGGCAGACCAAGGTGCCGAGGTCGAAGGTGCAGGTGGAGCTGCGCAACGGCACCTACCGCAGCGGCCTCGGCAGGCAGGTCGCCGCCTCGCTGGAGCAGCGTGGCTACCACATCACCAAGATCGGCGACACCGCGCGGAAGCCGTACAAGAAATCAATGATCCTGTACGGTCCGAACGGTGAGACGCGCGTGCCGACGCTCGCCAAGGATCTGCTGGCCGCCTCGCCCAAGCTGGCCGGCGAGGCGCGGACCTCGCGGCTGGTGCTGGTGATCGGCGACGACTGGCGAGGGCTGAAGGCGCTGCACCCCACCGACAGCGACGCGCTGAAGGGCTTCGACGCCACCCACGACACCTGCGCCGGCTGAGCCACTCGTCGCATCGCACGTGAGCGGCGACGCGAGCAACCGATCCAGGCGGCACTACGCAGGGGCGGCCTGTTCGCTCTGGGTAGTCGCTCTCGCCCCCGTCGGCACGAACCTCCTGATCATGGATCAGGCAGACCGCCGGCGTTCTCATATGGACATCCTCTCGCGGCACGGGCCTTCGCCGATCTGCGGTCCCGCGCTGTGCAGGCCAGCCGCATGGCGCCGGGCGCCCCTGCCGTATGTCGACTACAGCAGAGAGCACCCGGCGCCGCGAGGGACTCAGGACTGCCAGTCGCCGAACATCTCGAAGAAGTTCTTACCGGTGACCTTGGCTCCCTGGTAGGTGCCTTCGAAGGCGGCGGTGGCCTCCAGGCGCCCGTTGCCGCCGAGGATGATTTCCTGACCGGTTTTGCCGGTGACGTGCACCTTCAGACGGGTCTTCAGCGCCGGGATGTTGACGGTCACCTGGGTCGGGTACTTCTGCCCGGTCGTAGGGCTGGTCCAGAACTTGCCGGCGCTGTCGGCGAACGGCGTGACGGATGCCACCTCATACGAGCCGTCCTTGCGCAGAACCGTGGCCCAGGTGTGCGTCTGGCCGTTATCGCTGACGGCGTCCCAGATGGCCACCGAATCACCGTTCGGCATGTTGAAATTCATCCAGCTCCAGTGACGCTTCGGCGCATTATCGATCGGTCCCCACTGGCGGTCCAGCCAGGACCGGCCGGTGATCTGCTGGCGGCGCCCGTCGAAGGTGACGGTGCCGGTGATCCGCATGTCGGGAAGGGCGAACTCGTAGTTGGTCTGACCGAACAGAGGGAACGCTCCGGTGCTGCCGTAGTTCAGGGCCGGTCCGCGCGCTTGGAGCACGACGTCGAGGGAGCCCCACGGCACGTCGAGGGAGACGGACATCCGCTGCGCGTTGCCCGTCCACTTGAGACCGGGCGCCGTGATGTCGAGCTCCTTTGTGCTCCAGGCGAAGTCATTCTCGGGAACCACGGTGGCGTAGCTCTTGTACCAGCCGGTGGTCTCGTCGTGGACGGAGAACAGCAGCAGATTGCCTGGGCCCTTCGGGATGCTCACGGTGTGCACCAGCAGGCCTATGTCGTGGCTGCCCGCCTTCACTCGGCTGGTGAAGTAGATCGAGTCGGCCCAGTCGTGCTCCGGACCCGGCGTCCTGGCGGCGAGATCCACGGCCGGATCGACCAGTACTGGGATGCCGCTGCCGGCGGCGACCGTCTTCGCGGCACCGGGGTTACCGGCGACGGCTTGTGCCGGGGACAAGCTGGTCATCGAACCCAGCATGGCCGTCATGGCCACGGCAGCGGCCAGCTTGATACCGATATTTCTTCGCATGGGGGACCTTCCGAGTGCGTAGAGATGGTGTGGACGATCAACTAAGTGCGTAATGGGTTGGGTCAGTCCGGGACGACGACGGCGCGGGTGCGCCCTTGATGCGCCCAGGCCTCGCCGACGCGGCTGAGCGGGTAGGCGGTGTACGGCGCGTCGAAGGTGCCGTCGGCGAACCGGGCAAGGATCCGGGGAAGTTCGGCGATCATCTCGGCCTTCGATACCGAGCCGGTGCCGCTGCCGCTGATCCGGATCCGCCGGCTGCGGAGCAGCGCCGCGGGCAGCGCCGCCTCGGTCCCGGCGAGCGAGCCGATCTGCACGTAGTCGATCGCCGCGCTGTCATCGTCCGTGCCGGTCATTCCCAGTACGGCGAAGGTGGCCTCGGCGACGGGGCCCCACACGAAGTCGAGCACAAGCGTGGGCTGCGCCTCGGCGACGGCGACGGCCAGGGCGGTCGCCCTGACGTCGGATGCCGCGGGCGCGAGCGGAACGGTGATGGCGCCGAGGCCGCGCAGCCGCTCCAGCGCCTCATGATCGCGCCCGGCCGCAATGACCTGTTTCGCGCCGAGGGCCAGCGCCGCCCGCACGGCGTGGCTGCCCGACATGCCAGTCGCCCCGAGCACCAGCACGGTGCCGAGCTCGCCCGCCTCCTTGCGGTGGGCGATCAGCGGCATCCACCCCGCCATGGCGGGGTTCATGCCGGCGGCGACCGCGAGCGGATCGGCCCCGGCGGGCAGATCCTCCTCGAATGGGGTGACCATCCATTCGGCCATCGTTCCCCACGGCGACCGGGCAAGGCCCGTGTAGACCAGCCGCCCGTCGTCGGTCCGGGCCACGGCGTCGATACCCGGCACGAGGGGGTAGGCCTGGTCGCTGTCGTAATGGCGGCCGGAGGCCATCCCGCGGACGACGTAGTGCAGACCCGCGCCCACGAGTCTCAGCGGCGCCTGGCCCGGCCGTTGTTCCGGGTCGGGGAAGTCCGCGCAGACGGGTGTCGATTCTGGGGTGTTGACGACCGCAGCACGCATGACACGCTCCTGAACTAAGTTCGTTTTTGGATGTCCCCGACTGTGCCTGAACTTTGTTAAGCTGTCAAGCGTGGCGAAGGGCATCACGCGAGAGCGGATCGTGGCAGTGGCACTCGAATTGCTCGATGAGAAGGGCATGGACGCCATCACCGTCCGCGCGCTCGCTTCCCGGCTCAGCGTGGGAGCACCCGCGCTGTACTGGCACGTCCGCAACAAACAGGAGCTGCTCGACGAGATGAGCACGTTCGTCATGCGCCGCGTCGTCAACGCCCTCTCGGCGGTCACTCCCGGCGCCGGCTGGCGTGACGCCTTGGCCACCTACGCCCGTATCCTGCGCTCGGAGTACCTCCTCCACCGGGACGGAGCGCGCATATTCAGCGGCACGCGCTACTCCGGCCCCGAAGTGGTGAAGGCGAAGGAGTCCTGGCTCGAGCGCTTGACCGCGGCCGGATTCTCACTGGCCGAGGCGGACGACGCCATTGACCTGGTCACCGCGTTCGTGGTCGGCTTCGTCATCGAGGAGCAGGAGCGCAGCCAGTCCGCCGACCGCTACTCCCCCACCGGGCGCGATGCGTGGCTGGGTGAAGGCGCCGATCTGGTCAAGGCCGCCGGGCACCTCCGCGACGACGGTGACCAGAGGTTCGAACGGCAGCTCGGCGTCGTTCTCGACGGGCTCGCGGCCCGGTTGCGCTGACGGCCCGGCCGGATCGCCAGGTGGTCTACGCCAAGCAGGCAGCGCGGCGGCTGCCGTGTTGGAGCATGATCTGGGCGTACAGGCGTGCGAGGCTGATCCTGCCGTCCAACGGCCACATCTCCCACGCCCCCGAGAGCTGCCAGATCGTGCGTCTCTGCCGAGGTGTCAACTCCGTCTTCGGAATCCGGCTGACCACGCCTTTCGCGCAGTGTCCGCCGTTGCCGCACAGACGGAGTTGACGCCGACCCGGCCATGGCCTGTTCGAGCACCGGGCGGCACCCCGCACCCGTCGTTCCCCGACTACCCCCGTGCACGCGGTCGCCGTGCGCCCCCGGATCGCCCGGCGGCCGCGTCAGATCACTCCTTCTCGGCCACGCAGAAGATGCCGTCGCGCTTCAGCTTCTTCGCGTCCGCGGGCTCGCCGGCTTCGGTCCTGCCCCACTCGGCGGGCCGCTCGCCGTTCACGTCCGTGGCCCGCATCGGCTCCGTGACGCGAACCGGTTCGTCGCTCGGCGGCACCGCCTCGGTGGCCGGAACCGCCTCGATGGTGAGCAGTTCGCCGTCCAGGTGCTTCGTCACGTGCAGATCGTTCTTCTCGGCCGTGCGCACCTTGCCGTCGGCCGGGGTCGCCGGGTACGTGACCACATCACCGTCCGCCGGCATGGCCTTGGCGACCTTGATGGCGACGGGCTTGCCATCGGCCGTGGTGCAGGTCACCTTGGCACCCGGCACCGACACCGGAGGCTCACCGGCGGCCAGAGCGGACCCGCCCAGCCCGGACAGCGCCAGCACCGCCACCGCGCCGAGTACAGCCAAACGCCGCTTGAACATGGATTCTCCTTCGTTGATCGGATCTGACGCTCAGAGACTGTCCGGCCGTACCTGAAGTGACGCTGAAGACGGCATAAATGATCTTCAGGTTGGCTTTAGGTGACGTACGGCACTCTTGGTGCTCGTGCGGGTCTTACTGGTGGAGGACGAGCGGCGGCTGGCCGACCTGGTCAAGGGCGGGCTGACCGGCGAGGGGTTCGCGGTCGACGTGGCCCACGACGGGCGCGACGGGCTCTGGCTGGCCACGGAGAACGACTACGACGTGATCGTCCTGGACGTGATGCTGCCCAGGATGAACGGCTACGCGCTCTGCTCCCGGCTGCGCGAGGCCGGCGACTGGACGCCGATCATGATGCTCACCGCCAAGGACGGCATCTACGACGAGGCCGAAGCCCTGGACAACGGCGCCGACGACTACCTGTCCAAACCGTTCTCCTACGTCGTGCTGCTGGCCCGGCTGCGCGCCCTGATGCGGCGCGGCGGCACCGAACGGCCCGTGTCGATCACCGTGGGCGACCTGGTCATCGACCCGGCAGGGCTGCGTTGCCGCCGGGGCGCGGTGGAGATCGCGCTGACGCCGAAGGAGTTCGCGGTGCTGCACGGGCTCGCCAGACGGGCCGGCGAGGTGGTCTCCAAGAGCGAGCTGCTGGCCCAGGCGTGGGACTTCTCCTACAACGGCGACCCGAACATCATCGAGGTCTACATCAGCGCGCTGCGCCGCAAGATCGACCAGCCGTTCGGCCGGACCACCCTCGTCACGGTGCGCGGCGCCGGCTACCGGCTGGAGGCCGCGTGAAGACGATCGACCCCTCGTCCGTACGGCTGCGCGCCACGGTCGCGGCGACCCTGGTCGTGGCGGTCGCCCTCGGTGCCATCACGGTCGTGCTGGTGGTGGTGCTGCGCGGCAGCCTGACAGGCTCCGCCGACGCCGAGGCCTCCAGGAGAGCCGGCATCGCCGTCCAGGCCGTGAAGGGCGGGATCACCGCCGAGGCGATGCCCGCCCAGCCCCTCGTCGCCACGAGGGAGCTGGCCACGCGCACGGAGACGCTGTTCATCACCGACCCCGACGTCTTCATCGCGCAGACCGCCGACCCGCCCCTGGCCGACTGGGCGCCCGTGGACAGCTACGCGGTGGCCGGGGAGAGGCTGACGACCGCCGAGGGCGGCGCCACCATGCTGTACGCCAGAGTCCCGCTCACCGGCACCGAGCAGGCGTTGCAGACGCTCAACGGCGTGCTGCTGCCGGGTGTGCCGGCGCTGCTGGTCCTGGTCGCGGCCATGACCTGGTTCTCCCTCGGCCGCGCGCTCGCCCCGGTGGCGGCCATCAGGGCCAAGCTGGCCCACATCACCGCCCGCGACCTGCACGAGCGGGTGCCTATACCCCGATCGCGGGACGAGATCGCCGCCCTCGCCACCACCGTGAACGACACCCTCGACCGGCTGGAAGCCTCCGTCGAGACGCACAAGACGTTCGTCGCCGACGCGGCGCACGAGCTCCGCAGCCCGATCGCCACGCTGCGGGCCCGGCTGGAGCTGGCCGAGCCCAGCGAACTGACCGCCGAGGCGCTCACCGACGTGGCCCGCCTGCAGTCTCTCGCCGCCGACCTGCTGCTGCTCGCCCGGCTCGACGCGGGCGAGCCGGCGCGCACCACCGACGTCGACCTCGGCCAGGTCGCCATGGAGGAGTCCCTGCGGATCGGCCGGCCGCCTGAACTCGACCTGGACCTCGACATCGAGCCCGACGTGGTGGTGCGCGGCGCGCGCGGGCACCTCGACCGCCTGGTGACCAACCTCGTCGACAACGCCCTGCGCCACGCCTCGACCCGCGTTCTCGTACGAGTCCGCACGGACGGCGATCAGGCGGTGCTGCAGGTGCACGACGACGGGCCGGGGATCCCGCCCGAGCAGCGCGAGACCGTCTTCGACCGGTTCACCCGGCTGGACGAGGCCCGAGCCCGGGACGCCGGAGGCGCCGGGCTCGGGCTGTCCATCGCCCGGGACATCGCGCTGCTGCACGGCGGCACCCTCACCGCCGAGGACGGCGGCTTCATCGCGACCTTCCCGGCGACCCACTAGGAAAGGCGGGCACGGTCAGGTGGGCGGGCGGGCCGGTGCGGTCCGGGCGGGTGCGACCGGCCGGTGCGGTCAGGTGAGGCGGGTGCGGCAGTTCAGGTCGGCGCCCAGGCGGGCGAGACCTTCGGCGAAGCTCTGGCGGGTAGTGTCCGCGAAGCCGACGAAGAACCGGTTGGCGAGCCCCACCCCCCACCGCGCCCGCTCGGCGACGTTGTAGACGCGGTGGACCACCAGCGTCCCCTCCGGGTGCGGAGCCAGCGTCCACTCACCGCGATACCACCAGCCGCCCTGGAACGCGATGAGGTCCTCGGTGACCTCGACGGTCGAGGTGTGCCCCGGCAGGTCCGCCACGGTGAACCGCCCCACGACGTCCCGTCCGCCGGGCAGCAGTACCCGCCCCAGCGCGGCCCGCACCGTGGCGGCAGGCGCCGCCACCACACCGGACACCTCCGTCACCAGCTTCTTCATGGTCGCCCCACCCGGGTGTTCTGGAAGGAGGCGAAGCGCCAGCCTTCGGGCGTGTGGACGGCGGTGTAGGTGAGGATCGAGTCGCGGCCCGGCTCACGCCGCCCGTCCACCACGGAGCCGCCGGTCGCGATCATCAGCGCGACGGTGTCGCTCAGCATCTTGACGGACGGCTCGCCCCCGGCGTCGAGCTTGATCGGCATCTTGAAGAGGTCGCGGTGCACCTCGTCGATGGCCTGCCTGCCCTTGAGGTGCAGGCCGAAGTAGGTGATGTAGTCGGCGTCCTCGGTGAACAGCGCAGCGTAGGCGGCGGCGTCACCGGCGTTCCACGTCTCGTAGACGCCGTCGATCAGGTTGTGGATCTCTTGGGACATGGCACGGCTCCTGTCTCAGCGGCGCCTATCCTGAGACTGCGAGTCCTGGACAGGGCAGGCGCCTTGTTCGGATTTCCGGCCGTCAGGGTGTTGGCGCACCCTGACGGCCCACTCATTCCTCCAGCGTTCATTCCTCCAGGGCCCGCTCCATCAGCGACTGCTTGACCGTGCCCGCCCAGTCGAGCTCACCGCTCTCGATCCGGTCGAGCACCCCGCGCACCCAGTCCTGCTCGGCGGCGAAGAGCGCCCGGTCGCATTCGAGCTCCAGCATGAGCAGCCGGGGCAGCCCGTTCTCCGCCATCGTGACCATCTGCGCGTCGAGCCCGCCGATCGCGCCGGTGAGCGCGGCCACGCGGAGGCGCAGCGCCTTGATCGCGGCCTCCGGCGGCAGCGCCCCGATCAGCGAGATCGCCGCCACCAGCGTGCGGCGGTCCGGCTCGGGCTCCTGCAGCAGCCTGCGAAGCCGGGTGGCCAGCTCCCGCCTGCCCTCGTCGGTGATCTCGTAGACCGTCCGCTCCGGCCTTCGGCCCTCGCGGTCGGTCTTGGCGGGGGCGATCAGCTCGTCCCCGGCCAGCCTGTCCACCGCGTGGTAGAGGCTTCTCGGCAGGCCGGTCACATAGTCCTTGTGCGTGTCGATGATGAAGCGGTGGAGCTCATAGGGGTGGCTGGCGCGCACCGAGAGCATGGCGAGCACGGTGAGCCCCACCAAATCGTGGCGTCGCGCCATGATGCCTCCCTCTATATTGCAATATGCACTATAGACAGAGCTGGGCCCGCTGTCGAGGGCCGTGCGGCGGCTGTCAGGCCTGCAGGGCGTCGAGTTGCAGGAAGGCCCGCTCGATGGCCTGGCGCGTCACTTCCTCGCTGTAGGGGAAGGCGTGGATGAGGTCGCGCAGCCCCTCCACGTGCGCCCGCCTGGCCAGGTCGGCCACCGTGACGAGGTCGCCGTGCTGGCCGACCACGAAGTCCCGGTCCACCACCGCGCCGTGGCCGGGCACGTACACCGGCTCGCGCATCTCGTTCAGCATCCGGGCGGTGGTGTCCGGCCAGTCGAGCGGGTAGGAGTCGCCGAACGCCGGCGGCGCTCCCTGCTCGACCAGGTCGCCGGCGAAGACCACGCCCGCGTCGGGGATGTGCGCGACGATGTCGTTGGAGCTGTGGCCCAGGCCGAAGTGGCGCAGGTGGACGATCCGCCCGCCGATGTCCAGGGTGGCGGCCGTGGTGAAGGTGTGGTCGGGAGGGTCGATCTCCACCTCCTCCACCTCCTGGCGCCGGTCCACCGGGACGAACCCGGCCACCTTGCTCCGCTGCTCCGCGCCGTACAGCTCGATCTCCTCGGCGCACCTCGCGTGTCCCCAGATCTCAGCCGGGCGGAAGAGCGCGTTGCCGAAGTAGTGGTCGAAGTGCGCGTGGCTGTTGACGACCGTCCACGGGCTGGCGGTGATCCCCCTGATCGCCTCGATCAGGTCGGCCGCCTCGCGGTGCGACATGCGGGTGTCGAACACCAGGCAGTGCCCGTCGCCGACGACGAGCCCCACGTTCATGTCGTACGACTCGTGGCGCCGGACGTAGACCCGATCACCGACCTCCTGCCACGATTTCAGCTCACGTACCAACGTCATGGGCAAAGACCTTACTTAGCATTAGCTCATGGCATATGACCTTCAGGTAGTCATCGATACCCAAGATCCGCACAACCTAGCCGACTGGTGGGCGGATGCCCTGGGCTGGCAGGTGGAGCGGCAGGATGAGGCGTTCATCCGCAGCCTGATCGAGAAGGGGCACGCGGCCGACGACGACACGACCTTCCACCACGGCAACCTGGTGTGGAAGGAGGGCGCGGCCATCCGCCACCCGGGCGGCCTCGAACGCGCCCCCCGGGTGCTGTTCCAGCACGTGCCGGAGGCCAAGACGGTCAAGAACCGCGTCCATCTCGACATCCGGGTGGGCGCCGACAGGATCGACGCCGAGGTGGACCGGCTGGTCGGCAAGGGTGCCACGATGCTGCACAAGGGCCGGCAGGGCCCCACCTGGTGGATCACGATCGCCGACCCCGAGGGCAACGAACTCTGCCTGGCTTGAGCCTTGCATGCAGGGGCATCTGGTTGACTGGGCCGCGACCCTCAGCCAGCGATCCCGCTATCGAGACTTGGAGTCACGCGTGCACGTGCCTGCCCTGGTGTGGTGGCTGACGATCATCGGAATCGGCGGCCTCCTGCTGTTCGACTACTTCTTCCACGTGCGCAAGGCACATATTCCGTCGCTACGGGAGTCGGCGGTGTGGTCGGCCGCCTACGTGGGCATCGCCATCCTGTTCGGCATCGGCGTGTGGCTCTTCGGCGGCTCCGACATGGGCGCCGAATACTTCGCCGGTTACGTCACCGAGAAGGCCCTGTCGGTCGACAACCTGTTCGTCTTCCTCATCATCATGGCGAGCTTCCGGGTGCCGAGGGCGGACCAGCAGAAGGTGCTGCTGTTCGGGGTGACGTTCGCGCTGGTCGCCCGGACCGGGTTCATCTTCCTGGGCGCGGCGTTGATCAACAGCTTCGCCTGGGTGTTCTACCTGTTCGGCCTGATCCTGCTCATCACCGCCGGCAACCTGATCAAGCCCGAGGGCGAGGAGAGCCACTCCGGCGAGAACATCATGGTCCGCCTGGCCCGCAGGTTCCTGCGCACGTCCGATCACTACGACGGCGACAAGCTGACGACCATGGTGGACGGCAAGCGCGTCCTGACGCCGATGCTGCTGGTCATGGTGGCCATCTCCGGGACCGACCTGCTGTTCGCGCTGGACTCCATCCCGGCGATCTTCGGGCTGACGCAGAACGTCTTCATCGTGGTCACCGCCACCGCCTTCTCCCTGCTGGGGCTGCGCCAGCTCTACTTCCTCATCGACGGGCTGCTGGACCGGCTCATCTATCTCACCTACGGGCTGGCGGCGATCCTGGCCTTCATCGGCGTGAAGCTCGTCCTGCACGCCCTGCACGAGAACAACGTCCCGTTCATCAACGAGGGCGAGCCCGTGCCGGTCGTCGAGATCTCGACCGGCCTGTCGCTGACAGTGATCATCGGCGTCCTCGTCATCACCGTTATCGCCTCCCTGGTCAGCCGTAAGGGCCGCGCCCAGAACCTGTCCTCGGCCGCCCGCCGCTACGCCACCCGGCTGCTGGACCCGCAGTGCGACCCGGAGGAGTGCGCCGACACCTACCGCAGGCTCCTGGCGGAGGAGAAGCACCTGCGGACCCTGCCGGAGAAGTACCGGAAGAAGATCCGCGAGGACGAGAAGCTGATGGACCTGCTCCACCGGGCCCACGAGACCATGGACCCCAACTACACCCGCACCTAGCGGGCCGACATCCGCGCGACCAGGCGCCACCAGATGAGCAGCTGGAGCAGGGCGAGGATCATCACGAAGGGCATCAGGGTCCACACCCCGGCGCCCTGCGCGACGGCGCCCGCCAGCCACGGCAGCCCGGCGGAGCCCGCGACGGACAGGCCGTTCATGACGCCGATGGCGGTGGGCACCAGCCGGGGCTCGGTGAGATAGGGCACCACCGCCATGGCCGTCGGGAAGAGCGGCCCGAGGAAGAACCCGAGCAGCACGAACCCGGCGGCGGCCACGCCCGCGACCGGCGCCAGCCAGACCAGCCCGATCGCGGCCGCGACGCCGCCCAGGCAGGCGTAGGTCATGCCGGTGGTGGTCGAGCCGATCCGGGTGGCGATCGGGCTGATCAGGAAGCGGCCGGCGGTCAGCCCGAGCCAGTAGCCGCTGACGGTGTAGCCGGCGGTCAGCTCCGACTGGGCGTGCTCGCCGACGAGGTAGGTGAACCCCCAGCTGCCCACGCCGCCTTCCAGCCCGACGTACACGGCCAGGAACGCGCAGGCGAGCAGCACCGCCGGGGAACGCATCACGGTGGCCAGCAGCCCGCTCCTGACCGGCGTCGCGGGCGACGGCTCGTGGATCATGCCGTCGTCGTCCCGCTTGGGGTAGACCAGCACGAACCCGGCCACGAGCGGCACGCACACCAGGGCCAGCACCACCCACACGGCCGGCCAGGGCATGAACCGCAGCATCCACACGGCCAGCAGCGGCCCGAGCAGCGCGCCGACGCCGAAGAAGGCGTGCAGCCGGTTGAGCAGCGTGGTGGCCGAGGGCAGCCTGGCGAGGAAGACGTTGAGCACCGACTCCAGCAGGCCGGTGCCGTAGCCGGCCAGGACCTGCACGGCCAGGAAGGCGGCGAACGGCGGCCGGACGCCGGTGTAGAGGGCGGCCAGCACGTACGCGCCCCCACCGGCGATCAGGACCAGGCGGGTGCCGAACCGGTGCACGAGGGGCCCGGCGGTGGACCCGGCGAGCATGAACCCGGCCGAGAAGGTGAAGAAGGTGATCCCGATCGTGGGCTTGTCCACGCCGTAGTCGGCCATCTGGGCGGGCAGCAGCACGCCGGCCACCCCGGCGCTCAACCCGACGAGAACGAAGACCGCGTACGCCAGAGAGACCGGCCACGCCGTACCGCGCAAGATCGACACATGACTCCCTTGACGCGGCCCCCTTAGATCGGATTAAAACGTTCTTGCCGAAGGCGGACAAGTCCTTTCTCCGGGGCAAACTGGATTCGTGGATTTCCCCGAGGCTCTGCGCGCGACCCGCCGGCGCCGCCACCTCAGCCAGCTCGACCTGGCCCTCCGCTCGGGCACGACCCAGCGCCACCTCAGCTTCATCGAGACCGGCCGGTCCCGGCCCGGCCGGACCCTCGTGGTGCGGCTGGGCGAGTCGATGGAGCTGTCGCTCAGTGAGCGCAACGAGCTGCTGCTCGCCGCCGGCTACGCCCCCGTCTACCCGCGCACGCCGCTCGACGACGGGAGCCTGGCGCACGTACGCGCCGCACTCGGGCACATCCTGACCGGCCATCTGCCCTATCCGGCGATCGTGGTGGACGCCGGTCACGACCTGGTGCTCGCCAACGACGCCTTCGAGCTGCTCACCGAGGGCGTCGCCGCACACCTGCTGCGCCCTCCCGTCAACGTGCTGCGCCTCTCGCTGCACCCCGAAGGGCTGGCACCGCGGATCGCGAACCTGGCCGGGTGGGCGCGGCACATCCTCGACCGGCTCCCCCGGGACGAGCTGTACGACGAGTTGTCGGGGTATGTGCCGGAGCCCTCACCCGGGCCGGATCACGTGGGGTTCGCCGCCCCCATGGTGCTGCGCACGGCGCGGGGCGAGCTGCGGCTGACGACCACGATCACCACGTTCGCGACCGCGCTCGACGTCACGGTGGCGGAGCTGAGGCTGGAGGCCTTCCTGCCCGCCGACCCGGCCACGGCGGCGCTGCTGGCCGGGTCATGACGCCTCGCTCACCCTTGCGCGCCGGGCGAGGCTTTAGCGCCGGGCGAGGCTTTCGCGCCGGGCGAGGCTTTCGCGCCCTGCGAGGCTTTCGCGCCCTGCGAGGTCGATGACCCTGCCGGGTCATGCGCCGGGGAACATGTAGTCCTCGGCGATTCGGCCGTCCCGGTCGAGGACCAGCACGTCCAGCCCGCCCCCGACCGGGTCGCCGCCGCCCACGGGGACCATCCGCCAGCCGAGCTTGACCACGTTCCTGAGCCGGACGGCGTCGCCGGCCGGTCGGAAGGTGAACTCGCCCGGCGCGACGAAGTCGGCGTAACTCCGGGTCACCCGCAGCTCGATCTCCTCGTGGCCGTGCGCCTCCAGCGTCGGGCGGTCGAAGCCGAGCTTGGCGGCGACCTCCCGGATCTCCTGGGGCGGCTGCAGGATGTGCGCCCCGCCGTCGGCCCACAACTCCTGGATGGCCTTACGGCGGAGCTCGGCGTCGGGCTCGACCCAGACGGCGATGTAGCGGTCGGCCAGGTCCTGGGGGTCGATGTCGGTCATGCCTTCTCCTTCGATCGGTACTCGACCGATGCTCCGGGAAGACGCGAAGCCGGACAATTCCCCGCAGGGAATCAGCGTGCCACGGCGACCAGGGCCCGGTGGTGCTTCGGGGCCTCGATCTCGTCGACGAGGGCCGCCGCGAGGTCGGCGTAGGGGAAGAGGACGTCGTCCTCGGCCGGCACCACCTGGTCGCCGCCGACCCGGTAGCGGCCGGTGCGTGCCGCCTCGGCGTCCAGAAGGGTGGGCGGCGGCGCGAGCACCACCCAGTCCACACCGGTCCGCGCGGCACGCAGCGCCTCCAGCGCCGCCGCGTGACCGAGTGAGAACGTCCGCGCGTCGGCGGGGAAGCCAGGTGTGTCCAGGAGCATCACCCCGGGCGCGACCTGCAGGGTGGTGCCGATGCCGACCAGCACGAGCCGGCCGACCCCGGCTCGGGCCAGCCCGTCGAGCAGGGCGTTCGCCGTACCCACGAAGAACTCCTCCGACGGCGTGTCGAGCCGCGCGACGGCGCTGATCGCCGCGTCGTGCCCGGCGGCGACGGCCGCGACGCTGTCGGCGTCGGTGGCGTCGCCCCCGACCAGGGCCACGCCGTCACCGGCCAGATCCTGGTACGCGGCCGGATCGCGGACGACCGCGGTGACCCGGTGGCCGCGCGCGACGGCCTCCGCGACCGCGTGCCGGCCCGCGCGGCCACCCGCGCCGAAAATGACGATCTCGCTCATGGAATGCTCCGTTCGGCAGTGCTGGCCTGGTCGCCGGTCTGATCGCCGGCCTGGTCGCCGGCCACTGCCGCGGACGCTAGTCGCTGACCCCTAGGTTCCCGCAACGATAGTTACGTACGCTGGGCGAGGTGAAGCAGCCACTTGATCCTGAGATGTTCAGCGCATGCTCGGCCGAGAAGCCGCCGATCCGCATCGGCGACAAATGGACGGCGAAGATCATCGTGTGCCTGAGGTCAGGGCCTCGGCGCTTCTCCGAGCTGCAGGTTCCCCTGCGCGGCATCACGCCGAAGGTGCTCACCGCGACGCTGCGGGCGATGGAGCGCGACGGGCTGGTCACGCGCACCGTCTACCCGGAGATCCCGCCACGGGTGGAGTACGAACTGAGCCCGCTCGGCCGCACGCTCCTGGAGCCGATGGCCGCCATGTGCGCCTGGTCCCGGGCTCACCTGCACGAGCTGCTCGACGCCCGCGAGTCGGCCCTCTAGCGCAGGTCCAGAAGTGTCGGTTCCCGTCACTACGATCGCGCCTGACGATCCGAGCCCCTGGAGTCGCGCATGACGGAGAAAGAGTTGCTGCTCGCGAGCCTGCGGGAGTTCCGCGACGCCATGGTCTACAAGCTCGACGGCCTGAGCGACGCCGAGCTGCGCACGCCGATGACCCCCACCGGCACCAACCTGCTCGGCCTGGTCAAGCACCTGGCCGGCCTGGAGTACGGCTATCTGGGCGATTCGTTCGGCCGGCCCGCGCCGGAGCGGATGTCGTGGATGGACGACGGCAGCGTCTGGGACGGCGCCGACATGTGGGTCGCACCCGGCGAGTCCACTGACTACATCGTCGGCCTCTACCAGCGCGCCCGCGCCCACGCCGACGAGACCATCGAGACGCTGGAGCTCGACCACGTCGGCACGGTGTCCTGGTGGAAGGAGGGCAGGCGGGAGGCCACGCTGCGCCAGATCGTGCTGCGCATGATCGGGGAGACCGCGCGGCACGCCGGGCACGCCGACATCGTCCGCGAGCTGCTCGATGGCTCGGGCGGCCAGTTCCCCGGCGACGCGTCGTTCCCGTCCGACGCGGACGCCTCCTGGTGGCGGGAGTACGTCGCACGCATCAGGGACTCAGCCGGCCACTGACCCCGTCCCACTCGGTCAGCGGAGCGCAATGCCATCTCCACCCGACCTGCCGCTCCTGACCGGGCAGATACGAAGATCCGTAGATCTCCTCGAACCTGCCCTCGGGATCGGCTCCCATCCGGTCTCCTCACGTGGGGTCCTTAACACTCACCCCACGTCCGGAATGCCGGAAGCATTACGCACACATCGGGAGGAGGGCGGCCCTGCATACCCGCCCTCCTCCTCGGCGGTCTCAGGCTCCGAAGGAGTGGAAGGAGCCGTTGCTCATGGACTTGGGCCTGCCGAGCAGGTCGGCCTGCCGCTCCTTGATCAGGTCCTCGATGCGGGACCGGGCGTGCGCCGTGTCCCGCTGACGGTCGAGCTGGAGATCCTGGGACTGCCTGCGCAGCTCCTCCGCCTTGCGCTCACGCTCCAGCCGCAGGTCACCGAGCTCCGCGTGCTCCCTGTTGCGGAGCGTCTCGTCGTACACCCGCTTGCGGCTCTCGTTCTCCGCCTCGACCAGCCTGTCGTACACCGTGGCCCCGCCCATGAGCTTGACCAGCACGGGCAGGCAGTCGACCAGGATGAGGAACAGCCGGAAGAGCCAGGTCGCGGTGAGCAGGAAGCCGTTCCGGTCGGTGATCTCGTGCAGGGCGCCCATCCGCTCCAGCAGGCCGATGGGGGCGGTGGGCAGCGGCAGTTCGGCCACCCGAAGGGCGATGGCCGTGTCGATCTTCCCCTGGAAGCCGTTCTCCTCCGTGGCGAGCCGCCGGCTCAGCTGCTCGACGCGTGCCTTGTCCCGGTCGAGTGCCGCGACCCGCTCCTCGATGCGGTTCACTCGGGCGAATCTGTCCGCGTCGGCATAGAGTCGGTAGCAGCGGGGGCCTTTGCCGATCCGGCCGCTGAGCCCGTCCCCTTCCTCGCCCGCGCATTCGTTCTTCGCGCTCTCGTTCATGCGGGCGTGCCTGGTGTTCAGCGCCGCGAGCGCCTGCTCCTCCTTCTTGACGGCGTTCTCCGCGCCCTTCAGCTCGCGTACGGACTCCACGGGGGTGTCGGACAGCAGCAGGGAGTCGGCTCCGCAGCTCGCGGGCGCGGGCGTACCGGAAGGTGGCTGGTTGCAGGACACCAGCTTGGCGCGCAGCGCGCTGCGCGCCTCGGCTCGTTCGTCCACGATGTGCTGCTCCACGGCGGTCTCGAAGACGCGCAGCACCATGGGCTCGGCCACGATGATCCCCAGCACGACGGCGAGCAGCAGCCGGGGCACCAGCATCAGCAGCCTGCGCGTCCACATCCCGCTCGACTTGGACACCAGCCAGCGGTCGATGTTGAGCACGATGAGCGCCCAGGCCACCACCAGCGGGAGCGCCCACAGGTGGTGCCCGTCGAGCACCTGCGCGAGGAAGAACCACATGGCCAGCCCAGCGATCAGCGAGGTGCCCAGGACGACGCCACCGAGCCCGGTGTAGTGGGTGCGCTCCAGGGGCACCCGGTCGAGGATGCCCTCGTTCACCCCGGTGAGAATGCGCAGCCGCCGCCCCACGGCCAGCCGCCGCCGCCAGGTCGCCGGGTCCGGCCCCCGTCCCCGCCGGTGCGCGGGGGGAGGGGACTCAGTCATCCGACTCCTCCAGTCCCAGCGGGCGCGGCTCGCTGTGCTTGCCGGCCCCACGCTGCTCAATGGGCGGCGCTTCGGACGTTGCGGAGGAGTTCACGCCCGCCACCCGCATGGCCTCCTGGAAGAGCGCGCGGGTGTCGATGGGCAGGAAGTCCAGCGCGCCCTCCGGCAGCGCCCTGATCACCTCGAAGATCCGGGCGGCCTGCTGCTCCTCCACCGCGCCGAGCATGGTGACCGCGTCCGCGATCGGCACGGCGTTCCGGCTGATGCCGAGCGCGAGCCTGCCGGCGTTGCCCCGGTGCAGGAACGCCTCGATGCGGGCGACGTCCTTGGACTCGATCGCCGCGCGCAGGTCGTTCGCCTCCTCCTCCCAGCGCATGCCCTTCATGCCCCTGGCATGATCCTTGACGTCGGCGGGCAGCAGCACGTCCACGCTGGACAGCGCCACCTCGACGCCTTCGACCTGGGGAGGCACCACCTCGAAGAACGCCTTGACCCGTGCGACGACCAGCGGGCGGAGCCGGTGGATCCCCTCGATGCCCCACTCCAGGCCCATCTTCTGCAGTTCGAGGTCCTCCCTGAGGTAGGCGCCGAGCAGCATGTGCAGGTCCCGCAGTCCTTCCTCCACCACCCTGGCGGCGTCCTTGACGGTGCAGCGGAAGGTCACCTGGACGGGGAAGTCGTGCGCCAGGTCCGACGACGGGATGGGGACGCCGACCAGGACGTACCGGCCCCGCACGTCCACCACGCTCACGGCGACGGCCTGGACCACCGCCTCCTCCGAGCCCGTCAGATGCCGGCGCTCGGCGAACGCCTGATAACCCCCTTTCGTGTGAAAGACCAGGACCGTTCCAGGGGGCTGTTCCGGCAGCTCAGCTCGATCTCGGCGAGCGCCTCTCAGCAGCTTCCTGGGGACCGGACGCAGGCTGCGTTCGGCGATGACGGGATATGGACTCGCGGTCTGCATGCGATGTTCTCCCATGAGGGGTGTTCTCCTATGAGGATCGCCGGACTCCGGCGGCGAGAAGGGCGTTGACGAGGTCGCGGGCAGGCAGCGCCGCGGTGCCGTCATCAGGTCCGGAGAGCGCACGTCTGAGGTCACGCTCCACGATGGGGTGCCATTCGGGCGGCAGCGCCCGCCAGACGGCCGCGCCGAGCGCGGCGACGGCCGCGATCGTCTCCGCACGCCCGCGCAGCGCGGTCAGGGAGATCTTCAACGCGCGTACGGCCGCCACCCGGTGGTGGTTGCTGGCCAGGCACCCGGCCCACAGCACGCCCAGCGGCGCCGCGCTCTCCGGGTGGGTGGACAGCAGTTGGGTGGGCAGGGGGACGCCCGGGTCCGACAGGCAGGCGGCGGTCAGGATGTCCGTCACGGCGGCGAGCGCCGTACGCGTGCGCCTGGTGCCGACCGCGCCGTCCACCTCCTCGCCGGCGAGCCGCGCCAGCATCGTGAGGGCGGCGACCGCCTCACCGTGCTCGGCCGCCTGGCGGAAGAGCAGCATCAGCGACCGCCTGGCCACGACGCTCACCCGGACGCCGCGCAGCGCCAGGAACCACAGCCACTTGAGCGCGTCCGTCGGGTAGCGGATCCAGATGCCGTTGCCGAAGGCGATGGCCGCCGTCATCGCGCGCTCCTGCCCGGCGTCCCGCACCCAGGACAGCGCCAGGTCGAGCGCGATGGGCGCGAAGTCGTCCTCCATCGACAGCAACGCCAGCACGTTGGCCGCGGCGAGCCGCTCGAACATCCGCCCGGCCGCCCACTCGTCCAGGAAGGACTCCTTGACCTCCGCAGGGTCGGCCCTGACGAGCAGGGCGACTCCGACGGCCGCCTGGAACTGCACCTCGATGTCCGCGTCGGCGAGCCCCCGAATCCACTGCCTCAGCGGTTGCCAGAGCTCGTAGCCGTAGTGCCGGGCCAGCGCGGCGATCACCTGCGCCCGGTAGTGCTCGCCACGGAAGACCACCCGGCGCTCGCCGCCGAACCCCGCGTCGGTGTCGACCACCACGTTGATCAGCGGGTGTCCACCGCTCCACAAGGCCCTGGTCTGCGGCAGCCGCTCGTCGTCCTGCCTGCGCACGTCGAGACCCTTGTCGGCGCCGAACTGGTCCCAGGTGGCGACCAGATCGGCGAGGAGTTGCTCGAACACCCGCTCAGGGGCGCCATGGGCGAAGGCCACGGCGCACACCGCCAGCACATCCGCCCGCTTGAGATCCTCGCGGCCGAACCACCCGGCGACCACCTCGTCCTCCACGTCGGCGAGGATCCGCGACGGAGTCTCGGTCCCCTGGGCCACCCGCTCGGCGAGCGCGGTGACCGGGCCGGGAGCGACCAGCTTCTCCGCGTGCAGCCGGAGCCGGGCGAGGGCGTCCCGCTCGCGCTCCGGCGGCGCGACCCCGGCCAGGCGCGCGTCGAACAGCGCGCCCGGATTGGGCGGCTCCCAGTCGATCTGCACCTTGTCGAACGGCCTGCGCCCCTTCATGGCGCGGACCGTGATCACCAGGTACGCCCTCGCCTCGGCCACCTTCCTGGCCAGCGTCTCCAGCTCGAAACGGCGCACCGAGACGTCCCCGGTGGCCTCGATCCAGTCGTGCAGCAGGTAGCCATGGCGCGCCTGGAAACGTTGGCCGGCGTTCAGCTCGGCCAGGGACGTCGAGGGGGAGTACATCCAGATCCCGTCGCCGTCCAGGCCCATCGCGTCCAGCGCGGCGACCGCGCCGGTCCAGCGGCCGCTCTCCTCCCGGCCGCAGAGCACCAGGACGTGCTGTTCGCGCAGCACCGCCACCGCGCGGGCCCACGCCGGAGGCTCGATGAAGCCGCGCAGCGAGGCGGCCACGTCGGTGGCGGGCAGCCGGCCGACCGCCGCGCGGGACGAGCGTCTGCCGCCCGCGCCGAACGTCGCGCCCCCGGCGTCCACATCGGCGAAGAAGTTGTTGATGACCGTGGCGTTCTGGTCGAGCAGCCCCTCGTCGAACTCGTCATGCTCCTCCGGCGGGGACGGCGGCCGCTCTCCTTCGTCGGACGCGGGCTCCCTGGTCTCCTGCCGGGGAGAAGGCTCGCCCTGCTCGTAGGGCTGGTCCGTGGTCATGGCGGGCCGCTCAGCCGCGCGAGACGCCGAAGACGGCCCCACGGGCGTCCACCGGGCCGGAGTTGTTGGTGATCACTTCAGCCGTCTGGACGACGGAGGTTCCGGCAGGCTTGTCGCCGCGAGGCTGTGCCGGTTCCGTTAAGTACGACAGTTTCCGTACGTCGATATCTGGTGACCAGATCCACGCCTCCCCGTCGAACTCCTTCTCGCGCACTCGTACGGGAGTGAACGCGTCGACCGCATAGGAGGTGTGGCCCTGGCGTACCGTCTCGGAGAACACTCGGCCGGAGAGTATTAGAACCAGATTCGCATTCTCGTTGTCATGAAGGACGCGCTTGAGCGGCTGCCATGCGATCAGCCGGCTTACCTCTACCACGGCCTGGCCCGCGAATCCGTTGGCCGCGGGATAGGCCACGCCGAAATGCACCGCGACCCGGAGCCTCAGCCGGTCCTCGACGGCGAGCCCGTTGTTACGCCGCCGCAGCGCCTCGGCCAGGGCGCGGACGTAGTCGTCGACGACCGCCGGCTCCGACTCGGTCGGCGGCAGCACCGCCAGCTCACCGTCCCCTTCGGGATGGACGTCCCACCGCCCCCGATCCCGGCCGGCGGCCACGGCGGCGCGTTCGTGCGCCGCCACGAAGCCCGCCTGAAACGCCTCGTGCCTTTTGTCCGTTCCAGAGCCATATCCGGCTGTATCGCTAGAGATAAGTAGCCTGCGGGCATATGTGCCTTCGTGCATTTTCTTTTCGATCCTCCTCATTGAGGTTCCGGTCCATCGGTAAGGGCACCCGGTCGACCAGTATGGGACGGTACCACCACCAAGATTCCCTACAACTAGGCGATTCACGGCACCTAATGTCGATCCGCCCAGCGAGCATGTAATACGACACAGATGAAATCGGTATGGCGGCTTTTCATGGAGACATGAAGATCAATGCGCCCGACGCGGGACATGAGGAAGTGGTCAGCGCGCTCACCGCCGCGACCGTGTGCCAGAGCTACGTCCAGCACGCCGACACGAAGGCCGGCGTCCTCATCGTGGTCCAGGCGGGCGGGGCCTCGATGCTCGCCGCCCAGATGGGCCCGGTGTTCGCGATCGTGCGCGGCGGCGACTGGATCGGCCTGGTCGGCCTGGTGCTGCTCGCGGCGTTCGCCGTCAGCTTCGTGGCCTCCGGCTACCACCTGGTCCAGGCGCTGCGCCCCGACCTCCGGCCGACCGACCGGCCGAGCAGGTTCAGCATCGTCAACCGTCCCTCACGGAACGCCGGTCACGGCAACCCGGCCCAGCAGGCCGAGGAGGCGTGGGCGACGGTCCGGCTGCTCAGTGAGATCGCGGCGCGCAAGCACCGCCGGATCGCCCGGTCGATCCCGTGGACCTGCCTGATGGTGGTGAACACGATCGGCGCCATCGCCCTGGGCGCGGCGGCAGGCTGACGCCACCGCAGGCTGAGGCCACTGCCCTGGACGGCGGCGCAGGCTGACGCCGCTGCCCTCGGCCGGGGGCGCCGCTCTACGCCGCTCCCCGGGCGGCTGCGGGTGTCAGGACCCGTAGGCGCCCAGGCGCTCGGCGTCGATCAGGATCACCCTGCGGTAGCTCGTCCTGATCAGGCCCTCCTCCTTCAGCTCACGCATCGCCTTGCTGACCGCGGCCTCCCCGGCCCCGACGAGCCGCCCCAGCTCGTGCTGGGCCAGGGGAACGCCCACGTCCGTGCCCTCGGAGACGGGTCGCCCGTGCCGGCCCGCCAGGTCGAGGAGCACCCGGGCCACCCGTACCGGCACGTCGTAGCCGATCATGTCCAGGCGGCGGCGGTCGGCCCAGTCGAGCCGGTCGGCGAGCGTCTTCGCCAGCGCAGAGGAGAGCGACGGGACGCTGCGCGCCAGCGTGAGGAAGGCCGCCGACGGAATCCGGTGAACGAGCGTCCGCGAGCACAGGGTCACCGTCGCCGACCTGGGCACCTCGCGCAGCACGGCCATCTCGCCGATGAGGTCTCCGCTGACCATGATGCCCAGCAGCGCCTCGACCCCGTTGTCCAGATCGGCCGTGACCTTGGCGCACAGCCCGCCCCGCGTCTCCTGCAGCAGGCAGACCGTGTCGGCCGCCGGATCGCCCTGGCTGATCAGCACCTCGCCGGGGTCCTGGTAGCGGCACTCGCCCAGCCGGAGCAGCCGCGTCTGCGTCTCGTCGTCGAGCCGGGCCATCATGCTCCCGGGTGACCAGCGCCGCCGCTGCTCGGCGCCCACCGGGCTCCTTCGCGTCACCTACCACCTCCAGGACGACCTGCTGGCACCGTACCCCCGCACACTGAGACGCGCACGTACAACCCAATGGTTGTGCAAACGGGTGGTTGTACGTATGGTCGGAGGTGTGACAGTCATCGAAGATGAGTTGAGCCTGGTGTTCTCGGCGTTGGCCGACCCCACCAGGCGGGCGATCCTGGAGCGGTTGGCGCACGGCGACGCGACGGTCAACCAGCTCGCCGAGCCTTTCTCGATCACCCAGCAGGCGATCTCCAAGCATGTGCAGGTGCTGGAGCGGGCCCACCTGATCTCCCGTACGCGTACCGCGCAGTCACGGCCGTGCGTGCTGGACACCGAGCGCCTCGACGAGGCCGCCGGGTGGATCGCCCGTCACCGGCAGGTCTGGGCCGAGCGCCATGACCGGCTCGACGAGCACCTGGCTGCCCTGCGCACCGGGAGACCGCGCACCGGGGAACCATGCGCCGGGGAGACGACGGCATGACCGAGATCGGTGAGCTGACCTACCGGCGGGTGCATCGTGCCTCCCCCGAGCTGCTCTTCGACTGCATGACGACGCCCGAGCACCTCACCCACTTCTGGGGACCGGCCGGGACCACCACACCGGTCGGCGGCATCACCATCGACCTGCGGCCGGGCGGCGTCTTCGAGACCACGATGGTCAACGACGCCGACGGCAGCACGTACACCATGAAAGCCGTCTACGTCGAGGTGCGTCGCCCGGAGCGGCTGGTGTGGATCGAGCCCGGCGTCGAAGGCGGCATGCGGACCGCGATCACCTTCACCGACCTGCGCGACGGGCGGACCGAGGTGGTCACCCATCAGACCAACGTGCCGGCCGCGTACCTCAGCGCCGAGGCCAGGGCGGGCTTCGCGACCAGCCTCGACCGATTCGACGCCTACCTGGCGGGCCTACAGGGACAAGGGAGCACCTGATGCCGACAGTGACCTCAGCCGACGGCACCACGATCGCCTACGAGCGCACCGGCGACGGTCCGCCGCTCATCCTGGTCGACGGGGCGATGTGCCACCGCGCCGCAGGACCGATGCGGCCACTCGCCGCGCTCCTGCGGGACACCTTCACCGTTCACCTCTACGACCGGCGCGGCCGGGGTGAGAGCTCCGACACCAGGCCGTACGCGGTCGCCCGTGAGGTCGAGGACCTGCAGGCCCTCATCGCGCGGGCGGGCGGGGAGGAGTACGTCTACGGCCTCTCCTCCGGCGCGGCCCTCGCCCTGGCGACCGCGGCGGCGGGTCCCGGGATCACCGGGCTGGCGCTGTACGAGCCGCCGTTCCTGGCCGACGCCGGATCGCGGAACGAGGCGTACACCGAACGACTCCACGAACTGCTCGACGCCGGGCGACGGGGGGACGCCGTGGCCCTGTTCATGACTCATGTCGGCATTCCCGAGCAGGTCATCGCCGGCATCAGGTCCCAGCCGGGCTGGGCCACGCTGGAGGCCATCGCGCCGACGCTCGCCTACGACGACGAGATCCTCGCCGACCCACGGCACCTGGCATCGGCGATCACCGTTCCGGCGCTGCTCCTCGCCGGTGGGGCCAGCCCGCACGGGCTTCAGCAGGCCGCGAAGGCCACCGCCGACGCGCTGCCCACGGCGGAGCACCGGACCCTCGACGGCCAGACCCACGACGTGGCACCGGAGGCGCTCGCGCCCGTACTGACGGAGTTCTTCAGCTCGCTTGCTCAGTGAGACTGGATCGAGCCGCGCCGGCCCGCGAAGCGTTCGAGGAGGTACTCGGAGCCGGGTGAGTTTCGGGGTCAGTGGCAAGCGAAAGCCAACGGCCTCTGGCGAAATCCCGTTGTGTCCCGCTTTGGCGGCTTGGTAGATGTGGGGACCTGACTTACAGGAGGTCCCATGTCGAGGGTGGATCGTGCCGGAGGGTAAGCGGCTCAGGCCGGGCGGCGCGCGTGAGGTCGGTGAGCGGCTCAAGTTGCACCGGCGACAGCTGCGGGCCGATGGCCGGGACTACACGGTGATCACGTTGCGGCCCGGCACCCAGGCCCGGTTCTCCACGAACCACTACCACGGGACCTGGCACGTCCTCTCCGATCCGCATGGCGCGGTGCTGCTCAGCCGCCTGCTGTGGGGGCTGTCCTTCCAGCGGCGGCCCGACACCGTGGTGATCATCGATCGGCGGTTCATCGACCCCAACCCGTTCGACGCCGAGCAGGGCAGCCCCATCGCCCTCGTCCCCGCCGAGCTGACGTACCTGCCGGCGCGCACCGCCCGGCAGCTCAGCCGGCGCCTCGCCGTACCCGGGGCCATGTCCGGTACCGTCCGGTGGCAGACGTGGGGACTGGCCGGGGCGGTCGGCGAGTACCACGACCGACGGGCCGACAGGACCTGGTGGCAGCAGTGGCATCCGGGCGAGGATGTCCGCGCCGCCGAGGTGGAACAATTCGGCGGGCTGCTCAACCTACGTGGCTCTGCCTCGTTGCTCCGCTCCTGGGCACTGAGCGTGGCCACGATGGCGGACTACGCGCACGAGGGCATGTCGTACACCGAGCTGGCCGGGCCGAAGTGGGAGCTCTGCCGCAGTGACGGCGAGGTGCAGACGTTCCGCGACTATCACCGGCGGGTGTCCGACGCCACGGTCTCCCGCAGGGAGGTGCTCGCCGAAGGGTCCGTCCCCGCCGAAGCCGCCGAGCTCCGCCCCCTGGTCTGGCGCCGGAACGAGCTCGTCCGCAGCCGTCGCCGCTGAGCCGCTCAGACCTGGGCGGCGAGGGCGCACATGAGGTGTTCGGCGAGGTCGTCGAGGTAGCCGGGCTCGATGGGGACCAGCCGGACGTGCAGACGCCAGTAGAGCGGTGCGGCTATCAGGTCGAGGGCGAGGTCGAGGTTCAGGCCGGCGGGTAGCTCGCCGCGCTCGACCGCGCGGTGCAGGACGTCCGCGCCGAGGGCTCGCCGGGGATCGCCGATGGCAGCCTGTACGGCCTCCGCCAGGGCCGGGTTGCGTGCGGCCTCGACGGTCAGGTCGGGCAGGATCAGCGAGAAGCGCGGGTGGGTCAGCCAGCCGTGGATGGCGTGCAGGGCCGCGACCAGATCACCGCGCAACGATCCGGTGTCCGGCATCTCGGCCAGCGGCACGCTGAATTCCGCCAGCACCGCCATCACCATGTCCTGCTTGGACGGCCAGCGGCGGTAGAGCGCGCTCTTGCCCACGCCCGCCCGCCTGGCCACCGCCTCCATCGACAGCCTGGCGTAGCCGTGCTCGGCCAGCTCGTCCAGCACGGCTTCGATGATCGCTGAGGTGATCTTCGGCTGGAGGATCGCGGCCCCGGTGGGGGTACGACGGGTGCGTTCGGTCATGACCGCGAGCATATCAAGTGGACGAGACGGTCCCGTCCTGTCCTATAGTCAAGGTGCCACCCCTTCCCCGATCAGGAGTCGCACCATGACCACACCACGTCGTACCGCACGCGAACTGTTCGCCGAATCGCTCCGGCTCCTGCTGGCCAAGGACATGGCCGGCTACGCCGGGCTCTGGGCCGTCGATGGAGCCTTCGAGTTCCCGTTCGCCCCGCCGAACTACCCGGCGCGGCTGGACGGCCGGGCCGCCGTCGAGGAGTACCTGCGCGGCTATCCGGACCTGCTGGACGTCCAGGCGATTGCCGAGCAGACCGTGCACGAGACGGCCGACCCGGACGTCGTCGTGGCCGAGTTCGAGGCAGCGGGCGTGGTGGTGAGCACCGGCCGGCCGTACCGTATGCGCTACGTCGCGGTCGTCACGGCACGCGACGGCGAGATCATGCACTACCGCGACTACTGGAACCCCCTGGCCGCCGCCGAGGCGATGGGCGGACCGGACGAGCTGACGGCCGCCTTCGCCGACGGGCGGACCGCATGAACGTGCTGGTCACCGGCGGCACCGGCACCACCGGCAGCCGGGTCGCCGCCATGCTGCGCGAGCAGGACGCCGCCGTACGGATCGCCACCAGGAAACCGGTCACCGGCGACCACGTCCGGTTCGACTGGGACGAGCCGGACACCTACCGCACGGCCGTGGCCGGCGTCGACCGGATCTACCTCATCGCCCCGGGCAGCGCCGTCGAGCCGGCGCCGCTGGTCGAAGCCTTCCTGGCCGGCGCAGTCCACGCCGGGGTGCGGCGGGTGGTCCTGCTGAGCTCGTCCGCGCTGCCCGAGGACGCGCCCGGCATCGGGATGCTGCCCCGGGTGGTGCGGTCGACGGTGCCGGAATGGGCGATCCTCAGGCCGTCGTGGTTCATGCAGAACTTCCTCGGTGAGCATCCCGTCGCGCACGGCATCCGTACCCGTGGTGAGATCGTCACCGCGACCGGGGCAGGGCGCGTGGGGTTCGTGGACGCGGCCGACATCGCCGCGGTGGCCGTACGAGCACTGCTCGACACGGTGCCGCACAACGCCGACCACCTGATCACCGGGCCCGAGGCGCTCAGCTACGCCGACACCGCCGCCGTCATCGCCTCGGTCACCGGCCGGTCCGTACGGCACCGGCCGGTGGACACCGCCACGATGGCCGAGGCGTTCGTCGCCATCGGCCTGCCGCCGGCGTACGCCGCCATGCTCGCCGGGCTTGACGAGGACATCCGGCGCGGGTCTGAGGACCGGGTGACCACCACGGTTCCGGACCTCACCGGCCGCCCGGCCCGGTCCTTCACCGACTTCGTCACCGCCAACCGGGACGGGTTCACCGCCTGATGTAACGATCGCCCGGCTCGAAGCGGGCACTGACTCACTCCACCCACCACCAGCCGTCGCCGAGATCATGGGCAGGGGCGCCGAGGTCGCCCGCCGCCGTTCTGAACAGCTGGTGAGGGTGCGCCAGGCCCGGTATGTAGGCGAAGCCGGCACCGGTTTCCGCGCGCCACTGATCGACGAAGACCGGGAAGTACAGTCCGTTCTCCTGGGCCTGTATCTCACCGCTGACGGTCAGGGACCTCATCCACGCGGGCACCACGAGGGGCCGGCCCCTCTCGTAGGCGGAGGCGACCTCGGCGAACGCCTCGCCGCGTAGCCAAAGCATGCTCTTCACGCTGGTGATGGGCCAGTCGGTGGTCCATAACACCGCCCCGACGGTCACCGCGAGCGTCAACGTCACCCAGGCCCGGACGTACGCCCTGATCGACACGTACGAGATCACGGCGGTGAACGTCCACACACCGGCCGACAGCCACCCGAGGCCGATCAGCAGCCAGGCGAACAGCCAGATGGTGTGAAAAATCGGGATGTAGAAGTAGTAGGCGGCGCCCAGGAACAGCCAGCCGAGGAACGCCATGAGCGCGGGCACCCTCCACCAGCGAGGGGCCCTCGCGTCGCCCAGTGCCATGCCCCGCAGTGTGACGCTCCACCGAGCGATGACACCACACCTTGATCCATAGTTTCACGGTATCTGCACCGTATCCGGACACTTCAGGCCATGGGGCGGCATTCCGCTTTCAGGCCGGCCAGCAGGACGCGCAGGCCGAATTCGAAGCGGGCGTCGAAGTCGAGGAATCCCTCGACGGAGCCGGTCGTGAGACCGGGGTAGCGTCCGACGCCCACGGCGGCGGTGAGCGTTTCGTACTCGTCGCCGGCCGCGCCCTGCTGTTCGAGCACCTCGCCCAGGACGTAGCAGAAGACCGTGGTGCCGCTCCACATCGCCGTCTTCTCGGCGAAGCCCGCCTTGGCCATCACCGTCATCCACATCTCGGCGAGCGTCAGCGTCGGCTGCTTCGCCGCGTAGTTGCCACCGACGATGCGGGCCCCGTCGCGCTGGGCCAGCAACTTCTCCCGTAGCACCCGCGCGAAGCCCGCGATGAGGTCGGCCCAGTCCGCGCCGCCGGGACGGACATGGTCGAGCACCTCGGTGAGGATCATCTCCGACATCTCATCCAGCAGCGCCTGCTTGCCGTCGAAGAGCCGGTAGATCGTCGGAAGCTGCACACCCAGGCTCGCGGCCAGCCGGCGCATGGTCAGCGAGTCCAGGCCCCCGGCGTCGACCAGCGCGAGCGCTGCGCGCGCCACCTCGTCCGGCCGTGGCGGACCTTTTCTGGCCTGTTTTCCTTCGGTCCCGGTTGACACGTTAACGATGTTAACACTACCGTGAGGCTCGCCTTTGATAACGCTGTTAACATTCGGGGGGATCATGCTCGCTGTCCAACAGGCGGAGCTCACGATGGTGGTTCGCCAGCTCCGCTGGGAGGCCGCCGGAGTGGTGTCCGTCGAGCTCACCGCCGCAGACGGGCAGGACCTGCCGCCCTGGCGGCCCGGCGCCCACGTCGAGCTCATCCTGCCCACCGGCATCGCGCGGCACTACTCCCTGTGCGGCTCGCCGGAGGACCGCTCCGCCTACCGCGTCACCGTCCTGCGCGAGCGGATCAGCCGCGGCGGCTCGGAGTACGTGCACACGTTCCTGCGCCCGGGGCAGCCGGTGCGGCTGCGCGGCCCACGGGACAACTTCGGGTTCACGCCTGCGGAGTCGTACCTGTTCATCGCGGGTGGGATCGGCATCACACCGATCCTGCCGATGGCGCGCGAGGCCGCCGACCGGGGTGCGGCCTGGCAGCTCGTGTACGGCGGCCGCCGCGCCTCGTCCATGGCCTTCCTCGACGAGCTCCGGCGCTACCCGGAGCAGGTCCACCTGTATCCGGAGGACGAGGTGGGCCGGATACCGCTGGGTGAGTGGCTGGACAGGCCGCGCGAGGCCACCGACATCTACGCGTGCGGCCCGGAAGCCCTGCTCACGGCCGTCGAGGCCGCCGGCGCGCACTGGCGGCCAGGTGCCCTGAACCTGGAGCGGTTCAGGCCGCGCCCCAAGCCGGCCCGGGAGGACAGCGCGGTGGAGGTGGTGTGCGCCCGATCCGATCGCACCGTCACCGTGCCGCCCGGCCGCAGCATCCTCGGCGCGCTCCAGGACGAGGGCCTGCCGGTGACCGGCTCGTGCCGGGAGGGCGTGTGCGGCACCTGCGAGACGCGCGTGCTCGACGGCCAGCCCGACCACCGGGACGACATCCTGTCCGACCAGGATCGCGCCACCGGCGACCGCATGTACATCTGCGTTTCCCGGGCCCTGAGCTCCCGGCTCGTGCTCGACCTGTAGGCCTCGGAGGAGATTCCATGAGCATCGAGACGGCGGCCGACCGCTATCGGCCCATCGACCTCGCGCGTGTACGTGAGGTCATCGGCCACCCCATGCCGTTCATCGCGGCCAAGAAGGAGCCCGCGATCGGCGAGTTCGCGATGAGGTTCATCGCGCACAGCACGTTCTTCTGCGTCTCCACCGCCGACGAGAACGGGCAACTGGACAACAGCCCCAGGGGCGACCCGCCCGGGTCGGTGCGGGTGCTGGACCCATGGACACTGGCCGTTCCCGACCGTCCGGGCAACAAGATCGCCGACTCCTTCACGAACATCACCCGCAACCCGGCCGTGGGCCTGGTCTTCTTCGTGCCGGGCGTACGCGAGGTCATACGGGTCAACGGGGACGCGTTCGTCACCGACGATCCGGAGTTGCTGGACATGCTCGGCGCCGAGGGCAAACCGGCCCTGCTCGCCACGGTCGTGCGCGTACGGGAGGTCTACTCGCAGTGTGGCAAGGCGGTCATCCGCGGCAAGCTGTGGGACGGCGACCAGCGTCATCTCGCCGAGGCCTGCGCGGCGGGCGGCGACATCGGCAACCTGATGGTGGCCGAGAGCGCCGGCAAGATGGCCGCCGCCCTCGGCTCCCACCTGACCCGACTCGGCTCCATGCTCGAGCACGACTACCAGCACGGCCTGTATTAGGCCGCCGAAGGAGCCTGACGATGTTCAAGGTGCGCCGGCCGGGCACACGGCGGATGATCAACTTGGAGGTTCTCGACAACACCCGCGTCAGCCCCGGCTTCACCCGCCTCACCTTCGGCGGACCCGAGCTGAAGCATCTGGAGAACTCGGGCCACGACCAGGTGGTCCGCCTGTTCTTCGCCCGTGAAGGGCAGCCGGAGCTGCGGATGCCGACCGTGTCGAACGACGTGTGGCTCGCGCAGCTGCTGCTCCTGCCGAAGACGCGCCGGCCATGGGTGCGCAGCTTCACCGTCCGCCGGTTCCGGCCCGAGGAGTGCGAGCTGGAGATCGAGGTCGCGATGCACGGCGACACCGGTCCCGCCTCGGCCTGGGCGGCACGGGCCAAGCCCGGCGACCAGGCCGGCGTCTTCGACGAGGGCATCGCGTACCTGCCCCCGGAGCATGCCGCCTGGCAACTGCTGGTCGGCGACGAGAGCGCCCTGCCGGCGATCCTCTCCATCCTGGAGCACGCCCCCGCGTCGCTGGTGGCGGAGGTCTTCCTGGAAGTGCCCGAGAGCGCGGACATCCGGGAGGACGTCATCCGCCCGGAAGGGGTCCGGATCCACTGGATCGCCCGGGACGGCGCCCGGACGGTGCCGGGGATGCTCGCCCTTGAGGCGGTCAGGAACGCGACCCTGCCACCGGGGCCGTTCTACACCTGGGCCGCCGGCGAGGCCAAGCTGCCCACCGGCGTGCGGCGGCATCTGGTGACCGACCGCGGGGTGCCCAAGTCGGACATCGCGTTCATCGGCTACTGGCGTCACGGCCGCTCCAGCCCCGGCTGACCGCTATCCGACATGGTGCTGACCGTCTTCACAGAGTGACCGGTCCGTCGAACCGGCAGGGGTAACCGCCCGGCCAGCAGCGCCAGCGGGCCTTCCTGATCGTGGTCATGGCCGACGGGTCAGGACCTCGCTGACCCGGCTGTGCCGCTCCACCATCGCGGCCAACCCCGGGTCGATGAAGCGCAGGCACTCCAGGATCGCGTCGTGGTCGGCGGTCAGGTGACGATGGTGGATCGGCCCGTGGTGGGCGATCTTGTTACGGAAGATACGCAGGTAGTCCACCTTGCGGTGCAGGTTTTGGCGAGGACCTCGATAGCCCGGGAAGGCTCGGTACAGAGCGGGGCGCCACAGCCGTTGGTCGTAGCCGTCGCCGCGGCCGAGCAGGGACACGTAGAAGCCGAACGGCAGCTCTTCGCTGATGAGGCGCGGGGTGATAGGCAGACCGATGGTCCGTAGCTTTTGCTCGGCCACGCTGATGCGCTGGCGGCCACTGTAGACGAGCTGCGTCCCGGGAGCGTTCCACCAGTCGTCCTGGACGAAGTGGGCGACCAGCTCACGCGTCATGACACTGCGCATGGCCAGCTCCAAATATTGCAGCGGCCCGTAGAACGCCCCGCTGATCTCGGTGTTCCACCAGTGCAGCCGCAGCGCGGCGACCGGGTCGTCGGCGCAGCGCATTGCGTAGTCGGCCATGCGCAGAGGTGACATGAGGTCACTGAGCCGTCTGGCCTCGGCTTCCTGCATCAGGGCTGCCTTTCGGTTTCCTGCAGTTCCCTATCAGGACGAGGGGTGGTACGGTCGAGCCATAAGCCCCGGTTATGCCTCTGCTTCGCACGCAGCCGGGGCACAGCTCTGTCTAGGAGCAGAACGTTCAGCTCGCGCTGCGCTCGCGGCGCAGTTCTCGGGCGGCTTGGGCGCGTGCGCAGTTCGTCCAGCAGTATTTCACTCCCTGGCTACAGTGCTGCCCGTGCGGCAGCGAGAGACATCACCGAATAACAGCTCACCCGCGCCGCCGCCCTCGTACCCACCCCCGCCATGAAGAACGACCTGAACCCAGCTCGCTGTGCCCTCAGCCCGGAATCTGCGACCTGACCTCCCCCATGAGAGCTACCCGGATCGCCCACCTGCTGGTGATTCGCCGGTCCGGGGCGAGCTCATAGCGTTCTCGATGGGTCGCCGACCGCGGCGCCCGACGCCGATGGAGGTCACCGTGAGCACGACACCCACCCCACAGAACGCCCAGCCACGCGACGGCCGGATGCGCAGGATCGCCCGGTTACCGCTCGTCTGGATGCTGATCGGGGTGGTCGGCGTCGGCGTGGTGTCGGCCCTGACCGCGAGCGGTCCCCCGGTGGTCATCATCGTGGGCGCGGCCGCCGCGATCGCCGTCTACTGGGCGGTCATGCGCTTCGTCGCAGGACGGCCCACGCCGGAGATCGCCAGAGCCGGGGCCAGGCGGGAGGCGCTGTTCGGGGCCGGGATCGGGCTGGGGTTCGTGCTCGTGTCCGCGCTCCTGATCGCGATCCTCGGCGGTTACTCCTTCTCCTGGTCCGGGAACGGACTGTCGGTCGTGCTCACGGTGGCCGCGGTGTCCATCGGCGCGGCGGTCACCGAGGAGCTGATGTTCCGTGGCCTGGCGTTGCAGGCCCTGGAACAGCTGTGGGGCGGCCGGGTGGCCGTGGCCTGCACCGCATTGCTGTTCGGCGCTCTGCACCTGGGAAATCCGGGAGCCACGCTATGGACCTCCCTGGCCATCGCCGTCGAAGCGGGCGTCCTGCTCGGGGCGGCGTACCTCTGGCGGCGCAACATCTGGTTCGTGATGGGACTGCACTTCGCCTGGAACACCACCGAAGGGCTGCTCGGCATCCCCGTCTCCGGCCACGTCTCTCCGGGGCTGCTGACCACCGAGGTCACCGGCCCGGCGCTGCTGTCCGGCGGCGGGTTCGGGCTTGAGGCGTCGATCGTGCCCGTCGTCATAAGCTTGCTGCTCGCCGTCCCGATGCTCGTCCTCGCCCAACGCCGCGGTGGCCCGGTGCCAGGCCGCCGCTAGGCTGGCCCGGTGATCTCGAACGCGGCCCGGCCAGGCTGGTGGCGAGACGGCGCCCTCGCGGCGGTGTTCACCCTGCTGGCGTTCGTACCGACGCTGTCGACCATCGGAGCGCAGGTCGGCGATCTACCGGTGCGCCCGCTGGACGCGCCGGCCGTGGCGCTGACCCTGGCGCAGACCGTCCCGCTGGTGATCGCCGGCCGCTGGCCCGCCGCCTGCCTCGCGATCATCGGCGCCGCCTTCATGGCTCATCAGGCGCTGAGCTATCCGCCAACGTTCGGCAGCATCGGGCTCTATCTGGCCCTGTACGCCGTCGGCGCCCATCAGGTCAGGTTCCGGCGCGGCCTCGCGGCGGTGTCGACCGGGGCCTATGTCGTCATGGCGGTCGTCCTGCACAACCTGGGGTCGCCGAACCGGGTCCAGGACTTCATCGCGTTCTATCTCATCTTGGGGGTGATCTGGATGGCCGGAGCCGGGATGCGCCGGTGGCGGGCCGAAGAGGCCGAGCGCCGGCGGCTGAGCGCGAGCGTCGCCGCGGCCGCCGAGCGGGCCCGGATCGCCCGTGAGCTGCACGACGTGGTCACGCATCATGTGACCGCGATGGTGATCCAGGCGGACGCGGCACAGTTCCTGGTCGGCAACGCGCCGGACCGGGCCGGCGACGGGCTCTCCGCCATCAGCGACACGGGCCGGCGGGCGCTGACAGAGCTACGGCACCTGCTCGACGTGCTGGAGGCGACCGGCGACTCCGCGGTGGCGGACCGTACCCCCGCCCTGGGCAAGATCGGCGACTTGGTCGAACAGGCCCGGTTGTCGGGCCAGCCCGTCGAGCTCGCCGAGCACGGCGAGCAGCGACAGCGGTCCGTCGACGTGGAGCTGGCCGCGTACCGGGTGGTCCAGGAGGCGCTCACCAACGCGATCAAACACGCGACGGGACAGCCCACCACGGTCATGGTCCGCCACCACGACGATCGCCTCGACATCGAGGTGACCACCGACGGCCACGCCCCGGCCGGTCTGCCGTCGAGCGGACGCGGCCTGAACGGGCTGCGCGCACGGCTGCGCATGCTCGGCGGCGACCTCCAGGCCGCGCCCCGGCCCGAAGGCGGCTTCAGCGTCCGCGCCACCATCCCGTCCAGGAGCGACTCATGACAGACGCGCCCATCCGCGTGCTCATCTGCGAGGACCAGGAGCTGGTACGCGCCGGATATATCACCATTTTCTCCTCCCAGCCCGACATGGACGTCGTCGGAGAGGCCGCGGACGGCCGCGCGGCGGTCGAAATCGCCCGGCGCCTGCGCCCGGACGTCATCGTGATGGACATCCGGATGCCCATCGTCGACGGCATCGAAGCCACCCGGCAGCTGGCCGGCCCCGGCACCGCCACCCCGGCGAAGATCCTGGTCGTCACCACCTTCAACGTCGACGCGTACGTCTACGAAGCGCTCAAGGCCGGAGCCAGCGGCTTCCTGCTCAAGGACGCGCCCCCGGCCGAGCTGATCAAGGGCGTCCGGACCATCGCCCGCGGCGAGTCCCTCCTCGCCCCCGCCGTCACCCGCACCCTCATCGGCCACCACGCCGAACGCCTCCGCCCCGCCACCCTGCAGGCCAGGGAGGAGGTCGTACGCGCGCTGACCCCGCGTGAGCTGGAGGTGCTCGAACAGATCGCCGCCGGCCTGTCGAACGCGGAGATCGCCGCGGCGTTGTTCATCACCACCGAGACCGTGAAGACCTACGTGTCCCGGATCCTGACGAAACTCGAACTACGCGACCGCGTACAGGCGGTCATCCTGGCCTACCGGGTGGGCCTGGCGTCCAGCATGGACTGACCCGGCTCCCGTACCGCCGGACGACCGGCTCCAGATAGTCGACCCGGTCTCCGCCCAGGCCCGCCAGCTCGGCCGGGGAGCGGATGAAGGCGATGCGCTCCGGCTCCGGGTCACGACCCAGCGCCGTCTCCGCCGCCACCAGCGCCGCGAACCGCTCGCGCAGCAGCGACGCGGGCCGGCGGTTCGACACACCCGCCGGGCGACTGCCAGCGTCCTGGGGACGCCGTTGACGACGACATCCGCTATCAGCAGTCGCCCGTCGTCGGTCGGCTGCAGGACGGTGACGTACAGGGATGGCAGCCACGAGGTGGCGCTCGGGATCTTACGCAGGACGTACTGCCGGTAGGTCGTCCGCGCCCAGGAGATGGCGCATGTGCGGGCCCGCTCGCCCATGCCGGCCACTACCGCAGGGCGGCTTCAGTCGTCGCGCCCGGCACCACGACCGGGTGCGCTCATGTCCCCCGTCCCGGGCGTGCCATCGGCGAGCCCGTAGCGCAGGTACACGGTGCCCTTCGGACCGGCTACCGGCGGTTCCAGGAGGGTGACGTTCGTGGGCACCGCGCCACCGTCGAACACCTTCTTCCCGACGCCGAGCATGATCGGGTGCACCCAGAGGTCGAGACGGTCGAAGAGCTTCTCGCGCAGAAGGGTCTGCACCAGGTTCAGGCTGCCGACGACCTTCACGTGCTCGTGCCGGTCACGGATCTCGCGTACTGCCCCGGCCAGATCCGGGCCCAGCCGCGTGGACCCGGCCCACGAGAGGTCGGGCCTGCCGCGGGAGGCCACGTACTTGGGGACGCTGTTGAAGAGCGTGGCGATCTCGCTGTCCTCGCCGCCCTCCTGGTACGGCCAGTAAGCGGCGAAGATGTCATACGTCCGCCGGCCGAGCAGGAGGGCGTCCGTGCCCTCGTACGCGGCACCGACCTGCGCCCCGGCGACCTCGTCCATCAGGGGCGCCTGCCAGCCGCCGAACGGGAACCCCACCGGGTCCTCGTCGGGGCCGCCGGGCGCCTGCCCGACGAGGTCGAGGGTGGCGAACAGCTCGATGTGAATGAGGCCCATGCCTTACTCCTGATGAGTCGGTTGCCGTCGAGAGGTAGACCTGCGGGCACCGCCGGACTCATCGCCGCGACAGCACCCGGCTTGCCTCCCCCGGCGCATCGGTCACCACCCCGTCCCCCGGTCAGCGTCGTCGGAGCCGGGGCAGTAGACGGGCAGGGTCAGGACCTCGGGTACGGTCCTTGGGTGCCGACGGCCTCTGATGCGCTCTCCATCGCGGCGATCTGTTTCCTTGTGGTCTACGGGCTATGGATGTTGATCGCGAACCTGCCTCGCCGAGGCTTTGCCCGATCGTTCCAGGAGGCCGATCACGGAGGTGTGGTCCTCTACTGGCGGCCCGGCTGCCGCTTCTGCATGCGACTCCGTTTCCGGCTGCGCTTCACCGATGTGCGTTACCACGAGGTGAACATCTGGAAGGACCGGGAAGCGGCGCAGTTCGTGCGCTCTGTCGCCGACGGGAACGAAACGGTCCCTACGGTGACCGTGGGCGGAAAGGCCCTGGTGAACCCCTCGCTCCAGCAGTTGATCGACACCGTCGGATCCCCCGGCGAGGGCGGCGGGAAGCCGTGACGACCGCGACCGAGATCCCACCTTGTTGGGCGCGCCCTCGATGGACGACCCCGGCACCTTTCCGGAGTCAGTGGCCGAGGTTGACCTGGGCCCTGTGGTGTTCGCCTTTCTCGATCAGGTCGACGAACCCGAGGGCGTAGTCCGCGGCGGAGATCCCGCCGCCGTCCTCGGGCTGAACCGCGACGTCGTCGCCGAGCCGATAACGGCCGAGTCGTTCGCGGGGCATCCGTGCGCCGAACCTGAGCGCCGGGCTCACAAAGACCCAGTCGAGTGTCGCGGGCGTGGCCGGGAGGTCCTCGATGATGAGCGCCGCCCCGGCGCGGATCTCGTCGTGGAACTCTGCGGGGATGTGGCTGAGGTCGGTGACGAAGCGATCCGCCCCGGGCGCAGGACGCAGGGAGGAGTAACCGCCGACGACGAACAGGGGTACGCCTGCGGCATCGGCCAGACGCGCGATGGTGCCGTAGACGTCGCGGAAGGTGCCGGCCAGCGGGCCGCGTGGGGCGAGCGCGCCCACCACGACGTCCGCGCCCTCGATGGGTGCCGAAAGCGTTGCTTCGTCGGCGGCGTCGCCTTGGACATAGGTCACGTTCGGGATCGGCGCGTCGGGAAACGAGCGGCTCAGCGCGGTGACCTGGTGACCGCGAGCAGCGGCCTCCGCGACGATGGCCGAACCGGCGTAACCGGTGCCGCCGATGACGGTGATGCGAGACACGAGGTGCCCTTCTACGGGATGGGTGGCGTCGGGCGACGCCTGCGATTACCGTATGAGTGCAGCTCTCTAATAGGAAGTAGGCACTTTGTGGTAACCACTCAGGCTGAGTCGGTGCTCCGCGGCAGCCCCTACCGCGCGGACTGCCCGACTCGCCGCATCCTGGATCGCATCGGCGACCGTTGGACGGTGCTCATCGTGGGCGCCCTCTGGGACGGCAGCGCCCGCTTCTCGGAGTTGCGCCGACGCATCGAGGGCATCTCGCAGAAGATGCTCACCCAGACTCTCCGCGGGCTCGAACGCGACGGGCTCGTGCGCCGGACCGCCTACCCCGAAGTCCCGGTCCGCGTGGAGTACACGCTCACCGAGGCGGGCCGCACCCTGCGCGAGCCGCTGCGCGCGCTGGAAGAATGGTCGATCGCGCACCTCGGCGACGTGTCAGCGTCGCAGGAAGCCTACGACCGCGCGGATCGAGTGCCTCCTGACACCACGGATCGCGACAAGTAACGCTGCGATATCGGCGCTGCTTGCCGCTGACAGTCGCATCTCCGTCGTCTCCCCGTCACGGGATGGGCGTGGGTGGCCCACCCCGTGACGGGTGAGGGGCCCGGTCCGGCAAGGGTGCCGGGCCGGGCGCCGGATGGTCAGGGGCCGGCGGGTGGCCTGAAGACCTCCCAGATGTACCAGAGCCAGGTCCTCCCGCCCTTCCCGCTACGCGGAGTGTCGGACCGGTACCGCGTGTAGCCGGGGCTGTTCCCGGTGCCCTGGTGCGGCACGTAGTCCTTCGCGGGGCGCTGGGTCTGGCTGTACGACCTCAGCTCGCTGGAGTCGTACCGGCGCACTCCCATCTGTTCGTCGATCGAGCGTTTCTGCGAGTCGGACAGCCCTCTCCGTGGCTGGACCTGGTTGTTCGTCGAGGGATTTCGCTGGGCCTTGGGCGGGGTCGAGCGCTGTTGGGCGCGGCGGGTGGTGGGCCGGTGGTTCGGTCTGGCTCGGGCGGGTTTGGCGCGCCGGGTGACCGCGCGTTTGATCTTCTGCGCCGCTTTGGCGCGGGCTCGGGCCGCTGCCGCGCGGGCCCGCGAGGCGATGGCTCTGGCTCGGGCCCGGGCCGCCGCGGCTCGGGCGCGGGCCGCTGCCGCCTTGCGGCGGACGGCGGCCTCGGCGGCCTTCTTGGCCTTCTCCATGGCCTTCTTCTTGGCCTCCGCGGCGGCCTTCTTCCTGGCCAGCTCCGCGGCCCGTTTCTTGGCCGCTTCGATGGCCTTGCGCCGGGCGATCTCGGCGGCCCGTCGTCGTGCGGCTGCCAGGGCCGCGCGCCGGGCGGCGGCCTCGGCGGCTCGTCGGGCGGCGGCTTGGGCGGCGCGCCGGGCGGCGGCCCGCAGGGCGATCCGCAGCGCGATGCCGGCCGCGAACCAGAAGAGCTGCCCGTCGGGGTCGGTCATGGAGACCGGGCTGTTGTTGGCGTAGGCGTACCCGTTCATCTGCTGCGGGTCGGCCTCGTCGATGACCGGGTCCACGGACAGGAACCGGCCGATCGCCGGGTCGTACTCGCGGGCGCCCAGGTGCACGAGTTTGGTGGTCGGGTCGACGGTTCCGCCGACGAAGCCCCGCTCGCCGGGCCACCAGGGCGGTGGCGCGCCCCGGTCGGCGCCGAACGGGGTCTGCCTGCGGATGGCGAGTTCGCCGGTCTGGGCGTCGATGGCGGCGTGGGCGGTGCCGTGGTGGTCGCCGGCGAAGAAGTAGACCTTGCCCGCGGAGGTGCGGACCGCGACGGCCTCACCGTTGACCGTGTAGTAGCGGGTGCCGTCCACGACCTTCTTGGCGTGGTCCAGCCGCAGCTCCATGTCGTCCACGTACAGGGTGGTGTCCGTGGGGGTCTTGCGGAGCAGCCGGTCGCCGTCGGCGTCGTAGACGAACGAGGTGGTCGTGCCGCCTTCGGTCACCGACTCCAGGTTGCCTTCGGCGTCCCAGGCGAGCCGCTGTTCGGCGGTCCCGGTCCTGCGGGTGATCGTGTTGCCCGCCGCGTCGTACTCGTAGGCGGACGGCTGGCCGGGCCCGGTGGGGGTGACCGAAGTGAGCGCGTGCGGGCGGGGCTGGCCGGGGCTCGGGTAGACGTAGTCGCGGACGGTCTCCGCCCGGCCGCCGAACGCGTGGTGGGTCTCCTTCGTACGGTTTCCGGTGGAGTCGTAGGCATAGCTGGTGGCGTACGGCGCGGCGCCGCCGATCAGGTCCGAGCGGGGCGCGCCGGAGGCGCAGGCGTCGGTGGCGGTCCACGCGGCGGTGAGGCGGCGCAGCGGATCGTAGGTGAAGCACTGGGTGTCCACGTCACGGTCGGCGATGCGGGTGATGTTGCCGATGGCGTCGTAGGTGTAGCGCAGGTCCAGGTCGGAGGAGGTGCCGACGTCCCGGTCGAGTTGCGACCTGATCAGCCTCCTGGTGCCCTCCTCATGGGTGCGGGTCAGCCAGCTCTTGGGCCCGCCCGTGCTGAGCTCGTACTGCAGCGTCTCGCCGAGCTTGCTGTAGCGGGCGTCGGTGACGTACGTGGACAGCCCCTCGACCTTCGTGGGCTGGCGGAGCTCGTCGTAGCCGTAGGTCACGGTCTCGTCCGGGAGGCCGCCGGCCGCGGGGAACGTGATGGACTGCACCTGGTCGTCGGCCGTGTACCGGGTGTTGAAGACGTACGTGCCGGCGAGCTGGCCCTCACGCTCGGGGACCGTGACGCTCTGCCGGAGCGTGCGGTACTCCCGGTCGATCGCCTCGATCTTCGCCGCGTACGCCTGCCCGCCCACGTACCGGATGGACTCGTTCAGGTGGCCCTTGGCCAGCGCGTCGTAGCGCCATTCGGCCAGCGTGGTCGTGCCCTCGCGGGTCGAGGTCATCCGCCCGAGCGCGTCGTAGGTGTGCGTCAGGGTGCGTCCGCGCGCGTCGGTGCTGGAGACCTCCTCGTCCAGGTCGTTGAACATGCGGGTGGTGACGCCCTTGTCCGGGTCCTCCGTCTTGACCTCGCGGTCGCGCAGGTCGTAGTGGTGCCGCCAGGTGTTGCCCGCGGAGTCGGTCACCGAGGCGAGCCGGCCCGCCTTGTCGTAGGTGTACTTGGTGGTCGCGTACTCTCCTGCCGGGGTCGTGCCCTTGTACAGGCGCTGCTCCACCATCCGGCCCTCGGCGTCGGACAGGACGGTGGCGGCGCTCCCGCCGGGCGGCGGGGTCACGTGCGACCTGTCGGCCGCGCGCCGGACGGACGTCTTCCACTGCTCCTGGCCCTTGACGCGGTAGCTCTGGGTGACCAGCTCGCCGGTCCCGTCGAAGCTGGACACGACCTGGCCGGCGACGTCGTCGTCCGCCACGCCCAGCAGCTGCGTGCTGGCGTCGCCGGTGGCGTAGTAGCCCTCGTTGGACTTGGCCACCTCGCCGATGGAGTTGTGGAAGGTGTCGGTGACGACCCGCCCGCCGCCGGGCGCGGGCTCCTGGGTCTGGCGCGGGCGCAGCAGGCCGTCGTAGAGCTCGTGGCTGACGATGTACTCGCCGGTGGTGGCGAGTGTCCTGCTGGTGACGATGTTCGGGCCGTCGGTACGGATCTGGTAGGAGTACTCGGTGTTGGGCGACTGGCCCGCGGCCTTGTCGCGGTCGTGCTGCCACACCTTGACCAGCCGCCCGAGGGCGTCGTGCTCCAGGTCGGTGCGACGGCCGTTCTCGTCCTCCTCGGCGACCGGCTCGCCCCAGGCCGGGTCGACGTAGGTGACGTCGGCGTGGCCCAGCGGGTTGGTGGAGCGCACCTCGGTCGCCTGTGCGCCCGAGGCCGGCACGTACGCGGTGGTGGTCGAGCCGCCCGCCGCGTCGGTCTCCGACGTGACGCGGCCGTAGGCGTCGTAACCGTGTGCCACGTCCAGGACGTACCTCGGGGTGGTCCCGTCGTAGGAGGCCAGCTCCTCTTCGCGGGTCACGTCGCCGCGCACCGGCGGCTGCCCGAACGCCCGGCCGTCGAAGTGGAACCGTTCGTCCGACAGCACGTCGGCGGGCCGTTGCGGCTCGGCCGAACACGCTCTGCCCACCGTCTCGACCCGGCTGACGAAGTCGAGCATCCACGTGCCCGTGTCACGGGTGTAGGTGTTGCGGGTGCAGATGTCGTCGGCCGGATCGGCCACGTCGCCGAGGTCGCCCACCTGGGTGATCATGCCGTGCTCGTCGTAGGCGCGCTCCTCGGCGGTGCGCCGCCAGGTGCCGTCCTCCTTCAGGTCCCGGGTGGTCATCTTCGCGGACTGCACCAGGTGTGCGGTCTTCGTCACGCCCTCGAACGTGAACTCGGCCGTCTTGCGCCACCAGGGCTCCTCGACGGTGGCCGACAGCATCTTGCCGCCGTCCCCGTCGTACACGATCGTCTCCAGGTCCGCCCCGGCGAGCTGGTCGTGGTCGTCGCGCGCCTTGCCCTCGCTGTCGGTGACCTTGACGTCCTTACGGCTTCCGCTGTCCAGCCGGTCGCCGTGCATGCCCCGGTAGTAGCGGTGCTCGACCATCGTGCGCGGCCCGTCCTGGCCGTCGCCCTGCCGTACCCGGACTCGGGCGTAGCCGCGCCAGTCGGACCAGGTGCGCTCCTTGGGTTTGATCAGGATGTGCTCGGCGTACCGCCAGGCGGCCCCGTCGAGGTACTCGAAGTCGGTGACCATCCACGGGGAGCGGGCGGTCCTGTCGATCTCCACGGTCTGCGCGACGACGTACTTGTGGAACCAGTCCAGGACCTGCATCTCGTCCTGGGGCGCCCACCGCTGCGGGAAGCAGCGCTTGGTGTTGCTGTCGGCCGCGGGCGGGTTCCCCGGCGTGCACTCCTCGGGCGCGTAGTTGACCCGGATCTCCGCGCCGGCCTCGGTGTTGATCGACTGGACGCGCCACTTGTACAGCGGGGCGCGGCCCTCGTCGGTGTCCACCCGGTTCTTCAGCTGAACGCCGGCGAAGGTCACCTTCGGCAGCGTCACGGTGCCGCGGACGTGGCCGGTGTGCTGGACGGAGTTCAGCCACAACGCCGGGCTCAGGCCGTCGCCCGTGGCGGGGAAGGAGTGGGTCAGGGTCCAGGAGTCCACGTCCTGGTACCCCGTGCCGGAGCGGACCTCGGTGGTCACCTTCGCCAGCCGCTTACGGGTCCAGAACGTCGGGGACAGCCGGTCCTTGCACGTCTCGCCCGCGTCGCACTTGCGGTCGAAGGGGACATCCGGCCAGTGGTTGGCCGTGTCCTTGGTGAGCTGGCCCGGCTCGCAGGTGATGCTGCCGCTCGGCACGCACCGCTCGGCCACGGTGAACGCGACCCGCGCCGCCGGCGCGCCGGTGAACAGCTCGGCCGAGCGGTAGCCGTAGTCGATGCGGGTCAGGTAGCCGCCTCTGACGTAGGCGGTCCCCAGCTCGGGCTTCTCGTTGCGGCCGTAGTGGTTGGTCTCGGTGGCGTACCAGTGGGTGGTGGCGTTGCCGTGCCGGTCCACGCTGTAGTCCAGGTTCCACCGCCAGGCCTGCTGGCACCACGCGTTCGCGGGTGTGGAGTCGTGGCACGGCTCGCCGGCCTCGTTGCCGAACACCGGCACCGTCCAGGCGGACTTCGTCTCCGGCTTGCCGGAGGCCCAGCCGGGCAGCCGGTTCAGGCCGAAGTGGTACTGGGTGCCGTCGGTCGTGGTGAGCCGCCAGTATTCGCCGTTGTTGTCGCCGTTCGTGGCGCCGGTGAGCAGCTCGATCCGGGTGCCGTCGTCGCGCTTGGGCCGCCAGGCCTTCGTCGTGGCGTCCTTGACCAGCTCCACGGCCGAGCCGTTCAGCATCAGCGTGGCGTTGTCGTGGTCCCAGCACAGGTCACCGGTCTTGCGGCCGTCGGCCATGCAGGACTTGTAGCGGCGCTCGACGTAGCCGCCCGGGGTCAGGTCGAAGCCCTCGCCCGCCCAGGACACCTGGTTGTTGGTGGCCGAGGTGCGGCCGTCCACGCTCTGCGAGGAGTAGTTCAGGCTGATCACGGGCTCCTCGCCGCCGATCGACGGCGGCGCCCGCATCGGGTGGTTCCAGCTGAAGTCGCCCGACTGGGGTCCGACGCTCCACTTCGACGACGGCGCCAGTGAGGTGGCGGAGTAGTCGCCCGAGGCGCCCGAGGCGGCGGCGGTCAGCGCGTACAGCCGGGAGCCGGAGGCGGCGACCTCCACGTCGGCGGTGAGGGTGCCGGCCTTGACGTCGTTCTCGGCCGGCACCGGCTTCGGCTCGGGGCAGGACGCCCCCGTGTCCGTGAGCGCGCAGTCGGGCAGTTCGACGAGTTCCAGCCGCGCGGCGTAGTCACCGCCGAACGCCTGCCGGAAGCCCGAGTAGTCCAGCTCGACCTGGGCCCGGCCGCCTCTGCCGGCGTCCTGCCCCTGGGACAGGCGCAGCGCGACACCGTCGACGGCGGGCGTCTTGGCCCGGTCGAGGATCTCCACCTTGACCCGTTCCGGCGGCGGCTGGGCCCGTCTGGCCTCCGCGTTCTCGGGAGCGGCCAGACTGACCGGCAGCGAGCCGGCCTTGGCGCCGCCCGGCGTCACCTCGGCCGTGCCCGGTTTCGGCCAGGCCACGGCCGGGGCCGCCTTGAGCGCCCGCTCGGCCGCGGCGTCTTTCGCCTTGGGCAGCACGGGGACCGGCTTGCCGGGAACCGGCTCCTCCTTCTGCACCTCCGGCCGTTCCCTTGGGGCGGCCTGGGCCGGCATGGCGTACACGAGCGGTACCACGATCAGCACCGCGATGGCCGCGCAGGCCCGGACGAACCAGCGGAACTTACGCGGGTACCACTCGAAGATCAGGAAGGTCGAACGATCGGGCTCCGGGAGGTCCTCAGGGTCGTACATCCTCACCGTCCAGGGTTCGGGCATGCGGGTGCGGCCGGTCCGGCGGAGCCAGGGCACGGCTCCGCCGGTGGGAGGGTCATTCGGCGGCGAGCCGGGCGACGTTCTCGTCGCTCAACGCGCCCTGATAGGTGCGTACGTCATCGACGATCCCGGGCCATTGCCCGGTGACCGCCCCGTCGTGCAGGGCCCGGCCGAGTTGCAGCGGCCCGGTGGAGTTCCAGTTGCTCAGGTGGTCCACTTCGGTGGTGGCGACGAGCTGCCCGCCCACATAGACGCGCAGCTTCTTGGCGAGCGCGTCGTACACGCCCGCGACGTGCGCCCATTCCATGGCGAACGGGACGGTGTCGGAGTGGGTGCGGGTCACCGGAGCGCCGTCCGCGTCGGTGTCCGCCATGCCGAAGGACCAGCGCGGCCCCTGCGCGGCGTAGCCGAGCGTGAAGCCGCTGGCCCGGTTCCCGTTCTGGGCCACCGCGGCCGCGTCGGCCGCCGGCAGCGAGTCGAGCTGCACCCACGCCGTGACGGTGAAGCTGTCGTCCGTGCGCATCGCCGGCCCCGGCGCCTGCGCGTGGCCGGTGGTTCCGTCGAGCGCGAGCGCCCCGTCGAGCCAGCCGTCCGTCCACGAGGCTCCGGGGCCGAGGGTGAGCGGGCCGGTGCGGTTCGCCGCGTCGGCGGCGGCCGTGCCGGTCTCCTCGTCCAGCCGCCAGTGGCCGGTGAGCGTGGCCGCGTGGTTGACCAGCATGACCACCTCCTCATCGGCCAGCGCCCGGTCGTGCACCCGGACCTCGTCCACCTCGCCCGGCCACGGGTCGGTCTGCCTGCCCTGGTAGAGGGCCTGCCCGAACTGCACCGCCGTCGCCGGTCCCGCCCCTCCGTGGTACGCCACCGGCCCGCCGGCGAGCCGGCCGTTCACGTACAGGAACATCGACCGGGTGGCGGAGTCGTACACGCCCGCCAGGTGTGTCCACTCGCCCGCGACGGGGACGATCGCGGGGTTGTCCACCCAGACGGTCCGGGAGGTGCCGCCGGGGTTGTTCATCATGAACGTCCACGACTTGACGCTGCCGTGATATCCGAGCCAGAAGCCGCTGTTGTCCTGCCCGGCCTGGCTCACCGCGGCGGCGTTGCCCGCCGGCAGCGACGACAGCCGCACCCACGCCGAGACCGCGACGTTCTGCTCGGTCGGCGCGACGCCCGCGGAGGTCGTGGCGTGCTGGCCCGCGCCGGCGAAGCGCAGCGCCTTGCCGGCCCGGCCCTCGCTCCAGGTGGCGCCGCCGAGCGCCGCCGGGTGGGAGCCCGCCTCGTCGCCCGCGGTCACGCCGGAGCCCTCGTCGAGCCGCCAGTAGCCCACCGGGCCGGTGCCGGGGCGCACGTTGAACACGTAGCTGCGGATCGGGCCCTGCTTGCCGGCGGCGTCCTTGCTGCGCACCGACAGCACGTTCGGGCCCTCCTCCAGCGGGGTGAGCCGGATCGTCGCCGAGCCACCGGCCGTGTCGGCGCGCACCTCGGTGGCCGGGTTGGTGTTGAGCCCATAGAGGAACGAGGTCACGTCGGGCACGCCGTTCGCGCCGAAGGTGAACTCCCCGGCACGGCCCAGCCCCTCACCCCACAGGTTCTCCGGGTACTGCTGCGAGGTCACGGTGGCCTCGCTGCCCGGAGCGGTCATGTCCACCCCGATCTCGCAGTACGGGCTCCACGCGCTGTTCGCCTTCCCGTCCTCGCCGCGCACCCGCCACTTGATCACCGAGCCGTCGGCGAACGCCCCGGCGGGGACACTGGCGGTGAACGCGTTGCCCGAAGCCGCGGCGGCGGTGACGAACTCGCCCACCTTGGTGGTGTCCGCGTACCACTCGAAGCGACCCTTGACCGTGTTGTCGCCGTCGCGCAGTTTGGCCCACAGCTTCGGCGTCGCCGTCCCGGCCAGCGGCCGGCCGTCGCCCGAGACGCACGGGCCGCCCGGGTCGGACCAGACATCGGCGGTCAGGGGGGCGGTGGGGATGGTGTTGTACTCGACGACGAGCGTGGGGTTGTTGCGGAACTTCTTCCACGCGAACGTGTCGGTCTCGCTCGTGGCCCGCAGGCCCATCGTGATGTTGGACCACTTCTTGTCCGACGCCTGGACCGCCGCCGGCGTCGCGTCGAACTCCACGCCGCCCGCCGGGCAGGACGTGCTCCAGCCCTTGGCGACGTTCTCGGTGTCCAGCTTCGTGGCCCAGGACGGCTGGTTGCTCCAGGTGGTGGATTTGCTGATGGCACCGGTCAGCCACAGCTCCACCGGCTTCTTGGTGCACGACCACGCCCACGTCTCGTACATGCGCAGGGTCGCCTTGATGATCTGCTTGCCGTGGATGGCGCTGCCGGTGTTCATCTGGAAGAACGACCGGTTCGTCCCTCCGGTGTCGTTCTCGTGCCCGACCCGGGCCACGTCGCTGGAGTTGAGGTAGTTGGTGGACGGGTACTTCTTCCAGACCGAGGTCCAGGCGCCGCGCGCCGCCGACACCGAGGGGTCGAGGTAGACCGGGTACTTCGTGGCCGGGTCGGCCAGCATGGCCTTGTCAGGGGTGAGCGTCAGGTCCTCGCCGGAGATCTTCAGGCCCATCGCCTCGTGCCGGGAGCCCGGGTTCGGCCCCTCACCCGGACGGTTGGCCAGGGCGATCCGGCTGCCCTTCGCGTCGGCGGGCGAGCCCCACATCAGCGGCGTGGGCGCGGCGAACACCTGCGCGCCCGACCGGTCCACGGCCTGCATGCCGCCGCCCTGCTCCTGCTTGATGGAAACGTTTTCTGTAGTGAGCGCAAAACGAAGCCGGTCGAGGCGGCCGTTCAACGCGGCTTGCCTGTTCTTCACGACGAGCACGTGCGAGAAGCCGTCCACATCGGCCGTCACCTGCAGGTCCACGTCGGGGAGCACGTCGGCGTAGGTGGCGGTGGCGCCGTCGAGGACGGGCTCCGGCAGCCCGCCCGGCCAGCTCAGCGCCAGCGACTTGCCGCCCCGCGCGACCTTCGCCATCGGGGCGTCGCCGCCGCCGGAGAAGCTCAGGTCCACGGCGGTGGCGGCGGGCGCGACCGAGCCGTCGGGCAGGCGGTGCAGCGTGGTGTCGACCGGGGTCCATCGGCCCTGCTTGCGCACCCGGATCGGGCGGGCGTTCTGCTCCAGTACGAGGTTGCCCTCCGAGGTGGCGTAGACGGTGCGGGTCTCGGTGCGCAGTGAGCCCACCTCGACGCGATCGCCCTGCTGCGCGGCCGCAGCCAGGGCGCCCTGCTCGGTGGCGGTGTCCGGTGGGGCCTGCTGGGCGGACGGCTCGTCGGCGAGCGCCGGGGGCGTCACCAGGCTGGACAAGAGAAAAGCAGCCGCGGCGGCGACTGCTGTAAGGGCTCTTGGGGGAAGGGGGGATAAGCCTGCGAAGCGGCGGCGTGGCGGCGTGGCCATGCGCTTGACTTGAGCCATCATGCCTCCGAGGACGCTGTGTAAACCGGAGATTCTTGCGCAAGTGTGCATGTGGCCGTCGCGGTGATCAAGGGCTAGATCACGATATGTAGAGATCTTCCAGAAAGACCCGATTTCTCGGTAAATATCGCCATAGGCCGCCCTATGGGCTGATTGCGGGGGTTGTCCGGTCTTGCCGGGCAGGATGATCAGGGGGTCCAGGCCGGATCCCGGCCGACGATGCCGAGGAGGCGGTCGAGCTCAGGGGCGTCGTCCGGCACCGCCACCGGCGGCCCGAAAGCGCCGCGCTGCCTGCCCATCTCCGCCATCTGACCGGTGAACTCCAGCGCCCGCGAGACCGCCTCAGGCTCCGGCTCGTACGGCTGGCCCGTGGCCCTGGCCAGCTCCCAGCCGTGCACGACCAGGTCGACGAGGTACATGTGACCCAGTGTGGCCATCGGCAGGCCCATGCCGGGGCTGGTCCCCTCCCACGCCTCGGGCCGTGACCAGGTGGCGAGGGTGCGCTCCGCCCGTTCGGGGAAGTCGCCGGCGTACGGCCCCTGCTCGACGCGCGGCCCCATCCGGCCCAGCGACTCGAACAGATCCGCCACCCATTCCAGGTGGTGGATCAGCTCCTTGACGTCGAACTTCGCGCACGGCGTCGGCGTCCCGAACTGCTCCTCACGCACCCCGCGCACCACGTGAGAGGTGCGTTCGGTGGCGCGCGCCATCAGCGGCATCATGTCATCCATGGCAGCCATGGTGTCCCGCCTGCCCGAAGGGCGGCTTGTAGAAACGCGACAGCGCGGCTGGGTCGACCCGTACGCCGGACTGGCGGCCTTCGACTACGCCCGCCACACACCCTCACCCGAGATCTCCGCATTCGTGAACCACTTCTGGGTCGTCACCTGGACCGATCTCGCCGAGCCGTACGAACAGCGCATCGTCTCCCACCCCACGGTCAACATGACCATCACTTCCGACTTCCACCGGATCGCGGGCGTGATCAGAGGCGGTTTCTCCTACACGATGCGGGGCAGCGGCCGCGCGCTCGGCACCCGCTTCCGCCCCGGCGGCTTCCGCCCGTTCCTGCGCCGCCCCGTCTCCGAGCTGACCGGCGGCTTCGTGGAGATCAGCGACATGTACGGCGCAGCGGGCGCGGCCATGGTCGACCAGGTCCTGGCCGAGTCCGATCCCCGTGCCGCCGTCGCGCGCGTCGAGATGTTCCTGCGGAGCCTGGAGCCGCGGCCGGATCCGCTGGTCGAGGAGGCCGAGGCGCTGGTCGCGCTGGTGGAGAGCGACGTGTCCATGACCAGGGTCGACCAGCTGGCCGCCCGATCGGGACGGTCGGTGCGCTCGTTGCAGCGACTGTTCCGGGATTATGTCGGCATCGGCCCCAAGTGGGTGATCCGCCGCTTCCGGCTGTACGAGGCCGCGGAGCGGGTCTACGAGGGCCTCGACCTCGCCACGCTGGCCACCGAGCTCGGCTACACCGACCAGGCCCACCTGACCCGCGACTTCACCGCCGCCGTCGGCACGACCCCTGCGGCGTACGCCCGGCTCCGCACCCGCGCCTGACGACGCTTCGGGGTCCACGAGAAGTACCTCGACGGTCAGTACCGCTGGCTGCAGTTCTACCTGGACCAGGGCCTGGACGCGCTGATCCCATGGGGCGTCATCAGGTGGCACGGATCAATCACAAGGCTCAGTCGGGTACGACATGCGGTCGCTGGCGCCTTACGCACCGCTGCCGGTCGGCTGGTCTCCTGGGCGATTCGAGCGGGTGATCGGCATCCAGCTCGCAGCAGGACAGACGTTGACGTAGCCTGCTCTATCCTTGGATTATTCGTTATCTTGCACCATTCACGTTTATGTAGGCAGGTGTGGCCCTATGACCGCATCCAGTACGCCGACCACCGCTGAGGAGCTGCGTGGTGCGGGCCTGCGGGTGACCGCCGCCCGTGTCGCGCTGCTCGAGACCGTCCGGAAGGGCGACCACCTCGACGTCGAGGCGCTCGCCGCCGGGGTGCGCGATCGGGTGGGCCATGTCTCCCTTCAGGCCGTCTACGAGGCCCTTCACGCACTCACCGCGGCGGGACTCGTACGGCGCATCGAGCCGGCCGGCAGCCCGGCCCGGTTCGAGGGCCGGGTCGGGGACAACCACCACCACGTCGTGTGCCGTTCGTGCGGTGTCGTCGCGGACGTCGACTGCGCGGTCGGCGAGATCCCCTGCCTGACCGCGTCCAATGACCACGGCTTCTCGATCGACGAGGCCGAGGTCATCTACTGGGGCCTGTGCCCCGCCTGTTCCACCGCCCGCAGTGCCTGAGCACCGTAAATCCCGGAAGGATTCCATGTCCGAGAACCATGATGCAATCGTCACCGACGCGAAGCAGGAGGGCGGAGGCGGCTGCCCGGTCCGCGCGCCGCACCCGACGCAGGGTGGCGGGAACCGCCAGTGGTGGCCGGAGCGGCTCAACCTGAAGGTCCTCGCCAAGAACCCGGCCGTGGCCAACCCCCTCGGTGCGGATTTCGACTACGCCGAGGCGTTCAACAGCCTGGACCTCCCCGCCGTGAAGCGGGACATCGCGGAGGTGCTGACCACCTCGCAGGACTGGTGGCCGGCCGACTACGGCCACTATGGCCCGCTCATCGTCCGGATGGCCTGGCACAGCGCGGGGACGTACCGGATCAGCGACGGCCGCGGCGGCGCAAGCGCCGGCCAGCAGCGCTTCGCCCCCCTCAACAGCTGGCCGGACAACGCGAACCTGGACAAGGCGCGCCGCCTGCTGTGGCCGGTCAAGAAGAAGTACGGCAAGAAGCTGTCCTGGGCGGACCTGCTGATCCTTTCCGGCAACGTCGCCCTGGAGACGATGGGCTTCAAGCCCTTCGGCTTCGCCGGCGGTCGTGAGGACGTCTGGGAGCCCGACGAGGACGTCTACTGGGGCCCGGAGTCCACCTGGCTCGGCGACGAGCGCTACTCCGGTGACCGGGAGCTGGAGAACCCGCTGGCCGCGGTTCAGATGGGTCTCATCTACGTGAACCCGGAGGGCCCGAACGGCAACCCGGACCCGCTCGCCTCGGCCCGCGACATCCGTGAGACGTTCCGTCGGATGGCGATGAACGACGAGGAGACGGTCGCCCTGATCGCGGGCGGTCACACGTTCGGCAAGACCCACGGCGCGGGCCCGTCGGACCACGTCGGCGACGACCCCGAGGCCGCCTCGATCGAGGAGCAGGGGCTCGGCTGGCGGAGCACGTTCGGCACCGGCAAGGGCGGCGACGCGATCACCAGCGGTCTTGAGGGTGCGTGGACGAACACCCCGGTGACCTGGGACAACAGCTTCTTCGAGATCCTGTACGGCTACGAGTGGGAGCTGTCCAAGAGCCCCGCCGGCGCACACCAGTGGAAGCCGAAGGACGGCGCGGGGGCGGGCACCGTTCCCGACGCGCACGATGCCTCGAAGAGCCACGCGCCGACGATGCTGACGACGGACCTCGCGCTCCGCGTGGACCCGATCTACGACCAGATCTCGCGGCGTTTCCTGGCGAACCCGGACGAGTTCGCGGACGCCTTCGCCCGTGCCTGGTTCAAGCTGACCCACCGCGACATGGGCCCGGCCGTACGGTACCTCGGGCCGGAGGTGCCGGCCGAGACGCTGCTGTGGCAGGACCCGCTCCCCGAGGTGACGTACGAGCTCATCGACGCGGCGGACATCGCCTCGCTCAAGGCACAGCTCCTCGCCTCGGGCCTGTCGGTCTCCCAGCTGGTGTCGACCGCGTGGGCGTCGGCGTACTCCTTCCGTGGCGGTGACAAGCGCGGCGGCGCCAACGGCGCGCGCATCCGCCTGGAGCCGCAGAACGGCTGGGAGGTCAACGACCCCGACCGGCTGGCGCTGACGCTGGGCACCCTGGAGGGCGTCCAGAAGGCCTTCAACGCCGCCCAGACCGGCGGCAAGCGCGTCTCGCTGGCCGACGTAATCGTGCTCGGTGGCTGCGCGGCCGTCGAGAAGGCCGCCAAGGACGCGGGCTTCGACCTTGAGGTGCCCTTCACGCCGGGCCGCGTGGACGCCTCGCAGGAGCAGACGGACGTGGAGTCGTTCGTCGCGCTGGAGCCGGCCTCCGACGGGTTCCGCAACTACCTCGGTAAGGGCAACCGGCTGCCGGCCGAGTTCCTGCTCATCGACCGGGCGAACCTGCTGACCCTGAGCGCTCCCGAGATGACGGTGCTCGTCGGCGGCCTCCGCGTCCTGGGCGCCACCTACCAGCAGTCGCCGCTCGGCGTCTTCACTTCGACCCCCGGGTCGCTGACCAACGACTTCTTCGTCAACCTGCTCGACCTGGGCACGACGTGGCAGGCGACGGCGGAGGACACGTTCGAGGGCCGCGACTCCGCCACCGGCGAGGTCAAGTGGACCGGCAGCCGGGTCGACCTCATCTTCGGGTCGAACTCCGAGCTGCGCGCGCTCGCGGAGGTCTACGCGAGCGACGACGCGAAGGAGAAGTTCGCCAAGGACTTCGTCGCCGCGTGGGACAAGGTGATGAACCTGGACCGGTTCGACCTCGTCTGATCATCCACTGACGTCCAGGCCGGCCGGAGCCGGTCGGCCTGGACGCTCAATAGCTTTCGCTCCACCGGTACCAGTGCCCCTGGATGTGCTCGAAGCTCGACGCCGTCGCGTCGCCGGGATCGTCGGCCGGCGGGGTCTTCGGGCTCCACACGTAGCCGTAGGGATCCACGTTGGAGTGATCGCCCAGTTTGAAGTAGACCCGGTCCCCGTCTCGATAGACGTCGTCGAAGGCGAAGCCGCCGATCTCCTGCGGATTCTCCGTCGGTCCGCCCCCCGGCCCGGCGATCCGCGCCGCCTGCTCCATGCTCTCCACGGAGCGCGCGAATCGCTCCTCATCGGCGATCCCGCAGGACGGCGACGACGCGAGGGCGGTGCCTATCAGCAACATCATCGCCCATCGCCTGCTCGGCTTCCGCGCCATGATCAGTTGTCAGGCACTCCCCCTAGCCCTCGTCGATGATGGAGACCTTCACGCGGACGGCGCCGTCGTTGTCGCCGAGGCAACCGTCGCCGTCGTTGATGCGCAGCTGCAGGAAGCCTTCCTCGCGTACCCGGAAGGTGGTCGCGCCGCCGACCTTGAAGACGTGCCCGTTGATCCTGCCGATCAGCGTGCCGTACGTGTGGCGGTTGAGGATCTTGCATCCCTGGAAGATCTCGCGGTCGATGTGCCAGGGGTACCCGCGCGAGGACACGTAGGGGAAACTGCGGTGGTCGACCGTCCACCTGCCGCCGACGTGGGCCACGCGCACGAGGTCGCCGGGCTCGACGAAGACGCCCGACCGCTGCCAACCGCTCTCGGAGCTGATCCATTTACGCTTGCCGACCTGGGTGTCCGAGGCCGAGGCGGGTCCGGCGGCGGCGAAAATGCAACTGCCGGCGGCCATCGTCGCGAGGAACAGCGTGGCGAGCTTCGATCGCATCTGGGGGTGCCCTTTCTGGACCTGTTTCGGTGCCGTGCGTACATCTGGGTTAGATGCGACCCAAGGAAGGAAGGTTCGCGGCGCTCGAAAACGCCGCGAATCGGAGGCCGGGGGGTGAGACTGGAGCCAGCGCTCGGGACGGTGAGGGCTCCTGGCGATCATTGATGAGGAAAGGGACATGTGAGGATGGGCGATACGGTTCATGAGGTGATCGCGGCCGCCCGAGCCAGTGCGGCGACGTCGCTGGATCTGTCGGGACGCGAGCTCACCCATGTGGACGATTCCGTACGGGATCTCACCGGGCTGACCCGTCTTGACCTGTCGGACAACCAGCTCACCGAGTTACCGGCCTGGCTGGGTGAGCTCACCGCGCTCACCGAGCTTTCCCTGCACGTCAACAAGTTGTCCGTGCTGCCCGGCTGGATCGGAAACCTCACCGCGCTGACCAAGCTTCGCGTGGACTGGAACCAGCTGACCGGCCTGCCGGAGGCCATGGGGAGCCTCACCGCGCTCACCAGACTCGACCTGGACGGCAACCAGCTCACCGCCCTGCCCGCCTGGATCGGGAATCTCACCGCGCTCAGCGAGCTGGACCTGGACGGCAACCAGCTGACCGGCCTGCCGGAATCCATGCGGAACCTCACCGCCCTCACCGAACTCGACCTGCGCGACAACCAGCTGACCCGCCTCCCCGACTGGATCGGCGCCTTCACCGGCCTCACCGGGCTCTACCTGAGCGGCAACCAGCTCACCGCCCTGCCGGAGTCCATGGGGAACCTCACCGCACTCACCGTGCTCGACCTCATGGGCAACGAGCTGACCCGCCTCCCCGACTGGATCGGAAACCTGACCGATCTCACCAGGCTCTACCTGAGCGACAACCAGCTCACCGCCCTACCGCAATCCATGCGGAACCTCACCGCCCTCACCATGCTCTACCTGGGCGACAACCCGCTGACCCACCTGCCCGACTGGATCGGGGACCTCACCGCGCTCACCGGGCTCTACCTGAACGACATCCGGCTGGCCGGCCTGCCCACCTGGATGGCGAACCTCTCCGCGCTCACCGAGCTCTACCTGTGCGACAACGAGCTGACCCACCTGCCCGACTGGCTGGCGGACCTCACCACGCTCACCCGGCTCAACGTGAGCGGCAACCAGCTGACCACCCTGCCGGAGTCCATGCGGAACCTCACCGCCCTCACCGAACTCGACCTGCGCGACAACCAGCTGACCGAACTGCCCGACTGGATCGGAGACCTCCCCACGCTCACCGGGCTCTACCTGAGCGGCAACCAGCTCACCAGCCTGCCGGAATCCATGGGGAACCTCACCACGCTCATCAGGCTCTACCTGGACGGCAACCAGCTGACCAGCCTGCCGAAGTCGATGGCCGACCTCACCGACCTCGAGGTGTCCGGCGCGCCGTAGTCAGGTGCGGGTTCAGTCAGGGCGGCGGGCGAGGTGCCGCTTGGAGCCTGGGGTGGTCGGTCCGAGTACGACGCCAGGCGGCAGCGGTGTCGCGGGCTTCCGGACTCTGGGGATCACCCCGACCTGATACTCGTCCTCGTAGACGAGTGTCCCGGGGTCGCTCGCGCGTACGAGATCGCACCGCACGCCGTACACCGTGAGGAGGTCGCGCAGCGGCTCCAGACGGGCGAGCATCGCGTCGGCGGCGGCGCGCTTGAACCAGGTGACCGCGCCGATGCTGTTCCCGTCCGCGTAGAACGGCGGCTCCGGTAGGTGCTCGCGGAACCAGTCGTCGATGTCGAAGTAGAGCTCCTCTTCCTCCGGCGTGAGCAGGCTCTTGCGTCGCAGGTGGTCGACGGCGACGAAGATCCCGACCTCAACCCCGACTCGGCCGATGTAGTCGGCCTGGAGTCGCAGGTAAGGAGTCCGGGCGGTAGGGCCGGCGTTCAACGAGTCTCCCGTTACGGCTGTCGACGCGGAGCGGCGTGGGACCAGTATCGGTCCCACGCCCCGCGTTGCGCACGGCTGCCGGTCAGCTCTGATGGGCGACCTCCGGGGTGGGGTCTTCGGCCGGACGGTAGCCGAGTCGGCCACGGGTCGCGACGAGCACCACGAACGCTGCTGTGGCGCCCGCGAGCAGGGTGACGTGGGACGCCTGCTCGGCGCTGGCGATCGACGGGAACATGTCCGAGTAGACGACCGACATGAAGTTGTTGACGCTGACGTGCAGCAGCATGATCAGCGGCAGGCTCTGGCCGGTCCGGTTGAACACCCACGTGACGACCACGCTGAAGGCGACGCAGAAGGCGACGAACTCGCCGACCCTCATCCAGGTGACGTCCGGCCAGCCGCCCCACTCGCTCAGGAACAGCGGCATGTGCCACAGGCCCCACAGCGGGCCGAGGATGAGGGTGCCGCCCAGCGGGCCGAACTTACGCTGCATGCGGGGCAGGGCGAAGTCACGCCAGCCGGGCTCTTCGGCCAGACCCGTGGTGACCATCTGGATCACCAGGCTCGGCAGGTAGGCCACCAGCACCATGGTGGACGGCATGTGGACGTCTCCGTCGGACACCGCGACACCGGTGACGATGATGGCGGCGGGCACGCCGAGCCCGGCCACGAGATACCAGACCCAGCTGACCCGCCACTTCGTCATCCGCCTGAGCCAGCGGCGGATGCCTTCCCTGCCGTCCGCGACCGCGGTCACGATGAACGCGGCGAGAATGGGGCCGAGATAGGCGCCGGGGAGAACGCCGAGCAATTGCGTGCCGCCGAGCAGCTGAGGAAAGGTGAAATCTAATACCCCCAGGCCGGTCGCCGAAAGAATATAAGGCACCCAGGCGGCCCAGCTCATCACATTGGCCAGGACGAAGAAACTGATGAGCGGACGGCGGCGGATGAACCCCCGAATCCCGGTCTGACGTGAATCCTGCTCGGCGCCCGGTGGGCTGTTGACTGTCATTTCGATTTCCCTCGGAAGGAGCGTTTGACTGACAGTGATCAGCACACCACTCGCGCCCCTCCCAGTCGCTCCCGCGTGCACTCCAATCGAGGTATAGCCAGGGGTACCGGCGTCCTCGTTCCCTCCGTCTCGGACCGGTCGGGGCGAGATTTCTGCCGCGGAGGTGTCGAATGGCGTCGAGCGCGTTCGTAGCCAAGGTGAGAGGCCGCGACGGGCCGGTCACCACTCACGATGTCCGTCACTTGCTCAAGGAGTTAGCCATGAAGAAGTACCTGCTCGCCGTCCAGTTCGACGAGAGCGCGCCGTCGCCGTCCGATGAGGAGATGCGGGAGCAGCAGGACCGGACGGCCAAGGTCACCGCCGACATGCAGTCCGCCGGTTCGTGGGTGTTCGTCGGCGGCCTGCTGCCCTCGCACGCCACCACGGTCGTCCGCCCCGGCGACGGCACGACCGCGATGACCGACGGCCCGTTCGCCGAGACGAAGGAGCAGCTCGGCGGGTTCTGGGTGATCCGGTGCGACGACCTGGACCAGGCGTTGTCCTGGGCCGAGAAGTGCGCGCTGGCCTGCGGGGCGCCGATCGAGGTACGCCCGTTCGAAGACGCGCAGTGGGGATGAGCACCAATGGGACAGCTGGACCTGGACGGCGTCTACCGGGCGGAGTACGGCCGGTGCGTGGCCACGCTGACGCGGCTCCTCGGTGACATCGGGCTCGCCGAGGAGGCCGTACAGGACGCGTTCGCGGTGGCCGTGCAGAAGTGGGACGAAACACCGCCCAATCCCGGCGCGTGGATCGTCACCACCGCCCGCAACCGGGCGATCGACCGCCTGCGCCGGGAATCCACCCGCGAGGCCCGCCACGCGCAGGCGCTGCTGCTGCACCAGCCCGACGAGCCAGAGGAGGTGGGAGCGGTGCGCGACGACCAGCTTCGCATGATCTTCACCTGCTGCCACCCGGCGCTGTCGCCGCTCGCGCGGACCGCGCTCACCCTGCGTCTGCTCGGCGGGCTGGAGGTGGCGGAGATCGCGCGCGCCTACCTGGTGCCGGAGGCGACCGTCTCCCAGCGGATCGTCCGCGCGAAGAAGAAGATCCGCGACGCCGGCATCCCCTACCGAGTGCCCGACGCCGCCGAGCTCCCCGATCGGCTGACCTCGGTGCTCACCGTGCTCTACCTGGTCTTCAACGAGGGATACGCCTCGACTTCCGGGGAGCTGCTGCGTACGGACCTGTGCCTGGAGGCGGTTCGCCTGGCGAGGGAGCTCGCCGGGCTGATGCCCGACGAGCCGGAGGTGATCGGGCTGCTGGCGCTGCTCCTGCTCACCGAAGCCCGGCGGCCCGCGCGGGTGGGGCCTTCGGGAGAGCTGGTGGTGCTCGCGGAGCAGGACCGGTCGCTGTGGAACCGAGAGCTGATCGCCGAGGGACATGAGCTGGTACGGCGGTGCCTGCGCCGTGATCAGCCGGGGCCGTACCAGTTGCAGGCCGCGATCAACGCCGTGCACACGGACGGGCCGGCGACCGACTGGGCGCAGGTGCTGGCGCTGTACGACCAGCTGCTGCGGCACACCCCGACCCCGATCGTCGCGCTCAACCGCGCGGTCGCCGTCGCCGAGGTGCACGGACCGGCGCCTGCGCTGGCCGCCGTCGACGAGCTGGACCTGCCGGGCTACCACCTGCTGCCCGCCACCCGCGCGGACCTGCTCACCCGCCTCGGCCGTACCACCGACGCCGTCGCCGCCTACGACGAGGCGATCGCACTGGCCGGCAACGACACCGAACGAGCCTTCCTGCGGTCACGACGGGCCCGCCTGGAGCGAGGAGCAGAGACAACATGACCAGAGACAACGTGAGCCGGGAGAACGTGAGCCGGGAGAACGTGAGCGCCACCCTGGCGATCGCCGTGCCCGCCGCGAAGGTGTTCGCGGTGCTGGCGGACCCGACCACCCATTCCGCGATCGACGGGACCGGCTGGGTCCAGGAATCTGTCAGCCGGACGCCGCTGACCGAGGCCGGGCAGATCTTCCGGATGGACATGCACCACGCCGGCCATCCGAACGGTGACTACCAGGTGGTCAACAAGGTCCAGGTGCTCGACCCGCCGCGCGCCATCGGCTGGCTGACGGGGTACGACAAGGGCGACGGTCACCTGGAGTTCGGCGGCTGGCTCTGGCGTTACGACCTGGCGTCGCTCGGTCCGTCCGAGACCGAGGTCACGCTCACCTACGACTGGTCGGCGGTGCCCCGGTCCATCCGGGAGTACCTCCAGTTCCCGCCGTTCGGCCCCGAGCATCTCATCAACTCGCTGCACCACCTGGCCGAGCTCGTCTCCGGCAGGTGACGTCGTCGCCGGCTTCCTCCCGCCCGCCGTGTTTCCCGTCTGATCGACCGCATTCAAGGAGAGCATCATGACCGTTACCTACACCTTCGACATCTTCACCAGCCTCGACGGCTTCGGCTCCAACAATGGCGACTGGGGCGGCTACTGGGGCAAGCAGGGCCCCGAGCTGCTCGACCACCGCCTCGCCCTGTACCGCGAGGAGCAGCGGATGGTCTTCGGGGCCACCACGTATCGGTCGTTCGCGGAGATGCTGGCCACGAGCACCGAGGAGTCCGAGGTGCGTGACCCATGGGTCACCCGGATGAGGAACCTGCCGGCGACGGTGGTGTCGTCCACACTGGAAGGCCCCCTCGACTGGCCGGACGCGACCGTCGTGAGCGGCGACGCGGTCGACGTCGTCGCCCGGCTCAAGGAGGAGTCGGCGGTGCCGCTGCGCTCACACGGAAGCCTGTCGATGAACCGGGCGCTGATGGCCGCCGGCCTGGTCGACCGGATCCAGGTGACGATCTTCCCGGTGATCACCGGTCGGACCGGACTGGACCCGATCTTCCAGGGCGCGGCCGACTTCGACCTCGAACTGATCGAGAGCCGGACACTCGACGGCCACACCCAGGAGCTCATCTACCGGCCCACCCTGCATGCCTGAGTGGTCAGGGAGCCGTTGATGCCCCGGCCGGCCTGGTTGCACGGCAACGGCGGACGCCCCGAGAAGTACTGCCGTCGCCTGATCATGGATGCCACCCGGTATGTGGCCGACAACAGATGCAAGTGGCGAAGGGCATGGGGTGGCGCCGACTTCGAGGCTGTCGACCTCGACGCCCGGCAGGTGCGACGCTGCTGCTGCACACCGACGGCCCGATGGAGTCCCGGCCGCGGGAGGGGCGTCCGGTTCGAGCCCCCTGCCGTCTTGAGGCGTCGGGAGCCTTCTCCTCTCTTGAGGCGTGGGCGCGGACCGTCGGTGCACGCTCGGCACGGGACACGTCCACCGCCTGCGCCGGAGCCGTCCCGCCTCAGCGCACGGTGATGACCAGCTTGCCCGTGGTGCGGCCCGTCTCCCCCAGAACGTGGGCCTGGGCGCCTTCGGCGAGGGGGAAGGTGGCGGAGACGTGGGCGCGGAGCCTGCCCCGGTCGACGAGGTCGGCGATGGCACGCATCCCGGCCTGGTCGTGCTCAACGATCAGGGTGACGGCGCGGACCTGTGCCTTCTCGGCCGCGGCTCTGGTGTCCTCGGCGCCCGGCACCAGGGAGATGAGGACGCCGCCGGGGCGGAGCACGCCCACGGAACGGGTGGCGGTCTCCCCGCCGAGGGCGTCGAGGACGACGTCGTAGCGCTCCTCGGTGTCGGTGAAGTCCTCGGAGCGGTGGTCGATGCAGGCATCCGCGCCGAGCTCGCGTAGGAAAGCATGCTTGGGGGCGCTCGCCGTCCCGGTGACATGAGCCCGGCGTTCCTTGGCGATCTGTACGGCGAGGTGACCGACACCGCCGGCCGCGGCGTGGATCAGCACCCGCTGCCCGGCCCGCAGGCCCGCGGTCTCGACGAGGGCCTGCCAGGCGGTGAGCGCGGCCAGCGGCAGAGCGGCCGCCTGGATGTGGTCGATCCCGGTGGGCTTGGCCACGAAGGCGCGAGTGGGACCGGTCACGTACTCGGCGTGGGAGCCGGCTCCATACGGGTAGGGCAGCATGCCGAACACCTCGTCACCGGGCTGGAAGAGGGTGACGCCCGGGCCGGTCTCCACCACGGTGCCGGAGACGTCCCAACCGAGGACCAGCGGCGGGGGTGGCAGGAAAATACTCAGGGCGCGGTGCTTGAAGTCCGTGGGGTTGAGTCCGGCCGCGTGCACGGCGACGAGGATCTCCCCGGGGCCGGGCGCGGGCCGCGGAAGCTCGGTCAACCGCAGAACCTCAGGGCCGCCGAGGGCCGTCTGGTGCAGGGCGAGCATCACAGGTGCGCTGTGCGGGGCAGCGGGGCCCGGGGAGCTGAGATTGTCAGGGGTGTCCGTCGGAGTCATGCCTCGATCCTGGCCCTACGGTCCAGCCCGGGGCGATGGCAAGAAAGTCATCCTCCGATACATTCTTGCCATGTCCATCGACCCTGCCGCCCACCGCGTTCCCCGCGCCCTCCCCGCGTCCGCCGCGTCCGCCCGGGCCCGTGACCTCGCTGATCGCGCGGCCGAACTGGACCCGGCCCCGCGGCCCGGCGCGCACAAGGTCGTCGTCCTTGCCCTCGACGGCGTCTACCCCTTCGAACTCGGCATCCCGCACCGGGTCCTGGGATCCGCCGATGGCCGCTACGAGGTGCTGTCCGCGAGCGTGGACGGGCAACCCGTACGTACCGACGCGGACCTGACCGTCACCCCCGGGCACGGTCCCGAGGTGCTGGCCGAGGCGGACACCGTGATCATCCCTCCGTACGGGATCGCGCCGGCCTCGGCCTCCGCGCCGGACCCGCAGGCCCTGGCCGCCCTGTCCCGTGTCCGCCCCGGCACCCGCCTGGTGTCCATCTGCACCGGCGCTTTCCTGCTGGCCGCCGCCGGTCTCCTGGACGGACGCCGAGCCACCACCCACTGGGAGCTCACCGACATCTTCCAGGAACTGTTCCCCCGGGTCGAGCTGGATGCCGGCGTGCTCTTCGTCGACCACGGTGACGTACTGACCTCCGCGGGGGCGGCGAGCGGTGTCGACATCTGCCTGCACCTGGTGCGCCAGGACCACGGCAGCGAGGTCGCCAACCAGGTCGCCCGCCGCTGCGTCGTGCCGCCGTACCGGGACGGCGGACAGGCGCAGTACATCGAGCGGCCGCTGCCGCCGGCGAGCGAGACCGGCACAGGACCGACCCGCGACTGGGCGCTCCAGCGGCTGGAACTGCCGCTGTCGCTGGAGGGTTTGGCCGCGCACGCGGCGATGAGCACCCGCACCTTCGCCCGACGCTTCCGGCAAGAGACCGGTCTGAGCCCCGGCCGCTGGCTGACCCAGCAGCGGCTGAGGCGGGCGCGGCATCTGTTGGAGTCCAGCGACCTGCCGGTGGAACGGGTCGCCCACGAGGTCGGCTTCGCCACCGCCACCTCGCTGCGGCGGCACCTGGCAGCGGAGACGGGGGTCGCCCCATCGGCGTACCGGCGCACCTTCCGCGTCTCGGATCCGGCCGCGAGCTGAGACTTGCATGGTGCGAGATGCGGCACTGTGACGGACTCAGGACCCTGACCGCGCCTGACAGCCCAGGCCTACCGGCCCACCGGGCGCGGTCAGGCATGTACTCGCCCGGGGGCGCGGCCTCGGTGTCAGCCATCGAATGGCGACGCGGTCCCCCTGCGGCGCCTGCACCGGCGAGTTCTTCGCGAGATAGGACGCCAGCGCTCCGGTCCTGCCTGATAGACCCACAGGGTTCCTTTCTGACGTCCGCGAAAAGGAATAACGCTATTCCTTGGAGAAACAGACGCTGGCCGGGCCGACCGACAATTCCGCGAGCCCTCTCAGGGAAGCCATTCCTGAAGACCAGCGAGATGTCCGAGTTCCGACTCGATGCGCTGTCTGTCGCTGGGACTGAGCTCCAGACCGCGCAAATCGGTGGCCCACGGGTCCCTGGGCTCGCCGAGGACCGTGGCCAGATCGATGAGGTGGCACAGGGCGATGGCCAGCTCGGCCACCGGGGCGTCCGCGCCGTGCCTGCGCACCCCGGACTTGAGCGCACGGAAGGCCTGCAGATCATCGTTCTTGAACTCGCGCAGAATCCGGGCGTTGTCGAGCACCTTGGCCAGGCCCGCCAGCTTCTTCGAGCCGCCGTACTCCAGCTCGACCGGCTCGTCGCGCTGGATGAAGATGATCGAGTTCCCCGACGGATCGATCAGCGTGAACCGGGACGCCCCCGGCCGGTAGCGGGTGATCCGCGGCAGACCGGAGCTCAGCACCTTCCCGTGCACCCGGCGCATCGCCGCGACGAACGCCGCATGGTACGGCGCGACGGCGTCGACCATGACCAGGCAGCCCCCGGACTCCTCCCGAGCCGGATCCAGCCCCTTGGGCGGCGGCCCGAAATGCAGGTGCACCCCGCTCCACTCCAGCGCCAGATAGACGTACGGCTTGCTCTGCTTGTACGTGGCCACGAAACCCAGCGCCTCATAGAACGCCAGCGTCTCCTCCACCGACGCGCACGGCATCAACGGCACCATCGTCTCGTTCGGCCGAACCCCGAGCTCACTCATGTCATCCCACCTCCCAGGTCGTCCGACGATGCTCGCAGCCTTCGGAGAAACTCGCCTATGGATCGTTCCAAGGCGATCGCCTCGCGGCAGGGCCCCGGCAGCGAGCCGGCCCCTCAGGGGGTACGTCTCCCCAAAGGGATGGGTGAATGTTCGAGGGATCACGGGGCCAGACACGCCAGCGCGAGATCCCAGGGAAAGGCGTCGATCTGCTCGGGGCCGGAGCTCGGCGGGTGCGGCTCGAACTCGCCGGGCCCGAGCAGTACCCGTATGCCTTCGGCTCGTAGCTGGTCAACGCTGTGCTGGAAGGGGACGCGTACGGCCAGGGCGGTGTTGACGAAGGGCAGGACGACGACCGGGATGCCGAGCCCGGGCGCCTCGGAGAGAAGGCCGAGGGCGTAGGTGTCGGCGACGCCCTGGGCGAACTTGTTGATCGTGTTGTAGGTGGCCGGGGCGACGATGATGGCGTCGGCGCGGGGGGACTTGGGCTCGTGCGGCTTGCGGTACCGGCTGCGGACGGGCCGGCCGGTCCGCTGCTCCAACTCCGGGACGTCGATGAAGTCGAGCGCGGACGGCGTGGCGACGACCTGAACGGTCCAGCCGTCGCCCTGGGCCTGCTCGACCAGCCGGCCGACGTCGGGGGCGGGGCCTGCGGCGCACACGATGACGTAGAGGACCTTGCCGGATCGGGTCACGCGCTGACTCCCAAGACCTGTTGAGGGCCCTCAATGGCCTGACGATCCGGACGGGCCCGGCGTAATCCGCCACCGACGTACGGAGACGCGACCGCCCCACCGCAACCCATGGAAGACAAGCCGGACCAACCCGAAGAGGAAGGCGACCTGGAACAGCGTCGAGCACGTGAGCAGTACTTCCTTGACCGATTGCCCACCGCCCCGAAACGGCCCTTCCAAAAGTACGGAAACAGCGATCATGCCGAGCACATACCCGAGCATCGTCAAGGCCTCGCTGTATCCAGTTCGCACCATTTGATCTTAGACCGGCCCTGCCCTTCACACCCGTCCATCAGCCGCCCACCTATTCGCCGCGGCCCACCCCTCGGACGGTCAACGGGTGGGAGGAAGCTGACGCCCAGAAAGGTACCGCTCTAGGTCACCAAGCCCCTGCGGTACGCGTACACCACTGCCTGCACCCGGTCACGCAGGTCCAGCTTGGTAAGGATGCGTGACACGTACGTCTTGACCGTTTCGTGGCTGATCACCAGCGTGGCGGCGATCTCGCTGTTGGACTGGCCGTCGGCGATGAGGCGCAGCACCTCCAGCTCACGCGGGGTCAGCGCCGCGTCTTCCGGGGTGCCCTCCGTGGGGCGGATGCGGGCCGCGTACCTGCCGACGAGCTGTCGCGTGACCTCGGGCGCCAGCAGCGCGGCGCCTGCCGCGACGGTGCGGATGCCGTGCAGCAGTTGCGCCGGCGGGGCGTCCTTGAGCAGGAACCCGCTCGCCCCCGCGCGCAGTGCCTCGTACACGTACTCGTCCAGGTTGAACGTCGTCACCACGAGCACCTTGATGGGGTGCTCCACCCCGGCGCCGGCCAGCAGGCGGGTGGCCTTGATGCCGTCGAGCACCGGCATCCGTACGTCCATCACCACCATGTCCGGGTTGAGCTTGCGGGCGAGGTCGACCCCGGCCTGACCGTCCCCGCACTCGCCGACCACCTCGAGGTCGGGCTGCGCGTCGATGATCGTCGCGAATCCGGTACGGATCAGCGCCTGGTCGTCGCAGATCAGGACCCGTACCGGCGCGGTCACGACGGGCTCCCCGCGGGGATGCTCGCCCGTACGACGAAGCCGCCGTCCGACCGGCGGCCCGCGCTGAACTCGCCGCCCAGGGCGTCGACCCGCTCGCGGAGCCCGGCGAGGCCCCGCCCGCTCCCGCCAGGAGAGCCGGCTCGCGAGCCGGAACCGTCAGTGCTGACCTCCACGGTGATCTCCTTTTCGCCATAGCGCACGCGGACCGCGGTGCGGGCGCCATGGGCGTATTTGAGGGCGTTCGTCAAGGACTCCTGCACGACCCTATAGGCCACGAACTCCGCGCTGCCCGCGGATTCCGCCTGCTCGCCCTCCTCGGTGAACTCCACCGGCTGCCCGGCCAGACCCGTCTGCTCCACGAGCGCCCGGAGCTCGCCGACGGACGGCGTCCTGACGTCGGTGTCGTGGTCGGGGTTGAGCAGGTCGAGCAGGTGCCGCAGGTCGGCGATGGCCCGCCGGCCGGTGTCCGTGACGGCGCTGAGGGTCGCGTCGAGGCGTTCGGGTGCGGCGGTCAGATAGCGCGCCGACTCAGCCTGTACGACCATCGCCGTCACATGGTGGGTCACGACGTCATGGAGTTCGCGGGCGATGCGGGTGCGCTCGGCGGCTCGGGTGGCCTCGGCGATGCGGCTGCGGCGTTCGGCCTCGGCGGCACGGGTGGAGCGCAGCCAGCCCCCGATGCCCCACACGAGGACCAGTGCCAGGTAGAACAGCGCGAATTCCGCCGGCTCCTCGGTCGAGCCGAGCCGGTGGAGGGCGACCGCGAACGGCAGGTACGCCAGCGAGACGAGGATTGCGGAGACGCGCCGGTGACGTTCCAGATGGGCGCCCGCGCTCAGGACCGCGATGGGCAGCGCGACGGTCGCCACCGAGTGGTATCCGCCGATCTGGTCGAGGGCGAAGCCGAGCGACACCAGGACGAGACAGACGGACGGCCACCGCCGGCGCACGGTGAGCGGAAGGGCCTGGAGGATGGTCAGCAGGACGGCCAGCGCGTCGAAGGGACGGGTCGGCATGCCCTCGAACTGCGTCCCGCTGCCGTGGGAGGCGGGCAGCAGTGACACGGCGGCCAACAGCAGCGCGAACGGGAGGTCCCGGACGGTGACGTCACACCGACGCCACAGGTCCTGGACCCGTCGGAGATCGATCACTCGGAGAGCGTAGCGGTCGAGTCGGCCTTCCCTGCCGCCTCTTCCGGCTCGGGGCGCTCTGACCGCTGGATCACCCAGGCGTCCGCGAACACCAGCAGAGCGGCGGTCGCGAGGCCGAGGATCAGGGTGAGAGACGCGTGCCCCTGTGCCGCGCCCACCCCCACGCTGCCGACGAAGGCGACCGCCGCGATGGCCACGAGTTGCTGCAACAGTCGCATGACGACTCCTCTGGGAGATCCTGCGGCCGGAGCATCGCGGCCACGTCGACAACGCTACGGAATCGACGACCGGTAATCGTCACCGTGCGGTGGACAGTCGCGAGTAGCTCGCACGGGGGACCGGGCGGGGATATGCGAACGCTATGCGGATGTTATGCGGGCCCTTGATTACCGTCTGCTCCGGAATCCTGTTCAGAGAGGTGAGCATGCCCGCAACCGCTTGGCCGAAGACTCTCATTCTTACCCTGTTGGTCCCTCTCGCGGCGGCGCTGACTCCCCAGCCCGCCTCAGCCCAGAGCACCGCCGTCCTGGCCGTGTCCCACAAGAGCCCGTTCAACTGCGGGAAGACCTTCAATGCCAACAACTGGTCCCCCGGCCACAACCCCTCGGGCTCCCTCGACTGGCAGAATTACGGAAGCGACGCCATCAACGGTGAGACCGTGCGTGCCACCGCTTCGGGCACCGCGTACTTCTCCGACACGGGCAGCACCAGCTACGGCAAGTGGGTCGAGGTCCGTCACAGCGACGGCAGCAGAACCCGCTATGCCCACCTCGCGACCATGGTGAGGTCGGCCGGCGGCTCCATGAGCGTCAGCCAGGGCACCGCGATCGGGACCGTCGGCTCGACGGGCGGCTCCACGGCTCCGCACCTCCACTACGAGCAGCGGACCTCCGGCGGCGGGATGGACACCAGCCCGACCGTGGACGGCGTGACCGTGTCCCTGGGGCAGAAGAAGGCCGTCAAGAGCACCAACGGCTGCGGCGGTGGCGGCAGCGACTACACCCCCGAGGAGATCTGCGGCAGTGGGTACGCGGTCATCGACTCGGCCGCACTCACCGGTGGCCGCGCCTACCTGCTCTACAACTCGGGCAGCGGCTCCAACTGCGTCACGACGGTGAAGACGAACGGCGGCACGGCGTCGGCGATGTCGGCCTTCCTCGAACCCCAAGGGGCGAGCCGGACGACAGATTCGGGCAGCTTCGCCTACTACGCGGGGCCCGTCAAGCGCACCGCACCCGGTCAGTGCGTCAAGTGGGGCGGCTCGATCGGCAGCAGCACGTACACCAGCCCCTTCGAACACTGCGATTAGGAGCGTCGGTCAGTCGCTGAAAGGTCAGTCGCTGAAAGGGCGTCCTTTCAGCGGCTGATCCCCTCAGAACCCGGTCGAGCCCCGGACGACCAGCGGGGTGGGCAGGATCCGCGGGCGAGGGGTGCCGCCTTCGTTGATCATCTTGATGACCGCCGCAGCCGCCGCCGTGCCGAACCCGGCCTTGTCCTGGGCCAGCGTCGTCAGCCCCGGCGGCACCAGCGCGGCCAGCTCGATGTCGTCGAATCCGACCAGCGCGATGTCCTCGGGCACCTTCAGCCCCGCCTCGGCCACGGCCCGCAGCGCGCCGATCGCCATCTCGTCGCCCGCGGCGAACACCGCGTCGGGCCGTTCGTCCACTTCCAGCAGGGCGCGCATCGCGGCGTAGCCGCTGGACAGGTAGAAGTCGCCCTCGACGACCAGCTCGGGCCGGTGCGGCAGGCCGAGCGCGGTCAGCTCCTCCAGGTAGCCGCGCAGCCGCTCCTCGCCCGGCCGGGTGCCGACCGGGCCGGTGATGGTGGCGATGACCCGGCGCCCGGTCGCGTGCAGGTGACGGACCGCCTCGCGCGCCCCGCCCACGTTGTCGGAGGTCACGTAGGTGGTGCACGGTCCCTGGATCGGCCGGTCGAGGGAGACGCACGGCACTTCCGACCTTGCCAGCGGCTCGAGCGAGGGGTCGGCCCTGCCGTTGTCGATGAAGACCACGCCGTCGAGGTTGTGCCTGCGCACGGCGCGGAGAAAGCTGTCGGGCGTGCCGTCCTCGCTGGTGGCGAGCATGAGCAGGTGGTAGCCGCGCTCGCTCAGCGCGGTCTTCAGCCCGATGAGGATCTCCTGGAAGAACGGGTGCCGCCAGCCGGGGCGGCGGTGGTCGGTGTCCCAGATCAGGCCGACCGTGTGGGACCTCTTGGTGGCCAGGGTGCGGGCCGACTCGTTGGGCAGGTATCCGATGCGTGCCGCGGTGCTGAGAATGAGCTCGCGGGTCTGTGAGTTCACCACCTCAGGGTTGTTGAACACGCGGGAGACAGTCGCCGGCGACACCCCGCAAAGGCGCGCCAGCTCTCGAATCGTTGCCACGGACGTACGTTATCGCATCTCGCTGAAACCGGTTTCATGTAACCGGTTTCATGAAAGTAATCTCAGCGCCCACGCCGTGTCAACCCGTCACCGTGGATTTCCGGCGCGTGACATTTCTGTGACTTGACAGAAGGTGGCAGCGGTATGTGAGATGGCCCACTGACAGGCTGATGCCGCACCGTTGCCGCGGGGCTCGGCCTTTCATCGCATCTCGCAGTCACCCTTTCTCTCCCTTCGAAGGAGTCCCAGGTGTCTGCTGGACGAATCCGTCTCGCCGCCGGAGTGCTGGCCGTCGGCATGCTCGCCGTCGGTTGCGGTGGCTCCCCCTCCACGAGCTCCACACCGACCGACAGCAAGATCACCCTGACCCTCAACCTGTTCGGCAACATGGGCTTCAAGGAGCTCTACGCCAAGTACGAGGCGGCCAACCCCAACATCAAGATCGTCGAGAGGACGTCGGCGTACAACGACCACCACCGCAACCTCGCCGCGCACCTGGCCACCAACAGCGGCACCGCCGACATCGAGGCGATCGACACCGGCTTCATCGCCCAGTTCAGGAACCAGCCCCAGCACTTCGCCGACCTGCGCCAGCACGGCGCCGACCAGCTCAAGGACCGCTGGCTGCCGTGGAAGTGGGAGGCGTCGCTGGCCAAGTCGGGGGCCCAGATCGGTTACGGCACCGACGTCGGCGGCCTGGCCATGTGCTACCGCCGCGACCTGTTCAAGAAGGCCGGGCTGCCCACCGACCGCGACGAGGTCGCCAAGCTCTGGCCCGACTGGAAGTCCTACTTCGAGGCCGGCAAGCGCTACACCGCCAAGAAGCCCGAAGGCGCGGCGTTCTTCGACGGCGGCCCCCAGGTGTTCAACGCGATGATCGGCCAGGCCGAGACCGGCTACTACGACACTCAGGACAACGTCGTAGTAGGCACCAACCCGGCCGTCCGCGCCGCCTACGACGAGGTGCTCCAGGCCGTGGCCGACGGCCAGTCGGCCAAGCTCGTCGGCAGCTCGCCCGCCTGGAACACCGGCTTCGCCAAGAGCCAGTTCGCCACCATCGCCTGCCCCGCGTGGATGCTCGCCAAGATCCAGGACCAGGGCAAGGCCTTCGCCGGGCAGTGGGACGTCACCGCCATCCCCGGCGGCGGCGGCAACTGGGGCGGCTCCTACCTGACCGTCCCCGCCCAGAGCAAGCACACGAAGGAGGCCGTGGCGCTGATCGCCTGGCTGACGGCACCCGAACAGCAGATCGAGGTGTTCACCAAGCACGGCATCCTGCCCTCGACCGTCGCCACCTACGACAAGCCCGAGGTGACCGGGCTCAAGCACGAGTTCTTCAACGACGCGCCGATCGGCGAGATCTTCACCACCGCCGCCCGCAACCTCAAGCCGCAGTACCAGGGCCCGCGGGCCGGTGACATCCAGACCGCCATCCGCGACGCGATCAACCGCGTGGAGGAGGGCAAGCAGGACGGCGCCGCAGCGTGGACGCAGATGCTCGGGGACGTCGAGCGCATCAGCAAGTGACGCGCGCCGATCAGTGAGCCAGGCGACGGCAGGCCGTCAGGGGGGCCTGCCGTCGCCATCCCATCCCCGAGGAGCCGACCATGACCTCCGTCAGATCAGGGCCACGGCGCCGCTGGGCCTACCAGCTCGACGTCAAGGGCTCGCCGTACCTCTACATCGCCCCGTTCTTCCTGCTGTTCGGCGCGGTGGGCATGTTCCCGCTGCTTTACACCGCCTACGTCTCCCTCACCGACTGGAACCTGCTCGACCCGGCCCGCGAATGGGTGGGGCTGGCCAACTACACCGAGCTGCTGGCCGACGACTACTTCTGGAACGCGCTGTTCAACACCGTCAGCATCTGGCTGCTGTCCACCGTGCCGCAGCTGCTGGCCGCGCTGTTCATCGCGCACATGCTCAACCGCAGGCTGCGCGCTCGTACGCTGTTCCGGATGGGCGTGCTGCTGCCCAACGTGACCTCGATCGTCGCGGTCACGATCATCTTCGCCCAGCTCTTCGGCCGCGACTTCGGCATGGTCAACTGGGGCCTCGAACTGGTGGGCCTGGATCCGATCGACTGGCAGGCCGGCACGCTCTCCTCGCACATCGCGATCTCGTTGATCGTCATCTGGCGGTGGACCGGCTACAACGCCCTCATCTACCTGGCCGCCATGCAGACCATCCCCGAGGACCTGTACGAGGCGGCCCGGCTGGACGGCGCGAGCCAGTTCACCCAGTTCCGGAAGATCACCGTGCCGATGCTCCGCCCCACGATCATCTTCACCGCCGTCGTGTCCACCATCGGCGGCTTCCAGATCATCGCCGAGCCGCTGCTGTTCCAGGCCGGCACCGGCAACCCGACCGGCGGCTCGGACCGCCAGTTCCAGACCGTCGGCCTCTACCTCTACGAGCAGGGCTTCAGCATGTACGAGTTCGGCTACGCCTCGGCGATCGCCTGGACCCTCTGCGTGATCATCGTGGTCATGGCGCTCGTCAACTTCGCCATCACGCGCAGGATCAGGAGCAGCTGACATGGCAACCGCCGCCTCCCTCCGACGCAGCCTGAACCCCCAAGGGGCCGGGTTCTGGACCTACGCCGCGCTCGTCGCCGTGCTGCTCGGCTCGCTGTTCCCCATCTACTGGTCGCTGGTCGTGGCCTCCCATGACAACGACGCCATCGCCAGCGTCCCGCCGGTCCTCACCCCCGGCGGCCACCTGTTCGAGAACATCGCCCGGGTCTTCGACACCACCGCGTTCGGCCAGGCGATGCTCAACTCCGTCATCGTGTCCAGCTCGGTCACCGTCTCGGTCGTGCTGTTCTCCACGCTGGCCGGCTTCGCCTTCGCCAAGCTGCGCTTCCGCGGCCGCAACGTACTGCTCGTCATGGCCATCGCCACCACCACCGTGCCGCAGCAGCTCGGCATCATCCCGCTGTACATCCTCATGGCGGAGCTCGGCTGGACCGGCAGGCTGGAGGCGGTGATCGTGCCCGGCCTGGTCACCGCGTTCGGCGTCTTCCTCATGACCCAGTACCTCTCCAGCGCGATTCCGGACGAGCTGCTGGAGGCCGGTCGCATCGACGGGTGCAGCACGCTGCGGCTGTTCTGGCACGTCGTGCTGCCCGCCGCCCGCCCGGCCGCCGCCGTGCTCGGCCTGTTCACCTTCATGCAGGCCTGGAACGACTTCTTCTGGCCGCTGGTCGTCCTCACGCCGGAGAACCCGACCGTCCAGGTCGCGCTCTCCAGCCTGGCCAGCGGCTACACCACCGACTACGCGCTCGTGCTCACCGGCACCGTGCTCGCGATCGTGCCGATCGTGGCCGTCTTCGCCGCGCTGGGCCGTCAGATCATTGGGGGAATCATGTCAGGGGCGATCAAGGGATGACCCGGGAACGTACGGCCTTCCCCGCCGGGTTCGTGTGGGGTACGGCGACCGCCGCGTACCAGATCGAGGGCGCCGTGAACACCGACGGACGCGGGCCGTCGATCTGGGACACGTTCTGCCGCGTCCCCGGCGCGGTGGCCAGGGGTGACAGCGGCGAGCACGCCTGCGACCACTACCACCGCTGGCAGCAGGACGTGGAGCTGATGGACCGGCTCGGCGCCGGCGCCTACCGCTTCTCGCTCGCCTGGCCCAGGATCATGCCCGACGGCGACGGCCGGGTGAACCAGCGCGGCCTCGACTTCTACCGCCGGCTCGCCGACGCCCTGCGCGAGCGCGGCATCGAGCCGTACGTCACCCTCTACCACTGGGACCTGCCCCAGGCGCTGGAGGACCGCGGCGGCTGGCGCGACCGCGACACCGCCGAGCGCTTCGCCGACTACGCCGAGATCGCGCACAAGGCGCTGGGCGACACGGTGTCCCAGTGGATCACGCTGAACGAGCCGTACTGCTCGTCCATCGTCGGCTACGCCGAGGGCCGGCACGCGCCCGGCGCGCGCGAAGGTCACGGCGCGCTCGCCGCCGCCCACCACCTGCTGCTGGGCCACGGCCTCGCGGCCGCCAGGCTACGGGCACAGGCGCGGCCGGGGCAGCGGGTCGGCATCACGCTCAACATGTCGCCCACGGTGCCCGCGACCGGCTCGGCGGCCGACGCCGACGCGGCGCGGAAGATGGACCTGCTGGTCAACCGGCAGTTCACCGACCCACTGCTGCGCGGCGCCTACGCGTCCGACATGGCGGAGACCTTCGGCGCGATCAGCGACTTCTCCTTCCGCCGCGAGGGCGACCTGGAGATCATCGGCACCCGGCTGGACTTCCTGGGAGTCAACTACTACTACCGCATCCACGCCGCCGCCGCGCCGTACGAGCAGGCTGACCCCGCGCTGCGCTCCGCCTTCGACCTCGGGGTGCGCAGCGTCACCCCCAACGGCGCGGCGACCAGCGGACTCGGCTGGCCGATGGAACCGCTGGGGCTCTACCAGACCCTGCTCAACCTGGCCCGGCGCTACCCCGCGCTGCCGCCGATCTTCATCACCGAGAACGGCTACGGCGACGACGGGACCCTCGACGACACCGGCCGCGTCGACTTCCTGCGCGACCACCTGGCCGCCATCCGCGCCGCGATGACCGACGGCGTGGACGTGCGCGGCTACTTCTGCTGGTCGCTGCTGGACAACTTCGAGTGGGCCCGGGGATACGCCGCCCGATTCGGGCTCGTGCACGTCGACTACGAGACCCAGGCCCGCACCGAGAAGACGAGCTTCCACTGGCTGCGCGAGTTCATCGGGAAACAGCGGTGAGGCCCTGACTCCTCACCGGTTCGACCTGCCGCTGAATATTCGGTCGACAGGCGGGCCCACGGTGCACTGTGATGGTCGGGCCGCCCGCCGTACGGAGTGGGCCGATCGCAGGAGCTGCTCTTGGCGACCTCGGAGACCGCGGACACCCGCCCCACGATCAATGCCCCACTGGTCCGAAGGCTGGTCGATACGCAGTTTCCGCAGTGGGCCGCGTTGCCCCTGAAGCTCCTCGATCCGGCAGGCTCGGACCATGTGATCTACCGGCTGGGCGAGGAGCTGTCCGTCCGGCTGCCCCGCCACGCCGGCGCCATCGGCCAGGCCGAGAAGGAACGTGAGTGGCTGCCCCGGCTCGCCCCGCGACTGCCCCTGGCCATCCCGGTGCCGGTAGGAGTGGGTGAGCCCGACTTCGGCTATCCATGGCGCTGGGCGGTGTCCGGCTGGCTGGAGGGCGAGGTGGCGACCGTCGAGGCGCTGGCCGACTCGTCCTCGGCCGCCGTCGAGCTGGCGGCGTTCCTGACCGCCCTTCAGCGGTTCACGTCCGCGGACGTACCAGCCGTGGAGGCCCTCACCGGCCCGCCGCTGGCGGACCGGGACCGCGCGACGCGAGCCGCCATCGCGGAGGTCGGCGGCGTGTTCGACGCCACCGCCATGACCGAACTGTGGAACGCGGCCGTCAGCGCCCCTGGCTGGGATCGCCCGCCGGTCTGGTTCCACGGCGACTTCCACACCGGCAACCTGCTGACCGTCGACGGCCGGCTCAGCGCGGTCATCGACTTCGGCGGGCTCGGCATCGGCGATCCGGCCTGTGACCTGACCATCGCCTTCACCCTGATGTCGGCCGGCAGCCGGACCGCCTTCCGCGCCGCCCTCGGTGTGGACGACGCCACCTGGACCCGGGGTCGCGGCTGGGCCCTCGCCACCGGTCTGAACGCCTACACCTCCTATGCCGCCGTCAACCCGAGGATCGCCGCGCAGACCACCCGTCAGATCACCGAGGCCCTCGTCGGCTAGCTCAGAGTTCGGTAGGAGGCGGAACCGTACCGGCAGGTTCTCATCTCCCGCCCCGCCTCAGGGGTTATTGAAGGCTACTTCGGGGTTGGCCGGGGACGGGCCGTCCAGCAGCGGGCGGCGTTCGCCACGTAGGTGCTGGTCGAAGAAGGCGCCTGCGTACGCCGTGGTGATCTCGCCCGACCGCTTGCCCGACAGCGGCGCGGCCGGGTCGGTCATCCCGGCCTGCCCGCCCAGGATGGGCAGGTCGATGAAGGTGAAGTGGCCGGAGTCGGCCACGGTCAGCCAGCGCTTCCAGCCGTCCAGCCGTCGCCAGTCGCGCGGCCACGTCGTGTCGGTGGAGTCGGGCGAGTGGCCGGCCTTGGTGCCGAGCATGAGGAACGGCCGTTCGCCGAGGCCGGCGGCCGGGACCGGGGCGAAGAACGTGCCGTCCATGTTCACCCCGGCACGGACGCGGCGGTCGGTGGCCATGACGCTCGCCGCGGCATTGCCGCCGAGCGAGTGGCCGGCGGCGCCGATCCGGCGGGGGTCGATCATCTTCCAGCGCTTCCAGGCGGGTGCGGACCCGGCAGATCGGGTCAACCGGTCGATCACGAAGGAGATGTCGGCCGCCCGACCGACGGCGGCCTTGGCCAGCAGCTTCCTCGCCGCCTCATCGGAGGGAGCCTTCTCCACCACCTCGCATGCGGCGCAGGTCAGGGTGCGGCCGCCAGGGAAGGTCGTGCCGAACGACTCGTAGGCGTGATCCACGAGTGCCACGACGTAGCCCTTCGAGGCGAGTTCCTCGGCGAGCGTGGTCAGGGTGGCACGGTTGAGGCTGAACCCAGGGGAGAGCGCCACCAGGGCGTGCCGGCCATCGACGGGGCGGGCGCCGACGCGCGCGTTCGTGCGGACGCCGGCGAGTTGTTCGGCCTTGAAGGCGGTGTCGAGCTTCTGTCCCTTGAGGAGGAGCCCGGCCTCGTCAGTCGTCATGTACGGCGCGGCGCGGCCACCGGCGCGGGCCGGGTAGTACATCGACACCATCAGCTCACGTGCGCCGGCCTTGGGCACCCACGCATCACGGCGGCCGCCGTCGACGAGGTGCAGGGTGTCGCGCCCGACTTCGTACGGCCCGGTGGGGCGAGGGATCGCGAAGCGCACACCCGCGGCAGCGGGAAACGCCGTCGCAACCGACACGGGCAGGGGCAGGGTGAGGGCGAGAAGGACGGCCACGGCGGTGCGGCGGGTTCTGATCACAGGCAGAACGGTAGGAAGAACGCCACCATGCCCGACATGCCCGAAAGGCCAGCTCGCACCCCTACTTTCGTCAGTGTTCGCGGGTGAGCCTCTCCAGGCGCCACGCGTGCTGGTCGTGGCCTCGCAGGTCGCTGCGGCTCAGTACGGGGCAGCCGAGGATCTCGGTCAGCACCGTCCGCTGCCTGACGGTCAGCTGGTTGACGAACACAACGGCCACGGCCCGGGTCTCCGTACGGGCCTGCGCGATCTCGCGCACCTTGCCGGTGCTCATCAGCGTTCGCGATGAGTAGGGCTGGTCCATGTTCGCCTGCCCGCCTGGAGCCCGGCCCTTCTTGCCGCCCGAGACGCCACGGCGTTGCACGAACCGCCGGACGACTCGCCCACCCAACTCGGTGATCTCCGCGGCGAGATCGTCCATGAGGCCGGCATGATCCTTCCGCTGGGCGGAGAAAAGCCCGGCGATCAGCACGTCGGCGTCCGCCACCGACGTCGTCGCGTGAGATGCCGGCGCAACGCTGGATCGCCGACGCCTCCTTCTCTCCTGATGACGCCGCGGACCCATGCACGTCAGCCTAACGACGCTACAACCGCCGCCCGGCAACCGGTGAAACCGGCCGAGGGTGCCGTGAAACCGGCGCCGCCGAGAGTGGGGCCATGAGCATCACAGAACTCGGACGTCTCGGGGCCGGCCCGCCCCCCGACAGGGGTACCGACCTGGCCGTACATGCGGAAGGGCTGGTGAAGACGTTCGGCGGGCACCGTGCCGTCGACGGGATCGACCTGGACGTACACCCTGGTGAGATCTTCGGCGTCCTCGGCCCGAACGGCGCCGGAAAGACCACCACGCTGAAAATGCTGGCCACCCTGTTGAAGATCGACGGGGGCCGTGCCGAGATCTTCGGTGTCGACGTGGCCGGCAGCCCGCACATGATCCGCCAGCTGGTCGGCGTCACCGGGCAGTACGCGTCGGTCGACGAGAACCTGACCGCCCGCGAGAACCTCTGGCTCTTCGGGCGCCTGCAGGGCATCGCCGCGCCGCGCGCCCGGCGCGTCGCCGTCGAGCTGCTGGGCCAGTTCGGCCTGGAGGAGGCCGCCGACAGACCGATCGCGCAGTTCTCCGGTGGCATGCGCCGGCGCCTCGACCTGGCGGCCAGCCTGATCACCCGGCCACCGTTGATCTTCCTCGACGAGCCGACCACCGGCCTCGATCCGCGCACGCGCGGCCAGATGTGGGACACCATCCGTGATCTGGTCGCCGATGGCTGCACCGTGCTGCTGACCACGCAGTATCTGGACGAGGCCGATCAGCTCGCCGATCGCGTCGCCGTCATCGACCACGGCCGAAAGGTCGCCGAGGGCACCCCCGACGAGTTGAAGACCGCGGTGGGCAACTCCACCCTCCAGCTGCTGCTCGCCGAGCCGGACGAGGTGCCCACCGCCGTGGAGGTCGTGCGGCGCGTCCTCGGCTCCGACCCGGTCCTCAGCCCGGAGCAGGGCCGCCTCAACGTCGCCCTCGACCAGGCCGACCTGGCCGCGGACGTACTGATCGCGCTGCGCACCGCCGGGGTGTCGATCTCTTCGGTCAGCGTGGCCAAGCCCAGCCTGGACGAGGTTTTCCTCGCCCTCACCGGCCACGAGACGAACGCGAACGACGAGACCGGAACGGAGCAGAACCGATGAGCACCATGGTCGCACCCGCCCGCGAGGCGGTCCGGGCCGCCGATCGCGTGGCCGCCGCCCGGCCGCGCGTCTCCATGGGGGAGACGCTCGGCCAGACCCTGACGATGGCGTGGCGGGCGCTGAAGAAGATGCGCCGGAACCCGGAGCAGTTCTTCGACGTGGCGCTGCAGCCCATCCTGTTCACCGCGATGTTCGCCTTCGTCTTCGGCGGCGCCATCGCGGGCGACGTACAGAGCTACCTTCCGCTGATGATCCCCGGCATCCTCGCCCAGACCGTGCTGACGACGTGCATGGCCACGGGCACGCAACTGCGCGAGGACCTGGAGAAAGGCGTCTTCGACCGGTTCAAGTCGCTGCCGATCGCCCGGATCGCGCCGCTCGCCGGCCCCATGGTGGCCGACCTGCTGCGCTACGCGACCGCGGCCACGCTGACCTTCGGCATGGGTCTGGTGATGGGCTACCGTCCGGGCGGCGGGGTGGGCGGCGTGCTCGCCGCTATCCTGCTGGCGATCATCACGGGCTGGTCGCTGGCCTGGGTCTTCACCTGGGTCGGCACGATCGCCAGGAGCGCCCAGGCCGTCCAGGGCATCTCCATGATGATCATGTTTCCGCTGACGTTCCTGTCGAACGCGTTCGTCCCGGTGGAGACCCTGCCCGGCTGGCTGGCCGCGTTCGTGCGGATCAACCCGGTCTCACACCTGGTCACCGCCGCCCGTGACCTCGCCAACAACGCCCTCGTCAGCGGAGAGGCGGCCTTGACGCTCCTGGCGTGCCTGATCGTCATCGCGATCTTCGCGCCGCTGTCGGTACGCAGCTACAAACGGCACATGTGACCCTCCGCCGTCACGGCCGGAGTCGCTCGACGAGACCGCGCGCCTCGTCGAGCAGGTCCGGGCCGCGTCGATCGCCGTACTCGGCCCGCACGGCGGCGATCATCCCGGGCGCGGCCCGCTCCGCGTACGGTTCGATCCGCTCGAAGGCCATGCAGGGCATGCTGCTGCTGTACGCGAACCGCTCGGCCAGCACCAGCAACCTGATCGCGTCGCGGGGGGCCATGGCTCCCCGCAGCAGCCCCCAGGCGCCGAGCGAGAAGATCATCGAGCCGCACACCGGGTAGTCGAGGACAGGGTTGTCCGGGGCCAGCAGGTCGTAGCCCCGGATGGTGGCGAACAGCTCCTCGCCGTACCGGACCTCTTCCGGTGGGGCGTGGTACGCGTACGCCGTCAGAGTGACCGACACCGTGATGATCGTCCACGGCGTGAGCTCCGTGCACGGCACCCTGGGCAGGCGCCGGTCGTAAGCCCGCTGGACGGCCAGGCGGTATTCCGCGAGCGCGGCGGCCGGCTCGCCACGGGCGAGGGCGAGCTCGCCCGCGCACAGCGAGACGATCGCCACCCCGCCGAGCACTGCCTCGCTGTCGTAGATCCGGGTGAGCTCGGTGAGCTCGGCCTCGGCGGTGTCGAGATCGCCATCGGCGAGCGCGGAGACCAGCAGCAGTGCGCGGAGCTGGGTCTCGTCGTCCGTGGCGCCGAGCCGGCTCAGCACCGGGAGGGCGAACCGGGCGTGTCCGACCGCCCGCCGGCGATCGCCGAGCTGCATGACCAGGTTGGCCAGCTCGGCGTGCATGATCGCGACGACCCACGGCCCCTCCTCCTCGCCGAACATGGTCAGGGCCCGCTCGGCCGCCTCGACCGCCGCGCTCAGGTCTCCCGCGTTCTCCAGGACGTGGACGTTCGCCTGCATCGCCGCCAGGGCCAGGTCACGGTCGGCGCTCCGGCACAGCTCCGCCAGCCGGCGGCGCGCGTCGCCGCCGTCGGCCACGTCGCACGCGATGAGCACCGTGGTCATCGCCGCCAGGCGGGGATCCGTCGTGTCGCCGGTGGGCAGCGTACGGAGGAGATCGCGCAGCGGATCGTCGCGGCGGTCAGTGACGATCATGAGGTTCATGAGCAGGATCAACAGGGCGGCCCTGGTCACCTCGACGAGGTGGGGCGGCGGCACCCAGCCGTCGATCACCTGGGTGATCGCGTCCCGGTGCACGAACACCCGGGTGTGGTCGCCCCGGATCGACCACAGCGCGCCGACGCCGGCCAGCAACTGGAACGTCGTGACGGGATCGGACTCGCCGAGAGCCTGCCGGAGCAGATCGGCGAGATTGCTCTCCTCGGCGCGCAGCGCGTCGGCCGCCGCGAACTGCGCCGGGGTGAACAGCCGGGAGGCGTGTTGGAGGGCGTACTCCGTCGCCCAGGCCCGCTGCGCCGCCCGGGCGGGCGCCTCCTCGCCGGCCTCCTTCAGCCGCATCCGCCCGAACTCCCTGACCGTCTCCAGCATCCGGTAGCGCAGGCCGTACGTCGTCTCGCGGACGCTGAGCATCGACTGCTCGGTCAGCGCGTCCACGACGTGCAGGGCGTCCGATCCGAGTACGTCCTCGGCCGCGGCCAGCGTGAAACCGTCGCCGAACAGCGACAGCCACCGCAACGCCTGCCGTTCCGGCTCGTCCAGCAGATTCCACGACCAGTCGATGACCGCGAGCAGCGTCCGGTGCCGGTCGGGAGCCGTACGGTTCCCACCGCGCAGCAGGGCGAACCGGTCCGCCAGGCGGCGCGCGATCTCCTCCACCGACATCACCCGCACCTTGGCCGCGGCCAGCTCGATCGCCAGCGGCAGCCCGTCGAGGCGGCCGACGACCTCCTCGACCGCTCCCTCGTCGATCCGCACCCCCGGGCGGGCGGCCGTGGCACGCTGACGGAACAGCTCCACCGCGTCGCCCGCGGGCAGCTCGCCGAGCTGGTAGACGCGTTCGGCGGGGATCGACAAGGGAGCGCGCGAGGTGATGAGCACCCGCAGGTCGCGAGTCGTCACGGTCAGGAACGCCACCAGGTCGGCGACGGCCTCGATCACATGCTCGCAGTTGTCCAATATCAGCAACGCCGGAGCCTGGTCGAGATGCGAGGCGATCCGGGCGCGAACGTCGGAGCGCTGTTCGGCGGTCAGGACGTGCCGCCCGCTGACCGAGTCCCGAACCCCGAGCGCCGAGCCCACCTCGCCCACCACACCCTCCGGCGAGGAGACGCCGACGAGCTCGACGAAGTACGCGATGGGCTGCGTGGCGTTCCTGCCGACGACATGGGCCAGCCGCGTCTTGCCCAGTCCGCCGGGGCCGATGATCGAGACGACCCGGTTGGTCCGCAACAGGGCGTGCACCGCACGGATGTCGCCGTCGCGGCCGAGCAGCGAGGAGCCGTCGAACAGAATGCCCTCACGGACCGGCCGATCGGCGACGAGGAGTTCGGCGTACACGCGGGCGAGCTCAGGCCCCGGTTCGGTGCCGAGCCGCGCGACCAGGCCCGCGCGATACCGCCCGTAGCGCTCCAGCGCGGCGGCGGCGCCTCGTACGGCGGCCTCGCTGCGCAGCAGGCAGGCGAGCAGTTCCTCGTCGTACGGCCGATCGGCCGCGACCTCCTCCAGCAGCGGCAACGCGCCCTCGTGAGCGCCGCTCCGGCCTTGCGCGATCGCCGCCACCCGTCGCGCCTCGGCCGCCCACCCCGCGGCGACGTCTCTCAGCTCAGCGAGCGGGCCGGTGGCGCCGTCCAGGCCGCCGGCCACGAGGCCCATGGCCTCTTCGGCGCGGCGGCGCGCGAGCACCATGTCGTCCTCGCCCAGCGCGGCCCGTGCCTGCTCCACCAGCGTGCCGACCAGCAGCGCGTCCACCTGGCCGGCGGGCAGTCCCAGCCGGTAACCACGCGGGATCCGCACCACGACGTCCGCGCAGGTCACCGCCCTGGTCCGCGAGACGACCACCTGCAGCGCCTTCGTCGGGTTGGCCGGCGCCTCCTCCGGCCACAACGCCTCGACCAGGCGCTCGTCACCGACCCCTGCGCGGCCGTGCAGGGCGAGCACGGCCAGCAGGGTATGCGCGCGATCGCCGACCACGCGCGCACCCTGCCAGCGAACGCCATCGAGCAGGACCAGGGCGGGGGACACACCTTCAGCTTATGGTCGGGGACGAGCTGCGCCTCGCCCGTCCCAGGATGGAAACGCCGCCCCCACCCGTTGACCGTCAGAGGGGTGATGTCCGGGCAGTAGCCAGTCGAGTGGTTGCTGATCTCGGCCCGCACGTCGGCCGGCCCCACGTATCCATGGCTCAGCCGCCGATCCTGCACGCGAGCCGACCTAGTGGCTCGGCTCAGATCCTTGGGCCGGTCGACCTGGTGTGCCGGCGATCTGGGTGACGAGGAAGTCGAGCCGCTCCGTTTGGCCGTTCGGGGGGATTCGGCCGCTGTCCGACAGGGCGGCCAGGCCGTGCAACGCACCCCAGGTGACTTCGGCGAACAGTTCGCGTCGCAGGTTGTCCGGGTGGAAGCAGCTCATGAACTCGGCGAAAGCGGCGCGCAGTGGAGGCGGCGTCTCGGCGTGCGCGAACTTCACATCGGTCGGCAGGACGAACATGGCCTGGTAGAGGGCGGGCTGCTCGGTCGCGAACTCCAGGTAGGCGCGGCAGACGGCGTGCAGTGACTCCGGCGGCTCGGGGGCGGCCAGCCGGGCGCTGCGCAGGCGGGCCGCGAGTTCGCCGAAGCCTTCGATGGCAACGGCACGCAGGATGGCGTCCTTCCCGTTGAAGTGGCTGTAGAGCACGGGCTGGCTGTACTCGACGCGCTCAGCCAGCCTTCGCGTTGTCACTGCCTCCCACCCCTCGGCCTCGGCCAGTTCACGGGCGGCCGTGATGATCAGCTGATGACGTTGGGCGCGTTCACGTTCGCGGCGTTCGGTGATGGCGGACATGACCGCAGCATAGCAACGCTAGACAAGATGTCTTCGCTAGTAATATCGTCGCTATCATTACTAGCGTCGCTAGAGAGACGCTGCCATCGAGGGGACAACCTCATGCTCAGCAACATCGCCACTGTGCTCGCCGGACTGATCGGCGCGGGCATCATGTTCATTGGCGCCCGCGTCTTCTGGGCACCGCAGGCCGCTGTCGGCTTCGGGATCCCCGATACGCCGACCGAGGAGCGGAGCTTCCAGGCCTGGCTAACCGTCAAGGGCGTACGCGACATCGCCTCAGGGCTCTTCGTCTTCCTCCTGCTGGCCGGCGGGACAACCCACCTGCTGGGCTGGTTCATGCTGGCCGCCAGCGTCATACCCGTCGGCGACGCGCTGATCGTGCTGCGCAGCAACGGGCCCAAGACGGCCGTCTACGGCATCCACGGCGCTACTGCAGTGGTGATGCTGGCGATCAGCGCGCTCCTGCTCATCGCGTAACCACTCCTCAAGCCACCTTGGCCGGGTATCAACAGGAGGCGTTCTGGACCGTACGCGACGGCTCGGCCACGATGAGGGCATGACGGAGAACCGACCAGGGCAGCCGCCGACGGCAGGCCGAGGAGCCGGCTTTCGCCTGGACTGGGCGGCAGTGAGCGGTCTTACGGGTGCGGCCGCCGTCGTGATCGCGCTGATCGCTTACCTGGCGCCGCCTCCACCGTCCGAACCCGAAGGAAAGATCACCACCCCCACCTCTCAGTCATCGTCACCAGATCCGGTCATCATCCGGACCACACCGCCGACCTTGACTCCGTCGCCTGAGTCCAGCACCCCCCGGCGACCAGTGCCAAGTACCACGCGGGAGGGCCCGGATTCCTTCTCACCGCTGCCGGCGGTCCGGCCTGGCGGCTGCGACGCAGCTATGACGGCGCTGACCGCATACCGCCGGAACGCCGGGACCAGCCGCAGCAGCCAGGCAGCCGCGGCTCGCCAGACGTACCAGGATCTGATGGGCGCGGGCCTCGACGCGCAAGGAGTCGTGCAGACGACGATCAGTCAGCTGGCCAGAAAGTTCCAGGAGCTGAACTTCCGCTTGACCGGCATGGTCGTCGCCGATCCCGACCCGGTGATCGCGGATATCAACACAGACTTGAGGGAGCTCCAAGGGCTATGCGGATCCACCTGACCTGAAGACACGTCACGGCCCAAGTCGGCGCGCGATGACTGCAGTGCAGCGGGGCCACTGGTCCGCGCTGAAGCGCCGTAACCGTGCCCATAGGCACCGGCCCTTCGCGAAGGCGCGGCGGGCAACTCCCCAGACGGTCAGCGGGTGGGTGACCCCGGTTCTCCTCGCGCGCGGTGAGGGGAACCGGGGTGGGTTCTGGGTGGACAGTCGGCCCGGGCGCTGACTGTGCTGTCAGGCGGCCGATCCCAGCAGGAGTGCGGCGACGACCGGCACGAGGTACAGCATCGGGTAGGCGACCGTCGCGTAGGACCGGGCGCGCAGCACCGTGATGACGGCCCCGACGAAGTACAGAACCAGGCCGATGCCGGCCAGCAGGCCGATCACCGGCACGAACAGGCCGACCAGCAGCCCCGCCGCACCCGCGGCCTTGGCTGCACCCAGCCAGGGCCACCATGAGCGCGGGACACCGTACGATGCCAGCGGCTGAACGACCCACGCGGCGCGGGTGAGGACGGCGTAGGCGGAGAAAGCCACCCAGGCGGCGGCAAGAACGGTGACGATGATGTGAACCATCGGAGTGCCCCTTGCTTCGGTGGACGCTGGGCCGGGCCGCAGCGACGTGATCGGTGAGTCCGTCGCTGCCTTGACCCGGCGCCACAGGGCGATGTGACCGATGGCTAATGTGATGTGCGCCACACCTGAGGAGCCCGGCGTTGGGAGGCGAATCCGGGCGATTCACCTCCCAGCCGTTGTCAATCGAGGACTGCCAGGTCGAGTCGATCGAGGCGTTCGGATTCCGCGATGACGTTGATGTCGGTGATGAGCCCATCGACGACCGTGAACGTGATCGCCACACGCAGGTGTCCGTAAGGAGCCATCACCAGACCGACGGCACCGTCGAGGAGAGCGAGTCCGGTGAACTGGGCCCGCTGCATGGCGGCCATCGCGCCCTTGGCGACGGCCTCGGCTCCCTGGACCACGACGGGCGCGGCGGTCAGCATGACGGCCTTGTCCGCCCGGAGCAGGACATCGGGGTGAAGCAGCGTGATCAGCGCTTGGAAGTCCTGGCTGCGGGTGGCGGACAGGAACGCTGTCACGATCTCCCGCTGGCGGATCAGATCGACACGCGGCGCGGGTGCCGCTCCCTTGACGCGACGGCGGGCGCGGCTGGCCAGTTGCCGGGTCGCCTCCGGGGAACGCTCCAGCATGGGGGCGATCTCCTCGAACGGCACAGCGAACAGATCGTGCAGCACGAAGGCGACCCGCTCGGCCGGGCTCAAGGTATCGAGCACCACCAGCAGCGCCACCCCGACCGAGTCGGCCATCTCCACTTCTTGCTCGGGATTGCCCATGGACGCGGCGCCCAGCAGCGGATCAGCGGCCTGGATGTCCAGTGGTTCCTCACGGCGGCTGCCGCGCGAACGCAGCATGTTCAGGCACACCCGGGCAACCACCGTGGTCAGCCAGCCGGCGAGGTTCTGCACCTGGCTGATATCGGCGCGGCTGGCGCGCAGCCAGGCGTCCTGCAGCGCGTCATCCGCCTCACTCAGCGAGCCAAGCATCCGAAAGGCCACTGCGCGCAGATGCGGGCGATGCTCGACGAACCGCTCTGTCAGCCCATGATGTTCGTCCACGTCATATTCCTCCTGTTAACCAGGCCACCCGTTAACCGGGTCAAAGGAGAAGGATACGTACGACATGTCGGGATATTTCCGAGGGAGTCATGACGTCGGGCGAACTGCCCTGGTGGCTCGCTTTCACAGCGGATTCACCTGCTGGATCGAACAGCGTCTCCTTCGCGAGGACCCCGACGACCTCACCGAGGCGATCGGGGCCCTCGCCCGCACCGAAGGCCTCTCACCCCAGGTAGCAGACCACGTCGCGGCCATGAGCGGCACCACGTCCAAGGACGTCGTCACCACCTGCCAAGGCGACGACACCGAGTGTGCCGGCGCTCCAGAGACCTTCGACCGCCCCGACCTGACCTGACCACCCCGGACGACCCTCTCGACACGATCGTGTACTGCCACCCGTCCTGACGAGTGTCCATCTGACCGCGGGACGGAGTCAGAGCGGCGGCTTGCGCCGGACGCGAGTCACTGAATCAGCACACTAACAGGAGTAAATTCCCCGGCCTGTAGGGGCGGCGATCCCGGCGTAACGCTGCGACTTCGTCGTGTTGCCGGAGATCGTGAAGGCACCCTTGTCCGGCCAGTTATTGATGTCCACGCAGTAGGACTTCGTGCTTGAACAGGTGTTCTTCACCTTCACATACTGGCTGATCTTCTCATTGTACCAATCCACGACGGACAGACAGCCTGCCGCGGCGGCATCGGCGCCTGAGGAAATGGTGGTCGACGCCATGGTGGGACTCGGTCCCCCCATCAGTACGGTTGCGGTAACGAGCCCTGCGGCCAGAGTGCCGATCTTACGTACAAGCATGATGTCCTCCTTTTCGCGGCGCCCGGTGGCGCACTTTAAGGCCACCAGGCTTGCTCATGAGAATCAGCGTAGAGGTCAACGGTATATTCGCGGTATATCGGCGAAGCTCGCTGATAAGCGGCGCGAATGTCCTTTCCCGATGCCTCCATCTTGTGGACGCCGCATCGTAGCTGTTCGGTGGATAATCCGGCGAACCAGCGTTTCGATCGCAGGCGATTTGTACATGGCACAGGTGTCGCACCTTGGTGGACACCGGCAAGCCGTCCTCACCGGTCGCCTCGCACGCCAGGATCAGCTTGGCCCGCAGCGCCATGTCCTGGGCGCCCTCAACCCGCTCGTCATCGGTCAAATCCACAACGGCTCAACCTTCGATCCCGGACGTCCCATGTACCAAGAACCCGGACGAATCACTGGCACAGGGCATCAGATGCAGTCCTGATCCCATGCTGTAGATTTCCCGGCAATCAAGGTGGCGACTGGAGGATCGACGTGAGTCCGCAACGTTCCGAAGCACTGCGCCCCGCTCACCCGGACGCGTTCTTCAGCGGCGGCATCCGGTTCGGCTTCCCGTCCGGCCAGGTGGTCGTCACCGAGATCCACGACAAGGGAGACCTGGCGCTCCCGACTGGCAGCCTCATCGCCGCCGACCCGACGGGCCTCATCTTCCCGGAGGAGTTCGAGGCCTTCACGCAGACGGTCCCCGCCGGGCGGTATCCGTTGCGGCTGTCGGTTGCACGGTTCTCCGATGATCCCGGCCACGTGCGGGTCTGCGCGGCCGTACTCGTCGTGCAACAGGTGCCCACCGTGCGCTGGGAGCAGGCGTTGCTTCCCGGTCAGGATCCCGCCAAGCTCGGCGAGGGTGAGTTCTTCGGTTTCGGGGTCGACGGCGGAGTGGGGTGCCTGTTGGACGCATCGCTGCTGGACCATTTCGCCGCTGTCCTCGACGACCGCGAGGACGGGACGACCGGCTGGGTCGAGTTGGTGAGCGGCGACGGACCCGGCCTCCACATCGCCGGAACCCGAACCGCGACGCTGCCGGGACCCGCGGGCGAGCCGTCCTTGACCGCCTTCGAATCCGGGTTCGGCGACGGCGCCTATCCGGTGTGGTTCGGCCGCGACGACAACGGTCAGGTCACCACCGTCGTCGTCGACTTCCTCGTCCTCGCCGGCGCCGAACGCCTTGATTCGATCACGGCTTCTGGGGGCGCTGAGCTGGACGTACGGCGAGACGTGAGCGACCGTGGCTGACCGCTCGTCACCCCGTGTCTGATCACACGCCACTTGCACGACCATCATGCAAGATCTCTTGCCATGCGGGTCCGGCCGTGTTGGGCTCCTGCCGTGAGTAAACATTGGTACCCCGACGAGCTCGCGCTTCCTCTTGCCTTCCCGAACCGCCGCTTCCGCCTCTGGAGCTATGTGCCCACGCACAGCGGACTCGTCGTGCGGTCGGAGTTCAAGACTGACGCGCCCCATGTCGAACTGCTTTTCCAGTCCGTCCACCTGATCAACCTTCCGACCTGGATGAACGGGCTCGTGGTCGCTGTCGGTCAGGACAGTGGAGCGTCAGGCGTGACATTCACCGTGAGCGGCGATGACTTCTCAGGCCACGTCATCGCGTCCTACCTATGTCTTGGTGTAGAGGAACGATCAAAATACAGTCCGGTCTCGATTTTCCACGGCTTGCTGAGCAGTGAATTCCCACCCGAGCCACGCGCTCCCGCCTGACCATCCCGTCCGCCGTCGACCCGCCCGAAGTGAAGCTGCTGATCACACCCCAGGCACAGAGAGGTACGGGAACGAAGCTTCGGATCTCGGACCGCGTCCCGGTTGAATGAAAGTTTCACCCCGTCAGACCGGTATTACGGCTCTGCAGGACAAATTCCCGACCTGGTGGCACGCCTGGCCTCCCCTCGCGAGAGCTGCCGAGGCAAAAGTTAACGCCGGGCCGAATGAGTGGCTCTCAATCGTCTCTCTGGACGCCTGGCGGCCCCGACAATAGTCTCCGTGCGTGCTTCGCCCACATCATGAAAGAGATGAGGTCGGAATTGACACATTCCAAAGCACGTCGTGCGGCCAGCTCTGTCGCCATCGCCATCGCAACACTCGTGGCATTCCTGGTGCCCGTCACTCCGGCGCACGCCACCTACGGCCCAGACCAGCCCGTGTCCATCACGGTGACCTCGAACGCCGGCCCGTCGATCATGCTCGCCCAGCTGACCGGCACGCTGGCGTTCGACGACGGGAACACGAAGTTCAGGTACGCGCTGCGCCTGTGCTGGGGGAGCGGGTCCTACCCCAAACCGAACTTCTACGTCTCCGTCAACGGCAGCACCATCTTCTACCCGACCCAGACGGGCACGGCAACTGCTCCCCCCGGGTGCCAGTTGTCCCTATCCCTCTACGACGGTGAATACACCCACCCCACCACCCTCACGAATGTCACCTTGTACGTGACCGGCGGCTGGTTCTATCCCGGCAACACCTACAACAGCCGCACCAAATCCGTGACCTACGACAACCCCTACAACTGAGCCGTCCGAAAGGCCGCGAATACACGACCACCCGGCGTACGTAACTCGTGCGCGCGGGGTAATAGCCGAACGTGCGCTCTCGCGCTGGACCACCTCTGGACAGGCACCACGCAGCCTCGCTGAGGCAGCGTGTCCGGACAGCTTGCCGACGCCGAAATACTGGTACACGACTTCTCCCGGAAGAGAGATCGTAGTCACTCAGATAGTCACGCACCCTCGCCGACCACCATCGGCGAGAGTGCGTTTGAACCGGTGGAGCCCAGGAGATTCGAACTCCTGACTTCCTGCTTGCGAACGGGAGCCCGCCACGACGCCGAGCGGTCTTCTTCCTGGTCGAGCGGCACATGGTGGCTGGTGACGTGAGCCCGTGTGCGTCAGCGTTGCTGTAGTTGCTGCTGTACAGCGCTTCCGGAGGTGACCAGACTTGGCGTTCAGTGACAGAGGACTTCGACCAACTTCGAATACCCCTTTCCGGACATCTCGTGAATGGCACTGAAATGTCCGCCTGAAGCGTTCCGTGCGACGGGCTTCGGCGCGTGTTACCTTCAGATGTGGTCTACGTCCTCGGCATTTCGGCGTTTTTTCACGACAGCGCCGCATGCCTGGTACGCGATGGTGAGATCGTCGCGGCCGCCGAGGAGGAGCGCTTCAGCCGGATCAAGCACGACGCGGGTTTTCCACGCGCGGCCGTCGCCTATTGCCTGCGCGCCGCGGAAATCGAGATGGCGGACGTCGACCTCGTCGTGTTCTACGAGAAACCGCTTCTCAAATTCCAGCGGCTGTTCGCGACGTACCTCGAACACGCGCCGCGCGGGTACCGGCAGTTCCGGCTCAGCGCGGCCCGCTGGCTGGGGCGGCGGTTGCGCATCCGGCGGGAACTCGACCGCGGACTCGGCCACGGCTACCGCGGGCGCTACTACTTCACCGAACACCACGAGTCGCACGCCGCCAGCGCGTTCTTCCCCTCTCCCTTCGACGACGCCGCGATCGTCACCCTGGACGCGGTGGGGGAATGGGCGACGACCTCGATAGCGCATGGCCGGGAAGGCCGCGTCGAAATGCTGCGCGAACTGCGGTTCCCGCATTCACTCGGCCTGCTCTACTCGGCCATGACGGCGTTCACCGGATTCCGGGTCAACAGCGGCGAGTATAAACTCATGGGGCTCGCGCCGTACGGCGAGCCGATACACCGCGACACGATCCTCCGCGAACTGATCGAACTGCGGGACGACGGGTCGTTCCGCCTGAACATGAGATATTTCGCCTTCGACCGCGCTGACGTCATGACGTCACCGGCCTTCGACCGGCTGTTCGGCGGGCCACCCCGGCACGAGTCCGCGCCGATCACCCGCCGGGAGATGGACCTCGCCGCCTCCGTCCAGTCCGTCACCGAGGAGGTGGTGCTGCGGATCACCCGCCACGCGCGTGAGCTCACCGGCAGCCCCGATCTGGTGCTGGCGGGCGGCGTCGCGCTGAACTGCGTCGCCAACGGCCACCTGCTGCGGTCGGGCGTGTTCGACCGGATCTGGGTGCAGCCGGCGGCGGGAGACTCCGGTGCGGCGCTCGGGTGCGCCCTGTTCGCCTGGCACCATCTCCTCGACAACCCGCGCCCGGCCACGACCTCCGACGCCATGCGGGGCTGCTTCCTCGGTCCCCGCTTCGGCAACGACGAGATCCGGCGGTATCTGGAGTCCGTCGGGGCTCGGTTCCACGTGAAGCCCGACGAGGGGGCGCTCTGCACCCGCGTGGCCGAGCTGATCGCGGACGGGAAGATCGTCGCCCATTTCGCGGGGCGCATGGAGTTCGGGCCGAGGGCGCTCGGCAACCGGTCGATCCTCGCCGACGCACGTGAACCCGACATGCAGCGCACGCTGAACCTGCGGATCAAGTTCCGGGAGTCGTTCCGGCCCTTCGCCCCGGCGGTCCTGCGCGAGCGCGTGCACGAGTACTTTGTGTGGGCCGAGGGCATGGACAGCCCCTACATGGGTTTCGTCACGGACGTCCGCTCACCGCAGGAGCTGCCCGCGATCACGCATGTCGACGGCTCGGCGCGGATCCAGACCGTCGATCCGGACCGGCACCCACGCCTGCACGGGATCCTGAGAGCGTTCGAGCGACGCACCGGATGCCCGCTGATCATCAACACCAGCCTGAACGTCCGGGGGGAACCGATCGTGCACACCCCCGCCGAGGCCTACCATTGCCTGATGTCGACCGGTATCGACGTGCTGATCTTGGAGAATACACTGGTCTACTTCGAGGAGCAGCCCGCGGCGAACCGGCGCGCGACGAAGGTGGCGGCGGACTGATGACGACAAGGCGCGCGGCGGCATCCATCGGCACGCGGATCGGCCTTTTCCTGGTGTTCGCCGTCCTGATCACTCCGCTGGCGGTCGCCTACCGGTTGTTCCGGCGACGCCGCGGTCCTGGCTGGCGGCCCGCCCGGCCGGCCCCGGGAAGGCACCGGTACCGCCAGCCGTGGTGACCCGCCCGGGTCACCGGATAGAGCAGACCTCGTCGAAGTCCAGACGCGGATCGCGCCAGTAGCGCAGCGCCCGCGGATCCCCGTAGCCCAGATTGCACAGGAAGTTGCTCTTCACGGTGGTGCCCGCGAAGAACGTCTCGTTCACGCGCCGCGGGTCGAAGCGAGACCGCGGGCCGCAGTCGAGGCCGAGCGATCGCGCGGCGAGCATGAAGTACGCCGCCTGCAGTGAGGCGTTCCGCAGCGCGATGTACTCCAGGCGCTCCGCCGGGAGGTCGGCGAACCAGGACCGCGCGTCGGTGTGCGGGAGGAGCTTGGGCAGATCCTCGTAGAAGTGGACCTCCATGCCGAGAACCGCGGTGACCGGCGCGCTCAGGTCCCTGCTGCCCTCGTTGAGGCAGGGCCGGAGCAGGTCCTTGGCCTCCGGCGACTTCACGAAGACGATGCGCAGCGGGCACATGTTCGCCGAGGTCGGGCCCAGCTTCGCGAGGTCGTACACCCGGCGCAGCAACGCGTCGTCCACGGGTCTGTCCATCCAGGCCCGGTGCGTACGGGCGCGCCGCCAGAGCAGGTCGAGGCCCGCGTCCGAGAGTGGCGGGCTCATGAGGCCAGCCGGACGAGTTGGTCGGCCGGTACGTAGTCGAAGATGAGATGGACGCGGTCGTCCTTCCCTGCGTTCGTGACGTAGTGCGTGCGCTGGTTGTTGATCTCGACGATCCGGCCCTCCCGCATCGGGACGACCTGGTTCCCGATGACGAACACGACCGCCCCGCTGGTCACCAGGGGGATGTGGACGCGGTGGCTCACCTTCAGGACCGGCAGGTCGTCGGTGTGCGGCTCGACGCGGTAGCCGGGGAACAGCCTGACGATCATCAGCCGGATCAGCTTGCCGCCCTTCCCGAAATGGTCGGTGATGATCGGTTGGAGCAGCGGGTCCAGCAGCGGCTCCCAGCGCGTCCAGGAATGGGTGAAGTCGGCCGCCGCCAGATCGTCGTCGGGCCCGAAGCACAGGATGATGGAGCTCGTGTACCGGTGCGCCTTGAAGTACCGCTGCCGGGTCACCGAGTCCCATTCCGAGGGCGGCGCGGCGGCGACGGCCACCCGCAGGCGCGCGAGGTCGCAGGCCGGGATCTCACCCAGATCCCGGTAGTTGGCGGCGAAGTCCACGGATCTCTCCCTTCTACGGCCTCAGCCCCGGCTGAGAGCCTCGATGTCGCCCAACGCGACGAACCGGTTCCAGTAGAGCGAGGCGAGTACGTGATGGCTCGTCGGACCGGGATGGTCGCCGTCGCGGGCCCGGTCCACCGCCTGGAGCAGCCCGACGAACCTGGTCTGGTCGGCGTACGCGGGCGTGGGATGCCATTCGGGCCCCGAGTACAGCCAGCGCCGGCCGGCCACCGCGTTCTCGATCGTCTTGTAGTTCCTGAAGTAGTTGAGTTCGTCGTCGTAAGGGCTGGTCAGCGCCTGGAAGTGGCTGTGGATCTCCCGCTCGGAAGCGTCGTCCGGTGCATGCGAGGGCAGATACTTGACCATCCGGTTCCGCACCGAAACGTACTCGCGCCGCGCCAGATGGGTGAAGTTCACCAGCACGAGGTGCGGATCGAGCAGCGGCAGCGCCTGGAGCAGGAGCCGGCTGATGTAGTCGTTGCTGGTTCCGGAGCTGGCGAGGTTCCAGACCACCACGCTGCGGGACAGCTCGATCCGCACGCGCGCGGCGAACCGCTCGTGGAAGAGGTGCTCCTGCGCCAGGCCGATGCCGAAGACGTAGCTGCAGCCGATCGCCACGATGCGGATCTCCGCGTCGCGGTCGAACTCCTCGCACCGGTAGCCGAGCGCGTTGAACCGGTACCGGATGTCGTGCTCTCCGTACACCGGATGCCCGCCGCGCCTGCGATAGTCCTTGCGGGTGTCGCCGTGCAGCCATTCGAGCGTCTCGCCCGGCGGGTAGATCCCCGCCGGCAGTCCGCCCTCCGGGAAGAGGCAGTGGGGCCTCAGGGAAGTGCTCACGGGTCACCACATCGGATAGGTGTTCTTGTCGGCCTTCTTCGCCTTCCGGACGGCGAGCGCCCGCCGCACGCGGAACGCGAGAAGGCGCGGCCAGGTGAGCACCCGCTTGACGGCGTCGAACATCTTCCCCTCCTCAATCCGCGGCCGGAGGCACCGGAAAGGGCCACCCCTGCCGCATGTGGAACAGGTACAGGTTCACCCGCTGCTCGCGGACGCGGCTGCTCTGGAACATGGCGATGCGGGCGTCCTCGGCCGAGGGATCGTAGGCGAACACGTCATCCGCCTTGATCTTCCAGATCCGACCGCGACACAGGTGCGACAGCACGTAGGACAGCCAGTAGTCGTCGACCAGGATGTAGTCGGGGTGCTCCAGGTCAACCTGCGCCGCCTCCCTCAGCAGGGCGCGGGGGATGAGGCAGTTGTCGGCGTGGAAGAAGTGGATCTCGCGGTCCCCGGCGGACTCGTCGTGGAACAGCACGTCCTTCTGCTCCAGCCAGGCCCGGTCCGGCTCGTCGGTGTCCAGGGAGTGCGGCAGGAAGGAGTGCCCGCGCGCGCTGACCACGCTCCGCGGACCGTACTCGCGGTGTTTCGTCCAGAACGTCCGGAGGTAGCCGGGTCCCGGCACCACGTCGTCGTCGCAGATCATGAGCAGGTCGCTGCGCATGAGCGCCGGGGCGGCGAAGCGGATCGCGCAGTACAGGTTCTCGCTGGAGTGCATCACCCGGATCGTCAGGGCGCCCGCGAACGATCCGGCGATCTCGTCGACCTCCTCGTGGGCGTCGGCGTTGTTGTTCCAAATGAGGATCTCGAACGAGTGCGGGAAGTCCTGCCGGGCCAGGTTCGCCAACTGCGTCCGTAGGCAGCCGATGCGCTTGTACGTGCAGATGAGGACGGTCATCTCGAAGCGCGGGAACCGCGTGCGCGTGCTCGCGGGGACCGGCAGTGACCGGTAGACGGCCGTGTTCTGCAGGTGAACCCTGAAATCGTCGAACGTGAGCCGCTTCCGGACCGGGCTGTTCCGCAGGTACCTTCCGGTGGCCTCGATCAGGTCAAGATCGGCGAGCTTCGCCGCGGCCTCGTCGAGGGTCTCGTAGTACAGCGGGTAGTCGTGGCCGAGGTACTCGGCGACCCCACCGACCCGGTTTACCATGACCGGCGTCCCGCGGGCGATGCACTCGACGATCGTCGTGTTGGCGCCGGCGTCGCGCAGGCTGAGGAAGACGACGCTCCGGGTGAGGAGCCGGTCGTAGGCGTCATCGGCGACCGCGTCGAGGGTCCGGACCTCCTGGGGGCCCCGCCGGGGTTCCGCGGGTCCCTCGAGCCCGGGGGCCCGGAGCCGGTACTTGGCGTAGCCGGGCACGACCAGGTCGTAGAACGGCTGCGGCCGCCGCAGGTAGGAGCCGATGAAGAGCAGCGGGCGCGGGGACTGGTCGGCGAACGCCCGGAAGGAGAACCGCTCGGCGGGGAAGACCGTCGGATAGTGCACGAAGCTGACCGGGAACGGGAAGCGGCACGACTCGAGGAACTCCTTGTTGTGGTGCGACAGCACCCAGAGGCCGCGGCACTTGCGGACGCTCGCCTTCCAGGCCGGCAATCGCAGGAGCCGGGTGAGGTCGGGGAAGTCGTAGTGGTGGTCGGGGACCTCGTGCGAGAAGGCGACCCACGGAGCGTCAAGGACCCGGCCGGAGGCGATCGTCTCCTCGAGCGCGTTGACGGTGAGTGTGCCGTCCGGGCAGCTCAGCTCCCGTTCCAGGTAGTCGGTGACGTCGGTCCAGCCGCCGCGGTGGTGTTCCCACCGCACGGGGTGGGCGACGCGCAGTTTGCGCCGGTGGTAGAGGTTGGTTGTCAGGAACCGCTCGCCGTAGGGCGGTCCGGTCTCCGTCGCGCTAGACATAGAGGAACGCCTTCGCGGTGCCGTCCGGCTTGTACCGCGGACGCAGACGGTCGGCGTGATCGTCGCAGAAGTCCCACAGCGCGGACGCGTGCACCTTTCCGTATTCGTTGAACACCAGCAGGGTGCGCTCCGGCTCGAAATGCGGCGAGAACACCTCCCAGATGATGTCGAGCAGCGCGCGGTCTGGCCCCATGTCGTAGACCAGCAGTTCGACGAGTTCGAGATGGTCCCACGCCGGCCGTTCGCCGGAGTCGAGGCTGTCGTCGATCCAGCAGGGGTGCGCGACGACACGGGGATGGTAGGGGCGCACCGTCTCCTGGAAGAGGCTGAGGAAGCTGTCGCCAGGCCGGGGCCAGTCGCCGTACGGCCGCGTGGGGACGTAGGTGTCCATCCACCCCGACCAGACGAACGAGTCGTAGGCATCGACGGACTGCCCAGCTGGTTCGCCCATGCCCTCGCACAGACACCGGGTGGAGGAACCCAGCCACGGTCCGAACTCCGCGATCCGCGCCCGCTCGGAGAGCGTTCCGCCGAGCCACTTGTAGAAGCGCATGGTCGGTTCCGTCAGCATCGTCGGGACGTCCTGGCCGGCCGAGGAGACCACGACGTCCGCCCACGGCGCTTTCGGCCAGTCCGGCTGACGCAGCAGCGTGCGGACGTGGCTCCGCAGACCGGCGAGCAGTTCGAGCCGCTCCGGGCCGAGGGCCGTGGACGGCGCGTCCAGCAGCCGGTCGAGGAGCGCCGAGACGGCCAGGCCCTGGGTCCTGTCCTCGGTGCGCAGGAACTCGGACGCCTCCAGGACGGCGGCCGCGGCGCGGACGGTCTCCGCCACCGTGGAGCGGCGGTCCAGCCAGTCCACCTGTTCGCAGACGTGCGTCAGTACCCGTGCGGCGGTCTCTCGGGCATGCGGAAGTCGCGGCATGATCACCTCGTCCTGGTCCGTGTGCGGGAAGCCGACTGGATCTCGCGGGCCACCCGGTCGACGTCCGCCTCGGTCATCCCGATGTAGGACGGCAGGTAGAGCCCGTGCCGCGAGAGGAACCGCGTGCGGGGGAAATCGGGCTCGCCGCCGGTTCGGTTGATGAAGGGCTGTTCGTGCACGGGCGCGAAAAACCGGCGGGTCTCGATGCCGCGTGCGGCGAGCCGGCGCTGAAGGCCGTCGCGGGTGGAGCCGAACTCCGGTCGCACCACGATCCCGTACACCCAGTAGGCGTTGGTCGCCCAGTCCGCCTCCGGCGGCAGCAGCAGGCCCGGCATGCCGGCGAGGCGGGCGCGGTACCACCCGGCGATCTCGACCTTGCGGCGGAGCGCCTCGTCGAAGTGCTCGAGCTGGGCCAGGCCGACCGCGGCCTGCAGGCTGGTCAGGCGGTAGTTGAAGCCGACCTCCGCGTGGACGAACCGGCTCGCCTCGTCCGGGCCGAAGCACATGTCGCGCTTCCACTTCGCGCGGCGGTGGAGGGTCGGGTTGTCGGTCACGACCATGCCGCCCTCGCCCGTGGTGATGAGCTTGTTGGCGTAGAAGCTGAAGCAGGTCAGCACCCCGAACGAGCCCGCGGGCCGGCCCGAGACGGTCGCGCCCAGCGCCTCGGCGGCGTCCTCGACGATCGGCACGCCGGACCGCCGAGTGATCTCCGAGAGCTCGCGCATGTCGGCGGGGTGGCCGTAGGCGTGGACCACGAGGATGACCCGGGTCCGCGGCGTGATCGCGGCGGCGACGGCCGCGGGCGCCATGTTCCAGGTTTCGTCGACGTCCACCGGGACGGGGCTGGCGCCGCAGTACGTCACGGCGAAGACCGGTGCGACCATGCAGAAGTCGGGGACGATCACCTCGTCGCCGGGACCGACCCCCAGGCACTCCAGAGCCAGGTGGACGGCGGCCGTCCCGCTGGAGACGGCCAGAGCGTTGGCGCGTCCGAGGCGGCGCGCGAACCGGTCCTCGAACGCCTCCACCACCGGGCCGCGGGAGGAGATCCACCCGCCGCCGAGCGCCTCGCGCAGATGGTCGAGCTCGTTCCCCCACAGGTGCGGGCGGCCCACCGGGATCGGCTCGCCGGGCGGGTCCGCGAGAGGGTTCTCGATCGAGGCCTCGAGCGCGCCGTCAGCCGACACGGTGGCCCGCGGGGGCGTCGTCGCCGACCGGGACGTCGTTGGTCCGCTCCTCCCAGGACCAGCGCCGCTCGCTCGCCACGTAGAAGTCGATCGTCCGGCGCAGGCCCTCGGCCATGTCGACCTCGGGCTCCCAGCCGGTGAGCCGCCGCAGTTTCGCGTTGTCGCAGCGGAACGCGTCGATGTCGTGGCGGCGCAGGCGCCCAGGGCACCGGTGGATCTCGGGCCGCTCGACCCGCATCTGCGCGGCAATCGCGCCGGTCAGCCACTCGACGGAGTAGCTGACGTTCGAGCCGACGTTGACCGTCTCCCCGTCGGGCATCGGGCACACCAGCAGCGCGATCAACGCGCGGGCCGTGTCGTGGACATAGGTGAAGTCGCGCTCGGCCCCCACGTTGCCGAGGCGGACCGCGTCGCCGCGGGCGAGCTGGGCGATGATCTCGGGGATCACGTAGGCGTGGGTCTCGCGCGGCCCGTAGCAGTTGAACAGCCGGGCGACGGCCACCGGGAGGGCGTGTTCCAGGTGGTAGGTGTAGCTGAGCCGGTCGGCGGCGGCTTTCGACACGGCGTAGGTGTTCACGGGGTTCAGCACCGCCCGTTCGGAGATCGGCTGCTCCCCGGTCACGCCGTACACCTCGGTGGAGGACACGTACAGGAAGCGGCGCACCGCGCCGTCCCGCGCGGCGGCGTCGAGCAGGTTGAGATGGCACCCGACGTTGATGTCGAAGAACCGCTGCGGCTCGTCGTAGGCGCTCGGCACGTAGGTGTCGCCGATGCAGTTGATGATGAGCTCGGGCCGGGCCGCCTCGACCGCCTGGCGGGCGACAGCCGGGTCGCGGGCGTCGCCCTCGACCACGGTGAGATCGCCGGACACGCCCGCGAGGTTCTCCCTGGTGCCGTGGAAGAAGTTGTCGAGCACCGTCGTCGGGGCCCGCAGGTCCAGGAGTTCCCGCACGATGGCCGAGCCCACGAAACCGGCACCGCCCGCGACGAGCACGCGCCGGTCCTCGACGCGCCGGAGCAGGGCGGCGAAGCGGGACCTAGCTGTGGCGTCGGGCATGGCCGGCTCCTGTTCCGTCGAAGAACGCGCGGGCTGGCGTGGGCGCGAAGTGGCGGCTCAGCTCGGCGTAGTTGGCGATCAGGACGTGCGCCGGCCGGCGGGACAGCTTCCGCAGGCGCTGCGGAAGCGGCCTGGCCGGGACGCCGAGGAACTCCTGGACCCGGCGGAGCGTCCCGTCGAAGTCGCTGTGGACGTCCCTCTCGTACTCGATCTCCAGGACCGCCCGTCCGGGCGCCGCGAGCTCCGTGGTCGCCCGGCGGCGCAGTGCCGTCATCTTCTCGAAGTACGCCGCGCAGTCGGCCGGCGGGATGACGAAGGGCGGCGGTTCCGGGGTCTTCTCGTAGGTCTCCGCCTCGATCTCCCAGACCCGCGTGTGCTCGGCCGTCATGGTCGAGATCAGGCAGTCGAGCAGGTTCTCCCGAACGAGGTGCACGATCCGCACCTCGGGGTCGTCCCGCAGGTAGTCCCACGCGGAGATCGCGCGCGGGGCCCGCGCGTGGTCGTAGAAGAACTTGAAGCCGATGGCCGCGGGGCGGTCCTCGCTCGGATCCCCGAAGACGAGATCCTCGAGGAACCGGTCCCCGCGCTGGTGATCGGTGTACACCCAGTCCTGCGTCCGCTCGCTCGACATGTACGTCGAGGGGCGGCGCGATATGCCCCATTGATAGGCGATCAGCCGATTCTGGAACTCGGCGTGGAACAACTCGCCGAACATGCGGATATCCGGATGTTCCTGGAGTGCGACCGTCACCAGAGTTGATCCCGACCTCGGATGCCCCAACAGGACGAACTTGACCGGCGAGTCCATCGACGCTGTTACGTTCGCAGTTCCCGGAGGACGTCTTTGGCTTTGCCGCCGAGCATCTCGTGGATCTCGGGAGAGAAGAGGATCTCGCTGCGGATGTGCGCGGCGAGCACTTCTAGTTCGGGCGCGGTGAGTTCGGCGGCCACCTTGGGGTTCAGCAGCCGTCCGATGATCAGGTCTTCGATCCACTCGTTGTGGGTACCGCCGTCACCGGACACTTCCGGCCTCCCTCATCGCAATGTGAATCCGTTTTCCCGGACGGGTCACGCTCGTACGGCCTGTTAGCCAGAGTGAACTCGGATATCGCGCATCTGGCCATATTTGGACGCTGGAGTGTGTCGTTGAGGAAAGGCCACCTACTTATGCGGGTCTTCGAAGTTAAGTGGGCTGGTACTTTGCTTGATCATCTTGGGTTTCCGCTGCTGTAGTGCGCCACGAGGCGCTGTGTGACCGAGACCTCTTCGACGTGACGGATGACCGCCAGGCGCCGCTTGGCTTCACGGTCGAGTGGGGGGTTCGGGGAGGGAGTCGACATAGATGGTCTCCGTAGTGGTCAGAGACCCAAGTGTCAACGATGTCCGTCAGTTTTAGATCCGCTACCCGCAAGACCTGCGCGTCCTTGCTCGTCGCCCTCGACGTCCATCCGCGCGTCGCCATGCAGATCCTCCGTCACTCGCAGATCGCGGTGACCATGAATATCTACAGCGAAGTCTCGTCAGAGGAGACGCGAAAGGCACTGAAGCGCTTGGGACAGCACCTCGGCTCCTGACTGTTTGCGCCCCTTCAAACGGCTGGACGCACGTTGACCGGGTCCCGTCCGACACACCTGGTCGGACGGGATTTCGCGTTTCGGAGGTCCTCGGACCGCTGGAAGGGCCGGTCTGACTCGTGTGGCCAGGGTGGACAACGACGGTCCGGCTCGGTCCTGTCGTGCGGCTACCCTCCCACCATGACGATCACGTTCACCGCTCAGGTCGCCGGAGCTTACGAACACCCTGAGGATGAATGCATGTCCGCCGGTGTGAGCGAAACCGAAGCCGGTGATGGCATGATGCTCACCTTCCAGTGCTGCACCTATGAGCCTGACGATCAGGACATCGCCCTGGGCTGGGACACCTACTGCGTTGTTACCGCCGACCAGGGCACCGCCTATGGAGCCGTCCAAGAACTCACTCTGCGGGGCAACGTGCTGCGTGTTGTCTTCGACGTCGACGCCTTGGAGGCACTCGGTCTACCCGAACCCGAGATGGAGGCCGTTCTCGATGTGGACGAGCAATCCCTCGGACAGCTTCGGCAAGGGCTGCGACACATCCTTGCCTACGGTCGTGCTGACGCCCGCCCTAGGGTTCTGGAGCTGTAGAAGGTTGCCGCTGTAGCTGTACTTTGCAGCTGCACAAGATCAAAAAGGCCACTTCCCGATCATGGGAGGTGGCCTTTGACCTGCGGTGGAGCCTAGGAGATTCGAACTCCTGACTTCCTGCTTGCAAAGCAGGCGCTCTGCCAACTGAGCTAAGGCCCCTTCGAGACGAAGATAGCTTACCCGTCCCCCGGCGGCATCCGCGTCGTCCCCGCCCCCTCGCTGAGGATCAACTCAGGCAGGCCGACGATCGAGTCCAGGATGTGGGTCGCCCCTCCCAGGAGGAGCCGCTCGCGGCTGTGCACCCCGGTCATCACGCCGGCCACGATCGCGGCGCCGGCGCTGCGGCCGCAGCGCATGTCGCTCTCGGAGTCGCCCGCCACCGCCACCTGCCGTACGTCGTCGACGCCGAGCCGGAGCACGGCGTGCAGCACCATGTCGGGCCAGGGCCGGCCGCGGCCGCCCGCGTCTTCGGGGCAGATGGCGAGGTCGACCTGGTCGTGCCACCCGAGCACGCTGAGGACACGGCTCAGGGTGGTACGGCTGAAGCCCGTGATCAATGCGAGGTGGATGTCCGAGCCGCGGAGCTTGTCGAAGACCTCAAGGACTCCAGGCATGGGTACGAGGCCCGTACGCTCCAGCAGACCCTCGTAGGAGCGCTCGAACGTCAGGTTGGCCGCCTGGGCCTGGGCTTCGTCGTCGGGGAAGATGCCGCGGAAGACGTCGATGGTGGGGCGGCCCCGGGACCGGTGCACGTGAACCATGGCTCGTGCGTACGCTCCGGTCCCGGGGACTATGCCCTGGGTGGCGATCGCCTCGGCGAAAGCGCGCTCGACCATGGCGATGTCACCGACCGTCGTGCCTGCCAGGTCCAGGCACACCAGCTTGATGGGGACGACGTCACTCATCGCCTCGCCGGTCGGTTAGTTCTCGCTACCGGTGGCCTCGGTCCAGAGATCGAGCTCGGCGCGGTCAGCCTGCACCTTACGCCAGACCAGCAACCCCCCAAGGGCGACCAGCGCCAGAACGATCAGCTTCTTCACGGTGTGACCCCACTTCTTCGACGGTCTCACCTGCCGGGGTGAGACCCAACGGTTGACAAGCAGCCTAGCAAGGGATGGCTGCGGTCCTTGTGTTTGCCAGAACCAGATGTACGGATTGTTCGAGGAACGGGCCATCCGTCCCAGGTGGGACAGCATGTGCCCGGCCCCTCTTGGATCATGCCGCATGTTGCGGCCGAGTGCGCGCGCCAGGTGTGTGGACATACCCCCTCTCGGTATGTTAAGTTCCCCACAAGTACCCCCTAGGGGTATATGTGACAGCCTGGGCAAGCTGGGAGATTGATCCCCGCACCTCTTCTGGCCGTACAAGGAAGGAAAGGGCGGCGTTTCCCGGCCCGGGAGAATACCCTAGGGGGGTACGGTGTTAGACTGGATAGATCAAGAATACGACCCCGTGAAGGAGCCACCCATGAGCACCGCCACCTACACCGTCAAGGGCATGACCTGCGGCCACTGCGTGAGCTCGGTCAAGGAGGAGGTCGCCGAGGTCGCGGGCGTCACCTCCGTCGAGGTGGACCTGGCGAGCGGCGCGCTGACCGTGGTGAGCGAGAGCCCTGTGGACCAGGCGCGGATCAGCGCCGCGGTGGAGGAGGCCGGCTACGAGCTGGCCGGCGTCTCATGAACACGGCCGTACGCCTCGGACTGTACGGCGCCGGACTGGCAGTGATCTTCGCCGGGGCGCTGGGGGCGGGAAACGCGCTGGGTCAGGCCGGGCCCGCCACGAGCCCGGCCGGCCGGGCCACGGCAGGCCCCACGAACCACGCCGACATGGCCGCGCCCGCCACGGCGAGCCCGACAGGGCACGCCGACATGACGTCGCCGGCGGCCGACGACACAGCCCATGAGCCCACGACAGCCCACGGGCCCACGAAGGACGCCGGGCACACCGACGATCACGGCGAAGCCGCACACAACGAGAGCAATACCCCCGGGGGGCTCCAAGTGTCCCAGAACGGCTACACCCTCACCCCGCTGACCAAGCCGGCGACCGGCAAGGCCGCCGACTTCCGCTTCAACGTCACCGGCCCCGACGGCAAGCCCGTCACCGAGTACGACGTCGAGCACGACAAGAAGCTCCACTTCATCGTCGCCTCCCGCGACCTGACCAGCTTCCAGCACCTGCACCCGACGCTCGGCGCGGACGGCGTCTGGTCGGTCAAGCTGGAGCTGCCCGAGCCCGGCGCCTACCGCGCCTTCGCCGACTTCGCCCCCACGGGCGCCGACAAGCTGACGCTCGGCGTGGACCTGCAGGCCCCCGGCGACTACGACCCGAAGGCTCTGCCGCAGGCCGGCCGCACCGCCAAGGTGGGCGACTACACGGTGACCCTCGACGGGGACCTGGAGCCCGGCCACTCGAGCAAGCTCACGCTGAAGGTCGCCAAGGACGGCAAGCCGGTCAAGGACCTGCAGCCCTACCTGGGCGCCTACGGCCACCTGGTGGCGCTGCGCGCGGGCGACCTGGCCTACCTGCACGTCCACCCGGACGGCGAGCCGGGCGACGGCAGGACCACCGCGGGGCCGGAGATCACGTTCTACGCCGAGGTGCCCAGCGTGGGCGACTACCGTCTGTTCCTGGACTTCCAGCACGACGGCGAAGTCCGTACGGCGAGCTTCACGGCGACGGCCGAGCAGGCGCCCGCCCACACCCACTGAGCCAAGAGCAACACGGACGAGGGAAAGGAGAGGTGATGTCTTCCCTCATCGAGGAAAAGGCCGTCGAGCTCACGATCGGTGGCATGACGTGCGCGTCCTGCGCCAACCGCATCGAGCGCAAGCTCAACAAGCTCGAAGGCGTGACGGCGACGGTCAACTACGCGACAGAGAAGGCGAAGGTCACCTTCCCGGACGACCTCGACCCCCAGGAATTGGTCGCCGAGGTGGAGAAGGCCGGCTACTCGGCCGAGCTCCCCGCCCCGCCGCGCACCGACGATCCACAGCCTGTGGACAAACCTGACAACGGACTGCGTGACCGGCTGATCACGGCGGTGGTGCTGAGCGTTCCCGTGGTCGCGATGGCGATGATTCCCGCGCTGCAGTTCACGTACTGGCAGTGGTTGTCGCTGACGCTGGCGGCGCCGGTGGTGGTGTACGCGGGCTGGCCGTTCCACAAGGCCGCCTGGACCAACCTGCGGCATGGCACGGCGACGATGGACACGCTGGTCTCGATGGGCACGCTGGCCGCGCTCGGCTGGTCGCTGTGGGCGCTGTTCTTCGGTACGGCCGGCGTTCCTGGCATGTCGCACCCGTTCGAGCTGACGATCCAGCGGACCGACGGCTCCGGCAACATCTATCTGGAGGCCGCGGCGGGGGTGACGGCGTTCATCCTGGCCGGGCGTTACTTCGAGTCGCGGTCGAAGCGGCAGGCGGGGGCTGCGCTGCGGGCGCTGATGGAGCTGGGCGTCAAGGACGTCGAGCTGGCCGACGGCCGGCGGGTGTCCATCGACTCGCTGGAGCCGGGCGACACGTTCGTCGTACGGCCTGGTGAGAAGGTCGCCACCGACGGCGTGATCGAGGAGGGCACCTCCGCCATCGACGCCTCGATGCTCACCGGCGAGTCGGTGCCGGTGGAGGTGAGCCCGGGCGATGCCGTGGTCGGCGCGACCGTCAACGCGGGCGGGCGGCTGCTCGTGCGCGCCACCCGGGTGGGCGGCGACACCCAGCTCGCCCAGATGGCCAGGCTGGTGGAGGAGGCGCAGACGGGCAAGGCGGCCGTCCAGCGGCTGGCCGACCGGATCTCCGGCATCTTCGTGCCGATCGTGATCGGCCTGGCCGTCGCCACGCTCGGGTTCTGGCTCGGCACCGGCAACGGCACGGGCGCGGCCTTCACCGCCGCGGTCGCCGTGCTGATCATCGCCTGCCCGTGCGCCCTCGGCCTGGCGACGCCCACGGCGCTGCTGGTCGGCACCGGCAGGGGCGCCCAGCTCGGCATCCTGATCAAGGGGCCGGAGGCGCTGGAGTCCACGCGCAGGATCGACACGATCGTGCTGGACAAGACTGGCACGGTCACCGAAGGCCGGATGACGCTCGTCGGCGTGCACCTGGCCGAGGGCGAGGACCGCGACGAGGTGCTCAGGCTGGCCGGTGCGCTGGAGCACGCCTCCGAGCACCCGATCGCCCGCGCCATCGCCAAGGCGGCCGGGTCCACGGCCACGGTCGAGGACTTCGCGAACGTCGAAGGGCTCGGCGTGCAGGGAGTCGTCGACGGCCACGCGGTGCTGGTCGGACGGCCGAAGCTGCTGCGGGAGTGGTCGCAGCACCTGCCGGCCGAGCTTGCGGACGAGCTGGCGCGGGAGCAGGCCGCCGGGCGCACCGCCGTCGCCGTGGGGTGGGACGGCCGTGCGCGCGCGGTGCTGGTCGTGGCCGATGTGATCAAGGGCACCAGCAAGGAGGCGATCGAGCGGCTGCGCGCCCTCGGGCTCACGCCGGTGCTGCTGACCGGTGACAACGAGGCGGTCGCCAGGACCGTGGCGGCCGAGGTCGGCATCGACGAGGTCATCGCCGAGGTGCTGCCCGCCGACAAGGTGGACGTGGTCAAGCGGCTGCAGGCCGAGGGCAAGGTGGTGGCCATGGTGGGCGACGGCGTCAACGACGCCGCCGCGCTGGCCCAGGCCGATCTGGGGCTGGCCATGGGCACCGGCACCGACGCGGCCATCGAGGCGTCCGACCTCACGCTGGTCCGCGGCGACCTGCGGGTGGCGGCCGACGCCCTGCGGCTGTCGCGCAGGACGCTGGCCACGATCAAGGGCAACCTGTTCTGGGCCTTCGCCTACAACGTGGCCGCCCTGCCGCTGGCCGCCGCGGGGCTGCTCAACCCGATGATCGCGGGTGCCGCGATGGCGTTCTCCAGCGTCTTCGTGGTGAGCAACAGCCTGCGGCTGCGGGCCTTCAAGTGAACGGGGCCGGTCAGGCCTGGTAGGACTCCGGGGTCATCCTGGTGGCCACGCCCATCCGGTTCCACGCGTTGATGGTGGCCAGGGCGACCACCAGGGCGGCCAGTTCCTCCTCGGTGAACTGCTCGGCGGCCCGCTGCCAGATCTCGTCGGTCACGTCGCCGGTGGACAGCCTGGTCGCGGCCTCGGTGAAGGCCAGGGCCGCACGCTCCTGGGCGGTGAAGAAGGGGGCCTCCTGCCACACCGCCACGGCGTGCAGCCTCGCGTCGCTCTCGCCCGCCCGCTTGGCGTCCGAGCTGTGCGAGTCCACGCAGTACACGCAGCCGTTGATCTGGCTGGCGCGCAGCCGTACCAGCTCCAGCAGCGGCTTGGGCAGGGTGCTCGCGCTCACGAACCGGTCGAGTCCGGCCATGGCCCGGTAGGCGTCGCCGGCGAGCTTGCCGAGGTTCATTCGTTCTGTCATGCCGCCCACGCTAGGCCGGAGCTTGTCCCGATATAAGCTCCAATTTCCGGCGAAATGATTGGGCCAAGATGGACGTACACGTGACCCTGTCGGAGCGGGGCGACCTGACGGCGCAGATCTACCGCCAGCTCCTGGAGGCGGTTCTCGACGGGCGGCTCAGGTCCGGCGAACGGCTGCCGCCGACGCGTGAGCTGGCCCGGCGGCTGGACGTCTCACGCAACACCGTCGCCGTCGCCTACGACCGGCTGGTCGCCGACGGCTTCCTGGTCGGCCGCGCGGGCGCGGGCACGTTCGTGTCGGCCGAGCCGGTGCGCGGCCGAGCCGCCCCCAAGGGCGTCGTACGCCCCCGCGCCGTGTGGGAGGACATCACCGGCCCCACCGCCAGCGTCTCCCCCACCCCCGGCACGAACCGCCCGGACGCGCCGTACATCCCCGGCACCGCCCACCCCGACGCGCCGTACGGGTCGAGAGCTCGACGGGCCGCGTACGACTTCCGCGTCGGCGTGCCCGACGCGGGGCTGTTCCCGATGGAGAGCTGGCGTCGGCTGGTGAGCCGCGAGTTGCGGCGCGGCGCCGGGGGCTACGGCGACCCGTCCGGGCACGAGGGCCTGCGGGAGGCCATCGCCCGGCACATCGGCGTCAGCCGGTCGGTGCGCGCCGGCGCCGGGGACGTGCTCATCACCAACGGCGCGCAGCAGGCGCTCGACCTGGTGGGCCGGGTGCTGATCGAGCCCGGCGCCTGCGTGGCCGTGGAGGAGCCCGGTTACCCGCCCGCGCGGCTGCTGTTCCGCTCGCTCGGCGCGCGGGTCGTCGGGGTGCCCGTGGACGGGGAGGGGCTGGACGTCTCCGCCCTTCCCGGTGCGGCACGGCTGGTGTACGTCACGCCGTCGCACCAGTTCCCGCTGGGCACGCCGATGTCGCTGGGCCGTCGGGCGGCGTTGCTGGCGTGGGCCGAGCGGCGGAACGCGGTGGTGATCGAGGACGACTACGACAGCGAGTTCCGCTTCGGCGAGCGCCCGCTGGAGCCGCTGCAGAGCCTGGACCGGGCCGGCCGGGTGATCTACGTGGGCTCCTTCTCCAAGACCCTGCTGCCCATGCTCAGGCTCGGTTTCCTGGTCGCCCCGGCCTCGCTCGGGCCCGCGCTGACCGCCGCCAAGCGGATCTCCGACTGGCACGGCGAGCTGCCGACGCAGGCCGCGCTGGCCCGGTTCATCGACGAGGGCCTGCTGGCCAGGCACATCAGGAAGGCCACCCGCGTGTACGCCGCCCGGCACGCGCTGATCGCCGACACCCTGTCCGGCGAGGACCGGCTGCGCGTGGTGCCCTCCGCGGCCGGCCTGCACCTGTGCGCCCGGCTCGCGCCCGGGGTCACGGTACGGCAGCGGCCCGGCCTCGGCGTCGAGCGGCTCGACGCCTACTGCGGCGAGAGCCCGGCCCAACCCGGCCTGGTCATCGGCTACGGCGCGATCGAGCAGAGCGCTATACCCGGCGGCCTCGAACTGCTGAGAAGGTCACTGATAGTGCCCGCGACCCCAGAACCGCCGGCCCCGCTCACCTGACAGCTGCGGGTCGTCCGGCGGCACCGGCTGACGCACGATCACCACCGTGGCCCGCGCGTGGCGCGCGCAGTACATGGACGTGGAGGGCAGGAACAGGCGGCTGACCAGCCCGCGCCGCCCCCGGCCGAGCACCAGCAGGTCGCCCTCGCGCGCCAGGTCGACGAGGTGATACCCGGGATCGCCGACCCGTGATACCGCGGCGGTGGTGAGGTCGTCGGGCATCCCGCCCGCCACGTCCTCGAACACCCTGGCCACCACCTCGCCGCCGCGAGCCTCCTCCCCCTGCCTGATGGCCTGCTGCACGGGCAGCGCCTCAGGGAAGGGATGCACGGGCGCCCGGCTGACGTGCACCGCGACCAGCGCCATGCGGTGCAGCCGCGCCGCGCCGATGGCCCAGGCCAGCGCCCAGCGCGCGGCCGGAGACTCGTCCACTCCCACGATCAACCGCGCACCACCGGGCAGGTCCTGATCCACCACACTCTCCTCGTAGAGGTACTTGACCATAGTGCGCTCATCTGGTGGTTACCGGGAGGTGGCAGTTTGCGAACTATGCCCAAGTCGTAGTCGCACCGTGCTCTGAGCGCCGCCTCACGCCAGGCGAAGCAGCCCGCCGTACATGAACGCACGCTCCGACTCCGTGAGGTTTCTGTACGGCTGGGCGGCGCGCTGGTTCGTCCGGGATTCGATGCGTTCGCGTGCCGGGCCGGGCTTCAGGGCGACGATTTCGGCCACCGACAGGCCCGCCTCCCGCCAGGCCGCGGCATGCGCGTCCGCCCGGTGGTAGCGGAGGGCGGCGAGCCGGTTGAACAGCAGCACGCCTGGCGGGGTGCCCTGCGGCTCGTACGGCGGCACCACCACCGCGAACGCGCCGCCCCCAGCCTCCCCCGAGCGGCCGGACCCGGGGTGGCCGGGCGTGATCCGGCCGGGCGTCATCTGGCCGGGCGTGGCTTCGAGGTGGTCCTGCTGGGCCTGGGTGAGGACTTGGGCGGTGAGGGCGGCGAGGGCGGGGACGTCGGGACCGGGCCAGACTCGCTCGACGGCGGCGGCGTGGAGCGCGTACAGGCTCTGGATGGTCGCCAGGCCGCGATCCGTCGCGTGCAGCAGGCCGTCGGGGGCCTCGGACAGGGTGCCCTGTTTCAGGTGGTCCTGGATGGCGCTCTCGCGTTCGGCCGCGGTGGCGTACCTGTAGACGGCGGCGAGCCCGGTGCGGGTGAGGGGGCGAAGCGGGAGGGTGAAGCGGAGGTCGTTCAGGAAGCCGGGGGACGGGTCCGGCGCTCCGGCGAGCTGTTCGCGGACCGCGCGGGCGGCGGCGTGCACGTTGACGTGAACCGCGTCGATGACCGGCGCGATGTCCGCCGCATACGTCGAGAGGTCAGGAAATTTCGGCATTGCGGGTCATTATGCCGCCGGTCCGTAGCCGATCCATGGGAAACCGTAACCGGCCCCTCCGAGGGTGAGGTCAACCGATTCCGGGCTCGCGGTGTTCATCCACCGCCCCCGTCCTCACCCTCAGGAGACCCTCGTGCCCGTCCCGAACCGCTGGTGGGCGCTGCCCGTCGTGCTGGTCGCCGTCTTCATGACCACGCTCGACTTCTTCATCGCCAACGTCGCCGTCCCGTCGATCCGCGCCGGGCTGGGAGCCGACGCGGCGGCCGGGCAGCTGGTCATCGCCGGGTACGGGCTGGCGTACGCCACCGCGCTGATCATCTCCGGACGGCTCGGCGACCTGTACGGGCCGCGTCGCGTCTTCGTGATCGGTCTGGCCCTGTTCGCGCTGGCCTCCGCGGCCTGCGGCGCGGCGCCGTCCGCGGGGGTGCTGGTGCTCGCCAGGGTGGCGCAGGGCATCGCGGCGGCGCTGCTCGGGCCGCAGGTGCTGACCCTGCTCGGCGTGCTGTACCCAGGCGCTGACCGGGCTCGGGCCTTCGGCTGGTACGGCACCACCGTCGGCCTGGCGGGCGTCAGCGGCCAGGCGATCGGCGGGCTGCTGATCGCGGCCGACCCGTGGGGGCTGGGCTGGCGAGCCTGCTTCCTGGTGAACGTCCCCCTCGCCCTGACAGCCCTGGCCCTGGTCCCCCGCCTCCTCCCGACGACCGGCGCGGCGGTCCACCGCGTCCGCCGGAGGGCTCGGCTGGATCTTGCCGGGGCGGGGCTGGTGGCGACGGGGCTGGTCGCCGTCGTGCTGCCGCTGACCCTGGGGCGTGAGTACGGGTGGGCGATGTGGACCTGGGTGTCCTTCGGCGCCGCGGTTCCCCTGCTGGCCGCCTTCGTCAGGCGGCAGCGCAGACTGACGGTGACGGGTGGGGAGCCGCTGCTGGACCTGGTCGTGCTCAGGGAGCCGGGGTTCGCCGCGGGGCTACCCGCGATCGCGCTCCTCTTCGGCACCTCGGCGGGGCTGTCGTTCGTGCTGGCGCTGTTTCTGCAGGACGGGGCCGGGCTCAGCGCCCTGGCGGCCGGGGTGCTGGGCACAGCGCTCAACGCGGGGTTCTTCGTGACCTCCCTGCGGACCGGGCGGCTGATGGAGCGGTACGGCAGGCGGGTGCCCGTGTCCGGGGCGCTCACCCTGCTGCTCGGGCTGGGCCTGCTGCACCAGGTGATCGGCGCCGCACCCTACTGGTCGGCCGTCGCCCTCGTCGTGGCCGGGGGCGGGATGGGGTTGCTCATGTCGCCGCTGATCTCCGGCGCGCTGGCCGGCGTACGACCGGAGCGGTCGGGGGCGGCGGCCGGCGTGCTCGGCACCGTACAGGAAGGCGGAGGCGTGCTCGGCGGCACGGTCACCGGGGCGGTGCTCCTCGGCTCCCTGGGCGACGGCTGGCCGGCCGCCGCCCAGGCGGGCCTGACCGTCCTGCTGGTGTGCGTGCTCGCGATCCTGGCCGTGCTGATCCTGGCCGTGCTCGATCCTTCCGTGCTTGATCCTTCCGTGCTTGATCCTTCCGTGCTTGATCCTTCCGTGCTGAGTCCTTTCCTGCTGGATCCTTTCGTGCTCAGCCTGAAGGACGGCGGTGGCCGGGAGCGTGGACGGGTCACGCCTGGGGGTGCTTCATGGCGCCGTGCAGGAACACGTCGACGAGGTCCGGCACCGGGAGGTCACTCGGCGTGGCGCCGTGGTCGTCACGGCCGTGCCGTACTCGGCGACCAGGGGGAGGGCGGCGGCGACGATCATGGCGCGCCGCTCCTCGGGGCTCATTCCCGGCGCGCTGCGCCGGGTCGGTGTGTCACTCATGCCGACCATGGTGCGGAGTGGGTACTCACTCCGATGGATGTGCGGGGGATTAGGCGGGTTCGGAAAGGGGGCGGGGGTGTGGCGTGTCATGATGTCGGCATCGTGACCCCGAGCATGCCGTTTCGCCTTCTTCGCACCATGGTGTTCGCCGTGGTGTGCCTTGGGCTGGGCGCGGGCGCGCATGTCTTCGGCGGCGGGACGGTGTCCGGGGACGCCATGGTGGCCGCGTTCTGGATGGCCGCCTGTGCCGCGTTCCCGGTGGCGGGGCGCGAGCGGACCGTGCACGCCATTCTGCCGCTGCTGGGCGGGCTCCAGCTCGCCCTGCACCTGCTGTTCTCGCTGTCGCATGCCGGCTCCCCCGGCCAGGCCGTCGCGCACGCCGTGCACGGTTCCGGCGGGCTGGTGCCGGATCTCGGGATGCTGGTCGCACACTCCTGGGCGACGCTGCTGACCGCGCTGTGGCTGGCGCGCGGAGAAGCCCTGCTCTGGGCGCTGCTGCGCCGGCTGGCCGTACGGCTGCTCGCCGTGCTGCTGCCGCCGGTGCCCGAGACGCCCTTCTTCGCCGGAGCCGTGGCCGAGCCGCCGGTGCTGCGGTCGGCCGTGCTGCGGCACGTGCTCAGCAGGCGGGGACCGCCGATGGTCGTCGAAACCAGCTGACCCTTTTCGACGACCCACGCCTGCGGGGATGCTCCGCCGCGGGCGCAGAAAGGCATGTTCATGTACTCCCGTCCTGTGATTCTGCTCGCCACCGCCACCGCCACCGCCACCGCCGCCGTCGTGGCGCTGAGCGGGTGCGGCTCCACCACCGACACAGCCGACACCACCGACACCGCTGCCGCGACCCGGTCGACCGCCGCCGCTGAGGCCCGGCCGCCTGCCGCCGCCGCGACGACCGCCGCGGGGCTCTCCATCACCGATCCCTGGGTGAAGACGGCCGAGAAGGGGATGACCGCCGCCTTCGGCACCCTGGTCAACAACACCGACGCCGAGGTGACGATCGTCTCCGGCGCGTCCCCGCTGTCTCCGAAGATCGAGCTGCACGAAGTGGTGGACTCCGACGGCAAGATGATCATGCGGCCCAAGGAGGGCGGCTTCGTCATTCCCGCGCGCGGCACCCACGAGCTGCGGCCCGGCGGCGACCACATCATGCTGATGGGGGTCGCCGAGGCGGTGAAGCCGGGCGCGCACATCCCGTTCACGCTGACGGTCAAGGACGGGCAGCCCCTGGAGTTCACCGCCGTGGGCAAGGACTTCGCCGGAGGCAAGGAGGACTACCAGCCCGGCATGGGGCACGAGTGATGGCCGGTCGGATCACCAGAAGAGGACTGATCACCGGGGGCGCCGTCACCGCGGCGGGCGCGCTGGTTCCTGCCGCGAGCACCACCGTCACCGGGCCTGCCGTGGAGCCGTTCCACGGCGTGCACCAGGCGGGGGTCGCCACGACTCCGCAGGCGCACGCGGTCTTCGTGGCCTTCGACCTGCTGCCGGACACCGGGAAGGAGGCGCTCGGCCGGCTGCTGCGGCTGCTGACCGATGACGCGCGCCGCCTCACCCAAGGGCGGCCCGCCCTGGCCGACACCGAGCCGGAGCTGGCCACGGACCCGGCCCGGCTGACCGTGACGTTCGGCTTCGGGCCGGGGCTGTTCGCCGCGGCGAAGGTGGACTCTCCGGTCCGGCCGCTGCCCGCGTTCGAGACGGACAAGCTGCGCGAGGAGTGGAACGGCGGGGACCTGCTGGTGCAGATCTGCGCCGACGACGCGCTCACCGTGGCGCACGCGCTGCGGATGATCGTCAAGGACACGCGGTCCTTCGCCCGGGTGCGCTGGACCCAGCGGGGCTTTCGCCGCAGTGCCCATCTGGGGACGCCCGGACACACCCAGCGCAACCTGATGGGCCAGCTCGACGGCACGGTCAATCCGACCGATCTCGACCGTGCCGTATGGATCGGTCAGGGGCCCGCCTGGCTGCGCGGCGGCACCACGCTGGTGTTGCGGCGCATCCGGATGGAGCTGGAGTCGTGGGACGCGGCCGACCGGGTGGCCAGGGAGTTCACCGTCGGGCGGCGGCTGGACACGGGGGCTCCCCTGACCGGCCGGGCCGAACGCGACGAGCCGGACTTCGAGCGGCTCAACGGGCTCGGCTTCCCGGTCATCTCCGAGTTCGCCCACATCAGGCGGGCGCGGACGGCCGATCCCGCCGCCCGGATCCTGCGGCGTCCGTACAACTATGACGAGGGCCTGTCCAAGGACGGCACGTCGGACTCGGGGCTGCTGTTCGCCTCCTACCAGGCGGACGTGGAGCGGCAGTTCGTCCCGGTTCAGCGTCGGCTGGCCGAGGGGGATCTGCTCAACGAGTGGGTGACGGCGATCGGCTCGGCCGTCTTCGCCATCCCGCCGGGCTGCGCGCCCGACGGGTGGATCGGCGACGGCCTGCTGGCCTGAGCGGAACGTCCATGGGCCGCACGGTCACCGTGCGGCTCATGGACGCAGGCTCTCGCCGCGCACAGAATCGAGGTCATGGCTGACCACGCGTACGTAGGTTCCAGGACTCCCCGTCTAGAGGACGCCCGGCTCCTGGCCGGACGTGGACGATATGTCGGCAACATCCGGCTGCCCGGCATGGCGTACGCGGTCGTGGTGCGCAGCCCGATCGCGCACGGGCGGCTCGTGGCCTGCGACACCAAGGCGGCGCGGGCCGCCGACGGCGTGCTCGACGTCATCACCCCGGCGGACGCGGCCGGGGTCCGACTCCCCTGTGCCGGGCTGTCGCCGGGGCAGCGGCTGGCGGCCTATCCGGTGCTGGAGGAGGCGATCCGGTACGTGGGCCAGCCGGTCGCGGTCGTCGTGGCCGACACCCCGGAAGCCGCCGGGGACGCCGCCGACCTGGTCGACCTGGAGTTCGACCAGCGGCCCGCGGTCGTCGGCGTGGAGCGCGCGCTGGCCGCCGACGCCACGCTGCTCTACCCCGAGTGGGGCACGAACGTGGTCACCGACTTCCCGATGGGAGACGACTGCGAGGAGGCGATCGGGGCCGCCGAGCATGTGGTCGAGATGACGTTCAGGCTGGGCCGCGTCTCGCCGTACCCGATGGAGACGCGCGGGGTCGTGGCCTCCTACGACGGCGAGGAGCTGACGATCAGGATCTCCACGCAGGCCGCGCACAACGTGCGCGAGCACGCGGCGGACGCGCTGGGGCTCGGTCACGACCGGGTACGGGTGATCGGCGCGGACGTCGGCGGCGGGTTCGGGGCGAAGGAGCACCTCTATCCGGACGAGCTGCTGGCCTGCCTGGCCTCGGTGCGGCTGGCGCGACCGGTGAGCTGGACGGAGTCGCCCGGCGACCGGCTGGTGGCCAGCCTGCCGTCGCGGGCCGCCGTGCACCGGGGGCGGCTGGCGCTGGACGGGGATGGCCGGTTCGTGGCGCTGCACGCCGACATCGTGGCCGATCTCGGGGCGCATCCCTCCAACGTGGGCGCGGGGCCGGCCGCGGTGACGGCCATGCTGCTGCCGGGGCCGTACCGGTTCGACCTGGCGGGGGCCCGGGTGCGCGGCGTGGTCACCACGACCACGCCGACCGGCTCCTATCGCGGGTACGGCCAGCCGGAGGCTGCCTGGACCAGGGAGCGGCTGGTCGACGAGGCCGCACGGCGGCTCGGGCTGGACCCGGTCGAGCTGCGGCTGCGCAACATGCTGCGGCCCGAGGACCTGCCCTGCGGGAACCGGATCTGGCTGACGTACGACTCGGGCGACTATCCGAGGGCGCTGCGCACGCTGCGGGAGCTGGTGACGCCGCCGAGCGGGGACGACGGGCGCAGGAGGGGCGTGGGCTACTCCTGCCATGTGGAGAGCACCGGCATGGGACCGTCCATGGGCCTGAAGGCGTCGGGCATCCAGGAAGGCGGCTACGAGGCCGCGCTGCTGCGGATGAACTCCGACGGGTCGGTGGTGGTGTCGACCGGGTTGTCCGGGATCGGGCAGGGCATCGAGACCGCGCTGGCGCAGATCGCCGCCGACCGGGTGGGGGTGCCGATGGAACGGGTCCGGGTGGTACTGGGGGACACCGCGTCGACGCCGTACTCCCCGGTCGGTTCCATCGCCAGCCGGGCCCTCGCGGTCGGTGGCGCGGCCCTCGGCGAGGCGGCCACCCGGCTGCACGACAAGATCATCGCCCTCGCGGCGCACCGGCTCGAAGCGGCCCCCGGTGACCTGGAGATCGTCGCGTCCGCCGTACAGGTCAAGGGGGATCCGCAGACGGCGCTGCCGCTGCGGGAGATCGCCACGTCGGCGTGGCGCGGCTGGGACCTGCCGGACGGCTTCTCCCCCGGCCTGGAGGAACGGGCGACGTACGACCCGGCCGACTACACCTACGCCTACGGCGCGCACGCGGCGGCCGTCGCCGTCGACCCGGAGACCGGCGCGGTGGAGCTGGAGGGGTACTGGGTGGTCAACGACTGCGGCGTGCAGGTGAACCCGGACATCGTCGAAGGGCAGATCCGGGGCGGGGTGGCGCAGGGCATCGGCATGGCGCTGACCGAGGAGGTCGGCTACGCCGAGGACGGGCAGCCGGTCGTCGACTACCTGCCGCCCACCGCGCACGAGGTGCCCGAGGTGCGGATCGTCTCCCTGGTGACGCCCTCGCCGATCACGCCGGGCGGCATGAAGGGCGTCGGCGAGGCGGGCACGATCGGCCCACCGGCCGCCATCGGCAACGCGGTCGCCGCCGCCGTACCGGAGATCGCGGATCGGATCACCGACACGCCGCTCGCCCCGCAGACCCTCTGGCGGCTGCTGGCCGAGTGATCGGGTCCGTCATGCCCCGTGCGCGGGGCATGACAGACCGGTGCTACGTGGTGGCCAGGGCCTCGGTCGGGGAGAGGCGGGAGGCTCTGACGGCCGGGTAGAGGCCGGCGATGACGCCGATCAGCAGGGTCGCCGCCAGGCCGGCCGCCGTGGCTTCGGCGGGGATCACCGCCTGCCAGCCCTTGACGTAGGCGTAGCCGATGGTGACGCCGGCGCCGATGAGGACGCCGCCCGCGCCGCCCATCGCCGACAGCAGCAGCGACTCGGCGAGGAACTGCGTGCGGATCTGACCCCGGGTGGCGCCCAGTGAGCGGCGCAGGCCGATCTCCGAGCGCCGTTCCAGCACCGAGATGACCATGGTGTTGGCCACCCCGACGCCGCCGACGATCAGCGCGACCGCGCCGACGCCGAGCAGCAGCGCGGTGAACGCCTGGTCGGTGGCCTGCTTGGCGGCGAGCGCGTCCGAGGGGCGGGACACGTCGACCTCGTTGGGCGCCTCCGGGTTCGCGGTGCCGGGCAGCACGTCGCGGACAGCCTCCATCCGCCGCTCGTCGGCGCGGGTGAACAGGGTGGTGGGGTGTCCGTCGAAGTCCAGCACCCGCTCCGCCACCGGCCAGCCGACCATCGCCCCGGTGTCGAGGTCGGCGGCCAGCGCCACCGGGGCCAGGATGCCGACGACGGTGAACCGCTCGCCTCCGATCACCACCTGGGTGTCATGGCCCGCCGTGGTCACGCCGAGCCGCTCGGCGGCGGTCGAGCCGAGCACCACGGCCGGGTAGGTCTGGGTGGCCTCCGTCAGCCAGGCGCCGCTGCGCACGGTCGCGCCCACGGAGTCGAGCAGGTCGAGGCGGGCGGCGTAGGTGGAGATGCCGCCCGTCTGGGCCTGGGGGATCTGCTCGGAGCGGAAGACCTTGGCGTCCTTGATGTACGCGGTGGCCGAGACCGACTCCACCGGGCCGATCCGCTCGATCATCGCCTCGGCGTCCACCGGCATCTTCGCCTCCTCACCGGTGATCGTCTGCCCGGCGGAGACGGTGAGCAGGTTGGTGCCCAGTGCGGAGAGCTGCCGGTCCAGCTCGGCGCCCGAGGACGAGGAGATGCCGACCACGCCGATCATCGCCGCGATGCCGATGGCGATGCCGAGTGCCGACAGGAAGGCGCGCATGGGACGGGTGCGCAGGCCGACGGCGCCGACCCGCAGCACGTCGCGCGGGCCCATCCGGGGCGGCGACAGCCTGGGCCGGTCCAGGTGATCGACGGCCGCCATCACGCAGCCCCGGACCGAGCACGCTCAACGGCCGCCCAAGAGGGGTCCGCGCCGTCCCCATTAGTCGCCGAGTCCGCGACGCCCCCACCAGTCGCCGAGTCCGCGACGCCCCCACCAGTCGCCGAGTCCGCGACGATACGCCCGTCGCGCATCGACACCTGCCGGGGCAGGCCGGCGGCGATCTCCCGGTCGTGCGTGATGATCAGGACGGTCGTGCCCGAGGCGTGCAGGTCGTGCAGCAGCTCCATCACGCCGGCGCCCGAGACCGAGTCCAGGGCGCCGGTCGGCTCGTCGGCCAGCAGCAGCGGCGGGTCGCCGGACACCGCCCTGGCGATGGCGACGCGCTGCCGCTCGCCGCCGGACAGCTCGTGCGGCTCGTGGTCGATCCGGTGCCCGAGGCCGACCCGTTCCAGCGCGACCCTGGCCCGGCGGCGCCGCTCGGCCGGCCCGAGGCCGGCGTAGAGCAGGCCGTCGGCCACGTTGTCCAGCGCCGGGACGTTCGCGGCCAGATGGAACTGCTGGAAGACGAACCCGATCCGGGTCCCCCGCAGCGCGGACAGCTGGTTGTCCGACAGGGCGGAGACGTCGTAGCCGTCGATGCGCACGGTCCCCGACGTGGGGCGGTCCAGCGTGCCGATGGTGTTGAGCATCGTGGACTTGCCCGAGCCGGACGGCCCGACGATGGCGGCCATCTCGCCCCGCGCGATCTCCAGCGTGACCGACGCCAGCGCGGTGACGCCACCGGGATAGACCTTGCTCACCTGCGACAGCGCGATCATGGGGTGGGTCATTTCACGGTCCCCACGGTCATGCCCTCGGCCAGCCCGTCGCCGCTGATCTCGACCCGGCCGCCGGAGAACAACCCCGCCTCCACCGCGACGTACCGGGTGCTGGCGCCCTCGACGACCTCGACGCCGAAGCCGCCCTCGCGCAGCGCCACGAGGGAGACGATCGGCACGGTGAGCACGTCCTCGCGCTTGGCCGCGGTGAAGGTCACGTCCACCGAGGCCTGGTCCAGCCCGGCGGTCGCCTTGCGCGCCTTGGCGCTGATGACGATGAGCGCCTCGACCTTGGTCTCCGGCTCCTCGTTGCCCTCCCCCGGCACGATGACCGTGGCCACTTCAGTGATCTTGCCGGTCACGTCCTCGCCGTCGGGCAGGGTGACGGACACCCGCGCCCCCTGCTTGGCCAGCCGCTGGTCCTCCGCGTCCAGCCGCACGGTGACGACCTTGGTGGTGCCGGTGTGGGAGAGCACCTTCTGGCCGGGCGCGGCCGGCTGGCCGACCTGGCTCTCCAGGGTGTCGACGCGCACCTTGCCGTCGGCGAACACGACCCGGCCGAGCTCGACGACGCCGGTCTCCTCCAGGCCCTGATCGTCCTGCCACTCCATGACCGCCTCGGCCGTGGCCCAGGTGTACTCGTCGTCCACGGTGAAGCCGGTGTAGCCGAGCTCGCTGAGGTTGCGTTCCAGGTTGCGCACGTCCCGGCCCTCCGTGCCGGTCCTCAGGTCCCGGTACGCGGGCGTCCCGCCGTACATGAGCACCACCGGATCGTTGTCGATCTTGTAGAGCGGCTTGCCGCGGGTGATCTGGTCGCCGCTGCCGGGCAGCCAGGTGATCGTGCCGGGCTTGCGGCTGACCGCCGTGGTCGCGGGTCCGTAGCCGAGCTCTCCGTCCGCGTCCAGCGTGTCCTCCAGGGTCTCCTTGGCGATCTGCGTGGTGGCGGGAGGCAGCACGGCGGCGGCGGTCGGCGTCGCGGCACCGCCCTTCAGCAGCCCCGCGTTGCTCGCCGCCACGAGTGCCGCGCCGGCCAGGGCCACCACGGCGAGCAGCCCGACGATCTTCCTCCCGCGCTTGCGAGGGCGGCGCCCGGAGACCTTCTCGTCCAGGGTGGCCGAGGCCATCAAGAACCTCCGAGGTCGAACTGGCACTTCTTCTGGGCCGCCGGGAAGTCGGGGTCGTCGGCGACCTTCTTGGTCATGCGCATGGTGTTGCCCTCAGGGTCGGGGAACTCCTCCACCCCGTTGTCCCGCATGCACTTGGCGAGGGTGCGCATCCGCTCGCCGTTCTGGGGGTTGCCCGCCCCGTCGCCGCCCGACGGCTGCCACTCCTTGCAGGCCTCCCTGGCCTTGTCCATGGCCCCCTCGGAGCCCGGGCCCATCGTCATCCTGACGCCCTGGCCGGGCTTGGGGTCGGGCACGTCGACGCCGTTCTCGCGCATGCACTGCGCCCACTTGAGGCCCCGATCCTCCCTGCTGAGGCTCGGCGCGGCGGAGCCGCCGGTGGTCGGCCGCGCGCCGTCGGCCGACGCCACGTCGGCGCCTCCGTCGCCGCCCGAGCCGCATCCGGCCAGGGCCAGCACGAGCAACGCGGTCACGCCGAGGATTCGTCCTCGCATCGGTGTTCTCCTCGTCCAGCGGCCGGTCCTGTCCCGGCCGTCGGGACAGATGCAACCGAAGGAGCGGTTTCCTCACGGTTTCCATGAGCGCTAACAGCGAACAAACAGGACATGCGCCACCATCGGCCCCAGGTCAAGGGAGGGCACTGGTCATGCGGGTTCTGGTGGTCGAGGACGAGCCGATGCTCGCCGACGCGATAGCCGAGTGGCTGCGCGAGGAGACACACGCGGTGGACACCGCGAACGACGGCGGGGCGGCGCTGCGGCGGCTCGCGGTCAACGACTACGACATCGTGATCCTGGATCGCGACCTGCCGATCGTGCACGGTGACGACGTCTGCCGGGAACTGGTGGCGTCCGAATCCACCGCGCGGGTGCTGATGCTCACCGCCGCCGGGGAGATCGGCGACCGGGTGACCGGGCTGTCGCTGGGCGCCGACGACTACCTCGCCAAGCCGTTCGCCTTCGCCGAGCTCGCCGCCCGCGTGCACGCCCTGGGCCGCCGCTGCCGGCCGGCCGCGCCGCCGGTGCTGCGGCGCGCCGGGCTCACGCTCGACCCGGCCCGCCGCGAGGTCTTCCGGGGAGAGCGGTACGTCCCGCTGTCGAAGAAGGAGTTCGCCGTGCTGGCCGAGCTGATGCGGGCGGAGGGCGCGGTGGTCTCCACCGAGCAGCTGCTGGAGAAGGCGTGGGACGAGAACGCCGACCCGTTCACCGGCGTGGTCCGCCTCACCGTGCTCAAACTGCGCCGCAAGCTCGGCGATCCGCCGGTCGTGCTGACCGTGCAGGGGACGGGGTACCGGATCCCGTGAAGACGCCGCTCACCCTGCGGGCCCGGCTGACCCTGGTCTACGGCGCCCTGTTCCTCGTCGCGGGGATGATGCTCATCGGCGTCTCCTACCTGCTGTTCAACCAGGAGCTCACCCGGCTCTTCGACAACAAGTACGGCTCCGGGCGTGTCCTCAGGCTGCACACTCAGGGCGCTGTGCTCACCCTCGGCCAGGCTCAGCAGCTGATGGAGGATCAGCAGCGGCTCCTGGAGCAACAGGAGCTGGACCTGCGCGCGGCGGCGGTCACCTCACTGCTCGTCCAGGGGACGGTCGCGGTGGTCGTGGTGGGCGGCGCGGCGATCGGCCTGGGCTGGATCATCTCCGGCCGGGTGCTCGCCCCTCTGCACAGGGTGACCGCCACGGCCCGGCGGATCGCCGCCGCGCCGATGGCCGAGCGCGGCCTGCACGAACGGATCGCGCTGGTCGGCCGGCAGGACGAGGTCAAGGAGCTGGCGGACACCTTCGACACCATGGTCGAGCGGCTGGACCACTCCTTCGACGGGCAGCGCAGGTTCGTCGCCAACGCCTCGCACGAGCTGCGCACGCCGCTGACGCTCAACCGGGCGCTGGTCGAGCTGGCCATGCACCGGCGCACCGCCTCCCCGGACGTGAAGCAGCTCGGCGAGAGCCTGCTGGAGATCAACGCCCGCCACGAGCGGCTCATCTCCGGCCTGCTGCTTCTGGCGCGCGCCGAGCACGAGATCGCCGACCGGTCGCCGGTGGACCTGGCCGACGTGGTCTCCCACGTCGTCTCGCAGGTCGCGGCGGAGGCCGAGGCGGAGAACGTCACCGTACGGGAGCAGGCGTTCCCCGCCCCCACCAACGGCGACGCGATGCTGCTCGAACGGCTGGTGCTGAACCTGGTCGAGAACGGCATCCGGCACAACGTCGACGACGGCACCGGCTGGGTGCGCGTCACCAGCAGGACCGTGGCGGGCGGGCAGGTCACGGTCACGGTCAGCAACACCGGGCCCGCAGTCCCGCCGTACGACGTCCTCGAGCTGTTCAAGCCGTTCCGCCGGCTCAACGCCGACCGGCTGGTGACCGGCAAGAGCGCGGGCCTGGGGCTGTCCATCGTCCGCTCGGTGGCGCTGGCGCACGGCGGCGACGTGGTCGCCCGCCCGCGCGACGGCGGCGGCCTGGAGGTGACGGCCTATCTGCCCCCCGCCCGGCCCCGGCCCGAAGTGTTCACGGGCCGGGGAGACGACCTCGGCTAGCCGGCGATCTCCGTGCCGAGTTCCTTGAGGAAGCCCTCGGCGGCCTGCGCCGGGGTCTGCCGCTCGAACAGCACGTCCTGTGTGTAGCGCTGCAGGATCTTCTGCGCGCCGCCGCCACCGGGCGGCGGGGCGGTCGGCACCGAGCCGAGCTCGTCGGCGATGTCCTCGATGTAGGCCTGCGCGAGCTGCTCGCCGGCCGGCAGCTTGTCGGTGATCGCGGCCCGGACCTTGGTGTTGGGCTGCACGCCGCGGTCGGACAGGATGATGTCGCCGGCCTCGGTGGTGTTGGCGAGGAAGTTGACGAACTTCGCCGCCTCCGCCGGGTGCTCGGTGCGCGACGACACCGACCAGAACATCGACGCCTTGTAGTAGTTGCCGTTCTCCGTCGCCTTGCCGGTGACGCTGGGCAGGCGCAGCAGCTTCATCTCCTTGCCGCTGGCCTTGCTGACCGCGTTGAGCTGGTTGGTCCACCAGTAGCCCATGGCGACCTTGTTGGTGGCCAGCATCGACTGGTCCAGCGGCGCGATCATGTCCTGGGTGGTCGCGTCGGCGCTCGGCAGCGCCTTGGCCTTCTGCAGGTCCAGCAGGTTCTGGTACCACGAGGTGACGGTCGGGACGGTCACGCCGAGCTTGCCGTCGGGGGTGTAGAGGGCCTCGCCGTGCTGCCTGGCCCAGACCGAGAGCCCGGCCTCGTCGTTGCCGTACGCCTGGGAGCCGAACACGCCGTCGGACGACTTCTCGGTGATCTGCGCCGCGATCTTGGCGTACTCCTCCCACGTCCACTTCGTGTCGTCGGGCATCTTCACGCCCGCGGCCTCGAACAGGGAGGGGTTGGCCAGGATCGCGTAGGCGTTGACGCCCGCGTTCAGGCCGTACAGCTTGCCGTCGACGTCGCCCGCGCCCAGCGATGCCGGCTCGATGTCCGCCGTCTGCACGTCCTTCTGGGTCTTGAGGTCCAGCAGGGCGCCGCGGTCGGCGTACTCGCGCAGGTAACGCTCGTCCATCTGGATGATGTCCGGGGCGTCGTTGGCGGCGACGGTGGTGGCCAGCTTGTCCCAGTAGCCGTTCCACTCGCCGTACTCGCCCTTGACGACGATGTTCGGGTTGGCCTTCTGGAACGCGTCGATCGCCTTCTGCGTCACCTGGTGCCGGATGTCCGATCCCCACCAGGTGAAGCGGAGCTCGACCTTGCCGTCGGCGGTCTCGCCGCCTGATCCGCCGCCGCACGCGGCCGTGGCCGCGAGAAGCAGTCCGGCCACCGCGAGCCGGGCTAGGGTTCCTGACCGCATCTGAGCACGTCCTTTCTTGGAGCTACTTGCCGCCGGTCGTGGCGATTCCCTTGATCAGGAAGCGCTGGCCGACGAGGAAGGCGAGGAAGACGGGGGCGAGTGACACCACCGACATGGCGAACAGCGACCCCCACGAGGTGCTCGACGTCGCGTCCACGAAGGAGCGCAGGGCGATGGGCACCGTGTACATCTCCGGGTCAGTGAGGTAGATGAGCTGACTGAAGAAGTCGTTCCATGTCCAGATAAAGGTGAAGATCGCCGTGGTGGCAAGGGCCGGGACCATCAGCGGCAGGATCACCCGCAGGAAGATCCGGGCCCGCCCGCAGCCGTCGATCCTGGCCGCCTCGTCCAGCTCACGCGGGATGCCGCGGATGAACTGCACCATGAGGAAGACGAAGAACGCGTCGGTGGCCAGCAGCTTCGGCACCACCAGCGGCAGGAACGTGTTCACCCAGCCGACCTCGGAGAACATCACGTACTGCGGCACGATCAGCACGTGGATCGGCAGCATGATCGTCATCAGCATGATGGCGAACCAGAACTTCTTGCCGATGAACTCCAGCCGGGCGAACGCGTAGGCCGCCATCGAGCACGACACCAGATTGCCGACGATCGCGCCGAGCACCACCAGGGCCGAGTTCATCAGATAGTGGCTGAACGGGTGGCCCAGCGCGTTCCAGCCGAGCGTGTAGTTCTCGATCTCCAGCTCGGTGATCAGCAGCCCCGGCTCGCGGAAGATCTCGTCGCCCGGCCGCAGCGAGCTGACCACCATCCAGATCACCGGGTAGAGCATGACCAGGATGGTCGCCGCGAGCGCGAGGTGCTTGAGCACCGTTCTAATCGTCATAGTGGACCCAGTACTTGGAGGCGACGAAGTTCCCGGCGGTGAAGACTCCGATGATCACCAGCAGCACCCACGCCATCGCGGAGGCGTAACCCATGTCGAACTTCCCGAAGCCGCGTTCGTACAGGTAGAGCGTGTAGAACATGGTGGAGTCCGACGGTCCGCCGGTCCCTCCCGAGACCACGAACGCCTGGGTGAACGCCTGGAAGGCATGGATGATCTGCAGCACCAGGTTGAAGAAGATGATCGGGGTGAGCAGCGGCATGGTGATGTTGCCGAAGCGGCGCAACGGCCCGGCCCCGTCCACGGCCGCCGCCTCGTAGTACATCCGCGGGATCTGCCGGAGCCCGGCCAGGAAGATCACCATGGGTGCGCCGAACGTCCACACGTTCAGCGTGACCAGCGTCCACAGGGCCGACTCCGGGTCGGCGATCCAGCTCCTGCCCTCGACGCCGAACCAGCCGAGCACGTGGTTGATCAGCCCCTCGGCGCCGAACACCTGCCGCCACAGGATGGCGATGGCCACGCTGGAGCCGAGCAGCGACGGCAGGTAGAACACCGAGCGGTAGAACGCCATCCCGCGCAGGCCCCGGTCCAGCACCACGGCCAGCAGCAGCGCGAGCGCGAGTTGCAGCGGCACCGAGACCAGCACGTAGACGAAGGTGACCCGGAGCGAGTTGTGCAACCGCTCGTCCGCGAACATCCGGGTGAAGTTCTCCACCCCGATCCAGGTCGGCGCCTCCAGCAGGTTGTAGTCGGTGAAGGCCAGGTAGAGCGAGGCCAGCATCGGCCCGATCGTGATCAGCACCAGGCCGACCAGCCAGGGGGCGAGGAAGAGGTAGGCGGCCAGGTTCTCGCGCCGGGCCGGTTCGGCCCTGGTCTTGCTGAGCGTGCTCAGCTCACTGATCGCGCTCATCCGACCGTCACCGTCAAGGTGGCCGTCGCCTGCTCGGCGAGGTGGCTGCGCGCCCGCAGGACCGCCGTGCCGCGCTTGACCGCCTGGACCCGGCCGTCCTGCCCGGCGATCAGCACGCCCGGCTCGCTCTCCTGCTCGACGGTCCAGAGCACGTACTTCGCGTCCGCGTAGTACTCCTCGAACCGGACGAACTCCACCGTGTACGTCGCGCTCTCGCCGACGGTGAGCCGGTCCTCGCCGGTCATGGTGAGCGCGGGCGCCGGGGTGAGCAGGATCTGGTCGGTGGCCAGCGTGTACGCGGCCGAGGCGGCGTTCCTGCCGGTCACCGTGTAGCGCAGCACCACGTCCCCGGCGGGCAGGTCGGCCTCCCCGTGCGCGAGCTCGCGATACTGGTAGGCGCCGTCCGAGGGCGGCAGGTAGTGGTCGAACTCCTCGCCCACCGCCGCGCCGCCGATCGTCAGCCTGCCGCGGCCCCGGTCCTTGTGCGCCTTCGCCAGCGACGCGATCGTGTACCGGCCGGCGGCGGGCACCTTGACGGTGTACTCCACCCAGTCCCCCACGGCCCCGGCGCGCAACCCGTGCCAGGCGCCGCCGACCGCCGGGCTCGCCGCCGGGTCGGCGGTGGCGCCCACCTCGCCCTGGGCACCGGTGAACACCTGCTCGGCCTCGAACGCCAGCCGGGGCAGGGTCGCGGTCGGGGTGAGCTTGATGTAGTCGACGCCGACCGCGTAACTGCCGCCGGTGCGCCCGGTCGAGGTGAAGCGGAAGGTGTGCGCCCCCTTGGCCAGCCGCACGTTGCCGTGGCGTCGCTCGCGGAACTCGATGCCCTTGTACATGTTGCGCGGCTGGAAGTGGTTGGACTCCGGTCCGAGGACGGCGCCGTCCACCGACAGCTTGCTGCTGCCGCGCGACTCGTTCTCCTTGTAGCGCACGTCCACCTGGTAGAGGCCGTCGGCGGGCACGTCCACGGTGTACTCGACGCTCTGCCCGGTGCCGGTGAAGCCGGCCAGGATCCACGCGGCGTTGCTGGCGTTCGGCTCGCCGATCTCGGTCAGCGTGGCGGTGGACGCGCGGGGCAGGAACTCCGCCTCGTTGTAGATCGGCTCGGCGAACACGCTCGGCACCGCCACCGGCGGCAGCAGGTCGGCGGCGGGCACGGTCACCGAGGCGCGGCCGGTCCCGTCCAGCTTGACGGTCCTGGGCAGCCCCCGGTCGTGCCGGGGGTCCACGACCACGACCACCGCGTCGGCGCCCGGCGTACCGGTCAGCTCCAGCCGCAGCCGGTTCGCCGCGCCGTTCTCCCGGTACGACGCCACGTTCTCGTCGGCGTAGAGCACCTGGCAGTTCTTGCCGTCGGCACGCTTGATCCAGAACGCCTTGCCCCGCGAGGTGTTGGCCCGCAGGTCGATCGGGAAGCCCTTCAACTGCGCGCCCTGGTACGTGCCCCGATAGGCGTAGGTGTGGGAGCCGTCGTCGTCGAGGGTGATGTCGGCGACCGTGTAGGTGCCGTCGTCGTCGAGCCAGCGCAGGTCGGCGAGCACTGTGGAGGCGTAGCCGCCCTTGCCGGTGGCGATCAGGAGCGCGGTGTCGCGGTCGTCGTCGGTCCACATCCACACGAACGGCCCGGTGCTGGAGTTCCACCGCTCGCCGTCCCAGCCGGCGCCCAGGTAGACAGGGCGGAACGGCTGCTCGGTGAGCGCGACCACGCGCGGGTGCTTGCGCCAGCGGTTGAAGCGGGCCATCAGCTGCGCGCCCGCCTCCGGCCAGGTGCCGGGCTTGCCGGGGTCCTGGCCGAACTTCACGTTACGGACGGCGATGTAGGAGTAGTAGTCCTCCATCCGGCCGGTGATCCGGCCGCCGTTCATGTAGGTGGAGTTCATCGGCAGGTGGCCGAATCCGGTGACGGCGGTGCGCAGCGACAGGTCCTCGCCGGTGATCCCGCCGTTGGCGGTGTTCCAGCCGTTGTAGGCGACATGCATCAGGCTGTTGTTCCGGTCGCCCTGGGTGGGGTGGATGTCCAGCTCGCTGGTGACCTTGGGCAAGAAGTGCGGATATTTCTCGACAAGTTGGTTGAGCAGGCGGCGGCTCAGCACGTTCTTGCGGTAGACGTTGTCGCTCGGGTGGGAGTAGGCCGTCGCCGTCCCGTTCTGCCACCACTCGGTCAGGTCGACCATCTGGTGCGACATCCGATACTGCGTGATCAGCGTCTCGATCTGCGCCCGCTTCTCCGCGATCTGGGCCGGGTCGGCCAGGTCCCGGCCCTTGCCGTGGCCGTCACCGCTCAGGCTGTACCACAGGCCTAACCGCATCCCGTTGCCGGTGACCGTGCCGGAGAACTCCTCCAGGCTGCGGATCGACTTCAGCATCGCGGCGCTCGGCACGATGGTGTCGCGGGTGGTGTTCCACAGGTCGTCCAGCATGACCATGTCGAAGCCGGCCTGCTTCGCCTTGGGGATGATGACGTCGTAGTAGTAGTTGTCGGGCAACGTGTCGCCCGGACCGCCGCGGTAGTCCCAGTCGTTGGTGTTGAACAGCGTGGTGACATCGTTGTAGCGGAACCTTCTGCGGAAGTGCTCCTCCTCGGCCATCTTGGCGTCGATCACGTCCCCGCGGAAGACCGTGAGGTTCACCGACAGATACTCGAACTCCTCGCCCTCGAACAGCACGAGCTGCAGGGACTCCGGGTTCGTGACCACCTTGACGTGGTCGGCCTCGTGCCAGGCGTTGAGCGCGGCGAACGGCGGCAGCATGTAGTCGGCCTGGTCGCCGTTGCCGCGCATGGTCTTCCAGTTGGTCTCCGGGCTGAGGCTCCACCCGTGACCGTCGTCGTACACACTGATGACCTTCTTGGGCAGCTCGGCGCGCTTGCCCGCGGACGAGGTGTCCTCTGGCAGCGGCGCGAGCGCGCCGGTGGTGCTCTTCCAGCGCATGTTCGGCGGGTAGTGCAGCGTGTGCGGCCGGTCGGGGAAGGCCAGGGCGAGCACGGTCGAGTTGGTGATCGTGGTGCGCCGGTCGGTGGCGTCGTTGCGGACCAGCGTGTGGAAGCGCAGCCCCGAGCGTCCGTCGTAGATCTCGAACACCGTCGTCACGGTCACCGCGACCGGGCCGGTGCGCCGGAGCGGGATCCGCAGCTCGCGTCCCACCTTCACCCGGCCCCGCGGCGTGTGCATCCACAGGTCGCCGGTGGTCGGCCGCAGCACCGTCCAGCCGCTGTCGGAGCCGACCGTGTCCTTCCCGTCGAACTCGTACTCGAAGAGCCTGCGGCCACCGGGCGCGGTCTGGTACTCCTGCTCCGCCTGCCTGTTGTACACACTGCTGACCGCGATGCCGCCGCGGCCCTGCTTGACCTCGACGCGCAGCACGTCGTTCTCCAGGCGCCAGGTGTCACCGATGCGCCTGACGGTCGCTCCACGTGCCGCGCCCGGCGCAGCGAGCGCCGGCAGGGTGGCGCCGTCGAGCACGATCGCGCCGGCGAACGCGGCGCCCGTGACACCGAGGAACCGGCGGCGATTCAACGGATCCAACACGATCTCTCCTCGGGGGATTGAAGAGCCGAGCCAGGCTTCCCTCCGGAAAGCGCTTGCCTGGCCCGCAAAGCTAGTTCACTCCACCGGATCACACAAGAGGGAACATAATTGAACAGACCAGAGGTCGCTGCGCACTCAGGGCGGGCATCCACGACGGCCGGAATCCGGCCCGCCACGATCTCGCAGAGGAACACGACTCAACAGGATGAGTTATCGGCCGACCGTCGTCAGAAGCCTCGGCCGGAGAAACACGCTCTCGCCACCGGAAGGCATTGTCAAGAACTAATACGGATTATCAGGATCACGATCCAGCACCGTGGCGGCCTTGCAAGACCCAACATGGAGCAACAAGAACCAACGTCGGCGTCGCGTCCGTCAACGCTCCCAACTCCGTGCCGCTCCGCACGCGCTGGGGTCAGATCGCCTTTGTACGGCGACGCGCGCATTTTTGCGGATTTCATAGGGCGATGCGGCATTTATGACGGCCATCTGCGAAACCTGACCGGCGACAATACGGACTAGAAGCCGTAGTGACAATTTTTCACCCGCTCTTTCCCTGTACCAGGAATTGCGGGGCGGCGTGGCGTTGTGGCGTGGCTCATGACAACTGTAAGCATCGTACCGGTCCCGTTGGCTCGCTCAGCGGGCAGTAACGGCCGCATTCGGCCTGCGGGTCAGTCGCGACCAGGGGTCGCAATCCGAAAGGAACGGTACATGTCCACGCCCATTCCCCGGAAATCAGCCAAAGCCATGCCCGCCCAACCCAAGGCGCGTCACTCGCCGAGGCGAGTCATGTTCGCCATGGCCGGCACCCTTTCGATGGCACTGGTCGCCGTCCTGTCCCCGCCGGTGAGCGCGAATAACGACCATGACCACGACCACGACCATCACCACCATCACCACGACGGACGTTGCAGTCCGCACAACTTCTACAAGGTCCACAGGCTCTCACCACGCAACTTCTTCGTCCCCCGCACCCGGTTCATCGACGGCCCCGGTGGCGAGATGACGGTTTCGGTCACGCGGGAGCACGAAGTCCTCGCCTTCCTCGAGACCGAGAAGGAAAGGACGACGCAGTGGACCGATACCCATGACGTGGTCCGCAGCCTGCGCAGGATGGGCCTTCCGCACCTCGAAGAACGGCACATGGTCTTCACCGGGCACGAGTACACCCAGAAGATCAGCAAGGGCATGTACGGAAACATGTGGTACCGCGTTCTCGGTTACCGCATCGGCTGGTCGGCCTGGCGCGTGCTCGGCACCTGCCGCCACGTCGAGGTCGACCGGGGAATAGCCAACGTGCCCTCCAGGGTGGAAGGCTGGCGGTATTGGGAAACCAAGCACCCGAAGTTCAAGGGCCGCCTGATCTCTCTCAAGTAACGCGGCGAAGCCCATGCTTTCCGGGCCGGACGAGGTCCCGGAATTCATGGGCTTTCACGCGTTCGTTCGCGCGCGGGAATTCGCGAGGCCTCACGCCGCCTGATGTGGGGCCCGCGCACGCCCTGGCAGGGTTGTCGCTGACGGACCCGGCCGTGCTCGCTCGCCGGCCTCCGCGCAGCCGCCCGGTGGCCGCTGCTTCGAGGTTCGGGTCCGTACGATCGCGCCGCTCGGCGAGCTCGCGCGCCCGGCACCCAAGGGAGAAATATCACCATTTGTCATATAGTGTCGAGATTGGGATGAGTTGCACTCGGTCGAGATGCGTCGGGGGTAACCCAAGTGGCACACATCCGAGGTGGCGAGGGGCCCTCCGAGGAGGAGTTCGAGCGGTTCCTTCACGGTGAGCAGGTGGGCCGGAGTGTGCGTCCGGTCATCTTGCGGTCGTGGCGGCGATGTCAGGCCGTCGCGTGCACCCCGGACAAGCTCGGATTCCCCGACCCGGTGGAGATCGACCAGAACGCCTTCCTGGTCCGGGCGGCCCGGCCGATCCTCGATCGCGTGCACCACGTCGTCGAGAACGCGGACGCGGCCCTCCTCCTCGTCGACGACCAGGCGAGACTGGTGCTTCGCTACCTGAGCGACCCCGGGATGAGGAGATACTTCGACAAAGTAGGCGCCGTCCCCGGCACGACGTACGCGGAGTCCGCCGTCGGGACCAACGGCACCGGCACCGCCCTGCGCGAGAGGCGGCTGACCCGCGTCGCCGGCTTCGAGCATCCCGCCACCTGCGTGCAGCCCTTCACCGGCACCGGTGTGCCGATCCTGGACCCGCTCACCGGCCACGCCCTCGGCGTCGTCAGCATCGTCTGCCCCAATGAGCGCGACGACCCGGCGATGAGCATCCTGGTGCAGCAGGTGGCCGAGCGCATCGAGCGGCGCCTGCTGGAGCAGAGCAGCGAGCGCGAACGCGACCTGTTCCAGACGTACCTCAGGGCCGGAGGGCTTACCGGCCCGCCGCCTGCCGAAGGCGCCGGTCACCTCCTGCGTGAGCTGCCGCGCGGTGACCGCTTCCTGCTGGAGGAGAAGGCCGTCGGGCTGATCGCGCTCGGGCGGCGGGCGGCCATCGAGATCCCCCTCTCCCACGGGCGAACCGCCATGCTGCGCGCCGTCCCGACGACCGAGCCCACCGCAGTCACCGGGTCGGCCACCCCGGTCGTCGGCGTCGTCGCGCAGGTGCGGATCCAGGACGGCCCGTGGGAGCCGCTCACCGACGTCCCGGCCCCAGGGGTGGCCGACCTGGTGAACGCGCCACCACTCGTGCCCTCGCCGGCCACGAGCGTCGCCGGCGACGAGTCTCCGGATCCAGGCCTGTTGCTGTTCGGTGAGCCCGGCGTCGGCAAGCTCGCCGTAGCGGCCCGCAAACGCATCAGGCTCCTGTACGAAGCCGCGACGAACATCGGCAGGACGCTCGACGTGGAGCGAACGGCCGAGGAGCTCGCCGAGGCGACGGTCCCCCGGCTGGCCGACCACGTCACGATCGACCTTCACGAGTCCGTCCTGCGCGGGGAGGAGCCCGCCGACCCCGGCACGGGCCTGCGCCGCGTCGCGACCCGCGCCGTACGAGAGAATCTTTTTCCCATCGGCTTGGGGAAACCCGTCCACTATCTGCCGACCTCCCCGCAGGCCGACTGCCTCCTCGACCGGGAGGCCGTGCTGTGGCCGGACTCGCCGGAGAACGCGCCGTCCGGGTACGGAATCGGCTCGCTCATCGCCGTGCCGCTGATCGCCCACGACCGCGTCCTCGGCGTGGCGACCTTCATGCGCCTGGGAGGCTCTGGGCCCTTCGAGGACGACGACGTCTCCATCGCGGTGGAAATGGTGCGGCACGCGGCGGTCTGCGTGGACAACGCCCGCCGTTTCACCCGGGAGCGAACCATGGTCCGGGCTCTGCAGCAGAGCATGCTGCCCCGCAGCCTGCCCGAGCAGACCGCGATCGACGTGGCCCACCGCTACCTGCCCGCGCAGGAGGCGGCCGGCCACGATTGGTTCGACGTCATCTGCCTGTCCGGCGCCCGGGTCGCCCTGGTCGTGGGCGACGTCGCCGACCGGGGCCTGCACGGTGTGGCCACCATGGGCCGCCTGCGCACCGCCGTGGGCAACTTCGCCTCGCTCGACATGCTGCCCGCGGACATCCTGAACCACCTGGACGACCTGGTCCGCCGCCTCAGCCATGAGGAGGCCGACCCCGCCGGCGGCGACGAAGGCCACCTGACCAGGACGACCTGCGCGTACGCGGTCTACGACCCGACCTCGCGGCGCTGCGCCCTGGCCTGCGCGGGCCATCCGCCACCCGCCGTCGTCTACCCGGACGGCTCGGTGGAGTTCCTCGACCTGCCCACGGGGCAGCCGCTCGGGCTCGGCGGCTCCCCCTTCGAAACGGCCGAGGTGGAGCTCCCCGAGGGCAGCATGCTCGTGCTGTACACCAAGGGGCTGCTCGCCGACGACCCCCGCGCCGGAGCGGAACGCCTGCGCCTGGCCCTCGGCCAGGCCAACGGCTCGGCCGAACAGACCGCCACGTCCGTGCTGGCCACCGTGCCGCCCGACGACCTCACCGACGACGTCACGGTGCTGGTCGCCCGGACCCGGGCGCTGGAGCCGGACCACGTCGCCTCCTGGGACCTGGCGTCGGACCCCGCCGTGGTGTCCCGCGTCCGCGGCGAGGTCGCCGGCCAACTGGCCGCCTGGGACTTGGAGCACCTCGCCTTCAACACCGAGCTGATCTTCAGCGAGCTGGTGACCAACGCCATCCGCTACGGCAGCGAACCCATCAGGGCGCGGATGATCCTGGACCGGATGCTGATCTGCGAGGTCTCCGACGCGAGCGAGAGCTCCCCACGCCCACGCCGTGCGGTCGCCACGGACGAGGGCGGGCGCGGACTCTTCCTGGTCGCGCACATCGCCGAGTGCTGGGGCACCCGCTACACGCACCGCGGCAAGGTCATCTGGGCCGAGCAGCCGCTGACCGGCGGTGCGGACGAGCCGGCCGATCTGTCGGCGGCCTTCTCCTTCTTCGCCGACGACGACCTGTGACCGTCAGCCCCGATCAGGGTCGCTCCGCCACGTCTCGAACCGGGGAGCGGGCGCTTCCAGGAACTGCTTCGCCCTGCTCACGCAGTCCGGGCAGACGACCTTCTCCACCGCCCTGGCCGACGCTTCCTGTGTCGGCTCACGCAAGGTGCCCAGCACCGTCATCCCCGGCGGAAGACCCGTCTCAGGGTCGATGGAGACCACCGTGACGCTCTCCGGCACGAAACTGAAGGTGCGCTTGCATACGTAGCATCCGCCGATCGTCGTGATCTCATCGTCTGCCATGTGACCTCCTCTCTAGGACCGTACCTCCCATCCTCTTGCAGGTCGCCTAAGCGCTCCGGGTCCGCGACCAGGCGGACGTGACCGGCGACCGGTCGACGCCCATCAGAGTGTTCACAGGCCCCGGCGGTCACCGCAGGTCGCGGAGGGTGAGGACGGCCATGCGGCGCAGCCGCGCCTCCTGCGTCAGCGAGATGCCCAGCCGGTTGAGGTGCAGATGCAGGCAGCGGTCGAGCGCATGGGCGACGGGTTCGGGGAACTCGGAGGAGAAGGCGCCGGCGAGCCGGAGGGCGGCCAGCCTGTCCCGCAGTGCGCGAATCGAGCGTGACCACGCCAGCGCCGGGATCTGCGGTGCGATGGAGAGGTCCGCGGTGCGTAGCCGTTCGGCCATGGCGGTCAGTTCGTTCCGGGAGCGGGCCCAGGCCGCCTTCTCCTCCGTCGCGTCGGAGGTGTCCGGCTCGGGGCCGTTCGTCATCGTTCCAGCCTGCTTGAGGAGGCGGGCGTCGGCCGGAAGAGACAGCAGCGCGGCCAGGGTCATCACCATCGCCGCCGACACGCGCTCGGGTGGAGGCGCCCACAGGACATCGAGGGCCACCGCCGTGGATTCGCAGAAATGGTGTTCCACGGAGGCCAGCGACGCCCCGTGGCCGAAGGAGAGGTGTTCGGGCGGGTAGGGGATGAACCGGATGGTGTCCGGCGGGAGCAGGCGCCGCTCATACCCGAGATGGCCCTCAAGGGCGGCGAAGTCGGCGGCGAGTCGCGTGTAGTCGGCCGGGTTCATCGGGTGGCGGGACGGCTCGGCGCGAAGGTAGGCGCCGAGCCGACCGCTCACCCGCTCGCGCACCTCGCCGAGGTGCGCGGTGGCGGCCCGCATGCGGAGCCGTACGTGCGGGCCGCCTTCCCAGTAGCGCAGATAGAAGAAGCCGAGGACGAGATCGTCGGCCACGAGTTCGGACATCAGGGGGGCGACCTGGGTCAGCAGAAGTTCGTCGAGGTCGTCGTGCCGGAAGACGTGGGCGCTCACCCATGAGGGTTCGGTCACGGCTGTTCCGGGGGTGACGCGACGCGCGGCCCTGGGTGCTCGGCGACGAACTTCCGCAGGAATTCGATCGCCGACACGTCGTACACGTCCTCGATGGCGTTGGCCGCCAGGTAGCACAGGAGGCCGCGTTCGCGCGGCGCGAGGCCCATCCGGGTCAGGTACGAGTACGTGTTGTTCAGCACCACGCGGTAACGCAGGAACGCGGGGTTGCCGTGTCCCCTTCTCAGGAACTCGTCATTGGTCAGCCCCAGGCGGAGGTACTCGCTGAGGCGCGCCGCCTCGAAGGTGACCCCGTCGGCGGCGGAGAGCGTGGTCAGCACGCCGCTGTCGATGATCGGATCGGCGCGTTCGGCGTGGCGGGTGACCAGCTCGGCCCACTCGCGGACGAACGGGAGCGGCTCGGCGGGGAGGCCGTTCGAGGCGCCGCCGGAAGCGTCATCATGGGTGCCGTCCAGGGTGCGGGCGACGGCGCGCATGCGGCCGACGACCAGGTCACGATGTTCGCGGTACTTCGCCTCGAACGCCGACCGCCAGATGTCGGGCCGGCCGCACGCGTCGAGGAAGCCTTCGGAGTGTGCGCGGAAGGACCCGACGTTGCGCCGCAGCCCGCCCACGGCGTGGGCGGTGGTGAACATCAAGGTCAGCATGAGCAGGTCGAGACGATCCCTCCCCTCCCGGATATGACGTGACATATCCAAATAGAGCTTGTTGCTCTCGATGGAGAAGCCCATGATCAGATCCGCCACCTCCTGGTCTCCCCCCACCGCATGCCGACGGGACTGGAACGGCGGAAAGTCGATCGTGTTGTTGGGGCGCCACGGGGTCAGCGGCCCGATCTCCTGCTCCCGCTCGGCGAGTAGCCGGTGCTCCGGGAGCAGGGCCCGCTCGTCGAGCCGGGTCGTGGACGGATGCTCCCGCAGATAGGCCCCGATCGTTTCCTCGATCGCCGGGCGGATCACCTCGAACCAGTCGTGGTCACGCGCGCGGGCGTTGATCCGAAGGTGCGGCCCCTGGCGCCAGTGCGGGGCGACGAAGACCGCCTCCGTCACCTCCGCCAATCCGTCGAGCAGGGGCGCCACGGCGCCGACCAGCAGCCCGGACTTGTCCTTGTCGTGGTAGTAGACGTGCGCGCTGTGCCACGCGGAATCCGTGCGGACGGACATATCCTTCACCTTTTCGTCAGATCGAAGATGTACTCCGTGACGCGCGAGCCGTGATCGCCGTACCGGGGAAGGTCCGGCATGGCCGGAAGCGCCTCCTCCAGCACCACGAGACGATCCGCATCGTCGAGCACTCGAACGAAGTCCTGGAGCAGGAACCAGTTGGTCACGTCGACGTACACAGGTTTTCTGCTCTTGCCGAGCGAACCGGCGCCGTCGCGCACGCTCACGACCCGGGCGAAGAACTCGCGCGGTATCCCGTGCCCATCGAGCCATCGCGCCAGCCGAACCAGGTAGACGCCCCGATCCTCGCCCTTGCCCGGCGCCGGGAACTCCCCCGCGCGCATGCGCCAGCGCTCCCGCGCCAGCACCACGGCGCCGATCGTGAGCCGCGGCGAGTGCTCCACGGCGATGGACGCCAGGGGTTTCAAACCGCCTCGCAAGGCCCAGCCGGGCATCATCACGGTCGGGTTGCCACCGAAGCCGCGGATCAGGAACGACTGCGCGGGCGGGAGGAACATCTCGGAGGTCAGCCCCAGATGCACCGGACGGATCGCCGAGCCATCGGTACCGCGCAGCACCAGCAGCTCGTGGTCCGGGTCGTACTCGACGCGCAGACTGGTCGGCGGGATCACCGCCTCGGCGTCGTCCCCGCCGGTGAAGGGGTAGTCGATGACCGGCAACACTCGCGGATGGAGGTCGAGATTACTGCCGTGATCGATGCGAATCTCCGCGAGCGTCGTATCCCCGTCACACGGAACGGGGTCAGGAGCCCGATCGCCCGCGGTCGTCAGCAGATGCCGTATCCTCCCCACACCTCTGCACGGCCCCGCCAACACCGAGTTGACGACCAGCCGCGGCCCCTCGGGCGCCGTCATCAGCTGCCCGTATACCGATATCGACGCGGTCGGGCGGATGAAGCCCGGCCAGCAGGCCAGCTCATCCAGCGACCGCGGCGGCAGCGGGTTCCCCTCGCCGGCCTTCTCCTGGGCCGCGTGCAGGAAGTCCCATGCCGTACGGCGAAGCTCGCGGAGCCGCGCCACACGCGGGCCGAGGCCGGAACGGCCACTGGCCGCGTCGCCCCCCTGGCCGAGGAATCTCCGGACCGCGAGCCCCGCGGCGCTGCCGGCCAGCGGCCCCATGTCGTGGACGTGCCGGTAGAACGTGAGAAAGGGCACCGAGCCACCCGGCCCGTACGCCAGGAGGAAGTAGTCGGCGAGGGCGATCTTCAGCGGAAGGCTCAGATCGAGCAGCGCGAGGAAGCGGCGGACGCGGTCCATATCGTCGTGCACCTGCCGCAGGCTCTCGCTCGGCCAGCTCACGACCGGACCCGTGAGCACGTAGCTCTCGTGCACGAGGCGGCGGGATGGCAGGCCGGGCCCGGGCGGTCGTGCGTCGGGCGCCATCCGTTCGGCCAGCCGGTCGACGCCCGCTCGCCAGCGGCGTTTCCCTCCGTCCGGTTGGCGCGCGTACGCGTCCACCGCCTCGGCGATCGCCCTCAGCGACTCCAGCGCCCGCGGTTGATCGCCGGTCGACGCCGAAGGCGCCCGCTCAAGCCAGTCGATCAGCTTGGGCAGTGCGTCGGCGGCCTGATCGGAGAAGGGGGTGCGCTGCTCCACCAGGCCACTGTCGATCAGCGTGCCGAGCAGGTCGTCGACGTGCTCGGCAGCGTCGCGGGAGATCAGCCTTCCGGCCACCTCGCCGCGCGTGGCGCCGGGGACGGACCGGATGAGATCGAGGACCGCGCGCAGGGATTCGCTCGCCGGGACCGAGTTGATGGGTTCGGCGGGGCGGTGGCCGAGGAACCAGACGCGGCCGTCCTCCTCGACGGCAGTCGAGTTGACCCGCAGTGCGACGCCGTCCCGCAGTCCCGGCAGCCGTGCCGACCACTGCCAGAAGGCGTGCAGGAGCAACCGATCCGGTTCGGCGACCCCCGACGTCGGGAGTTCGTCGGAGAACACGGCGGAGGCGCCGTCGGCCCGCCACTGTCCCAGGCCGCTGGCGGTGAATGTCGCGTACGGGCTGGTCTTCATGGCGGCCCGTGCGAGGTACTTGGCGAGCCGGAGCAGCGTCTGCCGGGTGGGCGCGACATCGCCCGGCGCGTCCAGCCACGCGTCCAGGCGCTGCGACAGGTCCGGGCTGCTCTGCGCCAGGCCTTGCCGGAACTCGAAGAGCCGGGTGGCATCGCGCAGCACGGCCGTCTTCTCGGCGAGTTCCCGATCCAGCAGCCCGGAGATCCCCGACCGCGCCCGGGTCAGCCGATCGAGATCGTCGAGCCAGGTGGACACCCGCCCGGCCACCGGCCCAGGGAGGAAATCGACGATCACCGGGGTCCAGACGCGGGGCCGGGGCCTGCGCCCGGCGAAAAGATCACGTCGAAGGGCGACGAGGGCCGGTTTGAGTTCCGGTCGCCGCCCCGCCGCGATCACCTCACGTCCGATCAGCTCGTGCAGGATGTCCGCGAGGCGCGCGCCCTCGGCCGCCACCTGCCCGTCCAGCCGGATCACCTCGTCCACCCGCGACCACGTACGGCGGAAGCGGAGGGCGGCCACGCGCTCCACCGGGATGCCGGCGACGCGCACACCGAACACCGCGCCCGCCGCGTATCCCTCGCCTCGCGGCCCCCGCGCTCCCGAGCCGAGCGTCAAGACAACCCCTCCCTCACCCGTCGTTCGCGACGTCCGGGCGTCCCCGATGCACCGGAGACACCCGGACGCCGCCCGCGGTCACCTGGTGACCGGCAGTTGCCAGAAACTAGAGAACGTCGTCTTCGACGAAACTCGGCGAGCTGTTACAGGGGCACGCACAGGCGCATGTGCACGGCCTGCTCGCGCTGAGCTCGGTCATGCCATGGCCTTCGCTGACACCTTCGATGGGCGCGGCCGCCATCACGCTGATCGACTCGACGGTCAGAGCCGACAGGTCGAACAGGGAACTTTCCTGCATGAATACCTCCTGGTCGTTGGGCCTGTACCGGAACGGGAGCTCACTCGAGACACTTCAGGACAGGCCCGGCGGGGCTCGTTGCATGCGCTCTCCTCTCGATCGGCGCTCCCACGCGGCCGGCGTGGGAAGTGTGGGGAAGTGTCAGGTGGGCCTGTACCGGTCGGCGACCGGCCACAGGTCCCATCGGACGGGGGCGCGGCGCGGAGATCTGCCCACGAGCAGGGCACTGAGGCTGCGACGGCCCGCCCCGCGCAGTCCGAGTGTCGTGTCCGTCGCCTCGCCGCAGACGTCGGAGTGGATTCGGGCCGCGAGCCCGAGCGCGGTAGCGGCGAGGGTGGCGCGGTGGACGAGAACCCCGGACTCGATCATCTGGAGGCGGCACCACATGTCGCCGAACCTCGCGACGCCTTCGAGGGGGTCGCCGACCGGGAGGATCACCGCCGCCGCCTCGCGAAGGGCGAGCGCGGTGAGCGGCCGCACCCGCCCGGCGATCTCGTCGAGTCCCTGCCACGGTACGGCGACGCCGAGCCGGCGGCTCCCCGGGTCGTATCGGTAGCCGCCCGGCGGCACGCCGTCCACCCGCAGCGCCCACGCGTACAGCGCGCAGGTGACCGGCCCTTCGGGCGTGCCCTCCAGATCTCCCGGGTAGCCACCTGCCCCAGCTGCGAGGATGCCCGCGAACACGTCTGAGGGGATGGGCGCCGGCTCGAATCCGGCTGGGGCCGACCTGCGGTGGCCGATGCCCGCGCGCAACCGGACGGGCACCGGCTCCGGCAGCCGTACGGAAGGGTCATCGCCGCCCGGCGGTCCCGGGCCGACAGGGCGAGCGGGTCCCTGGCTCGGGCTCCCGCCTGTCCCCGCCCCGCCGCCCGGAACCGTGGCGGCGGTGTGCAGGGCGGCGAGATACGGCAGCGAGGCGGTCACCGACGGAGGCGGGTCGACCGTCTCGGCGGCCTGCCCGGCGATGAGTTCCCGCGCGCTCGGCGCCGTCCCGGTACGGGCCGGCCTCGGGGCCTGTGATGCCGTCCCCGTCACGCCTAGTGGCCTGTCACTCAACGTCGGTCGGGTAATTGATCTCTGGGCGGTGGACCCGGCAGGCTGGCTACTTCCCTAATGAGGAGGTGGTCATGGC
>NZ_JBITLM010000012.1:326927-351479 GCF_044465295.1 Nonomuraea sp. NPDC049714 | reverse complement strand
TGGTACTGCACTCGGGAGGGTGTGGGAGAGTAGGTCACCGCCGGACAATCTTTCAGGTAGGGCTTCGACACTTTGGCTGTCGGGGCCCTTCCTGCATTTGGAGGGGGTTCCACGCCTGCGGGTACGGAACCCCCTTTTTTTGCGTTGTGAAAGTTCTTGGGCTCAGTGGTTACTGGTTTGGCGCACGACAAAGGTGCCCCAGCCCAGGTACTGGCGCCCGTACTCCAGATGTGAGGTTCTTGAGCGGGACAGGAAGGTGCGTATCTCGGCGACCTCCGGGTCGAACGGGTTGTCGCGCAGCCAGTCGCTGAGTGTCCACCATTGGCTCGCCACGTATCTGTCCCAGTCGTCAGGACTGGCCAGAATCATTTCCAGGAGCTCGAACCCCGCCCTTTCGAAACGCCCTGCCGTGCCGGCCAGAGAGGTGAAGGTGTCCTCGGTCACGCCCAGGGAGGTGCGGGCCTCCGGCGGTGGCGGCGTGACCCAATAGCACTCGCCGACCAGGGCGATGCCGTCAGGGCGAAGCGGGCGGCGCATTATGTCGAGCGTGCCGGCCAGGCCGTCGCCGATCCAGGTCGCGCCGATGCAGGAGACGATGTCGTACGACTGTGGTTCGTCGGTGTACGAGGCGGCGTCTGCTTCGACGAAGCGGACTCGGTCGGCGACCTCTTGCTCGTGGGCGCGTGCCTGCGCGGCCTCCAGGAACACCTTGCTGATGTCGACGCCAACGCCCTGCGAGCCGTACTGGGCGGACCAGAGGGTGAGCATTTCGCCCTTGCCGCACGCCAGGTCGAGGTGGCGGGTGCGTGGGGTGATGCGGCAGATCTCGCCGAGTTGTCGCAGCTTGTTGTCGGTGAGCGGGTTGAGAATGCGATGGCGTGACTCGGCGATTTCGTGGAAGCGCAGGGACATGAGGTCAGTCTCGCGAATCTCCTGGCGCCGGGCGACTGGATATCCGGCGGGCGTCCGGCGCTCGCGTGCGCTGCGGCTTGCTAGGCTTGTGTCACCGGGCCACCCCACCACGGGTGGCCTTCGTCGCGTAAGGCCTTCGACAGGCGGCGACCAGCCACGGCGGGCCGCCGTACAGAGCAAGGGTCCGCTGAGTGAGCCAACGAAATGGACCTAGAAGTGAACAGAGATAGCGGATCGGACGGCGGACAGCGCAGTCGCGGCGACCACGAGGACGGGCGCTCCAGCGGCGGTGACAGGAGCGGCGGCGGCTACGGCTCCCGCGGGCGCGAGGAGCGCGGCTCCGGGAGCGACCGTCCGTCCCGCTCCGACGGTGGCGGGTCACGTCCGTTCAGTCGTGATGACCGCGGGCCACGGCGTGATGAAGGAGGGCGCGGCGACCAGGGGCCGCGCCGGGAGTACCCGCGTAGTGACGAGCGGCGTCCTTACCAGGATCGGAGTTCCGGTTCGCAGGGACGTGGTGAGCGGGGCGCAGGGCGTGATGACCGCGGTCCCCGCGCCGGAGGCGGGCAGCGTGATGACCGCGGGGGCGGCTACCGCTCCGACCGGGGCCCTCGTGCCGAGGGAGGTCCCGAGCGCCGGCCGTACCGTGATCGGGACGATCGCGGTGGGACTTCTGGCGGTGACCGTCGGCCGTTCCGCGATCGCGATGATCGTGGCCCTCGGGCTGAGGGCGGTGCCGAGCGTCGGCCGTTCCGGGATCGGGATGATCGTGGTCCCAGGCGTGAGGGTTTCGATCGTGGGCCGCGTGCGGAGGGTGCTGCTGGTGGGCGTCGCCCGTACCGTGGGGGCGACGATCGGGGTGGCTACCGTGGCCCTCGTGCCGAGGGTGGCGATCGTGGTCCTCGTCGTGAGGGTGGTGAGAGTCGGCCTCCGTTCCGTGCGCGGGACGATCGCGGCGGCACGTCGGGCGGTGAGCGCCGGCCGTTCCGGGACCGGGATGATCGTGGTCCCAGGAGTGAGGGCTCCGACCGGGGGCCGCGTAGCGACTATCGCTCCGATCGTGGTCCTCGTAGTGAGGGTGCCTCGGGTGGTGAGCGTCGGCCGTTCCGGGATCGTGACGATCGGGGGCCGCAGCGTGGGGGTGGTTTCCGCGACGATCGTGGGGGCTCCTCCGGTGGTGAGCGTCGGCCGTTCCGGGATCGGGATGATCGTGGTCCCAGGCGTGAGGGTTTCGATCGTGGGCCGCGTGCGGAGGGTGCTGCTGGTGAGCGTCGCCCGTACCGTGGGGGCGACGACCGGGGTGGCTACCGTGGCCCTCGTGCCGAGGGTGGCGATCGTGGTCCTCGTCGTGAGGATGGTGAGAGCCGGCCTCCGTTCCGCGCGCGGGACGATCGCGGAAGTTCGCCCGGTGGTGAGCGTCGGCCGTTCCGGGACCGGGACGACCGCGGTCCCAGGAGTGAAGGCTTCGACCGCGGATCTCGCGGCGAGGGCGGCTACCGCTCCGACAGGGGACCTCGTGCTGAGGGCGGCCCTGAGCGTCGGCCGTTCCGGGATCGTGACGACCGGGGGCCGCGTAGCGACTTCCGGTCCGATCGTGGTCCTCGTAGTGAGGGTGCCTCGGGTGGTGAGCGTCGACCGTACCGTGATCGCGATGATCGTGGGCCGCGCCGCGAGGGTGGCGAGAGTCGGCCTCCGTTCCGTGCGCGGGACGATCGAGGCGGTTCGTCCGGTGGTGAGCGCCGGCCGTTCCGGGATGACCGTGGTCCCCGCCGGGAAGGCGGATATCAGGGCAATGACCGGTCGCGGCCGTTCTCACGGGACTCACGTGATGAGCGTCCCGACAGTGGCACCCGCGCGAGGTACGGCAGGGACGACCGTGAGGCGGACGCCCCGCCGCGCGAGCCGCTGCCCGAGCTTGAGCCGGACATCACGGCTGACGAGCTCGACAAGGAAGTGCGCGAGGAGCTCCGGTCCCTGCCCAACGACCTGGCGGAGCTGGTCGGCCGGCACATGATCGCCGCCGAGCGGGCTCTGGAGCAGGACGATCCCGACAAGGCGTACGAGCACACCAAGGCGGCCCGTAGGTTCGCGGCGCGCATCGGCGTCGTACGTGAGGCCGCCGGTATCGTCGCCTACCGTGCGGGGCACTTCTCCGAGGCGCTGAGCGATCTGCGTGCCGCGCGGAGAATGACCGGTTCGGATGCTTATCTGCCGATCATGGCCGACTGCGAGCGGGGGATGGGCAGGCCAGAGCGCGCGCTCGACCTGGTCCGTTCGCCCGAGGCTGAGCGTCTTGACCGGGCAGGCCGTATCGAGCTGTCGATCGTCGAATCCGGCGCCCGGCGCGACCTGGGGCAGAATGACGCCGCCGTCATCACGCTCCAGCGCCTGCCCGAGCTGCGCGATCCGCAGCCGAAGCCCTGGTCCGCGCGGCTCGCGTTCGCTTACGCCGACGCGCTGGCCGAGGCCGGGCACCAGGAGGCGGCCACGGACTGGTTCGCCAGGGCGATGGCCTTCGACGAGGACGGTGAGACGGAGGCCGCCGAGCGGTACGCCGAGCTGACCGGTGCCGTCATCGAGGACGTCGAGGAGGAGTTCGACGACGACGATGACGTCGAGGATGCCGAGCTTTCGGTGTCCGAGGAGGATGGCGACCGCCTCGAAGGATCCGAGGCGGAGGAATCCGACGAGCTCGACGACGATCCGGAGGAAGCGGAGGCGGTTACGGAAGTCGCTGCCGCTCCGGCTGGGGAGTCGGGCAGCTCGGAGGCTGCCGATCGAGGCGATGTTCTGGACGAACCCAGGGGCGTGGAGCGGGGCGACGTTCTGGACGATCCGCGTGAAGCGGACCGGGACGACATTCAGGACGGGCTGAAGGAAGCCGCGTCCGGTGACCTCCCGGATGATGCCGATCTGGAAGACATTCAGGACGGATCCGCCGATGCCGGGTCCGGCGACCTTCTGGATGATGCCGAGCCCGACGATGTTCCGGATGGTCAGGCGGCCGCTGATTCCGGTGCTTCCCCTGCTGCGGAGCCGGAGAAGATCATGGAGCTCGGCGCTCCGAACATCACGCCGGCTTTCATCGAGCCGGACTTCGGTGACATCCTCGACCAGCCCGATGAAGGGCCTCAGGACACCCCGAAGCGCGATAATCGCGACAGTTAGGCCTTCATGCGGGTACGGCATCCGTACCCGCATGAAGAGTTACGGCGAGACGCGGTCGAGCCAGTGGAGGATGCCCGCGACGTTCGAAGGAGCGCCGCTGAGGAGTTCGAACTGCTCGGCCGTGCCGTCATCGGCGGTGAGCGCGCTGTAGCGCTCCTTGGTACGGTCGCGGACCATCGCGACGGCATGATCGAGGTCCATGCCCTCGGAATGGGCCTGGCGGGTCAGATCCACCCAGACGCGGAGTTCTTCCGCAGATCGTTCGAGCGTTTCACGTACGGCATCGACCGGTCCGTAGTGGCTGAACAGGAGCCGCTGCGGACCGAGCGCCTCGAACAGAGTGATCGAGTCGAGTGCCGTCTGCAGGTCGAAGTCCGGCGGAGGTGTCGCGGGGCGCAGATCGCCGGTCTCGGGCATGTAGACGCCTGCGGCGTCGCCGACGTAGAGGTCGCCGGTGGCGGAGTCGATCAGGCCCACATGGTGCTTGGCGTGGCCGGGCGAGTAATGGCTGCTCAGCGTCCTGCCGTTGCCGAGGTCGATGGCTCCGGTGTCGCCCAGCGCGACGATGCGCTCGGCTTCGGTGGGGGACAACTCGCCGAAGAGTGTGTCGAGACGATCTCCCCACACCATCCGGGCGCTGGCCATCAAACGGGACGGTTCGGCCAGGTGCCGTGCGCCCTTCTCATGTACGACCACCTGCGCGGACGGGAAGAATTTGGCGATATCGCCAACTCCGCCCGCATGGTCCAGGTGAATATGCGTGACGACCACCGTGGCGAGGTCCTCCGGCCCCACGCCCAGCGAGGCCAGCGCGTCGCGCACCACCGGCGCGGACGTCGAGGTCCCGGTCTCCACCAGGCAGGGGCGATCACCGAGGATCAGGTAGCCGGCGGTGATTCCGGTGTAGCCGGCCATCTTCGTGTCGATCTCATAGACGTCGCCGCCTAGGGCGGTGATGTTGTCCACAGGCACTCCCGAGCCGCGTCGGCTGTCCCCAGAACGGCATTCGAGCCGAACCGGCTTCCTCCTCATCGTAGAGAGTGATCTCCACCACGACATCAATGGGAGGACGACAGTGGACCGCAACGAGGTCTTGCTGGTGGGACGGCTGTCGGCAGCGGTCGAGGACCGGTGCCTGCCGAGCGGCGACATCATGACGAAGTGGCGCCTGCTGGTGCGCCGCCGCAGGCGCGGGCAGCGCGGCGGCGTCCACACCGACAGCATCCCCTGCGTCACCTTCGCCCCGGAGGCGGCCGATCTCGTCCGCAACCTCAAGCCCCGAGACGCCATGGAGATCACGGGCGCCTTCCGCTGCCGGGTCTACGGGCCGACGGGGGCGAAGATCTGGTGCTACGAGGTGGAGGTCAACACGGCCAGAGCGATCGATGCCGAGCCCTTGCCCCTGCTCCTGCCGGAGTCCTCGGCCGAACCTGATCCACCCGAGACGCTGCAGCCCCGGCCGGTGGCCTACCTCGCTGAGGCGAGTTGACGGCGAGGGCGCGTAGGGGTGCTCCAGTCGAGGACGTCGGTCGCAATTAGTTCACGCGGGCTCCCGGTCCTCGGCGTTGTGGAGTGGGTGCCCGGTTGGAAACGCCGGTCCCCGCCGATGAGGGCCGCGATCGTTGAGATCGCAAGGAGCACGAGCAGGGCGTCTGCCAAAGACTGCAACAGAGGTTGGCCAGACGGTGGCCGTCGCCGCTCCCACAGCAGCCAATCCACGGCCGCCGGCATGGCGTCCGGGCACTACGGCGAGTCGCGTCGCGATCCGGCCGGCGTAGGTCTTCTCCGTGTTGTACGCCGCGAGGCGAAGTGACGAATCTTGCGCCGTCTTCACGGCCGACGCGAGAAGCACGGCCTGTGCCCCGAACACCACCGCAGGGGCGTTCGCGCGCACGCTGTCGCACCGGTCGAAACCGTAGAGCCTTCTGCCCTGTCGTAGGTCACTGGACGGACCCCACCGGCGCCGGGATCTGCCGTGGGTCGCTGTATTTCTCCTTCGAGTCCGGGGCTGGCGTACTGGCGTGCTGGCGGCGCTGGTGAAACCGTACGGTTGCCATCGTTCGGGCGAACGCCTCCCTTGCTGGCAAGACCTTGTCTTGCCGTCAGCGCCAGAGAGAAGGCCGTCGAGCGCGTCGAGAGGACGGCACGGTGATGCAGGCTGCCGCCGACAACGCTGCGGCGCACCTTGGCATCGCGGCAATCCGGAAGGAGGCGCGTCCTGGTATCGCGGTGGTTCGGAAGGAGACGGTCGACATCTTCGCCCGTACGGTGAGGGATCTTCTGGTGCGGGCGGGAGAGTGCCGGCCGGCCCGGGTTGCGGAAGTCCGGAGCCCTTGCCGCACCAGAGGTCGGTGGGTCCCAGGCGGCAGGGCGGTGCATCGAAGCCGGTGGACTGAAGGGCGGTGGGCCGTGTGGTCGGGTCGAGCCTGCACAAATGGTCAGGCGTCGTGCGTCTCTGAGAAGGAGCCGGCTGAGCCCGAGAATGTCCACCGAGATTTGGCGGCGGATCATGGGGGGGGTGGGCGCCCTGTCAGTCTGAGCGTGGGCGTCCCCGTCTGAGTGCTCAGGCGCAACGCCGTGCGCGCTAGGCACCTGGGTGGGACAGCGGGTTACTTCGCTGTGGGTCTCTTGCCGGCGGTTCAGGCGTTGTTGATCCTCTGTGGTCGCTTGGTCGGCGGCTCGTGAGGTTGGCTTGGTCGTCAGCTGGTGGGCCGCTCGGTTGGTCAGCTGTCTGTGTGGTCGGTTCAGCCGTCTGGTTGGTTCAGTCGGTGGCGAAGGTGCGGAGGACTAGGCCTGTCCTGGGTTTTGGGCCGAAGGAGGTGGATTTGCGGGGGACTCGTTCACCGCCTGCCGCGACTGCCAGGACGTCGTCCATGGCCAAGGGTTTGAGGATGACGGCGGTGCCGCCCGTGGCGACGGCCAGTCCTGCGGCGGCTTGAGCGTCGTGGTGCACGATGCGTACGGTCTGTTCGTTGTCCTCCAGGCCCCAAACCTTCGGCAGTACGAACTCACTGAGTACGGAGGTGTTCAGCGAGTTCCATCGGTCGGAGTGGTCGGCGGGCATGGCCAGGGCGAGCTGTACGGGATCGGGGTTGGTGATGAGGTGGACGCCTCCCTCGCCGGTCAGCAGGAAGGCGGGCTCGCTGGCGGCGTCGAGGGCGGCCAAGCCCTGTTCGAGGTCCTCGTGATCGTGGACCCGCCATGATCCCTTCGCCCGTGCGACGGCCTCCTCCAGCGGGAGGTCGGGGATGACCCGGTGGATCGCCCGGAGGTTGGGCGCGTACGTGGTGGAGTCCACGAGCAGGGCGAGGCCGAAGTCCCAGGGGCTCGACTCGCGCCGGCTCGATCCGGGCATCCGGAGGGCTGTACGGGACTCTGCGTCCGGAGTGTCCGTACGGGACTCTGGGTTCTGAGTGCCCGTACGGGACTCTGCATCCAGAATGTCCGTACGGGGTTCAGGGTTCGGAGTGTCCTCACTGTGTGAGGTTGCGGTGCTGTGGGTGAGGTGTTGCTGGCGTTGGAGGACGCGGTACGTCGCGTACCTGTGGTGGCCGTCGGCGATGAGGGCCTGGCGGGGGTGCAGGTCGGCGTTGATGGCGTCGATCTCGGCCCGGTCGGTGATGGCCCAGAGGCGGTGGGTCAGGCCGTCTTCCGTATGGGCGGTGATGAGGGGTGGGCGGGTTGTGGCCACCTCGTCCACCAGGGTCGTGGCCGTGCCGTGGTCGCCGTCGTAGAGAAGGAAGATGGGTTCGAGGTTGGCCTGTGTGGTGCTCATGAGCGCGAGACGGTCCGTGATGGGGCCGGGGAGCACGTCCTCGTGCGGCAGGATGATGCGCTGCGCGGGGTCTGTCAGGCCCACATCCCCGATCAGTCCGCGCTGGAGGATGTCCTGGCCGCGCTGCTCGTAGACGTACAGGGCCGGGTGCTCGTCGCGGGCGAGCACCCCTGACTTCAGCCAGGCCAGCAAGGTGTTGCGGGCCTCGCTGTACCGGGACGGGGCGAAGCTTTGGGGGCTATTAGGGGACTTATGGGTATTTGTCTCGCTGGCTGGTCGAGGAGTGTCAGGGGACTGGGGCAGATGTTCGACGGGGGCGTCCGGTGCCGGCGGGGCGGGAAGGATGAGACGGACGACGTTGTTGGGATGGGAGTCCAGCAAGGTGTGGACGTCCCCGTCCGAAATCAGGTCGTACGGTGGGGAGGTCACCTTGGCGGGATCATCAACGGCGAAACGGACACCCCGGAACGGGCGTAGCACGAGCCCATCCGGAATCGGCAGTTCGGAAATCCCCATACCGGGCATGCTGCCATAAACCCTTGAGCCTTTCCGTAGTAGCCCCGACGCCACGACGGCGTCCGATTCCGCAGGAAATCGTCGTATGTCGAAGAAGGAGAGCTCACGTATGGTCCAGGGCGGAAACGTACACGATGACTCCTATGGGACCCCGGGCGGTGATGTCTACGACTGGTACCAGCGTGGGGTGAAGTTGTTGCAGGAAGGCAGTCCGGCTGCTGCCGCCGCGCTGCTGGAGCGGGCCGCCGATGCTGAGCCCGGCTCGCGCAGCATCCGGGAGGCGCTGGCCCGGGCGCAGTTCAACTCCCGGCAGTACGTCGAGGCGGCCAGCAGCTTTCGCCAGATCGTCGATGCGAACCCGGCGGAGGACTACGCCTATTTCGGGCTGGGTCTCTCGCTGTGGCGCACAGGTGACATCGAGGGGGCGCAGGAGCCGCTGGCCATCGCTGTGGCCATGCGGCCCGACGAGAACCACTACGTGTCGGCCTTGAAGAGTGTGCGGGCGACGCTTCGCGCGCGGCGGGAAATGTAGTACTGGGAGAGCTCGGGCAGCGGCCTGGTCGGGCGATGAGGGCGACTCTCCGGTGGGAACAACGCGCCCGGGGAGCGCTGCTCCCCGACCCGTCCAGGTTCGACCCGTCCAGGCTTGACCCGTCCGGGCCGGACCTGACCATGACCCGTCCAGGTTCGACCCGTCCAGGCTTGACCCGTCCAGGCCTGGCCGGCTCGATCCGACCAGGACCTGACAAGGGTCATTCTGACCCGTCCAGGCGAGACTCGACTTGGTCAGGCCCGCCCCGCTCGACCTGGTCTGGCCGGATCTGACGATGCCCGACTCGGCCCGTCGGATCATGCCCGACTCGGCCCGTCGGATCATGCCCGACTCGGCCCGTCCGGGCTGGCGTGGCCTCGCCCAGCCCAAGTTCGTCCGACCGGATGAGCCGAGTTCGGTCGGACTCCGGCTCGTCCGGCTCGGACGGTGCTTGGGCGCGGTCTGGGCCGGGGTGGCTGTCAGGATGGGGGCGGTGTGGGGTGGTCAGGAGTCGTTGCGGGTGGCGTTGGCCAGGATGGCGTCACGGTAGTAGGCCGCCAGGCCGGGGGCCGTCCGGTCGATGCTCGCCGTGAAGCGCGGGTCCGCGACGTACATCTCGCCGAGACCCCGGTGGATGTCGTACCCGCACGGATAGCACCACCGGGTGATGTGCGCCCGGTGCTCCTCCGCCAGGCTCATCGCCTGCTCGCCGGTCGCCGGGGCGCCGGTCCGCATCAGGACCGCCAGCCGGTCGGAGATGTCCGCCGCCTCGGCGGTGAAACGGGCCCAGTCCTGCTTGGTCATCGACTTGGTGCGGGCGGCCGACTCCTTCCACGCGTCGGTGCCGCCCCATCGCTCCTCAGCCTCGGCCGCGTACTCCTCCGGGCGGAAGTCACCGAAAAGCTCCGCTCTATCCTCGGTGGTGAGATTGAGTTCCATGGACATGGTCAGCCTCCTCTTAGGCGGGTTCGACGCCGAGGCTAGGGTCTGACGCGACGTGAGGGTCAACGGAATGAGGCGCGGTGCTGATCGACGGCTATGACACCCTGCTACTGGACCTGGACGGGGTCGTCTATCTGGGCGATCGGGCGGTGCCCGGGGCTCCATCGGCGTTGGAGGAGGCGCAGCGGCGTGGCGTGCGGCTGGCGTACGTGACGAACAACGCCTCGCGGACGCCGGCCGCCATCGCCGCGCACCTGCGCGCGCTGGGTGTGCCCGCGGGCAGCGCCGACGTCGTCACCTCGGCGCAGGCCGCGGCGCGGCTGGTCGCCGAGAGGGTTCCGGCGGGGTCGAACGTGCTGGTGGTGGGCGGGTCGGGGCTCCGGCTGGCCGTACGGGACCAGGGGCTCAGGCCGGTCAGCACGGCGACGGACTCGCCCGTGGCGGTGGTGCAGGGGTTCGCGCCCGGTCTGTCGTACGGGCTGCTCTCGGAGGGGGCGCTGGCCGTCCGGCAGGGGGCGCTGTTCGTGGCCTCCAACGGCGACAGCACGATGCCCACGGGGCGCGGGGAGCAGCCGGGCAACGGGTCCATGGTGCGGGTGATCGCCACGGCCACCGGGGTGGAGCCGGTTTACGCGGGTAAGCCCGATCCGCCGCTGCACCGCGAGTCGGTGATCCGTACGGGGGCGCGACGGCCGCTGGTGGTGGGGGATCGGCTCGACACCGACATCGAGGGCGCCGTGAACGCGGGCGTCGACGGGCTGGCGGTGCTCACGGGCGTCTGCACCCCGCTCGACCTGCTGACGGCGCCCGCCGCCCGCAGGCCGACGTACGTCGGCGAGGATCTGTCCGCGCTGCTGCTGCCCTACCCGGAGGTACGGCGCGGCGTCTGCGGAGGCTGGCGGGCCGGCTGGGTGAACGGCTCGCTGCGGCTGGAGGGCGACGGCAGCCGGATCGACGGGCTGCGCGCCGCCTGCGACGCGGCCTGGGAAGCGGCGGGGGCGGGGAGCGCCGAGGAGGACGCGGTCAAGCCGGTGCTCGACCGCATCACCTGATCAAGTCGAAGGCTCAGAGGAGGCGGCGCAACCGGAGGAGGTCGCCGAAGCTCGCGTCGATCTTCACCCGGCCGCCGAACAGCGCGCGGCCCAGGTCGAGCTCGCCGTCGACCAGCGAGATCAGGTCGTCGCTGCGGATGGTGATCTTGACGTCGGCGGGCTTGCCGCCGGCCGGCGCCTCCTCCACGAACGGGTCCAGCCCTCCGTGGTGCAGGCGGCCGTAGAAGACGACGCCGAGGTCGGACACCCTGCAGCTGACCGTACGCTCGACCACGTGCTTGGCCCGGTCCGCCTCGTCGATCTCGTCGAACTGGGCGACGAGCTTGACCAGTGCCGCCCGGCACTCCTCGACGCTTGCCATGATGCCTTCCCTTCTGCCTTCTTACGGTCCGTAGCGTTCCACATCGCGGTCACCCGTACGAACCTCCAACGACTGACACCCCTTCCGAGGTCCCGGACGCTCGTGCGAGGCGTTACCGTCGTGTCATGAGTGAGCTGCCAGAGGAGACCGGCGACGAGCGGGTCGACGCGGTCCTCGCCGGGCTGGCCCGCCTGGCCGAGTTGCCGGTGAGCGACCACGTGGCGGTCTTCGACGAGGCGTTCTCCGGGCTGGAGGCCACCCTCAGCGCCGTGGATGCCCAGTGAGCCGCAGGCTCCGGCTCGACAGCGAGCTGGTACGACGCGGCCTGGCCAGGTCGCGCGAGCAGGCCGCCCAGCTCATCGAGACGGGCCGGGTCAGCGTGGGAGGCAGGCGCGCGGCCAAGCCCGCGACCCAGGTGGACACCGCGTCGGCCATCGTCGTCGCGGAGTCCGCCGACGGGCCCGACTACGTCTCGCGTGGCGCGCACAAGCTGGTCGGGGCCCTGGACGCGTTCGCCGGGCTGTCGGTGGAGGGCCGCCGTTGCCTGGACGCGGGCGCGTCCACCGGCGGGTTCACCGACGTGCTGCTGCGCCGCGGAGCCGCGTGCGTGCTCGCCGTCGACGTCGGCTACGGCCAGCTCGCCTGGCCGCTGCGCAGCGACGAGCGGGTGACGGTGATGGAGCGGGTCAATGTGCGCGACCTCACGCCCGAGCTGGTCGGTGAGCCGCCGACGCTGATCGTCGGCGACCTGTCGTTCATCTCGCTGCGGCTCGTGCTGCCCGCCCTGGTGACGGTCGCGGCGTCGCGGGCGGACTTCGTGATGCTGGTGAAGCCCCAGTTCGAGGTGGGCAAGGAGCTGGTCGGAGCGGGCGGCGTGGTGCGCGACCCCGAGCTGCGCGCCGGCGCCGTGCGCGAGGCCGCCGCCAAGGCGCGGGAGCTGGGCCTGACCGTGCGCGGCGTCGTCGCCAGTCCGCTGCCCGGACCGGCCGGCAATGTGGAGTACCTTCTCTGGCTGGGCAAGGGTGAAGGCGAGCCGCCGGTCGCCGACCTCGAGACCGAGATCCGGCGGGCCGTGGCGGAAGGGCCGCAATGAACCGGACAGTGCTGGTCACCGCGCACACCGGACGGGAGGCCGCCATCGACAGCGCCCGCCTGGTGATCGACCGACTGCTTGAGGCGGGCATTCGGGTCAAGGTTCTCGACGTGGAGGCGGGTGACCTCGGCTGCCATGGCGCGGAGGTCGTGGTGGGCGAGCCCAGCGCCGTCAAGGACGCCGAGGTCATGATCGTGCTCGGCGGCGACGGGTCGCTGCTGCGTTCGGCCGAGCTCGCCAGGCCCACCGGCACCCCGCTGCTCGGCGTCAACCTCGGCCACGTAGGCTTCCTCGCCGAGGCCGAGGTCGCCGACCTGACCGACGCCGTCGACAACGTGGTCGCGGGCCGCTACGACGTCGAGGAGCGCATGACCATCGACGTGCTGGCCAGGCAGAACGGCCAGATCATCGCCGACACCTGGGCGCTGAACGAGATCACCGTGGAGAAGCAGGACCGCATGCTGGAGGTGGTGGCCGAGATCGACGGCCACCCGCTGTCCCGCTGGGGCTGCGACGGCGTGATCTGCGCGACTCCGACCGGCTCCACCGCCTACGCCTTCTCCGCCGGTGGTCCGGTGGTGTGGCCGGAGGTGGAGGCCATGCTGATGGTGCCGATCAGCGCGCACGCGCTGTTCGCCCGGCCGATGGTCGTCTCGCCGCGCTCCACGCTCGCCGTCGAGATCCTGCCCGACACGCCCGGAGGTGTGCTGTGGTGCGACGGCCGCCGGCGCTTCGACCTGCCGTCGGGCGCGCGGGTGGAGGTCCGGCGCGGCACCGAGCCGGTACGGCTGGCCCGCCTGCACGGTGTGGAGAGCACCGGCGCGCCGTTCACCGACAGGTTGGTCGCCAAGTTCGAACTACCCGTTCAGGGGTGGCGTGGAAGGGTGCGACCCTGAGTCAATTGAGGCGCGAGCGCGTAGGATCACATGCGCACAGGTGTTCGGAACACGCCTGAGAGGTTCGCCGAGCGCGTGATCATGAAACACGGAAGTGACGGGAGTGGGCAGTTGCGACCAAGGGTCGAGGAGGTCCGCATCCAGGGACTCGGCGTCATCGACGAGGCCGTGCTGGAGCTTTCGCCGGGCTTCAACGTGGTCACAGGCGAGACCGGTGCGGGCAAGACGATGGTCGTCACGGGGCTCGGGCTGCTGTTCGGCGGCCGGGCCGACCCCGCGCGCATCCGCCCGGGCGCCGACAAGGCCACCATCGAGGGCACGCTCATCATCGAGGGCGGCGGCCGCGTCGCCCAGCAGGTCGAGGACATCGGCGGCGAGGCGGAGGGCGGCGAGCTCATCATCTCCCGCACCGTCTCCGCCGAGGGCAGGTCCAGGGCCTGGCTCGGCGGCCGCACCGTGCCCGTCGGCACCCTGACCTACCTCGCCGACGACCTGGTCGCCGTGCACGGCCAGATGGACCAGCAGCGCCTGCTCCAGCCGGCCAGGCAGCGCGCCTCCCTTGACCGCTACGCCGGCAACGACCTGGTCAAGCCGCTGCGCGCCTACACGCAGGCCTACAAACGGCACAAGCAGGTCGCCGCGTTGCTCGACGAGCTCACCACCAGGGCCAGGGAGCGATCGCAGGAGGCCGACCTGCTCCGGTTCGGCCTGCGGGAGATCGAGAAGGTCGACCCCAAGGCGGGCGAGGACAAGGAGCTGCTCGGCGAGGAGGAGCGGCTCTCACACGCCGACGCCCTGCGCAGCGCCGCCACCACCGCCCACACGGCGCTGCTCGGCGACCCGATGGAGGCCACCGGCGGCGCGCACGACGTGATCTCGCTGCTGGGTGAGGCCCGCACGGCCGTCGAGGCGGTGCGCGACTTCGACACCCAGCTCGCCGACATGGCCGACAGGCTCGCCGAGGCCGGTTACCTCATCTCCGACGTGGCCACCGACCTGGCCGCCTACGCCGAGTCGATCGAGAGCGACCCCGCCCGGCTGGCCGCCGTACAGGAGCGGCGCTCGGTGCTGACCGGGCTCATCAGAAAGTACGGCGAGGACAGCGCCTCGGTCCTGGCCTGGGCGCAGGAGGCCGCCGGCCGGTTGACCGAGCTCGAGGGCGACGACGACCGCATCGGGGAGCTGACCCGCGAGCTCGAGGAGCTGACCGAGCGCCTGACCGAGCTGGCCGCCGAGCTCACCCGGATCCGGCAGGCGGCGGCCGAGCGGTTCGGCCAGGCCGTCACCGACGAGCTCACCGCCCTGGCCATGCCGCACGCCCGGGTGACCGTCCAGCTCTCCCAGGCGGCCGAGTTCGGCCCTGACGGCATCGACGAGGTGGAGCTGCGGATGGCCGCCCACCCCGCCGCGCCGCCGCTCCCGCTCAACAAGGGCGCCTCCGGCGGCGAGCTGAGCCGGGTCATGCTCGCGATCGAGGTGGTGTTCGCCGGCGCCGACCCGGTGCCCACGTTCGTGTTCGACGAGGTCGACGCCGGGGTCGGCGGCAAGGCCGCGGTCGAGATCGGGCGCCGGCTCGCCCGGCTGGCCCGCACCGCGCAGGTCATCGTCGTCACCCACCTGCCACAGGTCGCGGCCTTCGCCGACCAGCACCTGGTGGTGGAGAAGGCCGGCGACGGAAGCGTGGTGCGCAGTGGCGTCGTCACGCTCAATCACGAAGGTAGGGTCAAGGAGCTGTCACGCATGCTCGCCGGCCTGGAGGACTCCGAGCTGGGCAGGGCACACGCGGAGGAGCTGCTCGGTCTGGCCGCGAATGACCGGTGATCCTGCGTGACATAGCGGACACGCCCCGCAGTGCGTGGCCGCCTAAGTGTTTCCCTCTGGCAGGATGGTCTTGATGAAGGTTCCGGGTAACAAGATGCCGGGCCTCCGCGGGCGGAAGGTCAACGACCTTCCCGGTGTCACGGGTGTGGCGCGAATCGATCGGCGGACGAAGAGGCTCACCAAGCGCCTCAAGCCGGGGGAGATCGCGATCATTGACCACGTCGACGTGGACCGGGTCAGCGCGGAGGCGTTGGTGTCATGCGAGGCCGCGGGCGTGGTCAACGTCGCCGCGGGCATCAGCGGCCGCTACCCCAACCTCGGCCCGCAGATCATCATCGAGGCCGGCGTCCCGTTCGTCGACAACGCCAGCCAGGAGCTGTTCGAGCGGATCAAGGACGGCGACACCGTCCGGCTGCACGAAGGCGCCGTCTACCTCGGCGACGAGGTCGTCGGCAAGGGCGAGGCGCAGACCCCCGAAGCCGTCGAGGCCGCCATGGCCGAGGCCCGCGCCGGGCTGGCCGTGCAGATCGAGGCGTTCGCCGTCAACACGATGGAGTACGTCCGCGGCGAGGGCAAGCTGCTCATCGACGGGGTGGGCGTGCCGCCGATCCGCACCGTCATCGAGGGCCGGCACGCCCTCATCGTGGTGCGCGGCTACCACTACAAAGAAGACATCGCCACCCTGCGCCCCTACCTCAGGGAATACCGGCCGGTGCTCATCGGCGTCGACGGCGGCGCCGACGCGCTCCTGGAGGCCGGCTACCTGCCCGACGTGATCGTGGGCGATTTCGACTCCGTCTCCACCAAGGCGCTCACCTGCGGCGCCGAGCTCATCGTGCACGCCTACCGCGACGGCCGGGCACCAGGCCTGGAGCGGGTTCACCAGCTCGGCCGCGACGCCGTGATCTTCCCGTCGACCGGCACCAGCGAGGACATCGCGATGCTGCTGGCCGACGACAAGGGCGCCGAGCTCATCGTGGCCGTCGGCACCCACGGCACGCTGGAGGAGTTCCTCGACAAGGGCCGCTCCGGCATGGCCAGCACCTTCCTCACCCGCCTGCGCGTCGGCAGCAAGCTCGTCGACGCCAAGGGCGTGAGCATGCTCTACCGCAGCCGCATCTCCACCCCGCAGCTGCTGCTGCTGGCGATCACGGCGCTGATCACCATGGGGGTCGCCCTCGCACTGTCACCGCTCGGCCAGACCTGGCTGAACGGCCTGCAAGATTTCTGGAACTCCTTCATCTTCTGGTTGGTCGGGCTCTTCTCGTGATCGATTTCCGCTATCACCTGGTCTCCATCGTCGCCATCTTCCTGGCGCTGGCCGTGGGCATCGTCCTGGGCACCACGCTGCTGGAGGATCCCGCCATCAGGTCGGCCGAGGAGTTGACGCGCCAGCTCACCGCGGAGAAGCAGGAGCAGCGCGAACAGATCGACGAGGTGCTGGGCCAGAGCCAGGCCACCGACTCGTTCGTGACCACCCTCATGCCGAAGCTGGTCGAGGGCGAGCTCGCCGGGGAGCAGGTGCTGCTGGTGGAGGCGCCGGGCACCAACGCCGCCGTGCGCGAGGCCGAGCAGGAGGTGCTCACGGCGGCGGGCGCCCTGGTCACCGGCCGCCTGTCGCTGACCGAGCGGTTCTTCGACCCCAAGAGCGTGGGCGTGCTCGACGGCCTGGTCAATCAGCTCAAGCCCGCCGAGATGACGTTCGCCACGACGGCAGGCACCCACGACAAGGTCGCCACCCTGCTCGCCGCTACCGTCATGACCACCGACCAGGCCCAGGTGGGCGTCCCCAACGAGGCGACGGCGGCCGTGCTCACCGGCCTGGAGACGGGCGGGTTCCTCAACATCGACGGCGACCCGGACAAGCGGGCCACGGTCGCGGTGATGTTCGCGCCGGAGAATCCCTTCGAGGGTGAGGGCGCACCGGCTCAGGCAGCGGCCTTCACCACGCTCGCGGGCGGCCTGGACGCGGGCGGCAAGGGCCTGGTGATCGCCGGCGCCGACACCGCCGCCGCCCCCGGCGGAGTGATCACCGCGCTGCGGGAGGACGCCGAGCTCGCCAAGCGCGTCTCCACCGTCGACAGTGCCGATCTGCCCGCGGGCCGGATCGTGATCGTCTACGCTCTGCGGGAGCAAGTGAGCGGGGGCGCCGGGCAGTACGGCACCGGCCAGGGAGTCAGCGCGTTCCAGCCCGTGGAGCCGACTCCGACCCCGACCCCGACATCCACCGAGTCAGGGAGCTGACATGGCCCGTGGCCTGCTCTACGCCCTCGCCGGCGCCGCGCTCGGCGCCGCCGCGGCCCGCGCCGCCTACACCGCCTTCACCCGCGACAAGGACAAGGACACAGCCAAGGACACGGGCAGCCGCTGGGCCCGCAAGAACCACCGGGGTGAGCCCATCACGCTGCTGGAAGGCCCCGCCTTCGTGGCCGGTTCCGGCGTCGCCGCCGCGCTGGCGCCCGGGCTGCCGCCACGGGTGCGGCTGGCCGCCCTGCTCGCCGGGGCGGGCAGCGGGGCGCTCGGCGCCTACGACGACCTCTACGGGACGACCTCGTCCAAGGGCTTCAAGGGGCATCTGACGGCGCTCGCGCGCGGCGAGGTCACCAGCGGCGCCGTCAAGATCCTCGGGATCGGCGCGACCGGGCTCGGCGCCGCCGCCCTCGTCTCCCGCGGGCCGGTCGACACCGTGGTCAACGGCGCCGCCATCGCCGGCGCCGCCAACCTGGCCAACCTGTTCGACCTGCGCCCCGGCCGGGCCATCAAGGTCGGCCTGCTCACCGGCGGGCCGCTGCTCGTGGCCGCCGTCGTCCGTGACTCGCCGATGACGGCGGCGCTGGCCGCGGTGCCGCTGGGGGCCGCCGCCGCGCTGCTGCCGGAGGACCTCGGCGAGCAGGCCATGCTCGGCGACGCCGGAGCCAACGCCCTGGGCGCCCTGCTCGGCCTCGCCGCTGTGACCCAGCTCGGCCGGCCCGGCCGGCTGGTCCTGCTCGGCACCGTGGCGGCGCTCACCGCCGCCTCGGAGAAGGTCAGCTTCACCAAGGTCATCGCGGGCAACCGGGTGCTCAACCGGCTGGACATGCTGGGCCGCCGCCCCGTCGACCCCGTGTGAGGACCGTGCCCGCCGTCATCGGGCGAATGTCAGGAGGAGTGTGACGTCCCGGCTCGCTCGCGGCGTGGCGGGAGGCGCGCTGCTCATCGGGGCGATCACCGTCCTGGCCCGCGTCACGGGATTCGCCAAGCAGTACGCCCTCGCCCAGACCGTCGGCACCAACTGCCTCTCCTCGGCCTACTTCACGGCCAACCAGATCCCCAACATCGTCTTCGAGGTCGTCATCGGCGGGGCGCTGGCCGGGATGGTGGTGCCGGTGCTGGCCGGCTCGGCGGCCGGAGTCACCGAGCCCGGGTCGGGCCGCGACCGGGTGGGGCGGATCACCTCGGCGCTGCTGACCTGGGTGCTCGTGGTGCTCGTCCCCGTGGCCGTGCTCACCGCGCTGCTGGCGGGGCCGATCGTCGGCCTGTTCAGCGTCGACGGGTGCGAGGCGGCGGCGGTGGACGCCGTCGCGACCCGGATGCTGGTCGTCTTCGCGCCGCAGATCCCCCTGTACGGCGTGGCCGTCGTGCTCTACGGACTGCTCCAGTCGCACAACAGGTTCGCCGGGCCCGCCGTCGCGCCGCTCGTCTCCAGCATCGTGGTCATCGTCGGTTACCTGCTGTTCGTGCCGCTCAGCGAGGGCAATGCGGACCCCGGCCAGGTGCCACGGGCCGCCGAGCTCGCGCTGTCCGTGGGCACCAGCCTCGGCGTGCTGGCGCTCGTCCTCACCGTCATCGGCCCCACCGCCAGGCTGGGCGTGCGGTGGCGGCCCACGCTGCGCTTCCCCGAAGGGGTGGCCGCGCAGGTGCGCAGGCTCGCCCTGGCCGGGATCGCCGCGCTCATGGCGCAGCAGGCCGCCATGGTGGTCGTGCTGGCCCTGTCCAACAAGGTGATCGGTGAGGGGGCGCTCGCGGCCTACAACTACGCGTGGGCCATCTACCTGGTGCCTTACGCCGTGCTGGCCGTACCGATCGCCACCAGTGCGTTCCCCAGGCTGAGCGCGCAGGCGGAGGGGGGCGAGACGGAGGCGTTCTCGGCGCTCGCGGCGAGCACCACGCGCGCGGTCGTGCTGGTGTCGGGGGTGGCGGCCGGGGTGCTCGCCGCCGCGTCCGAGCCGGGCTCGGTGGTGTTCCTGGACAGCAGCCAGACCACGGTGTCGCCGGTCGAGCTGGCCCGGACGGTCGCACTGTTCGCGCCGGGGCTGATCGGTTACGGGCTCATCGCGCACCTGAGCCGGGTGCTGTACGCCCTCGGGCGGGGGCGGGCCGCCGCCGCCGGGACAGTGGTGGGGTGGGTGGTGGTGATGGTGGCGCAGACCGGGTTCGCGTTGGCGTTCCCCGCCGGGTGGCAGATCGCGGGGATGGCGCTGGGGATGACCGCCGGGATGACCGCCGGCGGGGGAGCGCTGCTGTTCTTCGTGGTGCGGGCGCGGGGCAGGTCCGCGATGGCCGGGCTGGGGCGGGCGGGAGCCGCCGCCGTCGCGGCCGGCGTGGCGGGGTTCGGGGCGGGGGCCGCCGTGGCCGAGGCGTTCGGGGCGACCGGGACGTGGGCGAACGTGGGGGCGACGCTGCTGGCCGCCGTGGTGGCGCTGGCCGTGGGAGTCGGGGTCGTGGTCCTGATGGACCGGGCCGACGCCAGGATGGTGGCCGGGGCGCTCGGCAGGCGCGAAGGCCCGTGAAGTGAGCTGCAGGTCGATGGGGGCGAGCAGGCCTCGTGAGGTCGGGCGAGGGGCTGGGCCGGGGGTCGGTGACGGTCGGTTGAGAGGGAGGAGTGGCTGTGCGGGTGGCATTCGTGCTGGGCACCACGTCCGGAGGCACCGGGCGGCATGTGCTGATGCTGGCCGGTGGCCTGGCGCGGCTCGGCCATCGCGTGGTGGTGGTGGGGCCGCGCAGCGTCGAGGAGCAGTTCGGGTTCGGCGCGGCGGGAGCCCGCTTCGCGGAGGTGCGGGTCTCCGATCGGCCGGATCCGGTCAACGACCTGCGCACGGTCGCGGCGATCAGACGCCTGACCAGGGGGGCCGAGGTGGTGCACGCCCACGGGCTGCGCGCCGGGGCGCTGGCCGCGCTGGCCGGGCTGGGCCGGCCGGTACGGCGGGGCGGGCCGAGGCTGGTCGTCACCCTGCACAACGCGCTCACCGCCGGCGGCGCCGTCGGGGCGGTCTACGGGGTGCTGGAACGGATCGTGGCGCGCCTGGCCGATCATGTCCTGGTCGTCTCGCCCGACCTGGGAGAGCGGATGAGCGCGCTCGGCGCCCGTGACGTGCGCCCGGCGGTGGTTCCCGCACCGGTGCCGCGCCCTGCCCGGCGCTCCCCGGCCGAGGTCCGGGCCGAGCTGGGGGCGGGGGAGCGGCCCATCGTGCTCACGATCGCCAGGCTCGCCCAGCAGAAAGGGCTCGAAAGCCTCCTGGACGCCGCCGCGGGCCCCTGGCCGGGCGGGCGGGAGCCGCTGTTCGTGATCGCCGGAGAAGGGCCGTCGCGGGCCGCGTTGCAGCGCAGGATCGACGACGAGAGGCTGCCCGTGCTCCTGCCGGGCAACCGGGACGACGTGCCCGACCTGCTCGCCGCCGCCACCGTGGCCGTCTGGGCCAGCAGGTGGGAGGGGCAGCCGCTGAGCCTCAGCGAGACGCTCATGGCCGGGCGGCCGGTGGTCGCGACGGCCGTCGGCGGGGTTCCCGAGCTCGTCGGTGACGCCGGCGTGCTCGTGCCCTACGGGGACGTGAACGCTCTGCGCATCGCCGTACAGGAGGTGATCGCGGACCCGGAGGCGGCGGCGCGGCTGGCCGCGGCGGCGGCGCGGCGCGGCGCGGAGTTGCCAGGGGAGGACGACGCCGTCAGGAGCGTCCTGGATGTCTACGAACGGTCAGATCGAAGCCCTGATTAGGTGAGCCATACGCGTTCTCGTATACTGCGTGCGTTAAGGGAGGGGAGTATCCCTTCGCGGCAGCCTCGTCATCACGGTGTAGTCCCGCTCCACGGGGCCCCCGGGGCTGCCGGTCCGCGTGTCAGGCGGGCGGGAGAGACCTCCGGCAATCCGTCGTGTATGCCGGAGGTAATACAAACGTGAGCGAACCATGGTGGGCTTGGGCTGTCGTCATCGGCGGCCTTCTGGTCGTCCTGGCGGTCGACCTGTGGATCGTCGATCGCGGCGAAGCCCGCGAGTTCTCGATGCGGCAGGCCGGTTACTGGGTCTCCTTCTACATCGCGCTGGCCGTGATCTTCGGGGTGATCCTCTGGGCGACATCGGGACCGGTGAAGGCCGGCGAGTTCTTCGCCGGATATATCACTGAATACAGTCTCAGCGTCGACAACCTGTTCGTCTTCTTCATCATCATGAGCCGGTTCGCCGTGCCGAAGGCCTACCAGCACAAGGTGCTTCTCGTCGGCATCCTGCTCGCCCTGGTCATGCGCGGCATCTTCATCGCGGTCGGCGCCGCCGCCCTCGAGCGGTTCAGCGGGCTGTTCTACATTTTCGGCGCCTTCCTGATCTACACGGCGATCAACATCATCCGCCAGCACCGCAAGGGTGAAGAGGAACAGGTCAACGAGAACCTGTTGCTCCGCTGGGCGCGCAGGACCTTCCCCACCACGGAGACCTTCGTCGGCTCCAAGATCACGGTCAAGATCGACGGCAAGCGCATGGTCACCCCCATGCTGATCGTCATGATCGCCATCGGCAGCACCGACCTGCTGTTCGCGCTCGACTCGATCCCGGCCATCTTCGGGCTCACCACGGATCCGTTCATCGTCTTCACCGCCAACGCGTTCGCCCTGATGGGACTGCGTCAGCTGTACTTCCTGCTGGGCGGGCTGCTGCAGCGACTCGTGTACATCAGCTACGGTTTGGCGTTCATCCTGGGGTTCATTGGGGTTAAGCTCGTATTGGAAGCTCTGCACGCCAGTGGGGTTTCCTGGGCACCGCAGATCCCCATCTGGGTGTCGCTCACGGTCATCGGCGTCACCATGGTCGTCACAACAGTGGCGAGCCTGGTCAAGTCCCGCATCGACGTGCGCAAGAGCGAGCAAACCCAATCGGAGCAGGTCTAGCGGAATGGCTTTCGAGGCGCTTTGCTTGTGTAGTTGCGTCGTGTCATAGTTGCGTGTTCTGTAACATCACGGCAAAGCGCCTCAGTCCTAGTCACCACCGAAGGTTGTACGTGTCAGTCGATTCTGCTAAGTCGGGCCGCGTAAGGCTCGCACGCGGGGTCTCCCCGTGGCTCTTCCCGACGGTGGCCACGGCGGCCGCCACCGCGCTTCTGACGCGACGGGACCGCCGGTGGGCGCTCGCGGCAGTGCCGCTGGGCGCGTTGACCGGCGCGATGCTCTGGTTCTTCCGCGACCCCGACCGCAACGCGGGCGAGGGCCGGATCCTGTCTCCCGCCGACGGCGTCGTGCAGAGCGTCGACCCCTGGCCGGACGGCCGCACCCGGGTCGCGATCTTCATGAGCCCGCTGAACGTTCACGTCAACCGTGCCCCTCTTGCGGGAAATGTCGCCTCCGTGCAGCATGTGCCAGGTGGGTTCGTGCCGGCTTTCAACAAGGACAGCGACCAGAACGAACGCGTGGTGTGGCATTTCGAGACCGCGCTCGGCGACATCGAGATGGTGCAGATCGCGGGCGCGGTGGCGCGCAGGATCGTGCCGTACGTGAGCGCCGGAGCGAAGGTCGCGCGCGCCGAGCGGATCGGGCTCATCAGGTTCGGTTCGAGGGTCGACATCTACCTTCCCGAAGGGATCTCTCCCGCGGTCTCCGTGGGCGAGAAGACGGTTGCGGGGGTGACCAGAATTGACCACGGCTGACGCCGGCGGTTGGCAGGTCGAAGAGGAAGAACCTCGGGGCCCTGTCGGAAAGGCGTTCCGCCTGTCCGCTGCGGACTCCCTGTCTCTGGGCAACGCTCTGTGCGGATTTCTCGCCGTATGCGTGCTGGCCGCCTCGGCGATCGAGGCACTCCAGACGGACGGCAAGTTCACGCCCGCGCCCAGTTACTTCGCCACGGCGGTGGTGCTGCTGCTCATCGGCGCCACCTGTGACCTGTTCGACGGCCTGGTCGCGCGGCGCTTCCGCGCTTCCGCCATGGGTGCCGAGCTCGACAACCTCGCCGACGTCATCAGCTTCGGGTTCGCGCCCGCGTTCATGATCGTGATCTGGGGTGGGTTCACCAACGAGGTGCCCTTCGCGGCGGCGGTGGGCGCCGCCGCGGCCGTGCTCGTCGCCGGTGTCGTGCGTCTGGCGCGGTTCGCCTGCGTCAAGACCAAGAGCGGCGACTTCATGGGCCTGCCCATCCCGATGGGCGCGATGACCGTGATCTCGATCGTGCTGCTGTTCGAGCCGAGCTTCTGGTCGCTGCTGGCCGTGCTGGGCGTGGCCTGGCTGATGGTCAGCCGGATCGAGTACCCCAAGCCGAAGGGGCAGCTCGCGGCCGTGGTCCTCGCATGGATCATGGTGAACGTGGCGTTCCTCACCTTCTGGGTCGCCTGGCCCGAGGGTGGCGACCTGCCCATCAAGATCGGCGCGACGATGCAGATCGCGCTGGTCGCCGCCATCCCGCTGCGTGTGCTCTTCTACAAGCGCGAACTCCGCAGGGAGGCCGAGCGCATCGGCTCCTGAGCCGGGCGGGGCACCTCAGCCGGGCTGTGACGTGGATGGCATCGCGATGGGCGGGATTTTCGCGGTGCCATCGGATTTGATGGAGGCATGCCGGCCACGCCTCGCGAGCACACGCGTACGTACTTCCTCGGCAGACTGGCCGTGGAGCTGGAGCAGCACGGACTGACCGCGACCCTGCGCGCCGACCCGCCCGCGCTGCGGGTCAGCGATCCCGACGACACGGCGCTGCTCGCCGAGACCGTCGACTGTGTGCCCCTGCCGGAGGGGTGGTTCTACCGGTGGTCGTGGGGGGATCTGGTGGGGGCGGCCGACGATCCCGCGCTGGCCGCCGCCCGGATCGTACGCGTGCTGGCCCGCCGCTGACCGTCACCATCACGCGAGCATGGCGGCTGGCGACGGCCCTCTTGCCGCGCCTTCTCCCAGGGGTTTCCCTCTCGCGGGACTTCCCGCCGCAGCGACTCCGTCGCGTAGCAGCAGGATCTTCACGGCCAGCCGGGTTCAGCCACCCGCCGTCCAAGGCTGGGGGCCTCCAGGGAAACGCCCGCTGACCCGCACATGGCGGGCCGCCGCGACGGCGCGTACAGGCACCATCGACGTGGTTCCACGGCGGCCAGGGCGTACGTGACCTGTTGCAGTTGCGGCGGTCGGCGTGCCGGGCCTGTTGGGCTCGTGGCGCGGGCCTGCTCCTGGGCCGGTGGGCGTTGTGTTGCGCGGTGGTTCGGGGGGGGGGGGGGGGGGGGGGGGGGGGGGGGGGGGGGGGGGGGCGGCGGGGGGGGGGGGGGGGGGGCGT
>NZ_JBITLM010000012.1:0-326917 GCF_044465295.1 Nonomuraea sp. NPDC049714 | reverse complement strand
CCCCCCCCCCCCCCCCCCCCCCCGGTTACCAGCCTCGGGCCTTCCACTCCGGCAGGGAGGGGCGTTCGGCGCCGAGGGTGGTGTCCTTGCCGTGGCCCGGGTAGACCCAGGTGTGGTCCGGGAGGCGGTCGAACAGGCGCTCGACCACGTCCGTGTAGAGCTGCTGGAAGCGTTCGGGGTCCTTCTGGGTGTTGCCCACTCCGCCGGGGAAGAGCGAGTCGCCGGTGAACAGGTGCTGCTCGTCCGCGCCTCCGTCGTAGAGCAGGGCGACCGAGCCAGGGGTGTGGCCGCGCAGGTGGATGGCCTCGACGGTGACGACGCCGACGGCGATGCGGTCGCCGTGCTCGATCGTGCGGTCCACCGGGATGGGCAGGCCGGGAGCGTCCAGCGGGTGGGCCAGCACCTGCGCGCCGGTCACCGTGGCCACCTGCTCCAGCCCCTGCCAGTGGTCGCCGTGCTGGTGGGTGGTGACGATGGCGCTGATCGGCTGGTCGGCCACCAGGGCGAGCAGCCGGTCCGGCTCGGCCGCCGCGTCGATGAGCAGCCCGTCGCCCGTCTCGGTGCAGCGCAGCAGGTAGGCGTTGTTGTCGTACGGGCCGACCGCGAGCTTGTAGATCGTCAGACCGGGCAGCTTCCGCACGTCGGCGGGGCCGCCGACCTGAACGTCGCCTGTGTAGGTCATGGGTAGTCCTTCGGTGGCGTCGCGGGCAGGTCAGCGGGGGCGGTCATCGTCAGCCACGGTGGTGCCGGCGGAAGGTCCTGGCCTGCCGCGCCGGGTCGCGACGATCGTCCCACTGGCACCACCTTAACGCCCTCGCCCGCCGATCTTCCGGTGAGCCAGGCCAGGACGTCCGTCGGCGCACCCTCCACCTCGGGGCCCTGGCCGAGGTCGTGCCACGGTGTGCGTGAGGAGCCGGTGAAGCGCACCGCGCTGACCGTGCTGTGCTCGCGCGACCAGGTCATGAGGCAGTCGTTCAGCTCTCTGCGGACGAACGCGTCGGCCCAGTCCGACGGGCGGTATCCGGCGCCGAGATCGACGTGGTGCATGCCCAGCTCGCGCAGCCTCCTGACCACGATGTACCAGGCGGGATGGGGGGGCGGGCGCAGGCCGGCCACCGGAGCCTGCCACGCCTGTTCCGGGTGGTCGCGGATCGCGGCGTCGAGGCGGGCGACGCTGTCCCTGAGGTCGGCGACGTGCTCGGCGGCCGGGAGGGCGGCGCGGGACTCGATCTGCTGCTCGCGGACGGCCGGGCTCGGGTACTGCGGGGTCACGACGCCCGTCCTGGCCCAGGTGAGCAGGTTGACGTGGCTGTCGGCGTTCCTGGCGACATGGACGAGCACGTGGCCCCTGGACCAGCCGGGCAGGCGGGACGGTAGGAGGACGTCGTCGTCGGACAGGGAGGCGGCGGTGGTCAGCAACCGATCGTTGGCGGTGGCCATCTCGGCCAGCAGTCTCTGCAGAAGAGTCATGATTTGATATTTCATCATCTGTGATCAGGTTGGGCATGACCGGCCCGGCCGCCGGTGAGGGGCATAAACGGGCAGGTCGCGGGGTTGAATGGGGAAGGCCTCCTGTCGGGGTGGGAGTAGGCCGTAACCTGAGAGGGACGGATTTCCGCCAGGCCGCATGCGGCCCTGCCGAAATTGTCGGACCCCCCGTCTACCATCCCCCGTGGACCTATCCGCCTTTCGACATCCGGGATCACCGTGGCAGACCGCCTGATCGTGCGTGGTGCACGAGAGCACAACCTCAAGGACGTCTCGCTGGACCTGCCGCGAGACGCTCTGATCGTCTTCACCGGCCTGTCCGGCTCCGGCAAGTCGAGCCTGGCCTTCGACACGATCTTCGCCGAGGGTCAGCGCCGTTATGTGGAGTCGCTGTCGGCGTACGCGCGCCAGTTCCTCGGCCAGATGGACAAGCCCGACGTCGACTTCATCGAGGGCCTGTCGCCGGCGGTGTCGATCGACCAGAAGGCGACGAGCAAGAACCCTCGCTCCACCGTCGGCACGATCACCGAGGTCTACGACTACCTGCGGCTGCTGTGGGCCCGCATCGGCAAGCCGCACTGCCCGGTCTGCGCCCGCCCGATCGCCAGGCAGACCCCGCAGCAGATCGTCGACCGGGTGATGGACCTGGAGGAGGGCACCCGGTTCCAGGTGCTGGCCCCGGTCGTCAGAGGCCGTAAGGGCGAGTACGGCGAGCTGTTCCGCGAGCTGCAGACCAAGGGCTTCGCCCGCGCCAGGGTCGACGGCACGGTGGTGCGGCTGGAGGAGCCGCCGACGCTCAAGAAGTACGAGAAGCACGACATCGAGGTCATCGTCGACCGCCTGTCGGTCAAGGATGCGGCGCGGCGCAGGCTCACCGACTCGGTCGAGACCGCGCTGCAGCTGTCCGGCGGCACGATCACGCTGGAGTTCGTCGACCTGCCGGAGGGCGACCCCGGCCGCGAGCGCTTCTACTCCGAGCACCTCTACTGCCCCTACGACGATCTGTCGTTCGAGGAGCTGGAGCCGCGCTCGTTCTCCTTCAACTCGCCGTTCGGTGCCTGCCCCGAGTGCACCGGCCTCGGCACGAAGATGGAGGTGGACCCGGACCTGGTCGTCCCCGACCCCGAGCGCGAGCTCGGCGAGGGCGCGCTGCACCCCTGGTCGGGCGGCCACACCAGCGAATACTTCGTCCGTCTCGTCGAGGCGCTCGGCCACACCATGGGCTTCACCCTCGCGACGCCGTGGGAGAAGCTGCCCAAGAAGGCGCAGAAGTCGCTGCTGTTCGGCCACGACGAGCAGGTGCACGTCCGCTACAGCAATCGCTACGGCCGCCAGCGCTCCTACTACACCACCTTCGAGGGCGTCATCCCGTGGGTGCAGCGCCGGCACGCCGAGGCGGAGAGCGACGCGACCCGCGAGCGGTTCGAAGGCTACATGCGCGAGATCCCCTGCCCGGCCTGCAAGGGGGCCAGGCTCAAGCCGGTCACGCTGGCCGTCACGGTGGCCGGCAAGTCGATCGCCGACGTGGCGGGCATGTCGATCGGCGAGTGCGCGAAGTTCCTGGCCGCGCTCAAGCTGTCCGAGCGCGACATGCACATCGCCGAGCGGGTGGTCAAGGAGATCAACGCCCGGATGGGCTTCCTGCTCGACGTCGGCCTCGACTACCTCACCATGGACCGCGCCGCCGCCACCCTGGCCGGCGGCGAGGCGCAGCGCATCCGGCTGGCCACGCAGATCGGCTCCGGCCTGGTCGGCGTCCTCTACGTGCTCGACGAACCCTCCATCGGCCTGCACCAGCGCGACAACATGCGGCTGCTCGACACGCTCATCAGGCTGCGCGACATGGGCAACACGCTGATCGTGGTCGAGCACGACGAGGACACCATCGCCGCCGCCGACTGGGTGGTCGACATCGGCCCGGGGGCCGGCGAGCACGGCGGCCAGGTCGTCGTCTCCGGCACGGTGCAGGAGCTGCTGGCCAGCGAGGAGTCCATGACCGGCCAGTACCTGTCCGGTCGCAGGAGCATCCCGATCCCCGCCAAGCGCCGTAAGCGCGACAGGAAGCGCCAGATCACCGTCAAGGGCGCGCGCGAGCACAACCTCCAGGGCGTCGACATCGACTTCCCGCTCGGCGTGTTCACCGCGGTCACCGGCGTGTCCGGCTCCGGCAAGTCCACGCTGGTCAACGACATCCTCTACAACGCGCTGGCCAAGGAGCTCAACGGCGCCCGCACGGTGCCCGGCCGCCACGCGCGCATTAACGGCATGGACCAGGTCGACAAGGTCGTGCACGTCGACCAGTCGCCGATCGGCCGCACCCCGAGGTCCAACCCGGCCACCTACACCGGCGTGTTCGACCACGTGCGCAAGCTGTTCGCCGCCACCGCCGAGGCCAAGGTGCGCGGCTACCAACCCGGCAGGTTCAGCTTCAACGTCAAGGGCGGCCGCTGCGAGGCGTGTTCCGGCGACGGCACCATCAAGATCGAGATGAACTTCCTGCCCGACGTCTACGTCCCCTGCGAGGTCTGCCACGGCGCCCGCTACAACCGGGAGACGCTGGAGGTCCACTACAAGGGCAAGACGATCGCCGAGATCCTCGACATGCCGATCGAGGAGGGGCTCGCCTTCTTCGACGCCATCCCGGCGATCAAGCGCCACCTGCAGACGCTCAACGACGTCGGCCTGGGCTACGTACGGCTCGGCCAGCCGGCCACCACGTTGTCCGGCGGCGAGGCGCAGCGCGTCAAGCTCGCCTCCGAGCTGCAGCGCCGACAGACCGGGCGGACCATCTACGTCCTCGACGAGCCCACCACGGGCCTGCACTTCGAGGACATCCGCAGGCTGCTCGGGGTGCTCGGGCGGTTGGTCGACGGCGGCAATTCGGTCATCGTCATCGAGCACAACCTCGACGTCATCAAGACGGCCGACTGGGTCATCGACATGGGGCCCGAGGGCGGCTCACGCGGCGGCTCCCTGGTCGCGGCCGGCACGCCGGAGGAGGTCGCCCTGGTGGACGAGAGCCACACGGGACGCTTCCTGCGCAAGATCCTGTCCGTCTAGATCCCTGCAGACTTGAGGAGACGTACGGGAGAAAGGGCACCTGGCAGCTCGTCAGGGGCCGTGCCGGCGTGCGGCCGTGGGTCTTGCCACCCGCTGACGGGACCGAGGGGTGCCGCCCCTAGGGTGAAGGGACGGTAACGGCCTGACCTGCACGAGGTCAGCGGGGACGCGGAGGGGTCAGCGGCGATGACGGTTACTGAGGGGGGCTCCGCCATGCCCGCGGTCGGGCGGCGCGAGGCGCTGGGGGCGGCCGGGGTCGCGGCCTGCGGGCTGGCGCTCGCCGGGTGCGGCGCCGGCGACGCCGAGGCCAAGCCCGTGGCCGGGATCAAGGGACAGGTGATCGCGAAGACCGCCGACGTGCCCGTCGGCGGCGGCACGGTGGTGCGCAAGTGGAAGATCGTGGTGACGCAGCCGTCGAAGGGCGTCTACAAGGCGTTCAGCTCCGCCTGCCCGCATCGCGGGTGCGCGGTCGGCGCGCCGCGGGACAACGTGCTGAGATGCCCGTGTCACGGCAGCGAGTTCGCCGCCGACACGGGCAAGGTGATGACGGGCCCCGCGACCAAGTCGCTGGTCGCCTACCAGGTCAAGGTCGAGGGCGACGGCATCGTGGTGGTGTGAACGGGTAATTCTGCGTAGTGCGCGGGATTGGGTCACGGCACGCTGAACCCGGGTCAGGGCGGGAGACGTACCTGAAGTGAAACCCAATACCTGGGAGGACGCACCATGACCGAATCGACGCGCCGCGCGGTGGTGTTCGGAGCCGGAGGCGCCGGGCTGGCCGCAGTGCTGACAGCGTGCGCCAGCTATGGCTCGCCCACCACGGTGGTGGCGGATCCGGCTGAGGAGCCCGTCGGCGACGAAGAGTCGTCGGCCGCGCCGACGAAGAAGGCCAAGGCGCCGAAGGCGCTCGCCGAGACCAGTGACATTCCCACGGGTGGCGGCAAGATATTCGAGGGCCAGAAGCTGGTGATCACCCAGCCGACGGAGGGGGAGTTCAAGGCCTTCAGCGCGACCTGCACCCATGCGGGCTGCACGGTGGCCAGCATTTCCAACGGTGTGATCAACTGCCCCTGCCACGGCAGCCAGTTCAAGATCGAGGACGGCTCCGTGGCCAAGGGGCCCGCCGGCGAGCCGCTGGAGGAGAAGCAGATCAAGGTGGCGGACGGCAAGATCAGGCTCGCGTAAGGCGATATTCATCAATTTCTCAGGTGCGTACGCTTGGCTGTGCCGCATGGGAGATGACCTTAAGAGTCGTAGAACGGTGTTCGCGGGCGTCGGCGCGGGCGGCCTGGCGCTGGCGTTGACCGCGTGTGGCGCGGGCGGTGACACCACGACCGCCGCGCCCGCGACGAGTGAGCCGGCGGCCAGTGCGCCGGCCACGTCGAGTGCCCCCGCGGCCGCCGAGGGACTGGCCAAGACCGCCGACATCCCCGTCGGCGGCGGCAAGATCTTCAAGGAGCAGAAGATCGTGGTCACCCAGCCGACGGAGGGTGAGTTCAAGGCGTTCAGCGCGAGCTGCACCCACCAGGGCTGCGCGGTGGCCAGCATCGAGAACGGGCTCATCGACTGCCCGTGCCACGGCAGCAAGTTCAAGATCGAGGACGGTTCGGTGACGCAGGGTCCGGCGACCAAGCCGCTCCCCGCGCAGGAGATCAAGGTGGAGGGCGACCAGATCACGCTCGCCTGACCCGTACGCTTCCGCTCCGCCCGCCGTACCTGGCTCGAAGGTACGGCGGGCTTCCTTGTCGGTGCGGGCCATTAGGCTGGAATCGTGGCGAGATCAGCGGGCAGCCCCTTGAGTTTCCGGCCCAAACCAGGCTCCATCCCCGATTCCCCCGGGGTCTACCGGTTCAAGGACGCCCACGGCCGAGTGATCTACGTCGGCAAGGCCAAGAGCCTGCGGCAGCGGCTCAACTCCTACTTCGCCGACTTCTCCGCCCTGCATCCGCGCACCCAGTCCATGCTGACCACCGCCGCGGACGTCGACTGGACCGTCGTCGGCACCGAGGTGGAGGCGTTGCAGCTCGAATACTCCTGGATCAAGGAGTTCGACCCGCGCTTCAATGTGAAGTACCGCGACGACAAGTCCTACCCCTACCTCGCGGTCACCATGGGCGAGGACTTCCCGCGCGTGCAGGTGCTGCGCGGCGCCAAGCGCAAGGGCACCCGCTACTTCGGCCCCTACTCCCATGCCTGGGCCATCCGCGAGACCGTCGACCTGCTGCTGCGCGTCTTCCCGGTGCGCACGTGCAGCGCCGGGGTGTTCCGGCGGGCCGGGCAGATCGGCCGGCCGTGCCTGCTGGGCTACATCGACAAGTGCTCGGCCCCGTGCGTCGGCAGGGTCAGTGAGCAGGAGCACCGCGACCTGGCCGAGGATTTCTGCGACTTCATGGGCGGTAACACCACCCGCTTCATCAAGCGCCTCGAACAGGACATGCGCGCGGCCGCCGCCGAGCAGGAGTACGAGCGCGCCGCCCGCCTGCGCGACGACATCCAGGCGCTGCAGCGGGCGCTGGAGAAGCAGGCGGTGGTGCTGGGCGAGGCCACCGACGCCGACGTGATCGCGCTCGCCGAGGACCCGCTCGAAGCCGCCGTCCAGGTGTTCTATGTGCGCGGCGGGCGCATCCGCGGCCAGCGCGGCTGGGTGGTCGACAAGGTCGACGAGGTCACGCCCGGCGAGCTGGTCGAGCAGTTCCTGCTGCAGATGTACGGCGAGGCGGGCGCCGAGTCGATGCCCCGCGAGGTTCTCGTGCCGACGCTGCCGCCGGACGCCGAGGCGGTGGTCGAGCTGCTGTCGGAGCAGCGCCGCGCCCGGGTGGACGTGCGCGTGCCGCAGCGCGGCGACAAGAAGTCGCTGATGGAGACCGTCGAGCGCAACGCCAAGGAGTCGCTCGCCCAGCACAAGATCCGCCGGGCCGGCGATCTGACTACGCGCAGCAAGGCGCTGCAGGAGATCGCCGACGCGCTCGATCTGGAGCAGGCGCCGCTGCGCATCGAGTGCTACGACGTCTCCCACCTCCAGGGCGAGAACGTCGTGGCCTCGATGGTGGTGTTCGAGGACGGCCTGGCCCGTAAGGGCGAGTATCGGCGTTTCGCCGTCAAGTCCAAGGAAGGCGACGTCGCCTCCATCCACGAGGTCATCATGCGCCGGTTCCGGCGCTATCTGGAGGAGCGCTCCGCGACCGGCGAGCTGGCCGCCGAGGACGACGCCCACGGCCCCATCGACCCGGAGACGGGCAAGCCGCGCAAGTTCGCCTACCCGCCCAATCTGGTCGTGGTCGACGGCGCCGGGCCGCAGGCCGCCGCCGCGCAGCGCGCCCTGGACGAGCTCGGCATCGACGACGTCGCCGTGGTCGGCCTGGCCAAGCGGCTGGAGGAGGTGTGGCTGCCGGGCGACGACCAACCGGTGATCATGCCCCGTTCAAGCGAGGGCCTCTACCTGCTGCAACGTGTCAGAGACGAAGCACACAGGTTCGCCATCACCTACCATCGAGCCAAGAGGTCCAAGTCCGTGAAGGAGAGCGCGCTCGACAGCGTGCCCGGCCTCGGACCGGCGCGCCGTCAGGCGCTGCTCAAGCACTTCGGCTCGGTGAAGAAACTGCGCGAGGCCACCGCGGAGCAGATCTGCGAGGTCCCGGGCATCGGCCCGGCCACCGCCGACGTGATCGTGTCGACCCTGAAGGGGGATGGACAGTGAACACCACCGAGCCGGCGTTCGTCATCGTCACCGGCATGTCGGGGGCTGGGCGGAGCACCGCGGCCAAGGCCCTGGAGGACCTCGGCTGGTTCGTCATCGACAACCTGCCACCGGGGCTGCTGTTCGCCATGGCCGAGGAGGCCGGCAAGGTCAAGCTGGCGGCCGACAAGGTCGCCGCCGTCGTGGACGTACGCAGCCTGGCCTTCACCACCGACCTCAACGCCGCCATCGAGGAGCTCGAGGGCCGTGGCGTCAAGGTGCGCGTGGTCTTCCTGGAGGCCAGCGACGAGGAGCTGGTGCGCCGCTTCGAGAACGTGCGCCGCCCCCACCCGCTGCAGGGCGAGGGCCGGCTGGTCGACGGCATCGCCCGCGAGCGCGGCATCCTGCGCGAGGTGCGCGCCAATGCCGACCTGGTCATCGACACCTCCGCGCACAACGTGCACGAGCTGCGCGGCAGGATCGTCGCCTACTTCGGCGGCGACCACCGGCCCGGCCTGCGGGTCAACGTGGTGTCCTTCGGGTTCAAGTACGGCCTGCCGGTCGACGCCGACCTCGTGGTCGACTGCCGGTTCCTGCCCAACCCGCACTGGGTGCCGGAGCTGCGGCCGATGAACGGCATGGATCCGTCCGTGCGCGACTACGTGCTCGGCCAGCCCGGCGCCAAGGAGTTCCTCGACGCATACGAGGAGGTCCTCAAGGTCATCGCGGGGGGCTACGCGCGCGAGGGCAAGAGCTACGCCACGCTCGCCGTCGGCTGCACGGGTGGCAAGCACCGCAGCGTGGCCATGTCCGAGCAGATAGCCGCCCGCCTGCGCGACCGCGGCATGGAGGTCCAGGTGAGTCACCGGGATGTGGGGCGGGAGTGACCGATGAACGCCTCGGCGCGGCCGCGAGCGAGTTAAGCCGGATCTCGTCCAGGACGCAGGATCCGCCCGGCGGCCTGAAGGTGGTCGCGCTGGGCGGCGGGCACGGCCTCTACGCCTCGTTGTCGGCTCTGCGCGTGGTGACCGACGCGCTGACCGCGGTGGTGACCGTCGCCGACGACGGCGGCTCCAGCGGCAGGCTCAGGCGCGAGCTCGGCGTGCTGCCCCCGGGTGACCTGCGGATGGCGCTGGCGGCGCTGTGCGGCGACGACGAGTGGGGCAGCACCTGGAGCGAGGTCGTCCAGCATCGCTTCCGCAGCGAGGGAGACCTGCACGGGCACGCCGTGGGCAACCTGCTCATCGTGGCGCTGTGGGAGCTGCTCGGCGACCCCGTCGCCGGGCTCGACTGGGTGGGGCGGCTGCTCGGCGCGCACGGCCGGGTGCTGCCGATGGCGTCGGTGCCGCTCGACATCGTCGCCCAGGTGGAGCTCGACGGGGTGATCTCCACGGTGCGCGGCCAGGTGGCGTGCGCGCAGACCGCCGGCCGGGTGCAGTCGGTCACCCTGGTGCCCGAGGATCCGCCCGCGCGGCCGGAGGCCGTCGAGGCGGTGCTGGAGGCCGACTGGGTGGTGTTCGGGCCCGGCTCGTGGTTCACCAGTGTGCTGCCGCATCTCAAGGTGCCCGAGCTGGCCAGGGCGCTGCACCGGACGCGGGCCCAGCGGCTCGTCACGCTCAACCTCGCGCCGCAGCCGGGCGAGACCGACGACTTCTCCCCGCAGCAGCACCTGGAGGTGCTCAGACAGCACGCCCCGGGCCTGTCGCTGGACGTCGTGCTCGCCGACGCCGGGGTGGTCGACGACCCCGACGCCCTTGACAAGGCCGCCGCCGGGTTCGGCGCGCGGTTGGTCATGGCCGACGTGGCCGCCTCCGACGGCTCGCCCCGGCATGACCCACGACGTCTTGCCTCCGTCCTGGACGAGATTTTCCTCCAGAAGCGTTGATCCTGGTCGGCGCGGCGGAAAGGTGCGAGAGACTGCTGTGAGCCGGTCTGAATGGGGGAGGACTAACGCTTATGGCGATGACGGGTGTGGTGAAGGACGAGCTGAGCCGCCTGCCGGTGCTCAAGCCCTGCTGCCGCAAGGCGGAGGTGTCCACGCTGCTGCGGTTCGCCAGCGGCCTGCATCTCGTGGGCGGGCGCATCGTGATCGAGGCGGAGCTTGACACCAACGCGACCGCACGGCGGTTGATCAAGGACATCGGCGAGGTGTTCGGCCACAAGGCGGAGGTGCTCGTGCTCGCGCCCGCCGGGCTGCGCAAGGGCTCACGTTACGTGGTGCGCGTCTACCGCGACGGCGAGGCGCTCGCCCGCCAGACGGGGTTGATCGACAACCACGGGCGGCCGGTGCGGGGGCTGCCGCGCCAGGTGGTGGCGGGCGCGGCCTGTGACGCGGAGGCGGCCTGGCGGGGGGCCTTCCTCGCGCACGGCTCGCTCACCGAGCCGGGACGGTCCATGTCCCTGGAGGTCACCTGCCCGGGCCCGGAGGCCGCGCTGGCCCTGGTGGGCTCCGCCCGGCGGCTCAAGATCCACGCCAAGGCCCGTGAGGTGCGCGGCGTGGACCGCGTCGTGGTGCGTGACGGCGACGCCATCAGCGCCCTGCTCACCCGGCTCGGCGCGCACGACAGCGTGCTGGCCTGGGAGGAGCGGCGGATGCGCCGCGAGGTCCGGGCCACCGCCAACCGCCTCGCCAACTTCGACGACGCCAACCTGCGCCGCTCGGCCCGCGCGGCGGTCGCGGCGGGCGCGAGGGTGCAGCGCGCGCTGGAGATCCTCGGTGACGAGGCGCCCGAGCACCTCGTGGTGGCCGGGCGGCTGCGGGTGGAGCACAAGCAGGCGTCTCTGGAGGAGCTGGGGCAGATCGCCGACCCGCCGCTGACCAAGGACGCCATCGCGGGCCGGATCAGGCGACTGCTGGCCATGGCCGACAAGCGCGCCTCCGACCTCGGCGTCCCCAACACCGAGGCCAACCTCACGGTCGACATGCTGTCGTCCTGACCTGCGACGCGCCGTGCCTGCGGCCACGGCCGCCCGGTCCCTGCCGTACTCACTCTCCCGTACGGAATTCGTACGGAATTCGTACGGGAGAGTACGGGAGAGTGAGGTCAGGCCTCGCCGCGGTCGGGCGGGGGGCTGAAGAGGTTGGGCGGGGCGGCGGCGGGCTTGGCGGCCTGGAGCGGCTCGAAGGGGGCGCGGTAATCGGCCTCCCGGTCCGCCGCGGGCGTCTCCTCTTCGGCGGCGGCCTGGGCGAGCCGTGCGCGGCGGCGCAGGCGCAGCACGCGCAGCAGGGTGAGGAGCAGGGCGGTGCCCGCGGCGATGGACAGATCCCGCCAATGGTCGGGTGAGACCCGGAACAAGGTCGCCGTCCCCAGTGCCACCTCCTCCAGGATGCCGAGGATTTTCTCCGAGGTGTCAGCCGGAAAACCTACGTTGATGATGATGTGGGCGGTCTGGCCGCCGATCCAGCCGAGCGCCATGGCCGCCAGTGCGTACAGCGCCGCGCTGAACGGCAGGAGGAGACTCCGCGCCCGCGCCGCCCAGTGCGCGAGAGCGGTGACGAGCCCGACCACGAAGGCGCCGGCGGCGGGCAGCACGTCTCCGCCGCCGAGCCACCGGACGTCGTAAGGCAGTTGGACGCGGTAGAAGAGCCACGTGCCGTATGCCGCCGCCGTCAGTAACGCCGCGATCAACCCGATGATCAGTCCGCGCAGCAGGCCGGACCCCTTGTGTGACATCTCAGCCCCCAGAGAATGCCTAATTTACTCCGACGAGTCGGGCACTTTACTCGAACCACGCAAACTATGCCTCCTGAACAGCGATTCCCAAGGCGGGGGTTGCAGTGGTCTAAACCAATTTGGTTCCGATAGGGTTCGATGGTTGAGGTAAGTAGTCCGCCATCACGTACGAGGAGATCGGTTCCGTGAGCATCCGCGTAGGCGTCAACGGCTTCGGCCGCATCGGTCGCAACTTCTGGCGCGCGGTCGCCGCCAGTGGCAAGGACATCGAGATCGTCGCGGTCAATGACCTGACCGACAATGCGACGCTGGCCCACCTGCTGAAGTACGACAGCATCCTGGGCCGTCTGCCGTACGAGGTGAAGGCCTCCAGCGACGAGATCACCGTGGACGGCAAGGCCATCAAGGTCTTCGCGGAGCGCGATCCGGGCAAGCTGCCCTGGGGCGACCTCGGTGTGGACGTGGTCGTGGAGTCCACGGGCCTGTTCACTGACGCCAACAAGGCCAGGGCGCATGTCGACAACGGCGCCAAGAAGGTCATCATCTCCGCCCCGGCGAAGAACGAGGACGTCACCGTCGTGATGGGCGTCAACCACGGCGCCTACGACCCGGCGCGGCACACCATCGTCTCCAACGCCTCCTGCACCACCAACTGCCTGGCCCCGATGGCGAAGGTGATCCACGACACCTTCACCATCGAGAGGGGTCTGATGACCACCATCCACGCCTACACGGCGGACCAGAACCTGCAGGACGGCCCGCACAAGGACCTGCGCCGCGCCCGCGCCGCCGCGCTCAACGTGGTGCCCACCTCCACCGGCGCCGCCAAGGCCATCGGCCTGGTCATGCCCGAGCTCAAGGGCAAGCTCGACGGCTTCGCGATGCGCGTGCCGATCCCCACCGGCTCGGCCACCGACCTCACCGTCGACCTCGGCCGCGAGGTCACCGCCGACGAGGTCAACGCCGCGGTCAAGGCCGCCGCCGAGGGGCCGCTCAAGGGCATCATCAGCTACACCGAGGACCCGATCGTCTCCTCCGACATCGTCACCGACCCGGCCTCCTGCATCTTCGACGCCGGCCTGACCAAGGCCATCGGCAACCAGGTGAAGGTCGTCGGCTGGTACGACAACGAGTGGGGCTACTCCAACCGCCTCGCCGACCTCATCGAGCTGGTGGGCAAGGACCTGTGACCGGAGGCCGCCGCACCGGGCCGTCCGAGCGGACGGGAGGAGCTTAGTTGCGCAAGCTGGACGATCTCGACGTCAAGGGCCGGCGCGTGCTCGTGCGCGCCGACCTCAACGTGCCGCTCGACGGTGAGACGATCACCGACGACGGGCGCATCCGCGCCTCCGTGCCCACGATCACCGCCCTGGCCGAGGCCGGGGCGAAGGTCATCGTCTGCGCCCACCTCGGCAGGCCCAAGGGCCAGCCGAAGCCCGAGTTCTCGCTGCGGCCGGTGGCCCGGCGCCTGGGCGAGCTGCTCGGCCAGGACGTGGCCTTCGCCACCGACGTGGCGGGGCCGGGCGCGCAGAGCGCCGTGGCGGGCCTCCAGGAGGGCCAGGTGGCCCTGCTGGAGAACCTGCGCTACGAGCCGGGTGAGGAGTCCAAGGACGACGCCACCCGCCGTGCGTTCGCCGAGAGGCTGGCGGCGCTGGCCGAGCTCTACGTGGGTGACGGCTTCGGCGCCGTGCACCGCAAGCACGCCAGCGTCTACGACGTGCCCGCGCTGCTGCCGCACGCGGCGGGCGGGCTGGTCGTGGCCGAGGTGGAGGTGCTGCGCAAGCTCACCGAGGACACCGAGCGGCCCTATGTGGTCGTGCTCGGCGGCGCCAAGGTCAGCGACAAGCTCGGCGTCATCGCCAACCTGCTCACCAAGGTCGACCGGCTCCTCGTCGGCGGCGGCATGGCCTACACCTTCCTCGCGGCCCAAGGCCACGAGGTGGGCAACTCACTGCTGCAGGCCGACCAGCTCGACCAGGTGCGCGGCTTCCTCGACGAGGCGGCCAAGCGCGGCGTCGACCTGGTGCTGCCCGTCGACGTGCTGGCCGCCACCGGCTTCGCCGAGGACGCGCCGTACGACGTCGTGGACGCCACCCGGATCCCGGCCGACCGGGAGGGGCTCGACATCGGGCCCGAGACCCGGGAGCTGTTCGCGGCCAAGCTGGCCGACGCCAGGACCGTCTTCTGGAACGGCCCCATGGGCGTGTTCGAGTTCGGGGCCTTCGCCGGCGGCACCCGGGCGGTGGCCGAGGCGCTGATCGCCTCCGACGCCTTCACCGTGGTGGGCGGCGGCGACTCGGCGGCGGCCGTGCGCAGGCTCGGCCTGGCAGAAGACGGCTTCTCCCACATCTCCACCGGTGGCGGGGCGAGCCTGGAATACCTCGAGGGCAAGACCTTGCCCGGACTCGCCGCCTTGGAGGACTGACTTGAGAAAGCCGCTCATCGCCGGCAACTGGAAGATGAACCTCAACCACCTTGAGGCGATCGCGCTGGTCCAGAAGATGGCCTTCGCGCTCAACGACAAGGACTTCGACAAGGTCGAGATCGCGGTCCTGCCGCCGTTCACGGATCTGCGCAGCGTGCAGACGCTCATCGACGGCGACAAGCTGCGCATCCTCTACGGCGCCCAGGACCTGTCCGCGCACGACCCCGGCGCCTACACCGGTGAGGTGTCCGGCGCCATGCTGGCCAAGCTGGGCTGCACGTTCGTGCTGGCCGGCCACTCCGAGCGGCGTCAGTACCACCGTGAGGACGACGACCTGGTCAACGCCAAGGTGCAGGCGGCCCTGCGCCACTCGCTCACCCCCATCCTCTGCGTGGGCGAGGGGCTGGAGGTGCGCCAGGCGGGCGGTCAGATCGCGCACACGCTGGGCCAGCTCGACGGCGGCCTGCGCAAGGTCTCCGCCGATCAGGCAAAATCGATGGTGGTGGCCTACGAGCCGGTATGGGCGATCGGTACCGGCGAGGTGGCCACCCCCGAGGACGCCCAGGAGGTCTGCGGGGCGCTGCGAGTGCGACTCGCGGAGCTCTACGACGCCGAAGTGGCCTCGTCAGTCCGTATCCTTTACGGAGGCTCGGTCAAGTCGGGAAACATAGCGGGGATCATGGCGCAACAGGACGTCGATGGCGCGCTCGTGGGCGGTGCCAGCATCGATGCCCCGGAGCTCGTGCGAATCTGCCGTTTCTCCGATATGCCTGGCTAACTGAGTCGTTCTGGGGGTGCGACTTGACAACAGGCCGTACCCTCAAGAAGCAAGTTTGAATCGTCACGCGTAACAGAGCATTGAAGGAACAGGCATACCGTGGAACTCGGAATCTCCATCGCCGTCGCCCTGGCGAGTCTTCTCATGATCCTTCTCGTCCTGCTCCACAAGGGCAAGGGAGGCGGCCTGTCTGACATGTTCGGCGGTGGCTTCTCGTCGAACTTCGGTGGTTCCTCGGTGGTGGAGCGCAACCTCGACCGGCTGACCGTCATCACGGGCGTGGTCTGGTTCGTCTGCATCATCGCTCTGGGCCTGGTCGTCAGGCCCTGAGAGGCCAAGTAAACGCGTGACAGTGATTCTCCCCCCGTGTCTCACGGGGCGATCGAGCGAGGAGTTCATCCGTGGGTAGTGGCAACGCGATCCGTGGCAGCCGAGTCGGCGCCGGCCCTATGGGGGAGGCCGAGCGCGGCGAGGCAGCTCCGAGAGTGCGGGTCTCGTTCTGGTGCGCCAACATGCATGAGACGCGCCCCAGCTTCGCCAGCGACGCGGCGGTTCCCGAGCTTTGGGACTGTCCGCGTTGTGGGCTCCCGGCCGGTCAGGACGAGGCGGCCCCGCCTGCCCCGCCCCGGAACGAGCCGTACAAGACGCACCTGGCGTATGTGAAGGAGCGCAGGAGCGACAAGGACGGCAAGGCGATCCTCGAGGAAGCGCTGGAGCGTCTGCGCAACAACAAGTCCCCCTGGTAGGACCGTACGTGAGCGTGGCCCCGGCGACCGTTGTCGCCGGGGCCACGCTGTTGTGCTACGGCCGTTCGTGGACGGGGACGCCGTCGATGAAGGTCATGCGGACCCCGGTGGTCCAGATCTCCGCGGCGGGCAGCGCGAACGGGTCGCGGTCCAGCACCACCAGGTCCGCCGGGCGGCCCGGCTCGATCACGCCGGCGGGGGAGCGGTTGATCCAGGCCGAGCCCGCCGTGTAGGCGGTCATCGCGGTCGCCAGGTCGATGCGCTGCTCCGGCAGGAACGGTGTCCGCGCCGTCGGGTAGTCCGCGTGCACCGAGCTGCCCGGTTCGGTGCGGTTCACCGCCACGTGCATGGCCTGCAGCGGGTCGGCGGTCGACACCGGCCAGTCGCTGCCCGCGCAGAACGAGGTGCCGTGCGCCAGCAGGTCAGCGAACGGATACTGCCACGACGAACGGGGCTCGCCGAGGAAGGGCAGCGTCAGCTCGTCCATCTGCGCGTGGTGGGTGGCCCACAGCGGCTGCAGGTTGGCGGTGACGCCGAGCGCGGCGAAGCGCGGCACGTCCGACGGCTCGATGATCTGCAGGTGCGCGATGTGGTGCCGGTTGGCCGGGTCGGTGCCTTCGAAGCTGTCCAGCGCCTCACGCACCGCCCGCTCGCCGATCGCGTGGAAATGCACCTGGAAGCCCAGCCGGTCCAGCTCCGCGACGTACTCCTTGAGCTTGGCCGGGTCCACGTACGACAGGCCCGTGCCGCCGCAGCGGCAGTAGGGCTCCAGTGTGGCGGCGGTGAAGTTCTCCGTGATGCCGTCCTGCATGATCTTCACCGAGGTCGCCGCGAAGCGGTCCAGCCCCTCGGCGGAGGCCCGGCGCGCCACCAGGGAGTCGATCTGCTCCAGGCCGCGGGTCCTGTCCCACCACAGCGCCCCTACCACCCGCGCCCGCAGCCGTCCCGAGCGCGCCGCCGACAGGTAGGTGGGGAGTTGGTCGTCGGAGCCCGCGTACGAGCCCACGATCGCGTCCTGCCAGCCGGTGATGCCCAGGGACAGCAGGTGACGCTCGGCGTCGGCCAGGGCCGCGTCGAGGTCCTCGGCGGTGGGCCGGGGCGTGAGCAGGCCCACCAGGTCCATCGCGCCCTCGTGCAGGACGCCGCTGGGGGCGCCGTCGGCGTCGCGCTCGATCCGCCCGTCGGCCGGATCCGGCGTGTCCCTGGTGATCCCGGCCAGCTCCAGCGCCCGGCTGTTGACCCAGGCGGCATGGTGGTCGCGCTGGATCAGGTAGACCGGCCGGTCGAGGAAGTCGAGCTGCTCGCGCCGGGGCAGCCCGCCGGGGAACGCCGTCATGTCCCAGCCGCCGCCGTCGATCCACTCCTTGCCGGGATTCGCCTCGGCGTAGGCGTGCACGGCGTCGAGGTAGTCGCCGAGCCCGTACAGCTCCGACAGGTCGCATCTGGCGCGCTCGAGACCCGCCTGGACGGGGTGCAGGTGCGCGTCGGTGAACCCCGGCACGAGCAGCCCCCCGTCCAGGTCCACGATGTCGTACGCGGCGGTGAGCCGGGCGAGCTCCCGCTCGGCGCCGACGGCGGCGATCGTCCCGTCCCGCACCAGGACGGCCTCGGCGAAGCCGTCCGTGGCGGTGAACACGCGTCCGCCTCTGAAGAGGATGTCCACAGGGCTGTCTCCCATCTCGGTGCCGCCCATCATGCCCGGAGCGGATGGTCAGTGGCCGGTGATCCGGTCGGCCAGCCGGGCCAGCACGGAGGTGCGGGGCATGGAGCGTTCCCGGTGGTCGGCCACCCGGTAGAGGCGGTACATCGTGTGCACGCCCAGCCAGCGCAGCGGCTCCGGCTCCCACGCCCGCACCTCGCGCCCCACCCACGGCAGCGTCGTGAGCGGCGTCCGCTCGCCCAGGATCAGGTCGCGCAGGGTACGACCGGCCAGGTTGGTGGTGGTCACCCCGTGACCGGTGTAGCCGCCGGCCCAGCCGAGCCCGGTCGCCGGGTCCAGGTGCACGGCCGAGCACCAGTCACGCGGCACGCCGAGCACGCCCGACCAGGTGTGCGCCACGCTGGAGGAGGCCGCCGCCGGGAAGAAGTCCGTCAGGAGGTCCCACAGGGCCTCGACCGTCCGCTCGTGGGTGTGGCCGCGGGCGTCGACGCGGGAGCCGTACAGGTAGGGCTTGCCCCGGCCGCCGAAGGCGATCCGGTCGTCGGCGGTGCGCTGGGCGTACATGTAGTAGTGCGCGAGGTCGCCGAGCAGTTCGGCGCCGTGCCAGCCGGTCGACTCCCAGAACGACGCGGGCAGCGGCTCGGTGACGATCATGGAGCTGTTCATCGGCAGCCACTGCCGCCGCAGTCCCGGCAGTCGCGCGGTGAAGCCCTCGGTGGCGCGGATCACATGCCGCGCGCGCACCGTGCCGTACGGGGTCCGCGCCAGGTGCGGGGTGATGCGCGTGACGGGTGTCCCCTCGTAGATCGTCACCCCCAGGTCGCGTACGGCCTGCGCCAGGCCCTGGGCGAGCTTGGCCGGCTGGATGCGCGCGCAGTGCGGGCTCCAGGTGGCGGCGACGGCTCCGGCCACCCGCAGGCGCTCGCCGGGCTCCACCAGCCGCAGGTCCCGCTCGGTGCTGCCCCAGGCGCGGGCGGCCGAGACCGAGGCCCGCAGCCGGGCCGCCTGGGCGGTGGTGCGCGCCACGTTGACGACGCCGTCCTTGACGATGTCGGCGTCGATGCCCTCCTTCTCGCAGACGGCGATCACCTCGTCGATGGAGGCGTACATCTCCCGCTGCAGCCGCCTGGCCTCTTCGGCCCCGTGCGTCCTGGCGTATCGCTCGTGCGAGCCGGCCAGGTCGCCGGTGAGCCAGCCGCCGTTGCGGCCGGAGGCGCCGAACCCGGCGAACTCCTGCTCCAGCACCACCACCTCCAGCGAGGGACGGGCCTGCTTGAGGTAGTAGGCCGTCCACAGCCCGGTGTAGCCGGCGCCGACGATGGCCACGTCGGCCTGGAGGTCCCGGTCGAGCGGCGGGCCGGGGGTGGGCACGCCGGAGGAGCGGTACCAGAAGGCCACATCGCCATTGACGTACCCGGGTGACAAGGGAACTCGCGCGCTCATGACGCCATATCCTGCTATATCCGGATAAGTTTGCGCATCTCGGTACGAATTCCGCGACGAAACATGACGTTAGCGGCACCGTAACAGGCACCCGGCATCCTTCTCGTATGGGATTCATGCGCATCCGCACCACGGTCGACGAGCGGCCGGGACGGCTCGCCTCCCTCGCCGCGGCCCTGGCCGCCCGGGGTGGCAACATCCTCGGCCTGAGCGTCCAGTCCGACAGCGACGGCACCGTCGACGAGTTCGTCGCCGACATCCCCGCACACCCCGAAGCCGTGCGCGAGGCCCTGGAGGCGGCCGGGGGCCGCCGGGTCCAGGTGGTCCCCGCGACCGCGCACGAGCTGACCGACGAGCCCACCCGCGCGCTGCTGCTCGCCTCCAGGCTGCGCGCCATGCCCTGGCGGCTGCCCGAGCTCCTGGCCGAGCTGCTGCGCGCCGACGACGCCAGGTGGATCTATGGTGAGGCGGTGAGCGATCTTCCCGACCCGACGCAGCTCGTGGTGCCCGTCGCGCCGAGACGTGCCGTACGACTGCGCCGCGCCGAGCTGCCCTTCACCCTGACCGAGGCGGCCAGGGCGGCCTCCTTCGCCCGGCTCGCCCAGCCGCCGGCGGAGCAGGCCGCGGGCGAGAGCCCGGTCAAGCTGGCCGACGGCGCCGAGATCACCATCCGGCCGCTCACCTCCATCTACCGCGAGTCCATACGCGACCTGCACGACAGGTGCTCGCCGGAGGCGCGCAGGTTCCGCTACTTCACCGCCATGCCCACGCTGCCGCCGCGCCTGTTCGACCGGCTCTGTGACCGCAGCCGGGGATACTCCCTGGTGGCGGGGAACGACGGACAGGTGGTGGGGCTGGCCAACCTGTTCTTCACCGCCGATCCCGGCGTCGCCGAGATGGCCTTCCTGGTCGAGGACCGCTGGCAGGGGCGCGGTCTGGGCCAGGTGCTGGCCCGGATGCTGGTGCGCGAGGCGCGCGACCGGGGCTACGCCGAGGTGAAGGCCACCATGCTGTCGGACAACGTCCGGATGCGCCGGCTGCTGATCTCGCTGGGCGCACCCCTCAACTACACCGAGGACCCCGGCGTCGTGGAGGCCCGGCTGCCGGTCGGAGCCGTGGCGTCGGTCTGATCCTCATCGGCCGCGCCTCCTCCTGGGTGGGGACGGCGACCCCGCGAGCGCGATCGGAGTTCGCGCGGGGGCCCGCGCCATGCGCTAGAAACCCGCCCCTGCGGGGTATCTGACCTGTGTGGATCTTGATGAGGTGGCAGGCCGGTTGTACGCGCTCCCGCCCTCGGAGTTCACCGCCGCCCGTGCCACGGAGGCCGCCGCGGCCAAGCAGGCGGGCGACGCCGCGCTGGCCCGGCGGATCGGCGGGCTGCGCAGGCCCACGGTCTCGGCCTGGGCGGTGAACCGGGTCGCCCGTGAGCATCCGGACGAACTGGACGAACTGCTCTCCGTAGGCCAGGAACTGCGTGCGGCCTGGCAGGCGCAGGACGCCGAGGCGCTGGCGGAGCTGACCCGGCGGCGCGGCGAGGTGACCGGCAGGCTCGCCAGGCTGATCAGGCAGGGCGGCGACGTCTCGGCCGCCGCCGCGGCCGAGGTGGACCAGACGCTCGACGCCGCCGTGGTGGACGCCGACGCCGCCGAGGAGGTACGGCGCGGCCGCCTGGTCAGGCCGCTCAGCTACAGCGGCTTCGCCCCGGCACCCGCTACGGGCGGACGTCCCGGCGGCCGGAAGAAGCCCACCGGGGAGGACGAGGAGGCACGGGCCAGAAAACGCGCGGAGGCCGAGGCCAGGAAGGCCAGGGAGCGGCAGGAAGCCGAGGCCGCGCACCGCGAGTGGCGTGAGGCGCTGGCCGAGGCCGAGCGGGAGCACGGCGAACGCGCGGACAAGGTCGCCAGGCTGGAGGCCAAGCTGGCCAAGGCGCGCAAGCGGCTCGCCGAGAGCGCCCAGCGACTGGAGGTGACCAGGCGCGAGGAACGGCACGCCCGGCAACGGCTGGAAGAGTAGAGCCGGGGAGCGGGCGCGCGGCGACAACCGAGCCGGGAGCAGGCGTGCGGCGACAACCGAGCCGGGGGGCAGGGGCGCGGCAGCGACCGAAGCCGGGGGCGGCGCGCTTGGGAGCGGCTGCCGAAGCGGCGCGCTCGGCAGCGGTCGGTGGGTGGGGTCGCAGGAGCGCTGGGTGGGCCCACAGCGCTCCGGCATGGCCTGGCCGGGCCACCTGGAGTCTGTGGGCCGCAGGGACAAGCTGGAGCCCCTACAGCCGCCTCTGGCCGGGTTCCCGTCGTGGTCGGACGTCGTGGAGCAGGAGGGGCGGCACGCTTCCGTGGGCGAAAGTCCAGAAACCGACATTTTTGTGTGAGATAACGCCATGAGCGCTTACCGAACGTGAAATGTCAGCCCTATCGTCGTCGGTATGACCATCGATGCCTTCATCCAAGCTCTGCCCAAGGTCGAGCTGCACGTGCACCTGGTCGGCTCCGCCTCGGTGGCCACGGTGCTGGAGCTGTCGCGGCGGCACCCGGACAGCCAGGTGCCCACCAGCGAGGAGGAACTCCGAGCCTTCTACACCTTCCGCGACTTCCCCCACTTCGCCCAGGTCTACGGCGCCGTCAACGCGCTGGTGCGGGAGCCCGAGGACGTGGCGACCCTGGTCCTCGGACTGGCGCGTGACCTGTCCACCCAAGGGGGCCGCTACGCGGAACTGCAGGTGACCCCGTACGCGCACCACATCATGGGCCTGCCGAAACGGGAGACCACCCAGGCCCTGGACCTGGCCGCGAAGCAGTCCCTGGCCGAGCACGGCGTCGAGATGGCGTACATCTTCGACATTCCCTCGGAGTTCGGGAAGGAGGCGGCCGAGATCACGCTCGACCACGCGCTGGGTGAACCTCCCGCCGCGCTGGTAGGTTTCGGGATCGGCGGGATCGAGCAGCGCCGGGCGCCGTTCAGGGACGTCTTCCGCGACGCGTTCGCCGCGGCGCGGGCGGCCGGGCTGCACAGCGTTCCGCACGGCGGTGAGATGACGGGCCCGGAGACCATCTGGGAGGTCATCGAGGGGCTGGGCGCCGAGCGCATCGGTCACGGCATCGCCTGCCTCGACGACCCGCGCCTGGTCGCCCACCTGCGCGAGACGCAGCTCCCGCTGGACGTCTGCCCCACCTCGAACGTGTGCACCGGCCAGGTCGGGCGGATCGAGGACCACCCGCTGCCGCGCATGCTCGCCGAGGGCCTGTTCGTCACGCTCAACAGCGACGACCCGCCCATGTTCGCCACCACGCTGAGCGATGAGTACCGGGTCGCCGCCCGCGTCTTCGGCTTCGGCGTCCAGGAGCTGACGCTGCTGGCGCGTAACGGCGTCCGGGCGTCCTACCTGCCGGCCGGACGCAAGCAGGCGCTCCTGGACGAGATCGACGCGCTGGCCGCCTGAGCGGTCAGGGTGAGGCGATGCGCCCCAGGCCCGGCGGGATCTTCCCGGCGGCGGCGCGGTCGAGCAGGAACAGCGTCCGGCCCCGGCCGCGGGCGCCCGCCGCGGGCACCTGGACGGGCCCGGACTCCGACAGCGCGAGCCGTACGGCACCGGACTTGCCGTCACCGGCCGCCACCACCCACACCTCGCGCGAGGCCTGGATGACGGGCAGTGTCAGCGAGATGCGCGTCGGCGGCGGCTTGGGCGCGCCGTGCACCGCCACCACGGCACGGGTGTCGTAGAGCGACGGCATGCCGGGGAACAGCGACGCCACGTGGGCGTCGGGACCCATGCCGAGCAGCATCACGTCGAAGCTGGGCGCCGGGCCGTGGTCCTCCGGACGGGAGGCCTTGCGGAGCTCGGTGGCGTAGGCGTCGGCCGACTCCTCGGCCGACAGGCCGGAGTCCGGGCCGAGCATGACGTGCACCCGCTCGGGGTCGACGTCGACGTGGTCGAGCAGCGCCTGCCTGGCCCCGGTCTCATTGCGCTCGGGGTCGCCGGTGGGCAGGAAGCGCTCGTCGCCCCACCAGATGTCCAGGCGGCGCCAGTCGACGGCGTCACGGGCGGGCGTGTCGCGGATCGCCGCCAGCGTGGCGGTGCCGACCGTGCCTCCGGTCAGCACCAGCGACGCCGACCCCGTGGCGGACTGCACGTCGACCAGCCGGGTGATGATCCGCGCCGCCACGGCCTTGGCCAGCACTTCGCCGTCACGGTGCACAACAACAGTGGGAACGCTCACTGGAACACTCTTTCACGTTTCGGGCATGCCCAGGCGCCGCCGCGCGAGCACGGCGGCGCCCGGGACTCAGCGCCGGTACAACTGCGCCAGGCGCTTGACCGCGGACTCGTAGATCTCGTCGGTGTCCAGCCGGCGCAGCTCCTCCGCCAGCAGCTCCGACAGCTGCCGCCGGGCCAGTGCGACGTTCCTGCCGGGCTGCCCGGGGCGGGACAGCACCGCCTGGCGGGCGTCGTCGCGGATCACCGACAGCTCCCCGTCGTCGATCGTGAGCCGGACCGCGGTGATGCCGGGGCCGTCGGAGGCGCCGACCCGCATCTCCACGCCGAGCCGATCCGACAGCCAGGCCGCCAGCAGCGGCGCGCTCGGGTTGCCCGCGGACGCCTCCACGATCCCCTCGTGCACCTTGCCCACGGGCTGGTCGAAGGCGGCGGCCAGCAGACTGCGCCACGGCGTGAGCCGCGCCCACGCCAGGTCGGTGTCGCCCGGCGCGTAGCCCTTGGCCCGGTCGGCCAGGAAGGAGACGCCGTCGTCGCCGGCGTTCCTGGCGTCGGTGAGCCGCCGCTGGGCGAGCATGCCGATCGAGTCCGCCGACGGCACCTCCGGAGCGCGGCTCGGCCACCACGCGACCACCGGCGTGTCCGGCAGCAGCAGCGGGCTGACCACGGAGTCGGCGTGCTCGGTGAGCTCGCCGTACAGGCGCAGCACCACCGTCTCGCCCGGCGAGGACTCGCCGATGCGCAGCTCGGCGTCGAGCCGGTTGGCCTCGTCGGTCTCCCGGTTGATCACCACCAGGATGCGCGACGGATGCTCGCGCGCCGCCTCGGTGGCGGCGCGCAGCGAGTCGTACTGGTCGCGCTCCTCACAGACCACGACCAGCGTCAGCACCATGCCGACGGCGGGCGCGCCCATCTGGTGGCGCAACTGGGTGAGCTGACTTGAGATCTTGCCTGCCGTCGTGTCGGCCAGCATGAACGTGGTCACTTACAGCCTCCTCCAGACGCGCCCGTCGCGGGCCATCATCGCGTCGGACGCCGCAGGCCCCCACGAACCCGACGGGTACGGCTCCGGCTGGCCCTGGGTGGACCAGAACTCCTCGATCGGGTCGAGGATCGTCCACGACAGCTCGACCTCCCGCTGGTGCGGGAAGAGCGGCGGGTCGCCGATCATCACGTCGAGCAGCAGCCGTTCGTACGCCTCAGGCGACGACTCCAGGAACGACTCGCCGTAGGCGAAGTCCATGGACACGTCACGCACCTCCATGGCCGTGCCCGGCACCTTGGAGCCGAACCGCACGGTGATGCCCTCGTCCGGCTGCACCCTGATCACCAGCGCGTTCTGGCCGAGGATCTCGGTGTCGTCCTTGCTGAAGGGCAGGTGCGGCGCCCGCTGGAACACCACGGCCACCTCGGTGACCCGGCGGCCCAGCCGTTTGCCGGTGCGCAGGTAGAACGGCACGCCGGCCCAGCGCCGGTTGGCGATCTCCAGCTTGACCGCGGCGTAGGTCTCCGTGGTGGACTCCACCGAGATCCCGTCCTCCTGCAGGTAGCCGACGACCTTCTGGCCGCCCTGCCACCCCGCCGCGTACTGGCCGCGCGAGGTGTTGAGCGACAGGTCCGCGGGCAGTCGCACGGCCTTGAGCACCTTCTCCTTCTCCCGCCGCAGTGCGGCGGCGTCGAAGGAGGTCGGGTCCTCCATCGCCACCAGCGCCAGCAGCTGGAGCAGGTGGTTCTGGATCACGTCGCGGGCGGCGCCGATGCCGTCGTAGTAGCCGGCCCGGCCGCCGATGCCGATGTCCTCGGCCATGGTGATCTGCACATGGTCGACGAAGCTGCGGTTCCAGATCGGCTCGTAGAGGTTGTTGGCGAACCTCAGCGCCATGATGTTCTGGACCGTCTCCTTGCCCAGGTAGTGGTCGATCCGGAAGATCGAGCTCTCCGGGAAGGCGGAGTTGGTGATCTCGTTCAGCTCGTGCGCCGACTGCAGGTCATGGCCGAACGGCTTCTCGATGACCACCCGCCGCCACGACCCGTCGGGGGCCTCGGCCAGCCCTGTCCGCCGGAGCTGCTCCACCACCACGGGGAAGAACTTCGGCGGCACCGACAGGTAGAAGGCGTAGTTGCCGCCCGTGCCCCGCAGCTCGTCGATCTCCCGCAGCGCCATGGCCAGCGCGTCGAACGCCCCGTCGTCGGAGAACTCGCCCGGCACGAAGTGGATGCCCTCGCGCAGCTGGTTCCAGACCTCCTCGCGGAAGGGGGTCCTGGCATGGGCCTTCACGGCGTCATGGGTCAGCTTGGCGAAGTCCTGGTCCTTCCAGTCGCGCCTGGCGAAACCGACCAGGGAGAAGCCCGGGGGCAGCAGCCCCCGGTTGCCCAGGTCGTAGATCGCCGGCAGCAGCTTGCGCTTGGCCAGGTCGCCCGTCACGCCGAACAGCACCATCACGCACGGCCCCGCCACCCGCGGCAGCCGCTTGTCACGCGGGTCCCGCAGCGGGTTCGCGGCCGCCACCTCCAGTGTGGTGGAGGTGCCGGCGACGGCGGCCGCCACGGCGACGGCCTCCTCAGGGGGCCCTGCCGGCTCACTCATCTCAAACCTCCTGCGCCGCTGTGAGCGGCCGCGCGGCTCCCCGCCGCGCGGCCCCGCGACAGGGAGGCGGCGCCGGCCTCTCCCTCATCGCGGTGGGACAGTCTCATCAAGGGACCAGGTTCTTGCTGACGCTCTCGATCAGCTCGTTCCAGGACGCCTCGAACTTCTGTACGCCCTCGTCCTCCAGCACCCGGACCACGTCGTCGTAGTCCACGCCGGCCTCCTTCAGCTCGGCCATGGTGTTCCAGGCCTGCTCGTAGAAGGGGCGGATGGTGTCGCCGGTGACGTTGCCGTGGTCGGCGGCGGCGTCGAGCGTCTTCTCCGGCATCGTGTTGACGGTGCCGGGGGCGACGAGGTCGTCGACGTACATCGTGTCGGAGTAGTCGGGGTTCTTCACGCCGGTGGAGGCCCACAGCGGCCGCTGCGTACGGGCTCCGGCGGCGCGCAGGCGCTGCCAGCGCTCGGAGTTCATGACCTCCTCGTAGGCGGCGTAGGCCAGGCGCGCGTTGGCGACGCCCGCCTTGCCCTTCAGCGCGTCCTGGCCGCCGATCTTGTCGAGGCGCTTGTCGATCTCGGAGTCGACGCGGCTGACGAAGAACGACGCGACCGACTCGATCGTGGCCAGGTTGAGGCCCTTGGCCTGCGCGGCCTCCAGTCCGGCCAGCCAGGCGTCCATGACCGCGCGGTAGCGGGCCAGCGAGAAGATCAGCGTGACGTTGACGCTGATGCCCTCACCGATCGCCTGCGTGATCGCGGTCAGGCCCTCCACGGTCGCCGGGATCTTGATGAACAGGTTGGGCCGGTCGACCAGCCACCAGAGGGCGCGGGCCTCGGCGATCGTCTTGTCGGCGTCACGGGCCAGGCGCGGGTCGACCTCGATCGACACCCGCCCGTCGACGCCGGAGGTGGCGTCGTAGACGGGACGCAGCACGTCGGCGGCCCAGCGGATGTCGTAGGTGGTGATGGCCCGCACGGCCTCGCCCACGTCGACGCCGCGAACGGCCAGGTCGTGCATCTGGGTGTTGTAGGCGTCGCCCTTGCTGAGCGCGCCGGCGAAGATGGTCGGGTTGGACGTCACACCGACCACGTTCTTGTCGCGGATCAGCTCTTCCAGGTTGCCGGTGCGCAGCCGCTCACGGCTGATGTCGTCGAGCCAGATGGACACGCCCTGGCCGGACAGCTTGTTCAAAATCTCGCTCATCTTCTCAGTTTCCCGTCGTCTCGCCCTTGTCCTGACCCAGCTTGGCCAGGCTCGCCCTGGCTGCCGCGGCCACCCGCTCCGCCGTCAGCCCGAACTGCTCGTACAGAGTCTTGTACGGCGCGGAGGCGCCGAAGTGCTCGAGGCTGACGACTTCGCCGCACTCACCGACGAACTCGTGCCAGCCGAGTGCGATGCCCGCCTCGACCGCCACCCGAGCCCGGATCGACGGCGGCAGAACGGTCTGCCTGTACGCGGAATCCTGCCCCTTGAACCACTCGACACACGGCATGGACACCACTCGTGTCGGAATGCCCTGCGACTCCAGCAGCTCGCTGCCCTCGACGGCGATCTGCACCTCGCTGCCGGTGGCGATGAGGATCACCCGCGGCTGGCCGCCTGCGGCCTCGCGCAGGATGTAACCGCCGTGGGCCACGCCCTCGGCGCTGGTGCCGTCGTACACCGGCAGGTTCTGCCGGGACAGGGCGAGCGCGGCGGGGCGGTCGTTGTGCTCCAGCACCGCCTTCCAGGCGGCGGCGGTCTCGTTGGCGTCGGCGGGGCGCACCACGTCGAGACCGGGGATGGCGCGCAGCGCCCACAGGTGCTCGATCGGCTGGTGCGTGGGGCCGTCCTCGCCCAGGCCGATGGAGTCGTGCGTCCACACGTAGGTGACCGGCAGCTTCATCAGCGCGGCGAGCCGTACGGAAGGCCGCATGTAGTCGGAGAAGACCAGGAAGGTGCCGCCGTACGGGCGGGTGCCGCCGTGCAGCGCGATGCCGTTGAGGATGGCGCCCATGGCGTGCTCGCGGATGCCGAAGTGGAGCGTGCGGCCGTAGCGGTTGCCGGGGAAGTCCTTGGTCTGGTGCTCCTCCGGGATGAAGGACGGCTCGCCCTTCATCGTGGTGTTGTTGGACCCGGCCAGGTCGGCCGAGCCGCCCCACAGCTCCGGCAGCACCGGCGCGAGCGCGCTCAGCACCTCGCCGGAGGCGCTGCGGGTGGCCATCGAGGCGCCGATCTCGAACGACGGCAGCGCGCGCGCCCAGCCGGCGGGCAGCTCCCGGCGGGAGATGCGGTCGTACTCGGCCGCCCGCTCCGGGTTGGCCTCACGCCAGCTCGCGTACCCCTGCTTCCACGCCGTGTGCGCGTCGCGGCCGCGGGTGGCCACCTGGTGGGCGTGCTCGAGCACCTCGTCCGGCACGTCGAAGGACTTGGCCGGGTCCATGCCGAGGACCCGCTTGGTGGCGGCCACCTCGTCGGCGCCGAGCGCCGAGCCGTGGATCTTGCCGGTGTTCTGCTTGTTGGGCGCGGGCCAGCCGATGACCGTCCGCAGCCGGATGAAGGACGGCCTGCCGGTCTCGGCCTTGGCCTCCTCCAGCGCCGCGTTCAGGGCGGCCACGTCCTCGGCGTACTTGCCGGAATCGGTCCAGTCGACGCTCGCGGTGTGCCAGCCGTAGGCCTCGTAGCGCTTGAGGACGTCCTCCGACAGGGCGATCTGCGTGTCGTCCTCGATGGAGATCTTGTTGTCGTCGTAGATGACGACGAGGTTGCCCAGCTGCTGGTGGCCGGCCAGGGAGCTGGCCTCGTGGCTGATGCCCTCCTCGATGTCGCCGTCGCTGACGACGCACCAGATGTGGTGGTCGAAGGGGGAGGTGCCGGGCTCGGCCTCCGGGTCGAACAGGCCGCGCTCGCGGCGGGCCGCCATCGCCATGCCCACGGCGTTGCCGAGGCCCTGGCCGAGCGGGCCGGTGGTGGTCTCCACCCCCGCGGTGTGGCCGTGCTCCGGGTGGCCCGGCGTCAGGCTGTCCCACTGGCGCAGGCGGCGCAGGTCCTCCAGCGTGAGTCCGTAGCCGGACAGGAACAGCTGGATGTAGAGCGTCAGGCTGGTGTGCCCCGCGGACAGGACGAAACGGTCGCGGCCGAGCCAGTTGGGGTCGGTCGGATCGTGCCGCATCGTGCGCTGGAAGAGCAGGTAGGCGGCGGGGGCCAGGCTCATGGCGGTGCCGGGATGTCCCGAACCCGCCTTCTCCACTGCGTCCATCGCCAGGGCTCGAACGACATCGACGGCCTGCTTGTCGAGGTCGGTCCATTCGAGGGCTGGCACGAGTTCGGTGCTCAAGTGCTCGGTCTCCGGAATCTACTTGTCATTAGTGGTGGTGCCGGTTGGCATATCCCGCCCACATCGGACCCTAACCGAGTGGGGATGGCGATCGATTCCCTTTCTGTCGTGGTGTCCGTAGATGGCGCGCGCCCCCCATTGGCCGGACCGGCCCACCCTGCGACTACAGTTTGGTTGTTCGCAGGGAGCCACGGCACCCGTTCACGAATCCGCTCTAATCTGAGGTTACGCGTTGACTCCGCACGTGCTGGAAGCGCCTTGACGGTGCTGACGAACAGGCAGACGACGGCCCCCGCCCTCGAGGCCGAGGCGCCGCGAACGATCGGCCCCCGCTCTGTCGGCGCGGTCGTGAAGGCCTACATCGCGCTGACCAAGCCGCGGATCATCGAGTTGCTGCTGATCACGACTCTGCCGGTGATGTTCCTGGCGGCCGGTGGCCTGCCGCCGCTGTGGACGGCCGTGTCGGTGATGGTGTTCGGCACCCTGTCGGCGGGCAGCGCCAACGTCCTCAACTGCTACGTCGACCGCGACATCGACCAGATGATGCGCCGCACCAGGCGGCGCCCGCTGGCCAGGCACCAGGTGTCGCCACGGGGCGCGCTGGTCTTCGGGATCGTGCTGGGCGTGCTGTCCACCGTCGGGCTCTGGCTGACCACCAACTGGCTCGCGGCCGTGTTGTCGACCGGCGCCATCCTGTTCTACGTGCTGGTCTACTCGATGATCCTCAAGCGGCGCACCGCCCAGAACATCGTGTGGGGCGGCATCGCGGGCTGCATGCCGGTGCTGATCGGCTGGGCGGGCATCACCGAGCGGCTCGACTGGGCGCCGCTGGTGCTCTTCGGCGTGGTGTTCTTCTGGACGCCGCCGCACACCTGGACGCTGGCCATGCGCTACAAGGAGGACTACGCGGCGGCCAAGGTGCCGATGCTGCCCGTGGTGGCCACCGAGCGCCGGGTGATCCAGGAGTCGATCGTCTACACCTGGGCCACGGTGGCGTGCTCGCTGGCACTGTGGCCGGTGGCGGGCACGACGCTGTTCTACCCGGCGGTGGCCGGCGTCCTCGGCGTGATGTGCCTGTGGGAGGTGCACCGCCTGATGGCCCGCCTCAACTCCGGCAGGACCGGGGTGGACCTGCGTCCGATGCGCTTCTTCCACTGGTCCAACGCCTACCTCGCGCTGCTCTTCCTCGCCGTCGCGATCGACCCTCTGCTGGCCTGAGCCCGCCGCGCCGTTGCGGCGGGCCTCTTTCCGGCCGTAATATGCACATATGAACAGCTCTTCAGGTGTTGTGGCGGGTTTGGACGCGTGTGTCACGCCGGAGCCGGATGCCGCGCGTGTAGCCGCCACCCGCGACCGGCTGGTCACGCCGGAGGAGGCCACCCGGCTGGCCGAGCTGTTCCGGCTGCTCGGCGACCCGACGCGGGCCCGGCTGCTCTACGCACTGCTGGAGGCGGGCGAGCTGTGCGTGTGCGACCTGGCCGACGTCGTCGAGGTCACCGACACGGCCGTCTCCCACGCGCTGCGCCTGCTGCGCACGGCGGGCATCGTGGCCAGCCGCCGCGCGGGCCGCATGATCTACTACCGGCTGGCCGACGGGCACGTCCGGATGCTGCTGGACCTGAGCCGCGAGCACCTGAGAGAGGTGACCTGATGGGCGCCGGGCACGGGCACGGCCACTCCGCCACGGCCGACAAGCGTTACCTGGTCGGCGCGCTCGCCCTCATCGCCGGCTTCATGGTGATCGAGGTGGTCGCCGGTCTCGTCGCCAACTCGATCGCGCTGATCTCCGACGCGGCCCACATGCTGACCGACGCCACCGCCATCGCGCTGGCCCTGCTCGCCATGCGCATCGCCGCCAGGCCGGCGCGGGGCGCGTACACCTTCGGCTTCAAGCGCGCCGAGATCCTGTCCGCCCAGATCAACGGCGTGACACTGCTCCTGCTGGTGGCGTACTTCGTCTACGAGAGCGTGCACAGGCTCGTGGACCCGCCCGAGGTGTCGGGGCCCCTCGTGGTCGTCACGGCGCTCGCCGGCATCGCGATCAACGCGCTGGCCGCCTGGCTGCTGTCCAGGGCCGACCGGCGCAGCCTCAACGTCGAGGGCGCCTTCCAGCACGTGCTCAACGACATGTACGCCTTCATCGCCACCGCCGTCTCCGGCATGGTGGTCTGGCTGACCGGGTTCCGGCAGGCCGACGCGATCGCCGCGCTGGTGGTCGCCGCGCTCATGCTGAAGGCCGGCTGGGGGCTGCTGCGCGACTCGGCGCGAGTCCTGCTGCAGGCCGCGCCGAGCGACCTCGACCCGGACGAGATCGGCCGGCTGCTGGCCGCCGACGAGGACGTGGTGGAGGTGCACGACCTGCACGTCTGGACGGTGACGAGCGGCTATCCGACGTTGTCGGCGCACATCATCGCGGCGCGCGGGTCCGACTGCCACAGCCTGCGCGTGCGCCTGGCGAGCCTGCTGCATGACCGCTTCGACATCGGGCACACCACCTTGCAGGTCGACCACGGCGCCGCCGAGACCGGCGAGCACTGCGAAGATCCCCACGGACCCCGGCATCTCGGGAGGACGGCGCGTGAGCATTAGATAACCCCAAGCTGTATATTATTCGGGTGGCTGTGACTCTGCGGTCCAACGGCAGCGTCGTCTTCCGATGCGCCTTCCTCGTCGTGTGGTGCACGAAATATCGCAGGCAGGTGCTCGGCGACAAGGTCGGAGGACGCCTCACGGAGCTCATCCACGAGGTCGTGGCGGACAAGGAGGCCTGGCTGGTGGAGTCGGAGGTGACGGCCGACCACGTGCGCCTGGTGGTGGAGGTGGACCCGCAGTATGGCGTGCACCGGCTGGTCAAGGCCGTGAAGGGCCGCTCCTCCCACGCGCTGCGCGAGGAGTTCCCGCACCTGCGCAGCCGGCTGCCGACGCTGTGGACCAACTCCTACCTCGTCGCCACCGTCGGGGGCGCTCAGGACGAGATGGTCGAGCACTACCTCGAGCAGCAGCAGGGCCGTTGAATGCCGCCGCCCTGGACGGCGCGCCCGCTCAGCCGGGACCATGAGGTCGTGCGGGACCCGCGAGCATCCGGGCCGACGATCCGGCGGCCGGCCGCCGGGGCGCCGTGAACGCGTCCCCGCCCTTCGGGCACGAAGGGCCCACCAGGACGTCCCGGGATCCGCGCTGGGTGCTGAAGGACCGCCCCTCGTCGGGGCTGATCACCGGCCTGGTCCTCACCGGGCTCTGCGCACTGGCCTCGTTCTCCTTCGACGTGCTCAACGGCGAGCCGGTGCAGTTCTTCATCGCGCTCGGCCTGGCGCTGGCCCCCGTCCCGCTGCTGCTGGCGGCCGTGCTCGCGCTGGACCGCATGGAGCCCGAGCCGCGCAGCAACCTGGTCTTCGCCTTCGCCTGGGGAGCCGGCGTCGCCGTGCTCGTGGCCGGCCTGGTCAACTCGCTGAACCTGCACTACATCATGGACACCGTCCAGCTCTCCGAGGCCAGCGCCCGCAACATCGCCGCCACCTTCGGCGCCCCGGTGGTCGAGGAGACGATGAAGGGCCTGGTGCTGCTCGGGCTGTTCAAGTTCCGCAGGACCGAGCTCGACGGGCTGACCGACGGCATCATCTACGCCAGCATGGTCGGCCTCGGCTTCGCCATGAGCGAGAACGTCAGCTACTACCTGGCCGCGCTCAACTCGGAGCAGGGCGGGGTCGGCCTGGCGGTCACCGTGGTGCTGCGCGGCATCCTGTCGCCGTTCGCCCATCCGCTGTTCACCTCGATGATCGGGGTGGCGGTGGCCTTCGCCGCCCAGCGTCCGGGGCCCGAGCGGGTCTTCTCCATCCTGGCCGGCTGGTCCGGCGCCATGATCCTGCACGGCCTGTGGAACGGCCTGGTCTCCTACGGCGGCTTCACCGGCCTGGTGATCGCCTACGTGGTGCTCATGGTGGTGCTCGTGGTGCTGATCACGGTGGTGTTCCGGGACCGGCGCCGCATCGTCGCGCTCATCCAGCGCTACCTGCCGCCGTACGAGCCGACCAAGCTGGTCGGCAAGGACGACATCACCATGCTGTCGGCGCTGCCCCGGCGCAGGCGGGCCCGGCAGTGGGCGAAGATGTACGGCGGCCGGCGGGGGCTGCGCGCGATGAACGACTACCAGCTGGCCGCGACCGAGCTGGGCCTGCTGCACGAGCGCGCGGCACGGCGCATGGTGGACGAGCAGACCTTCCACGAGGAGCAGCGGGCGCTGCTGGAGTGCATGAGCACCGCCCGGGCCGACTTTCCCTCGTCACCGGCGGGCAAGCCGCCGCCCTACGCCCCCGGCTGAGCCGCCCCCGGCTGAGCCGGACCCGCCCCGGCCAGCCCCCGAGAGGGGCGGACAATTGCCGGCAAAAGGGCGCCGCTCAGCGGTGGGGGAGTGGCCGACTTTTCAGCCCATACTGTGGCATTTGGCCTCAGGCTCCGGCGGTCGCCCCGGCGGGGGAGTGGGCGGCGGCCTCGCTCAGCGGGCCCCGCGTGCGCAGCGCGGTGACGGCCCGCAGGGCGCCGATCCAGACCAGGGTGGAGCCGACCACGTGCAGCCCCACCAGGAAGGCGGGCACGCCCAGGAAGTACTGCGTGTAGCCGATGACGCCCTGCGCGAGCTCGATCACCAGCAGCGCCAGCGCCGCCCGCCGGGCCGGCCGGGGCGAGTCGGTGACGTGCAGGGCGAACAGCAGCGCGAAGGTCAGCCCGACGACCACGTAGGCGAGGTCGGCGTGCAGCCGGGCCACGGTCTCGATGTCGAAGTCGTAGCGCGAGGCCATCACGTCGCCCGAATGCGGGCCGGTGCCGGTCACCACCACCCCGGCGACCAGCAGGGCGAACACCGCCGCCAGCAGCACCTGGCCGAGCCGCCAGGTGGCGGGGTGGACCACCCGGCGCACGGGCGCGTCACCCTCACCGGCGCGGGCGTACAGGGCCCAGCAGGCGGCGATCAGGCCGATGGAGATCAGGAAGTGCATGCTCACCGTGAACGGGTTGAGCATCGTGTTGACCACCAGACCGCCCCACAGCGCCTGGGCGGCGATGCCCACGGGCTGCAGCCAGGCGAGCCGCACCAGCGACGCGCGCCGGGGAGTCATCCTCATCGCCGACAGCACGCAGGCGATTCCCACCACGAGCACCAGGAAGGTGACCATCCGGTTGCCGAACTCGATGGCCATGTTGATCGGCGAGATCTCCGGATGCGCGACCGGCAGCAGGCTGTCGGGGGTGCAGTTGGGCCAGGTGGGGCAGCCGAGCCCGGACTCGGTGACGCGCACCACCGCGCCGCTGACCGTGATGCCGGCGTTGACCACCACGGAGGCCAGCGCCCAGCCTCGCATCGTCCTCGTGGTCGGCAGCCAGAAGGACAACAGCCGGCGCATCAGAGGGTGGTGATGGTCCGTGGGTAGCTTCACGTCATCGATGGTAGAGGCCGGGTGGGCCGGTCCCGTCACCGCCTTTTCCCGTAGGTCGATATGTGACATATTACTCCTGGGAGGTGGTCGATGTCCGACGTGATCGTCGTCGGCGCCGGAGTGGTCGGCGCGGCCTGCGCCTACTACTGCGCCCGCGCGGGACTCGACGTGACGGTCGTGGACCGGGGGCCGGTGGCAGGCGGTACGACCGGCGCGGGAGAGGGCAACGTGCTCGTCTCCGACAAGGAACCGGGCCCCGAGCTCGACCTGGCCCTGCTGTCCAACCGGCTGTGGCGCGAGCTCGACCGGTCGGTCGGCGGCTTCGAGTTCGAGGCCAAGGGCGGGCTCGTCGTCGCCGAGACGGACCATGTCCGGCGGCGGCTCACCGAGCTGGCCGCCGAGCAGGACGTCCAGCACGAGACCGTGCCCGCGCACGCCCTGCGCGACCTGGAGCCGCACCTGGCCGACGACCTGGCCGGCGGCGTCCTCTACCCCCAGGACGCCCAGGTACAGCCCATGCTGGCCGCCGCCCGTCTCCTCCAGAACGGCGCCGGAAAGCACAGAGTCCGGGAAGGGGGCGCGCTTCACCTGCGTCTCGGTGTCACCGTCACCGGCTTCGTCCGCTCCGGCGAGCGTGTCGTCGGCGTCCGCACCGACCACGGCGACCTCCACGGCGGCGCGGTCGTCAACGCCGCCGGCACCTGGGGCGGGCGGATCGCCGCGCTCGCCGGGGTGGACCTGCCCGTCCAGCCCAGGCGCGGCTTCATCCTGGTCACCGAACCGCTCGGCGAGCCGCTGATCCGGCACAAGGTCTACACCGCCGCCTACGTCACCAACGTCGCCAGCGACTCGGCCGACCTGGAGACCTCGGCGGTGATCGAGGGCACCCCGGCGGGCACCGTGCTGATCGGCGCCAGCCGCGAACGCGTCGGCTTCGACCGCACCACCTCGCCGCCGGTGCTCGCCCGGCTGGCGGCGCAGGCCGTGGCACTGTTCCCGGCCCTGCGCGACGTACGCGTCATCAGGTCCTACTGCGGGTTCCGCCCGTACTGCCCCGACCACCTGCCGGTGATCGGCCCCGACCCCCGCGCGCCCGGCCTCTACCACGCGTGCGGGCACGAAGGCGCGGGCATCGGCCTGGCGCCCGCCACCGGCCACCTGCTCGCCCAGCTCCTCCAGGGCCACCGGCCGGACCTGGACCCGCACCCGTTCCGCCCCGACCGCTTCCAGGCCGAGGAGTCCCGTTGACCGAACCCTTCGAGATCACGATCGACGGCCGCCCGGTCCCCGTGACCCCCGGCCAGACGATCGGCGCCGCCCTGCACGCGGCGGGCCGCCGCTCCTGGCGCACGACCCGGTTCGGCGGTCGCCCGCGCGGGCTGTTCTGCGGCATCGGCGTCTGCTTCGACTGCCTCATCACGGTGAACGGCCGGCCCCCCGAACGCGCCTGCCTCCTGGCGGCCCGCCCAGGGGACGAGGTGACGACATGACCCCCACCCGGCCTCCGTCCGTGACCGGTGACCTCCTGACCCCAGGGTGGAGCGAGGCCTGGGACCTGGTGGTGGTCGGTGGTGGGCCCGCGGGGGTGGCGGGGGCCTTGACGGCGGCTCTTCGTGGGCTGCGGGTCGCGTTGGTCGACTCCGGGATGCGGCTCGGCGGCCAGTATTTCCGCCATCGCGCCGCGCCGCCGCACTCCTCCACCCAGGGTTTCGGCCGTTTCCTGCGGCAGGTTCGCGCTCTGGAGGGGCGGGCCGACGTGCTGAACGAGCATCAGGTGTGGAGCGTGACCAGGCGAGCGGACGGTCGGTTCACCGTCCACTGTGTGACGCGGGACGACGCCGGACGGGAGCGTCCGGTGTCCCTCAGGTGTCACCGGTTGCTGATCGCCACCGGCGCGCATGACCGGCCGCTGCCCTTCCCCGGCTGGGACCTGCCCGGCGTGCTCACCGCAGGCGGCGCGCAGGCGCTGCTCAAGGAGCACGGCGTCATAGCCGGTCGGCGGGTCGTCGTCGCCGGGACCGGGCCCTTCCTGCTGCCCGTCGCCGTGGGCCTGGCCGACGCCGGGGCGCGGGTGACGGGCGTCTACGAGGCGGGCGGAGGTCTGGGGCTGGCCAGGCGTTCTCTGCAAGCGCTGGCCAAGGTGGGTGAGGCGGCCGGTTACGGGCTCGGCCTGGCCAGGCACCGAGTGCCGTACCGGACGAGACGGGCGGTGATCGCCGCGCACGGCGAGCACGAGCTGGAGGCCGTCACCGTGGCCCGCCTCGACCGGGACTGGCGCGTGCTCGGCACCCGCCGGGTTGCCTGCGACACCCTGGCCACCGGCTACGGGTTCATCCCGCAGATCGAGCTCGGCGTCCAGCTCGGCTGCGACACCCGCCACGACGCCGACGGCAGCCCGATCCTGGCGGTGGACCACGGCCAGCGCACCAGCGTCCGGGGCGTCTGGGCGGCGGGTGAGCCCACCGGCGTGGGCGGCCGGCACCTGGCAGAGATCGAAGGCCGCATCGCCGGCCTCGCCATCGCCGCCGACGCCCCTTCTGGCGTCGGCGGCCCCGCGCCGGGCCCCGCCGGGGCTTCCGGGCCGGGTGGAGCGGCCCTCGGCGGGCTGCTCAGGCGGAGACGGCGGTCGCGGGGCTTCGCCGTGGCGCTGCTGGAGGCCTATCCGGTCAGGGCCGGTTGGCAGGGCTGGCTGCGTGACGACACGCTGGTGTGCAGGTGTGAGGAGGTGCCGCTGGCTCGCGTACGGGAGGCGCAGGAGCTCGGCGCCACCGATGCCCGCTCGATCAAGCTGCTGGCCAGGGCCGGCATGGGCTGGTGTCAGGGCCGCGTCTGCGGTTACGCCGTCGCCTGCCTGGCGGGCGAGCCGCCGGCGCCGCCCAGAAGGCCCGTGGCCCAGCCCATCTCCTTGGCCGCCCTCGCCGCGCTCGACGAGGACGGTGCTCGAATGGAATCAGACACGATGGAGGACTCGGCATGACCGATCGCAGCAAGCCCTGGCACGGAGTCATGGTCGCCACCGCGCTGCCCCTGCGCGACGATCTGACGGTGGACTACGACGGTTACGCCGACCACTGCCGCTGGCTGGTGGACAACGGGTGTGACGGCGTGGTGCCCAACGGCTCGCTGGGCGAGTACCAGACGCTCACCGCCGACGAGCGGGCCCGGGTGATCCGGACCGCCGTCGAGGCGGTGGGCGGGGACCGGGTGATGGCGGGCGCGGGAGCCTACGGCGCGGCCGAGTCGCGGCGCTGGGCCGAGCAGGCGGCCGAGGCGGGCTGCGGCTCGGTGCTGCTGCTGCCGCCGAACACCTTCCGGGCCGACGAGCGCGCGGTGTTCGGCCACTACCGCGAGGTGGCCGAGGCGGGCGTCCCGGTGGTCGCCTACAACAACCCGTACGACACCAAGGTGGACCTCGTCCCGGCCCTGCTGGCCAGGCTGCACGAGGAGGGCCTGATCGTGGCGGTCAAGGAGTTCACCGGCGATCCCCGCCGCGCCTACGAGCTCGCCGAGCTGGCCCCGGACCTCGACCTGCTGATCGGCTCCGACGACGTGCTGCTGGAGCTGGCGCTGGCCGGGGCGGTGGGCTGGGTCGCGGGATACCCGAACGCGCTGCCCGTCGCGAGCGTCGCCCTCTATCGGGCGGCGCTCGCCGGGGACCTCGACACCGCGCTGCCCCTGTACCGGGCGCTGCATCCGCTGCTGCGCTGGGACTCCAAGACGGAGTTCGTCCAGGCCATCAAGCTGTCCATGGACCTGGCCGGCCGCCACGGCGGGCCGTGCAGGCAGCCGCGGCAGCCGCTGACGGACGAGCAGGCGGCGGTGGTCAGGTCCGCCACGGAGAAGGCGCTCGCGGAAGGGCTGCGATGAGGACCAAGCGCGTCTTCCACGCCGTCGACTCGCACACCGAGGGCATGCCCACGCGCGTCATCACCGGCGGCGTGGGCGTGATCCCCGGGGCGAGCATGGCCGAGCGCCGCGTGCACTTCCGCGACCACCTGGACCACATCCGCAGGCTGCTGATGTACGAGCCGCGCGGCCACGCCGCCATGAGCGGCGCCATCCTCCAGCCGCCCACCAGGCCGGACGCCGACTGGGGGGTGCTGTTCATCGAGGTGTCGGGCCTGTTGCCGATGTGCGGCCACGGCACCATCGGCGTGGCCACCGTGCTGGTGGAGACGGGCATGGTGGAGGTGGTCGAGCCGGTCACCACCGTGCGGCTGGAGGTGCCGGCCGGGCTGGTGGTCGTGGACGTGGCCGTACAGGACGGCATGGCCACGTCGGTGACGCTGCGCAACGTGCCCTCCTACGCCGACCGGCTGGACGCCCGCGTCACCGTGCCGGGCTACGGGGAGATCGGCTACGACCTGGCCTACGGCGGCAACTTCTACGCCATCGTCGACCTGGACGCCTACGGGCTGCCGTTCGACCGCAAGGCCAAGAACGAGATCCTCGCCGCGGGCCTGGCCACCATGCGGGCGATCAACGCCGCCGACGAGCCGGTGCACCCGGAGGACGACCGCATCCACGGCTGTCACCATGTCTACTTCGCCGCCCCCGGCTCCGACGCCCACCACTCGCGGCACGCGATGGCCATCCACCCGGGCTGGTTCGACCGCTCGCCGTGCGGCACCGGCACCAGCGCCCGGATGGCGCAGCTGCACGCCAGGGGCGAGCTGCCGCTGGGCCGTGACTTCGTCAACGAGTCCTTCATCGGCACCCGCTTCGTCGGCAGGCTCCTGGAGGAGACGGCCGTGGGGGACAGGCGGGCGGTGGTGCCCTCGATCACCGGCCGCGCCTGGGTCACCGGCACCGCCCAGTACTTCCTGGACCCCCGCGACCCGTTCCCCGAAGGGTTCGAGCTGTGACCGTCACCACCGTCGACTACCACACCGCCGGCGAGCCGTTCAGGATCGTGACCGGCGGCGTCCCCGAGATCCCCGGTGCCACCGTGCTCGACCGCCGCGTCAACGCCGCGCGGACGGACGGCGCCGAACACGTGCGGCGGCTGCTGTGCCACGAGCCGCGCGGCCACGCCGACATGTACGGCTGCTTCCTCGTCCCGCCGGACGACCCCGGCGCCCACCTCGGCGTGCTGTTCTGGCACAAGGACGGCTACTCCACCGCCTGCGGCCACGGCACGATCGCGCTCGGCGTGCACGCCGTCCGGGAGGGGCTGGTCAAGGCCGATCCCGACGGGGAGACCGACGTGGTCGTGGACGTGCCGTCCGGCCGCGTCACCGCCCGCGTGCGCAGCGAGGGCGGCCGCGTCACGGCCGTGACCTTCGTCAACGTCCCCTCGTACGTCATCGCGCGCGACGTCCCGGCGGCCGGGGTGACGGTCGACGTCGCCTACGGCGGAGCCATCTACGCCTGCGTGCCCGCCAAGGCGCTCGGCCTGGCGGTCGAGCCGGCGCGGCTGGGCGAGCTCATCGCCCACGGCCGCCGGATCAAGGCCGCCCTGGCCGGCCATCCCGCCTCCCGGCACCCCACGGACGACCGGCTGTCCGGCGTCTACGGCGTCATCTTCTACGACGAGCTCGACGGCGGCCCCGGCCACGCCCGCCAGCGCAACGTCACGGTGTTCGCCGACGGCGAGGTGGACCGCTCGCCGTGCGGCTCCGGCACCGCCGCCAGGCTCGCCCTGCTGCACGACGAGGGACTGCGCGGCACGCTGGTGCACGAGAGCATCGTCGGCACGGAGTTCCGCGCCCGCGTCACGGGTGTCGTCGCGGGCGGGGTCGTGCCGGAGATCGAGGGCATGGCCTACCGCACCGGCAGGCACGCCTTCGAGCTCGATCCGGACGACCCGATCCGCACCGGGTTCACCCTGCGATGACCGGGCTGCCCTACCTCGACGCCGCCACCGTCGCCCGGCTCGTGCCCGTGGCGGACGCCGTACGGATCCTGGAGGACGCGCTGAAGGCCGGGCTCGATCCCGAGCGGACGCCGCAGCGGCCGGTGGTCGAGCTGCCGGCGGGGCAGCTCCTGCTCATGCCCGCCGCGGCCGGACGCTACGCCGGGGTGAAGGCGGCCACCGTCGCGCCCGCCAACCCCGGACGCGGGCTGCCCCGCATCCAGGGCACCTACCTGCTGCTCGACGGCGACACCCTCACCCCGCTCGCCGTCATGGACGGCATCGCGCTGACGTCCCTGCGCACCCCCGCCGTCTCCGCCCTCGCCGTCCGCCACCTGGCTGGGCCGGACGCCCGCGAGCTGGTGGTGTTCGGGTCAGGCCCGCAGGCGTGGGGGCACGTCCTCGCCCTCCGCGAGGTCCGGCCGCTGACCGGCGTCACGATCGTCGGGCGCGACCGAGCCCGCGCCGAGGCACTCGCCGCCCGCTGCCGCACGCCGGGACTGCGAACCAGGGCCCTGTACGGCGAGCAGGGGCAGGAGGTCGCCGAGGCGGTGGCCGCGGCCGATCTCATCGCCTGCTGCACCACCGCCAGGCAGCCGTTGTTCCCCGGTGAGCTGGTCCGTGACGGCGTCACCGTCGTCGCGGTCGGCTCGCACGAACCCGAGGCGAGGGAGCTCGACGGCGGCCTCGTGGCCCGCGCCACCCTGGTCGTCGAGGCCCGGGCGGCGGCCCTGGCCGAGGCGGGGGACGTGATCCAGCCGATCCGTCACGGTACGATCACCACTCACCATCTCGCCGGAAACCTCGCGGATCTCGTCGCGGGCCGGGTGACGGTCGGCGACGGTCCGCGGGTGTTCAAGGGGACCGGCATGGCGTGGGAGGACCTGGTGGTCGCGGCCGCCGCGTACGAAGCGTGGTCACGGACGACATAGGGAAGGGATGGGTGGATGGCTGCCGAATACCGGCTCGACCTGCCGATGGTGGGGGAGCGGCAGAGTCTGCGCGAACAGGTCGCGCACGCGCTCAGGGCCGCGCTGATCACCGGGGAGATGCGCTCGGGAGTGGTGTATTCGGCGCCCGTGCTGGCCGCGCAGTTCGGCGTCTCGGCCACGCCGGTGCGCGAGGCCATGCTCGACCTGGCCAAGGAGGGCCTGGTCGAGGCCGTGCGGAACAAGGGCTTCCGGGTGACCGAGTTGTCCGACCGCGACCTGGACGAGCTCACCGAGATCCGCAGGCTCATCGAGGTGCCCACCGTGGCCCGTCTCGCCGACGCCGGCCGCGCGGCCGACTTCGAGCGGCTCAGGCCCGTCGCCGAGGAGATCGTCGCCGCCGCCGAGGCCGGTGACCTGCTCGCCTACGTAGCCGCCGACCTGCGCTTCCACCTGGAGCTGCTCAGTCTGTCGGGCAACGCCCACCTGGTGGAGGTCGTCAGGGACCTGCGCACCAGGGCCCGGCTCTACGGCCTGTCGCAGCTGTCACAGCGCGGCATGCTGGCCGACTCGGCCAGGGAGCACCTGGCGCTGCTCGACGCGCTCAAGGGCGGCGACGAAGGCGCGGCCGGGCTCATCATGGGCGGGCACATCGAGCATGTCCGGGGCATCTGGGCGAGCGACTCCTAGCCACCCCCTACTTCTGGCTCCCGCGCATCCGGGTGGAGCCGAGGCTGGCGGCCACGATGCAGATGATGGCCGCCCACTGCTGCGCGTGCAGCATCTCGCTCAGCACCAGCACGCCGATCAGCGCGGCCACCGCGGGCTCCACGCTCATCAGGATGCCGAACACGTGCTTGGGCATCCGGCGCAGCGCCTGCAGCTCCAGGGAGTAGGGGATCACCGAGGACAGCAGCCCCACGCCCAGGCCGATCAGCAGCAGCTCCGGCTGCAGCAGGTCGGCGCCGCCGGTGGTGACGCCCACGGGCGCGATCACCACGGCCGACACGATCATCGCGAACGACAGCCCGGTGGTGCCGGGGAAACGGCCGCCGGCCGCCGCCGAGAGCAGGATGTAGGCCGCCCAGCAGGCTCCGGCCACCATCGCGAAGCCGATGCCGATCCAGCTGACCGTCTGGGAGTCCCCCCACGGCGCGAGCAGCAGCACGCCTGCGCCGGCCAGCCCCACCCACAGCAGGTCCAGCCTGCGCCGTGAGGCCGCCACGGCCACGCCGAGCGGGCCCAGGAACTCGATGGCCACCGCGATGCCCAGCGGCAGCCGCGCCAGCGCCTCGTAGAAGGTCAGGTTCATCAGCGCGAGCGTCACGCCGAAGCCGAGCCCGACCGCCCAGTCTCGCCGCGACAGGCCGCGCAGCCTGGGCCTGGCCACCGCCCCCATGATGACCGCGCCCATGACGATGCGCAGGAACACCACCGCGCTCGGCGGCAGCGCCGCGAACAGCTCCTTCGCGAAGCCCGCGCCCAGCTGCACCGAGACGATCGCCAGCAGCACCAGCCCGGACGGCGGGATGGAGTCGGCGGCCGTGCGCAGCAGGTGGCCGGGCCGGGGCAGGCCGGGTCCGCGCTCCAGCGGGTCGTCGAGGGCGAAGGCGGTCACGAGGTCTCCTTTGAACAGGTTCGCCAGGTGAGCGTACCGACCCCCTCCGACATTCCCGCAGGGAGGGATGGTGATAATGAGCGGATCACCCGACACATCTGGCATAGGACCCATGACCCCCTCCGCCTCGCCGGTCACCCTCGCCAAGCCACCCATCGCGCTCTCCTCGGCCTGTTTCGTCAGCAGCTTCGACCGCTTCGCCGTGACGCCCATGCTGGTGCTCATCGCGGTGGACCTGAACGTCTCGCTCGCCACCGCGGTCGCCGTGGCGAGCGGCTACTTCCTCGCCTACGGCCTGTCGCAGCCCCTGTGGGGCGTGCTGTCGGACCGGTTCGGACGGCTGCGGGTGATGCGGACGGCCCTGGTGGGCGCGGCGCTGACCGGTCTGGCCTCGGCCCTGATGCCGGAGCTCGGCACGCTGGTCGTGGCCAGGATCGTGGCCGGCGCCTGCTTCGGGGCGGTGATCCCCACCTCGCTCACCTACGTCGGCGACACGGTCGCGGTCGCGGTCCGCCAGCGCGCCCTGTCCGACCTGATGGGCGTGATGGCGCTGGCCACCGCCACGGCCACCGGGATCGGCGGCCTGCTCGGCGACCTGACGGGCTGGCGGGTGGTCTTCACCGTGCCCGCCCTCTGCGCGCTGGTGTGCGCCCTGGCGCTGCGCGGCGTGCCGGAGCCGCCGCGCGCCCGGATCGGCGGCCTCGGCAGGCACGTCGGCACGGTGCTGCGCAGGCCGTGGGCGCTGCTGGTGTTCGCGCTGGCCTTCGTCGAGGGGGCCGTGCTGCTCGGCACGATGGCGTTCCTGGCGACCGCGCTGCAGCACCAGGGGATCTCCACCGCTGTGGCGGGCCTCGGCACCGCCACCTACGGGATCGGCGTGTGGCTGTTCTCCCGGCTGGTCATGCGGCTGTCGCGGGGCTGGCCGGTCTGGCTGCTGATCACCGCCGGCGGCGCGCAGATGTGCGCCGGCTACGCCATCGTCGCCGCCCAGGTGAGCGTGGCCACGGTGACGGTCAGCGCGCTGGTGCTCGGCGGCGGCTGGTCGTTCATGCACTCCTCGCTGCAGACCTGGGCCACCTCGGTCGTCCCGCAGGCCCGGGGGACGACGGTGGCCTTCTTCGCCGCCTCGCTCTTCGTGGGCGGCGCCGCCTCGTCGTGGGCGGCCGGGCCGCTGGCCGAGGACGGGTCGTACCCGCTGCTGTTCGGACTGGCGGCGGCGGTCGCCGTCCCGCTGACCGTGGTGGCGGCGCTCAGCAGGCGCCGCTACGGCTTACTCCCAGCGAAAGGTTCACTCCCAGCGGAAGGTGCGAGCGGCCAGCCCCAGTGACGCCACCGCCCACACGGCCAGTACCGCCACCGCGCTCAGCGGCAGCGCCGCGCCGCCGGTGAGCACCGCGCGCAGGCCTCCGGTCAGCGCCGAGATGGGCAGCAGCTCCAGGACCGGCCGCACCGAGTCCGGGAACTTCGACAGCGGGAAGACCACCCCGCCGGCCGCCAGCAGCAACAGATAGACGAGGTTGGCGGCGGCCAGCGTCGCCTCGGCCCGCAGCAGCCCGGCCATGAGCAGGCCCAGCCCGCTGAACGCCGCCGTGCCGAGCAGGATGAGCAGCACCGCGGCCGCCGCCGAGCCCTGCGGCCGCCAGCCGAGCGCCAGCGCCACCAGGAGGAGCACCGCCACCTGGACGGCCTCCACCGCGATGACGGCGAGGGTCTTGGCCAGCATCAGCCCGGCCCTGGACAGCGGGGTCGCGCCGAGCCGCTTGAGCACGCCGTAACGCCGCTCGAAGCCCGTCGCGATGGCCTGCCCGGTGAAGGCGGTCGACATGACGGCCAGCGCCAGCACGCCGGGGGTCAGGAAGCCGACCCGGCTGCCGCCGCCGACGTCGATCAGCGGCGCCACCGAGAAGCCGACCAGCAACAGCACCGGGATGATCAGCGTGAGCAGCAGCTGCTCGCCGTTGCGCATCATGGCCCGGACCTCGGCGCCCGTCTGCGCCAGCACCATCCGGGACAGCGGCGCCGCGCCCGGGGCGGGGGTGAAGTCCAGCGCGGAGGTCATCGCAGCTCCCTGCCCGTCAGCTCCAGGAACACGTCTTCGAGTGTGCGGCGCTCGATGCTCAGGTCGTCGGCCATGACGCCCTCGGCCGCGCACCACGCCGTCGCGGTGGCCAGCAACTCGGGCCCCACCTGGCCCTCGATGATGTAGTGGCCGGCGGGTGACTCCTTGGCCGCGCTCCCGGCGGGCAGCGCGTTGAGCAGCTCCTCCAGCGCCAGCCCCGGCCGGGCGCGGAAGCGGAGCTGCCGCTCGGCCCCGGTCAGCGAGGCGGGGCTGCCCTCGGCGACCACCCGGCCGCGATCGATGATCACCACCTGGTCGGCCAGCCGCTCGGCCTCGTCCATGTGGTGGGTGGTCAGCACCACCGAGACGCCGGCGCTCCTCAGCTCGCCGACGAGCTCCCAGCAGGCGTGCCTGGCCTGCGGGTCCAGGCCCGCCGTCGGCTCGTCGAGAAAGACCAGCTCAGGCCTGCCGACCACGGCCGCGGCCAGCGAGAGGCGCTGCTGCTGGCCGCCCGACAACCTGCGGTACGGAGTGCGTACGTGATCGGCGAGCCCGAGCCGCGTCAGCAGCGTGTCCGCGTCCAGCGGGTGGGCGTAGAAGCGGGCGACGAGGCGCAGCCACTCGCCGCAGCGCATCGCGGGCGGCACGCCGCCGGACTGCAGCATGACGCCCACCCGGGGACGCAGCGCGGGGGCGTCAGGGGGCAGCCCCAGCACCCGCACGGTGCCGGCGTCGGCCCTGCGGAACCCCTCGCAGATCTCCACCGTGGACGTCTTGCCCGCGCCGTTGGGGCCGAGGACGGCCGTGACCGCGCCTCGTCCGGCGCGCAGGGTGAGGCCGTCGATCGCGGTGGCGCTGCCGTAGCGCTTGACCAGCTCGACGATCTCAACGGCTGGCTCAACCGCTGGCTCGACCGCCGGCTCGACGGCTGGGGATTCCATGGCCACGAGTCTAGGGACAGGCCGCGCCGGTCCGGGCCGCAGGTCAGCGCGGAAGGAAATATCCCGGTAAGTAGGATTTGGCGGTCTAAGTGGGAATTTGGTGCACTGAATGCTGGTTTGTTCCCTCGGCCCTCATGGGTCACACACGCCTATGAGGGAGAGGGGTACCGCATGTCCGTGGCACAAGCCACGCAACCGGTCGTCAAGGAGGACCGCCGAGGTCTTCTGCTCCTCATCTTAGGAGCGCTGTCGGCGATCGGGCCGCTGTCCATCGACATGTACCTGCCCGCGCTGCCCGCCATCAGCGGCGAGATGCTCAGCGGACCCGCCCAGGTCCAGCTCACCCTCACCGCCTGTCTCATCGGCGTCTCCGTCGGCCAGGTGGTCGCCGGGCCGGTGAGCGACGTGCGCGGCAGGAGGATGCCGCTCATCGTGGGCGTGGCGGGCTTCACCGTCTCCTCGCTGCTGTGCGCGTTCGCGCCCTCGGTGTCCGTGCTCATCGTGCTGCGCCTGCTGCAGGGCGTGCTGGGCGGCGCGGCGCTGGTCATCGTCCGCGCCGTGGTCCGCGACCTGTACGACGGCGCCGCCATCGCCCGTATCTTCGCCACTCTCATGCTGGTCAGCGGTCTGGCGCCGATCCTGGCCCCGATCGCCGGGGCCCAGCTGCTGGCGTTCACCTCCTGGCGCGGCGTGTTCGTCGCCCTCAGCCTGATGGGCCTGGTCCTGCTGCTGGCCGTGCTCTTCGGCGTCCGCGAGACGCTGCCCGCGAGCGAGCGGGCGGGCGGCGGGCTCGGGCAGACCCTGCGCACGTTCTGGCACCTGCTGCGCGACCGCTCCTTCATGGGGTACGCGGTCACCGCCGGGTTGTCCTTCGCCGCGATGTTCGCCTACATCTCCGGCTCGCCGTTCGTGCTGCAGGAGGTGTACGAGGCCACGCCTCAGCAGTTCTCGCTCATCTTCGGAATCAACGCCCTCGGCCTGACCGTGATGGCCCAGGTCGGCGGCCGGCTGTCGGGCCGGGTCCCGCCGGTCAGGCTGGTCGTCATCGGGTTGTTCGTCTCGCTGGCCGGTGGCGGGTTGATGGTGGCCGGCGCCGCGACGGGGCTCGGGCTGCCCGCGATCATCGCGGGGCTGTTCGTCATCATGTGCGGCCAGGGCCTGGTCCTGCCGGGCACCGGGGCGCTGTCCCTGGCGGAGCAGCCCCCGCAGATCGCCGGCTCGGCCTCGGCGCTGCTCGGCGTGATGCAGTTCGCGCTGGGCGCCGGCGCGGCCCCGCTGGTCGGCGTCGTGGGGTCGGACTCGGCGCTGCCGATGGCCGCCTTCATGCTCGTCCTCATCGCCTGCTCGATCCTGAGTTTCATGGTGCTGGGACGGCGGAGGAAAAGTTAGGTAAGGCTACCCTGCGTGAGAAATTGCATTAAGCCGGTGACCGGATCCGTTTGAGAACGGGGAAGGAATTACGGCACACTGATGTTGTCAAAACAGGAAGCGAACCCGATCCGCTGAGTCGAACGGGTGACGCCGACAGGCAAGCTCCCCGCGATACGGAACCAGGAGTGGTGAGCGACCGATGAAGCCCGTGCCGACCATCGAGCCAGGCAGCGAGCGCAGCACCCGTGCGCGCGTCGCCCGGCTCATCCTGGAGCACGGGCCCATCGCCGCCGTGGCGCTGGGCGAGCGGCTCGGGCTCACGCCCGCCGCCGTCCGCCGGCACCTCGACGCGCTGCTCACGGACGGAATGATAGAACCTCGTACGGTGCGTCCGCGCGGTGAGCGCGGGCGAGGGCGACCGGCCAAGTTGTTCGCCATCACCGACGCGGGGCGCAGTGCTTTCGAGCACGCCTATGACGACCTCGCCGGGAGCGCGTTGCGCTTCCTGGCCGAGCGCATGGGCGAGCGAGCAGTGACCGACTTCGCCCGCTCGCAGGTGTCCGGCCTGCTGACGCGGCTGGAGCCGGTCATGCGGACAGTGCCGGCCGACCAGCGTGTGCAGGTGCTGGCGCAGGCGCTGTCGGCGGAGGGCTACGCCGCCTCGGCCAGCAAGGCCAAGTCGGGTGGCGACCAACTCTGTCAGCACCACTGCCCGGTGGCCCACGTGGCGGCGGAGTTCCCGCAGCTGTGTGAGGCCGAGACGGAGGCGTTCGCGCAACTGCTCGGCACACCGGTGCAGCGCCTGGCCACCATCGCGCACGGCGACGGGGTCTGCACCACGCACGTGAGCCCGCAATCGCTGGGCGATACCGCACATAGAGACAAGAGCAAGGAGACCGGAAGGTGACTGTCACCGACCGCCCGGAGCTTGAAGGCCTCGGGAATTACAAGTTCGGCTGGTCCGACTCGGATGTCGCCGGAGCGACGGCCAAGCGCGGCCTGTCCGAGGAGGTCGTCCGCAACATCTCCGCGCTGAAGAACGAGCCGGAGTGGATGCTCGACCTTCGCCTGAAGGGCCTCCGCCTGTTCCACAAGAAGCCGCTGCCGACCTGGGGCTCCGACCTCACGACCATCGACTTCGACAACATCAAGTACTTCGTGCGCTCGACCGAGAAGCAGGCCGCTTCCTGGGAAGAGCTGCCCGCCGACATCAAGAACACCTACGACAAGCTCGGCATCCCCGAGGCGGAGAAGCAGCGCCTCGTCGCCGGCGTCGCCGCCCAGTACGAATCCGAGGTCGTCTATCACAAGATCCGTGAGGACCTCGAGGAGAAGGGCGTCATCTTCGTCGACACCGACACGGGCCTGAAGGAGCACGAGGAGCTCTTCAAGGAGTACTTCGGCACCATCATCCCGGTGGGCGACAACAAGTTCGCCGCGCTCAACACCTCGGTGTGGTCCGGTGGCTCGTTCATCTACGTGCCGCCGAACGTCGAGGTCGAGATCCCGCTGCAGGCGTACTTCCGGATCAACACCGAGAACATGGGCCAGTTCGAGCGGACCCTGATCATCGTGGACGAGAACAGCTACGTCCACTACGTCGAGGGCTGTACCGCGCCGATCTACTCCTCCGACTCGCTGCACTCCGCGGTCGTCGAGATCGTCGTGAAGAAGAACGCCCGCTGCCGTTACACGACCATCCAGAACTGGTCCAACAACGTCTACAACCTGGTCACCAAGCGCGCCGTCGCCTACGAGGGCGCGACCATGGAGTGGATCGACGGCAACATCGGCTCCAAGGTCACGATGAAGTACCCGGCCGTCTACCTGATGGGCGAGCACGCCAAGGGCGAGACGCTGAGCGTCGCGTTCGCCGGCGAGGGCCAGCACCAGGACGCCGGCTCCAAGATGGTGCACCTGGCGCCGCACACCAGCTCCAGCGTCATCTCCAAGTCGGTGGCGCGCGGCGGCGGCCGCACCTCCTACCGCGGTCTCGTGCAGATCGAGGAGGGCGCGTACGGCAGCGCCAGCACCGTCAAGTGCGACGCGCTGCTGGTCGACCAGATCAGCCGCTCCGACACCTACCCCTACGTCGACGTCCGCGAGGACGACGTCTCGATGGGGCACGAGGCCACGGTCTCCAAGGTCAGCGAGGACCAGCTGTTCTACCTCATGAGCCGCGGGCTCGAGGAGGACGAGGCGATGGCGATGATCGTGCGCGGCTTCGTCGAGCCGATCGCGCGTGAGCTGCCCATGGAGTACGCGCTCGAGCTCAACCGGCTGATCGAGCTGCAGATGGAAGGAGCCGTCGGCTGATGGGCCTGAACGAGAAGCCCCTGTCGACCCTGCACGAGAAGGCGTCCTACGAGCTGGACGACTTCGAGGTCCCGACGGGTCGTGAGGAGGCGTGGCGCTTCACGCCGCTGTCACGCCTGCGCGGCCTGCACGACGGCAAGGCCGAGGTCACCGGCCAGGTGCTCACCCAGGCCTACACCCCGGCCGGCGTCAGCGCCGAGTGGGTGGGCCGCGAGGACTCCCGGATCGGCCGCGCCTACGTGCCGGCCGACCGGGTCAGCGCGCAGGCCTACAACGCCTTCGAGAAGGCGCTGGTGGTGACCGTGCCCAAGGAGGCCGTGCTCACCGAGCCCGTCCGCGTCGAGGTGCGGGGCGGTGGCGTCGACGGCGCGTCCTACGGCCACATCGTGGTCGTGGTCGAGCCGCTGGCCGAGGCCATCGTCGTCCTCGAGCACCAGGGCAGCGCCGTCTACGCCAGCAACGTCGAGTTCCTCGTCGGCGACGGCGCCACGCTCAGGGTCGTCAGCCTGCAGGACTGGCAGGACGACGCCGTGCACGTCTCCCACCACCACGCCCAGCTCGCCAAGGACGCCACCTTCCGCAGCTTCGTGGTGACCCTGGGCGGCGACCTGGTGCGGCTGTCGCCGAGCGTGTCCTACACCGGCCCCGGCGGCGACGCCGACCTGGCCGGCGTCTACTTCGTCGACGCGGGCCAGCACCTGGAGCACCGCCTCCTGGTCGACCACTCCACGCCCAACTGCAAGAGCAACGTCGACTACCGCGGCGCGCTGCAGGGCGAGGGGGCGCACGCCGTCTGGATCGGCGACGTGATCATCAGGGTCGAGGCCGAGGGCACCGACACCTACGAGCTCAACCGCAACCTGATCCTCACCGACGGCGCCCGCGCCGACTCGGTCCCCAACCTGGAGATCCTCACCGGCGAGGTCGCCGGCGCGGGCCACGCCTCCACGTCGGGCCGGCTCGACGACGAGCACATCTTCTACCTCCAGGCCCGCGGCATCCCCTTCGACGAGGCTCGCCGCCTGGTCATCCGGGGCTTCCTCGGCCAGCTCATCGAGAAGATCCAGATCGAGGAGATCCGCGACCGCGTGATGAGCGCCGTGGAGGCGGAGCTCGCACGATGAGTGAATTCGAGAAGGTGTGCAAGGTCAGCGACATCCCCGACGAGGGGGTGATCGGCGTCGAGGTGGGGGAGACCCCCGTGGCGCTGGTGCGCAAGGGCGACGAGGTGTTCGCCCTGCACGACGTCTGCTCACACGCCGAGGTGAAGCTCAGCGAGGGCGACGTCTACGACGGCACGCTGGAGTGCTGGCTGCACGGCTCGTGTTTCGACATCCACTCGGGCAAGCCCACCGGCCCGCCCGCGACCAAGCCCGTGAACGTCTACACAGTGAAGATCGACGGCGATGACGTGCTCGTCTCGCTCTCGAAGGAGTCATAAAACACATGTCCACCCTTGAGATCCGTGACCTCCAGGTCGCCGTCGGGGACAAGCAGATCCTGAACGGCGTCAACCTGACCGTGAAGTCGGGCGAGACCCACGCCATCATGGGCCCCAACGGCTCCGGCAAGTCCACCCTCGCCTACGCCATCGCGGGCCACCCCAAGTACACGATCACCGGCGGCCAGGTGCTGCTCGACGGCGTCGACATGCTGGAGCTGTCGGTCGACGAGCGCGCCCGCGCCGGCCTGTTCCTCGCCATGCAGTACCCGGTCGAGGTGCCCGGCGTGTCGGTGTCCAACTTCCTGCGCTCGGCCGTCACCGCCGTCCACGGCGAGGCGCCCAAGCTGCGCCAGTTCGCCAAGGACCTCAAGGCCGGCATGGACGCCCTGCACATCGACGCCGCCTTCGCCCAGCGCAACCTGAACGAGGGCTTCTCCGGCGGCGAGAAGAAGCGCCACGAGATCCTCCAGCTCGAGCTGCTCAAGCCGAAGATCGCCGTCCTCGACGAGACCGACTCCGGCCTCGACGTCGACGCGCTGCGCGTGGTGTCCGAGGGCGTGAACCGTTTCCGCGAGTCCGGCGAGACGGGCGTGCTGCTGATCACCCACTACACCCGCATCCTGCGCTACGTGAAGCCCGACTTCGTGCACGTCTTCGCCGCCGGCAAGGTCGTCGAGGAGGGTGGGCCGGAGCTGGCCGACAAGCTCGAGGCCGAGGGCTACGAGCAGTACACGAGGGCGTCTGCATGACTTCCACCAGCTTGGACGTGGAGAGGATCAGGAAGGACTTCCCGGTTCTCTCCCGCGAGCTGCCCGGCGGGCGTCCGCTCGTCTACCTCGACTCGGGCAACTCCTCACAGAAGCCCACCCAGGTCATCGAGACCATGCGTGAGCACCTGGCGATGCACTACAGCAACGTCGGGCGCGCCATGCACGTGCTGGGCTCGGAGTCGACCGAGGCGTACGAGAACGCGCGCGACAAGATCGCCGCGTTCGTCGGCTCCTCGTCGCGCGACGAGGTGATCTTCACCAAGAACGCCTCCGAGGCCCTCAACCTGGTCGCCTACTCCTTCGGCAACCGGTCCAACACCGATCCCCGCTTCACGCTGGGCCCCGGTGACGAGATCGTCATCTCGGAGATGGAGCACCACTCCAACATCGTGCCGTGGCAGATGCTCGTGCAGCGCACCGGCGCGACGCTCAAGTGGTTCGGCGTCACCGACGAGGGCCGCCTCGACCTGTCCGGTCTGGCGGAGCTGGTCACCGAGCGGACGAAGATCGTCTCGATCGCCCACCAGTCGAACGTGCTCGGCACCGTCAACCCGGTCGCCGAGGTGCTCGGGCGGGCTCGCGAGGTCGGCGCGCTGGTGATGCTCGACGCCTCCCAGTCGGTGCCGCACCACCCCGTGAACGTCACCGAGCTGGGCGTCGACTTCGTCGCCTTCACCGGCCACAAGATGGTCGGCCCCTCGGGCATCGGCGTGCTGTGGGGCCGCGGTGAGCTGCTGGAGGCGATGCCTCCGTTCCTCGGCGGCGGCGAGATGATCGAGGCGGTCTGGATGGACCGCTCGACCTACGCGCCGGTGCCGCACAAGTTCGAGGCGGGCACGCCGCCCATCGTCGAGGCGATCGGCCTCGGCGCCGCGGCCGACTACCTCACCGGGCTCGGCATGGACGCCGTGGAGGCGCACGAGCGGGAGCTGACGGCGTACGCGCTGGAGGCCCTGCGCGAGGTGCCCACCCTGCGCCTGATCGGTCCCGACTCGCTCGACCTGCGGGGCGGCACGCTGTCGTTCACGCTGGAGGGCATCCACCCGCACGACGTGGGCCAGATCCTCGATGACCGGTTCGGCATCGCGGTGCGTGTCGGGCACCACTGCGCGCGCCCGCTGCACCTGCGGTTCGGAATACCGGCGACCACGCGGGCGTCTTTCTACCTGTACAACACCACGGCGGAGATCGACGCCCTGGTGCGCGGCCTCCACCACGTACAGAAGGTGTTCGCATAGCCATGATCGGCGAGTCGATGTACCAGGAACTCATCCTGGAGCACTACAAGCACCCGCAGGGGCGGGGGCTCCGCGAGCCGTACGACGCCGAGGTTCACCACGTGAACCCGACCTGCGGCGACGAGATCACCCTGCGCGTCAAGATGGGCGACGCGGGCAAGATCGAGGACGTCTCCTACGACGGGCAGGGTTGTTCGATCAGCCAGGCCGCGGCCTCGGTGCTGTACGAGCTCACCACCGGCTCGACGGTCAAGGATTCGCTCTCCGTGGTCGACGAGTTCACCCGCCTGATGCAGGGCAGGGGACAGGTGGAGGCCGACGAGGACGTGCTCGGCGACGCGGTCGCGTTCGCCGGGGTGGCCAAGTTCCCGGCGCGCGTGAAGTGCGCGCTGCTTTCCTGGATGGCCTACAAGGACGCTGTTGTGAGGAGTGCTGCAGGATGAGCAAACCGGTCGAGACCCCGATCGACCTCGATGGTGACGCCACCGTCGAGGAGGTGATGGAGGCGCTCAAGGACGTCGTGGACCCCGAGCTCGGCATCAACGTCGTGGACCTGGGGCTCATCTACGGCCTCAACCTCGATCCCGCCGACGGCGGCAAGCCCGTCGCCACCATCGACATGACGCTGACCAGTGCCGCCTGCCCGCTCACCGACGTGATCGAGGACCAGGCCCACTCCGCGCTCGAGGGCATGGTCTCCGACGTGAAGATCAACTGGGTCTGGCTGCCGCCATGGGGCCCGGACAAGATCACCGATGAGGGGCGCGAGCAGCTTCGTATGCTAGGATTCAACGTCTGATCATTTCAGGCTGTACGGCTGGCGCCCCGCGTCAGCCGCTTCAGCGTGTCGAGGGGTTCGGGATTTCCGAGCTCCGCATGGGAATAGTCTTGATCCGCCCCGTGTTGGCACCTTAGGACACCTGACGCCTCATCGCGCGTCCCGCGCCGCCTGCGGCCGGCGCCCCAGGTGCGCCTTCCCCCTCGCTCCGCCCCACGGCGGGCGCACTGCAATGTGTACGGCATGATCGCCGTACGACCCTGGCTCGTCCTTTCGCAGAAGTGACGTGCCACTTCGACTGAAAGGCACGAATTTCGTGACCATGCTTGACGCTGTCATGCCCGAAACGACCCCCGAGCAGGTCCTCGGCTTCGAGGAGCTCGGCCTGCCCAAGCCCCTCGTGACCGGCCTGGCCAAGCAGGGCATCGACAGCCCGTTCCCCATTCAGAGCGCGACGATCCCCGACGTGCTCACCGGCGCCGACGTCCTCGGCCGCGGCCAGACCGGCTCCGGCAAGACCCTCGCCTTCGGTCTGCCCACCATGGCACGGCTGGCAGGCGTCCGGCCGACCCCCGGCCGTCCCCGCGCGATGATCCTGGTGCCGACCCGCGAGCTCGCGCTCCAGGTGCACGACGCCCTTGAGCCGCTCGGCCGCGGACTCGGCCTGCGCATGAAGGTCATCGTCGGCGGCATGTCCATGGGCAAGCAGATCGAGGCGCTGCGCCGCGGCGTCGACATCGTCATCGCCACGCCGGGCCGTCTCGGCGACCTCATCCGCCAGGGTGAGTGCTCGCTGGCCGAGGTGCGGATCAGCATCCTCGACGAGGCCGACCACATGTGCGACCTCGGCTTCTTCCCCGTCGTCACCGAGCTGCTCGCGCAGACCCCGACCGACGGGCAGCGGCTGCTGTTCTCCGCGACGCTCGACGGCGACGTGGACAAGCTCGTGCGGCGTTTCCTCAGAAACCCGATCACGCACTCCGTCGCCCCCGCGACCTCCCCGGTCGACACGATGGAGCACCACGTCGTGCAGGTCAGCAGGGACGACAAGTTCGACGTCACGGCCGAGATCGCCAACCGCGAAGGCCGTACGATCATCTTCGTCCGGACCCAGCACGGCGTCGACCGCCTGTGCAAGCAGCTCGCCCGGGTCGGCGTCAAGGCCGGCGGACTGCACGGCGGCAAGCGCCAGAACCAGCGCACCCGCATCCTGGCCGAGTTCCGCGAGGGCTCCGTCAACGTGCTCGTCTGCACCGACGTCGCCGCCCGCGGCATCCACGTCGACAACATCAGCCTCGTGCTGCACGTCGACCCGCCGCAGGACAGCAAGAGCTACCTGCACCGCGGCGGCCGTACGGCGCGTGCCGGCGAGAAGGGCACCGTCGTCACCCTGGTGCTGCCGAACGAGCGCCGCTCCACCGACGCGCTGACCAAGCGGGCCGGCATCCAGCCGTTCCGGCTCAAGGCCGCTCCCGGGCACCCGCGCCTGGCCGAGGTCGCCGGGGCGCGCACGCCCAGCGGTGAGGCCATCCCCGTCTGGGAGCCCGACGTCCGCAAGCCGCTGCGCGCCCGCCGCGAGGGCGGTCACAGCGGCTCCTCCGACCGTCGCAACCGCCGTCCCCGCCGCGAGTTCGACGGTGGCGAGCGTCGCCCCCGTCGCCATGACGGTGGTGAGCGCCCTTTCGGGGGCGCGTCGGCTGACGACCGGCGCCCTCGACGTCACGAGAACGGCGACCGTCCGGCCACGGCCGCTCCCATCGAGGACCGTGACCGCAGGCCGGCCGGCGACCGCGGCGGCTTCCGCCGGGACGACCGCGGCCAGCGTGGCGGTTTCCGCTCCGACGACCGTGGCGCCAGTGGCGGTTTCCGCTCCGAGGACCGCGGCGGCTCCCGTGAGGGAGATCGCGGTGGCGCTCGCGAGGGCGCCTCGGGTGGTTACCGGTCGGACGACCGTGGCCGCTCGTTCGGCGACCGGGCCCGGCCGTTCGCGGCCGACCACGGCGTCCGCTCCGACGACCGCCCGCGTGACGGCTACCGCTCCGGCGGCTCCCGTCCGGACGACCGTGGCGCCAGGGGCGGCTTCCGCTCCGACGACCGCCGCGCCTCGGGTGGCCGCCGCTTCGAGCGCTGACCGGCTGAGGTGCGCCTGGCTGTGTTGATCGGCTCGTGTTGATCTGCGGCGTCGCCCGCCGTACCCCTTCGCGGGGTGCGGCGGGCGGCGCCGTTCGTCATGTCGGTATGGGTTGCGCCAAGAGCGGCGTATGAGTGTGCCTGGTCTCGCCTGGCGGACGCGCGGCATCGCCAGGTGCCCGCGCAGACTAGGCTTGACTCGCACGTCAGCCGACCGACGAGAGAGATCATGAAGACCTTCGAAGAGCTGTTCGCCGAGCTGTCCGAGAAGGCGCAGACCCGGCCCGCTGGTTCGGGCACCGTGGCCGCGCTCGACGCCGGCGTCCATGCCATCGGCAAGAAGGTCGTGGAGGAGGCCGCCGAGAGCTGGATGGCGGCCGAGCACGAGTCCCATGACCGGGCCGCCGAGGAGATCTCGCAGCTTCTCTACCACGTGCAGGTGCTCATGATCGCGAAAGGGATCGGGCTGGACGAGGTGTACAAGCATCTCTAGGGCGCCCCGCGCCCGCCTCCGCCCACACCCGCGAACATGGACGACACCGAGGAACAGACATGCTACGTCTGGCCGTACCGAACAAGGGCGCACTCAGTGAGGCCGCCCAGATCATGCTCAAGGAGGCCGGCTACCGGTCTCGAAGAGACAGCAAGGAGCTCGTCGTCGTCGACGAGGACAACGGCTGCGAGCTGTTCTTCCTGCGCCCCCGCGACATCGCCGTCTACGTCGGCGAGGGCACCCTCGACGTCGGCATCACCGGCCGGGACATGCTCATCGACTCCGGCGCGCCGGTCGAGGAGATCATGCCGCTCGGCTTCGGCGGATCCACCTTCCGCCTGGCCTGCAACGCCGGCACGATGACCTCCGTCAAGGACCTGCAGGGACTGCGCGTGGCCACCTCCTACGCCGGCCTGCTCGACAAGTACCTCTCCGAGGAGGGCGTCGACGCCCGCGTCATCAAGCTCGACGGCGCCGTCGAGACCGCGATCAGACTCGGCGTCGCCGACGCGGTGGCCGACGTCGTGGAGACCGGCACCACCCTGCGCAACGTCGGCCTCGAGGTGTTCGGCGAGCCGATCATGCGCTCGGAGGCCGTGCTCATCAAGCGCCAGAGCTCGCCCGAGACGCCGGCGGCCGAGCAGCTCGTCCGCCGCTTCCAGGGGGTCGTGCACGCCCGCGACTTCGTCATGATGGACTACGACATCCGCGCCGAGCGGATCGAGGAGGCCATCGCGCTCACTCCCGGCATGGAGGGGCCGACGGTCTCGCCGCTGCACCGCGAGGGCTGGGTGGCCGTGCGCGCGATGGTCCGCCGCAAGGGCCACCAGCAGGTCATGGACCAGCTCTGGGACCTCGGCGCGCGGGCCATCCTGGTCACCGACATCTACGCCTGCCGCATCTGACGAAGGTCACCGCCGATCCCGGACGGAGCTCACCGTCCGGGATCGGCGCGTCCGTTGTCAGGCCGCTCGCCCCGCTCCAGCGGGGCGAGCCCGGCTCGTCAGCGGTCAGGTGAGTCCCTTCACCGCCGCGATGGCCAGGTCCACCTTGTCGGGGTCGGTGACGATGCTGGTGCCGAAGCGCAGCAGCGGCGGGAAGTACGGGGTGGTGCTGGTGATCACCTTCTGGTCGTGCAGCCGGTTCACCGCCTCCTCGGGCTGGAGGCCGTCGATCGTGCAGCACACCAGGCCCGCCGACAGGTCGGGGGATTCGGGGGTGACCAGCCGGACGTGCGGAATGTCGCGCAGGCCCGCCTTCAGCCGGGTCGCCAGCTCCTGGGTGCGCCGCTGGATGCGGTCCTTGCCGATCGCCTGCTGGAAGTTGAACGCCTGCGTCATCGCCCACCGGTGCTCGAACGCCTTGTAGCCGCCCGGGGTCGCCAGCTGCGCCGTGGTGTCGAGCGGCCCCTCACGCCGCTGCCAGGCCACGAACGAGGCCCGCCCGAACCCCGGGATGACCGGCGCGAGCGCGTCCCACGCACGCCCCCACAGGAAGCCGGTGCCGCGCGGCCCGAACAGCCACTTGTGCGTGCCGGTCGCCAGGAAGTCACAGCCCAGGTCCCCGACCTCGTCGGCCATCGCGCCGAACCCGTGCACCCCGTCCACGCACAGCAGCGCCCGGTCCTGCTCGTCGCGGCCCTTGTTGGCCTCGGCCAGCATGTCGGCGATGGCCCGGATCGGCAGTCGCACCCCGGTGCTGGAGTGCACCCAGGTGACCGCCACCACCCGGGTGCGCGGCCGCAGGCCATCCTTGATCGCGCTCACGATCCGGTCCGCCGACGCGTGCGCGGGATCGTCGTACAGCCTGATCCTGCGCACCTTCGCGCCCGTCCGGTCGGCGAGCAGCCGCACGCCCTCGTGGGTGGCGAGGAAGTCGTGCTCGGTGGTGAGCACGTCCTGGCCGGGGCGCAGCCTCAGGCCGGAGTAGAGCAGGCCGAGGCCCATCGTGGTGCTGTCGGTCAGGGCGATGTCGCGGGAGTCGGCGCCGATGAAGCGCGCGGCGGTCTCCAGGACGGAGTCGTCCGGCGAGGCGTTGCCTCCGGGCAGGTAGTGCGGGTCGGCGTCGAGGCCGTCACGATGCCGCCTGATCGCCTCCCGCACGGTGGCGGGCGCGGGCGCCAGGACGAACGCCGCGAACTGCCCGTACGCCGGATCGAGCGTGAACTGCGCCCGGACCGACGCCCAGTCGTCCGGGGCGAAGGAGGGCGATCCCTCGGGGGTGGGGGACGGCGTGGCGGTGCACGCGGCCACACCGGCCAGCATTCCCGCGCCGAGCAGGGCCCGTCTGTTCAGCTGCCGAGTCACGACTCCTTTCCTACCCTGGCCCGGGTCCCCGTGCCCAGAGGGCGCGCACAGTCGTTACGCGCCGTCAGACATGCGCCGTCGCCACCTGCCGGATCAGATCCGACACCCGGACGATCCCCAGGCAGCGATTGAGCTCGTCGGTGACCACCAGGTCGTCGTAGACGCGCAGCCCGTCCCGGCCCGCCACCTGCATCGCCGCGACCGCCGGAGTGCTCTTCGGCACCGTGCGCGGCGTGTCGGCCAGCCGCCGGGCCGGCTTCGAGCCGTGCAGCGCGTGCCCGTACCGGGAGGCGATCGACAGCAGGAACCGGCTGCGGTCCAGGCTGCCCTCGGGCCGCTGGTACTCGTCCACCAGGATCACGCTGGTGATCGTCGGCTCGTGCCCGAACGCCTCCACCGCATCCTCCGCCTTCGCCGCGACGGGCAGCGTCACCGCGGGCAGCAGCAGCTCCTGCACCCGTGGGCCGAGCGTGACCGTGGCGGACGACTCGACGGGGGGCGGCAACGGCACCCGGATCCGCCCGTCCGGCCCCGGCGCCAGCAGCGGGCCGTGCGCCAGCCGTGCCCCTTGCGCGCGGGCCGCCGCGAGCTCCGCCTCGGTCGTGACGCCCGGCGCCAGCACGTGCGCGCCGACGCCCCGCGCCAGGGACGCCACCGCCCGCATCACCGCCGTCGCCCGGTGGTCGCGCGGCGCCCGCGCGACCACGTCGGGCGCCAGCCCCACCAGGTACGGCGCGGCGTCCGCGATCAGGTCGAGGGGCGCGCTCTGGCCGCCGGCGCCGCCGAAGCCCACCAGGTAGCCGTGGTTGCGCAGGGCTTCGAGCACGACCCGGAGCACCGGCCGGTCGCTCTCGGCGCACGGGCCGTGCAACAGCAGGATGGCCTCGCGGGGATGGCGTCCGGCGCGGTGCAGCGCGTCGTGCAGGGGTGCCATCGCGCCGGCCCCGGCCAGGGCGACGCGCATGGGAAGGTCCAGCATCATGGGCAAGGGGGCCGCCCGGAGGTGACCTGAGGCGTCCAGCGCCGCTGGGTAAGCGATGACGGCCCCGGTGTCGAGATCCACGATGGGGCCGGTGAGCAGGGAGGACACGTAGTGATGATGGTGGCTGGGTGGGCTACGGCGACACCCTGGTGAAATGAAATTTACCGACATTTTCCGTGTATTCCATACTTCGTCGGCTGGGATTCGGCATGGGCTAGCCTTCCGGCATGGGCACGCGACCGGCGAAGGGCGGCGGCCGGTGGGTCTCGGTGCCGCCGGAGCGGGTGCACCCATGGATCGACGGGTTCGCCGGGCGGCACGGACCGTTCGAGGCGTCCGGTGACGAGCGGACGGTGCGGCTGGTGGCCGCCGACGGCGGCGTGGCGGAGCTGCACGCGCCCTTCCCGCCGATGAGGCCCGGGCCGCCGCACGTCACCAGGCTGGTCGAGCACGCGCGGGCCGAGCGGCGGGTGGGCGTGGTGCTGGTGCGGCTCGGCGGTTACGCGGCAGGGGTCTTCCACGGCGGCTCGCTGGTGGCGTCCAAGGTGGGCGCACGCCTGGTCCAGGGGCGGACGGCGGCGGGCGGCTGGTCGCAGCAGCGCTTCGCCAGGCGCCGGGACAACCAGGCGAGCAAGGTCTTCGAGGTGGCGGCCGACACGGCGCTGCGCGTGCTGTCACCCCATCTGGGGGAGCTCGACGCGGTGGTGCTGGGCGGCGACCGCAAGGCGGTCGACTCCCTGCGCTCCGACCGCAGGCTGGCGCCGCTGCTGGCGCTGGAGGCAGAGCCGTTCCTCGTCGTGCCGGACCCGAGGCTGGCGATCCTGCGTGACACCCCGCAGCTGTTCCGCGCGGTCAGGATCCGGGTGGTGGACCCGGCCTGAGACGATCCGGTTGGGACGATCCGGTTGGGACGATCCGCTTGAGACGATTCAACGTGGCTATGATGAGCGCGTTCACAGTGGCACGGCTCACGGGGATCAATGGCGACCACGAGCATCAAGGAGGTCGCGCGGCTGGCGCGCGTCTCGGTCGGCACGGTCAGCAACGTGCTCAACCGCCCCGAGGTCGTCTCGCCCGCCACGCGTGAACGGGTCCTCACGGCGATCCGCGAGCTGGGCTTCGTCCGTAACGAGGTGGCCCGTCACCTGCGGGCCGGGCGCAGCCGCACGGTCGGGCTGGTCGTCCTCGACGTGTCCAACCCGTTCTTCACCGACGTCGCGCGGGGTGCCGAGGCGCTCGCCGACGAGCACGACACGATGCTGGTGCTCTGCAACAGCGCCGCCGACCCGGCCCGCGAGCGCCGCCACCTCGACCAGCTCGAACAGCAGCGGGTCCTCGGCATCCTGATCACCCCGGTCGACGCCGCCGGCCCCCACCTGGCCGAGCTCGCCGCCCGAGGCACGCCCGTGGTGCTCGTCGACAGCCCCGCTCCCGGCCCGCAGTGCTCGGTGGCGGTCGACGACCGGCTCGGCGGCCACGCGGCCGGGGCGCACCTGGTCGAGCGGGGGCACCGGCGGATCGCGTTCGTCGGTGGGCCGCTGTCGATCAAGCAGATGGCCGACCGCCGCGCGGGCGTCCGCGACGCCGTCCACGCGGCGGGTGACGGCGTCGAGCTGATCGACCGCCTCACGCCCACGCTGAGCGTCGCGGCCGGGCGGGCCGCCGGTGAGCGCCTGGCGGCGCTGCCGGACGGCGAGCGGCCCACCGCCGCCCTGTGCGCCAACGACGTGCTGGCCCTGGGGTTCCTGCAGGCCATGGCGGCGTGCGGGCTGCGGGTGCCCGAGGACATGGCCATCGTCGGCTACGACGACATCGACTTCGCCGCCGCCGCGGCGATCCCGCTGTCGTCGGTGCGCCAGCCGCGCGAGCTGCTCGGCCGCACCGCCATCGACCTGCTGCTGGAAGAGGTGACCGCCCCTGAGCGGCACCGGCACCGGCAGGTCATCTTCCAGCCGGACCTGGTCGTACGCGAGTCGAGCGGAGCGCGTAGGACCGGCTGAGACCGCGAGGTGAATCGTTTCAAAACCGGCGGGCGGCGCGGGAAATCAGAAGCCGTCTCCGGACGTTGTACGTGGGGCGCTGTCAGGGGCCTGACCAGCGAGGTCCGGTGATCTTCGCCGGGCCTCGGGGGACACAGAAAGCAGAGGTGGGGCTCCCGATCAGGGGCCTACACTGATCGGTATGCACACTCCCGATTGACCGGCGCCGCGCGCCCAATCCCTCGTTTCCTACCTCGGGAGTGTTTCCTTCGCCATGATCATTGCTACTGACATCGAACTGCGTGCGGGCTCGCGATTGCTCATCGAGAGTGCCTCCTTCCGCGTCAACCCCGGCGACAAGATAGGCCTTGTCGGCCGTAACGGCGCGGGCAAGACGACCCTGACCAAGGTGCTGGCGGGCGAGGCGCTGCCCGCCGCCGGCACCGTGACCACCACCGGCAACGTCGGCTACCTGCCCCAGGACCCGCGCACCGGCGACCTGGAGGTGCTCGCCCGCGACCGCATCCTGTCGGCCCGCGGCCTCGACGAGGTGCTGCGCAGGCTGCGCGAGGCCGAGGCCGGCATGTCCTCGGCCGACCAGCGCACGCAGGAGAAGGCCGTGCGGCAGTACGGCCGGCTCGAGGACCAGATGCACGTCCTGGGCGGCTACTCCGCGGAGTCGGAGGCCGCCTCCATCTCCTCCAGCCTGGGACTCGCGGACCGGGTCCTGGGACAGCCGTTGAAGACGCTTTCCGGGGGCCAGCGCAGACGCGTCGAATTGGCGAGAATTCTTTTCAGCGGAGCGGAAACTCTCCTTCTCGATGAGCCGACAAACCACCTAGATGCGGACTCAATCGGGTGGCTTCGTGATTTTTTGCGCTCTCATCAGGGCGGCTTGGTGATCATCAGCCACGACGTCCAGCTTCTTGAAGCCACGGTCAACAAGGTCCTCCACCTCGACGCCAACAGGTCCTCGGTCGATCACTACAACGTCGGCTGGAAGACCTATCTGGCGCAGCGGGAGACCGACGAGAAGCGCCGCAAGCGCGAGCGGGCCAACGCCGAGAAGCAGGCGGGCGCGCTGCTCGCGCAGGCCGACAAGATGCGCGCCAAGGCCACCAAGGCCAAGGCGGCCCAGGACATGATGCGCCGCGCCAACCGGCTGCTGTCCGGCACCGAGGAGGTGCGCCAGGGCGACAAGGTCGCCAAGCTGCGCTTCCCCGACCCCCAGCCGTGCGGGCGCACCCCGCTGATGGCGGAGGGCCTGTCGAAGTCCTACGGGTCCCTGGAGGTCTTCACCGACGTCGACGTGGCCATCGATCGAGGTCACAGGGTTGTCATCCTCGGGCTCAACGGCGCCGGCAAGACCACGCTGCTGCGGCTGCTCGGCGGGATCGAGCGCCCCGACACCGGCGCGATCAAGCCCGGCCACGGCCTGAAGGTCGGTTATTACGCCCAGGAGCACGAGACGCTCGACAGTGACAGAACGCTTCTGGAGAACATGCGTTCGGCAGGCGGAACGTTCACTGACACCGAGCTGCGCAAGGTCCTCGGCTCCTTCCTGTTCACCGGCGACGACGTCGACAAGCCCGCCGGAGTCCTGTCCGGCGGCGAGAAAACCCGCCTGGCGCTGGCCATGCTGGTGCTCTCCAGCGCCAACGTGCTGCTGCTCGACGAGCCCACCAACAACCTCGATCCGGTCAGCCGGGAGCAGGTTCTCACCGCTCTGAGGTCGTATTCAGGATCGATCGTCCTGGTTACCCATGACGAGGGTGCCGTTGATGCCCTTTCACCGGATAGGGTGATCTTGCTGCCAGACGGAACTGAAGACGCGTGGAGCGAGGAATTTTCCGATCTTGTGGCACTTGCCTGATCTTAATTTGGGTGGGTACGGATCTTTTCCCGTGGAGTAGGTAGCCGATCCCGCTGAAATGACTGATCATGGCGGAGTAACGCTGCGGAAGTCCGGCACTACAGGAGGTACTCGTGGCCGAGACACTGAAGAAGGGCACCCGGGTCACCGGGGCCGATCGTGAGAAGCTGGCCGGAGATCTAAAGAAGCGCTATGCCGCGGGTGAGAGCATCCGCGCCCTGGCCGCTTCTACCGGCCGGTCCTACGGGTTCATCCATCGCATCCTGAGCGAGTCCGGAGTGACTCTGCGCGGGCGCGGCGGGGCGACCCGAGGTAAGTCCAAGCGCTGACGGCCGCCTCGGAACGTGCGACCGCAGCCGCTCGTCCCTAGCCGCCGACGTCGCGCCCGAGCCAGAATCATATTCTGTAAGCTCGGGCGCGACGGACAGTGGACGAGGGAGCGGGCGATGTCGGAAGCGAAGGCGCCACAACAGCGCGGGGGGTATACGGAGGACGTTTCCGCCGAAAGACTGGCGGAGATCGGACTGCGCTTCGAGGTGGACGGTGAGATCGCGACGATCACACTGGACCGGCCGGACAAGCGGAACGCTCAGACGTTCGCTACCTGGTCGGCCCTGGCTCGTATCGGTGACAATCTGCCGGAGCGGGTTCGCGTGGTCGTGGTGAACGGTGAGGGACCGTCCTTCTCGGCGGGGATCGACCTGCGCATGTTCACCCCTGAGGGGGTGCCCGGCCAGGGCTCGTTCAGCTCGGCGGCGCGGCTCGACAGCGCATCGTTCGAGGAGCTGCTCGAGCAGGCCCAGCAGGGGTTCCTGTGGCTACGCCGCCCAGAGATAGTTTCCATCGCGGCCGTGCGGGGTCACGCGATCGGCGCGGGATTTCAACTCGCGCTCGCCTGTGACCTGCGCATCGTGGCCGACGATGTCAAGTTCTGCATGAAAGAGCCCGCACTGGGGCTGGTGCCCGATCTGACCGGCACCAAGCCGCTGGTGGACCTGGTAGGCCTGGCCAAGGCGATCGACATCTGCCTGACGGCCAGGGTGGTGGAGGCGGACGAGGCCTACCGCATCGGCCTGGCCGAGCGGGTGGTCGCCGGGGGGGACCTGGCGAAGGCCGTACAGGAGAAGGCCGCGCAGCTGCTGTCGACCAACCGGGACGCGGCGGCGGCGACCAAGCGACTCCTCCAGGGAGCGCAGGGGCGCACCCTGGAGGAGCAGCGCGCCGCGGAGGGCGCCGAGCAGGCCGAGCGCCTGAGGGCCCTGTTCGCGGGCGGCTCGTGAGGCCCGTTTTCGCCTTGAGCTGATGTGGGAATCGCCGGACGGCGCTGTGACGCTCTGCTGAGGGAGGAGGGACTCCCTATATGGCGATGATGGGCGGCGGTTTCGGTCCGTCGGTGTGGGCCTCGCTGCGGCGCGACGGCTCGGTGACCAAACAACGGCTCTCGCCTGGCACGGTCAGGCGCATCGCCGGCTATGCCAGGCCCTATACCAAGCAGATCGTCGCCTTCCTGCTGCTGGTGGTGGCGGGAGCGGTGATCGTGGTCGCCAACCCGCTGCTGATGAAGGCGATCATCGACGACGGCATCCTGGCCGAGCGCAGCGAGGTCGTGATCGGCCTGGCCGTGGCGATCGCGGTGCTCGCGCTGGTCGACGCCGGCCTGACCCTGGTGCAGCGCTGGTTCTCCTCCCGCATCGGCGAGGGGCTGATTTTCGACCTGCGCACCGAGGTGTTCGACCACGTCCAGCGGATGCCGGTGGCGTTCTTCATGCGCGCGCAGACCGGCGCGCTGGTCTCCCGGCTCAACACCGACGTCATCGGCGCCCAGCGCGCGCTGACCAGCACGCTGTCGTCGGTGGTGTCCAACGTGGTCAGCCTCGTCCTGGTGCTCGGCGCCATGCTGGTGCTGTCGTGGCAGGTCACGCTGGTCGCGCTGATCCTGCTGCCGATCTTCATCGTGCCGGCCAAATGGGTCGGCCGGCGCATGTCGGCGCTGACCCGCGAGCAGATGCAGCTCGACGCCGAGATGAGTTCGGTCACGACCGAGCGCTTCAACGTGGCGGGCGCGATGGTGGCCAAGCTCTACGGCAGGCCCGAGGACGACGCGCGGATGTTCAGCGACCGGGCCGCCAGGGTCCGCGACGTGGGCGTCACCGTCGGCATGTACGCCACCATTTTCCGGGTCGCGCTCGGCCTGGTCGCGGCGCTGGCCACCGCGCTCGTCTACGGCATCGGTGGGGTGATGGCCGTCGGCGACGTCTTCGAGCTCGGCACGCTGGTGGCGCTGGCGGCCCTGCTGATGCGCCTGTACGGGCCGCTGACCTCGCTGTCCAACGTGCACGTGGACGTGATGACCGCCCTGGTGAGCTTCGACCGGGTCTTCGAGATCCTCGACCTCCGGCCGATGGTCGCGGACAAGCCGGACGCCCGGCCGCTGCCCGGCGGGCCCGTCACGATCGAGTTCGACGACGTGCGCTTCGGCTACCCGTCGGCCGAGGAGGTGTCGCTGGCCTCACTGGAGTCGGTCGCCAGGGCGGAGACGGGCGGCCCGTCCCAGCCGGTGCTCAACGGCGTGTCGTTCACGGCCGCGCCGGGCTCGCTCATCGCCCTGGTCGGCCACTCCGGCGCTGGCAAGACCACGATCACCTCGCTGGTCTCCCGGCTCTACGACGTCAACGAGGGCGCGGTCCGGATCAACGGGATGGACGTGCGGGACGCCACGCTCGCCTCGCTGCGCGACACCGTGGGCGTGGTCATGCAGGACCCGCACCTCTTCCACGACACCATCGGCGCCAACCTCCGCTACGCCCGCCCGGAGGCGAGCGAGGAGGAGATGTGGGCGGCGCTGCGCGCCGCGCAGATCGGCGAGCTGGTCGAGGCGCTGCCCGACCAGCTGGAAACGGTCGTCGGCGACCGCGGCTACCGGCTGTCCGGTGGCGAGAAGCAGCGCCTGGCGCTGGCCCGGCTGCTGCTGAAGGCGCCGCGCGTGGTCGTGCTCGACGAGGCCACCGCGCACCTGGACTCGGAGTCGGAGGCGGCGGTGCAGAAGGCGCTCAAGACCGCGCTGCGCGGCCGCACCTCGCTGGTGATCGCGCACCGGCTGTCGACGATCAGGGAGGCCGACGAGATCCTCGTCGTGCACGACGGGCGCATCGCCGAGCGGGGCCGCCACGAGGAGCTGCTGGCGCGCGGCGGTTTGTACGCCGAGCTCTACCGCACCCAGTTCAGCTCTTCAGATAGCCCAGTCGGGTGAGCTCCTGCTTGGCCACCTTCTCCACCAGCTCCAGGTCCGCGGGGCGGAGCCGGGTCCGCCAGGAGCCCACCTCGGGGACGCGGGGGCCGTAGAGGGCGATCTTGGACACCCGCGTCTCCAGAAACTCCGACAGGGTGGCCACCGACCGGGCGGGCTGCTGGACCAGGTCCTCGTAGCGGAGGGTGAGGAGCTGGTCCTCGGGCAGCTCCTTGCGCAGTGTGGCGCTCAGCCGCACCGCGCTGCGCCAGCGCAGCGCGCTCTTGCCCGCCACGGGCATGGTCTTCCACCGGTCGCGGTGCTCGTCGCGATTGACGCCGAGGAAGGCGTTGGGGAACTCGGTGTCCTCCGGCAGCATCACCGGCTTGAACCAGGCGAGGCTGGCCGGATCGTCGAGCATGTCGGCGGTCACGTCACGGCCGTCGCGGATGAGCTGCACGAACCGGGCGTCGGGGAAGGCCCGCAGCAGCACCGGGGCGCTGTAGATCAGGTCGGGGCTGGCGTCGCCGAACCTGGTCACCTCGTCCGTCGACACGCACGGCCCGGTGGTGGTGACGCCCCCGGCCTCCCGGCACGGCTCGGAGCACAGGCCGCACGAGCCGCCCAGCACCTGCCACGACTCGGCGAGCGCGTCGCGCAGCACCCGGACGGCGCCGGAGGTGCGGCCGATCGACGGCTTGCGGGCGAAGGCGTAGACCACGTGGGCCACGCAGGCGCGGCCCATGGTCACGTGACAGCCCGGCGCGCGTTTCAGGGCACGGGCGAGCAGGTCCGCGCCGGAATGCGGAGCACCGAGCAGGAAGACCGGCCTGCGGACCTTGATGCCGTTGACCACGAGGATGTGGGGCGGAAGTCGCATACGACAGGTAAGTGTGGCACCGTTTGGCAGGTGGGCGAGCCAGCGCCGGGCCGGTCGTGAGCGACGCCCGCGCAGACCGTACGATGCCTTCGCCGGTCGGCCGCGCAGCTGGGCCGGTCGGCGGCACCGCCCCCGCTCGTCATGGAGTTGATCGATGCAGTCAGGTGACACCGTCGCCGTCGTCGCCCCGTCAGGTCCGGTGGACGCCCTCCTGCTCGGCCGCGGCGTCGAGCGGCTGGAGGGGCTCGGGCTGAAGGTCGTCGTCGGCCCGCACGTGTTCGACCGTCAGGACCTGGGCTATCTGGCCGGTGCGGACGCCGCGCGCGCCGCCGACCTGCGGTCGGCGTGGTGCGATCCGGCGGTCGGCGCGGTCTTCTGCGCCAGGGGCGGCTACGGCGCGGCCAGGCTGCTCGGCCTGCTCGACTGGGACGCCATGCGGGCGGCCGGGCCGAAGACCCTCATCGGCTCCAGCGACATCACCGCGCTGCACCACGCGTTCGCCGCCGAGCTGGGGGTGCCCACGCTGCACGGCCCGATGCCCGGCGGCCTGCTCATGGGCGGTGAGCAGGGGCCGGAGCCCGCGACGTGGGAGCATCTGCGGGCGGCCCTGTTCGGCGCGCCGGCGCCGGTCACCGGTGACCTGGTGCTCGCGCCGGGCCGCGCCGCCGGGGTGCTCCACGGCGGCAACCTGTCACTGCTGGCATCCCTCTGCGGCACCGCCTACCAGCCGTCGTTCGCCGGCAAGATCGCCCTGCTGGAGGACATCGGCGAGCAGCCCTACCGGGTGGACCGCCTGCTCACCCAGCTCCTGCAGTCGGGGGCGTTCGCCGGCGTGCGGGGGATCGCGCTCGGCTCCTGGGTCGACTGCGGCGACCCCCTCCCGGTGCTGCGCGACCGGCTGCTGCCGCTCGGGGTGCCCATCCTGGCGGGGCTTCCCATCGGCCATGGGTCTCCACAAATGAGTGTGTGGCTTGGGGCTCTTGGGGTTATCGATACCGAATCGTGCTCGCTGTCTGGTCCGTTCTGGAACGAGGAGCAGGCAAGGTAGAACGCACATGCGGACGAAACCGACAGAGAGGGACACGGCGCGTGAATCTATTCAAACGTGACCGGGAGTCCCCGCGCCGTACCGAGGACGTCGACCTCGACTCCCTGCTCGCGCTCGTCGCGGACTCGCACGGCTACACCTGTACGTTCGCCGCCGACGGCGGATCGCTGACCCTCGGTGGCAGCCGGGAGATCCTCGTCCGGCTGACCGGGCTGCGCCGCGAGGTGGGCCGCCGGCCCAGGGAAGACTGGCCGATCCTGGTCTCCGAGCACCTGGCGCACGCCGTCGCCGCCGCCGACGAGCTGCTCGACGTGTGCGACCTGGAGCAGGTCAGGACGCTGCTGTCGACCCGGGTCGAGGCCGTGGACGAGGTGGCCGACCTGACCAGGGTGGTGGGCCGTCACCTCAACGGCGACCTGGTGGAGCTGCTCTCCGTAGGGTCCCGGCCGGTCCGTCCCGAGGAGGCCGGCTGCTGGCCGCTGCCGACCGCGCAGGCGATCGATCTGGCCGTCGCCAACGTCAGGCGGGCGGACAAGCTCTCGGTGGAGTCCATCGAGCTGTCCGGCACGCCGGTCACCCGGCTCACCGGGCACACTCCGTCCGCCGCCACGCATTTGCGCTGGCTGGAGGACTATCTGCCGATCCCCGCCGACGGCGCCCTGGTCGTGCTGCCGGACCCGTACACCCTGCTCGTGCACCCCGTGGACGGGATCGGCGTGGTGCGCGCCATCGAGCGGCTGCGCGTGCACGCCGCCCGCACCGGCGGGCTCAGCGCCCAGGTCTACTGGTGGCACGACGGGCGGCTGACGCTCATCCGGGCCGACCTCGTGCTGCAGCGGGGCCAGACGCGCCTGGTCGTGGCCCCGCCGCCGGAGTTCGCTAGAGTGTTGGCCCGCTTGGCCGCGTGACGTCCTTCGACAGCGCCCGCGCGGCGTGGATCAGCGGGACGTGCGAGAAGGCCTGCGGGAAGTTGCCCACCAGCCTGTCGTAGCGCGGGTCGTACTCCTCCGCGAGCAGCCCGACGTCGTTGCGCAGCGCCAGCAGCCGCCCGAACAGCTCCTCGGCCTCGTCCTTGCGCCCCTGCATGGCCATCACCTCCACCAGCCAGAAGCTGCACGCCAGGAACGCGCCCTCGCCGCCCGGCAGGCCGTCGACGTCGTTGTCGGCCGCCACCGGATAGCGCAGCACGAACCCCTCCGCCATCAGCTCCTTCTCGATCGCCGCCACGGTGCCGGTCACGCGGGGGTCGTCCACCGGCAGGAAGCCCACCATCGGCATCAGCAGCAGCGCCGCGTCCAGCTCGTGCGAGCCGTAGGACTGGGTGAAGGTGTTGCGCTCGGGGTCGAAGCCCTTCGCGCAGATCTCGGCGTGCACGGCCTCGCGCAGCGCCTTCCAGCGCTCGACGGGCCCCTTCCGATCGAACCGCTCGACGTACTGGACCGCCCGGTCGAGAGCCACCCAGCACATCATCTTGGAGTGCACGAAGTGCCGGCGTGGGCCGCGCACCTCCCACAGGCCCTCGTCGGGCTCGTCCCAGTGCTCCTCCACGTAGTTGATCAGCTCCCGCTGGATGGCCCAGGCGCGGTCGTCGGGCGCCAGGCCGGAGGTGCGCGACAGGAACAGGCAGGCCATCACCTCGCCGTAGACGTCGAGCTGGAGCTGGTTGACCGCCTGGTTGCCGATCCTGACCGGGCGGGAGCGTTCGTAGCCCTCAAGCCAGTCGAGCTCCAGCTCGGGCAGGCGGCGTTCGCCCGCGACGCCGTACATGATCTGCAGGTCCTGCGGTCTGCCGGCGATCGCCCGCAGCAGCCACGACCGCCAGGCGCCGGCCTCCTCCAGATAGCCGTTGCCGATCAGCGCGTCGAGCGTCATCGTGGCGTCGCGCAGCCAGCAGAAGCGGTAGTCCCAGTTGCGCACCCCGCCCAGGTCCTCGGGCAGCGAGGTGGTGGGCGCGGCGACGATGCCGCCGGTGGGGGAGTAGGTGAGGGCCTTCAGCGTGATCAGCGAGCGGATCACGGCCTCGCGCCACGGGCCCTGGTGGGTGCACGTGCTGACCCAGTCCTTCCACATCTCCTCGGTCTCGGCCAGCTGGGTCTCGCCGTGGATCTGCCGGGGCATCGGCTCGTGCGACGGATGCCAGGTGAAGACGAACGACAGCCGCTGCCCCTCCTTCACCTCGAAGTCGGCCACGTGGGCGTAGTCGCCGCCCTTCAGCGGGATGGGGGAGTGCAGCCAGACCGAGTCGGGGCCGCCGACCGCCTGCAGGTGGCCCTCGAAGCGGCGGATCCAGGGCACGATCCGGCCGTAGTCGAAGCGGACCCGCAGCTGGGTGGACATCCGCACGGTGCCGGAGACGCCCTCCACGATGCGGACCACGTCCGGGTTGACGTCGCGCGGCGGCATGAAGTCGATCACCCGGACGGTGCCCGTGGGGGTGTCCCACTCGCTCTCCAGGATGAGGGTGTCGGGCCGGTAGCGGCGCCGGGTGGCGGGCCGGCGGCCCTCGGGGCCGAGCCACCAGTGACCGTTGCGATCACCGCCGAGCAGCGCGGCGAAACAGGCCGGTGAGTCGAACCTGGGCAGGCAGAGCCAGTCGATGGAGCCGTCCCTGGCCACCAGTGCCGCCGACTGCATGTCCCCGATGAGCGCGTAGTCCTCGATCCGCATGCCCCGACGCTACTCGGAGGAAGGGTGATCACGCGGCCGAGTCCGGGCATGTCGCGTCATGCCGGTCCGGCCACGTGATCAGATCTGGGTCCTGCCCGTGCGGGGCGGACATTCACCTCAGTGGTTCACCTCAGTGGTTCACCTCAGTGGGAACCAGCGGGCGAACAGCTGGGTCAGCGGGCCCACGGCCAGTGCGAACACCAGCGTGCCCAGGCCGACCGTGCCGCCGAGCAGCCAGCCGGCCGCCAGCACCGTGACCTCGATGAGGAAGCGGCTCAGCCGGACCGACAGGCCCAGCCGGACCAGGCCGGTCATGATCCCGTCGCGAGGTCCCGCGCCCATGCCCGCGCTGATGTAGAGCACGGTGGCCAGGGCGACCGATGCCACACCGAGCGCCACGTAGAGCCAGCTCAGCACGGGGTGGCCGGAGGGCGGCAGCAGCAGGATGGCGGCGTCGGCGAACAGGCCGACGAAGATGACGTTGCTGACCGTGCCGAAGCCCGGCCGCTGCCGCAGCGGGATCCAGGCCAGCATGACCAGGGCGCCGACCACGATGATGACGGTCCCGATCGACAGGCCAGCCCGCAGGCCGACGCCCTGGTGGAAGACGTCCCAGGGGCCGTTGCCGAGCCCGGACCCCACCTGGAGGCCGATGCCGGCGCCGTAGAGGGCCAGGCCTCCGTAGAGGCGGGCCAGCCGGCCGGGCAGGCCGCTGACGGCCGGAATTGTCGCTTCGCTCATAATGACCCCAGCGTGACATGGCAGAACTTGCCAAAACAGGGCCAATCATCGAAAGTGGCCCTGTGAGGCATTTGTCCGCCGGTCAGGTGGCCCGGCTCGTCGACGTCAGCCGCGAGGCCCGGCCCTACTACCGCGCGCTCGCCGACGCCGTGCGCACCCTGGTCATGAACGGGCAGATCCCGGTGCGGGTGCGCATGCCCGCCGAGCGCCACCTCGCCGAGACTCTCCGGGTCAGCCGCAACACCGTCACCGCGGCGTACGACCTGCTGCGCGAGCGCGGCTTCCTGGAGAGCAGGCAGGGCTCGGGAAGCTGGACCGCGCTGCCGGACCCGGCCGTCAGCTCCGACAACCCCTGGCTCGCCGCCTACGACGACGGCCTGATCCAGCTGCACGCCGCCGCCCCCGCCGCACCCCGCGCCCTGCGCGAGGCGATGCTGGAGGCCGTCGAGGACATGCCCCGGTACGGGATGGGCAACGGCTACCACCCGCTGGGCCTGCCCCTCCTGCGCGAGCGGATCGCCGCCTACTACACCGCGCGCGGGGTGGCCACCCGGCCGGAGCAGATCCTGGTCACCACCGGCTCCCAGAACGCCATCAACCTCGTGCTCGGCGTGCTCATCGGCGCCGGCGACGCGGTGGTCGTCGAGTCGCCCACCTACCCGCACGCGATCGACGCGGCCCGCCTGCGCGGCGCCAGACTGGTGCCCGTCGGCGTCTCCTCCGAGGGCTGGGGGACCGACCTGGTGTCCGGTGCCATGCGGCAGTCCTCGGCCCGGCTGGCCTACCTGATGCCCGACTTCCAGAACCCCACCGGCGCCCTCATGGACGACGCCGCCCGCGCCGCCGTCACCGAGGCCGCCAGGCGGGCCGACACCCTCCTGCTCATCGACGAGGCCTGGGCGGAGCTCGCCCTGGACGAGGTGCCGGGCACGGCCCCGATGGCCGCCTTCGGCCACGACGGCCGGGTGGTCACCATCGGGTCGGCGTCCAAGCTCTGGTGGGGCGGGCTGCGCATCGGCTGGATCCGCACCACTGCCGCGCTGGCCCGCCGGATGGCCCTGCACCGGGCGTCCAAGGACATCGCCAGCCCCGTGCTGGACCAGCTCGTCGTGGCCCGGCTGTTCGACCGGCTCGACGAGACCAGGGCCGAACGCCGCCGCACCCTGCGCGCCTCACGCGACGCGCTCGTGGCGGCGCTGCGCGAGCACCTGCCCGCGTGGGAGTTCGCGGTGCCGCGCGGCGGCGGCACGCTCTGGATCCGGCTCGGCACCGGCTCCGCCGTCACCCTCGCCGAAGCCGCGGCCTGCCACGGTGTACGACTCGCGCCCGGCCCCTGGTTCGGCCTCGAAGGCACGCTGGAGGGCCACCTGCGCCTGCCGTACACACAGCCGCCCCAGGTGCTGCGCGAGGCGGTGACCCGCATCGCCGAGGCCTGCCACCGCGGCCGGGTCGGCTCCGTCCCCCTGCCGGACTCACTCAGCCCGATGGTCTGAGCGCGTAGACCTCGACGGCCGCGTGGTGACCGCACGCGTTGCGCAGCTTGTCGTCGGTCGTCACCAGAGTGCAGTCCAACGCCTCCGCCAGAGCGATATAGGAAGCGTCGTACACCGTCAGGTTGTTGCGCAGTTCCCAGACCCTGTCGGCCAGTTTATCGATCGGGTAGCGGATCAGCGGGAGGTCGGCGAAGTCCCTGCGCGCCGTGTTGGCTCGGTGCAGCGGGAGCTTTCCGCTGACGACCAGGCCTCGGAGAGCGCTGAGCACCTCCGCGTCGACGATCGCGGGCGCGTGTAGGGAGATGGTCCGTTGAAGGCGTCGATGAGGTCCGGGTCGGGGTTCGACACCTGGAGGACGTGCACGCAGGCGGAGGCGTCGACGACGATCACCGCTGGTCGCCGCGGCTTTCCCAGATCGCCTCCAGGACGTCCTGGTTCGTCGGGCCGTGGTCCCTGGGCCGGCTGAGGGCTCGAGCGATGACCTCCGCGACGGTGGGCCGGGTGATGAGTCGTAGCTGTCGACGCAGATAGTCGGAGACGGTGAGGCCCTCGACCTCCGCCTGCGCCAGAAGCGCCTCGTAGGTGTCGTCGGGGATATCGTCAATGCGTATCGACTTCGTCACTGTCTGCATCACTCCCTGAGTTAGTCGTATCCAGAGTGCGACAGCGAGGGTTTCCCGCAATCTGGCGGTCTTACTCGCCGAGGCCTCTGGCCAGGGGGGCGCGCCAGTTGAGGCGCATGGCGGCGAAGCGGAGGCCGAAGGCGAGCAGGGCGGCGGCCAGGGTGGCGGGCCAGCCGTACACGCCGGCGACCCAGAGGCCGGCCAGCGTGGCCGAGCCCAGCAGGGCGGGCAGGGCGTAGAGCTGCCGGTCGTACAGCAAGGTGGGGATCTCGCCGGCCAGCATGTCCCGCAGCATGCCTCCGCCCACCGCCGTGGTGACGCCGAGCAGCGTCGCGTGCAGCGGGCTCAGGCCGTACTCCAGCGCCTTGGCCGTGCCGACCGCGCAGAACAGCCCGAGCCCGGCGGCGTCGAACACCAGGATGGCGGGCATCACCCGGGCCACGTGCGGATGGAAGAAGAAGACCACGACCGTCGCCACCAGTGGCACCACGACGTAGCCGACGCTCTGGAACGCGGTGGGGCGCACGTTGAGGACCAGGTCGCGGACGATGCCGCCGCCCAGCGCGGTGATCTCGGCCAGCACCGCCATCCCTACCACGTCGAGCCGCTTGCGCACGCCCATGAGCGCGCCCGACAGGGCGAAGACGAAGATGCCCACGAGATCGAGGAGTTCAGCCACGGTGGCAATGTCTACCGGATCGGCGGCGTCGCGGGAACGTGGTGCTCGGACATCATCGCCCGCAGCCTGCGGGTGAACATGAACAGCGCCAGCCCGGCGACGATCGCCATCGCGGCCAGCAGAAGGTAGTAGGCGGGATCGGACAGCACGTCGCCGAGCCGCCCGGTCTGCCCGCCGACCGCGTCGCCGACCGACACGGCGATGAACCAGATGCCGAGCATCTGCCCCTTGAACGCCAGCGGCGCCAGCTTGGTGGTGACCGACAGCCCGACGGGGCTGAGCGACAGCTCACCGAAGACCTGGATGAGGTAGACCAGCACCAGCCACCAGACCGACACCCTGCCGCCCTGCGCCAGGGCGGCGGCCAGCGCCATGATTACGAAGCTCAGGCCCACCATGACCAGCGCGAAGGCGAACTTCTGCGGCGTGCTCACTCGCGTGCCGACCTTGACCCAGAGCGCCGCGAACACCGGCACGAAGATCATGATGAACAGTGGGTTGAACGACTGCGTGGTCGCCGCCTGGATGGGGATGCCGAACAGCGACAGGTCGGTATGGTTCTGCGCGAAGAACAGCAGCTTGCTCGGCGCCAGATCGTAGATCATCCAGAAGATCGAGGCCGCGACGAACAGCCAGATGTACGCCTTCATCCTGGATCGCTCGTCCTCGGTGAGGTTGTGGCTGCCGAACATGATGTAGCCGAAGTAGAGGACCGGCACCGCCAGGATCAGGACCGTCATCACCAGCGTGAACCGGCTGAGCGTGAAGGTGCCGCTCGCCGCCCAGGCGCCCAGCGCGATCGCCGCCACGGCCACGGCGGCCGAGACCACCAGGGCGAACCGCCGCGTCTCCTGCGGCGTGAGCGGCACGTTGGGCCGCTCGCCGACGCCCCGCAGGCTGCCGCGGCCACCCCATGCGTACTGCGCCAGGCCCAGCGCCATGCCGACCGCCGCCGCGCCGAAGCCCAGGTGCCACCGGTCCCCGGCCGCCAGCCGGCCCACCACGATCGGCGCGAAGAAGGCGCCGAGGTTGATGCCCAGGTAGAACAGGGAGAACCCGGCGTCCCTGCGGGCGTCGTCGTCCTCCGGGTAGAGCTTGCCCACCATGACGGAGATGTTCGGCTTGAGCAGGCCGGTGCCGGCGATGATGAGCAGCAGGCCCAGCCAGACGAAGAACGGCGTCGGCACCGGGACGGCCATGCTGATGTGGCCGCACATGATGACGAACCCGCCCCAGAACACCGACCTGCGCGGGCCGAGGATCCGGTCGGCGATCCACCCGCCGGGCAGCGCCACCAGATAGATCAGCGCGCCGTAGACGCCGACGACCGCCTGCGCCGTCTCCTCCGTCATCCCCAGCCCCTGCTGGACGGGGGAGGCCACCAGGAACGTGGCCAGGATGGCGCGCAGGCCGTACCAGCTGAACCGCTCCCACATCTCGGTGCCGAACAGCGTCGCCAGGCCCCACGGATGGCCGAAGAACGTCCTGCCGCCGTTGGTCATCCCAGCCCCCCCAAGGATGCGAAATGCGTGCGGTTCATCACTGTACGTGACGAGTGGATCAGACTCTTGCCGCTACCCGCGCGGTGTGGTGCGATGCATCCCAACCGTGCAAGTGGTTACTGACTGGAGGCGGGTGCCATGGCCGATGTCCTCGGAGTCCGGGCGGAGATCGAGCGGCGGATAGCCGGTCGCACCGTCTGCGAACAGCTCAGGCAGGTGGCGGAGAGTCACCCGGACGCACCCGCCTACTCCGACCCGGTCGAGGGCGGCGGCTGGGACACCCTGACCTACGCCGAGGCGCGCGGCCGGGTGCTGGAGATCGCCGCCGGGTTAGCCGCCCTCGGGCTGGAGCCGGGTGAGTCGGTGGCGATGATGATGGTCAACAGGAGCGAGCACGTCCTGGCCGACCTCGGCGCGGTGCACGCGGGCGGCCTGGGCTGCACCGTCTACTCCACGTTCGCGCCCGACCAGATCGCCTTCGTCGCCGCAGACGTGGGCGCCAGGTTCGCCGTGCTCGGCGGGCCCGCCGAGCTCGCCCGCTGGACGCCCGTCCTCGACCGGCTGCCCGACCTCCGCAAGATCATCATGCTGGAGGGCGCACCCGGCGACGACGACCGGTTCATGGCCTGGCAGGACTTCCTCGACCTGGGCCGCGCCCGGCTCGCCGAGGACCCCGCCGGTGTCGAGGCCAGGTGGCGGGCGGTCGCGGCCGACGACATCGTCACCGTCCTGTACACCTCGGGCACCACCGGCATGCCCAAGGGCGTCCCGCTCACCCACACCAACGTCTTCTACGAGGTCGAGTCCACCGACAGGATGACCGCGCTGCCCGTCCAGGGCACCCAGATCTCCTACCTCACCTACGCGCACATCGCCGAGCGGGTGCTCAGCCTCTACCTGCCGCTGGTGAAGGTCTCCCACGTGTACTTCTGCACCGACCTGGCCAATCTCGGCGCCACGCTCGGCCAGGTCAGGCCGATGATGTTCTTCGGCGTGCCGCGCGTGTGGGAGAAGATGATGGCCCGCCTGAACGCCGTGCTCTCCACCCAGCCCGCCGAGCAGCAGGAGGCCGCCCGCCAGGCCATGGCGGCGGGGGTCGCCTACGTCGAGGCCGGGCAGTGGGGCGGCACCGTCACCCCCGAGATCCAGGCCGCCTACGACCAGGCCGACGGCGCGCTCCTGTCGATCATCCGCGGCATGATCGGCTTCGACCGGGCCCAGTGGACCGCCACCGGTGCCGCGCCGCTCTCCGACGAGGTGCAGCGCTTCTACGCCGGGCTCGGGCTGAAGGTCATCGACGTGTACGGGATGACGGAGACGACGGGCGCGTTCACCGGCAACAGTCCCGCCTGCTACCGCCTGGGCACCGTCGGCAGGGCCGAGCCGGGGGTCGAGGTGCGCATCGCCGACGACGGCGAGATCCTCACCCGCAGCCCGCTCAACACCGGCGGCTACCTCAACCGCCCCGAGGCCACCGCCGAGCTCGTCGACGCCGACGGCTGGCTGCACACCGGCGACATCGGCACCGTGGACGACGACGGCTTCTACCGGGTCGTGGACCGTAAGAAGGAGCTGATCATCACCGCCGGCGGCGAGAACATCTCCCCGGCCGAGATCGAGAACCACCTCAAGGAGCACCAGCTCATCGGCCAGGCCCTCGCCTACGGCGACAACCGGCCCCACCCGGTGGCCGTGCTCACCCTCGACGGCGAGATCGCGCCCGGCTGGGCGCAGGCGCGCGGCATCACCTTCACCGACCTCACCGACCTGGCCGAGCACCCGGAGGTGCTCAAGGAGGTGGAGGCGGCCGTCGAGACGGCCAACACCAAGCTCGCCAGGGTCCAGCAGGTCAAGAAGTGGGCACTGCTGGGCACCGAGTGGACGATCGAGACCGAGGAACTCACCCCCAGCCTGAAGCTGAAGCGGCGCGTCGTGCACGCCAAGTACGCCGAGCTCATCGAACGGCTTTACGCCGGCTGACCCGAAGGTTCCCGGCGGCGGTTTTTGCCATCCGGGGCGTGTGTCGTGGTCCTGGTCATTACCGGATGGTTCCTACCGTCTTGATCATGACCAGAAGCCTTCTTCTCGTCTCGCTCGCGGCGGGGGCGCTCACGGTTCCCATGCCTGCGTCCTCCGCTGCGACCGAGCTCGCCATCCGTCAGATCAATGTACGGCCCGCCGCCCCCGTGGTCGGAGCCGGGAACTCCGTCCGCCTGGTGATCGACGTGGTCGCCAAGGGGGTGAGCAGGCGTGACGGGGTGAGCGTCAAGGTCGAACCGGGGGCGCCGCCCGGCCCGGACATCAGCCCCACCGGGGAGCCGTCCCCGTCTCCACGGCCGCCCTCGGACGACTCCGGCGACCCCGGGGACACCGGGGACTCGGGTAACGAGCCGTCCTCGGAAACCTGGGACAAGTGGTCCAACCAGGACGAGCCATCCTCGGAGGACTGGGAGGACTGGTCCGAATCGGGCGACTCGTCCACCGACACGCGCGACGAGTCGCGCGGAGAGCCGTCTGCCGAGCAGCCCGCGAAACCACCCACCGGGGCAAAGGCCCGGCCGGACGCCGAGTCGCCGACCGGCGACCGTTCCGCCAAGGAACGCAAGAAGAAGGCCCCGCGCGCCGGCTCCTCGGACGACCCCGCGGAGAAGGAAGTCTCACCCTCCGGGTCTGAGGGAGAGTCATCGGCGGAAGGGCGTTCGCCTTCGGGGTCTGAGGGAGAGTCGTCGGCGGAGGGGCGCTCGCCCTCCGGGGCCGGGGAGGACTCTTCAGGTGAGGAAGTCCCGCCCTCCGGGTCCGGGGACGACTCTTCGGCCGAGGGGGTCTCCCCGCCCGGGGCGGCGGAGGGCTCGCCCGCCGATTCCACGGAGGAGCAGGCCGCGCCGTCCGAGCCGGTCAAGGCCGGGGCCGGTCAGGCCACGCAGGAGGTGCCGGCCTTGGAGCAGGCGGCGTCCGCGCGGCCGGTCTGGCGGGCCGTGCCCAGCCCGATGCGGATGCGCGACGGGTGGCAGACGTGGCGGTTCCTGCCCGACAAGGCGCTGAACCGGTACTACCCCGCCGGCACCTGGACCATCACCGCGACCGCCAAGGGCCCGAACGGGACGAGCGTGACGTCGTACGCGTCGTTCCAGCTCAAAAGGGAGAGCAAGCTGGGATCCGTACGGGTGGCCAGGGCCGGTGACGCTCAGGGCGTGCGGCTGAGCGGCTCGCTCACCAGGCTGGACCCGCGCGGCGCCGCCGGCTTCTCGCCGTTCGCCCGGCAGCGGGTGGAGATCCTCTGGCGGCAGGACTCGTCGGGGACGTGGCAGCGGGTCGCCGAGGCCACCACCACGGCCAACGGCGCGTTCCGTCGCACCGTCTCCGGCCGGGCCGGCGGCGAGTGGCGTGTCCGCTACCTAGGAACCGGACACTACGCCGCAGATGCCTCACGAGTTCAACAAATCAGCCAATAGCACCATAAAAATAACCTAAAGGCGACAAAAGCCGTACGCCATGAATGTCGTTGTTAAACCGTGATCCGACTTTCTGCAACTTTTGTTTACCCGAACGCGTCATTCGCGTTGACGCACACCGTTCGGTGTGCGTTCCACACGGGGAAGGAAGTCACCTTCATGATGCGACGTCTCGCCGCCGGCGCGGCGGCGGCCGCCTTGGGCGCCACCGTGCTCGCGGGGGCCGCAGCGCCGGCCATGGCAGCCAGTCCCGGCAACGACGGCGGTCACACCAGCCTGTCGTTCGACGTCAACCCCGAGCCCGCCTGGCGCGGTCAGCCGGTGACGGTCTCGGGCAAGCTGTCGGTTCGCTGTGACGAGGACTACATCAGCGGTTTCGTCGTGGTGCACCACGCGAACCACTGCGAGAACGAGGGGAGCTGGCACCGCCTCGGCTGGAAGCGGGTCGCCATCCTCTTCCAGCCGGCCGGCAGCGGCCAGTGGCACCACGTCGAGTCGGTGAAGACCGGGCGCGACGGCTACTTCCAGACCAGGGTCCGGGCCTACGAGTCCGGCACCTGGCGCGCGGTCTTCGAGGGCTCCCGATACCTGGAGTCCTCCACGGCCACCGACTGGGTGAAGGTCATCGGCCAGCGTCACCACCGCGACAGGCACCACCACTAGCCTCCACCGGGCGGCCACCGCCCGTGGAAGTGAGCTCGAACGCCCGGCCCCGCACGACGGGGGGCCGGGCGTTCGGCGTTGTCGGGCCACGATCGCCGCACCAGTTCACGGATCGGGATGAATTGCACGGCCTAAGCCTAGCTGATATACAACTAGTAGAACAGATAGAACATGGAGCCAAGGTCCTGAGGAGGACACATGATCCAGGTGACGATCCGGCAAGGGACGCTGACGGTGCACTTCGCTCCATGGGCCAGGCTGTTCAGCAGGGCGGCCGCGGTCAGCGTGCCGGTCGACGGCATCCGCGAGGTGCACCACCTCGACCGGCCGCTCGCGGCGGCCACCGGCCGGCGCGCCGGCCTGCTCGTCAGCGGAGTCATGAAGGTCGGCGTCTGGACCTCCTTCGGCGGCGTCAGGCGGCTGGTCGCCGCCCGCGGCGGCGAGCCAGGCCTCCGGATCGTCATGCGGGACAGGCGATCGGGCTACGACGAGCTCATCCTCAGCGTCCGCGACGCCGAGGGCATCCGCCGGGCCCTGGCCTCGGTGGCCGCGTGACCGGCATCCAGGTGCGCGGCCTGACCAAGCGGTTCGGATCCGTCGCGGCCGTCACCGACCTCAGCTTCGACGTCGCGCCGGGGACGGTCACCGGCTTCCTCGGGCCCAACGGCGCGGGCAAGACCACCACCATGCGGATGCTGCTCGGCCTGGTCACCCCGACCTCCGGCACCGCCACGATCGGCGGCAGGCGCTACGCCGACCTGCCCAGGCCCACGGCCACCGTCGGCGCGCTGCTGGACGGCTCGGGCTTCCATCCCTCCCACACCGCCCTGGACCACCTGCGGCTCTACGCCCGGATGGGCGGGTACGACGCCCGCCGCGTCGAGTGGGTGGCCGAGCGGACCGGGGTGTCGGAGTTCGCCCGGCGCGGCACGCGCGGCCTGTCCACCGGCATGCGGCAGCGGCTCAATCTCGCCACCGCCCTGCTCGGCGACCCCCGGGTGCTGGTGCTCGACGAGCCGGGCAACGGCCTCGACCCCGAGGGCATCGCCTGGCTGCGCGGATTCCTGCGCGAGCGGGCCGAGCAGGGCTGCGCGGTGCTGGTCTCCAGCCACCAGCTCGCCGAGGTCGAGCAGGTGGCCGACCGGGTCGTGGTGATCCGCGACGGGCGGCTGGTCGCCACCGCCTCCACCGCCGAGCTGTCCGGCGCGCGGAGCGTGCTGGTGCGGTCACCACGGACGGACCTGCTCCGGGCCTGCCTGCCGGCCGAGGGCGGCGAGGTGGAAGAGGCCGGATCGGACGCCCTGCGCGTCCACGGCCTGACCGCCGAACAGGTGGCCACCGCCGCCGCGGCCCATGGCGTGCCCCTGCACGAGATCACCCCCGAGCGCCCCACGCTGGAGAAGGCGTTCCTGCACCTCACGAAGGAGTCCCGATGATCGCGCTCATCTCTGCGGAGTGGCAGCGGCTGACCACCACCAGGCTCTGGCTGTGGGGGCTGCTGGCCGCGCTCGCCAGCGGCGGGCTGACCGGCCTGCTCGCGCTCGTCGGCCCGGAGAACTTCACCCCGCCGATGCCGGGCCTGCACACCGCCGAGGGTGCCACGGCGCTGCTCGGCCTGCTCGGATTCACCGCGTTCGTCCCCGCCCTGCTCGGCACGGCCGCCGTGGCCGGCGAATACCGGCACGGCACCGTCTCCACGACCGCGCTGTTCGCGCCCAGGCGCTGGACCTGGCTGGTCGCCAAACTCGCGGCCTACACCGGCGGCGGGCTCGCCTACGGCCTCGTGGCCACGGCGGTGGCGGCGGCGGGCCTGTTCGGCGCGGCGGCCCTCAAGGGCGTCGAACTCGGCCTGCCCGCCGGCGCGGTGCTGGCGCTGCTGGCCCGCATCGCCGTGACCATGGCCGTCTACACCCTGCTCGGCGTGGCGACGGGCGCCCTGCTGCGCAATCAGGTGACCGCGCTCGCCGTGGTCGGCGCGTACCTCTACCTGGTCGAAAGCCTGCTGATGCTCGTTCCGGGCGTCCGCTCGCTCTACCCCTTCCTGCCGGGTGGCGCCACCTCGGCGCTGACCGGGTTCACCCAGCTGGCCGACGCGATCGCCGAGCAGACCGGCAGCGCCGCCGTCGGCCTGCTGTCCGCTCCGGCGGGCGGCTTGCTGCTGCTCGGCTACGCGCTGGTCGCCTCGGCGATCGCCGTCATGGTGCCGCTGCGGCGCGACATCACCTGACGGGCACCCGAAGCTCGCGATCCGCACCGTGCGGGCGGTGGCGTCCGCGGGCAGCTCGAACAGGTCCCGGAACTGCCTGGACTGGCCAGGTACGCGGTGAGGGACGTGCGGAGCGCGACAGGGGTCCGATGGTTCGCAGGACAGGTGATGTCGCACTTCCCAGATGCGTGCTTTCCTCCCTGTAATGCTGAAATTTCAGTACGGTGAAGTGAAGTTCAGTGATAGGGGGGTCCATGGGACGGGTGCCTGGGCGGGCCACGCTCAAGGAGGTGGCCGATCGGGCGGGCGTGTCCATCGGCACCGCGTCCGCCGTCTTCTCCGGCAAGTCCTGGGTCTCGCCGGACACCGGCTCCGCCGTGCGGCTGGCGGCCGAGGAGCTCGGCTATCGGCCGCGGGCGCGCAAGGCGGTCAGGGAGAGCGGGCTGATCGGGTTCGTCTCCTCGGTGAGCGACATGTTCTCGCCGTCCAACCCGTACTACGCCCCTGTCCTTTCCGGGGCGCAGCAGGCCTGCGCGGAGCTCGGGCTGTCGATGACGTACGAGGTGGTCCACCCCGGCGGCGACCGGCTGCCGCTGTGCGTGGAGCGTGAGCAGGTCAGCGGGCTGCTGGTGCTGAGCTTCGCGCCCGACCGCGACTACCTGCGCCGGATCCTCGACGCGGGCGTCACCTGCGTACTGCTGGAGCACGCCGTCGAGGAGCTGCCCGTCGACTACATCCGCCACGACGACGAGACCGGCGGCTACCTCGCCACCCGCCACCTGCTGGAGCTCGGCCACACCGACCCGCCGCCCGCCATCATCACGGCCGACGACCGGATCGTGCCCGCCGCCCGCCGCCTGGCCGGATACCGGCGGGCGCTGGCCGGGCACGGGCTGCGCGCACCCTCGTCCTACGTCAGGCGCAGCGACTTCAGCTCCAAGCTCGGCTACGAGCAGATGGCGGCCCTGCTCGCGCTGCCGAAGCCGCCGACCGCCGTGTTCTGCGCCAACGACGAGTCGGCCCTCGGCGCGCTGGACGCGCTGCGCGACCGCGGGCTGAGCGCCCCTGGCGACGTCAGCGTCATCGGCTACGACGACGTCGCCATGTCCGCGCACGCCTCGCCGCCGCTCACCACGATCGCGGCCGACAAGGAGTTGCTGGGCGCCCAGGCGGTCTGGCATCTGGTGCAGCGCATCCAGCGGCCCGACATGACCAGCCGTGACACCGAGCTGGCGGTCCAGCTGGTCCGGCGCCGCTCCACCGCGCCACCGCCCCGCCGCGCTGAACCGGTCGCCTGATCAGCGCGTATCTACACACATCGGACACAGTGTGCCCATGGAGGTGTGGTGGAGCTCAGCCTTTTGCGCGCCCAGGCGCACAGCCCCTCGTACTTTTCGCTGATGAGGGGTGCGGTGGGACAGAGCGCCCCGGTGGACTTCTGCATCCCGTGCAACCCGTACTTCCCGACCCCGGACATCTTCGAGCACCTGGGCAGGAACCTGGAGACGATCCTGAAGTTCTACCCCAGCGACGCCGACACCATCACCGCGGAGCTCAGCTCCACGCTGGGCCTGCACCCCAAGACGGTCGCCATGGGCAACGGCTCCACCGAGCTCATCACCTGGATCGACCACCTGCTCGTGCGGGAGAGCCTGGCGGTGCCCATCCCCACCTTCGGCCGCTGGACCGACCAGCCGCTGGAGACCGGCAAGCGGGTCGACATGTTCCCGCTGCTGGAGAACCGCAACTTCGGGCTCGACGTCAACGAGTACGTCTCCTTCATCCGGATGCGCGGCTCCCGGGTGGCGGTGATCTGCAACCCGAACAACCCCGACGGCGGCTACCTGCCCAAGCACGAGGTGCTGCGGCTGCTGGACGAGCTCATCGACCTCGACCTGGTGATCGTGGACGAGTCGTTCGGCGACTTCGTCGACGCCGAGCCGTTCCCCGGCGTGGCCGCGGAGGCGGCGGTGCGGCCGAACGTGATCGTGCTGCGCAGCCTGGGCAAGAACTTCGGTCTGCACGGCATCCGCTTCGGCTACATGGTGGCCAACCCGGCGCTGGCGGGCAAGGTGCGCGACGCGCTGCCCAAGTGGAACCTCAACTCCTTCGCCGAGGTCGTCGTGTTCATGATGAAGCAGTTCATGGGCGAGTACCAGGAGAGCCTCAGGCGGCTGGCCCAGGACAGGCGGGCGATGTTCCACCAGCTCAGCTGCATGCCGGAGCTGTCGGTCTTCGCCTCTCAGGGCAACTTCCTGCTGGTGAAGCTGCCCGCCGGGTTCGACGGGGTGCCGCTGCGCGACCACCTGCTGACCGAGCACGGCGTGTACGTGCGCGAATGCGGCAACAAGCTGGGCACGACCAGCCGGTTCCTGCGCCTGGTGGTGCGCCCGCAGGAGGACGTGCGGCGGCTGCTGGTCGGCATGACGCAGTTCCTCTACTCCGGCAGTCTGCACGAGACGCCGGTCGTCGGCCTGCACCACCGGCATGTGAACCCGCTGTCCGCCTGACAGCCGTGTCAAGGCCGGGACGCGACGGGTAGCATGACGATCAAGCTGCTCGTCAGGCCAAGGAGACATGCCCCCGTGACCGAGCTCGAACGCGTCCCGCCTGGTGTCGACCCCAGCGTTCCCAGCTCCGCCAGGGTGTACGACTACCTCCTCGGCGGCAAGGACCATGTCGCGATCGACCGGGCCGTCGCGGAGAAGCTGCTCGCGGCCGCGCCCGACGCGCGCCTGGTCGCCCGCGCGAACCGGCTCTTCTTAGTACGCGCCGTACGCCACCTGGCGGAGCAGGGCGTGCGGCAGTTCATCGACATCGGGGCGGGCATCCCCACCTCGCCCAGCGTGCACGAGGTGGCCCGCGAGGTGAGCCCGGCCTGCCGGGTGATCTACGTCGACAACGACCCGGTCGTGCGGATGCACGCGCAGGTGCTGCTGGCCGACGCCCCCGGGGTGGCGAGCGTGCAGGCCGACCTGCGCCGCCCCGCCGACGTCCTCGCCGACCCGCACGTCACCGGCTTGATCGACTTCGACCAGCCCGTCGTCGTGCTGCTGGTCGGGGTGCTGCACTTCGTCATGGACGAGGAGGACCCGGCGGGGATCGTGGCGGCGTTCCGGCGGCGGATGGCGCCGGGCAGCCACGTGGTGCTCTCCCACGCCATGGCCGAGAGCGATCCCGAAGCCATCGCCCAGCTCATCCTGGCCACCGCCAACACCCCCGCGCAGTCGACCTTCAGGACGCGGGCGGAGGTGATGGCGCTCTTCGCCGGCTTCGACCTGCTCGAACCCGGCCTCGTCCCCGTTCAGGACTGGCGGGTCCCCGGCGACGAGGAGCCGATCCCGCTGCTGGAGGGACGGCCGCACATGCGCGTCGAGGGCGCCGTGGCCCGCCTCAGGACCGGCTGAGCGCCCCGGCTGCTCACCCCGCTCGGAACGGCCTCGCGATGGGCATGATGGAAGGAGGCTGAACCCCCCGAAAGGTCCGCGCATGCCCCGTTCAGGCTTCGCTGTGTCCTGTTCCCTCCTGCCGTTCGGATTCGGGCTCTCCATCCTCCTGGTGCTGCTGCTGGAATGGCTGCGACCCGACGTCATCCCCTACGAGCTCGGCACGTTCTGGACCGTCGAGCAGCCGTTCTGGACCGCTTTCACCGACTCGCTGCTGCTGGCCTGGCCTCCCATGGCCGCCGGGCTGCTGATGACCTTGATCCGGCTGCCGCGCCACCGCCACGTCCAGCGGCAACTCGCCTGGGGCGACGTCGCCCAACCAGGGCGGATCATCACGCTCGGCCCGTTCCAGCTCCTCTTCCACAGCACTCTGGAAGAGATCCTCTTCCGGTGGCTGCTGTTCTACGCGGCCATCGCCGGGGCGGTCATCGCGGACTTCGTGGTGCTGGGCTTCGCCGGCCTGCACCCGATCCCGTGGATCTTCACCGAGGTGTTCATCCCGCTGGCGGACTTCGCCACGGCCGGGCGGCTGCACGAGGTGCTGACCACCGCCCCGTGGACGGTCGCCGCCGCCATCCTGACCAGCAACGGCCGCTTCCGCAACAGCCACACCTACCAGGGGTTACTCGGGTGGATCTGGTCCTGGTACCTGGGCATGTTCCTGTTCCTGATCATGTTCGAGCACGGACTGGTGGCGGCCATCGCGGTGCACATCGCCTACAACCTGGCCACCCTCGTCGTGCACGTGGCGATCACCGGCGTGCTGCCGCGCATCCTGGTCGAGTGAGCCGAGGGTGGGTGCGTCCCACCCTGGAGAACGGCGGCCTGGTCCTCCCGGCGGCGTCCCATCAGAGTGGAGGGGATGACCGGCTCACCTTGGAAGGCACTGACCATGATCAGAAGACTGCTCCTCCTCTTCGTCACCGTGGGCGTCCTGAGCGCCTGTGATCGCCCGTCCTCGCCTGCCTCCTCCGGCCATCCGGCGTCCTCGCCTGCTTCCCCCGGGCATCCGCCGTCCTCGCCTGCTTCTTCCGGGCATCCGTATGTGGGGATGTGGGTCACCGCCGACGGGCGGATCCGGCAGGAGCTGCTGCCCGACGGGCGCTACGAGGAGGAACGGAACGGGCGCAAGCGCGCCTACACCGGTGGCTACACGGTGACCGGTGACCACATCGACTACGTGGACGACACGGGTTTCACCGCCGACGGCACCTTCGTCAGCCCCGACGTCCTCCACCACGGCGGCATGGTCATGCACCGCGAGCGCTGACCGTACGAGCTCCGTACGAGCGCTGACCGTACGAGCGCTGACCGTACGAGCGCTGACCGTCGCGGGCGAGCGCGACGCCTCGCGGCCAGGGGGCCGCGAGGCGTCGCCGGGGCTCCGCATCAGGCGCGGGGAGCCATCGTGCAGGTTCTGTCAGCGAGCGGCGAAGACCTGGGTCCAGACGATCTGGCCCTGGCTGTTCTTGACCGCGCCGACACCGATCAGGTTGTACTTGCAGTTCATGATGTTGGCCCTGTGGCCGGAACTGTTCATCCAGCTGCGCATCACGTCGGCGGGGGTCCGCTGGCCCTTGGCGATGTTCTCCGCCCAGCCGGAGCCACCGGTGAAGCCGGCCTGCCTGATGCGGTCCAGGAAGCTGCGGCCGTCCTGAGAGGTGTGGCTGAAGTAGTTCTTGACGGCCATGTCCGAGGAGTGGCCGAAGGCGGCCTTACGGAGCTGCGCCTCATGCTTGAGCGGCCGGCAGCCGTCCTTCGCGCGCTCGGCGTTGGTGAGCCGGACGACCTCGTTCTCCTCGGCTGATCCGACCGTGTCCGACGGAGGCGCGGTCGAGGTCTTCGTCGGCGTCGGGATCGGCCGGGGGGTCAGCGTGGTGGTCGGCTTGGGGGTGGGGACCGACGTGGCCGTGGGGGACGGCGAGGGGCTGTCCGTGGGGGTGTCCGTGGGGTGGCAGGACAGCCTGACCGGCCGGGACTTGGTGCTGTGGCCGCGATAGTCCGTGGCCACCGCGTAGTAGACGCCCGGCTTGCAGGGCAGGGCGATGGTGACCCGGGCGTTGCGGGACTTCCTGGCGCCGCTCTTGACGACCGGGTCCGCGCCGGGCTGGGCCCGCTTGACCCGGACCCGGACGACGGCGTTGAACAGGCAGCCACGCCGGGTGGCGGTCGCCTGGATCCTGCCGTCGTCGTTGACGAGCGGTTTGGCCACGGAGACGCGACACGCGGCCTGCGGCACCGTCGCGGCGTGAGCCGTGGCGACGGGCGCCGACAGTGCGGCAACGCTTACGAGGCACGCGAGTACCCCTAAGGGTCTACGCATAAGGGAATCCCTCCAGTTGCGGTAGACGCTGGATGGAATCCGCATTCTGTCGAGTAGGTAAGGCCTCTGTCCTGAAATTTCGGATATTGGGGTAAACCAAAGTGTCAGGAGAGGCGTCTAATGGCCCGATCAGGACAGGCCGAAGGCGTTCAGGAGCCCGGCGATGCGCAGCTGGTCGTGGACCCTCGGGGTGGGCTCCGCCACCTGGAACGAGGCCCCGACCTCCCAGGCCGCCTTCATCGCGTCGACCAGCACCCCGACGCCTGAGGAGTCCAGGAACACCACCGCGGCCATGTCGACGCGCACCGCCGAGGGCCGTTGCCCGGCGATGGCGGCGGAGATCGTCTCCCGGACCCGGGGCGCGTTGGTGTAGTCGAGCTCGCCACGCAACACCACCGGAAGCGTGCCGTCCGTCACCGTGCCGACCGACACCACGTCCATGTCGATTCCTCCTTCGCCGATCGGGGCCGGCAGGCACCGAGTTCATACGTGACTGCTCGGGCACGTACCGTCGAAACCGGTTCAGCGCCGGAATCTCTGGCGAAGTCATCTCATATACGAGTTTCTATTACCGGTCTTCCCCGTCCGTTACGGAAAGCGACCTTTCCGGTGCGATTCGCATTAGTTCTTCCGGGACGGGCCGGCGCCCGGACCCGCCTCAGGAGGAGACGGGCCCGGGGCGTGATCCGCCTAGCGAGCACCCATGAGGTGGTCCATCGCCAGCTGGTCGAGCCGCTCGAAGGCCATGCCCCGGGCGGCCGCCGCGTCGGCGTCGAAGTCCTCGTAGGAGGCGCGGTCGGCGAGCAGGTCGGACAGCGACTCGCCGGCCCCCAGGGTGGGCCTGGCCAGGTCGTCCAGCCGGGAGGCCTTCAGCGCCTCCTGCACCTCGGGGTCGGCGCGGAAGGCCAGCGCGCGCTCCTTGAGCACCAGGTAGTTGCGCATGTTGCCGGCGGCCGACGCCCAGACGCCGTCGATGTCCTCGGTCCGCGGCGGCTTGAAGTCGAAGTGCCGCGGGCCCGCGTAACCGGCCGTCTCCAGCAGGTCCACCAGCCAGAAGGCGTCGCGCAGGTTGCCGGCGCCGAAGCGCAGGTCCTGGTCGTACTTGACGCCGGTCTGGCCGTTCAGGTCGATGTGGAAGAGCTTGCCGTGCCACAGCGCCTGGGCGATGCCGTGCGTGAAGTTGAGGCCGGCCATCTGCTCGTGGCCGGTCTCCGGGTTGACGCCGACGAGCTCGGGGTGGGCCAGCTCCTCGATGAACGCCAGCGCGTGGCCGACGGTCGGCAGCAGGATGTCGCCGCGCGGCTCGTTGGGCTTCGGCTCGACGGCGAACCGCAGGTCGTAGCCCTGCGTGAGGACGTACTCGCCGAGCAGGTCGAAGGCCTCCTTCATGCGGTCGAGCGCCACGCGCACGTCCTTCGCGCCGCCGGACTCGGCGCCCTCACGGCCGCCCCACGCGACGTAGACCTGAGCGCCCAGCTCGACGGCGAGGTCGATGTTGCGGATGGTCTTGCGCAGCGCGAAGCGGCGCACGTCGCGGTCGTTGGCGGTGAACCCGCCGTCCTTGAAGACCGGGTGCGTGAAGAGGTTGGTGGTGGCCATCGGCACCTTCAGGCCCGCCGAGTCCAGGGCCTGGCGGAACCGCTTGATGTGGTTCTCCCGCTCGGCCTCGGTGGATCCGAAGGGGATCAGGTCGTCGTCGTGGAAGGTCACGCCGTACGCGCCGAGCTCGGCGAGCCTGTTGACGCTCTCGACCGGGTCGAGGGCGGGGCGGGTGGCGTCGCCGAACGGGTCGCGGCCCTGCCAGCCGACCGTCCAGAGGCCGAAGGTGAACTTGTGTTCCGGGCGGGGCGTGAGACTGTCAGTCATCGGGACTCCTATTCGTAAGGGCAGAAAACAAATTAATATGCGAAGGGTGGTGGTGGGAAGACCACCCCCCATGATCGTGAGGAGTGAGGCATGTCGGCACAGCGCGTCGTCATCGGCATTGACAGCTCTACCCAGTCGTCGAAGGCCCTCGCCGTGGACGTGGACACCGGCGAGGTTCTGGGTGAGGGACGTGCTTCGCACGTCGTGAGCTCGGGGGCGGGCAGGCAGAGCGACCCGGAGCAGTGGTGGCAGGCGCTGTGCGCGGCCGTCGAGGGCACCGGGCACGCCGCGGACGCCCAGGCGGTCTCCGTCGGCGGCCAGCAGCACGGGCTGGTGACCCTGGACGCCGACGGCGCGCCGGTGCGCCCGGCGCTGCTCTGGAACGACGTCCGCTCCGCGGACCAGGCCGCGAGCCTGGCCGTCAAGTACGGCGCGGACGAGCTGGCCCGGCGCACCGGCAGCGTGCCCACCGCGGCGTTCACCATCGCGAAATGGATGTGGCTGCGCGAGCACGAGCCCGCCGCGGCGGCCAGGGTCGCGGCGGTCCGGCTGCCGCACGACTACCTCACCGAGCGGCTCACCGGCGAGGCCGTCACCGACCGGGGCGACGCCTCCGGCACCGGCTGGTGGACGTCCCAGGGCTACGACGCCGAGCTGCTGCGCGACGTCGAGCTGGACCCGGCGATGCTGCCGCGCGTGGTCTCCGGCCTGGCGGGCACCGTGCGGGCGGGCGGTCCGCTGGCCGAGGGCACCCGGGTCGCCTCCGGGACCGGCGACAACATGGCCGCCGCCCTCGGCCTCGGCGTGCGGCCGGGGACGCCGGTGCTCAGCCTCGGCACCTCGGGCACCGTCTACGCCGTCTCCCGCCGGCAACCGCAGGATCCGACCGGTATCGTCTCCGGCTTCGCCGACGCGCTCGGCAACTGGCTGCCGCTCGCCTGCACCCTCAACTGCACCCAGGCCGTCGACAAGATCGCCGAGCTGCTGGGGCGTGACCGGGAGGCCGTCGAGCCCGGCGGCGAGGCGGTCGTGCTGCCGTTCCTCGACGGCGAGCGGACGCCCAACCTGCCGCACGCCGCCGGACTGCTGTACGGCCTGCGGCACGACACCACCGCCGGGCAGCTGCTCCAGGCGGCCTACGACGGCGCCGCGGCCGCGCTGCTGGGCGCGCTGGACGACGTCCTGCGGGCGGGCGGCGAGCAGCCGGATCACGACGTGCCGCTGCTGCTCATCGGAGGCGGCGCCAAGGGCACCGCCTGGCGCCAGACGATCCGCAGGCTGTCGGGGCGGCCGGTGCTGGTGCCCGAGGCGGGCGAGCTGGTCGCGCTGGGGGCCGCGGCGCAGGCGGCCGCGCTGCTCACCGGCGAGGCGGCGGACGAGGTGTCCCGCCGCTGGGGGACCGCGCGAGGGGAGCTGCTGGACCCGCTGCCCAGGGACGTCGAGACGGTGGAGCGGATCGCCGCCACGCTGCCCCGGGCCGGACAGCTCTTCGCCGCGCCTGGGCATGAGTGACCCCACCGGGGCCGAACCGGATCGTTCAACAATCCTGCGCGTACGGCCCGGCTCCGGGCGTCCGGCGGGCAGGCCCGCCTCGCAGCAGGGGATGCGGCAGCACAACCTCGCCCTGGTGATGGGCACCGTCGCGGCCGACGGTCCGGTCTCCAGGGCGGCCGTCGCCGGGCGGACCGGGCTGACCAGGGCGGCCGTGTCCAGCCTGGTGGACGAGTTGCTCGCCGGCGGGCTGCTGACGGAGCTCGGACCCGCCTCGAACGGCCGGGTCGGGCGACCGGGGAGCGCGCTGGCGGTCAGCGAGCGCGGTCCCGCCGGGCTCGGCCTCGAAGTCGGCGTCGAACACCTCGGCGCCTGCGTCACCGACCTGCGCGGCGAGGTCCGGGTCTGGACACGGGTGGAGAGCGCCAACGCGGCCCTCACCCCCGCCGAGGCGCTGACCCGCCTGTCCGCCCTGGCCGACGACGCCACCCGCCAGGCCGCCTCTCTCGGGCTGCGGCCGGTGGCGGCGGTCGTGGCGGTGCCCGGCCTGGTCGGCGACGCGCCGGGCCGCGTGGACCACGCCCCCAACCTCGGCTGGCACGACGTCGCCGTCGCCGAGCTGTGGCCGGGGGAGCTGCCGCTCCGGGTGGAGAACGAGGCCAACCTGGGCGCGCTCGCCGAGCTGTGGGCGCATCCGGTGGCCGCCGACTTCGTGCACGTCTCGGCGGAGAGCGGCATCGGCGGCGCCCTGGTCGTCGGCGGGCGCCTGTTCAGCGGCGCGCGGGGGCTGGCGGGCGAGCTCGGTCACATGCCCGTCCACCCGGACGGCCACCCGTGCACCTGCGGCGCCCGTGGCTGCCTGGAGCAGTACGCGGGCAAGTCGGCGGTCCTCCGCATGGCGGGCCTGGCCGCTGACGCCGGGGGTCTCGCTCAGCGGGAGGCTTCCGGAGGGCGGTATGACGTGATCGAGACGCTGGCGGTCCGGGCGGGGGAGGGGGAGCCCCTGGTGCTGGACGCGCTGCACCGGGCGGGCACCGCGCTGGGGACGGCGCTCGCCGGGGCGGTCAACCTGCTCGACCCGGCGGCCGTGGTGCTCGGCGGCGCCTACGCCGAGCTGGGCACGTGGCTGCTGCCGTCGATGCGCCGCGAGCTGGCCGAGCGGGTCACCGTACGCTCGTGGGATCCCGGCGCGCTGACCGTCTCGGAGCTGGGCAGGCGCGGGCCGCTGCTGGGCGCGGCGCTGGTCACGGTCCGCGCCATCCTGGAGGATCCGGCCGCCCTGTGGTCCTGACCGTCCCCGGCCCTGTGCCACTCGGCTCGTCGGGGCGTACGCCTCCGAAGGCCGAGACGGAGACGGCGACGTGAGGTCGTCAGCGGCGGCGTAGGAGCACCACGATCGCGCCCGCCGTGGCGGCGGTGAGCAGGGCCGCCGCGCCGATCACCCACACCAGGTCGCCGTCCCGCACGGCGGGCGCGCCCGTGGCGGCGGGCTCGGCACCCGGCCCGGCGGCGTCGCCGAAGATCACGTCGGAGCAGGAGTAGTAGGTGTCTGGTGTGTCGGAGTTCTGCCAGATCGTATAGATCAGGTGGCGGCCGGTCTTGCCGGCGGGCAGCCGGCCCTCCATGGCGTACGAGCCGTCCGTCAGCGGTGGATCGGTGACCTTGAGGAAGGGCTTCCGCTCCAGGTCCGACCAGGCCAGCGGCCGGGACGGGTCGTAGCCGTCCGTCGTCACGTACATCCGGAAGGTCCCCTGATGCGGGATCGTGCCCCGATACCGGAAGGTGTAGTCCGCGCCCGGCGTCAGCTCGGTGGCGGGCCAGTCGGCGCGGGCCAGGTCGAGGCCGCTGAACCGGACGAGGCCGCCGCTGCACAGCTTCCCGTCGGGGATCAGCTCGCGGTCCCTGCCCGCGACGTCGGCCACCCGCAGGTCGTCCCATCGCTCGGCCATCCCCGGACCGCTCACCCCGGCGGCCGCCACGCAGGCCGGCCCCGCCTTCAGCCCGCTCTCCGCGCCGCAGGCCGCCGCCCGGCTGACAGGACGCTCCAACGCCCCGTGTGCCCCGTGCGCCCCGGCCGCCCCGGTGGCCCAGACGGGCAGCAGCAGGCCCGCGCCGAGCACGGTGGCGACCATGCCCACGATCCGGTGTCGCACGGCCACGTCGAAGCCCCCTCAGCGAGTCAACACCCGTCGGGAACAGGTACGAGCCGCCTGTCGTACAAGTTCACCAGGGCACGGAGTGACGCGGTCCTCGACCGGGTGGGAGAGAACGGGGCGGAAAGGCCGAGGGCGCGGCCGCGACAGACCGGGCGCCGGCCAAGGCCGGTTCGGCCCGCGCGCGCGTCCGCGCGAGGCCGATTCGATCAAGCCCCGCGCGTCACGCCGTGGGCGGGATCATAATGCGGGCATGCGCCACGCCGACTGGAGTGTCCTGTCCCCCCGCTGGGCCGGGGTCCGCAGTGAGGAGACCGAGGTCCATGGCACGACCGTCCACTACCTGAGGGCCGACGGGCCCGCCGACGGACCCACCCATCTGCTCGTCCACCCGCTCGCGGGCAGCGCCACCCTGTGGCTCGACGCCATCCCCCCGCTGGCCCGGCTGGGCACGGTCATCGCTCCCGACCTGCCCGGCACGCTCTTCGGGCACACCGGCACCCCGCACCCCCGCGCCGCCAGGGCCGAGCCGAACGCGCGTTTCCTGCGCGCGTTCACCGCCAGGCTGGGCCTCGACGGCGTGATCCTCCACGGATGGTCCATGGGCGCCCTGGTCGCGCTGATGTTCGCGGACCTGGCGCCGGCGCGGGTCGACCGGCTGCTGCTGGTCACGCCGCCGCTGCCGGGCCCGCTGTCCGAGGAGGAGGCGCGGTGGTGGCGTACCGAGGGAAGATTGATCATGGCCGCCGGGGCGCCTCTCGCCCGCGCCGCGCTGCGCCTGACCGCCCGTCCGCTGCTGGACTACAAGCTGAGGGTGTACGCCGAGCGCAGCGCGCGGACGAACGAGCTCCTCGGCGGTGACCTTTCCCGGCTGAGTCCGGACATGGCCTCGCTGCTGGCCGCCGAGCTGCGCAGCGCCCGGCCCGACCGGCTCGGCCACGCCGTCACGGCCGTGGCCTCGCTCCTGACGGCCGTGTACGTCGACCAGCGCCCGGTGCGCGCAATGATGGCCAGGCTGACCATGCCGACGCTGCTGTGCCTGGGCGGGCAGGACCAGCTGACGGTCGACGGCTCGTTCGGCGAGCCGGGCACCCGGCGGCCCGGCTGGGACCGGCACGTGTTCGAGGACGCCGGGCACCTGCTGCCGCTGGAGCTGCCCGAGGCCTACGCGGCGGTGGCCGGACGCTGGGAGTGAGCGGACTGAGCGCACATTGGTAGCGAAACGGTCTGGGAACTGAGAGCCGATCGGTCCCATCCTGACCTCCGTGATCAGGGGGAGAGAACAAGTCCCGTACGTCAGCCGGAGGCGGCGAGCGGACAGGCTGTACGAGCTGGACGGGTTACGGCTGCTGGCCGCGCTGTGCGTGGTGGTGTTCCACTACACCTTCTCGGGACCGGTGGGCGAGACCACCACGGTGGCGTTCCCCGAGCTCGCCGGCCTCTCGCAGTACGGCTATCTGGGCGTCGACCTGTTCTTCCTGATCAGTGGATTCGTGGTGCTGATGAGCGCGTGGGGGAGGAGCCCCCGCGCCTTCGCGGTGTCCAGGCTGGCCCGGCTCTACCCGGCCTACTGGGTCGGGATCGCGGCCACCACGCTGGTGACCGTGACGCTCGGAGCCGGCCTGTTCGACGTCTCGATCGGGCAGGTGCTGGTCAACCTGACCATGTTCCAGGCCGTGCCGAACGTGGCCAACGTGGACGTCGTCTACTGGACGCTGTGGACCGAGATGCGGTTCTACTTCCTCATCGGCCTCCTGACCCTGGTCGGCATGACCAGGACCCGGGTCATGATCATGCTGTGGGGATGGCTGGGCCTGACCGCCCTGGTCCAGTTCGCGCCGGTGCCGGGGGTCGCCGACCTGGTCGTGCAGTCGGAGTTCTCCCACTACTTCATCGCCGGGATGGCCCTGTTCCTGCTGTACGAGTACGGGATCAACTGGCAGCTCGCCCTGATCATCCCCCTCTGCCTGGGCAACGCCGTCTACCGGGGCATCGGCTACGCCGACGCGGTCGGGACCCGCTACGGGGTGGAGTACGACCCGGTGGTGATCGTCGCGGTGGTCGCGACGATCTTCCTCGTCATGACGCTGATCGCGTTGCGCGCGCTCCGGCGGCTGGCGCGGCCCTGGCAGGCGACCGCCGGAGCGCTGACGTACCCGCTCTACCTCCTGCACGCCCACATCGGGTTCATCCTGATCAACCTGGTCGGCGACGCGGTGAACCGGTACGTGGTGCTGGCCGCGCTGATCGCGGTGATGTGCCTGGCCGCCTACGCGGTGAACCGCTGGGTGGAACGGCCGATCGGCCCGCTGATCAGGCGTCTGGCAGGGCCTCGGGAGCCTCGTACACCTCCCGGTGCCACAGCGTCTCCGCCACTCGCTCCAGCCCGCCCGCCAGGTGGCGGCGGAACGTACTGATCGGCAGGCCGAGACGCTCGGCCGCGGCCTCCTGGGTGGGGACCCGGCTGAGGTAGGCCGAGACCACGGCCTGATGCTGGCGGGCCGCCCGCGGATCCCTGCCGACCTGCTCGACCGCCTCCTCCAGCAGCTCGCGCAGCGCCTGGGCGGGATCCGGCGAAGGGTGGTCGGCCACGAGCCTGCTGCGGGTCAGCGGATTGCCGATCAGGGCCCCCGGCCGCGACAGGCTGCGCATCGCATCGCGTACCGCGGAGTCGAAGTCCGGCCGCGACAGCACCAGCAGGCCGGGCGGCTCCGGCGGCGGGGCCGCCCGGGGCCCGGACTGCCCGCGCCGGCCCATGCGCTCCAGCCAGGCCTCCGCGGTCGTGGTGCGCCAGTCGTGCGCGAACAGGCCGTAGGTCTCCCTGCCCCGGCGCAGGCGTACGGCGAGGTCGTGCAGGTCGTGGTGGCGCAGGTAACGGCGCCAGGACTCCGGGTCCCGCATCACCATGAACGCCCAGGCCAGCCGGTCGGCCCGCAGGCACTCGCCGATGGCGCGCCACTGGACCAGGTCCATCACCGGCGAGGGGCCCTGATGGGCGGGCATCACCCAGGCGCGGCAGAAGGCGACGTACTCCCCGGGCCGCAGCGGGGCGGTGGCCCGGATGTGCTCCCAGGCCGGGCCCAGCATCACGTCGGCCGCGAGCTCCTCCTCGCTGGGCTCCGCCATCACGATCCACGACATCAGGCCGACCGGCTCGCCTGTCTCGGTGTCGCGGTGCACCCAGAAGGACTCCGGTCGCCTGCTGATCCAGAAGGCGGCGTCGGCCGCCGACTCCGGGCCCTCCGCCTCGGCCGCCATCCGCAGCAGCTGCGCCCTGTCCTCGGGCCGGTACGGCTCCTCGTGCACCTCGCCGTCGCCCCGCCAGCCCTGGAACTTCGAGGTCACCCCGTCGTGGCGGTGCAGGTAGAACAGCGAGCCCATGGCCGTCGGCGCGGCCTGGTCGCAGGCCACCCGCACCTGCCCGGCGAGGTGCGCGTGGATGCGGCGGTGCATGTCCGCGTACCCCTCGGGGTCGCGCCAGCGCAGATCGGCCTCCAGCGCGTCCCTGACCACGTCGTGCGGGAACAGCCCGTGCCTGTTCGCCTCGATGAACGGCAGCCTGCGCAGCCACTCGAACAGCGGCCCGGCGTCCTGCGGCAGCACCGCGCGCAGCAGCTCCTCGGTGGTCGTGCGGGCGTGCGCGCACACCTCCAGCGCGTGGCGGTGGGCCGGCGACGGCACCTCGCCGACGAGCTGGTCCAGCAGCGTCTCCGCGACGTCCTTGCGCAGCGTCCAGCGCGCCGACGCCCGCTCGTCCTTGGCCGCGACCGCCGCGCCCAGGCAGAGCGCCAGCGGGTGGCCGCCGGCGAAGGCGAGTAACGGCTCGCGCAGCTCGGACGCCACGCCGCGGGCGTCGATCAGCTCCATGGCCTCGTCCGGCGCCAGCGGGCGCAGCGGGATCACCCGCAGCACCTCCGCCCAGCCCGGGTCGGCCTGCCAGCGCAGGTCGGGCGGGTTCCGCCCGGCCACGACGACCAGCGCCCCCACCGGCACGCGCGGCAGGAAGCGCTCTCTGAGCCAGCCCGCCAAGCCCTGGCAGAGCTCGAAGGTGTCCACCAGGAGCACCACTCGCTCGCCGGTCAGCACCTCGCCGGCCTGCGCCTCGAACGCGGCGGGCGAGGGGTCCACGGTGTGCCCGTCCACGGTCACCACCCGCCGGCCGGCCGCTCTGGCCTCGGCGGCGAAGCGCCGTAACAGCGCCGACTTGCCGATGCCGCCAGGGCCGTGGACGTACAGCACGCCGAACGATCCGTCCGTGCCGAGCGTCGCCCGGAAAAGCGCCAGTTCCTCGCCGCGTCCCACGAACGCGCGGTCGCGTGCGGCCTGTATGCGCTGCCCCAGCGATGAATATTCCCCGTCAAGACTGGACAACATGCAGCAACCCTAACTTTTCGCTTCTGGTCAGGATTGCGTAAACCAGCGACACATTTGTATATTTTTCGACATTTGTTCGCTTGGGCGCCATCTCGGTCCCCTGAACTGGTCACTTGCCGAGGTGGCGTGGGGGAGGGGAGGTCGTGGTAAGCTGGTCCTGTGTTCGCAGTTCTGGTACCCATGGATTTCGTGTGCGCCTGACGGGATGTAAGCCCTCGGGCGCATTTGTCTTTTCGCCGGTCATTTCCGGATGGGTCGATTGCGGCGACATGGAGTTCGTGACCTGCGGATTCCGTCTTTTGCGCCTATGAAGGAGATCGACATGGCGACTGGCACCGTTAAGTGGTTCAACAGCGAAAAGGGCTTCGGCTTCATCGAGCAGGACGGCGGCGGCGCCGACGTCTTCGCTCACTACTCCAACATCGCCTCTCAGGGCTACCGCGAGCTGCGGGAAGGCCAGAAGGTCAGCTTCGACGTCACCCAGGGCCAGAAGGGCCCGCAGGCGGAGAACATCGTTCCCGTCTAAGGACGACGCACCTGCACGACCTGGGGCCCGCACCTTCCCGAAGGTGCGGGCCTTCGTGCTGTCACGCCCCGCCCAGCAGCTCCCGGGCCTGCTCGACGACCGCGTCGACCGGGATGTCCGCCACCCACGACGGGTCGTGCTCGCAGCGCTCCGCGTCGGGATCGAGCCCGCTCGCGCCACAGACCGGGCAGGCCGCGGTCCAGGACACCAGCGGCCGGTGCCGGGCCCTGGTGAGCGGTCCGGCGTTGATCAGATTGCCGCACCAGTAGATCCCCACCGTCGCCGTGCCGACGGCCGCGGCCAGGTGCCGGGGCCCGGTGTCGTTGGCGACCAGCAGCTCGCACCGCTGGTACAGCGCGGCCAGCCCGCCGACGCCGAGCGCGCCCACGAGCGGCACCGCCGGACGCCGCATGGCGCTGACGACCCGCGTCACCAGACCGCGCTCCGCCTCGGTGCCGGTCACCACGATCGGCCGGTCGAGCCGGTCGCCGACCGCCGCGAAGCACTCCGCCGGCCACTGCCGCCGCGGATCCATGGCGCCGGGATGCAGCGCCACCAGACCGGCGGGCGGCTCGCCGAGCGCCGCCGCCACCTCGGCGGCGTCGGCCCCGGTCAGGGCCACCCGCGGTTCGAGCCGGTCCGCGACCCCGCCGACCAGCGCCGCCACCTCCAGGAAACGCAACGTCTCATGCTGGTACGGCGCGTACGGCACCCAGCGGTCGAGCGGTTCCGCGTCGGGGGTGCGCAGGCCCACGGTCGTCCGGGCCCCCAGCGCGCGGACGAACGGGTTGGAGTGCCGCCCGCCGCCGTGGATCTGCACCGCCAGCCCGAACCGGCGCTCCCGCAACCGCTCGAACAGCTCCGGCGGCGCCCGATGACCGGCCGCCATGGTGGACACGCCGGTGATCGGCGGCAGCGCCACCACCTCGTCCACCGGTCCGGGACGCCCGTCCAGGAACGCGGCGTGCCACGCCGTCCCGAGCAGCGTCATCGTGGCGCCCGGACAGGCGTTCCTGATCGCCTCCAGGGCCGGCAGCGCCAGCAGGAAGTCGCCCAGCGCGTTGGCGCGCAGCACCACGATCCGCTCGATCCCGTCCAGCCTCGCGCTCCCACCCGCTGCGGCACGCCCGCCCCCGGCACGCCCGCCCCCGGCACGCCCGCCCCCGGCGTCCCCGGCACGCTCGTCACCGGCGCGCGAACCGTGGCCCATGCCGGTCACAGAGATCCCGGAGAGCCCGGTGCGGGCAGCGAGCGCACGCGTTCGATGAGGGCCGTGGTGGACCGGTCGGAGACGTACTCCAGCACCTTGACCTCGCCCCCCATGGCCCTGACCAGCGGGGCCTCGGGCAGCATGTCCGGGGTGTAGTCGCCGCCCTTGACGTACAGGTCGGGCCGGGCCATCCGCAGCAGCCGCTCGGGCGTGTCCTCGTCGAAGCTGGTCACGTAGTCGACGAAGGTGAGCGCGGCCAGCACCGACATGCGGTCCTCGCAGGAGTTGATCGGCCGTCCCGGCCCCTTGAGCCGCGCCGTGCTCGCGTCGCTGTTGACCGCCACGACCAGGACGTCCCCGAGCCGCGAGGCCTCCTCCAGGTAGCTCACGTGCCCGCGATGCAGCACGTCGAAGCAGCCGTTGGTGAACACGATCCGCTGCCCGCGCCGCCGGTGCCCGTCCAGCCGCTGCGCCAGCCGGTCGGCGGCCTGCACCAGCCCGTCCTCGTGCCCGCCGGCCCTGCGCAGCTCCCGTAGCAGCTCCTGCCGGGTGCAGGTGGCGGTGCCGGGCCGGCGCACCACCACCGCCGCGGCGGCCTGCGCCGCCTCCGCGGCCTGCTCGGGAGCGGCGCCGCCCGCCAGCCACAGCGCGAAGGCGGCCGTGTAGGTGTCGCCCGCCCCCGTCGCCATGTGGTCGGGCGCGGGCTCGGCATATGTGCGGTAGGGCCGCCGCCCCGGCCGGTGCAGCAGCGTTCCCTCGCCGTCGAGCGTCGTCACCACCATGCCGGCGCCGGACGCGGCCAGCAGCCGCGCCGAGCGCCGGGTGAGGAAGCTCACCCGGTCGGCCACGTCGCCGTCCTCACGCAGGAGCTGCAGTACCTCCCCGTAGTTCGGCAGCACGACGGCGGGCCCGCACGCGCGCCAGGGCGTGACCGCGTGCGCGTCCACGACCAGCAGGGGCACCCCGGCCAGCGCCTCCCGGACGGCGGGCGTACAGACCCCGCCTCCGTAGTCGCAGGCGATCACCACGTCGGCGCCCGGGAGCGCCTGCTCCAGCTCGGCGAGGATCCGCGCCTCCGCCTCACCGGCGATCGGCTCGCGGTCCTCCTCGTCGTAACGGGCGATGAGCTGCTCGCCGACCATGAGCCGCTGCTTGTGGGGGGTACGGCGGCCCGGCACGGTCACCGTGCGCGCCTCGACGCCGAGCAGGGCGAGGGCCTGGCCGAGCCGGTCGGCGCAGGCGTCGTCCCCGACCGCGCCGACCAGCCGGACCCGGGCGCCGAGCGCGACCAGGTTGGCGGCCGTGTTGCCGGCGCCGCCGGGCGCCTCCTCGGTGGCCTCGACGCTGACCACGGGCACAGGGGCCTCCTGCGCGATCCGCCTGACCGGCCCGCGCAGCCAGGAGTCGAGCATCACGTCTCCCACGACCACGGCGTCGATGTCGCCGTCCATGATGTCGCTGTCCATACCGGGCGACTACCTGGAGAGACGACTCTCAAACAAACGGTCGCGGGGCTGACCCGCGTGCAGTCCGTAAATATCCATCTTTATGGTCTTCCGTCGCCTTGATCCGGTGATGGGTCTTCCCGCAGGGGCAGGACGGAAGGCTGAGGAGCTTCTCCCCTCACGAGGAGGTGGCGTGATGACCCAGTACGCGGTGCTCATCTACGAGGCCGTGGCGCCGGCCGACCTTCCATCGGAGGTCCAGCACGCGCACGACCGGCTGCCCGACCTCATCGCCGAGAACGGCGGCCGGATCGTCGCGGGGCTGGCGCTGGAACAGCCCGAGACGGCGACGACCGTGCGCGGGGGCCTGGTGACCGACGGCCCGTTCATCGAGACGAAGGAGGCGGTGGCGGGCGTCTTCGTGCTCGAGGCCCGGGATCACGACCACGCCGTCAAGCTCGCCGAGCTCACCCCGATCGTCAGGGGAGGCGTGGAGGTCCGCCCGCTGATCGGCTTCCAGACCATGCGGCCCGGCTGATCCGGCGCTGATCGCCTGCCATGCCGGGTGGCTGCGTACAGTCGTCCCATGACGATCGTCAAGTCCCTGCTGCTGTTCGTGCTGGCCGCCGTCGCCGAGATCGGCGGCGCGTGGCTCGTCTGGCAGGGACTGCGGGAGCAGCGCGGCCTGCTCTGGATCGCCGGCGGCGTCCTCGCCCTGGGCGCCTACGGATTCGTCGCCGCCTTCCAGCCCGACCCGAACTTCGGCCGTGTCCTGGCCGCCTACGGAGGCGTCTTCGTGGCCGGCTCGCTGCTGTGGGGGATGCTGATGGACGGCTTCAAGCCTGACCGCTGGGACCTCATCGGCGCCGCGATCTGCCTGGTCGGCGTGCTCGTCATCATGTACACCCCGCGCGGCTGACCGGCCGGCCCGGCCCGGCCGCCGCCGCCCGTCAGGGCTGAGCCGCGTCGCGGCGGAGCACGACGAAGGCCACGTCGTCCTCCCGCGAGCCGAAGGCGGCCAGGATGCGGTCGCAGAACGCCTCCAGGTCGTCCTCGACCGTCTCCGCCAGCGTTCTGGCCCGTTCCAGGCTGTCGTCCAGCAGGATGTGGCGGTCCTCCACCAGCCCGTCGGTGAACAGCATGAGGGTGCCCCCCGGCGGCAGCAGCAGGTGCTCCACCTTGTAGTCCTCGGTGGTCACGCCGAGCAGCAGGTTGCCCAGGCCGTGGTAGTGCCCCTGCGGGCCGGCGAGCAGCGGCGGGATGTGCCCGGCGTTGGCCAGCTCGATCTCGCCCGTCCTCGGGTCCAGCAGCAGTATGCACACGGTGGCCGTCATGCCGGGGTGGTAGCGGCGCAGTATCTTGTTCAGCAGGTCCATCGAGGCCGCCAGGTCCACGCCGTCGATCAACGAGGCCCGCAGCGCGTGGCGCAGCTCGGCCATGATCGTCGCGGCGTGCAGGGAATGCCCCATGACATCGCCGATCGCCACCAGCACCCGGTGGTCGATCATGAGCACTTCGTAGAAGTCGCCGCCGACCTCGATGTTGTCCACCGCGGGCTGGTAGCGCAGGCCCATCGTCAGACCGGGCACGTCCGGCACCCGCGAGGGCAGCAGGCTACGCTGGAGGGTCAGCGAGATCGTGTGCTCCTCGGTGTAGGCGCGCAGCGCGTCCACCGCGAGCGCCAGCTCCTGGGAGAGCTGGAGCAGCAGGTTGAGCTCGTCGGCGTCCAGCTCCGGGGCGGCCTCCAGCCCCAGGAAGACCGGCGGCCTGCCCTTCTTGGTCCGGCACAGCACGCCGGTGATCGGCCGGCTGAGCTCCATGTCGGGCATCAGCGTGACCCATTCGCCGGTCTCGACGGTGAGCACCTCGGCCCCGGCGGCGTCGCCCAGGGCGAGCCGGCACAGCCGGTCCAGCAGGTTGGGCGTGGCGCTCTTACTGCTGGGGGCCTCGCCGGGGCGGGCGCGGTAGTTGCGCAGCCGGCCGTCGGCGGGCACCGCCAGCGCGCCGGAGTGGCGGCCCATGATGTCGACCGTGCCCTGGACGGCCACGGTCAGCAGCCGCTCGAAGGAGTCGGCGCGGTTGATCCGCAAGGTCACCTCGGCCAGCATGGCCAGCCGGTCGGCCATCACCTCGGCCTGCCGGCGCGCCCGCGAGTAGCGCAGCGTCGCCTCCACCGTGGCGGCGAACTCGCTCGGCTCGATCGGCTCCGCCAGATAGGCGTCGGCGCCGCGCTCCAGCCCTTCGGTGCGGTCGGCCACGGTGATGGCGTTGCCCGACACTTGGATGACCGGGATCGAGGCCGTCGCCGGGTTCGCCTTGATCCGCTCGCACACCTCGAAGCCGTTGAGGTCGGGCAGCAGGACGTCCAGCACCACCAGGTCCGGGCGCTGCTCCCGCAGCACGGTCAGCGCCTCCTGGCCGCCGGCCGCCTCGATGACCCGGTGGCCCGACCGCCGCAGCCAGCTCGACAGGACGTAACGCTTGGTGGGGGTGTCGTCCACGACCAGGACACAGGCGGTGGACTCAGGCACGGTCGGCCCCGGCCGCCTGGAGCACCGCGCGCAGCAGCTCCTCGCGTCGGAGGTCGAGCTTGGACAGCACGGGATGCCCCTCCGCGGCCTTGCCCGGCGCCACCGTCACCACCACCACCGCCACCTCCCTCAGATCATCGTCCTCCGACATGCGCTGCAGCAGAGCGTTACCGTCGAGGCGGGGCATGAGCATGTCGAGCACGACGACGTCCGGGCGTCTGTCCTTCATCACTTCGAGCGCTTCGACCCCGTCGGCGGCCTCGTCCACCTGCCCGGCGAACCCGTACAGCATTCTACGGGCCGCGGCGCGGAAGCCCTCGTCGTCGTCGGCGATCAGCAACCGCCCGACCTGGGGACGTCCTCCGTGGTACGGCAGCCGCACGGTCGCGGTCGTGCCCTCCCCGACGGTGCTGGCGAGCTCCAGCGCGCCGTCCAGCATCTCCGTGAGCTTGGCCGCGTACGACAGCCCGATGCCCGTCCCCTTGCTCTCGGCCTGTGCCGGGGACGGGACCTGGAAGAACTCCTCGAACACCTGCCTGAGGTACTCCTGGGGGATGCCGATGCCGGTGTCGGCGACGGTGATGACCACCTGGCCGGCCGGTTCGTCCAGGCGGGCGCTCAGCCGAACCTCGCCCTGCCGGGTGAACTTCAGCGCGTTCGACAGCAGGTTGCGCAGGACGCGGGTGAGCATCACCTCGTCGGTGTAGATCTCGGTGACCTCGTCGGTGACCTCGGTGCGCAGGGCGACGTCGCTGGTGGCCTGCATCGTCAGGTGGAGCTGGTGCACGAGCCTGCCCAGGTCCACCGTCGCCAGCTCGGGGCGCAGGCGTCCCGATTCGGCCTTGGCCATGTCAAGGAGCTCACTGACCAGAGAGAGCAGCGTCCCGGCGGAGCCGCCGATGAGTCCCACCTGGTGCGTCTGCTCCTCCGTCAGCGGCTCGCCGCCCGGCCCGACCAGCAGCCTGACCAGGCCGATGATGGAGTTGAGCGGGGTGCGCAGCTCGTGGCTGACCGTGGTCCAGAACCGGTTGCGGGCCTCGGCCGCCTGGCGGAGCTGGCTGGACTTCTCGTCCAGCTCGGCGTACAGCGCGACCACGCCCCTGTTGGTCTCCTCCAGCTCGCTGGAGAGCTGGTTGTACAGGGCCATGACCCCCTGGTTGGTCTCCTGGAGCTCGGCGTTGAGCCGCCGCACGTCCTCCAGGGTCTCGGCCAGCTCCTTGTTCTGCTCACGCAGCTCGTCGAGCGCGGTGATCGGCGCGAGGTGGGCCAGGCGCTCGTGGATGTGCTCGGCCGGCGGCCTGGACGGGTGGGCGGGCAGCCGCTTGGTGATCGTGATCCGCCCCGGCTCGGTGTCCGTGGTGACCGAGTCCACCAGGCGGCCGGCCAGCGCCAGCCCCTCCCAGCCGCGCGGGTCGGTCGAGGCGGCGTGCTCGATGGCGATGCGCAGCTCGCCGCGGTCCAGCGTGAAGACGACCCCCGCCCCGGAAGCGGCCACCTCCCTGCCGATCTCACTGAGCGCGGTGGCGACCCGGATCTGGTCCTGCGCCTCCAGCCCGCTCAGCTCGGCGACGGCCCGGCCGAGCCGGCGCAGCGCGAAGACGTCCTGCTCCCTGGACAGGCGCATCCTGGCCAGCTCGGTCGCGGTCATGACCGAGGCCTCACGATCACCACGCACGCGTCGTCGCGGCGGCTGCCCGCCTCGCGCAGCAGCGTGGCGGCGACCACGGCGGGGGAGCGGGCGAACAGGCCGGGCAGCGCGGCCGGGTTCCAGCGGTCGGTCAGGCCGTCGGAGTGCAGCACCACGGTCGCGTGCGCGTCCAGCTCGTAGACGTACTGCCGGGGCCGCCGTCCCTGGTGGCCGGTGATGCCGGGCGCCGAGATCATGCCCTGGCGGTGGTCGCCGTGGACGATCCAGCCGGAGATGTTGCCGATGCCGGTGTAGGTCACGGAGCCGGCGGTGACGCGGGCCACCGCCGCCGCGCCGCCCCTGGTGTGGCCGAGCCCGTGGTGCAGCCTGCGCAGGATCGCCGCCGGGTCGTCGTCCGGCGCCCCCAGGAACAGCTCGACCGCCTCATGGGAGGCCCGCGCGGCGAGCGGCCCGTGGCCCAGCCCGTCGCACACCATCACCGTGGTGGCCTCGTCGCCGACGTTGATCGCGAAGGAGTCGCCCGTCTCCACCTCCTCGCCGATGGGGCGGGTCAGGCCGCTGGCGGGTGGCAGCGCGGGCAGATCGCCGTCGGCGAACTGCATGGCCAGCGCCGTCCCCTCGCCGGGAACGGAGTGGACGTCGTAGCGGGAGGCGATGCGGGCGATCGCGCCCAGGCCGATGCCCAGCGTCCCCGAGGTGGAGTAGCCGTCGCGCAGGGCGCGCGCGACGTCGGGCATCCCCGGCCCCCGGTCGAGGGTGATCAGCTCGACCAGGGCCGGGGCTCCGGGGCACGGCCGGACCAGGGCCATGCCCTGGACGGCGTGCTTGACGAGGTTGGAGACGGCCTCGGTGACCGCCACCGCGATCTGCCCCGTGCGCTCGGGGCTGAATCCCGAGGTCTCGGCCAGGTGGGTGGCCATCCTGCGCACGGCGCCGACCGCGCTGGAGTCCTCGGCGCGCACCCAGACGTCATCTCGGGTCTGCCTGACCTGGTCCACCTATCTGGCCCATTTCGTCACGGTCACCGTCGTGCCCTCTCCTGGTACGGAGGTCAGGTCGAACTCGTCGACCAGCCGCCGCGACCCGCTGAGACCGAGTCCGAGGCCGGTCCCGGTCGTCCAGCCGTCTGTGAGGGCCTGGTCAACATCGGGAATACCCGGTCCCTCGTCGCGAAACTCGAGCCGCAGACCGCGTCGCCGGCCGGCCTCGACGATCTCGATGCTCACCTGGCCGCCTCCGGCGTAGACCAGCGCGTTGCGGGCCAGCTCACTCGCCGCGGTCACCACCTTGGTCTGGTCGATGAGGGAGAACCCCGACTCCACGGCCGCGGTCCTGACCTGCTGCCGGACCGCGACGATGTCGGCGTTGCTGCCGATGGGCAGCGGCCCGCCGCTGATCATCGTGGCATGCTCCTGACGTGGTTCAGCAGCGCCACGCCCTTCTCCAGATTGAGGGCCGTGCGCACCCCGCCCAGCGACAGGCCGAGCTCCACGAGGGTGATCGCCACGGCCGGGCGCATGCCGACGACAACGGTGTCGGCGTCGAGCACCCGCAGCATGTCGGCGATGGTGGCGAGCATCCTGCCGATGAAGGAGTCGACGATCTCGACGGCGGAGATGTCGATGATGACGCCCCGCGCGCCGGCCGCGACCACCTTGTCGGCCAGGTCCTCCTGGAGGGCGAGCACGCTCTGGTCCTCCAGGTCCCCCTGGATGGACACGATCAGCGTGTCGCCGAGCTTGAGGATGGGGATGCGCTCCATCAGCGGTCCTCCGCCCGCACCGCGACGCGGGTCTGCCCGGTCTGCCTCGTCTGCCCGGTCTGGCTGATCTCGATGCCGCGGCGCCGCAGCATGTAGGCCAGCGCGTCGGCCAGCGAGGCCTTGGTCACGATGTCGCCGAACTCGATGCCGAGGGTGACGATGGTGTAGGCGATCTGCGGGCGGATGCCGGAGATGACGCACTCGGCGCCCATCAGCCGGGCGGCGACCACGGTCTTCAGCAGGTGCTGGGCCACCTGGGTGTCCACCGCGGGGACTCCGGTGATGTCGATCACGGCGTGCTCGGCGCCGGTGTCGACCAGCGTCTGCAGCAGCTTCTCCATCACCACCTGGGTCCTGGCGGAGTCCAGCGTGCCGACCAGGGGCACCGCCACGATGCCGTCCCAGAGCTTGACGACCGGGGTCGACAGCTCCAGGAGCTGCTCGGCCTGATCCATGATGATCTTCTCGCGGGCGGTGGCGTAACTCTCGAACGTGAACAGGCCCAGATCGTCGATCAGCCGGGAGAACCAGGTGAAGCCGTGCAGCGCCTCGGCCGTCCCATCGCGCTCGACGGTCCCGTAGACGGCCTCCTTGAGGCCGAACACCGCCCTGGCGGTGTCGGAGGGCGTGTAGCCCTGCCGGGCGCGGGTGCGTGACAGCTCGGCGAGCGCGCCCCGGACCTCCGCCAGGTCCTCGCCCTCCTGCAACGCCGACAGCAGGGCGTGGTAAATCTCCTGGAGCTCGTCGACGGGTGCCTTGGCGATCGCGTGCCACCGGGGCAGGATCTGCTCCTCGTCAGTGCGTAGCAGCTCTTCGATGCGTCGCTTCGCTGCATCGGACTGGACGGTCAAAGGTGACTCCTGGATGAAGTGGGCGACGGTACTGACGGGCATGCTATTGGCGGCTGTGCTGGGCCCAGGTACAGATGCGGCATTTTGCCCAAGCGATGCCGGGGCGACCATGTCTGCCGCGCATGCCGCGAGCGCGTGCTCCGCTAGAGGGGATTCCCCCAACGCGGCGAATAACTCTCGGGACGGGCGCCACCTGCGCGTTCGCCGTGCACCGCTCAGGTGAACGAGCGCCCCATCTCCTCGAAGATCTCGTCGCAGACCTCCGCGAGCGTGCGGGTCTGCTGCTCCTCGACCCACGCGTTCACGGCGACGCGCAGCGCGCTCAGGCAGGCCGCCGCCATCACCCGTGGCTGGATGGGGCCGGGGTGCTCGGAGATGGCCTGGGCCAGCTCGCGTTCGAGCGCGGCGTGGTTGGCGAGCTGCCTGGCCAGCAGCGCGGGGTGCCGTTTGGCCAGCCGGGTGCGTGTGGCCCATTCGCCCCCGGGCGGCCCCATGCGCACGCTGAGGTCCTGGACGGCGGTGCGCAGCGCCTGCCAGGCGGGAACGGACGACGGCTGGGCGCGGACCTCGGCCAGCAGGGTGTGGAAGCGCCGCTCCTCGCCCCAGAGGATCGCGGCCTCCTTGCCGTCGAAGTAGTTGGAGAAGGTGCGCCGGGAGATGTTGGCGGCGTCGGCGATGGCCTCGACCGTGACGGCGTCGAGGCCGTGCTCCTCCACCAGGCGCACGGCCGCCTCATGGACGCTCTGACGCGTCTCGGCCTTCTTGCGCTCACGGAGTCCCAGCGTGCTGTCCATAGTGCGGACAACTCTACCGGCTGGGCATACATGCTCAATGCGCAAAGTTGCCCAGTGGGCATGTAGAGTGTCCCAGTTCGTTATGGAACTCCCCCTTTTGGAGGACGCGCGTGAGCGCAACCGCCGGCACGACCGCCGAGCCGATGACCCACAAGCAGGTCCTCAAAGCGCTCAGCGGCCTGCTCCTCGTCCTGTTCGTCGCGATGATCAGCAGCACCGTGGTCTCGGTGGCGCTGCCGCAGATCATCGGCGCGCTCGACGGCAGTCAGTCCCAGTACACCTGGGTGGTCACCGCCTCGCTGCTGGCCGCCACGGCCGCCACCCCGATCTGGGGCCGGCTCGCCGACCTGTTCAGTAAGAAACTGCTGCTCCAGATCTCCATCGGGATTTTCATGGTGAGCTCGCTGGCCTGCGGGTTCGCGCAGAACACCGAGCAGCTGATCGCCTTCCGCGCGATCCAGGGGCTCGGCATGGGCGCCCTGCAGGTGCTCGTGCAGGTGGTGATCGCCGCGATGATCAGCCCGAAGGAGCGCGGCCGCTACAACGGCTACCTCGGCGGCGTCATGGCCGTGGCCACCGTCGGCGGCCCGCTGCTCGGCGGGCTCATCGCCGACACCTCCTGGCTCGGCTGGCGCTGGTGCTTCTTCGTCGCCGTGCCGTTCACCCTGGCCGCCTTCGCGTTGCTGCACAAGACGCTGCACGTCACGACCGTGCGCCGCACCGACGTCAAGATCGACTACCTCGGCGCGACCCTGATCGCCGCGGGCGTCAGCGTGCTGCTCATCTGGGTCACCTTCGTGGGCAACTCCTTCGACTGGCTCTCCTGGCAGACGGCCGCCATGGCCGGTGGCGGCGTCGCCATCCTGGTGATCGCCACCCTGGTCGAGGCGCGGGCCGCCCAGCCGGTCGTGCCGCTCAAGGTGATCAGCCGCCGTACCCCCGCGCTGGCGATCGTGGCCAGCCTCGCGGTCGGCATGGCGATGTTCGGCGGCGCCGTCTTCCTCGGTCAGTACTTCCAGGTCGGCCGCGGCTACACCCCCACCGAGGCGGGCCTGCTCACCATCCCGTTGATGGCCGGCGTGCTGCTCTCCTCGACGATCAGCGGCCGCATGATCTCCCGCAGCGGCAACGTCAAGCCGTACATCGTCACCGGCTCCCTCGTCCTCACCGCCGGATTCCTGGTGATGGGCACCATGGACCACGACACGTCGCTGCTCGTCATCAGCGTCGGCATGCTGATGGTCGGCACCGGAGTCGGCCTGTCCATGCAGAACCTCGTGCTGGCCATCCAGAACACCGTCCCGCTGAACGAGCTCGGCGCCGCCAGCGGTGCGATCACCTTCTTCCGCTCGCTGGGCGGCACCATCGGCGTCTCCGTCCTCGGCGCCATCCTGGCGGGCCAGGTCGCCACCGGCATCGCGCAGGGCCTGACCAAGGCGGGCATCCCGGTCTCCGGCTCCGGCGGCGACAGCCTCGACATCGCGGCGCTCCCCGCGCCGATCAGGGCGATCGTCCAGGTCGCCTACGGCGACGCCACCGGGCACATCTTCCTCGTCTCGGCGGGCATCGCCGCGGTGGGCGTCATCGCGGCGCTGTTCCTGCCGCCCGTCAAGCTGCGCGACACCCTCGACCTGGAGCCGGCCGCGCCGGTCACCGATGGCGAACCGGCGCGCTCAGCCTGACCCGCGTTTCCGCCTGACCTCGCCTCAACCTGACCCTGCCTCAACCTGATCCGCGCCAGAGCCTGACCCTGCCTCAACCTGATCCGCGCTTCAGTCGGCCTTCTTCCACTGGGCGACGAGCCGGTCGTAGTCGAGCGTCTCCGGCTTGCCCCGCTCGTCGGCGAGCTTCGGAGCCGGGGCGCCCGGCTGGTCCAGCCAGTACTGGACGTCCTGCTCCTGGTTCAGCTTGGGCGCGCAGGCGCCGCCGTACCCTCGCCGCTCCAGCCGCGACAGGATGTCGTCCTGCTGCTTGGCCAGGTTGTCCATGGACTGCTGCGGAGTGGTCTCGCCGGTGACGGCGGTGGCGACGTTCTGCCACCACAGCTGCGCCAGCCGCGGATAGTCCGGCACGTTCGTCCCGGTCGGCGTCCACTGCTCGCGCGCCGGCCCTCGGTAGAACTCGATCAGTCCGCCGTACTTCTCGGCGTTCTGCTCGAAGTAGTCGCTCCTGATGTCGGAGTCGCGGATGAACGTCAGACCCGTGATCGACTTCTTCAGCGACACCGCCTTCGACGTGACGAACTGCGCGTACAGCCAGGCCGCCGCCCGCCGCTCCTTCGGCGTGTTCTTCAGCAGCGTCCACGAGCCGGCGTCCTGGTAGCCGAGCTTGTTGCCGTCCTTCCAGTACGCGCCGTGCGGGCTCGGCGCGATGCGCCACTTGGGCGTGCCGTCGCCGTTGACGACCGGCAGCCCGTCCTTGGTCATGTCGGCCGTGAACGACGTGTACCAGAAGATCTGCTGGGCGATGTTGCCCTGGGCGGGCACCGGGCCGGACTCGCTGAAGTTCATCCCGGCCGCCTCCTTCGGCGCGAACCTCTTCAGCCAGTCCACGTACTTCGTCAGCGCGTACACCGAAGCCGGGCCGTTGGTGTCGCCGCCGCGGGTCACCGACGAGCCGACCGGGCGGCAGTTCTCCACCCTGATGCCCCAGTCGTCCACCGGCAGGCCGTTGGGCAGGCCCGGGTCGCCGTTGCCCGCCATCGACAGCCACGAGTCGGTGAAACGCCAGCCCAGCGAGGGGTCCTTACGGCCGTAGTCCATGTGGCCGTAGACCTTCTTGCCGTCCATCGTGCCGTCCCCGTTGACCTTGTTGGTGAAGAAGTCGGCGATGTCCTCGTAGGCCGCCCAGTTGACCGGCACGCCGAGCTCGTACCCGTAGGCGTCCTTGAACTGCTTCTTGACCTCCGGATCGGTGAACCAGTCGTAGCGGAACCAGTAGAGGTTGGCGAACTGCTGGTCGGGCAGCTGGTAGATCTTCTTGTCGGGGCCGGTGGTGAAGCTGATCCCGATGAAGTCCTGCAGGTCCAGCGTGGGCGAGGTGACCGCCTTGCCCTCCCCGGCGATGTAGTCCGACAGCGGCACCACGTAGTCGCCGCGCGAGTGCGTGCCGATGAGGTCGGAGTCGTTGACGTAGGCGTCGTAGATGTTCTGGTCGCCCTGGATCTGCGTCTGCAGCTTCTCGATCACGTCGCCCTCCTGGATCAGGTCGTGCTTGAGCCTGATCCCGGTGATCTCGGTGAACGCCTTGGCGAGCTGCTTGGACTCGTACTCGTGCGTGGTGATCGTCTCCGACACCACGTTGATCTCCATGCCCCGGTACGGCGCGGCGGCCTTCATGAACCAGTCCATCTCGGCCAGCTGCTGCTCCTTGGACAGGGTGCTCGGCGTGAACTCGGTGGACACCCAGCGCTGGGCGGCCGCCTTGGCGTCGGCCTCCCGGAAGTCGCCGCCGCCACCACCGCCTCCGCCCTGCGAGCAGGCCGCGGCCAGCAGCATGAGCACCGCCGCGCAGGCCGTGCTCCTGTAGGGGATCTTCCTGTCGAACGGCATCGCCGCCTCCTTCGTCAGCCCCACAACCCGATCGTCAGCGCCACCAGGAACGCGCAGGCCAGCGCCAGCCACATGGACAGGTCGGTGACCGCGATCCATCCGGCGAGTACGACGGCCGCGCTGATGAGGCCGATGTACAGCCGGTCCCCCCGATCGGTCTCGATGCGCAGGAACCCCCGCCGCGCCACCGGCGGGGAGATCTTCGCCCAGACCGCCATCCCGCACAGCAGCAGCCCGAGCCCGATGAAGACGGCCGCCGTGGGCCCGGTCCACACCATCCACTCCAGTCCTGGCAGCACGGCTAGACCCTCCCCAAGCTGAAGCCCTTGGCGATGTAGTTGCGGACGAACCAGATCACGATCGCGCCGGGCACGATCGTCAGGACTCCGGCCGCCGCCAGCAGCCCCCAGTCGACGCCCGCCGCGCTGACCGTGCGCGTCATGGTGGCGGCGATCGGCTTGGCGTTCACCGAGGTGATGGTCCGCGCGATGAGCAGCTCGACCCAGCTGAACATGAAGCAGAAGAACAGCGTGACGCCGATCGCGGAGCGGATCATCGGCAGGAAGATCTTGACGAAGAACCGCGGCAGCGAGTAGCCGTCGATCGCCGCGGTCTCGTCGATCTCGCGGGGGATGCCCGACATGAACCCTTCGAGGATCCACACCGCCAGCGGCACGTTGAACAGCATGTGCGCGATGGCCACCCCCAGATGCGTGTCGAACAGGCCCACCGCCTGATAGATCTGGAAGAACGGCAGCAGGAACACCGCCGGCGGCGCCATCCGGTTCGTCAGCAGCCAGAAGAACAGGTGCTTGTCGCCGGCGAACCTGAACCGGGAGAAGGCGTAGGCGGCGGGCAGCGCCACCACCAGCGACATGACCGCGTTCATCGACGTGTAGATGATCGAGTTGAGGTAGCTCGAGTACCACACCGAGTTCGTGAAGAACGTGACGTAGTTGTCGAAGGTGACACGCTGCGGGATGAGCGAGAAGCTGCCGAGAATGTCTTGGTTGGGGCGGATGGACATGCCGAACATCCACAGCAGCGGCAGCAGCAGCGTGATGCCGTAGAGCCAGAACACCGTCCGCGCCCAGGGCAGCCGCCTGTCGCCCCGCGCCATCGCGCTCACCTCCCGGTCCTGGTCAGCACGGTGAAGAAGACGTAGGAGACGATCTGCACGGCCAGGAAGTACAGCAGCGAGAACGCCCCGGCCGGCCCCAGGTCGAACTGCCCGACGGCGATCTTCGACAGCAGGATGCTGAGGAAGGACGTGGCGTTGCCCGGCCCGCCGCCCGTCACCACGAACGGCTCGGTGTAGATCATGAAGCTGTCCATGAAGCGCAGCAGGATCGCGATCGTCAGCACGCCGCGCAGCCGGGGGAGCTGGATGTGGCGGAAGGTGGCCCAGCCGGAGGCGCCGTCGATCTGCGCCGCCTGGAAGTACGGGTCCGGGATCGAGCGCAGTCCCGCGTAGGCCAGCAGCGCCACCAGCGGCGTCCAGTGCCACACGTCCATGGCCAGTACGGTGATCCAGGCGTCGGTGGCGTCCAGCGTGTAGTTGAAGTCCAGCCCCAGCACGTTGTTGACGGCCCAGCCGCCGAGCCCGATGTCGGGGCGGGCGAAGATCTGCCAGATGGTGCCCACCACGTTCCACGGGATCAGCAGTGGCAGCGCGACCAGCACCAGCGACACCGACACCCACACGCCCCGGCGCGGCATCGACACCGCGAGCAGCACGCCCAGGGGGATCTCCAGCAGCAGCACCTGCGCCGAGAACAGCAGCGTGCGCACGAACGCGGCCCGCACCTCCGGGTCACGCGCCACCGACCGGAACCACTCCAGCCCGACGAAGAGCCGGTCGCTGGGACTGAAGATGTCCTGCACGGAGAAGTTCACCACGGTCATCAGCGGGATCACGGCCGTGAACGCCACCGACACGACGACCGGCAGCACCAGCAGCCAGGCCCGGTTGTTCCTGCGCCTGGGGTCGGCCCGCCGCTCTCCGGCCTCCGCCTTCCTCGCCGCCTCTGCCGCCGCCTCCTCTGCCGGTGGGTCGTCGGCGCCGACGGTCGCCGTCCGCTCGCTCATGCCCCGGCCCTCCCGTCCAGCGGCTCGATCACGCCGCACCTGACCGCGTCCCTGAACAGGAACGCGCGGCCCTCGGCGAAGCGCAGGACACACGTGGCGCCAGGGTCGAACCTGGCCCCGGCATCGGTCTTGACGATCAGTGGATCCCCGTTCACCAGGGCGTGCACCAGGTTGTAGGCGCCCATCCGGTCCACGCCCGTCACGCGCGCCGCCGGCCCGGCGCCGTCCTGCTCGATCCGTACGAACTCCGGCCGGACCCCGACCCGCACCGGTCCCGAGGGCAGGTCGCCGGACGCCCGCCCGAGCGGGGCGTCGCCGAGGCGCACCACGCCGTCCACCAGCTCGGCCGGGAGCACGTTCATGCCGGGCGAGCCGATGAAGTGGCCGACGAACTCGTGCGCGGGCGACAGGAACAGCTCACTCGGCTCGCCCGCCTGCACGATCGCCCCGTCGTTGAGCACCACCACCTCGTCGGCGAAGGTCAGCGCCTCGGTCTGGTCGTGGGTGACGTAGATGAGCGTGTGCCCGGTGTCGCGGTGGATCTGCTTGAGCTTGCTGCGCAGCGTCCATTTCATGGCCGGGTCGACGACGGTGAGCGGCTCGTCCAGCAGCACCGCCGCCACGTCCGCGCGCACCAGGCCGCGGCCCAGGCTGACGATCTGCTGCCGGCCCGGGTCCAGCCGCCGCGACCGGCGCCGCAGGTGCTCCTCCAGGCCCAGCAGCCGCGACACCTCGCGCACCCGCCGGTCCACGTCCGCCTTCGGGAAGCGGCGGTTGCGCAGCGGGAAGGCCAGGTTGTCGTAGACGGACATCTCCTCGTACAGCACCGGGAACTGGAAGACCTGCGCGATGTTGCGGCCCGCGGTCGGCACGCCGGTCACCTCGCGGTCGCCGAACCAGACGCGTCCCACGGTGGGGGAGAGCAGGCCGGAGATGATGTTGAGCAGCGTGGTCTTCCCGCACCCGCTCGGGCCGAGCAGCGCGTACGCCCGGCCGGCCCGCCACGTCCACGTCATCGGGCGCAGCGCCCACGTCCGGCCGCCGTCATAGCTGTGCCCCACGCCCTCCAGCCGGATGTCAGCCATGCAGGTCGACCTCCGCCGCGGACGTGGCCAGCAGCCGGCCGCCGACCTCGTCGAAGACGAACAGGTGCGCCGGATCCACGAACGCGGTCGCCGGCTCGCCGGGGTCGAACAGCCGCGTCCCCTCCAGATGCGCGACCAGGTGCCTGCCACCGACCGGCACCAGGTGCAGGAACGTGGCGCTCCCGGTCACCTCCGCGAGCCGGATCTCCGCGGGGAACTCCAGCATGTCCGGCCCGCCGCGCTCGATGCTCACCTGATGAGGGCGTACGGCCAGCACCACGCTCCGGCCGTCCCCGTGCGCCCCCGGCGCGGGAAAGGAGGCGCCGAGGCAGTCGATCCTGCCCTCACGCACCACGCCCGGCAGCAGGTTCAGCGGCGGGTCGCTGAGCGTCGCCGCGACCGCCAGCGTGGGCGGCTCGGCGTACATGTCCGCCACGTCACCGGTGTGCAGCACCCGCCCTTCGCCCAGCACCACCGTGGGCGCCGCGAACGACAGCGCCTCGTTCGGGTCGGCCGTGGAGTACAGCACCACGCCGGGCGCCTGGGCGAACATGCTCTTCAGGTCGGCCCTGAGCTGCTCGCGCAGCTTGAAGTCGAGGTTGGCCAGCGGCTCGTCCAGCAGCAGCACGTCCACCGGCCGGGCCAGCGCCCGCGCGATGGCGGTGCGCTGCTGCTGGCCCCCCGACAGCTCGGCGGGCCTGCGCCCGAGCAGGCCGCCGATGCCCATGAGCTCGGCCACCTCGCGTACCCGCCGGTCCACGTCGCCCTTGGGGAAGGAGGCGTCCAGGCGCAGCGGCGAGGCGATGTTCTCGTAGACCGACAGCGAGGGATAGTTGATGAACTGCTGGTAGACGAAGGCGACCGAGCGCTTGCGTACGGAGACCGAGGTGACGTCGCGCCCGTTCACCGCCACGCGCCCGCGGTCGGGGGGCAACAGGCCCGCGGCGACCCGCATCAATGTCGTCTTCCCCGCCGCCATCGGGCCGAGAAGCGTCGTCATCCCACTCGGTAACTCGAGACGGATGTCGTCGAGCCAGATCTCCCCGCGCTGCCGTACGGAGACGCCATCGATGATCAGCGTCACTGTGCCCGGTCCTTCCCGGAGCATGTCGGATATCGCGACGATAGGCACCCTTACTCATCCATCTAACATGATCTAGATAGGAGTGCAAAGGGCCCGCATAAGAGGATATGGCCCAGCCCTTTTGGTGTAACGCAGGGAAACAATAGAGAAACTCTGGGTGAAGGCGTGGGCTCATCCTGTACTTAGCGTTACCGAAGCAATACGTTGAGTGCCCAACGTTGACACCAGACCCAGGAGGTCTCATGCACCGCACGCGCCGCCTCACCGTGGCCACGCTGGTGGCCGGCGGGCTGCTCATGGCCGTCGCCCCCGCCGCCCACGCCGTCGTCGACCCGATCACCGTGATCGGCTGCCTGACCAGCAGCGCCGCCGACGTGGGCTCGCTGGTCGACCCGACCGCCCCCGGCCTCCCCACCGAGATCCCGGCCACCGCCTGCCTGGCGCCCTGACCCTGCCGACCGGCCACGGGTAGGGGCGGCGCGGTTGATCGCCGCCGTGCCGCCCCGGCCTCCAGGCTCCCCTGAATCCTGACGGGAGCATCCGAACAGATACCGAAGGAGTCGCATTGAGCATTCGAGCCCTGACCGTCGCGATCGCCGCCGCCGTCACGGTCGCCGCCGGCACGCTGCCGCCCGTGGTGGCCGAGCTGACCGGTGAGAAAGCGCTATTCGGCATGGAGACCGTCATCCAGCATGTGAACGTGTTCACGTCGTAGATGCACCAGCTACAGTCCGTGGGTGGCCCGCCGAACGGGTATCGCAGTCCACTACGGCGCCTCGGCTATGTCATGTTCCTGAGCCGCTGGATCCAGGCTCCTCTCTATCTCGGTCTCATCGTGGCCCAGGTGGTCTACGTATGGCGGTTCATGGCTGAGCTGATCCACCTCGTCCAGCTCGGATTCGGCGGCAAGCCCGCGGAGACCACCGTCATGCTGATCGTCCTCGGCCTCGTGGACGTGGTGATGATCAGCAACCTGCTGATCATGGTGATCGTCGGCGGTTACGAGACGTTCGTCTCGCGACTGCGCATCGAGGGGCATCCGGACCAGCCCCAGTGGTTGTCGCATGTCAACGCCAACGTGCTCAAGGTCAAGCTCGCCATGGCGATCATCGGCATCTCCTCCATTCACCTTCTCCAGATCTTCATCAACGCGGCGCGACCGGCCGTGACCGACAGGGAACTCCTATGGAAAACACTGATCCACCTGACCTTCATCCTCTCGGCGGTGGCGCTCGCGATCATCGATCGCATCATGCTGGGCGGACGTCCCGGGCGTTTCGGGCAACAGGCGGGCGGACCGGCAAACGCGCCGTCGCGGGTGTCGGTGGCATGATCGCCGGCCTGCTGGCACTGGCGGCCCCGGCCGAGGCGGCCGTACCCCAGCCCCCGGCCACAACGGCCGTACCCCCGCCCGCCTCGGCGGCCGTCGCGCCCTTCGCCGAGGCGGCGGCTGCGCCGCGCGCCTCATCCGTGGTCGCGCCTCCGCCTGCGTCAGCGGCGGTCGCGCCGCCGCCCGCCGCGGAGACGGTCGTCCCCGCCGTGCCCGCCGCCGAGGCGGCCGGGCCGGCGCCTGCGGCGGAGGCGGCCGAGCCGGCGCCTGCCGCCGAGCCCGCCGAACCGGCGGAGCCGCCTGAGCCGGTCGAGCCGGCCGCGCCCGCCGGGCCGCCGCCAGTCATCGGCGACGTGATCGTCTTCAACGATGAGATCGTCGAGCCCGTGTCCGCGCCGGTGAGCACCTGCGGGGCCCTGCTGCCGGTGCTCACGAAAGGTGGCGGCAACGTCTGCCAGGACGCCTCCCGGGTGTCCGACGACGACGCCTGAGCGCCACCCCATTCTCCCGGAAGGCCGGGTACCTCCCGGGACCGTGCCCGCCCCCGCCCCCCCAGCGAGGCGGGCACGCGGCGTTTCCGCCCGGCATCTGAAAGTTTCACGTAAGGTCTGATAATTTCCGCTCGCCACCTGCCCAAACAGCGCCGTCCCGCTTCCGGCATTGACCCGTTCCACTGCATGTCAATACCGTCCCGACATGGATCCCGAAGGGGTCGAAAGTTTCGGGATCGAGTCATGGCACGCTTCCGGAGGTAGGTGCTCGTGCTTTCGTCATCGCTCGTCAGATCCGGGGCCCGCACCAGGACTCTCGCCGCGGCCGCCCTGCTCGGGCTGCTCGTCGTGTTCCTGATGCCGGTCACCCCCGCCGACGCCTCGGCGCCCCTGCGCCAGCACGCCGCGAGTCGCGGCAAGTTCATCGGCACCGCGCTGGCCACCGGCCCGCTGTCCAACGAGACCCAGTACAGGAACATCGCGGCCACCGAGTTCAACCAGATCACCGCCGAGAACGCGATGAAGTGGGAGTCCACCGAGCCGAACCAGAACCAGTTCACCTTCTCCGGCGCCGACGCCATCGTCGACTTCGCCACCCAGAACGACCAGGAGGTGCACGGGCACACGCTGGTCTGGCACAACCAGACCCCCGGCTGGGTGCAGGGCCTCGGCGCCACCGCGATGCGCACCGCCATGCAGAACCACATCAGCCAGGTCGTCGGCCGCTACGCCGACAACCCGACGGTGGTCTCCTGGGACGTGGTGAACGAGGTCTTCGACGACAACGGCGGCATGCGCAGCTCGTTCTGGTACAACACGCTCGGGCAGAGCTTCATCGCCGACGCCTTCCGCGCCGCCCGAGCCGCCGACCCCGACGCGCGGCTGTGCATCAACGACTACAACGTCGAGGGCATCAACGCCAAGAGCACCGCGATGTACAACCTGGTCCGGACGCTGAGGCAGCAGAACGTACCGGTGGACTGCGTCGGCTTCCAGAGCCACCTGGCCATCCAGTACGGCTTCCCCAACGACCTCCAGCAGAACCTGCAGCGCTTCGCCGACCTCGGCGTCCAGGTGCGGATCACCGAGGTGGACATCCGCATGCAGATGCCCAGGGACTCCTCGAAGGACGCCACCCAGGCCACCTACTACCGCAACGTGGTCAACGCCTGCATGGCCGTCACCGCCTGCGCCGGGGTCACCATCTGGGGCTTCACCGACAAGCACTCCTGGGTGCCCGACACCTTCAGCGGGGAGGGCGCCGCGCTGATCTACAACGAGAACTACCAGCAGAAACCCGCCTACACCGCCGTGCACGACGCGCTGGCCGGTGGCAGCGGGGGAGATGACGACACCGCGCCCACCACGCCGGGCACCCCCTCCGCGGCCAACATCACCGGCACCTCCGCCACGCTGACCTGGACGGCCTCCACCGACTCCGGCGGCAGCGGGCTGGCGGGCTACACCGTCTACCGTGAGCAGGGCAGCACCGACCAGCAGCTCGGCCAGAGCTCCACCAACTCCATCACCCTGACCGGCCTGAGCCCGCAGACCCAGTACCAGGTCTACGTGCGAGCCCGGGACGGCGCCGGCAACCTGTCCACCCCGTCGGCCACCGCCACCTTCACCACCACCTCCGGCGGCGGCGGACCCGGCGGACCCTGCACCGCCACCGGCACCGTGCAGACCCAGTGGAACAACGGCTACGTCGTGCAGCCCGCGACCGTCTCCAACACCGGAACCTCTGCCATCAACGGCTGGACCGTCACCTTCACCCTGCCCGCCGGCCACTCCCTGACCGGCTCCTGGAACGCCACCATCACCACCAGCGGGCAGACGGTCACCGCCAAGAGCGTGAACCACAACAGCACCCTCGCCGCGGGGGCCGCCACCAGCTTCGGCTTCCAGGTGAGCCGGCCCGGCGGCAACACCCAGACCCCCTCCGGCTACACCTGCGCCTCACCCTGACACCTGACAAGCTCCGCGCGGGCCGAGGGAGGAGCGGCAGTCGGGTGCCGTACGGCCCGCGCGGAATCAGCGGAGGCGCGGCAGACGGTGTCGCGCCTCCGCCCTCCACCCGTAGGAGATCCGCCGCCTGCGGACGTACGGATTGCTGCAAGTAGCCATTCGCCCTTCACGCCTAGTTTTGTCATCTCTCGTACGGTTTCGTACCGAGGGCTTTCCCATACGGGATGAAGTCCGTACGGTTCCGTACGAGATGTCTGGTCTTGCGGGGGCGCGATGGTGGTGGAGTCGGTGCGGGCGCGGGCGGTGCGGCTGGCGGCGGTGGGAGACCTGCCCGCCTACGTCTACGACCTGCCGGGGCTGCGCGCGCACGCCGGCGCCGTCCAGGCGGCGATGGCCGGCAGCGCCGAGGTCTTCTACGCGGTCAAGGCCAATCCCGCCGCCGAGATCCTGCGGACGCTGCGACCCTTCGTGGACGGCTTCGAGGTCGCCTCGGGCGGCGAGCTGGCCCTCGTGCGGGAGCTGCTGCCGGACGCGCCGGTGGTGTTCAGCGGGCCGGGCAAGACCGACGCCGAGCTCGCGCTGGCCCTGGATCCGGGCGTCGAGCGGCTGCATGTGGAGAGCCCCGGCGAGCTGGCCCGGCTGATCGCCACCGGCGCCCGGCTGGACATCCTGCTGCGCGCCAACCCCGACCTGCCCGGGGAGGACGTCCGGCAGGCGGCGGACAGCCCGTTCGGCATGGACCCGGACGGGCTGGCCGCCTGCGTGCGGCTGCTGCGTGACGCGCCCCGGATCACGCCGCACGGCATCCACGCCCACCTGACCTGGGGCCGGCACGACGCCCCCGCGATGGCCGATCTGGCCCGCCGGGTCGCCGCCTGGGCGCTGCCCTGGCTGCGGGAGCACCTGCCGGAGGTGACCGAGCCGGAGCTGGATCTCGGCGGCGGCATGGGGGTCGACTACGGCGCCCCGCACACCCGGTTCGACTGGAAGGCCTACAGCGCCGCCCTGGCGGATCTGGGCGGCTCCGCGCGGCTGCGGATCGAGCCGGGACGCTCGCTGACCGCCTACGACGGCTGGTACGTCACCGACGTCCTGGACGTCAAGCGCACCCACGGCCGCCACTACGCCGTGCTCCGCGGCGGCACCCACCACCTGCGCACCCCCGTCGCCAGGGGGCACGACCAGCCCTTCACCGTCATCCACCGGGCCACGTCCGGCCCCGCCCTGACCGGGACGGCCACCCTCGTCGGCCAGCTGTGCACACCCAAGGACGTGCTCAACCGCAACGCCGAGGTCGACGGCCTGCGGGTGGGCGATTTGGTCGCCTTCGGCCTGGCCGGCGCCTACGCCTGGAACCTGTCCCACCACGACTTCCTCATGCATCCGCAGCCCTCGTTCCACTACGTGGACGGCCCGTAGGCGTCGAGCGGGCAGGCGCGGGTAAGTACCCGATTTCGACATTAGCCGGATGGAATCCACTGAATGATCCTCGACGACGCATCGGATCCGCTGCCGTCCTGGCAGTACGCGGAGCGCTACCTGGGCGTGGGAACCCGCGCCTACAGCAGGTTCTCCGGCGACTCGGAGATCTCCGAGCCCTACCATCCGCAGCGCGGCTCCGAGCGGTTCGTGGTGCCGACGTTCAGGGTGGCGGCAGGGGAGGGGACGTTCCTGAGCAACGCGGTGGAGTCCACCCTGACCAAGCTGTATCGGGGCGGCGACACCTTCCTGCTGCCCGTCCACCCCGAGACGCTCGCCTTCCCCGGCCTGCCGGGCCGCGACGCCCTGCGTGAGCGCGGGCCGGACCTGGTGGTGGTGCCCTCCGCCAACGCCCGTACCGTCTTCGTCGAGCGTATCGGCGGCGACCCCGTCGAGCCGCACTTCGTCAAGCTGCACTACCCGAAGCGCCTGTCCCGCTTCACCCGCCGCCTGCGCCGGCCGATCATCTCCGTGCAGCTGTGGGCCGCCGAGGAACTGCTGGCCGCCGGGCTGCCCGTCCTGCCCGAGGTCGGGGGCGGCGTGCTCGGCGACCGGCCGGAGGAGGCGTGGGGCTTCCTGATCCGCGAGTCCCGGCCGCGCTCGGGCACGGCGACCGGCCCGGACGGCGACCTGCCGGACGAGCCCGGCTTCGGGGCCGGCCCGCCGCACCACACCGTGCCGCTGTTCGCGCTGTACGGCGGCGACGTCCGGCGCCCCGGCGACCCGACACTGCTGGAGCAGCTCGTCGCCCGCAGCCGCGAGGACCCGGCGAGCTGGCTGGCGCGGCGGGTCGTCACCCCCATGGTCCGGCTGTGGCTGCGAGCCGTCACCCGCACCGGGTGCACGCTCGAACTCCATGGCCAGAACACCCTTTTCGGTTTCGACCCCGACGCCCGCCGCACCGCGATCCTCTATCGTGACTGCGGCGTCTACGTCGACCCGCTGATCCGGCGTGAGCGGGGCCTGAACCGCGAGCTGCCGCCGGTCAACGTCATCTCCCGCGACATCCGGCAGCCGCGTGAGCGGGTCCTCAGCCTCACCTACGACAGCTTCATGGGCCACCACGCCCTCGAACGCCTCGCCCAGGTCGCCGCCGACACCCTCGGCGTGCCGCCGGAGCGGCTCAGGCAGGCCGCCCGCGAGGCGTTCGCCGCGCACGGCGGCGCCGCCGTGCCCCTGCCCGCCACCACCTACTACTACGAGGACCGCCTGAACCCGGACGGCCGCTGGAACCTGGTCGACACCGGCGAGCGGCCCGCCTGGCGCGTCAGCCCGCCGTGACCGCGTGCCGCAGCCCCCGAAGCCCCATGACATAGCCGTACACGCCGAACCCGACCACGATCCCGCGCGCCACCGGCGAGACGTAGGAGCGGTGCCGGAACGGCTCGCGCCGGTGCACGTTGGAGATGTGCACCTCCACCACCGGCAGCTCCACCCCCTCGATCGCGTCGTGCAGCGCCACCGACGTGTGGGTGAAGGCGCCGGGATTGAACACCGCCCCGATCGCCCGGCCCGCCTTCACCTCGGCGCCCGCCTCCTGGATCCAGTCGATGAGCTGGCCTTCGTGGTTGGACTGCCCGAAGACCAGCTCCAGGCCGGCCGCCTCGCACTCCTCGCGGCACATCGTCTCCACGTCGGCCAGCGTGGTCGTCCCGTAGATCTCCGGCTCGCGGGTGCCGAGCAGGTTGAGGTTGGGACCGTTGAACACGTAGACCGATGTCACGCCGCTCGCTCCGTTCGCCAGGACTGGTCGACGATCTTACCGCCGGTTCAGCCCTTGTAGTTGAACACCTGGCGCAGCGTGTGCTGGACCATCACCAGGTCCTTCTGGTCCTCCATCACGACGTCGATCGGCTTGTAGGCCTCCGGGTGCTCGTCCACCAGCGCGTCGGCGCGGTCGGAGTTCCACGTACGGCCGCGCATCGCCGCCTTCAGCGACGTGGCCGACAGCTGCCGCTTGGCCTTGCTGCGCGACATCCGGCGGCCCGCCCCGTGCGCGCACGAGTTGTACGACAGCGGGTTGCCCCGGCCGCTGACGATGTACGAGCGCGTCCCCATCGAGCCGGGGATGACGCCCTCGTCACCGGTGTCCGCCTTGATCGCGCCCTTCCGGGTGATCCACAGGCGCTTGTCGTGATGCGTCTCCAGCTGGGTGAAATTGTGGTGACAGTTGATCGTGCGGACCCGCGAGCCGTGGCCGACCACCCCGAACAGGGCGTTGATCAGCACCTTGTCCATGCGGGCACGCGAGGCCATCGCGTAGTGCTGCGACCACAGCATGTCGGCGATGTAGGCGTCGAACTCCGGGGTGTTCTGCACCAGGTAAGCCAGGTCCGGGTCCTCCAGGCCGATCGCCTGATGCTTCATCAGCTTTTTCGCGTCCACGATGTGCCGGGTCGCGAGCTGGTTGCCGATGCCGCGCGAGCCGGAGTGCAGCACCGTCCAGACCCGGTCCCGCTCGTCCAGGCAGACCTCGACGAAGTGGTTGCCGGAGCCGAGGGTGCCGAACTGCCGGGCGACCGTCGTCTCCTGCTTGCCGGTCAGGGCGGTGTGCGGGCTGCCGAGCTCGCTCAGCGCCCGGTCGACGGACGGGTCCTCGTGCCCCTTGCCGACGCCGGCCGGGATCCGGCGCTCCACCAGCCGCATCAGCGCGTCGAGCGTGTCCGGCAGGTCGGCCGCGGTCAGCGTCGTCTCGGTCGCGACCATGCCACAGCCGATGTCGACGCCGACGGCGGCCGGAATGATCGCTCCCTCGGTGGGGATCACCGAGCCGACGGTCGCGCCGATGCCCACGTGCGCGTCGGGCATGAGAGCGACGTGGCCGGACACGATCCGCATCCGGGCGGCGCGCGCGGCCTGCATGACCGTGCCCTCGTCGATCTCGCTGGCCCACGACAACAGGTTGGGTGCGGGCTGGTTCGGCATGAGAACTCCTCGTTCGTCCTTGATCCAAGTCTGCCGCCGTCGTGGGTAAATGCCCACTCATTTATCTCCGTCGCGTGCTTTACGCCCGCCTCGTACGATCGGTTCGTGACGCAACGGGAGGAGATCCTCACCGGCGGGGGAGTCAACGAGGTGGTACGGGTCGGCGCGACCGTGCGGCGGCCGGTGGGACCGTGGACGCCCGCCGTGCACGGACTGCTCGGCCACCTCGCTGCCCGGGGCTTCACGGGCGCGCCGCGGGCGCACGGCCTGGACGAGCGCGGCCGCGAGATCCTCGACTTCGTGCCCGGCGTCGTCGGTCACCACCCGATGCCCGGCCACCTGCGGAGCGACGGCGCCCTGCGACGGCTGGCCACGCTGCTGCGCGAGTATCACGACGCCACCGCCGGCCACACGCCCGCCGACGACGCCACCTGGTATTTTCCCGCCCGGGAGCCCGCCGAGGTGATCTGCCACGGCGACGTCGCGCCGTACAACTGCGTCTTCCGCGACGGCCTGCCCGTCGCCTTCATCGACTTCGACACCGCTCACCCGGGCCCGAGACTGTGGGACGTGGCCTACGCCGCCTACCGGTTCGTGCCGCTCACCTGCGCCGCCGGCGACGGTGATGTGGACGGCAACGGGGAGGCGGCGCTGCCGGTCACCGAGCAGGCGCGGCGGCTGCGGCTGCTCTGCGACGCCTACGACCTGGCACCAGGTGACCGCCGGGCCCTGCCCGAGGCGGTCGTCGAGCGGCTGCACGCGCTGGTGGCGTTCATGCGCGAGCGGGCGGCGGCCGGCAGCGCCGCCTTCGCGGGCCACCTCGCAGACGGCCACCATGAGCTCTACCTTCGCGACGCCCGGCACGTCACGGCGCACGCCGGACTCCTGCGCCCGGATTGAACGGAAGTCGCGGCCATATACCCGTTTTGGGACAGGAGGGCCGGGAGACGTAGGCTGGCCGTCTGAAGAACGACAGGAGGTGACGCCCCATGTTGCGAGACTCGTTCGGACGGGTGGCGACGGATCTGCGGGTGTCCCTCACGGACAAGTGCAATCTGCGCTGCTCCTACTGCATGCCCCCCGAAGGACTCGAGTGGCTGCCCAACGCGCAGCTCCTCACCGCGGACGAGATCGTCAGGCTGGTGACGATCGGCGTCGAACGGCTCGGCATCCACGAGGTCCGCTACACCGGCGGCGAGCCGCTGCTGCGGCGCGAGCTCGTCGACATCGTCGGCCGGACCACCGCGCTCGAACCCCGGCCGCAGGTGTCGCTGACCACCAACGGCATCGGCCTGGCCCGTGTCGCCGCGCCGCTCGCCGCCGCCGGGCTGGACCGGGTCAACGTCTCCCTCGACACCCTCGACCGCGACACCTTCAAGCGGCTCGCGCACCGCGACAGGTTCCCCGACGTGATCGCCGGCCTGGCCGCCGCCCACGAGGCCGGCCTGCGCCCCGTCAAGGTCAACTCGGTGCTGATGCGCGAGGTCAACCAGCACGAGGCCGTGCCGCTGCTGCGCTTCTGCCTGGAACAGGGCTACGAGCTGCGGTTCATCGAGCAGATGCCGCTCGACGCCCAGCACGGCTGGAGCCGCGACACCATGGTGACGGCGGACGAGATCCTCAAGCTGCTGTCGGCCTCGTTCGACCTGGCGGCCGACGACCTGGAGGAGCGCGGCAGCGCCCCCGCCGAGCGGTTCCTCGTCGACGGAGGCCCCGGCCGGGTCGGCGTGATCGGCTCGGTCACCCGGCCGTTCTGCGGCGCCTGCGACCGCGTACGCCTCACCGCCGACGGGCAGATCCGCAACTGCCTGTTCGCCACCGAGGAGTCCGACCTCAAGACCGCGATGCGCGCGGGCGCCACCGACGACGAGCTGGCCGAGCGGTGGATCACCGCCGTCTCCCGCAAGAAGGCCGGCCACGGCATCGACGACCCGGCCTTCCTCCAGCCCTCCCGCCCCATGTCCGCGATCGGCGGCTAGCCTGCCGGCCCACTCGGCCCCTGATCTTCATGGTGTCCTTGCCGCCGACGCTCGGGCCGACCTGGTCCGGCTGCGACACTAGGGACATCTGGAGGAGGCTCGTATGAACGTATTGGCCGAGTGGACCGCGCTGGCCTGCAAGGAGCTGGGCATCGACCCCGCCCGGGTGGACCGGGACGTGATCCTGGAGCTGACCAAGGAGGTGGCACACGGGGTGGCCAGGCCGGCTGCGCCGTTGACCGCCTATCTGCTGGGTCTGGCCGAAGGATCGGGCACCGCCCCCGACGACGCGGTGGCGCGATTGACGACGCTGGCCGGCAACTGGGGCCAGGCGACGAAGGAGACACTGACTGACAGCTGACATATGACGAACTATCAGTGTCAACCCCGCCCGAACCTGAACGTTTCCTGTGAAATGTGGGGAAGGCGGGGTGTAAACGATTTCGGGAAAGCGGCCCTATCCGACTGCGCCCCGTAACGGGACAGATCATTTAGATCCAAGATTTTCCCGGAAAAGGGGCAACGCCGGGTGGTTACGGGGGCAAACCACCCGGCGTCGCTTCATCGGCGTTCCGACGGGGGCCCGGAACGCCGGCACCAGCGCTCCGACGGGGGACCGGAGCGCTTGTCTAAAGCGTACACCTACAACCCGTGGGATGCGTCAAGACTTAGTCACGACCCGATCTCGCGTCGGTGCAGCGGTATCTCACTTTGGTCAGGATCAGGGCTGTGAAAGGTGGGAGGAGGGGCGGGTTGGCCCCTCTCATTGGCCCCGATTACGGCTATGTATGGCAAAAGAACTGCGCCCGCGATGAACAGCATGCGGTAGGGCCACGGCAGGGGCAGCACCACCGCCAGGATCAGGCAGATCGTGCGTATCCCCATCTTGATGAGGTAGCTGATCTCGCGCCGGCGGATGTCGGCGGTCAGCGACGGCCTGGCGTCCGTGACCTGGTGGACATCCCTTTTCCTCCGCCAACCTTTCATACTTCCACCGTAGACCTCGGACCAGCCGGTCGGGACGGCGCTCCCGGTCATCGGCGCAGGTCATGCGATCATGGCCGGGGAGTAAGGAGGATGTGGAGATGACGGATCGCACATACCGGGTGACCGAGATCGTCGGCACCTCGTCGGAGAGCGTGGACCAGGCCGTCCGCAACGGGATCAGGCGGGCCTCCGAGACGCTGCGCCACCTCGACTGGTTCGAGGTGACCGAGGTGCGCGGACACATCGAAGGGGGAGAGGTGGCCCACTTTCAGGTCGGCATGAAGGTGGGGTTCCGGCTGGAGGACTCCTAGGCATCCTGCGCCGCATGGGTGACAGATGACACCTCAGACGACAAACTGCCAATATGCGTAGCCGTACGGCAGGGGTGTTGTCGGCACTGCTCGTCCTCATCATGCCCGCGGTCATGGCCTGCTCGGGAGGGACACCCGCAGCCGGCGACCCGGCCCAGAAGTCCGCGCACGAGCAGGGGCAAGGGGTGTTACGCCAGAACTCCGACGAGATCGCTCGTACGGTGAGCAGCCTGCGGCAGGTCGACGACCTGCCGCTGTACGAGATGACCTATCACGGCGGCTACGACGCCGAGGCGCCGCTCACCGACGCGGAGCTCGCCCGCCGCGACGACGACTGGGCGTGCTCGCTGTTCGTGCGCGGCGCCGAGTTCGGCAGAAACTTCGACTGGGACCCGAACCCGGCCATGGTGGTGCACGTCAGCCCGCCCGGCGGCTACGCCTCCCTGTCGCTGTCGGACGTCTCGTACGTGCTCGACGGCGGCGCGCCCGACCTCAAGGACGCCGCCGACCGGCGGCGGCTCGGGCACGCGGTGCTCCTGCCGTTCGACGGCATGAACGACCAGGGCCTCACCGTCGGCCTGGCCCAGGTGCCGGACGCCGAGCTGCCCGCCAGGACCCCGGGCCGCACTCTGGTGGGCACCACGCGGATCATCCGGCTGATGCTCGACCGCGCCGCCACCGTGGACGAGGCCGTCGCCCTCATGCGCCGCTACGACGTGGAGTTCACCGACGGCCCGCAGGTGCACTATCTGATCGCCGACCGGTCGGGCCGATCCGTCGTCGTCGAGTACGGCGGCGGCGAACTGCACGTCATCGACGACCGGATCCTCACCAACATCACCATGGCCGGCGCCGACCGCCGCACCCGCATGGCCGACGCGCGCTACCGCAGGCTGGCCGAGGGCATCGGCACCGAGACCGAGGCCCTCGACCTGCTGCGCCAGGTGGCTCAGCCGCACACCCGCTGGTCGATCGTCTACGACATGAAGGCGGGCACCGCCCGGCTCGTCACCGGCCAGCGGTGGAGCCGGGTGCACGAGCTCACCGTCGGCCGGCCCGGCTGACCGTCGATGTGGTCAGGCCCGCCGGGCTGACCGTCGGCGTGTTTCAGCTCGCCTGGCTGACCGTCGACATGTTGAAGTCGGGCACCCGCACGGCGGGCATGACGGTGCGGGTGAAGTAGTCGCCCCACTCGCGGGCCAGCGTCGGCTCGGCCGAGCCGATCTCCGTCAGGCGGCCGAGCAGGTCGACCGGGCTCTCGTTGAACCGGAAGTTGTTCACCTCGCCCACCACCTCGCCGTGCTCGACGAGGTAGACGCCGTCCCGGGTCAGGCCGGTCAGCAGCAGCGTCTGCGGATCGACCTCGCGGATGTACCACAGGCAGGTGAGCAGCAGGCCGCGCTCGGTGGAGGCGATCATCTCCTCCAGGGAGCGGCCGTCCGCCGGCCCCTTCATGATCAGATTGTCGATGGCGGGCGTCACCGGCAGCTCGCTCAGCTCGGCCGAGTAGCGGGTCTGCAGCAGCGCCTCCAGCCGGCCGTCCCTGATCCAGTCGGTCGCCCCCAGCGGCAGCCCGTTGTCGAACACCGAACTCCCCCGGCTGGAGGCGTGCGCCATGACGAACGGCGCGCAGCCGATGCCGGCCGCGGCCGGGTCGCTGGACAGCGTCACCGGCATGGTGGCGAGCCGCTCACCCACCCGGGTGCCGCCGCCCGGCTTCGCGAAGACCGAGCGGCCGTCCACGGCGTCCCTGGCCTGCGCCGACCAGAACAGGTAGACCATCAGGTCGGCGACCGCGCTCGGCGGCATCAGCGTCTCGTAGCGGCCCGCCGGCAGGTCCACCCGCGTCTTGGCCCAGTCGAGGCGCTGCGCCAGCGAGGCGTCGAGCACGGCCACGTCCACGTCGGTGAAGTCGCGGGTGGCCACCCCGGTCCACGCCGAGCGCTTGAGGTCGGCGGACTTGGCGTTGAGCTCCAGCCGCCCGGTCGGCTGGTCGTGGCGCAGTCGCAGGCCGGTGGAGCTGCCGAGGAAGGTGGAGGTCAGCGTGTGCTCGGCGAAACCGTACAGCTTCCTGCCGCCGGCCTTGGCGGTGGCGAAGGTCTCGCCGAGCGCGGGCGCGAAGCCCTGGAACACCTCGATGTCGGTCGGCGTCACCGGCGCGTCCCAGCCGGCGCTCGCCGGCCCGCCCTCGACGAGCTGGCGGGCGTCCTCGGCGGGCTGCGCGTCGCGGGCGGTGGCGTCGGCGGCGGCCACCACGTCGGCGAGCTGCTCGGGGCGCACGGCCGCGCGCGAGACCACGCCCACGCCCTGCCCGGCGATCGAGATCACGGTGAGCCGGCTGGAGCGGGCCACACCGTTGGTCGTCAGGGTGTTGCCGGCGAAGCGCAGGTTGGCCGTGGACTCCTCGTCCACCAGCACCACGCACCCGTCGGTCGTGGAGAGCTCCAGGGCCCTTTCCACCATCTCCTGGGGAGTCACTTTCCGCCCTCCTGAACGGTGTTGAGGATCCGGACGTTCCTGAACAGCGCGGAGGGGCAGCCGTGGCTGACCGGCGCGACCTGGCCCGGCTGGCCCTTGCCGCAGTTGAAGGCGCCGCCCAGCACGTAGGTCTGCGGGCCGCCGACGGCCTCCATGGACTGCCAGAAGTCCGTCGTCGTCGCCTGGTAGGCGAAGTCGCGCACCTGCCCGGCGAGCCGGCCGTGCGAGATCTTGTACGCCCGCTGCCCGGTGAACTGGAAGTTGTAGCGCTGCATGTCGATCGACCAGCTCTTGTCTCCGACGATGTAGAGGCCCCGCTCGACGCCGGAGATGAGCTCCTCCGTGTCGGGTCCGCCCGGGGCGGGCGCCAGCGAGACGTTCGCCATCCGCTGGATCGGCATGTGCCCGGGGGAGTCGGCGAAGGCGCAGCCGTTGGACCTGCCGAGGCCCTTCATCAGCGCCATCCGGCGGTCGAGCTGGTAGCCGACCAGGATGCCGTCCTTGACGATGTCGAAGCTCTGCCCCTGCACGCCCTCGTCGTCGAAGCCGATCGTGGCCAGCCCGTGGGTGACGGTCCTGTCGCCGGTCACGTTCATCGGGGTGGAGCCGTAGACCAGCTCGCCGAGCTGGTCGAAGGTGGCGAAGCTGGTGCCGGCGTAAGCGGCCTCGTAGCCGAGCGCCCGGTCGAGCTCCGTGGCGTGGCCGATCGACTCGTGGATCGTCAGCCACAGGTTGGACGGGTCGACCACCAGGTCGTAGTCGCCCGCCTCCACCGACGGCGCCGCGAGCTTCTCCGCCAGCAGCTCCGGCAGCTTGGCCAGCTCGGCCGCCCAGTCCCAGCCGGTGCCCGTGAGGTATTCGTAGCCGCGGCCCACCGGGGGCGCGATCGTCGACATGTCGTCGAAGCCCGACTCGGAGGCCTTCATCGCGTTGAGCTTCGGATGCACCCGCACCCGCTGCTGGGTGGTCACGGTGCCGGCCGTGTCGGCGTAGAACTTCTGCTCCTTGACCTGCAGCAGCCGGGCCGAGACGTGGTCGGCGCCCTTGAGCAGCCCGGCCGACCAGTCGGCCAGCAGCGCGACCTTGTCGGCCGAGGGCACCTCGAACGGGTCCACGTCGTAGGCCGACACCCAGGTGGTGTCGGCGTGCACGGGCTCGGGCGCGAGCTCGATGGGCTCGGTGTTGATCGGCGCGCTCACCTCGGCCACCCGCACCGCCTGTTCGGCGACCCGCACGGCCGCCTCGGGGGTCAGGTGGATGCCGGAGGCGAACCCCCAGGTGCCGTTCTTGACGACCCGGACGGCGTAGCCCAGGTCATCGGCGTCGGAGGCGCCCTCCAACCGGGTGTCGTAGAGGCTGAGCGTCTCGGCTCTGACACGCTCCAGCCGGAAGTCGGCGTGCTCGGCTCCCAGCTCGCGTGCGCGTTGCAGGGCGGCGTCCGCGAGCCGCCTGAGCGGCAGCGCGAGGAAATCGGAATCGATCTGGCGCATGTCCACGATCCTAGCGCCGTGATCTTGTATCCCCCGGACAAGCGCATACCGGCGGGTAGGAGATAGCGTCGTGTGTCATGGCACGCTCAGTACTCGTCACCGGAGGCAATCGCGGCATCGGCCTCGCGATCGCCCGCGAACTCGCCGCGGCCGGCGACTCCGTGGCCGTCACCTATCGATCGGGAGAGCCGCCGGACGGCCTGTTCGGGGTGAGGTGCGACGTGACCAGCATGGCCGACGTCGAGGCCGCCTTCGACAAGGTCGAGGCCGAGCAGGGCCCGGTCGAGGTGCTGGTCTCCAATGCCGGCATGACCAAGGACACCCTGCTGGCGATGATGAAGGAGGACACCTTCACCGACGTCATCGACGCCAACCTGACCGGCGCCTACCGCGTCGCCAAGCGGGCCATCCGGCCCATGATGAAGCTCAAGCGCGGCCGGGTCATCCTCATCTCCTCGGTCGTCGGCCTGTCCGGCCAGGCCGGGCAGACCAACTACGCCGCCTCCAAGGCCGGCCTGGTCGGCTTCGCCCGCTCCATGGCCCGCGAGTACGGCTCGCGCAACATCACCGTCAACGTGGTCTCGCCCGGGTTCGTGGCGACCGACATGACGGCCGACCTCGACACCGAGGCCATCGTCAAGAACATCCCGCTGGGGCGGCAGGCGACCCCCGGCGAGGTGGCGCGCGTGGTTCGCTTCCTGGCGAGCGACGACGCCTCCTACATCACCGGGGCCGTGATCCCCGTCGACGGCGGACTCGGAATGGGGCACTGACATGGGCATACTCGAAGGTAAGCGGATCTTGGTGTCGGGTGTGCTGACCGACGCCTCCATCGCGTTCTCGGTCGCCAAGCTGGCCCAGCAGGAGGGCGCCACCGTGGTGCTCACCGGGTTCGGCAGGCTGAGCCTGGTCGAGCGGATCGCCAAGCGGCTGCCGGAGAAGGCGCCGGTGCTGGAGCTCGACGTACAGAACACCGAGCATCTCGACAGCCTGGCCACCCGCGTCGGTGAGCACGTCGACGGCCTTGACGGCGTGGTGCACTCGATCGGGTTCGCGCCGCAGACCGCTCTCGGCGGCAACTTCCTCAACACCACGTGGGAGGACGTCGCGACCGCCCTGCACGTGTCCACCTACTCCTACAAGTCGCTGGCGGTGGCCTGCCTGCCGCTGATGAAGCAGGGCGGCGCGGTCGTCGGCCTCGACTTCGACGCCAGCAGGGCCTGGCCCGTCTACGACTGGATGGGCGTGGCCAAGGCCGGCCTGGAGTCCTGCAACCGCTACCTCGCCCGCGACCTGGGCAAGCACGGCATCCGCGCCAACCTCGTGGCCGCCGGTCCGCTGCGCACGATGGCGGCCAAGTCGATCCCGGGCTTCAAGGAGTTCGAGGACAGCTGGCCGGAGAAGGCCCCACTCGGCTGGGACCTGTCCGACACCCTGCCCGCCGCCAGGGCGTGCGTGGCGCTGATGTCCGACTGGTTCCCCGCCACCACGGGCGAGATCGTGCACGTGGACGGCGGCGTTCACGCGATCGGCGGCTAGCCGCTCCGCGGAGCGCCGGGCGCCTTTCAGGCCAGGCGGTGGCGGCTGTTGCCCTGCCTGGCCGGCTCGAACGGGATGGAGTCCGGCTGCTCGCTGCGCTGCTTGCGCTGCTGCACGATGCGGGTGGCCAGCACCGCCGTGGCCAGCAGGATGATGGTCAGCGCCGTGCCGACGACGTCAGAGGCGGGGGCGCTCGGCCGCACGATGCGCTGTTTCTGCACCGGCAGCGCCAGCTCGTCGGCGAACGGGTTGGGCCACAGCAGGTCGAACCGCAGGTCCTCGGGGTCCGCCCGCCGCTCGGTGGCCGGCTCGCGCTCGTCCAGCGTGTGCGGCCGGGTGTCGGGCGGGGTGGCGGCGTCGGTCGCCAGCACGTCGGCGTGCTCGCGGTCGTCGCCGCGCTCACGCTCGGCCTCCGGCGACGGGGTGGCCCGGTCCGACCGCCGCGAGTCCGGTGTGGGCGTGGGGGTGGGGGTGGCGATGCCGTCGAGCACGGCTTGGTCCTCGCAGGCCAGCACCGGCAGGCAGACCTCGCCGAGCGTCTCCGGCAGCAGCTCGGTCCGCCTGGGCTCGGCCGAGTCGCTGGGCCGGGGCGAGCGCCGGTCCGGCCTGGAGGAGGGCCGCGACGTCGGCACCGCCTCGCCGACCTTGCCGAGCACGGTGTCGGTGGTCTTGTCGAGGCCCTTGGTCACGGGCTCGGTGAGGCCGCCGGTCAGGTCGTCTACCGTGCCGGTGACCGCGTCGAGGGTGTCGCACAGGCCGTCGGTCACTCCCGAGAGCAGGCCGCCGCCGCGCTCGCAGTCTCCGGCTAAGGCCATCGCGGGCGGCGCGGCCACCGCGACGGTCGCCAGCGCTACCGCGAGAATCCCGGCCGAGATCGCGGTCCTGCTCCCCATCCGTCCCCTCCTGCGTCGCCTCCGGAGGAAATCCTGATGGACTGGGCCATATGATGCAGGCGATTTCCCGCTAAAGTTGCGATTCGGTATCGACTAGTGACACGTGAGTGTGACTCTCGTTGACCGTCAGTCCGGCGACGACACGTCATCCAGAGCCTCTCGAATCTCTATCGGCAACACTATGTCCTCGGCGAGGAGTGTGCCCTTGAGTTGGGCGAGTGTGCGGGCGCCGACGATGGCCGAGGCCACGCCGGGCTGGTCGCGCACCCATGACAGGGCCACCGCCAGCGGTGAGACGCCCAGCCCTTCGGCGGCGGTCATCACCGACTCCACCACCCGCCGGCTGCGCTCGTCGAGGTAGGGGCGGACGAACTCGGAGAAGTGCGGGGTGGCGGCCCGCGAGTCGGCCGGGATGCCGGTGCGGTACTTACCGGTCAGCACGCCCCGGCCGAGCGGCGACCAGGCCAGCACCCCCACGCCGGTGTGGTGGGCGGCCGGCAGCAGCTCACGCTCGGGCTCGCGGGCCAGCAGGGAGTATTCGGCCTGCACGGCCGTGATGGGAATGCGGCCGGGGATCGCCCGCTGGGTGACGGCCGCGGCGGCGAGCTGCCAGCCGGTGTAGTCGCAGACGCCCGCGTAGACGGCCCGTCCCGAGGAGACGATCGCGTCCAGCGCGGCCATGGTCTCCTCCAGCGGCACCTCGGAGTCGTAGGTGTGCAGCTGCCACAGGTCGACGTAGTCGAGGCCGAGCCGGTTGAGCGAGTCGTCGACGGCGGCGATCAGGTGACGCCGGGAGGCGTCGCGCGGCCGGTGGCCCAGCGGAGTCACCACGGCCTTGGTGGAGATCACCAGCTCCGCGCGCGGCACCGAGTCGCGCATCATGCGGCCGAGCAGCCGCTCGGCGTCGCCGCCGGTGTAGACGTCGGCGGTGTCCACCAGCGTGCCGCCCGCGTCCATGAACGTGCGCAGCTGCGCCGCCGCGTCGTCCGCGTCGGTGTCACGCCCCCACGTCATCGTGCCGAGGCCCATCCGGGACACCGACAGGCCGCTGCGGCCGACATAGCGCTGCTCCATGATCCCGCCAGGTTACCGTCCGGGTGGGGGAAACGCCGTGATCCACGCCTGAGACACTTGTCCGGTGACCACCCTGCTACTGGCCCGCCACGGGCTCACCGACCTCACCGGGCCGGTCCTGGCCGGCCGCACCCCCGGCGTCCATCTCAGCGAGGCGGGCCGGGCACAGGCGGCCGCCCTGGCCGAGCGGATCGCGGCCGTACGGCTCGACGCCATCGTCTCCAGCCCCCTGGAGCGCTGCCAGGAGACGGCCCAGGCCATCGCCGGGGGGCGCGGCATGACGGTGACGACGGACGAGCGGTTCCTGGAGTGCGACTACGGCTCATGGACCGGCCGCGAGCTGAAGGAGCTCGCCAAGGAGCCGCTGTGGGGAGTGGTGCAGGCGCATCCGAGCGCCGCGACCTTCCCCGAAGGGGAGTCGATGGCGGCGATGCAGCACCGGGCGGTCGCCGCGGTCCGGGAGTGGAATAGCCGCCTGGGGGAGAAGAGTGTCTACCTGGCGTGCAGTCACGGGGATGTGATCAAGGCGATCGTCGCCGACGCGCTGGGGCTCCACCTCGATCATTTTCAGCGGATTACTGCTGATCCGGCGGCGCTCACCGTGATTCGCTATGCCCCCTTGCGTCCCTTTGTTATCAGGCTTAACGATATGGGGGAATTGCGGCTCCCCGAGGATTCGGAGGAGAAAGACGGGGGAGAAAACACCACCGGGAGCGATGCCGCCGTCGGCGGCGGGCCCGGAACCACGTAAGGTCAGGCTATGCCGGTCTTCGACTACGACCCACCAGAGAGGTTCGTGGCAGGCGCCCTCGGGCAGCCAGGCGCGCGCGCCTTCTTTCTGCAGGCCAGGGCCGAGGGCAGACTGACCACGGTGGCGCTCGAGAAGCTGCAGGTGGCCGCGCTCGCGAGCAGGCTGGACGAGCTGCTCGACGAGGTGCTGCGGCGCAGCGGTGGCACCGCCCACGTGCCCGCGATGGCGCCGGCCGACCTCTCCGACGACGCGCCCCTCGACGCCCCGCTGGCGGAGGACTTCCGGGTGGGCACCATGGCGCTCGCCTGGGACCCCGACACCGCGCAGGTGGTCATCGAGGCGCAGGAGGTCATCGACGAGGAGGACCTCGAGGCGCCCGAGCCCGCGATGCTGCGGGTGCGGATCAGCGCCGGGGCCGCCCGCGCGTTCACGCAGCGGGCGCTCAAGGTCGTCGCGGCCGGCCGCCCGCCGTGCCCGTTGTGCGCGCAACCCCTGGACGCCGGGGGCCACGTCTGTGTCCGACTCAACGGCTACCGCGGAGGTGAGGCGGCTTCATGACCGCTCCCGAGAGCGAGCCGGCCATCAGGCCCGCCCCCCCTTCGGCCATGGACGAGGAGGAGACTCTCAAGCTGCTGCGCGACGGCACCCTGGAGGTGGCCGGCCGGCTCGTCGAGGCCACCAACATGACCCTCTACTGCTCGGTCAAGCTCGGCACGCGGAGCGCGGCCTGCGTCTACAAGCCCGTGCGTGGCGAGCGCCCGCTGTGGGACTTCCCCGACGGCACCCTGGCCGCCCGCGAGGTGGCCGCGTTCGAGGTGTCCCAGGCGACCGGCTGGCACATCGTGCCGCCCACGGTCTACCGCGAGGGGCCGTTCGGGCCCGGTATGTGCCAGCTGTGGATCGACACCGAGCGTGAGGTCGACCTGATGCGGCTGGTGCGCAGCCGCAACCCGGTGGTGCGCCGGATGGCGGTGTTCGACGCGGTGGTCAACAACGCCGACCGCAAGGGCGGTCACCTGCTGCCGCTGCCCACCGGCCACGTCTACGGCGTCGACCACGGCGTCTGCTTCGCCGCCGAGGACAAACTGCGCACGGTGCTGTGGCAGTGGCGGGGCAAGCCGCTGGCCCGCGAGGCGGTGGCGGTGCTCGCCAAGCTGGAGCGCGACCTGGAGTCCGGCTCGCTCGGCCGCAGGCTGCGCGACCTGCTGACGCTGGCGGAGGTGGAGGCCACCTGGCAGCGGGTGCGCCGGCTGCTCGACACCGGCGTGCATCCGTCCCCCTCGGAAGGCTGGCCTGCCATCCCCTGGCCACCCATCTAAACCGATTTTGTACGCTTTGCCCCATGTGCACGGTGATCGTGAGAACAGGGCAGCCGCTCACCCTGATGGGTGTGCGGGACGAGTTCACCGACCGGCCCTGGGAGGGCCCCGGTGAGCACTGGCCCGACCATCCGGGCGTGATCGGCGGCCTGGACCTCAAGGCGGGCGGCACCTGGCTCGCCGTCGACCCCGCCGCCCGACGCGCGGCGGCGCTGCTCAACGGGCACGGCCAGGCCGCCCCCGAGGCGACGAAGATCTCCCGCGGCGGGCTGCCACTGCTCGCCGTGACCACAGGCGAACTCCCCGACCTGGACTTCACCCGCTACGACCCCTTCCATCTCGTGCTCGCCGACCTGACCCGGACACGGCTGTTCAGCTGGGACGGTGTACGGCTCAGCGCCGCCGAGCTGCCCGACGGCACCACCATGATCGTCAACACCGGGCTGGACCCGGCCAACGACCGGGTGGCCGCCTTCCGGCCGAGATTCGCCGGCGACACCGACTGGCGAGAGCTGATCACCGACCCGCCCTCCGCCGACCCCGGCGCGCTGATCGTCCGGCACGAGCTGCCCGACGGCCGCGTCTTCGCCACACTCTCCGTCACGCTGCTCACCCTCACTCCGGAGGGCGTCAACTACGACTTCACCGACATGACATCTGATCAGGACGGATAGGCTCAAAGACATGAGATCGTGGTCCGCCCCCAACGTCCCCCACCTGCCCGGCGCCAGCGTCCCGCTGAGGCTCTACGACACGGCGGCCCGCCAGGTGCGGCAGAGCGACCCCGGGCCGGTCGCGACGATGTACGTGTGCGGGATCACCCCCTATGACGCCACCCACCTGGGCCACGCCAACACCTACCTCGCCTTCGACCTGGTCGGCCGCCTGTGGCTGGACGCGGGCCACGAGGTCCACTACACGCAGAACGCCACCGACGTCGACGACCCGCTGCTGGAGCGGGCCGAGCAGACCGGCGTCGCCTGGCAGAGCCTGGCCGAGCGGGAGATCGAGCTGTTCCGCACGGACATGGAGGCGCTGCGCATCCTGCCGCCCCGCGAGTACGTCGGCGTCACCGAGGTCGTCGACCGGGTGGCCGGGCTCATCACCGAGCTGGCGGCCAAGGGCGTCACCTACACCCTCGACGGCGACGTCTACTTCAGCGTCGCCGACGCCCCCAAGTACGGGCAGGTGTCCGGCTACGACGAGCAGACGATGCTGGACCTGTTCGGCGAGCGCGGCGGCGACCCCGACAAGCCCGGCAAACGCCACCCGCTCGACTGGCTGCTCTGGCGGGCCGAGCGGCCCGGCGAGCCCGCGTGGGACTCCCCGCTCGGCAGGGGCCGGCCCGGCTGGCACGTCGAGTGCACCGCGATCGCCCTGGACAACCTCGGCGCCGGCTTCGACGTGGCCGGCGGCGGCACCGACCTGATCTTCCCGCACCACGAGTGCGGCGCGTCCGAGGGGCACGCCGCCACGGGGGAGTGGCCGTTCGCCAAGTTCTACACGCACGCGGGCATGGTGGCGCTCGACGGCGAGAAGATGTCGAAGTCCAAGGGCAACCTGGTGTTCGTCTCCAAGCTGCGGGCCGAGCACGACCCGATGGCCGTCCGGCTCGTCCTGCTCGCCCACCACTATCGCGAGGACTGGGCCTACACCCCCGATCAGCTCGCCGCGGCCGAGGCCAGGCTGGCGCGCTGGCGGGCCGCGACGGCGCTCGCCGCCGCCCCGCCCGCGGACGAGCTGCTGGCCGAGGTCCGTGAGCGGCTGGCCGACGACCTGGACGCGCCGGGCGCGCTGGCCGCGATCGACGCCTGGGCGGAGCGGGCGACGGCCGGCCAGGGCACGGCCGCCTCCGCGCCCGGCCTCGTGCGCGACCTGGCCGACGCCCTGCTCGGCCTGAAACTCTGACCGGCTGACCCGCCGCCCGCGCCGGGCCGGCCCGACCTCGGTCTGGCCGGCCCGGCGCGGTGTCGGGCGGGTGTCAGGCGGGGGCCGGGGTCAGTCGTCGGTAGCCCGTCAGCTCCGCCGAGAACCACTCGATGGTCCTGCGCAGACCCTCCCGCGCCGGCACCCGCGCCTGCCAGCCGAGCCGCTCGCCGGCCAGCGCGGTGTCGGGCCTGCGCACCCGGGGATCGTCGGCCGGCCGGTCGATGAACTCGATCGGCGACGACGACCCGCTCAGCTCCTTGATCATCGTGGCCAGCTCCAGCATGGTGAGCTCGCCCGGGTTGCCGATGTTCACCGGGCCGTCGAAGCCGCTCTCGGCCATGGCCAGAATCCCCTGCACCGTGTCGTCGACGTAACAGATGGAGCGGGTCTGCGAGCCGTCGCCGGTGACGGTGATCGGCTCGCCCAGCAGCGCCTGCCGGATGAACGTCGGGATGGCCCGGCCGTCGAAGGGCCGCATCCGGGGCCCGTAGGTGTTGAAGATCCGCACGATGCCGGTGTCGGTGCCGCGCGAGTGGCGGTAGGCCGTGGTCAGCGACTCGGCGAAGCGCTTGGCCTCGTCGTAGACGCTGCGCGGGCCCACCGGGTTGACGTTGCCCCAGTAGGTCTCCCGCTGCGGATGCTCCAGCGGATCCCCGTACACCTCGCTGGTCGAGGCGAGGACGAACCGGGCACCCTTCTCCCTGGCCAGGCCGAGCGCGTGCAGCGTGCCGACGCTGCCGACGCGCAGCGTCTCGATCGGGTAGCGCAGGTAGTCGGCCGGCGAGGCGGCCGAGGCGAAGTGCAGCACGAGATCCAGCCGGTCCGGTACGTGCACGTACCCGGTCAGGTCGCACTCGATGATGCGGAACGACGGCCGGTCGATCAGATGCTCCACGTTGCGCGGCCCACCGGTGAGGAAGCTGTCCATGCAGACCACGTCCGCCCCCTCGTCCAGCAGCCGCTCGCACAGGTGGGAGCCGAGGAACCCGGCTCCGCCGGTGACAAGCGCCTTCATGACGTGACCTCCATTGCCGCGTCGACGACTTCGGATACTTCGATCTTCAGCAGTCCCGGATCGGTCCGCGCCCCGTGCGGGTCCCCCTTGCGGCCCGCCCACAGGGCCACGTGCCGCCAGCCCGGTGGCGGCCCCCACAGCGCCGGTGACACCGGCCCGAACAGCACCACCGACGGCACGCAGAACGCGGTGGCCAGATGCGCGACGCCGGTGTCGCCGCAGACGACCAGCCGGGCCCGGCTGACCAGGTCGATCAGGTGCGCGAGGTCGGTGCGGCCGGCCAGCACCCGCTCGTCCGGCAGCCCGGCCAGCTCGGCCACCCGCCGGGCCAGCCCCACCTCCTCGGCGTTGCCGGTGACGACCACGTCGTCCAGCACCGAGGCGACCTTGGCGAAGCGCTCCGGCGGCCAGCGGCGGGCGGGGAAGGCGGCGCCGGGATGCACGATCACCGGCCCCGACCTGTCGGAGGTGCCCAGGGTCAGGTCCTCCGGGTCGGTGGCGATGCCGTACCACTCCAGCAGGTCGCACCAGCGCCGCACCTCGTGCACGCCGTCCCGCCACGGCGGTCCCGAACCGTGACTGATCAGCGTGCCGGGTTCGGTACGGCGCAGCGCGTCGATGCTCTGCGGGCCCTTGCCGTGCAGGTTGACCGCGATGTCGGGCCGCTCGAACGGCACCGGGCCGGGGCCCGACACGTCGAGACGGTCGTCCACCGCGCCGATCAGCGGCAGCAGCGCGTCCAGCGCGGACGGGCAGGCGAGCGTGACCCGGTGCTCGGGGAAGGCCTGGCGCAGGGCGCGCAGCGCCGGGACGGCCGTGAGCAGGTCGCCCAGCCCCAGCCCGCGCAGTGCCAGGAGTTCTAGGGCCATGACGTCTCCGTGTCGGGGCAGATGACGAGCTCCCTGATCTCGCAGCCGGCCGGCTGGCCGAGCGCGAACACCACGGTCGCGGCGACGTCGGCGGGGTCGTTCAGGCCCGCCTCGGGTCCCGGCTTGTACTGTTCGGCCCGGCCGTCGAAGAAGGCGGTGCGCATGCCGCCGGGCACCAGCAGGGTCACCCCCACCTCGCCGCGCAGCTCCACCGCCAGCGCCCTGGTGAAACCGACGACGCCGAACTTCGACGCGCTGTAGGCGGAGGCGTCGCTCAGCGGGCGCAGGCCCAGGGTGGAGGCGCAGGTGACGACCCGGCCGCGGGTCCGCTTCAGGTACGGCAGCGCCGCGCGCACGACCGCGGCCGTGCCCAGCAGGTTCACCCGGATCACCCGCTCCCAGTCGTCGGGCGGCACGTCCTCCAGCCGGCCGCACGCGTCGATGCCCGCCGCGGTGACCACGGCGTCGAGGCCGCCGGCCCGTTCGGCCAGCTCACGTACCGCCCGCTCGGCCTGGCCCCGGTCGGCCAGGTCGGCGGTGACGTGCTCGAAGCGCTGGTCGCCCGCGCGCACGTCGACGACCAGCGGCCGCCAGCCCTCCTTCTCCACGGCCTCGGCGGTCGCCAGGCCGAGCCCGGAGGCGCCGCCGGTGATGAGAACGTTCATCGGATCTCCCTGATCAGGTTGGTGGTCGAACGTCCCGGCAGCAGGCTCAGCACGACCGTTTCCGCGCCGAGCCGGTCCAGGACCTCGGATTCGGGCAGGTCTTCGCCCTCGTAGTCGCCGCCCTTCACCCACACGTCGGGGCGGAGCAGCTCGATCGCGCGGGCGGGGGTGTCCTCGTCGAACACCAGCACCGCGTCCACGCAGCTCAGCGCGCGCAGCACCTCCACCCGGTCGAGGGCGTCCACGACCGGCCGGGTGCGGCCCTTGAGCCTGCGGACCGAGTCGTCGGAGTTGACGCAGACGACCAGCGCGTCGCCCAGCGCCCTGGCCCGCCGCAGCAGGCTGACGTGCCCGGCGTGCAGCAGGTCGAAACAGCCGCCGGTGGCGATCAGCCGGCCACCGGAGGCCCGGGTCAGCTCGGCCACCTCGACCGCGGTGCGCGGCCGGTCGCCGAGCCGCTGCTCCTGGATGCGGACGGCGGCGGCGCCACCCCGCTCGACGAACCGGGAGGCCTCGCCCACCCCGATGGTGACCGCCTCCTCCACGTTCGCCCCGGCGCGCAGCGCGAGCGCCGCCGCGCTCGCCAGCCGGTCGCCGGCTCCGCACACGTCCTGGCCGGTGGCCCGTACGGGAACGGGGATCCGGGTGAGTGAGCCGTCGGCCAGCGCCAGCACCGCGCCGCGCGTGCCCAGCGTGACGGCCACCGCCCCGGCCCGCAGCTCCCGCGCCAGGCGGCGGGCCGCCCGGTCGGGGCCGGGGTAGGGGGCGGGGCACAGCAGCCTGGCCTCCGCCTCGCTCGGGGTCAGCAACGTGCACCCGTCCACGGGGGTGTCTCCTCGTGGGTGCGGGTCCCAGACGATCGGCACGCGGCAGCCGGGCAGCAGCGCGCGCGCCAGCCGGGCGACGCCTCTGCCGTAGTCGGCGACCAGTACCGCGCCCGCCCTCGCCACCGCCTCGGCGGCCTTGGCGTGCTCAGGGGGCCGGGTGACCGTCCCGTCGCCGGTGTCCACGCGCAGCAGCGTCTGGCCCCTGGCCCTGATCCTGGTCTTGCGTACGGTGCCGCCGCGCAGCGGAAGCCGTACCAGATCGAGCTCGTTCGACAGCAGGCCGCACAGGCGGCGGCCGGCCGGGTCGTCGCCGATCGCGGTGATCAGCACCACCTCGGCGCCGTCGCGGGCGGCGAGCAGCGCCGCCAGGCCCGCGCCGCCGGGCCGGGCGTGCTCGGCGGCGACGTCCACCACCGGCACGGGCGCGTCCGGGCACAGCCGGTCGGTGTCCCCCTCGACGTCCACGTCCAGCAGCGTGTCCCCGATGACCACGAGCGGCCCCAGCGCGGGATTCATCACAGCGCCTCCTCTACCGCGTCGCAGAGCATGTGGATCAACGCCAGGTGCACTTCCTGCACGGTGGCCGTGTCGTCGGCGGGGACGGCGACCGTCTCGTCGCAGAGGCCGGCCAGCGGGTTCGGCGCGGGGCCGGTGAGCGCCCAGGCGAGGATGCCGTGCTCCAGGGCCGCGTGGGCGGCGGCGATCACGTTGGCGCTGCCGCCGCTCGTCGACAGGCACACCAGCACGTCACCGGGGCGGCCGTGGGCGCGCACCTGCCTGGCGTAGACCTCGTCGGCGCCGAAGTCGTTGGCGATCGCGGTCATCGAGGAGCTGTCGGCGTGCAGCGGGATCGCCGCGTACGGCTGCCTGTCGGCCCGGAACCGGCCGACCAGCTCGGCCGTCAGATGCTGGGCCTCCGCCGCCGAGCCGCCGTTGCCGCAGGCGAGCAGCCTGCCTCCGGCGGACAGCACGCCGGCGAGCTTGCCTCCCCAGACGCGGATCGTGACCGCGTGGTCGTCGACCTGGGTCAGGGCGGTACGGAGCTTCCGCAGATGCGCGTCCATGGCTAACCCCCCAGTGCGGTCAGACGGCTCAGCTGCCCGTCGATGACCTGCGTGTACACGGTCTCGATGCGTTCGGCCACCCGAGGCCAGGCGTACCTCTCACGGGCCCGGCGCACCCCGGCCGCGCCGAGCGCCCGCCGCCTGCCCGGATCGTCCAGGACCTCCCTCAGCGCTCTGGCCAGCGCCCGGGGCCGACGCGGCGGCACCAGCAGGCCGCAGCCCGCCACCGTGTCCAGGTGCCCGCCGACCGCCGACGCCACGACCGGCACGCCGCACGCCATCGCCTCCACCGGGACCATGCCGAACGGCTCGTACCACGGCACCGTGACCAGCACGTCGGCCGCGCGCATCAGCGGCGGCACCTGCTCGCGCGGCACACTGCCGATCACGTGCACGCGGTGGCCGAGCCCGTATCCGGCGGCCAGCTCCCGCATCCGCACGGCTTCCTCGTCGTCGGCCCGGCCACCCGCGATCACCAGCTCGGCGTCCGGCAGCTGCCGCAGGGCCGCGATCACCGTGTCCACGCCCTTGCGCGGCACCAGGCGGCCGATGCTGAGCACCATCGGCCCGCCGGTGCGCGGTGCCACCGGACCGTCCGGGCGGAACATGTCCACATCGACGCCGCACGGCACGACCGTGATGCGCCGCTCGGGCACCCCCATGGCGCGCAGCTCGTCCACCTCGTCGCCGCAGGTGGCCAGCACCGCGTCCGCGCGCCTGCCGATCTCGCGCTCGGTCTCGATCCGGTGCGCCGGGCTGGTGTCGGCGTCGCCCTGCCAGCGCCGCTTCACGGTGCCGAGGGCGTGGAAGGTCTGCACCACCGGAATTCCCACCACGATTCTCTCCGTGGCACGCAGCGCCGCCTGGCCGCTCATCCAGAAGTGCGCGTGCACGATGTCCGGCCGCCGGCGGGCCCAGTGATCCGCCAAGCGCTCGGTGAACTCCGGCATGTACTGCGGGAACTCGTCCTTGGGCAGCGGCGCGGCCGGACCGGCCGGGACGTAGGCGACCGTGACGCGCGGCGCGAGCCACACCGAGGCGGGCCGCATCGGATCGGCGCGACGGGTGTGCACGACCACCGTGTGCCCGCGGGCTCCCAGCGCGGCGGCCAGCTTGGCGACGTACACGTTCTGGCCGCCTGAGTCGACGCCGCCGATGGCAGCCAGCGGATCCGCGTGCTCGGAGACGAGGTCGATCTTCACTGCATCAACTCCCTCACTGCCTTGACCACCTGCTCACTGGACACCTCGGACAGGCACGGGTGCCCGGCTACCGGGCAGCTGCGCGCCCTGCTCAACCGGCAGGGGGCCTGCTGGTCGCCGAGCAACACCGTCGGCACGCGGTACGGGGCCCACCGGGCTGCGGGGACGACCGGCGCGAACAGGCTCACGACGGGGGTGCCGACAGCCGCCGCCAGGTGCGCGGGGCCGGTGTTGCCGGCCACGAGCACACCGGCGCGTTCGATCACGGCGGCCAGCTGGCCCAGCGTCGTCCTGCCGCCCAGGTCGACGGCGACCCCGTGGGCGACGAAGGCGGTGAGCTCGCGTTCCTTGCCGGTGACGACGACCCGATGGCCGTCCTCGACCAGCTCCCGCACGGCCTGCCGGTGCCTTTCGGCCGGCCAGGTCCTGGCGGGAGCGGAAGTCCCTGGGTGTACCACGACATACGCGCCTGCGTCGGCAGCGCCGCCGACGCCCAGGGACTGCCCCAGATCCCGGCCGATATCCGGAAGGGGCCTGCGAACTGCGAGTCTGCCGTCATCGCCGGGTGGCAGTTCGAATCCGGCGGCGCGGGCGAGCGTCAGCATCCGCTCCGCCTCGGGCACGTCGACGCTCTCGTCCACGACGTGGCGGACGTCGAGCAGGGAGCCCGGGTAGTCGTTGCTGATCGCGGCGATCCGCCGCACCCCGGCCAGCCGCAGCAGCAGCGCCAGCGGGAGCGCCGACTGGTGGAAGGAGGTGAGAATCAGCGCCTCGCCGAACCCCCTGAGCTGCTGGACCAGCTCGGTGACCCGGTCGACGTCCACCGGCGGCGGGTCGCCGTCGATCCACGGGGCCCGCCACTCGATCACCCGGTCCACGCCGGGCAGCAACTCGGCGGCCGCCCTGCCGTTAGGCCCCGCCAGCATCACCACCTCACGCGCGCCCTCCCGTACGGCCCGTACGGCCGGTCCGGCCAGCAGCACGTCCCCCGCGTCGTCGAGCCGGGCCACGAGCACCCGCTCCCGGCGCCGCGACCGCTGGGCGGCCGGTTGTTCACCCGCCGCCGGTCTGGGCCGCGACAGCACCCCCAAGCGACCGTTCATCGCCGTGCCCTCCATTCCCCCCGAAGCCGGTGCGCGCAGGCGACCGGCGGGATCACCACGCTGGTGACCACCATCCGCAGCACCTCCCCGGGGGTCCGGGGACCGGGCGCCACCCTGGCCCACGCGAACTCCGCGGTGAGCACGGCCCACCCGGCGGCGGCGGCCGTCGCGACGACCGCCTTGGAAACCGGGATCGCGATCGGAGCTGTGCGGGGGCGGCGTACGGGGGTGAGCGCGCAGGCGGCGTAGGCCGCGACGGCGGTGAGGCCGAAGGCGGTGGTGAGCGCGTGGCGGCGCAGCCGGGTGGGTCCGCCGCCGATGGCCTCCCGCCAGCCGGGGCCGAAGCGGCGGCGCATGCGGGCGTCGTCGGCGTTCCCCCGCTGGAAGCGCACGCTGGACCAGAACCCGTCCGCCCGCACCGGGTGGACCGTCACCCTGTCCCCCTTGACGAGCCGGTAGCCCGCCTCGAACATCCGCAGGGCCAGGTCGGCGTCCTCCCGGTAGGCGCGCGGGAAGCCCTCGTCGAACCCGCCGACCCGCTCCAGTGCGGTGCGGCGGTAGGCCATGTCGGCGGTCGGCCAGTCCGCGCCGGCCAGTCCGGCGGTGTGGCGTTCGGCGTCGGTGGGGCGGCGGTCGCGGGGGAGCGGCACCACGATGCGCCCCTGGCTGCCGGCCACGTCGTCGGCCAGGTCCGCCAGGTCCTTCCCCACGGCCTGCGCCCACCCGGCCTCCGGCACCACGTCGTCGTCCAGGAAGGCCACCCACGCCGTGTCGGCGGCCCGCCAGCCGGCGTTGCGCGCCGCCGCGGGCCCGTGACCGCCGGAGCGGACGACCCGTACGTGCTCCGGCACCTCCAGCGGCGCGGCGTGCGCGTCCGGGCGGTCGTCCACCACGACGGCCGGCACGTCCGGTCCGAGCGCGGCCAGCGTGGCCCGCAGGCTCGGGCGGCCGATCGTCGGGATCACGACGGTGATCACTAGGCGAACACCTCCCCGCGCCGCACCAGGTACGGCCCCAGGGCGAGCACCTCCACCGGGGAGGAGCCGAAGCATTCGAGCGCGTCACGCGGGTCGTCCACCATGGGCCGGCCGGCGGTGTTGAGGCTCGTGTTGACCACCACCGGCAGGCCGGTGCGCGACTCGAACTCGGCGAGCACCCGGGCGAGCAGCGGGTGGGCGGCGGGGGAGACCGTCTGGACGCGGGCGGTGCCGTCCACGTGCACCACCGCGGGGATCCGCGGCCGCCACGACGGCTGCACGTCGTGCACGAACAGCATGTACGGGGAGGGCGTCGGGCCCCGGCCGAAGATTTCGGTGGCCCGCGACTCCAGCACCATCGGCGCGATCGGCCTGAACTGCTCGCGCCCCTTGACGTCGTTGAGCCGTTCGGTGTTGCGGGCGTGACCGGGATGGGCCAGCAGCGACCGGTTGCCCAGCGCCCGTGGGCCGTACTCCGACCTGCCCTGGAACCAGGCGACGATCCGGTCGGCCGCCAGCTCGGCGGCCACGGCGGCGGCCAGGTCGGCGGGCCGCGAGTGTGGCACCTTGGCCACGTCCAGCCAGGCGCCGAGCTCCTCGTCGGTGAACCCACGGCCGAGCGCCGCGCCCGGCATGGGGGCGGCGGGCTCGCCGTGCGCCTGCGCGAGGTGGAGCGCGCCGCCGAGCGCGGTGCCGGAGTCGCCGGCGGCCGGCTGCACCCACACCTCGTCGAACGGGCCCTCGGCCAGCAGCCGGGTGTTGGCCACGCAGTTCAGCGCCACCCCGCCCGCCAGCGCCAGCCGGCGCTCCCCGGTGCGCTCGTGCAGCCAGCGGACCAGCTCCAGCAGCACCTCCTCCAGCCGGACCTGGACGCTGGCGGCCAGATCGGCGTGGTCGGAGGTCCACGGCTCGCCTCGGGCCAGCGCCTTGGCGTAGCCGTTCCAGTCGACGGCCTCGACGCGGAAGCCGCCGTCGTCCGTCGGGCGGATCAGCTCGCGCAGCGCCTCCAGATGCCGGGGCCGGCCGTAGGAGGCCAGCGCCATCACCTTGTACTCGTCGCAGGAGCGCAGGAATCCCAGATGCTCGGTCACGTCCTCGTACATCAGCCCGAGGGAGTGCGGCAGCCGCTGCGCGGCGAGCACCTCCAGCTCGCCGTCGCGGTAGCGGCCGGCCAGGTGGGAGACGTCCTCGCCGCGGCCGTCGCACACCAGCACCGCGCAGTCCCGCCACGGCGAGGCGAGCCCCGCGGAGGCGGCGTGGGCCACGTGGTGCGGCACGAAACGCACCCGCGCCGGGTCGAGGCCGGGCAGCGCCGTGGACAGGAACAGCGGCGCGCGCACGGCGTACCTGGTGCGCAGATCCTCCCAGTCGCCGTCGGGACGCTGCCGGACCAGGGCCGGATCGTAGGAGTAGGCGACCGCGTCCAGATCCTCGGGCCCGATCCCCGCCTCGCGCAGGCACCAGGCGGCCGCCTGCTCCGGCAGTTCCCACGCCGAGAACGGCAGCGGCCGCTTGCCGTGCTTGCGCCGGCTGAAGCGCTCCTCCTCCGCGGCGGCGACCACCTTCCCGTCGGCCACCAGGGCGGCGGCCGGGTCGTGGAAGATCGCGTTGATGCCGAGAAATCTCATTGGTCCCTCCCCCTGAGCATGGGAGAACCGCTACCGAGAGAAGCGACTCTCAAACACCGGGGAGGCTCCTGAGGTGCGTGAAAGGGCTGAACCGTCTGGGGTCGGTCACGGAAAGTAGCGTTGTTTGCCGGAGGACCCGCCGGGTAGCTGGCGAGGACGCGACCGGAGGTGAGTGGTGTTCGAACAACGACGTCCCGGAGCCGTGCTCTTCGACAGGGACGGAACCCTGATCAGGGATGTCCCGTACAACGGCGATCCGGCGCGCGTGGAGGTCATGCCGGGCGCGCAGGAGGCGCTGGGCAGGCTGCGGCGGGCCGACGTGCCGGTGGCGGTCGTGACCAACCAGTCGGGCGTCGCCAAGGGCCTGCTGACGGCCGACGAGATGGAGCAGGTGAACGCCAGGGTCGAGCAGCTGCTCGGGCCGTTCGACGCCTGGGCCATCTGCGTGCACGACGACAACGACGGCTGCACCTGCCGCAAGCCCGCGCCGGGCCTGGTGATCAGGGCCGCGGCCGTGCTCGACGTGAGCCCGCGCGACTGCGTGGTGGTGGGCGACATCGGCCGGGACATGGACGCCGCCAGGGCCGCAGGCGCCCGCGGCATCCTGGTGCCGACCCCGCAGACGCTGCGCGAGGAGGTGGGACGCGCCCCGGAGGTGGCCGACGACCTGCTCGACGCCGTCGACCGGGTGCTGACCGGCACCGTGACCGCCACCCCCGTCACCGCGGGGACCTCCGCCACCTGGGATCGGACGACAGGCTGGAGCCGCTGGTGAGGATCCTGCTGTGGCATGTCCACGGCTCGTGGACCACCTCGTTCGTACGCGGCCGCCACGACTGCACGCTGCCCCTCGTCCCCGGCCGCGGGCCCGACGGCCGGGGACGGGCCGCCACCTACGACTGGCCGCCCACCGCCCGCGAGGTGCCCTGGGACCGGCTCCGCGACGAGCCCCTCGACCTGGTCGTCTACCAGCGGCCGCACGAGCTGGACCTGGCCCGCGAATGGCTGGGCCGCGACCTGCCCGGCGTCTACGTCGAGCACAACACCCCCGTCGGCGACGTGCCCCGCACCAGGCACCCCCTGGCCGGCCGGGACGACATCCCCCTGGTGCACGTGACCCACTTCAACGAGCTGTTCTGGGACAACGGCAGGGCGCCCACGCGGGTGATCGAGCACGGCGTCCCCGACCCCGGCCACCTCTACACCGGCGAGCTGGCCAGGGCCGGCGTCGTGGTGAACGAGCCCGTCCGGCGCACCCGCGTGGCGGGCACCGACCTGCTGCCGCGGTTCGCCGCCCGCGTGCCGCTCGACGTGTTCGGCATGAAGGTCCAGGGCCTGCCGTACGGCACCTACGAGGACCTGCCGCAGGCGCGGATGCACGCCGAGCTCGCCAGGCGGCGCGCCTACCTGCACCCCTACCGGTGGACCTCGCTCGGCCTGGCGCTCATCGAGGCGATGACGCTCGGCATGCCCGTGGTCGCGCTGGCCGCCACCGAGGCGATCGAGGCGGTGCCACCCGAGGCGGGCGTCATCTCCACCAGGACCGACGTGCTCGAACGGGCGCTGGCGGATTTCGTCCACGACCCCGAGCGCGCATCCCAGGCGGGCAAGGCGGCGCGGGCCGCCGCGCTGGCCCGCTACGGGCTCGCCAGGTTCCACGATGACTGGGACCGCCTCCTCGAAGAGGTATGACCCGATTTCGCGTGGGTAGGCGCGGACCATGGTGATGAAGCTGGAATGGTCTCGCAGCGCCGCCTGCCTGGACCTGGACCCAGAGCTGTTCTTTCCGATCTCACTCCAAGGCGCCGGCCAGTCGCAGGTCGAACGCGCCAAGGCCGTGTGCCGGGGCTGCCCGGTGCGCCGCCCCTGCCTCGACTACGCCATCAGCAGCGGCCAGACCCACGGCGTCTGGGGCGGAACCGACCCCGAACAGCGCCGGACCCTCATTCCGAGGGCAATGCCGCCGCCAGGAACCGCTCCCGCTCGCTCGCTTCGAGGTGGTCGCTGAACAGCACGCCGTCGAGATGGTCGGCCTCGTGCTGCAGCACCCTGGCCAGCACGCCCAGCGCGCGCACGGTCACGGGCTTGCCGAACATGTCCCGGCCACGCGCCGTGACCATGTAGGAACGTTCCAGGGGCCACCACACGCCCGGCGCCGACAGGCACGCCTCGTCGGCCGTGATCCGCCGCTGCGACAGCTCCAGCCGCGGATTGACCAGATGGCCCGACGCGCCGTCGTAGGAGTAGACCAGCACCCGCAGCGGCACCCCCAGCTGGGGTGCGGCCAGCCCGGCCCGGCCCGCGCCGGCGCGCATCGTCAACGTCAGCGACTTGACGAGCCTGCGCAGCTCACGATCGAAGTCCCGCACCGGCGTCGCCACCGTCCGCAGCACCGGGTCGTCGAACGTCCGAATGGGCTCTGTCACCCGCAACTCCCCGAGAGATCACCGGTCGCACACCGGAGTGGTTTCCCGCCCCCGGGGCTCGCCAACCGTGCGGGATCCGGCTTGTAGCACAGCGGTAACAGAAGGGACCCAACCCGGAAACCCCCCGAAAGCACTATCGGGTGCGTGATCTCACTATCGGCTCACGTGCCTGTGATGCCTGGCCGGGTGCTCGGGGCCCGGCCAGGCGTCCCCCATGACGAGGAGTTCGCATGAGCGCGCAACCCATCGAGGGGGCCGCCTCCTCACCGGAGACCGCGCCCGACGCCCTGGCGGGCTTCACCGTGGGCGTCACCGCCACCAGGCGGCGTGAGGAGTTCGGCGCGCTGCTCGAACGGCGCGGCGCCCGCGTGCTGAGCGCCCCCGCGATCCGGCTGGTGCCGCTCGCCGAGGACACCGACCTGCTCGCCGCCACCCGGCAGAGCCTCGAACGCCCCGTCGACGACGTGGTCATCACCACCGGCGTGGGCTTTCGCGGCTGGATGGCGGCGGCGGAGGGCTGGGGCCTGTCCGGCGACCTGGGCGACCACCTGGCCAAGGCCCGCCTGCTCACCCGCGGGCCCAAGGCCAGGGGAGCCGTGCGCGCCGCCGGGCTGAACGACCACTGGACCCCCGCCACCGAATCGTGCGAAGAGGTCAAGCAGTATCTCCTCGCCCAGGACCTGCACGGCCGCCGCATCGCGGTGCAGCAGCACGGTGAGCCGCTGACCGACTTCGTCGCCGACCTCCGGGGAGCCGGGGCCGAGGTGATCGAGATCCCGGTCTACCGGTGGCTGCCGTACCGCGACCCGTCGCCGTTGCGCCGCCTGATCACCCAGACCGTCTCGGGCGCGGTCGACGCGGTCGCCTTCACCAGCGCGCCCGCCGTGCACGCCATGCTCGGCGCGGCCCGCGCCGAAGGCGTGGAGGACGCGCTGATCGCCGCCTTCTCCGGGTCCGTGGTGGCCGCCTGCGTCGGCCCGGTCACCGCCGCCCCGCTGGAGGGACGCGGCGTGCCCACGCTCCAGCCCGAGCGCGCCCGGCTCGGCGCCCTGGCCCGCTCGCTGGCCAGGCACCTGCCCGAGCGGTCCGTCACCCGCCTCGAAGCCGGCGGGCACCGGCTGGAGATCCGCGGCCACGCCGTGGTCGTCGACGGCGACCTCCGGCCGCTCCCGCCCGCCCCGATGTCGGTGCTCAAACGCCTGGCGGACAAGCCCGGCCACGTCGTGTCCCGCGCCGACCTGCGCCTCGTGCTGCCCGGCAGCATCGCCAGGGACACCGCCGAGCACGCCGTCGAGATGGCCATCACCCGCCTGCGCCGCGCCCTCGGCGCCTCCGGGATCGTCGAGACGGTCGTCAAGCGCGGCTACCGCCTGGCCTGCGCCTACGGCTTCGAGGCGGGCCCGTGACGCCCACCCTCGTGCTGGCCGCCCACGGCACCAGGAGCGAGCAGGGGGAGCGGACCCTGGCCGCGCTGGCCGAGGCCGTCAGGCGGGGCCGCCCCGGCCACCGGGTCGAGCTGAGCTACCTGGAGATCAGCTCACCGCCGCTGGCGCGGGTGCTGCCCGCCGTCCCCGGCCCGGTCGTCGTGGTCCCGCTGCTGCTCGCGGGCGGCTACCACGTCCACATCGACCTGCCGAACGCCATCGCCGAGCACCGTCCCGACGCGCTCATCGCCCCCAAGCTCGGGCCGCACCCGCTGCTCACGGAGGCGCTCGCCCGCGCGCTGGCACGCTCCGGCCTGCGCGCCACCGACGCCGTCATCCTGGGCGCGGCCGGCTCCTCCGACCCGGCCGGGCTGGCCGACGTGCGCGCCGCCGCGCACCTGCTCGCCTTACGCCTGGGCCGCCCGGTCACGGCCGCGTTCGCCTCGGCGGGCGCGCCGACCCTGGAGGAGGCCATGGAACGCCTCCGCCCGGGCCCGGCCGCCCGGGTGGCCGTCGCCTCCTACCTGCTGGCACCCGGCCACTTCCACTCCCGCCTGGGCGCGGCGGGCGCCGACCTGGTCAGCGCCCCCCTCGGCGCCGATCCCGCCGTGGCGGCCCTGGTCTGGCGCCGCCACGACGAGGCCAGGCGGCTCGCCACCCGGCTCATCTCCTAGCCGGGGACGGGCTCCAGGCGCAGCTCGCGGACGATCTCCTCGGCGCACGCGTCGCGCGTGGGGCCCGCGTCGGCGCCCACGAACATCTCGATGTAGGCGTGGTGGAAGCAGCCCGCCAGCAGCAGCCGGGCGCTCGCCTCCGGATCCACCCGCGCCACGACGCGGCCGAGCCGCTGCTCGGCCACCAGGTAGGCGGCCAGCGGCCTGATCTCCGCGGGCGGGCCGAGACCGTTGTCCCTGAGCGCCTGCCGGAAGCGGACCGTGACCGCCGGGGAGGTGAAGGCGGGCAGCGCCGCCGACTGCACGTCCAGGTAGTAGTCGATGCCCGCCCGCGCCACCGGGACCAGGTTGTCCGGCACCCGGCCCTTGCCGGCGCGGTGCGTCAGCTCGTTGAGGATCCGCATCCAGAGCGGCAGCCGGTCCTGGAGCAGGGCGAGGAAGTGGTCGACCGAGCCGTCGACGCGGTTCTCCCTGAGCGGGACGGCCATCTGGAGCACGCGTCGTCTGGTGTCCTGGCCGGTCTGGTGCGGGTCACCGGGGGAAGTCGCCATGATCCGCCTAACGTGCGCAGACACGTAAAACTCGATTATGACCCCAATTGCCGTAAATGCACGGCCTTCGGGGATTTTGTGGGGTCAGCTGTCGGTGTCGCGGTCCCGGCGTCTCAGGTAGCGCTCGAACTCGGCGGCGATCGCGTCGCCGCTGGCCTCGGGCAGCTCGGCGGCGTCCTTGCGCTCCTCGAGCTCCTTGACGTACTCGGCCACCTCGGTGTCCTGCGAGGCCAGCTCGTCCACGCCCAGCTCCCAGGCGCGGGCCTCCTCGTCCAGATCGCCCAGCGGCATCGGGATCTCCAGCAGATCCTCCATCCGGCGCAGCAGCGCCAGCGTGGCCTTGGGGTTGGGCGGCTGGGCCACATAGTGGGGCACCGACGCCCACAGCGTGATGGCGTCGAGATCCGCCTCGCCGAAGGCGTGCTGCAGCACCCCCACGATGCCCGTCGGGCCCTCGTAACGGCTGAGCTCCAGATGGGTCGAGCGCGCCAGGGCCTCGTCGGTGGCGCTGCCCAGGATCGGCACCGGGCGGGTGTGCGGCGAGTCGTTGAGCAGCGCGCCCAGCATCACCGCGAACTCGACGCCCAGCTCGCGGCAGACCGCCACGATGTCGGCGCAGAACGACCGCCACCGCATGTTGGGCTCGATGCCGCGCAGCAGCACCACGTCGCGCTCGACGCCGGGTGGGCGGGCGTGCAGCAGCCGGGTCGTCGGCCAGACGATCGACCGCGTCAGGCCCTCGCCCATCTCCACCAGGGGACGGGTCACCTGGAAGTCGTAATAGTCGTCAGGGTCGAGCTGGGCCAGCGGCTCGGCCTTCCAGGCGGACTCGAGATGGGCGATCACACCGCTCGAGGCCTCGCCCGCGTCGTTCCACCCTTCGAACGCGGCAATGAGCACCGGGTCGACGAGCTCGGGGAGCCCTTCGAGCTCGATCACGTGTCGCCTCCTGTCTCAGCCATCACGCTAAGCCTATGCGTTGAGGTGGTACTCGTGTCACGTGGTGACCGCGATCCGCGGGCGCCCGAGGTCGGCGGTGCCACGGGCGTCGCCGGATGGCCTCGGCGCAGCCGATAAGCTTGCCGCATGAGCCTCTCCACGTCCTTCCGTGCAGCACTGTCCCAGCGCGTGATCGTCGCCGACGGCGCGATGGGGACCATGCTTCAGGCCCAGGACCCGACGCTCGACGACTTCGAAGGCCACGAGGGCTGCAACGAAGTGCTCAACGTCACCCGGCCCGACATCGTGCAGGGCGTCCACGACGCCTACTTCGCGGTGGGCGTCGACTGCGTGGAGACCAACACCTTCGGCGCCAACCTGGCCGCCCTGGCGGAGTACGACATCGGCGCCAAGGTGTTCGAATACTCCGAGGCGGGCGCGCGGATCGCGCGCGAGCGGGCCGACCACTGGTCCACGCCGGAGCAGCCGCGCTTCGTGCTCGGCTCGATGGGCCCCGGCACCAAGCTCCCCACCCTCGGCCACCTGCCCTACGAGAGCCTGCGCGACGCCTACCGCGACAACGCCGCCGGCCTGATCGCGGGCGGCGCCGACGCGCTGATCATCGAGACCTGCCAGGACCTCCTCCAGGTCAAGGCCGCCGTCGTCGGCGCCAAGCGGGCCATCGAGGCGGCCGGCCGGGACGTGCCGATCATCGCCCAGGTGACGATCGAGACCAACGGCGCGATGCTGCTCGGCTCCGAGATCGGTGCCGCGCTCACCGCGATCGAGCCGCTCGGCGTCGACGTGCTCGGCCTCAACTGCGCCACCGGCCCCACCGAGATGAGCGAGCACCTGCGTTACCTCGCCCGCCACTCGCGCCTGAAGCTGTCGTGCATGCCCAACGCCGGCCTGCCGGTGCTGACCTCCGACGGCGCCTACTACCCGCTCAGCGCCGAGGAGCTGGCCGGCGCGCACGACACCTTCACCCGCGACTACGGCCTGTCCCTGGTCGGCGGCTGCTGCGGCACCACCCCCGAGCACATGCGCCAGGTGGTCGAGCGGGTCCGCGAACGGCAGCCCGTGGCCCGCCGCCCGCACCCGGAGCCCGGCGCGTCCTCCCTCTACCAGACCGTCCCGTTCCGCCAGGACACCTCCTACCTGACGATCGGCGAGCGCTGCAACACCAACGGCTCCAAGGCGTTCAAGGCGGCCATGCTGGAGGGCCGCTGGGACGACTGCGTGGAGACCGCCCGCGACCAGGCCCGCGACGGCGCCCACATGCTCGACCTGTGCATCGACTACGTCGGCCGCGACGGCGTCGCCGACATGAGGGAGCTGGCCTTCCGCCTCGCCACCGCCTCCACCCTGCCGATCATGCTGGACTCGACCGAGCCCGCGGTGCTGCGGGCCGGGCTGGAGATGCTGGGCGGGCGCGCGGTCGTCAACTCCGTCAACTACGAGGACGGCACCGGCCCCGACTCCCGCTTCCAGAAGATCATGAGGCTGGTGCGCGAGCACGGCGCCGCCGTCGTCGCGCTGACCATCGACGAGGAGGGCCAGGCCCGCACCGCCGACTGGAAGGTGCGCGTCGCCTCCCGCCTGATCGAGGACCTCATCGGCAACTGGGGCATGCGGGTCGAGGACATCATCGTCGACTGCCTCACCTTCCCCATCGCCACCGGCCAGGAGGAGACCCGGCGCGACGGCCTGGAGACCATCGAGGCCATCCGCGAGCTCAAGCGCCGCTACCCGGCGGTGCAGACCACGCTGGGCCTGTCCAACATCAGCTTCGGCCTCAACCCGGCCGCCCGCGTGGTGCTCAACTCCGTCTTCCTCAACGAGTGCGTCAACGCCGGCCTCGACTCCGCCATCGTGCACGCCTCCAAGATCGTCCCGATGGCGCGCATCCCCGACGAGCAGCGCCAGGTCGCGCTCGACATGGTCTACGACCGCCGCCGCGAGGGCTACGACCCGCTGCAGCGCTTCATGGACCTGTTCGAGGGCGTCGACGCGGCGGCGGTGCGCGCCGGCAGGTCCGAGGAGCTCGCCGCGCTGCCCCTGTGGGAGCGGCTCAAGCGGCGCATCATCGACGGCGAGAAGAAGGGCCTCGAAGCCGACCTGGACGACGCGCTCTCCCAGCGCCCCGCCCTGGAGATCATCAACGACGTGCTGCTCGACGGCATGAAGACGGTCGGCGAGCTGTTCGGCTCCGGCCAGATGCAGCTGCCGTTCGTGCTGCAGTCGGCCGAGGTGATGAAGACCGCCGTCGCCTACCTGGAGCCGTACATGGACCGGGTCGAGGGCGAGACCAAGGGCCGCATCGTGCTGGCCACCGTCAAGGGCGACGTGCACGACATCGGCAAGAACCTCGTCGACATCATCCTGTCCAACAACGGCTACCAGGTGGTCAACCTCGGCATCAAGCAGCCCGTCACCACCATCCTGGAGGCGGCCGAGGAGCAGAAGGCCGACGTCATCGGCATGTCCGGCCTGCTGGTCAAGTCCACCGTCGTGATGAAGGAGAACCTGGAGGAGATGAACTCCAGGGGCATGTCCGACTACCCGGTGCTGCTCGGGGGTGCCGCCCTCACCCGCGCCTACGTCGAGCAGGACCTGGCCGAGGTGTTCACCGGCGAGGTCCGCTACGCCCGCGACGCCTTCGAGGGACTGCGCCTGATGGACGCCTTCATGGCCGTCAAGCGCGGCGTCGAGGGCGCCAAACTGCCGCCGCTGCGCGAGCGCCGGGTCAAGACCGGCGCCGTGCTGGCCCGCACCCCGGTCGAGGAGCTGCCGTCCCGCTCCGACGTGGCCGCCGACAACCCGGTGCCCCGCCCGCCCTTCCACGGCGACCGCATCGTCAAGGGCATCCCGCTGAACGACTACGCGGCCTTCCTCGACGAGCGGGCGCTGTTCCTGGGCCAGTGGGGGCTCAAGCCGACCAGGGGCGGCGACGGCCCCGGCTACGAAGAGCTCGTCGAGACCGAGGGCCGCCCCCGGCTGCGCATGTGGCTGCAGCGCATGCAGACCGAGGGGCTGCTGGAGGCGGCGGTCGTCTACGGCTACTTCCCGTGCGTCGCCGACGGCGACTCGCTCATCATCCTCGACGAGGACGGCGACGAGCGCACCCGCTTCACCTTCCCGCGCCAGCGCCGCGACCGGCACCTGTGCCTGTCGGACTTCTTCCGCGGCAAGGACACCGGCGAGGTCGACGTGGTCGGCTTCCAGGTGGCCACCATGGGCAGCAAGATCTCCGACGCCACGGCCGAGCTGTTCGCCAAGGACGCCTACCGCGACTACCTCGAGCTGCACGGCCTGTCGGTGCAGCTCACCGAGGCGCTGGCCGAGTACTGGCACGCCCGGACCAGGTCGGAGTGGGGGATCGGCGGCGACGAGTCGCTCGACGACATGCTCAAGGTCAACATCCAGGGCTGCCGCTACTCCTTCGGCTACCCTGCCTGCCCCAACCTGGAGGACCAGCGGCAGCTGTTCCAGCTGCTCGACCCGGAGCGGATCGGGGTGACCCTGTCGGAGGAGTTCCAGCTCCACCCCGAGCAGGCCACCTCCGCGCTCATCGTCCACCACCCCGAGGCCAAGTACTTCAACGTCTGACGTCCGCCTGCCCGGCGAGCCGGGCAGGCGGTGAGCGTCCGGCCGGTGTGGACGGTCCGGGCGGGACAGTGGATCCACAGGACAGTGGATACGACAGCGGGTCCACCAGCGGGTCCACCAGTGGGTCCGAGGGTGCGGGCGATCGGGGGATGTATGGAAGCGGTCTTCTTCGACATGGACGGGCTTCTGGTCGACACCGAGAGGGTGTGGCTGGAGGTCGAGACCGAGGTGATGGCGGGGCTCGGCGGGCAGTGGACGCCGGAGCACCAGACGCACCTGGTCGGCGGCTCCATGGAGCGCACCGTCGGCTACATGCTCGCGGTGTCGGGCTCCTCCGTCTCCCCGGCGCAGGTGCGCGAGTCGATGATCACCGGCATGGTGGCGCGGCTGGCGGGCGGCGTGCGGGTGATGCCGGGCGCGGACGAGCTGCTCGAGGCGTTGCGCGACGAGGGGGTGCCGGTGGCGCTGGTCACCTCGTCCCTGCCGGAGATCGCCGACGCGGTGCTCAAGAGCGTCGGCCGGGACCGCTTCGACGCCATCGTCACGGCCGGCGACGTGGTCCGTCCCAAGCCTGACCCGGAGCCCTACCTGACGGCCGCCCGCCTGCTCGGCGCGGAGCCGGTCCACAGCGTGGTCCTGGAGGATTCGCCCACCGGGGTGGCCGCGGCCACGGCGGCGGGCTGCGCCGTGGTGGCGGTGCCCAGCCTCCTGCCCATCGAGGCGGCCCCTGGCCGCCTCGTCGTCCCCTCCCTCACCGAGGTCACCGTCGCCACCCTGCGCGCCCACGTCCCCGTCTGACGCGCCCCCTCCCGCCCCGCTGGCCCGGGGCCCTGAAGCCCGAAGCCCGAAGCCCGTCCTGCTGGTCCAGATCCTGACGTCCGGGGCCCCTTCCTGCTGGTCCGGGTCCTGACCTCCGGGGCCCGCCCCGCTCACCGTGCGTGACGTTGGCGAGCCGTACGGTGACCTGGGCCCCGTACGGGATGGCCTGTCCGTCCCCTAGGGGAAGGGTGGTTCTCGCGGAGGAGGAACACGCGCCATATCGCGTGCCAGGATGGAGGCGTAGCCGAAGACGGAGGGGTGACCCCGAATGCCTTTTGACCAGATCGCATGGTTCCCGCTGTGCGTGGGACTGACCGTGGCCGGGCTGGTGCTGAGCTTCATGGCGTTCCGGCGCCGGGGCGCGGCGTCCGGGATGCGGATGATGGCGTGGGCGCTGCTGCCGCTGGCGGCCTACCTGACGAACGCGCTGCAGGCGCTGTGGACCATCGGCTCGACCCTCGTGGGTTTCGTGACGAGCCTGGTGTTCAACCCGCTGGTGTGGGCGGGCGTGGCCGTGGCCGGGCTGTCGGTGGTGCTGTTCGTGGTGTCGGGGGTGCTGCGCGGGCGCAAGCTGGCCAAGGCGGGCGGCGGCAAGAAGGCCGGCGACGCGGCGGCCGAGGCCCCTTCCGGACGGCAGTCGCCGGCGGCGGGACCCGCGGCGGCCAAGTCCGCGCCGAAGTCTGCGCCCAAGCCGGCGGTCGAGTCGAAGAAGAAGAGCGCCGACGACGACTTCTCCGACATCGAGGACATCCTCAAGAAGCGGGGCATCAGCTGAAGCCCGCTGTGTCACAGTTCCGGGACGTAACCGAGACTGGTCCCAGACAAACCCCTCAAGATCGATACGAATGAGTTTCGCGACAATCACAGTTGAGCCACATAGGTGCCCTAGGGACTAGTCAGCGCAGCTCAGGCCATAGATCCTGCCTCCTGAGGTCGCGACGAGCGGTCTGTATCAAGAACTCACAGACAACGTCGTCTGAAAATCAGGGGGCATTCCGGCATGACCGCACCGCTAGACGTTTCCGGTTCGGCTTCCGAAGCGCAGCCGGAGGTCGTGCTCTCGGGAGCGGGCCAAGCTGTACAGGGACGATCCCTCACCGGGATCGCCTGGATGCGGCTGCGGCGAGACAAGATCGCGCTGGCCGGCGGGATCACGGTGGTCCTGCTGATCCTGGTGGCCGTCTTCGCGACACCGATCATCGCGGTGTTCGGGCATCCGCCCCTGGAGTTCCACCAGGACATGATCGACTCGTCCACGCTGCTGCCCAAGGGCGACTTCGGCGGCATGGGCTCCGAATACCTGCTCGGCGTCGAGCCCGTCAACGGCCGTGACATCTTCAGCCGGATCGTCGCCGGCGCCGGCGTCTCGCTGCTGATCGGCTTCCTGGCCACGCTCGTGTCGGTCCTCATCGGCACCGTGATGGGCGTCATCGCCGGCTACTTCGGCGGCTGGGTCGACCAGATCATCGGCCGCCTCATGGACGTCTTCCTCGCCTTCCCGCTGCTGGTCTTCGCCATCGCGCTGGCCGGCGTCGTCCCCGACAAGGGGTTCGGCCTGGAGGGCAACGGGCTGCGCATCGCCATGCTGATCTTCATCATCGGCTTCTTCAGCTGGCCCAGCATCGGCCGCATCGTCCGTGGCCAGACCCTGTCCCTGCGCGAGCGCGAGTTCGTCGACGCCGCGCGGAGCCTGGGCGCCCGTAACGGCTACATCCTGTTCCGCGAGATCCTGCCCAACCTGATCGCGCCGATCCTGGTCTACGCGACGCTGCTCATCCCGGCCAACATCCTGTTCGAGGCCGCCCTGTCGTTCCTCGGCGTCGGCATCAACCCGCCCACCCCCACCTGGGGTGGCATGCTCTCGGAGGCGGTGCGCTTCTACACGCTCCCGCACTTCGTGATCTTCCCCGGCCTGGCGATCTTCATCACGGTCCTGGCGTTCAACCTGTTCGGCGACGGTCTGAGGGACGCCTTCGACCCACGGGCGCACTGACCTTCGCCCACGCTCCATCCCCATCTCCACTAACAAGGGGTAGTCAATGAGAAGGAAATCCGCACTGGCCGCCGCCGCGACAGCGGCGCTGGCCCTGGTGCTCTCCGCCTGTGGCGGCGGAGGGGGCGGCACAACCCAGCAGCCCGCCCAGTCCGCTTCGGGCGCTGCCGCGCAACCCGTGGCCAACACCGCGCTGACCGAGATCTTCAACCCCTCCACCAAGAAGGGCGGCACGCTCAAGGCGGCCCACTCCGCCGACTGGGACAGCCTCGACCCGGGCGATACCTACTACGGCTACTCGTTCAACTTCGGCCGGCTCTACTGGCGGACGCTGACGATGTACAAGACGGGCCCCGGCCCCGACGGCAACACCGTCGTGCCCGACCTGGCCGAGTCGCTGGGTGAGCCGAGCGACGGGGGCAAGACCTGGACGTACAAGATCAAGTCTGGTCTGAAGTTCGAGGACGGCACCCCGATCGGGGCGAAGGACGTCGCCTACGCGGTGGCCAGGACCTTCGACAAGGAGACCTTCCCGCACGGCCCGTCCTACCTGAACGAGCTGCTGGACTGGCCGAAGGACTTCAAGGGCGTCTACAAGACCCCTGACGTCGACTACAAGTCGGCCGTCGAGGCGACGGACGACACCACGGTCGTCTTCCACCTGAAGAAGCCGTTCGCGTCCATGGACTACATCGTCCAGATGCCGATGACCGCCCCGGTGCCGAAGGACAAGGACACCGGCGCGAAGTACCGCGAGAAGGTCATCTCCTCCGGGCCGTACAAGTTCGAGTCGAACGAGATCGGCAAGAAGTTCGCGCTGGTCCGCAACGACCAGTGGGACCCGGCGACCGACCCGAACCGTCCCGCGCTGCCGGACCGGATCGAGGTCCAGCTCAACGTCAACGCCGACGACCTGGACAACCAGCTCATCGCCGGAGACATCCACCTCGACATCCCGGGCACCGGCATGCAGCCGGCCGCCCTGGGCAAGGTCCTGCCGGACCCGGCCCTGAAGGCCCGCACGGACAACCCGACGATCCCCAGGCTCTGGTACGTCTCCGTCATCCCGGACAACCCGCCCCTGGACAACATCGACTGCCGCAAGGCCGTCATGTTCGCCGCGGACCGTGTCGCCAACCAGACCGCCTTCGGCGGCGAGGTCGCCGGTGGCGAGATCGCGACCAACGTGATGCCGCCGCCCATCGTCGGCCAGGAGAAGTTCGACATCTACCCGTCCGAGGGCAACAAGGGCGACATCGCCAAGGCCAAGGAGGCGCTCGCCGCCTGTGGCCAGCCCAACGGCTTCGCCACCACGATGACCTTCCGTGCCGACCGCCCGCGTGAGAAGGCGCTGGCCGAGGCCATGGAGCAGGCGCTGTCCAAGGTGGGCATCAAGCTCACCCTCAAGGGCTTCCCGGCCTCCAGCTACTTCTCCGACTACGCCGGCAACACCGCGTACGTCAAGAAGAACGGCATCGGCCTGGCCACCCACGGCTGGGGCTCCGACTGGCCTGACGGCTACGGCTTCCTGCAGGCCATCGTCGACAGCCGCACCATCCGCGACGCCGGCAACTACAACCTGAGCGTCAAGAGTGACAAGGTCGACGGTCTGATCGACCAGGCTTCCGCCGAGCTCGACGAGACCGCCCGCAACAAGCTGTGGGTCGACGTCGACAAGGCCGTCATGGAGGACGCCTCCCTCCTCCCGGTGGTCTGGGCCAAGTCGCTGCTGCTGCGCGGCCAGGGCGTGACCAATGTCGCCTACAACGAGGGCCAGAGCATGTACGACTACGTGCTGCTCGGCGTCGAGTGACCAGGCGCGGTCCGGGATCTAACGAAGGAAGGTGAAGGCAGGGATGGCCTGTCCGGAGACGGGCAGGCCATCCGGCCGACGCGGTGTTCACATACATCATCAGACGAGTCATCGGCGCCATCGCCATGCTGATCGTCATCAGCATGGTCACCTTCGGCATCTTCTTCGTGGTGCCGCAGTGGGCCGGTTCCTCCCCGGAGGCTCTCGCCTCGCGGTACGTCGGCCGCGCGGCCACACCCGAGACGGTGCACCTGGTCGCCGAGCGGCTGGGCTTCAACGATCCGATCGTCGTGCAGTACGGCCGGTTCCTCAAGGGCATCTTCACCGGTGCCGAGTACGACTACGGAGCCGGCGTCGAGCAGTGCCCGGCGCCCTGCCTGGGCTACTCCTTCATCAGCGGCCAGCCCGTCTGGCCGGACCTGCTCGACCGTATGCCGGTGACCTTCTCCCTGGCCATCGGGGCGGCCTTCCTGTGGGTGGTCTTCGGCGTGTCCGTCGGCGTGCTCTCCGCGCTGCGACGCGGCACCTTCTTCGACCGGTTGTCGATGGGCACCGCGCTCGCCGGGGTGTCGCTGCCGATCTTCTTCACCGGCATGGTCTCCCTGGTCGTCTTCAGTTACGGCCTCGGCTGGACCCCGCCGGGCGGCGCGTGGACCGACCTGACGGAGAATCCCGCCGAATGGGCGTACAACCTGCTCTTGCCCTGGATCACGCTGGCGTTCCTGTTCGCGGCGACCTACGCCAGGCTGACCCGCGCGGGCATGCTGGAGACCATGGGTGAGGACTACATCCGCACCGCCCGGGCCAAAGGCCTGCGCGAACGCGACGTCGTGGTCAAACACGGGTTGCGCGCCGCGCTGACACCGATCCTCACCCTGTTCGGCATCGACTTCGGACTGCTGATCGGCGGCGCCATCCTGACCGAGACGACCTATACTCTGCCCGGACTCGGCCAGTTCGCCATCCTGGCCATCAGAAACCAGGATCTGCCCCAGGTGATGGGCGTGGTCCTGTTCGCCGCCGGCTTCGTGGTGGTCGCGAGTTTCGTCGTCGACCTCCTCTACGCGGTGGTCGACCCGAGGGTGAGGTTGTCGTGAGCTTCCTGGACGTCAAGGATCTGCGGATCCAGTTCCCCACCGACGACGGGATCGTCAGAGCCGTCGACGGCCTGACCTTCAGCATCGAGCGCGGCCAGACCCTCGGCATCGTCGGCGAGTCGGGCTCCGGCAAGAGCGTGACCAGCCTCGGCATCCTCGGCCTGCACAGGGGCCGCCGGGCCCAGATCTCCGGAGAGATCTGGCTCGACGGCGAGGAGCTCGTCGGCGCCTCGGCCGAGGCGGTGCGTGGGCTGCGCGGCAAGAAGATGGCGATGATCTTCCAGGATCCGCTGTCGTCGATGCACCCCTACTACACCGTCGGCCACCAGATCATCGAGGCCTACCGGATCCACCACGACGTCAGCAAGCAGGTGGCGCGCAAGCACGCGATCGACCTGCTCGGCCGCGTCGGGATCCCCACGCCGGCCAGTCGTGTCGACAGCTATCCGCACGAGTTCTCCGGCGGCATGCGCCAGCGCGCGATGATCGCCATGGCGTTGTCGTGCGACCCCGAGCTGCTCATCGCCGACGAGCCCACCACCGCGCTCGACGTGACCGTACAGGCGCAGATCCTCGACCTGATGCGCGACCTTCAGCGCGAGTTCAACTCCGCGCTGATCATCATCACCCACGACCTCGGCGTCGTGGCGGAGCTGTCGGACGACATCCTGGTCATGTACGGCGGCAAGTGCATCGAGTACGGCAAGGCCGAGGACATCTTCTACCAGCCCGAGCACCCCTACACCTGGGGTCTGCTGAGCTCCATGCCCCGCCTCGACCGGGAGCGCACCGAACGGCTGCTGCCGATCAAGGGCTCTCCGCCGTCCCTCATCAACGTGCCTCCGGGCTGCGCCTTCCATCCCCGCTGCCCGTACGCCGACCGCACCGACGGCCGCGCCTCCACCGAGGTGCCGGACCTCGCCCCGACCGAGCGCGGGCACCTGGTGCGCTGTCACATGAGCAGGACCGAACGGCGGACGTTGTGGGAGACCGAGATCAAGCCAGTGCTGGAGATCCAGTGAGCGAGAACGAGCCGCTTCTTTCGGTACAGAACCTCGAGAAGCACTTCCCCGTCACCAAAGGCCTGTTCAAGCGGGAGGTCGGCGCCGTCAAGGCGGTCGACGGGATCAGCTTCGACGTGATCAAGGGCGAGACGCTCGGCCTGGTGGGTGAGTCGGGCTGCGGCAAGTCCACCACCGGCCGGCTGGTGACCAGGCTGCTGGAGCCCACCGGAGGCAAGATCGTCTTCGAGGGCCGCGACATCAGCCACATGGGCCAGGGCAAGCTGCGCCCGCTCCGCCGCGACATGCAGATGATCTTCCAGGACCCCTACTCGTCGCTCAACCCGCGGCACACCGTCGGCGCCATCGTCGGCGCCCCGTTCCGCATCCAGGGTGTGAAGACCGAGAACGGCACCAAGAAGGCCGTACAGGACATCCTGGAGATGGTCGGCCTCAACCCGGAGCACTACAACCGCTACCCGCACGAGTTCTCCGGCGGTCAGCGGCAGCGCATCGGCATCGCCCGCACGCTCGCGCTCAAGCCGAAGCTCATCATCGCCGACGAGCCGGTCTCCGCGCTCGACGTGTCGATCCAGGCCCAGGTCGTGAACCTGCTCGAAGACCTGCAGAGCGAGCTCGACCTGACGTACGTGGTCATCGCCCACGACCTGTCGGTGGTGCGCCACATCAGCGACAGAGTGGCCGTCATGTACCTCGGCAAGATCGTGGAGATCGCCGACCGCAAGCGCCTCTACACCGCGCCCATGCACCCGTACACCAACGCGCTGCTGTCGGCGGTGCCGGTGCCGGACCCCAAGGCGCGCAGGGACCGCGACCGGATCCGCCTCACCGGCGACGTGCCGAGCCCGCTCAACCCGCCACCCGCGTGCCGCTTCCACACCCGCTGCTGGAAGGCGCAGGAGATCTGCAAGACCGTCGAGCCTCCGCTGGAGGAGCTGGCCGGCGGCCACCGCGTCGCCTGCCACTTCCCGGAGAACGTGCCCGTCGCCGTCGCCTCCGAGGACGCGGCCAAGGCCTGACGGGATCCCACCCGGCCCTGTCCTGGCCGTCGGCTCAGGACAGGGCGCCCGGGGTGATCAGGCCGGTCTCGTAGGCCAGCACCACCGCCTGCACCCGGTCGCGCAACCCCAGCTTGGTCAGCACGTTGCCGACGTGCGTCTTGACCGTGGTCTCGCTCACCACCAGCTTGGCCGCGATCTCCGCGTTGGACATGCCCTTGGCGATCAGCCGCAGCACCTCCAGCTCCCGCTCGGTGAGCCGGTCCACCCGGGCGGGCGTGCTCTGCTCGTAGGCCGACGGCAGCCTGGCGGCGAACCGGTCGAGCAGCCGCCGGGTCACACTCGGAGACACGATCGCGTCACCCGCCGCCACCACCCTGATCGCCTGCACCAGCTCGTCCGGCGGCACGTCCTTCAGCAGGAACCCGGACGCGCCGGACCGCAGCGCCTCCACGATGTACTCGTCCAGGTCGAAGGTCGTCAGCACCAGCACCTTGGGTACGTGCGCGCTCGGCGCCGCCTCCCGCACGATCCTGCGGGTCGCCTCGATGCCGTCGACACCCGGCATCCGGATGTCCATGAGCACCACGTCGGGAAGCAGCGCCCGTGTCTGCTCCTGCGCCACCTTGCCGTCGCCGGCCTGGCCCACGACCGTGATGTCGGGCTCGGCCTCCAGGATCAGGCGGAACCCCGTACGCAGCAGCGGCTGGTCGTCGACCAGCAGCACTCTGATGGTCATTGTCCGTCCTTCAACGGGAACGTCGCCCGCACCTTGAAACCGCCTCCGGCTTTCGGGCCGATGGTCAGGATTCCACCATAGAGGGCGACCCTCTCGCGAATCCCCACCAGACCATGGCCCGGCCGCCGCGGTGAGGCGGCCGCCCCCAGCCCGTCGTCCTCCACCCGCACCTCGAGCTCGTCCCGCCCGCGCCGCACGGTCACCACGGCCCGCGCGCCCGTGCCCGCGTGCCGCAGGGAGTTGGTCAGGCCCTCCTGGACCAGGCGGTAGGCGGCCAGGTCCACCCCGGCGGGGACCGGCTCCGCCTCGCCCTCCACCGACAGCGTGGTGATCAGGCCGGCCTCCCGCATCTGCTCCACCAGGGCGGGCAGGTCCCGCATGCCCGGCTGCGGCGTCAGCTCGGCACGGGCGTCCGCGCGCAGCACGCCGACGATGTCGCGCATCTCCGCCATCGCGGTGCGGCCCGTCGACTCGATCGCCGACAGCGCCTCACGGGCCAGCTCCGGATCGGCGGCCAGCACCTTGCGCGCCGCCGCCGCCTGCACCGTCATCACGCTCACATGGTGGGCGACGACGTCGTGCAGCTCGCGGGCGATCCTCGAACGCTCCTCCGCCCTGGCCGCCCGGGTGTCGGCCGCGTGCGCCCGCTCCAGGCGGGTGGCGCGGTCCTTCAGCTCCTCCAGGTACGCGCGGCGCAGCCGCAGGCTGCGACCGCCGCCCCAGACGGCCACCAGCACCACGATCGCCGCCACATGATCGCTCCAGCGGGCCGTGGAGAGCGGACCGGCCGACACGCCCACGCCGTAGACGACCAGCGACAGCAGCAGCCCGCCCAGCGCCGCCGCCAGCCCGCGATGCGACGCCACCGAGTACAGCAGCACCACGCCGGCCACCCCCGCCAGGCCGATGCCGTAGCCGAGGGCCGACAGCAGCGTCTCGGGCACCAGGCTCGCGCACAGCCCGGCCAGCGGCCAGCGCCTGCGCACGGCCACCGGCACGCACATCAGCAGCACGAGCAGGACGCCCACCGCGTCGGGGGCGCGGACCTCCGCCGGGAACAGGCCCGGCGGCTCCAGCCGCTCGGCGTCCTGCGCCAGGAACAGCACCACGGAGACCGCGGCCACCAGCACCGCCAGGACCGAGTCGTGGAACGTGGTTCGGTCTGCGCGCACCGCTTCACTGTAGGCCCAGGTGAGAGCCGGGAACCTCCTCCCCAAGGAGGAGAACGCGGCTACAGCTCGTCGGTGGCCGAACGCCGGTTGCTGCGCACCGTGTCACCCGGCTGCCGCGCCGGCACCGGCGGGGGAGTGCCGCCGAACTCCGGGCAGAGCGCCTGATGATCACACCAGTCGCACAGGCGGCTCGGCCTGGCCCGCCACTCGCCCGTCTCCAGCGCCCGCTCGATCGCCGTCCACAGCGCCCGCACCTTGCGCTCGGTCGCCAGCAGGTCGGCCTCGTCGGGGGCGTAGCGCAGCACCTCGCCGCGGCCGCCCAGATAGACCAGCTGCAGCAGCCTGGGCACCTCGCCGCGCAGCCGCCACAGCACCAGGGCGTAGAACTTCATCTGGAACAGCGCCTTGGCCTCGAAGTCCGGCCCCGGCGCGCTGCCCGTCTTGTAGTCGACCACCCGCACCTCACCGGTCGGCGCCACGTCCAGACGGTCGACGTAGCCGCGCAGCATCAGCCCGCCGTCGAGCACCGCCTGCACGTAGAGCTCCCGCTCGGCCGGCTCCAGCCGGGTCGGGTCCTCCAGCGTGAAGTAGCGCTCCAGCATCCCCCGCGCCTGGGAGAGCCACTCGGCCCGCTCGGTGTCGTCGGCGAACATCTCCGCGTAGGCGGGGTCCTCGGCCAGCAGCCGCTCCCACTGCGGCTCCAGCAGCCCCAGCGCCGCCTCCACCGAGCGGCGCGGCGCGGGCAGGTCGTAGAGCCGCTCCAGCACCGCGTGCACCACCGTGCCGCGCACCGCCGCCTGCGAGGGTTTCTCCGGCAGCTGGTCGATCACCCGGAACCGGTAGAGCAACGGACAGGTCATGAAGTCGCCCGCCCGGGACGGGGAGAGGGCTCCGATGATCACCGGATCGGTCAACGTCATGCACGGCACTCTAGGTCACCGGCCCGACATAACCGGGCTCGTGAGTCCGGGATCACTCGCTCCGGCGCGTAGCATCAAGGCAGCGACAGGCACTGGTGAACGGCAAGGAGCGCGGTGAGCGAGCAGAGCCCCCGACAGGAGTTCTCCGGCATCCGGATGGGCAGTCCTTTCGGCATTCCCGTCTACGTGTCATGGACGTGGTTCATCGTCGCGGCCTTCATCACCTGGCTTTTCGGCGACACCGTGCGCGCCATGCTGCCCGAGCTGTCCTCCGCCGCCGCCTACGCCGTCGCCTTCGCCTTCGCGGTGCTGCTGTACCTCTCGGTGCTGCTGCACGAGCTGGCGCACAGCGTCCTGGCCAAGGCCTACGGGCTGCCGGTCCGCCGGATCACCCTCTACCTCCTCGGCGGCGTGTCGGAGATCGAGAAGGAGCCGCCGACGCCCGCCAAGGAGTTCCTGGTGGCCGCCGCAGGGCCGCTGCTGTCGCTCGGCCTGGCCGGTGCGGGCTGGCTCGCCGACGTCTTCCTCATCAACGGCGGCGGCATCCCGGAGGTGCTGATCTGGCAGCTCTGGGTCGCCAACCTCATCGTCGGCGTCTTCAACCTGCTGCCCGGCCTGCCGCTGGACGGCGGCCGGATGCTGCGCGCCGGCGTGTGGAAGCTCACCAGCAACCCCGGCACCGGCACCGTCGCCGCGGCCTGGGGCGGCCGGGTGCTCGCGGTGCTGCTCATCGCGGCCCCCTTCGCCATGGCGCTGTCGGCCGGGCGGGAGGTCGACTACCGCGACCTGATCTGGCCGCTCGTGCTGGCCTCCTTCATCTGGATGGGCGCCACCCAGTCGCTCCGCGTCGCCCGTGTCCGCGCCAGGATTCCGCAGGTCAACGCGCGTAACCTGGCTCGCAGGGCGATCCCGGTGACGGCCGAGACACCGCTGGCCGAGGCGCTGCGGCAGGCCGCGGAGAGCGGGGCGGGAGCCCTGGTCGTGGTCGACCACGACGGCCGGCCGCTCGCCATCGTCAACGAGTCGGCCGTGCAGGCCACCCCCGAGCACCGCCGCCCCTGGGTGAACGTGGGCTCCATGGCCAAGTCCCTGGAGCCGTCCCTGGTGCTCGCCGCCGACCTGGTGGGGGAGCCGCTGATCGACGCCATGCGCGAGGCCCCGGCGGGGGAGTACCTCCTCGTGGAGCGGGGCGGCGAGATCTACGGGGTGCTGGCCACCGCAGACGTCAACCGCGTCTTCACCGGCGTCTGATTTGTCCCACTCGTCTTAGCGGCGGCCCCCGGCTAATGTCATGTCCAGTGATCAGGACGCTGCGGCCCGTTCACACCCCCGGCGATTCGAAGATGTGACCTCTGGCCGATAGTGTGCTGTTCGGCCAAGCTTGCACAGGTGGGGGGTTTGCCGTGGCCCGCCGGTTCACCGAATCGAGATGGGGCGACCGCGACACCGCCCCGTCGTCTGGGTATGCGTATGGCTGGGCCGGCACGGCGGTGCGGGTGCCGCCACATCGCCGGCTTCCGGGGAGGAGAGTTGAGTGACCGAGCGCAGCGAGGGCACCGATGAGCGCAGCACGGTCATGAGGGAGGACTCATGACGGACCAGGGTTTCCAAGCGGTGCGCCCGCTTCCCGGCAACGGGCTGGTCGCCTATGAGGGCGGGCTGCTGCTGGTGTGCGACGCGGACGAGACCGCGGACACCGGCCTGCTCGAGGCGCTGCGCGAGACGGCCGCCTCCGGCGGCGACGGCAGGGCCCTGGCCCGGCGGGCCGCCCAGGTGCTCGCCGCCAACATGGCGCGCGACCCGGCCACCTGCGCCGTGGCGGGCCCCGTCGGCGACGGGGTGGCCGTCCTGGTGAGCGGCTCCGCCTCGGCCACGATCACCACCCCGGCGGGCCAGACCCGCCTGGCCGGCAGCGACTCCCTCACCTGGGCCGACCGGCTCATCGGCGGTCCCGTCGAGAGCGTGGAGCTGAGCCTGCCCGGCGCCGGCAGCCCGCACCCCGCCGTCCGCTTCGACGGCGGCGGCGTCGTGCACGGCGGCGGCGTAGCCGCGCGGCTCGGCGAGCGGGCCTCCGCCGGCCCGTCCCGGCCGCTCACCGAGGAGATGCCCAACACGGCCTACCACATGGAGGCCGACCTGCTGCCGCCGCGCGCCGAGCCGCCGAGCCGGCCGTCGCCGCAGCCCGTCCAGGCGCCCCCCTACCCGATGTCCGGAGCCGACCAGCAGCCGCCCCTGCGGCAGCAGCCGGTCTCCGGCCCGCAGTTCCAGCCGCAGCCCGTGCTGGAGCAGCCCCCCGCGCCGCCGGAGCCCGTCTCCTTCCCCTCCTACGACGAGCCCGCCCCCGCAGGCAACGGCACGGTCCCCGAGCCGTACGACCAGCCCATGGGGCCGCCGCAGGACCACTTCGACCCCGGGCCGTCGCCCCTCATGGGCCCGCCGACGCAGGACCCTGGCCCGCCGCCGCTCATGGGGCCGCCCCCGCAGGAGCACTTCGAGCAGGGCCCGCCGCCCGCGTCACAGGAGCAGCAGGACCACGGCGACCGGCCACTGGTCTACGGAGTCGACTGCAAGAACGACCACTTCAACGATCCGCGCGCCCCCTACTGCGCGGTGTGCGGCATCGCCCTCGTCCAGCGCACGCTCGTCCCCTACAAGGGGCCGCGCCCGCCGCTCGGCGTCCTCGTCCTGGACGACGGCACCGCGCTGCCGCTCGACAGCGACTACCTCCTGGGCCGCGACCCCGAGCGGGCCCCCGAGGTGGCCGGCGGCACCGCCCGGCCCGCCAAGGTCACCAGCCCCGACGGGTCGGTCTCCCGCAGGCACCTGCGGGTGGCCCTGGACGGCTGGGACGTCAACCTGGTCGACCTCGGCTCCGTCAACGGCACCCAGATCCAGCCGCCCGGCGACCCGAACTTCTACGACATCCCGCCCAACGAGCCCGTGACCATCGCGCCCGGCACCACCGTGCGCGTGGGCGTCTCCCGCACCCTGCGCTTCGAGGCGCACCGCGGCTGACCACCCCGCGCCCCGCCCGGGGCGCGGGAGTCCTTCCTTGATCTGCCGGTACGTCATCGCCGCCGGTTCACAGCGCAGGAGATGACATTTCCGGCTTGAGCGTCCCCTGGAGGCGCCTGGGCGAGGAAGCGAGCCCTGGCGCCGGGCGCGTGCGGCCGGATCGCGTGGCCGGATGGCGTGGCCGGCATACGCCGCGCAGAGGACGGCCGCGCACGTACCAGAAGGGCCGTGCGCGCCCGATGAGGGCCCGCGCGCCGGAGCGGGAGCCAGGGGACGGCGTCCAGCCCCTGGAGGCCTCCAGGGGCCTGCCGGAGGCGGGCCACGCGCTCGGAGCCCGGAGCCGGAGCCGGAGCCGCGCCGCTCGGCGCCGGAGGCGCGCCTGCTCGGAGCGGGAGGCGCGTCGCGCCCCGCTCAGGGAGTGCCGGGGCGCAGCAGGCACCACTCGATCTCGTCCGAGCGGGAGCCGTCCGGCTTGGGGAACACCTGCCTGCGCACGCTCTCCTGGACGAACCCGGCCCGGCGCAGCACCGCCTGCGAGGCGGCGTTGGCCACGTCGGTCCCGGCGACCAGCCGGTGCAACGGGGTGCGGGCGAAGGTCCAGTCGCCCAGCAGCCCGACCGCGCGCGTCATGAACCCGCGGCCGCGGAAACGCGGCACCAGGGAGTAGCCCACCATGGCCTCCCCGAACGCCGGGACGATCCGCGTCAGCTGCAGGTGGCCGGCGAACTCGCCGGTGGCCGCGTCCCTGACCACCAGCTCGACCCGCTGCCCCGACAGCCAGAAGTAGCCGGTGCACCGGCAGCGCCGCTCGTCGTCCTCCAGCGTGCCGAGCGGGCCCATGCCGAACTGGGCGACGCTCGGCTCGGCCATCATCCGGTGGAAGTCCGCGGCGTCCCGTTCGTCCAGCGGCGTCAGCCGCACCACGCCGTCGCTCAGCTCGCCGCCCTCGAAGAACGGCAGATAGGGCTCCACCGCCTCGCCCGCGTCGCGGGCGAGCCTGGCGAACATCACGTGGTCCACCCGCTGTCCGTCGCGCAGCGCCTTGGCGTCCCGCTTGCGCCCCTCCTCGCGGAAACCGGCCTTGTACGCGACCCGCAGGCTGGGCAGGTTCGCCACCTCGGCCATCAGCTCCACCCGCTCCACGCCCCGGTCCAGCAGCCACTCGGCCAGCCCGCGCGCCACCGCCCCGGCCACGCCCTTGCCGCGCGCCCACGGCGCCACCAGATAGCCGAGCTCGACCGAGCCCCACGCGGACGGCGCGCTCGTGCCGATGGAGCCGATGTAGCGGCCGTCCTCGGTGATCGAGTACTCCGTCCCGCCGCCGTCCCACTTCGCCCGCGAGCTGCGTACGTACTCACGCGCGTCCTGCGCGGTGTACGGCGACGGGATCAGCGGCAGGAACCGGGCCGTCACGGGATCGTCGCAGGTGGCCACGATGGCCTCCACGTCGTCATCGACCGGGGGACGGAGTATCAGGGGGCCGACGGCGATCACTTCACGCGGGAACATCCCCCATAGATATCGCGCGTCAAGACGTACTCGAAAGCCCTATAACCTTGCCGCCATGGGTTTCCGCAGGCATGGGCCGTTTCAGGCGGGGGATCAGGTGCAGCTCACCGACCCCAAGAACAAGCGCCACACGATCACGCTCAAGGACGACGGCGTCTTCCACACCCACAAGGGCGCCATCCCGCACAGCGAACTGATCGGGCAGCCCGAAGGCTCCGTGGTCCGCTCCTCCGGCGGCACGGCCTATCTCGCCTTCCGCCATCTGCTGCAGGATTACACCCTGGCGATGCCGCGCGGCGCGGCCGTGATCTACCCGAAGGACTCGGCGCAGATCGTCGGCATGGCCGACATCTTCCCCGGCGCCCGGGTGGTCGAGGCGGGCGTCGGCTCCGGCGCGCTGACGTGCTTCCTGCTGCGTGCCGTCGGTCCCGAGGGACACGTCACCTCCTACGAGCGCCGCCAGGACTTCGCCGACATCGCCCGCACGAACGTGGAGAAGTTCTACGGCGGCTCGATGGACGACAACTGGCGCCTGGTCGTCGGCGACCTGGTGTCCGCCCTGGACACCTCCGACGTCGACCGGGTGATCCTGGACATGCTCGCTCCCTGGGAGTGCGTCGACGCCGTCGCCAAGGCCCTCACACCGGGCGGCGTGATCTGCTGTTACGTGGCCACGACGACCCAGCTGTCGAAAACCGTCGAGGTGATTCGCGATCACGGGAGTTTCACGGAGCCTCATGCGTGGGAGACCCTGGTTCGCGACTGGCATGTCGAAGGGCTCGCCGTTCGGCCCGATCACCGGATGATCGGGCACACCGGGTTCCTCGTCACCGCCCGCCGCATGGCCGACGGCGTCACCCCGCCGCCGCGCCGTCGACGACCGAAGGGAACCACCGAAGAACTATGACAATTTGGCCACAAGGGTGCGTTGGTGCGTGACACGGGAACACTTCGCCGTGTTCATATGCTGGAAGTATTAAACGCCCTATTGGGGATTATTCACCGAATACTGATTGTCACTCTACGAACACTGCCCGGCCAGGTTACGGAGGGGCCCGAGATAGGTAAGGTCCTTAGTAGTCGCCCTCGACTGGGAAGGAGGTGACGGGGCGTGGCAGCTCGCGATGATGCTGAGGCTCGAGCCGCGCAGCGCGAACGGGAGGTCGCTGATCTTTCAACACAGGTCTCCTTCCTCCAGGAGGAGATCACCGCGCTGAGGCGGAAGCTGGCCGAGTCACCCCGTCAGGCCAGGGTCCTGGAAGAACGTCTCCATGAGGCACAGGCGAACCTCGCGGCCGTCACCGGCCAGAACGAACGCCTGGTGTCCACACTCAAGGAGGCCCGGGACCAGATCGTCGCTCTCAAGGAGGAGGTCGACCGGCTGGCGCAGCCGCCATCCGGATTCGGCACCTTCCTGGAGACCAGAGAAGACGGCACGATCGAGGTGTTCACCGGCGGCCGCAAGCTGCGGGTGAACGTCAGCCCAGCCGTCGACGTCGACTCGCTGCGGCGTGGCCAGGAGGTCATGCTCAACGAGGCGCTCAACGTGGTCGAGGCTCTCGGCTACGAAGAGGTCGGCGAGATCGTGATGCTCAAGGAGTTGCTCGACGAGGGCAAGCGCGCCCTGGTCATCTCGCACGCCGACGAGGAGCGCGTCGTGCGACTGGCCGAGTCGCTGGTCGGCCAGCCCATCAGGGCGGGCGACTCACTCCTGCTCGAGCCTCGCTCGGGTTACGTCTACGAGCGCATTCCCAAGTCCGAAGTCGAAGAGCTCGTGCTCGAAGAGGTCCCGGACATCTCCTACGAGGAGATCGGCGGCCTCATGCGGCAGATCGAGCAGATCAGGGACGCCATCGAGCTCCCCTACCTGCACGCCGACCTGTTCCGCGAGCACAAGCTGCGCCCGCCCAAGGGCGTCCTGCTCTACGGCCCGCCCGGCTGCGGCAAGACGCTCATCGCCAAGGCCGTCGCCAACTCCCTGGCCAAGCAGGTCGCGGAGAAGACCGGCCAGTCCGGCAAGAGTTTCTTCCTCAACATCAAGGGTCCCGAGCTGCTCAACAAGTACGTCGGCGAGACCGAGCGGCACATCCGCCTGGTCTTCCAGCGTGCTCGCGAGAAGGCCTCAGAGGGCACCCCCGTGATCGTGTTCTTCGACGAGATGGACTCGATCTTCCGCACCCGCGGCTCGGGCGTGTCCTCCGACGTGGAGAACACCATCGTCCCTCAGCTGCTGTCGGAGATCGACGGTGTCGAGGGCCTGGAGAACGTCATCGTCATCGGCGCCTCCAACCGCGAGGACATGATCGACCCGGCGATCCTGCGGCCCGGCCGCCTGGACGTCAAGATCAAGATCGAGCGGCCGGACGCCGAGGCGGCCAAGGACATCTTCTCCAAGTACCTCGTCTCCGAGCTGCCTCTCCATCCGGAAGATCTGACCGAGCACGGTGGTTCCCGTGAGGCCACCATCCACGGCATGATCCAGAGCGTCGTCGAGCGCATGTACACCGAGAGCGAAGAGAACCGCTTCCTCGAAGTGACCTACGCCAACGGCGACAAGGAAGTCCTCTACTTCAAGGACTTCAACTCCGGCGCGATGATCCAGAACATCGTCGACCGGGGCAAGAAGATGGCGATCAAGCAGTTCCTGGAGAGCGGCCAGAAGGGCCTGCGGGTGCAGCACCTGCTCACGGCCTGCGTGGACGAGTTCTCCGAGAACGAGGACCTGCCCAACACCACCAACCCCGACGACTGGGCCCGCATCTCCGGCAAGAAGGGCGAGCGGATCGTCTACATCCGCACGCTCGTCTCCGGCAAGCAGGGCGCCGAAGCCGGTCGTTCGATCGACACCGTCGCCAACACCGGCCAGTATCTGTAGCACCGTCGCCGGAAGGGGCCGAAAAGCCCCTTCCGGCGTCATCATCGCTGGTCGCGGGCTCATAATGTGGGGGCGTGCTCAGCAGCAACCGGCTCCGCGTCCTCCTTGAGGTCTTCCGCACCGGCAGCATCGCCGCGGCGGCGCGGGTGCTGAAACTCTCTCCCTCCGCCGTCTCCCACCAGCTCGCCCGCCTCGAGGACGAGGCCGGCGTCGGCCTCGTCGAACGTAACGCGCAGAGCCTGCGGCTCACCGAGGCCGGGCTGCGCCTCGCGCACCGGGCGCAGGAGGTCGTCGACATCATCGAGGCCGCCGAGCAGGACCTGGGCGCCCAGGCCCGGGTCGACGCCGGAGGGCTGCGGATCGGGTTCTTCGCCTCCGCCGGATACCGGCTGCTGCCGCTCGCCCTGTCCAGGTTCGCCGCCCGCTACCCGCGCGTCGCGCTCGACCTCGTCGAGGGGCAGCCGTTCGAGCTGCTGCCCGACCTCGAACGCGGCGCCCTGGACATCCTCGTCGTGTTCGAGCACGCGCTCGACCCGTGGACGCCGCCGGAAGGGGTGGAGGTGCTCCCGCTGTTCGAGGAGCCGCAGCTCCTGGTCGTCCCCAACGGCCACCAGGCCGGGCAGCGGCCCCGGGTCCGCCTCGCCGACCTGGCCGACGAGCCGTGGATCACCACCTTCGGGGCCGAGCATCCCGTCTCCATCCTGGAGCGGGCCGGCGCGCTCGAAGGCTTCACCCCGCGGATCCGCTGCCGCAGCGACCACTACGAGGTGACGGTCGGGCTGGTCAGGGCCGGGCTCGGCGTGGCCCTGGTGCCCAGCCTCGGCCTGCAGGGCGTCACCGGCGTCCAGCTGCGCCGCCTCCAGACCGCGCAGCTGTTCCGCCGCATCGGCGTCGCGCGGCGGCCCACCAACCCCAACCCGGCGGCCCGCTCCTTCGTCGCCTACCTCCGCACCGCCTCCGCCCAGCTCCGCAACTCCCTCGACCCCATGCTGCGCTGACGCGGTCCCGGCGCGGCGTCATGCGAGGCGGGTCGCTCGGAGCGGGTCGGTCCGAGCGGGGTCATTCGTGGCCCTGTCACTCAGGGCCGGGTGTGCGTCAGCGCTCCCGCCTGGGTGGCGATGAGCACGCCCGCCCTGCGGACCGCCCGCACCAGGCCCGTGTCGGAGCCCGGCGGGCCGCAGGCGAGCACCGCGTACGCCAGCGAGCCCATGAGGCCCACATCGGCCCGGGTGCCGTCGTCGGTCCCCGTCTTGTTGGCCACCCGGCCGCCCTCCGGGTCATGCCCGAGCAGCGCCGGCACCAGGCCGTGGTCGGTGTTGGCCAGCATCCAGCCGCGCATCAGCACCTGCCAGCCCTCCTCGCCCGCCACCAGCGCCGCCAGGCCCGCCAGCTCCCCGGCGGTGCCCAGCGCGAACGTCGGCGGGTGTCCGGGCCCGCGCGGCTCCCTGATCCGGTCCAGCAGCCGGGTCCGGGTCAGCCCGAGCGCCGCCGCGGCGGCGTTCACCCGGTCGAGCCCGATCCGGCGCAGCAGCGCGTTCGTCGCCGTGTTGTCGCTCACCGCCGCCGTGAGCAGCGCCAGGTCGCCGGCGGTCCAGGTCCGCGCCGCCAGGCTCGGCAGCAGGCCGGACCCGCCGCAGTAGTCGTCCTCGTGCAGGACCACCGGCTCCTCAAGGTCCAGGATGCCGCCGTCCACGCTCATCGCCACCTCGGCCAGCAGCAGCAGCTTGCCCACGCTCGCCAGCGGCAGCTCCACGTCCTCGTTGAGGCTCAGACCGCCGGGCGGACGGGCAGGGGCCGCGAGATCCCCCGGAGCGAGGGGCGGCTCCCCGAGGGGCGGCACCGCGACGGGCGGCACCGCGATGGGCCGTACCGCGACGGCCAGGGTGCCGGGGGAGGCGGCGGCTATCCGCGCCAGGGCCGTCATGGCGTGACGATCCTTCCCGGCCGGGCGGAGGTGACCGCGTTGTCACGCACGGCCACCTCGCCGGCCACCATCACCAGGCTCAGGCCCGACGGCGGCAGCAGGGGGTCCGTGTACGTGGCGCCGTCCGCGACCGTCGCCGGATCGAAGACCACCAGGTCCGCGTGCGCCCCGTCCCGCAACACCCCCCTGTCGCGCAGGCCGAACCTGGCCGCCGCCATCCCGGTCATCTTGTGCACGGCCGCCTCCAGCGAGATCAATCCCTGCTCGCGCACGTACCGGCCCAGAACACGCGGGAACGTGCCCGCCAGCCGCGGATGCGGGTGGCCCGGTTTGGGCACCCCGTCCGAGCCGATCATCGAGAACGAGCTCGCCAGCACCCGCCGCACGTCGTCCTCCCGCATCGAATGGCTGATGATCGTCACCTCGCCGTCCTCCGCCAGCAGCAGCTCCGCCGCCGCGTCCACCGGATCGCCGGCCAGCTCGGCGATGGTACGGCCCTCCACCGCCGGGTTGCGGGGCGCGCACGCCACCGAGATGCGGTCCCAGCCGCCGTTGCCCACGGTGTTCTCCCAGCCGGGCACGCCGTCGGCGATCGCGTGCCGCATCAGTTCCCGCTGCCCGGCGTCCTTGAGCCGGTCCAGCAGCGCGCGCGTGCCGCCGTCGTTGGCCCACGGCGGCAGCATCGCAGACAGCGACGTGCTGGCCTCGGTGTAGGGGTAGACGTCGCAGGTGATGTCCATGCCGTCGGCGCGCAGGCCGGCGATCCTGGCCAGGGTCCGCTCCGTCCTGCCCCACGCGTGCCGGCCCGCCGTCTTGTGGTGGGAGACGTGCAGCGCCGCGCCGCTCCTGCGGGCGATCAGCACCGCCTCCTCCAGCGCCTCCTCCACGCGCGCCATCTCGTCACGCAGATGCGTCACGTACGGCCTGCCGTACCGGGCCGCCACCGCCGCCAGGGCCACGACCTCGTCGGTGCCGCCGTAGGTGCCTGGCGTGTAGATCAGGCCCGTGGACAGGCCGGTGGCGCCCGCTTCGAGCGTGTCGCCGAGCAGGCCGCACATCAGGTCCAGCTCCCGCGGCGAGGCCGGCCGGTCCGCGTAGCCGACCACGCCCGCCCGCAGCGTGCCGTGGCCGACGAGGGAGCTCAGATGGTTGGAGCGGGGGGCGGCCCGATGCGCCTCCGCGAACCCCTCGAAGTCACGAAATATCGGGACCTGGCCGCCGAAGGTGACCCGGCTCGATCCCCTCATCTCCGCCAGCCGCTCCGGCAACCCGGGGAACAGGCCCGAGCCGCAGTTGCCGCAGATCTCCGTCGTCACGCCCATCCGCACCGGCGCCACCGCCAGCTCCCACGCCCGCTCACCCAGCAGGGTGACGGCGTCGGAATGGGTGTGCACGTCGATGAACCCCGGCGCCACCACCGACCCGGTCGCGTCCACCACCTCACGCGTCGCCCCGGACCCGCCAGTACCGTCGTCCGGGCTCGCGGGCAGGACGACCACGCGCCCGCCCGACACGGCCACGTCGGCGGGGCGCAGCGGGGCGCCCGTGCCGTCGGCCAGCAGCCCGCCGCGGATCAGCACCTCGGCGTTCAAAGCACCTGCCCAAGAAAGGCGCGGGTGCGCTCGTGAGCGGGATGGGCCAGCACCTCGCGCGGCGGCCCCTCCTCCACGATCATCCCGTCGTCCATGAACACCAGATGATCGCCCGCCTCCCTGGCGAACCCCATCTCGTGCGTGACCACGACCATCGTGATCCCGCTCGTCGCCAGATCCCGCATCACCCCCAGCACCTCCTGCACCAACTCGGGATCGAGCGCGCTCGTCGGCTCGTCGAACAACATGACCTTCGGCTCCATCGCCAGACTCCGCGCGATCGCCACCCGCTGCTGCTGCCCGCCCGAGAGCTGCGCCGGGTAGTGGTGCGCGCGATCCGCCAGCCCCACCCGGTCCAGCAGCGCACCGGCCTGGCGGGAGGCCACCGCCCGCGAGACACCCTGCACCGTGCAGGGCCCCTCCATCACGTTCTCCAGCGCCGTCATGTGCGGGAACAGATGGAAGCGCTGGAACACCATGCCGATCTTCCGACGCTGGCGGCACAGCTCCGCCGGGCTCAGCAGATGCAACCGGTCGCCCACCTCACGGAAGCCCATCAGCTCCCCGTCCACCCAGATCCGCCCCGAATCGATGCTCTCCAGCCGGTTCACGCACCGCAGCAACGTCGACTTGCCCGAACCCGACGGGCCCACCACGCACACCACACCGCCCTCCGGCACGTCCAGGCTCACCCCCTTCAGCACCTCCAGCGCGCCGAACCGCTTGCGCACCGAACGGACCCGCACCATGCCGCTCATTCGGCCTCCCCACGGCTGAACCGCTTCTCCAGGAAGTGCTGGCCCACGCTCGCCACGCTCGTCAGCACCACGTACCAGATCGACGCCACCACCAGCAGCGCGATCACCTCGAAGTTCCCCAGATAAATCCGCTGCGCCACCGTCAGCAACTCGGCGCCCGCGATCACCGACACCATCGACGTCGTCTTCAGCATCGAGATGAACTGGTTGCCGGTCGGCGGAATGATCACCCGCATCGCCTGGGGCAGCACCACCCGGCGCAGGATCTGCCGGTGCGACATGCCCAGCGCCTCCGCCGCCTCCCGCTGGCCCGGATCCACCGAGCGGATGCCCGCCCGGACGATCTCCGCCATGTAGGCGCCCTCGTTGATCGTCAAGCCCAGCGCCGCCGCCACGAACGGCGTGATCAGCGCGTTCGCCTGCCACTCCACCAGCATCGGCCCGCCGAACGGCACCCCGATCCCGATCACCGGGAACACCAGCCCGATGTTGAACCAGAAGATCAGCTGCACCAGCAGCGGCGTGCCACGGAAGAACCACGTGTACAGGCCCGCCGCGCCGCGCAGCACCGGACTGTCCGACAGCTGCATCACCGCCGCCGCCACGCCCAGCGCCACCCCGACCACCATCGACAGCATCGTCAGCGCGATCGTGATCCACAACCCGTTCAGGATCCGGCCGTCGAACAGGAACGCGGCGATCACGTCCCAATGCAGGTTCTCGTTGACGATGATCGTGTACGCGAGCCAGACCAGGACCAGCCCCGCCAGGCCGGCCGCGGCCAGCCTGCCGGGACGGCCCGGACGGACCGCGTCGATCGGCAGTTCGGGAGCCGTCACGACACGCCCGTGTTGATCGTGACCTTGGGCACCGCGTTCGCGCCGACGCCGTAGCCGTCGAGGATCTTCTGGTACTCGCCGTCGTCCATCAGCTCCTGCAGCGCCTTGGCCACGGCGTCACGCAGGCCGGTGTTCTTCTTGTCGATCGCGATGCCCCAGGGACCCGCGTCGTACTGCTCCGCCAGCACCTCGTACTTGCCGGTTTCCTTGGCGTACATGTGGCCGACGGGGGAGTCGACGATCGTCGCCACGGTCCGGCCCGAGTCCATCGTCAGCAGGCCCGTCGGAGCGTCCTCGCTCTGCAGGATCTCCATCTTCTTGTCGCACTTGTCGTTCTGCCGCAGCCCGATGTCCAGGTTGGAGCTGCCCTTGGCCAGCACGACCTTCCTGCCGCACAGGTCGTCCAGGCCCTTGATGCCCTCCGGGTTGCCCTTCTTGACCAGGATCGAGCCGCCCGCCTGGAAGTAGTCGACGAAGTCCACCGCGTTGCGGCGCTGCTCGGTGTCGCTCATCGACGACACGGCCAGATCCCACCGCCCGGCCTGCAGGCCGGGGATGAGCCCGTCGAACGCGGCGTTCGTCACCTGGGTCGTCAGCCCCAGCCGCTTCCCGATCGCCTTCGCCAGGTCGATGTCCACGCCCGTCAGCTCCTGCGTGCCCGGCTTGTACATCTCCATCGGCGGATACCCCTCCGCCGTCGCCACCCGCAGCACCCCCGAGGCGCGGATCGCCTCGGGGACCAGCTCCGTGCTTGTGCCGTTCGGGGGAGGGGCGGACGGCGCCGCCGTACCAGAAGTGGACCTGCCGCAGCCCGCCCCGATCAGGGAGACCGCCACCAACGCGATGACCAGGTGATTTCGCATGGCGACATGGTGACGAGCGGATGTCCGGGAGCCCAACGATCGTGATGCCTTACGGCTCTCAGCGACGAAAACATCGATGCTCGCTGTGCCAGATGTGAATGAGGGGAACCGAAGTGATCTATGGGGCGTCTAAGTGGCCGTGCACCATCCCAACCGGCCGAAGCACGCTCACGGAGACGGCCGGTTGGCCGAGCTCGACCTTCTGCGGTTCGCCGCCGCCCTGGCCGTGCTGGCCTTCCACTACCTGATCGCGTACGCCTCCGTCTGGGGAGACCGGCCCGCCGAGCTCTTCCCCGCCGTCGCCCCCATCGCCGGGCTCGGCATCCTCGGCGTCGAGCTGTTCTTCATCATCAGCGGCTTCGTCATCCTCATGAGCGCCTGGGGGCGCGGGCTCGGCGCGTTCGCCCGCTCCCGGCTCGTCCGGCTCTACCCGGCCTACTGGCTCAGCCTGATCGCCGTCGCCGCCCTCTACGGGCTGACCGGCGCCACCGCGCTCAATCCAAAACTTTCACCAGCCGACTACCTGGTGAACGCCAGCATGCTCCAGCGGTTGTTCAACGTCACCGACGCCGCCGGCGTCTACTGGTCGCTCTGGGCCGAGCTGCGCTTCTACCTGCTCATCGCGATCCTGGTGCTGGTGGGCGTCACCTACGGCCGCGTCCTGGTCTTCGGGGGCGTCTGGCTGGCCGCCGCGCTCGGCGCCGAACTGCTCGGCGACCCGCTGCTCAACGAGATCGTCATGCCCCGCTACGCGCCGTACTTCGTCGCCGGCATGGCCCTCTACCTCATCCACAAGCACGGCAGCGCCTGGCTTCCGTGGGTCTACGTCGTCGCCGGCTGGGCCATGTCCCTGCACTCGGCGCTCGAACGCGTGCACGGGCGCATCGAGCTCGCCGGGTTCAGGAACATGCCCGTCACCGACCTGAGCGTGATCATCACCATCACGGTCATCTTCACCGTGATGGCCCTGGTCGCCCTCGGGTTGTTACGCGTGCGGCCGCGCGGCTGGCTCACCGCGCTCGGCGCCACGACCTACCCGCTTTACCTGTTCCACTCCACGATCGCGGTCGCGCTCATCCCCCTGCTGGTCGGCGATCTGCCGCCCTGGGTGGTGGCCTCGGTCACCACGCTCGTGGCGGTCCTGCTGTCGTATGCCGTCTACTTCTTTGCCGAACGCCCCATCCAGCGGCTACTCAAGCCCCGCAGAACACCTCAAATCACATCAACGCCGGTCGTACGGGATGAAAAGGCGTCGGTGCCATAACTCTGTGACCCTGGGGCACTGTGAAGGGCATAGGCTCGGGCATATAAACGGCGGATAGACAGATCCGGACGAACAGAGGGTGCGCATGACGGTGCGTCGGGTGATGGGCATCGAGACCGAGTACGGCATCTCCGTACCAGGTCAGCCAGGCGCCAACGCGATGGTGACCTCCTCACAGGTGGTCAACGCCTACCTGGCGGCCTCGGCCGCCCGGGCACGCAGAGCGCGCTGGGACTTCGAGGAGGAGAACCCCCTGCGTGACGCCAGGGGCTTCGACCTGGCCAGAGAGGTAGCCGACCCGACCCAGCTCACCGACGAGGACCTCGGCCTGGCCAACGTCATCCTCACCAACGGCGCCAGGCTCTACGTCGACCACGCCCACCCCGAATACTCCACGCCCGAGTGCACCAACCCGCGGGCCGCCGTGATCTGGGACAAGGCGGGCGAGCGGGTCATGTACGACGCGGCCCAGCGGGCCAGCGCCATCCCCGCCAACGCGCCGATCCAGCTCTACAAGAACAACACCGACGCCAAGGGCGCCAGTTACGGCTGCCACGAGAACTACCTCATGCGCCGGGCCACGCCCTTCGCCGACATCGTGCGCCACCTCACCCCGTTCTTCGTCTCCCGGCAGGTGGTCGTCGGAGCGGGCAAGGTCGGCATCGGGCAGGACTCGCGCGGCGAGGGCTTCCAGATCAGCCAGCGGGCCGACTTCTTCGAGGTCGAGGTGGGTCTCGAGACCACGCTGAAGCGGCCGATCATCAACACCCGGGACGAGCCGCACGCCGACCCGGAGAAGTACCGGCGCCTCCATGTGATCATCGGTGACGCCAACATGTCGGAAATTTCGACATATTTGAAGCTAGGGTCGACCGCGCTCGTCCTCGCCATGATCGAAGACGGCTTCCTCACCCGCGACCTCGCCGTCGACAATCCCGTCCAATCCCTGCGCGCCGTCTCCCACGACCCCACCTGCCGCTACGAGATCCCGATGCGCGACGGCCGCAAGCTCACCGCCATCCAGCTGCAGATGGAATACCTCGAACAGGCCCGCAAGTACGTCGAAGAGCGCGGCACCGCCCAGGACGAGATGAACAAGGACATCCTCGACCGCTGGGAGTCCGTCCTCACCCGCCTCGCCGAAGATCCCATGCAACTGGCCGGCGAGCTCGACTGGGTCGCCAAACTCGAACTCCTCGAGGGCTACCGCAGCCGCGACGGCCTCGACTGGTCCCACCCCCGCCTCGGCCTCGTCGACCTGCAGTACTCCGACATCCGCCCCGACCGCGGCCTGTACAACCGGCTCGTCGCGCGCGGCCGCATGCGCCGCCTCATCACCGAGGACGAGGTCGACCGGGCCGTCGAGAACCCGCCCACCGACACCCGCGCCTACTTCCGCGGCCGCTGCCTGCGCCAGTACAGCGAATCCGTCGCCGCCGCCTCCTGGGACTCCGTCATCTTCGACATCCCCGGCAGGGAGTCGCTACAGCGCGTCCCCACCTTGGAGCCACTGCGCGGCACCAAGGCACACGTGGGCGAACTCTTCGACCGCTGCCGCACGGCCGCCGACCTCGTCGCCGCCCTCACCGGAGGCGACTAGCCCCCGTCCCACCGGCCGACTTCCGTCCCATCGGGCACCCACCGATCGGCTAGCTTCCGTCTCATCGGCCACCTGCGTCCCATCGGCCCCTGATCGATACAACGGCTGGCTTCCGTCCTACGCCACCGATCGAGTATCCCCGCCCCCGACCGGCGTTGGCCGAGCCGGGACCGCGGCCGCCTGCCGAACCGCCAGGCGTGGGCCTCGACGCCGTCGTACATCCCGTCGCGGGCGTACGGACCCTGCGTGAGCGGAGCGTCAGCGGAGGCTAGGTCTGACGCCTGCGGGTCTGGCGCCTGCGGGTTCGGCACTTGTGGGCCAGGCGCCCTGCGGGTGGGGCGCCTACGGGTGGCGCCTGTGGGTGGGTCTCTGCGGTCCGGCGCCTCCGGTCGGGACCGTGGTTCCGGGCCGCTCGGCGCCCTCGCCTGGGCGGCGGCCCGCATGAGGCGCTCATGGCAGCCCTCGCCGGGACGGCGCCGCTGCGCTCGGTGCGAGCGAGAACACACCCGGTCTGACGTACGCCATGGTCAGGGAGCGCCAGGACTCGTAGGTGCTTCGGCCGTACTGTCACCTGGCGCGCTTCGGACTGTTGCCCACAGGTTGATCTACATCGTAAAGGCGGCGTCAGATGAGGCCGATGCCGAGGGTCAGCGTGCCCGCCGCCAGGCACACCCCGCCTGCCATCGTCAGATAGATCAGCTTGCTGGGCTTGGTGTCGCTCGGGCGGGCCACCGACAGGAAGAAGCCCAGGGGCATCAGGATCGGGGCGGCCACGACCGACGTCCGCACCAGGCTCTTCCAGGCGCCGGACAGGTCGGCCTGGTCCACGTACAGCATCGCCACCAGGCTGAGCAGGACCAGGACGCCGGCGTGCGCGTGCCCGGCCCGCCACAGGCCGCGCCGGACCGGGTTGTCCAGGTAGCCGGGGACGTCGCGCATGAGGAACGACAGCAGCGAGACGCCGCCGAAGGCGATCGTCGGGACCGTGATGAGGAGCACACCGGCCGTGCTCAGGGATGCGGGGGACAGCGGTGACATGGTGAACCTCCTAGTGGGGCGGGGTTCCAGTATTGGATAGCCGGACTATCCAGTCAAGTCGGCAAGATCGCGGGACGATCGGCGCGAAATGTCGCCCCGTTCGGGGAAGATATGGGCTAGAGAGGTAGTCCCCCACCGTGGAGGTAGGACATGGCCAGCAAGGACACCGGCGGACAGAAGCAGACCGGTCGGCGTGAGTCCGAGGTCGAGGAGACCGAGGCGTCGGCGGCGCCGGAGGTGCAGGAGCGTCAGGAGAAGCTCACTGACGACGTGGACTCGATTCTGGACGAAATCGACGAAGTTCTCGAAGAGAACGCAGAGGAATTCGTGCGCAGCTACGTCCAGAAGGGCGGAGAGTAGGGCAAAGCGGACAGACTTAAAGGGTGGATCGGGTGGAAACGCCGGAGGGAGTGAAGGTCTGCCCGGACTGTGGGGAGGGGAAGGGGGTCTCTGAGTTCGGGGTCAATAGGCGCATGGGTGATGGGCGCGCGCGGTATTGCAAGGTTTGCTTTCGGAAGCGTTCTACGGAGAGCTATCGCAAGCGCATGGCTGCCCAGGGCAAGGCGGTGCGCGAGGCGGTGCAGGTGGCAGAAGGGTTCAAGCACTGTCCTCGCTGCAAGGAGGTGTTGACGAAGGCAGAGTTCGGGAGCAACCGTGCCACACGGGATGGGCTGACGAACTATTGCCGAGCCTGCCACACCTCCGTCATGCGGGAAAACAAGATCAAAAAGCACGGTAGCGAGCGGAATTACCTCCTTCGCTACCGTTACGGCATCAGCGAGGACGACTTCGAGCGGGTGCTCGCTCAGCAGGGCGGTCTCTGCGCCATCTGCAAGGCCGTGCCGGGGACGTTCGTCGATCACTGTCATGCGAGTGGGCAGGTGCGCGGCGTTCTCTGTTTCAACTGCAACAACGGGCTCGGTCACTTCGAGGACGACATGGCGGTGCTGGAGCGGGCCGCCCTCTACCTGGAGGGGGAGATTCTCTGGCCGGAGTTCGTGGTGCCGCCCGAGCGGGGGCCGGAGGGGGCGGTGGCGCGCACCCGGTCCTATCACCTGGCCCGGCGCTACCGGATGCGGCATGAGGATGTCGAGCGGATGGTGGCCGGGCAGCACGGGTTGTGCGTGGTGTGCTGGGTCCGGCCGCCCGAGCATGTCGATCACTGTCATCGGACCGGGGATGTGCGGTACGCGCTCTGCCTGCCGTGCAACACCGGGATCGGGCAGTTCAGGGATGACCCGGCGGTCGTATGGCGGGCGCTGGCGTACGTGGAGGCCTCGCTAGAGCTCGACGAGGCGCCCGAGGTCTTCGATGAGGAGGTGCGGGCGTTGATCGCGGCTGAGGAGGAGGCGCGGTCGGCGTTCTACGAGCGGGCCGTGCGGGTCTGTTCGGGCATGTCGTAGGCGACGGCGACGCCGAGGAGGCGCACTGGACGGGTGAGGTCGAAGCGCCCGAGTGCGGTGAGCGCGGCGTGGGTGAGAGTGGCCGGGTCGGCGGTGGCGGCCGGGAGCGTGGTCTGGCGGGTCCGGGTGAGGAAGGGCGTGAAGCGGACCTTGACCGTGACGCGGGTGGCGAGGCGGCCCGCGTCGGCGGTGTCGGCGGCGACCTGTTCGGCGAGGCCGGCGACCGCGGCGGTGATGTCGGCGGCCTCGGTGAGGTCGTGGGTGAAGGTGGTCTCCCGGCTGTGGCCCCTGGGGATCCACGGGGTGGTGACGACCTCGGTCTCGCCCTTGCCTAGGGCGAGGTAGCGGAGCCAGGGCCCGTTGGTGGGGCCGAAGCGGGCGGCGAGGTCGCGGGGGTCGGCGGCGGCGAGCTGGGCGACGGTGCGCAGGCCGAGCTCGGCGAGTTTGGCCGAGGTTCTGGCGCCGATGCCCCAGAGGGCGTCGGTGGGCCGGTCGTTCATGACGTGCGCCCAGTTGTCGCTGGTGAGGCGGTGGACGCCGGCGGGTTTGGCGAGGTTCGAGGCGAGTTTGGCCTGGTGTTTGTTGTCGCCGATGCCGATGGAGCAGTCGAGGCCGGTGCGGTCGCGCACGGCTCGCTGGATGGCGGTGGCGAGGGTCTCCGGCCGGTCGGTGCGGGCGCCGATGAAGGCTTCGTCCCAGCCCCATACTTCGACGTCGACGGGGAAGTCGCGCAGGGTGGCCATGACGCGGGCGGAGGCGGCGTCGTAGGCGGGTGGGTCGCTGGGCAGGAAGACGGCGTCGGGGCAGCGGCGCAGGGCGGTGCGCAGGGGCGTGCCGGAGTGGACGCCGTGTTCGCGCGCTTCGTAGGTGGCGGTGGCGGCGACGGTGCGTGGGCGGGTGGGGTCGCCGTCGCCGCCGACGACGACGGGTCTGCCGCGGAGTTCGGGGTGGCGTTGCAGTTCGACGGCGGCGATGAACTGGTCGAGGTCGAGGTGCAGGATCCAGTCCCTCATGCTGTCCAGTATCACCTGGTCAGGAGGTGGAGACGTGGGCCGCGCCGGCCAGGTCCTCCAGATCCCGCTGGTAGGCGGCGGCCGCCTCGTCGGGGCTCTTGCCGCTGACGATGGCGGCGGTGGCTTCCTGCAGGAGGACGGAGACCCGGGGGTAGACGGCGAGGCCGGGCCGGTAGGCGGTGACGGGCAGCACCTCGTCGGCGATGTAGCTCAGCATGGGGTCGCCGGCGAGGACTTCGTCGTTGACGTCGGTGCGGGAGCTGACGCGTGCCCGGCCGGCGAGTTCGGAGGTGGTGGCCTCGGCGGAGTGCATGAAGGACAGCAGTTCCCAGGCGAGTCTGGGGTTCTCGGAGGACGGGTTGAGCACGCGTACGGCGCCGCCCGACATGCTGACGTGGTCCTGGCCGCGGATGCCGGCGCCGGGCGTCCTGGCGGGGATCCTGGTGTAGCCGACGGCCTGGTCGCGGTCCTTCATGGGGGCGACGCCGGCGCCTGGTTCGATGACGGAGCGCCAGAAGTAGTCGCTTTCGGCGAGGATGGCGATCTTGCCGTCGGCGAACCGGGCAAAGGACTTGTCGCGGCCCTTGGCCTCCTGCTGGAGCTCGGGGTCGCCGAGGCCGCTGCCGCCGTAGATCTGCTGGTAGAAGCGGAGCACGTCCTTCAGGGCCTGGCCGCTGCCGGTCCATTTGTCCTGGGCGTAGATCTCCGCTCCGGCGCCGGCGAGCAGCGGCAGGACGCCCTGCATGGTGGTGGCCTCGCCCATGGCGCTGCCGGCGTTGATCTGGATGGGGGTGGGCACGCCCGCGGCTTTGAGCGCGGTGCCGGCGTCGATGATGTCCTGCCAGCTGTCGGGGTTCCAGGTTTCCGGCAGGCCCGCCTTGGCGAACAGGGTCTTGTTGTAGAACAGGACGCGGCCGTCGGTGCCTTGGGGCAGACCGTACTTCCTGCCGTCGAAGACGCCGAGCCCCTGGACCGCCTGGGGGATCTGTGACCAGCCGCTCCAGGAGTCGACGGTGGCGCCGCCGACGTCGGCGAGCGGTTCGATGTAGCCGGCCTGGGCGAATTCGCCGATCCAGATGCCGTCGAGGTCGATGACGTCGGCGGCGGTCCCGGCCTTGAGGTCGAGTGCGACCTTGGTCTTGTACTGCTCGTCGTCGACGCCGCTGGGCTGGAAGAGCACCTTGACGTTGCGGTGGGTCTTCTCGAACTGGGGGATGACCCACTGTTTGATCCAGTCGGCGGATTCGGAGTTCTTGCCGCCGGAGATGGAGTTGGCGGCGATGGTGAGGGTGATGCCGCCGCCTTGGGCGGGGGTGCCGGTTCCGCAGGAGGTGAGCGCCAGGACGGCGATGGCCGCGATCGTCGCGAAGCGGCTCGGGAGTCGCATGGCGGCCTCCTGTTGAGGATGTCCGGACATATCGACGATCGCACGGGCTGTCGTGGGCGTAAAGAAACGATCTGGTGATCGGTTCGCCGTGAGCTGATCGTGGGAAGTGCAGACAGCGACGCAAGAACAGTAGGGTCGCTTCAGGGACACTGACATTGGAGGGAGTCGCGTGGCATCGCACAGGGATCTGCCCGCCGGCTTGAGAAACCAGCTTTTCCAGAACACAGGGAGTTCCTCGTTCACCGATTTCGTCGGCTCATATGCGCCAGAGCTGTTGCCGCTTCGGAATGAGATGCTGGCCACGCCGATCGGCGACCAGGTCCCGCACGCGACCACGATCATCGCCGCGACCTTCGCCGGGGGTGTGGTGATGGCCGGTGACCGGCGTGCGACGTCGGGCAACATCATCTCCCAGCGTGACGTCGAGAAGGTGTTCCGCACCGACGACTATTCCTGCATGGGCATCGCGGGCACGGCCAGCACCGGCATCGAGATGGCCAGGCTCTACCGCGTGGAGCTGGAGCACTACGAGAAGCTCGAGGGCCGCACCATGTCGGTGGCCGGTAAGGCCAACCGGCTGGCGACGATGATCCGGGGCAACCTGGCGATGGCGATGCAGGGGCTGGTGGTGGTGCCGCTGTTCGCCGCCTACGACCCCGATGCCGACGCCGGGCGGATCTTCAGCTATGACGTGGCGGGCGGGCCTTACGAGCGGGAGCGGTTCGACGCGATCGGCTCTGGTTCGATCTTCGCGCGGGGTTCGCTGAAGAAGCTCTACCGTGACGGCGCCTCGGCCGACGACATGGCGATGACGCTGATCCAGGCGCTGTACGACGCGGCGGACGACGATTCGGCGACCGGTGGTCCTGATGTGACGCGGAAGATCTGGCCGATCGTGTCGGTGGTCGACGCCGACGGTTTCCGGCGCCTGAGCGAGGAGCAGGTGACCGGTTATGTCGAGCGGATGCTCGAGGATCGCTTGATCTCCCCTGACGGCCCCATCGCCCCGCTGCGTTAGAAAGGACCACCCCACGTGTCGATGCCTTTCGGATATGCGTCCCCTGAGCAGATCATGCGGGACAAGGCGGACTACGCGCGCAAGGGGATCGCGCGGGGCCGCTCCGTCGTCGTGCTGCAGTATGTCGACGGCATCCTGTTCGTCGCGCCCAACCCTTCCAAGGCGCTGCACAAGATCAGTGAGATCTACGACCGCATCGGGTTCGCGGCCGTGGGCCGCTACAACGAGTTCGAGGAGTTGCGGCTCGGCGGCATCCGCTACGCCGACATCAACGGTTACACCTACGACCGCTCCGATGTGACGGGCCGTGGCCTGGCCAACCTGTACGCCTCCAACCTGGGCCGGATCTTCACCGACTCGATCAAGTCGCTGGAGGTGGAGGTGGTGGTGGCCGAGGTGGGTGACGAGCCCGACGGTGACGCCATCTACCGGTTGACGTTCGACGGCTCGGTGTTCGACGAGCACGGGTTCGCGGCGATGGGCGGACAGGCGGAGGCGGTGTCGTCGCGGTTGAAGGAGCGCTACCGGGAGTCGATGTCGCTGTCGGCGGCGCTGGAGGTGGCGCTGGCGGCCCTGACCGAGCCCGGTGGGGAGCGGCCGCCGGCGACGCAGCTGGAGGTGGCGGTGCTGGATCGCAATCGCGAGCACCGTAAGTTCCAGCGTCTGGCGGGTTCGCGCCTGGAGCGTCTGCTGCCTTCGTCCGACGCCGCGGCGCCCGCGCCCGCCGCGGAGGAGGGCGAGAAGCCGCCGCCCACCGGTCCCGAGGGCGACGTGGACGACGGCTCTTCGCCGCTGTAGGTCCCTGGCCGCCGGCATCGAGGTGCCGGCGGCCCGTCGAGTGTGATTTGTATCACTATGTTCGAGCTGAACCCGGCGACACGGGCGGCCATCGAATGATCCGTGAAGACTCTTACGCGTAGCCTCCTCGCGACCGGTGCCGCCGCGGCGATGATCCTGACGTCCGGTGGGGCTGCCGATGCCGCCGCCATCCCGAAGTACAAGGCCCCGAAGATTTTCGGGACGAGCTTCCAGGCCGATCCGAAGCACGACTTCACCAAGCGGATCCGTCCCCGGCACAACGGCGTCCTGCGCGGCTGGATCACCTATCTCCGCGGTTCCGTCGCCGAGTACGAGCCCATCAGGTGGAAGAAGGGCAAGGTGACCGAGGGCCAGTTCGTCGGCCCGGCCGAGGGCGACGTGCGGGCCTACGCCTCGCCCATCGCCAAGGACGTGGTCTTCCTGTCGGCGCTGGGCTGCGGGTCGAAGATGACCAGCCTGACGGTCGACCGCAGGAGCGGGCTCGGCAGCAAGCGCTGCTCCAGGGCGGACCTGATCAAGCGGTCCAAGGACGGCCGGCGGCCGGCGCTCATCACCGTCCACCAGGGCAAGATCGTCAAGCTGCAGGAGATCTTCACGCCCTGACGGCCAGGGGGCGTAACCGCAGGTGGGCGGGGGCGCGCGGAAAACACCCGGGGAGATCTCTCCCGCTGGCCGATCCGTGGGCATAGTGTGAGGTGATGGATCGTCGCATCTTCGGGCTGGAGAACGAGTACGGCGTGACCTGCACGTTCAGGGGACAGCGCAGGCTGTCCCCGGACGAGGTCGCGCGCTACCTGTTCCGGCGGGTCGTGTCCTGGGGCCGATCGAGCAACGTCTTCCTCCGCAATGGCGCACGCCTGTATCTCGACGTGGGCAGCCACCCTGAATACGCAACACCTGAATGTGACAACGTCATCGAGCTCGTCACGCACGACAAAGCCGGTGAGCGCATCCTCGAGGGCCTTCTGGTCGACGCCGAGAAACGGCTGCGCGAAGAGGGCATCGCCGGGGACATCTATCTGTTCAAGAACAACACCGATTCGGCCGGAAACTCCTATGGCTGCCACGAGAATTATCTGGTCGGCAGGCATGGGGAGTTCGGCCGCCTGGCCGACGTGCTGATCCCGTTCCTGGTGACGAGGCAGATCATCTGCGGCGCCGGCAAGGTCTTGCAGACCCCGCGCGGGGCCGTCTACTGCGTGTCGCAGCGGGCCGAGCACATCTGGGAGGGCGTCTCGTCCGCCACCACCCGGTCCCGGCCGATCATCAACACCCGGGACGAGCCGCACGCCGACGCCGAGCGGTTCCGCCGCCTGCACGTCATCGTGGGCGACTCCAACATGAGCGAGACCACCATGCTGCTCAAGGTCGGCGCCACCGACCTGGTGCTGCGCATGATCGAGGCGGGCGTGGTGATGCGGGACCTGTCGCTGGAGAACCCTATCAGGGCCATCCGGGAGGTCTCCCACGACATGACGGGCAGGCGCAGGGTGCGCCTGGCCAACGGCCGGGAGGCCTCCAGCCTGGAGATCCAGCAGGAGTACCTGTCGAAGGCGCAGGACTTCGTCGACCGGCGCGGCGGCGACGCCATCGCCCGCCGGGTGCTGGAGCTGTGGGAGCGTACGCTGCGCGCGGTCGAGACGGGCAATCTCGACCTGGTGGCCCGTGAGATCGACTGGGTGACGAAATACCAGCTGATCGAGCGCTACCGCAAGAAGTACGACCTGCCGTTGTCGTCGCCGCGAGTGGCGCAGCTCGACCTCGCCTATCACGACGTGCACCGTAAGCGGGGCCTGTTCTACCTGCTGCAGAAGCGCGGCTCGGTGGAGCGGGTGGCCTCCGACCTGAAGATCTTCGAGGCCAAGTCGGTGCCGCCGCAGACGACCAGGGCGCGGCTGCGGGGCGAGTTCATCCGTAAGGCGCAGGAGAAGCGGCGCGACTTCACCGTCGACTGGGTGCATCTCAAGCTCAACGACCAGGCGCAGCGAACGGTTCTGTGCAAGGACCCGTTCCGATCTGTGGACGAAAGGGTCGACAAACTCATCGCGGGCATGTAAAGAAAGCGGTTTACCTCAGCCCTACCGGGAGTCAGATAGTGTGACGCGAATCTGACGTCTTTTTCCGAGGGAAGTCCATGCGCCGCGCTCTGGCCGTCCTGGCCGCCGTGCCTTTGATCTTCTTCGCCGCCGCGTGCGGCTCCGACACCCCGGCGGCTCCGGCCGCCGGGGGCTCGTCCACGGCGGCCGGCGCGGGGGTGAAGGTCGCCGGTGAGGTGGGTGCCAAGCCCACGGTGACCTTCCCCTCCGGCTCGCCCGCCACCAAGTCCTCCTTCGAGGTGCTGACGGCGGGCACGGGCCCGGCCGTGAAGGCCGGTGACAAGGTCATCGTCAACCTGACCGTCTACAACTGGGACGGTAAGCAGAACGCCTTCCAGGGGTCCTCCTACGACACCAAGGCTCCGGAGACCATCCCGGTCAACGAGCAGCTCCCGCAGGTGCTGCGGGACGGCTTCACCAAGGTGAAGCACGGCGGCCGCCTGCTGGCCGTGATGGCCAGTGACTCCGCTCCGCAGCAGCAGGCGGGCGTGCCCGCGCAGCCGACGAAGGTGTTCGTGCTGGACGTGGTCGGCGCGCCGCCGGAGGCGCTGAAGGCCGCCACCGGCAAGGAGACCGGCGACAAGCTCAAGGGCGTCAAGGTCGACAACCCGGGCGGCGACAAGGCCCCCACCCTGACGACCAAGACGGGTGACAAGCCGTCGAAGGAGCTCGTCGTCAAGACCCTCATCAAGGGCACCGGCGAGAAGGTCAAGGCGACGCAGACGCTCACCGTCCACTACACCGGCAAGATCTGGGGCACCGACAAGGAGTTCGACTCCAGCTGGACCCGGGGCGAGCCGGCGGCGTTCCCGCTGGGCAACGTCATCCAGGGCTGGCAGAAGGGCCTGGCCGGGGTGCCGGTCGGCAGCCGGGTCGTGATGAGCATCCCGCCGGACCTCGGCTACGGAGCTCAGGAGCAGCAGGGCATTCCCGCCAACAGCACGCTGGTGTTCGTGGTGGACATCCTGTCGGCCTACTGATCGGCGCTTACTGACGGCGGTCTGCTGACCGGCGGTCACGGCGAGCGGTAGCATCGCGAGGCCCGGTGGCATGACGCCGCCGGGCCTCGCCGCACGGGAGGTCGCCGATGCGCCGCCGCACCATCGCGTTGCTGCTGATCCCGCTGCTGGCTCAGGGGGCGTGCACCGGCTCGCCTCCCGAGCCGACAGTGGCGGGCGCGTTCGGCGCCCGGCCCACGGTCGTCTTCCCTGCCGGCAGGCCGGCGGCCGGGCTGCGGATCCACGAGCTCGCCGCGGGCCAGGGCGCGACGCTGGAGCAGGATGACCTGGCGATCGTCCAGTACACCGCGCACGTGTGGGACGGCGGCGCGAACCGGCTCGTGGACTCCAGCTTCAACCGCGGCGCCCCGGCGGCGTTCCCCGTCGGCCGCCTGCTGCCCGGCCTGGACCGGGCGTTGCGGGGGCGCAGGGTGGGCAGCCGCGTCGTCGCCGCCATCCCGCCGGGTGACGGCCTGCGCGACGAGCTGGTCTACGTGGTCGACATCCTCGGCGTACACGGCGCGGACGCCACGGTGGAGGCGGACGGCGGGTCGCTGGCGGGCGTACGCGTCACCGGTGACTCCCGGCCGCGGCTGACGGTGCCGAGGACGGCCGCCCCCGCCCGGTTCGCCGCCACGGTCCTGTCCCGCGGCACCGGCCCCGCCACGCAGACCGGGCAGCACCTCGTCGCCCAGTACGCGGGCGCGATCTGGGACGGCGGGCGGGTCTTCGACTCCACCTGGAGCACCGGCCGGCCGAAGAGTTTCACGATCGGCGACGGGAGCGTGATCAGAGGCTGGGACCGGGCTCTGCTCGGCGTCCCGGTGGGCAGCCGCGTCCTGATGATCGTCCCGCCCGCCGACGGCTACGGCGCCTCCGGCCACCCACCGTCCGGCATCCGCCCGCAGGACACCCTGGTCTTCGTGGTCGACGTCCTGGCGGCGTACTGAGCCTCTTGCGCGATTCTGGATGACCGGGGTCGAAGGGGCGGCACGATCCGTGTCCTGGCGGCGGTGCTCGCCGCCTGTGCGCTCGTGCTCGGCCTGACGCCCGCCGCCTCGGCCGCCGCGCCGCCGCCGTTTCTGCGCGAAGGTGCGCTCCCGCGTGGTGGGCGGGGACGCGGGCTGGACGTGGGTGCACGCCGCCACTTCCCGGCGCACGGGCCGCTCGGTGGCCGCGCGTCTGCTCCGCAACGCCGGGGCCGTGCACAAGAGGTACGGCGCGCCGCCGGGAGCGACCATCTACGTGATCAAAAAGGGCGTGTGCCGGCGTGAGTACGGCGCGTCGGATGCCAGGCCGAGCCGCGCCTGCGTCCTGAAGGGGATCCAGAAGCGGCTCTGAGCCCGTCGCGCGGGCTCCCCTAGACTGCGGCTGTGAGCGACGACGACCTCCAGGCGCTGGGGCTGCTGCAGGATCCCGTCCGGCGGAGCCTGTACGACGCCGTGGCGGCCCGTGGCGGCGAGGTGGGCCGGACGGAGGCGGCGCAGGCCGCCGGGGTGTCCAGGGCCCTCGCCGGTCACCACCTGGACAAGCTCGTCGAGGCGGGGCTGCTGGAGAGCGGGTTCCGCCCCCAGGAGCGAAAGGGGCCGGGCAGCGGCCGCCCCGCCAAGGTCTACCGCAGGGCCGCGGGCGAGCGGGTGGTGAGCCTGCCGCCGCGCGACTACGTCTCGCTGGCCGCGGTGCTGGCCGAGGTGGTCGACGAGCTGGGCGCCGAGGAGCGGGCCGAGCGGGCGGCCCGCAGGGCGGGGCGGCGGCTGGCCGGGCGGCACGGCGGCGGGCCTGGGGAGGACCGGGAGCCCGGGGAGCCGGGGGAAGCGGCGGAGTCGGTGGAGTCGGTGCTGCGCGGGCGCGGCTACGAGCCGTACTCCGACAACGGCGCCCTGCGCATGCGCAACTGCCCCTTCCACGTGCTGTCGGACGAGCAGCCGCTGCTGGTGTGCTCGATGAACCTGGCCCTGTGCCAGGGGCTGCTGGAGGGGCTCGGCGAGGATCCCGGCCGGGCGCGGCTGGATCCGCGCCCGGGGGAGTGCTGCGTCATCCTCTCTAAAACAAATGAGGATTGACATAGAAGGCGGGGGGTGGTGTGCTGAGCGTCATGCATCTCGCCCAGCTCAACATCGGCCACCTGCGCGCGCCCATCGACTCCGCCGAGCTCGCCGAGTTCGTCGCCCTGCTCGAGCCCCTCAACGACCTCGCCGACCGGTCCCCGGGCTTCGTGTGGCGGCTCAAGGAGAGCGAAGAGGACCCGACCGCCACCGTCACGCACGACTACGGCGACCACCTGCTGGTCAACTTCTCGGTGTGGGAGTCCCGGGACGCGCTGTGGAACTACGTCTACCGCAGCGGCCACCTGGAGGTGCTTCGCCGCCGCCGGGAGTGGTTCCACCGGGTGGCGGAGCCGTACACCGTGATGTGGTGGATCCCCGAAGGCCACATCCCGGCGCTCGACGAGGGGATGCGCCGCCTCGAACGCCTCAGGGCCGAGGGGCCGGGCCCCGAGGCGTTCACTTTCAAGGACTCCTACGCCAGCAGCGAAGCGGCGAACCTGCCCGCCGCCGCCGAGGCCACGAAGTAGGCCAGGTCCTCCTCCAGCCCCCGGCCCATCGTCGACAGCCTGACCGGCGAGGCGCGCAGCGCCTCGTGCAGGCCGTCGATCGGCACCGGCACCAGTTCGTGCCGGACCGCCAGCAGCTCCGCCTGGTCCCTGACCCGCTCGCCGAACGCGCCCGGCAGCATCGGCACCGGCACCTGCGCCCGCGTCAGCGCCACCCGCCCGTAGGCGGTCAGCGAGTGGTGGGAGACGCCGACGTGACGCTCGCGCAGGTCGCCCTCGCTCACCCGCAACGCCGCCACCGGCCGCCCTCCCAGCACCGACGCCGCGTTGACCGCCTCGCCCGCCGACACACCGGAGAACCCCCAGCGGGTGCCCGTGCCCAGGTTGCCGGGGCCCTGGGCGACGATCGCCACGTCGGCCTCCAGCACATGCCTGGCCGCCAGCAGCCCGGTGTGGGTGGTGACGGCCTCCACGTCGCCGCCGAACGCCTGCCCGACCGTGACCACCCCGGACAGCCAGCCGATCTCCCGCAGCCGGGCGGCCGCCATGGAGAACCACGCGGGCAACGCCCCGCCGTCCAGCATCACGTACGCCACCCGCAGGTCCCGCGCGGCCGCGTCGTACAGCCCGCACAGGATCGGCGGCAGCGCCGAGTGCAGGTCGGCGACCACGACCGGCATCCCGTCCACGCTGTCCGCCTCGCGCAACCGGTCATGGAACGGGGAGTCCTGCTCGTCCGCGCCCAGCACGGTGGCCTGCAGCGGCGTGTAGCGGGCCTTCACCAGATGACCGGGGCCCTGCGGATCTTGCGGCAAACGGTTCGGCACGGCCACCACCATGGCGTAACCTCCCGTACCGAGACCCATTGCGAGTGCCGTCGTGTTGAGCAGCACCTCGTCGCCGGGCTCCGGGCGGCCCACCAACGCTGGATAGGCCAGTGCCCGGTACAACGCGCCGGGCTCCACGCCCGGCGGGTTGTCCCCTTCGGGGACGGCGACATCCAGTTCCATCGCTCCCGGCCACTCGCGCCGGATCCGCACAACCTCGCCCTTGCGCCATCTGATCACGGGGGCAGGGTAGCGTCGTCGAAGGAGGAGTGAGCAGATGTCGCGCCGTAAGACCGAGCGGTTGCTGAACCTGGTGATCTGCCTGCTCGCCACCCGCCGCCCGTTGTCGGCCGAGCAGATCCGGCACGCCGTCCCCGGCTACGACCGCGACGGCGACGAGGCGTTCCAGCGGATGTTCGAGCGGGACAAGAACGAGTTGCGCGAGATCGGCATCCCGATCGACGTGGTGCGCGACCCGTGGGAGGACGAGCCGGGCTACCGCATCGAGCGGCAGTCCTACGAGCTGCCGGAGATCGTCCTGGAGCCCGACGAGGCGGCGGTGCTGGGCATGGCCGCGCAGGTGTGGCAGCGGGCCAGCCTGGCCGAGGCCGCCTCGGGCGCGCTGCTGAAGCTGCGCGCCGGCGGCGTCGCCACCGACGAGACGGTCGGCGGGAGCGTCGGGGGAGGGGCGCTGGAGCTGCGGGTCGACACCCGCGATCCGGCCTTCCCCGCGCTGTGGGAGGCCGTACGCGACCGGCGGGTGGTGCGCTTCGACTATCGCGGCGCGGGCAGCGAGAACGTGCACACCCGCACCGTCGAGCCGTGGGGCGTGGTGAGCCGCCGCGGCCGCTGGTATCTGGCCGGGTTCGACCGGGGCCGCGACGCGCCGCGGGCCTTCCGGCTGAGCCGCATCACCGGCCCGGTCTCCACCGTGGGCAGGAGCGGCGCCGTCGAGGTGCCACAGGGCGTCGACCTGCGGGCCATGGTGAACTTCCCGGACGAGCCCGCGCGGGCGCGCACCGCGCTCGTGCGGGTCCGGCAGGGCACCTGTGAAGGCCTGCGCCAGCTGTCCGGCGCCGTGCGCGCGGGTGCCGGCGGGTGGGACGAGGCCGAGCTGTCCTTCACCGACCCGGACCGGCTGGCCGGATGGATGGCCAGCCTGGGCGCGGACGTCGAGGTGGTCGAGCCGCCGGACGCCCGCGAAGCCGTCATCCGCCGACTGAAGGGGGCGCTGGCGTGAGTGGATCCGCCGACCGGCTGCCAAGACTCCTCGCGCTCGTCCCCTACCTGATGTCCCACCCGGGCGCGCAGGTGGGCGAGGTGGCCGAGGTGTTCGGGCTGAGCGAGAAGCAGCTCATCGACGACCTGCAGCTCGTGTGGATGTGCGGGCTGCCGGGGCACACCCCCGGCGACCTCATCGACGTGTCGTGGGACGGCGGTGAGATCCTCATCGACAACGCCGACACCATCGCCAGGCCGCTGCGCCTGGGCATCGACGAGGCCAGCGCCCTGCTGGTGGCGCTGCGCATGCTGGCCGCCAGCCCGGACCTCGCCGAGGTGCGCGGCGACGCGCTGCCCCGCGTGGTGGCCAAGCTGGAGCAGGCCGCCGGAGAGGGCGCCGCCCAGGTGAGCAACCAGGTCGCGGTGGACGTGGACGCCGCCCCCGACGCGCTGCCGCGGGTGCGGGAGGGCCTGACCCTGCGGCGCAGGCTGTCCCTGTCCTACTACGTGCCGGGCCGCGACGAGGTGACGCCGCGCGAGGTGGACCCGATGCGGATCGTGGTCGCCGACGGCCGCACCTACCTGGAGTGCTGGTGCTACCGCGCCGAGGCGATGCGGCTGTTCCGGCTGGACCGGATGCTCGGCGTGCAGGTGCTGGACGTGCCGGCCGACCCGCCCGCGGGGGCCGAGCCCATCGACGTCGCCCAGGGGGTCTTCCGGCCGTCGCCGACCGACGAGCTGGTCGAGCTGGAGGTCACCGCCGCCGGGCGGTGGGTGGCGGAGTACTACCCCTGCGAGCAGGTGACCGAGCTGGGCGAGGGCCGGCTGCGGATCACGCTGCGCGCCCGGGACGAGGACTGGATCGTCAAGCTGGCGCTGCGGCTGGGCGACACCGGCAGGGTCGTGGCGCCCGCCGCGATGGCCGTCCGGGTGCGGCAGGAGGCCGAGCGGGCCCTGTCCCTGTACGCTCATCAGGCATGACGGTGATCTTCCTGGCGACGGGTCTCGGCGTGGCGGGACTCGTCGTGCTCGCGATCGCGGGTGGCCGTGTGGCGGTCGCGGCACGTACTCTTGACAGAGAAATAGCCGAGGCGCGGGCTCAGCTCGAGCCGAGGCAGGTCAGATCGGGCGGCCCTCAGGGGTGAGACCACCCCCAGGGCAGCGTACGATCGTGGCTGATAAGAGCCTTCGCATCATAAGGACGTCCCATGTCGCAACTCGGAGTTCCCGAACTTCTGATCATCGCAGGCGTGCTCGTCCTGCTGTTCGGCGCCAAGAAGCTGCCGGACGTGGCCCGAGGTGTCGGCAGGTCGCTGCGCATCTTCAAGTCGGAGACCGCCAAGCTGCGCGACGACGACGATGACGCCCAGCCGGCCGCGCAGGCGCAGCCCACCGTGCAGGCCACGCAGACCACCACCCCGCAGCCGCAGCCGGCCGCGCCCCAGCAGATCCCGGCCGCCGCGCCGGTGGTCTCGGCCGAGGAGCAGGCCCGCCAGCTCGAGGAGCAGGCGGCCAGGCTGCGCGCCGGGGCCGGGCAGGCCAACAAGCAAGCCTGACCTCATCCCTCCTCATCACCTGGACCGCTAGATGGCGCTGCTCAAACGGTCACGACCACAAGCACCGGCCGCCGACGCCGACCCCGAGGGTCGCATGCCGCTCATGGAGCACCTGCGTGAGCTGCGTAACCGGTTGCTGATCGCGACGATCGCCGTGGTCGTCGGCATCATCGTCGGCTGGTTCGTCTTCGACCCGGTGTGGGCGTTCATCAAGGCGCCCTTCTGCGAGACGCCGCAGGCCCAGCAGTTGCGCGAGGGCACCTGCACGCTCACCTACAGCGGCATCTTCCAGTCCTTCTTCCTGACGTTGAAGGTCTCGGCGATGGTGGGCCTCGTCGTCTCCTCGCCGGTCTGGCTCTACCAGCTCTGGGCCTTCGTCACCCCCGCCCTCTACCGCAACGAGAAGCGCTACTCGCTGACGTTCCTGGCGGTGGCGATCCCGCTGTTCCTGCTGGGCGCCGTGCTGGCCTACCTGATCATGGACACCAGCCTGGCGATCATGCTGGGCTTCTCGCCCAGCGACGCGGTGGCCACGATCCAGATCGACGACTACGTCAACTACGTCCTCATCATGCTGGTGATCTTCGGCATCTCGTTCGAGCTGCCGCTGCTGCTGGTGTTCCTCAACGTCATCGGCGCGCTGTCGCGGGCCACCGTGACCAAGCACCGGCGCACCATCATCGTGGCGATGTTCGCCTTCGGCGCGGTCATCACGCCCGGCGGCGATCCGTTCGCGATGATCGCTCTCGCCCTGCCCATGATCGCTCTGTACTTCGTGGCGGAGCTGTTCATGTACGTCCGCGAAAGGCGCTTGCCGGCCGACGAGTTCGCCGGTCTGGACGATGACGAGGCCTCGCCACTAGAAGAGGATTCCAGTTCCACTCGATAGGCGATAAGTTCCGGGCGTGGCCCCTCACCTAGCCCTGCTCGTGAACCCCGCCGCCCGCGGCGGCAGGACGCTCCGCCTGCTCGATCCCGTGGCCCGCCGCCTGCGCGCGGGCGGCGCCGAGCTTTCGGTGATCGTCGGCGTGGACGCCGCCGACGCCCTGGAGCGGGCCTGCGCCGCGGTGGCCGAGCGGCCCGACGCGCTCGTGGCCTTCGGCGGCGACGGCCTGGTCCACCTGGCCGTGCAGGCGGTGGCGGGCACCGACGTGCCGCTCGGCATCATCCCCGCCGGGACGGGCAACGACATCGCCACCGCGCTCGGCCTGCCGGGCCGGGATCCGATCGCCGCGGCCAGGACCGTGCTGCGGATGCGGCCGCGGGTGGTCGACGCGGCGTCCGTCAGCTCCGGCGCCGGGTGGGAGCTGTTCGCCGGGGTGCTGTGCGGCGGGTTCGACTCGCGGGTGAACGAGCGGGCCAACGCGCTCACCTGGCCCCCCGGGATGGCCCGCTACCTGGTCGCCACCGTGCGGGAGCTGCGGGCGTTCGAGCCCGTGCCGTTCCGGGTCACGCTGGACGGCGGCGAGCCGATCGAGCGGGAGGCCATGATGGTCGCGGTGGCCAACACCTGCTCCTACGGCGCCGGCATGCGCGTCTGCCCCGGCGCCCTGCCCGACGACGGGCTGCTGGACGTGGTGATGGTGGAGGCGGTGTCCAAGCGGCAGTTCCTGCGAGTGTTCCCGAGCGTCTACCGCGGCTCGCACATCGCCCACCCGGCCGTGTCGGTGTGGCAGGCCAGGAGCGTCACGCTGGAGGCGCCCGGCGTGGTGGCCTACGCCGACGGGGAACGCATCGGGCCGGTCCCGGTCACGTGCGAGATCCGGCCAGGCGCCTTACGCGTCCTGACCTGAGCCGTACTTTGTAAAGGCGTCGGGGCGGGAGGATGATCTCAACAGGCCCGTGAGGGCCGACCGGAATACCGATTTCGGTAGGCTGGCGGTTATGACAACGCCAGCGGAACGCTACGCGGCCTTCCGTCAGAGATACGCCGACGACGGGGCCGCTCTCAGGTCGTTCCGGGGCCTGTACGACTTCGAGCTCGACGACTTCCAGATCGACGCCTGCCGGGCGCTGGAGGCCGGCGACGGGGTGCTGGTGGCCGCGCCCACCGGGTCGGGCAAGACGGTCGTCGGGGAGTTCGCCGTCCACCTCGCCCTGGAGCAGGGCCGCAAGTGCTTCTACACCACCCCCATCAAGGCGCTGTCCAACCAGAAGTACAACGACCTGGTGAAGCGGTACGGCACCGCCAAGGTGGGGTTGCTGACCGGCGACAACAGCGTCAACGGTGAGGCCCCGATCGTCGTCATGACGACCGAGGTGCTGCGCAACATGCTCTACGCCGGCTCCGCCACGCTGACGGGGCTGGGGTTCGCCGTCATGGACGAGGTCCACTACCTGGCCGACCGCTTCCGCGGCGCGGTGTGGGAAGAGGTCATCATCCACCTGCCCGAGTCGGTACGGCTGGCGGCGCTGTCGGCGACGGTGAGCAACGCCGAGGAGTTCGGCGAGTGGCTCGGCGAGGTGCGCGGCGACACGACCGTGATCGTCGACGAGGTCCGGCCGGTGCCGCTGTGGCAGCACATGATGATCGCCAACCGGATCTACGACCTGTTCATGACCGACGACGAGACCCCGCGCATCAACCCGACGCTGATGCGGGTGACGCGCGACGCCGAGCGGCTCAACGGCGGCCGGGGGCGGCGCGGCTACAGCAGGCCGGGCAGGTCGGGGCCGCCGGACCGGGCCCAGGTGATCGAGAAGCTCGACGCCGAGGGGCTGCTGCCGGCGATCACGTTCATCTTCTCCAGGGCGGGCTGCCAGGCGGCCGTCAAGCAGTGCCTGTACGCCGGGATCCGGCTCACCACCGAGCGGGAGCGGCACGAGATCAGGCAGCTCGTCGACGAGCGGACCGCGCACCTGCCGGACGAGGACCTGGCGGTGCTGGGCTATCTGGAGTGGCGCGACTGCCTGGAGCGCGGGCTGGCGGCCCACCACGCGGGCATGCTGCCGGCCTTCAAGGAGGTCGTCGAGGAGCTGTTCACCCGCGGCCTGGTCAAGGCGGTGTTCGCCACCGAGACGCTGGCGCTGGGCATCAACATGCCCGCCCGCAGCGTGGTGATCGAGAAGCTCGACAAGTGGAACGGCGAGACCCACGCCGACCTCACCCCGGGCGAGTACACCCAGCTCACCGGCCGGGCGGGGCGGCGCGGCATCGACGTCGAGGGCCACGCCGTGGTGCTGTGGCAGCCGGGCATGGACCCGCTGTCGGTGGCCGGCCTGGCGAGCACCCGCACCTACCCGCTGCGCTCCAGCTTCCAGCCCTCCTACAACATGGCCGTCAACCTGGTCGGCCAGTTCGGCCGCGAGCGGGCCAGAGCGCTGCTGGAGGAGTCGTTCGCGCAGTTCCAGGCCGACCGGGCGGTCGTCGGGCTGGCCAAGCAGCTGCGCAAGCACGAGGAGGCGCTGGAGGGCTACCAGGAGGCGATGACCTGCCACCTGGGCGACTTCACCGAGTACGCCGGGCTGCGCAGGCGGCTGTCGGACCGCGAGGCGGAGCTGTCCAAGCAGCGCGGGGCCGCGCGCCGGGCGGCGGCCGTGCGGTCGCTGGAGGCGCTGCAGCCGGGCGACGTGATCCGGGTGCCGGGCGGGCGGCGCGCGGGGCTGGCGATCGTGCTCGACCCGGGCCGCAACCCGCGTGGCAACGGCCCCAACCCGCTGGTGCTGACGATCGGCAAGCAGGTCAAGAAGCTCGACCCGGCGGACTTCCCGGTCCCGGTCGAGCCGATCGAGAAGCTGCGCATCCCGAAGAACTTCAACGCCCGCGCCCCCAAGGAGCGCGCCAACCTCGTCTCCACGCTGCTCGCCAAGATCGGCGACCGTGACCTGGGCAAGCCGGCCAGGGCGCGCGACCACGCGATGGAGGACGACGAGATCAACGAGCTGCGGCGGCGCATCCGGCAGCATCCCTGCCACGGCTGCGACGAGCGGGAGGACCACGCCCGCTGGGCCGAGCGCTATCACAAGCTGCTGCGCGAGACCGAGGGGCTGCGTCGCCGGGTGGAGGGCCGCTCGCACGTCATCTCGCGCACCTTCGACCGGATCTGCTCGGTGCTGGAGCAGCTCGGCTATCTGCAGGAAGAGGCCGTCACCGACGAGGGCCGCCGGCTGGGCCGCATCTACACCGAGCTCGACCTGCTCACCGCCGAGTGCCTGCGCAGCGGGCTGTGGGAGGAGCTGGAGCCGGCGGAGCTGGCGGCGTGCGTGTCGGCGCTGGTGTTCGAGTCGCGCCAGTCGGAGGACGCCAGGCGGCCCAAGATCCCGGCCGGTCGCGCCCAGGACGCGCTGACGGCGATGACGCGGCTGTGGGCGGAGCTGGAGGGCATCGAGTCCGACCACGGGCTGTCCACCATCCGCGAGCCGGACCTGGGCTTCGCCTGGGCGGCGTTCCGCTGGACCAAGGGCCACAACCTGGACGCCGTGCTGATGGACGGCGTCAACGGCAACGAGCTCGCGGCCGGTGACTTCGTCCGGTGGATCAAGCAGCTCATGGACCTGCTCGGTCAGCTCGGCGGCGCCGCCCCGGAGGGCAGCAAGATCAGGCAGACGGCGGCCAAGGCCATGGACGGAATGCGCCGGGGCGTGGTCGCCTACTCGTCGCTGACCTGAGGATCCTCGGCCAGCCGCTCGGTCTGGGCCCTGAGCACCGCGATCGTCCGGGTGAGGTAGTCGGCGATCGCGGCCAGCTCGTCCTCGTCGTAGCGGGTCATGAAGGCGTTCATCTCCTTGCCCAGCTCGGCGAAGACGCCCGCGAGGTCGGGCCGGCGCCCGGGGGCGGCCTCGACGAGCACGCGGCGGCGATCGCCGGGGTCGGGGACCCTGCGGACGTGGCCCGCCCGCTCCAGCCGGTCGACCAGGGCGGTGACGGCACTGGCGTTCATGCCGAGCCGCGCGGCGAGCGCCCCGGCGGGCAGCGGCCCGGTGCGGCTGATCACGCCGAGCGCCTTGTGGTCGACGGCGCTCAGCCCGAGCCTGCGCGCGACCGCCTCGTGGAAGAGCACGACCGCCGTGCTGAGCTCCCATCCCATCTCCGCGCCGTCCATGCCGCTCCCCATATGATTCAACGTAGTGAATAATTCAATCCAATGAAGTATTTTAGCGGGTATGACTCTTCGAGCCGGACTCGCCCTGTCCCGTGACGCCGCCGTCTGGGGAGGGCGGCTGTACGCGCGGCACTTCCTCCTGGTTTTCGGGCTGTCGCTGATCCCCACGGTGCAGCGGTTCGTCGCCGTCCGCTGGGGCGCGGAGCTCCCCGGCGCGGTCAACGTCGCGGCCGAGGTGCTCACCGGGGCCACCCGCCTCGTGCTGCTGTACGTGATCCTCCGGCTGGCCGTACGGTCCGAGCCGGAGCTGCGGGGGCTCACCCTTCAGGCCCTCTGGCAGCGGCTGGGCGCCGGGATCGACCGTGGCCGGCTCGGCTTCGCCGTGCAGTTCGCCGTGCTCGGCCTGGCCTTCGTCCTGCTGGACGTGCTGCCCGGCCTGGCCATCGCACAGTGGGTCGCCGAGGAGCGGCGCGAACTCGTCACGGCGGTGCTCGTCTCGGTGAAGAATCCCACCGTCATCGCCTTCACCTTCATCTGGATGACGGGCGTGGGGCGCCGCCTCATGCTGGACGGCCGCCCGCGGGTCGACCGGCCGGTGGCGTGAGCGTAGAAGGCGATCCTCCCGGAGGCAGCGCTCGCTCCGCTTCCCGGAGAGGCGAAGCCGCGCGCCGCCCGGCGCGCGGCTCGTTCCCGCGGGTACGGGCCGTTCAGACCGACCAGGACGCGCGCTCGTTCAGCGTGGCCGGATCGAACCCGGCCATCTGCTTGTAACGCAGCGCGATCTCCTCACGCTCGGCCAGGGGTATGACCTCGTCGATGTCGTCGAACCCCTCCGGGGCGCGCTCGTGCGCGAGCCGCATGACGACCTCCGGGCCGTCCTTGCGGTTGGCGTGCACGATGGCGGTGCACATGGGCCGGCGCTGCTCCTCGTAGAAGTCGAGCCCTCGCCCGCCGGCCAGGGCGTTGGCCAGCACGCGGGCGTCGACGATGGACTGCGTGCCGCCGTTGGATCCGGTGGGGTACATGGGGTGCGCGGCGTCGCCGAGCAGCGTGACCCGGTCCGTCGACCAGTGCGGCAGCGGGTCGCGGTCGACCATCGGATATTCGTAGACGGCCTGCGCGTTCGACACCAGGGCGGGGATGTCGAGCCAGTCGAAGCGCCAGTCGGCCACGTGGTGGAAGAACGTGTCGATGGACACCTCCCGGTTCCAGTCGCCCCGCGGCACGGTCTCCTCGGCCTGGCGCTGGATGGCCCAGTTGATGAGCACGTTGCCGTCCTCGTCCGGCGGCGCGATGGGGTAGACGACGACCTTCTGCACGTCGTCACCGGCCATCAGCATGGACCTGCCGGTCATGAACGGCTTGCTGATGGTGGTGCCGCGCCATAACACCTGGCCGCTCCACAGCGGCTCGCCCTCCTCGGGGAACATCGCCGCCCGCACGGCCGAGCGGATGCCGTCGGCGCCCACCAGCAGGTCGGCGTCGTGGTCGAGCCCGGTGACCGGCGAGCCGGTGACGACGGAGTCCGGCCCGAGCCGCTCCTTGACCGCCTCCAGCAGCATGAACTGCAGCCGCCCGCGATGGACGGAGTACTGCGGCCAGTGGTAGCCGGCGGCCACCCCCCGCACCTCCGACCAGATGGCCTGGCCGTAGCGGTTGACGAAGGTGAGATCTGCCGTGGCCACGCCGATGGCGGCCAGCCGCTCACCCAGGCCGAGCTCGGTCAGCTCGCGTACGGCGTGCGGCAGGATGTTGATGCCGACACCGAGCGGGCGGATCTCCTTGACGGACTCGTGGACGACGACGTCGGTGAAACCGGCCGCGTGCAGGCTCAGGGCTGTGGTCAGCCCGCCGATACCGGCTCCCGCGACAAGAATGCGAATGAGAACACCTCCCGTTTGGACGGCCATGACATTGCCGTAATCGGTGTGAGGAGCACAGGAGCTCGATCAAGAGAGTGTGAAGCGGACCGCACGGGCCGCCGGGTCGGCCTGGACGAGCCGCACGGTCACGCGCTCGCCCAGCGGCAGCTCGCCGTCGCAGCGCGCGATCACCGCGGGATCGGCGAGCTGCACCAGCCCGCCGCCCCGCTCGTCGGTGTCGATCACCATCGCGCTGAACGCCTGCCCGACCCGGTCGCGCAGCAGGAACGCCTCCACCAGGTCCACGCAGGCGCGCTCGGCCGCCCCCGCCCGCCGCCCGCTCACCGACATCGCCTCCGGCAGCGCCGCCAGCCCCGCCCGCACGTCCGCCGGGACCGGCTCCCCGGCGGCGACCGCCAGGCACACCTCCGTCGCGTAGCGGTCCGCCAGCCGCCGCAGCGGCGCCGTCACGTGCGCGTACGGCGCGGCGACCGCGGCGTGGTCGGCCAGCTTCGGCGGGGCGCCGTCGAAGGCCACGTAACCGGCCCCGCGCAGCAGCACCCTCGCCTCGTGCAGGAACGCCGCCTGCTGCGGGATCTTCGCGTCGAGGTCGTGCACCACGGACCCGTAGGCGGCCCCCTCGGGCCAGGGCACCTCCAGCGCCTCGGCCACCCGCCGGACCTTGGCCAGGTCGGCCGGGCGCGGCGCGGGCAGCACCCGCAGCACACCGATCTCCGCGTCCAGCATCATGGCGGCCGCGGCCATGCCGGTGAGCAGGGAGAGCTGGGCGTTCCACGCCTCGGCCGGCAGCGGCAGCCGGTATTCGAGGCGGTAGCCGCCCTCGGCGGGCACCATCTCCTGATCCGGCGTCGGCAGCGTGACCCCGCCCCGCTCGCGCTCCAGCTCCAGCCGGAGCCGGCCGATCTCGGCGAGCAGGCCGAGCGTGCCGTCGGCGGTGCCGGTGTCGACGGCCGCCTGCACGTACGCGTAGTCCAGCCGCTCGCGGCTGCGCACCAGCGCCCGCTGCACGTCCGCGCCCACCGTGCGGCCGTCGGGGTCGAGGTCGACCCGCCACACCGCGGCCGGCCTGGTCGCGCCCGGCAGCAGGCTGGCCGCGCCCTCCGACAGCACCCGGGGATGCAGCGGCACGTTGCCGGTCGGCAGGTAGACCGTCGCGCCCCGGGCGTGGGCCTCGGCGTCGATCACGCCGCCCGGCCGCACGAACGCGCCCACGTCGGCGATGGCGTACCAGACGCGATAGCCGCCGGGCAGCCGCTCCAGGTGCAGGGCCTGGTCGAGATCCATCGAGCCGGGCGGGTCGACGGTGATGAACGGCAGGTCCGTCAGGTCCAGGCCGCTGAGCCGGGGCACCTCGGCGACCCACTCCGCCTCGGCGAGCACGGCCTGGGGGAAGTCCGCGGGCAGCTTGAGCTCGCGGCGGACGCGGTCGAAACCGTCTTCGAGGCGGGCGGGAACCTCGCCTGGAACGTGGATGCTCGTACTCGACACGCGCTCAACCTACAACCGGGGTCGCACGCCTACCGCCCCAGGACCTCCAGCAGGCGGTTGAGCGGGCCGTCCAGGCCGTAGCGGTCGGCCAGGCGCACCAGCGCCTCCGGGTCGCGCGGCTTGACCGGCAGCGTCAGGTCGGCGTCCGGCAGCGGCGCGTCGGGCGCCACCCGGACCACCGCGGGCGCGGCCGCCAGGTAGTCGCGGGAGGCCGCCAGCTTGGTCCGGCTGCCCGCCGGGAAGCCGTCGGTGACGCCCTCGTCGAGCGCCGCCAGCAGCGCGTCCAGCGAGCCGAAGCGGGTGATGAGCGCGGCCGCGGTCTTGTCGCCCACCCCCGCGACACCGGGCAGGCCGTCGCTGGGGTCGCCGCGCAGCGTGGCGAAGTCGGCGTAAGCACGGCCGGGCACGCCGTACTTGGCCGTCACGAACGCCTCGTCGACCAGCTGCAGGTTGCGCAGGCCGCGGGCGGTGTAGAGGACGCGGACCGGGCGGGCGTCGTCGACGAGCTGGAACAGGTCACGGTCGCCGGTCACGATGTCGACCGCGCCGGACGCCTGGTGGGTGAGGGTGCCGATGACGTCGTCGGCCTCGTAGCCGGGCGACTCCAGCCGGGCGACGCCGACCGCGTCGAGCACCTGCTCGATCACCGGGATCTGCGGCACCAGCAGGTCGGGCACCTCCTCGGTGTCGCCGTGGGCGACCCGGTGCGCCTTGTACGTGGGGATCGCGGCCACCCGGAAGGCAGGCCGCCAGTCAGCGTCCATGGTCGCCGCCAGCTCGCTGGGGGAGTGGCCGCGCACCAGCGTGGCGATCATGTCGATGAGGCCGCGCACGGCGTTGACGGGCATGCCGTCCGGGGCGGTGATCGACTCCGGGATGCCGTAGAAGGCCCGGAAGTACAGCGACGGGGTGTCCAGAAGCATCAGCACCAGCCCAGTATGCCCACCGCCAGCAAACACGCGTCATCTTCCGGATTGGGACCGCCGATGTCGGTCAGCAGCCGGTCCAGCCCCTCGTCGAGATCGCAGCCCGGCAGCTTGCAGGCCGCCGTCATGACCAGGTCCAGGCCCTCGTCGATGTCGCGGTCACGCCGCTCCACCAGCCCGTCGGTGAACATCAGCAGCAGGTCGCCGTCGCGCAGCTCGGTCGTGGCCAGCCGGTACGGCCGGTCGCAGGCGGCGCCGAGCAGCACCCCTCTGGGCGGCGTGAGCTGGGAGGCCACGCCGTCACGCACCAGGATCGGCGCCAGGTTGCCCGCCTGCCCCCAGGTGAACACCCCGGCCGCGGTGTCGAGATGCCCGACGATCGCGGTGGCCGTGGTGTCGGCCAGCCGGTGCAGCACCAGGTCGTTCAGCCAGGCCAGCAGCCGGTTGGGCGGCGCGCCCGTCATGGTCAGGCCGATCAGGGCGTGGCGGAGCTGCGCCATGTGCGCGATGGCGGGCAGGCCGTGCCCGGACACGTCGCCGATGGCCAGCAGCACCCGGTCGTCGGGCAGGGCCGCGGCCTCGAACCAGTCGCCGCCGAGGCTGGCCGTCTTCTCCGCCGGGACGTACCGGACGGCGATCCGGGTGCGCGGCAGATCGAGGCAGCCGACCGGCTCGGGCAGGATCGCCTCGCGCAACGCGAGCATCACGTGCCGCTCCTCGGCCGCCTGCACCCGGGCCTCCAGGAGCTGGCGGCGCGACTCGGACATGATCCGCTCGGCGCGGCGGCGGCCGGTGATGTCCTGGATCACGCCGTGCACGCCGGTGGGCCCACCGGGGGCCATCAGCGGCTCCAGCACCATGCGCAGGTTGCGCACGTCGCCGGCGCCGCGCCTGATGCGGAACTCCGCCTGCACCGGCTCCACGCCCTGCCCGACCGTCCACAGCAGCTCGTCCAGCGCGGCCAGGTCGGCGGGCTCGACGTAGTCGGCCAGCTCGGACAGGCACAGCGGCCCGTCGTCCGGATCGCGGCCGAAGATGGCGTACGCCTGGTCGGACCAGATGATGCAGCCGGTGCGCAGGTTCCACTCGGCCCAGCCCATGTTGCCCAGCCGCTGGGCGTGCGCGAGCCGCACCGCGAGCAGCTCGGAGTCGATGTGGCCGCCGACCCCGGTCGCCGCGTTCATCGGGCGATGCCGGTGACCGTGCTGGTGACCTCCGATGGCATCGACCATGATCTCACTCTCAAACGGCGCGGGAACAGGACAATTGACCTCACAATACGTGATCGATCCTCAACGGAGTGTAGCTAGAGCTTGCCGTGTTGTGAGAGCTTTTCGCGGATTTTAGGATGCGCGATCCGAGTAGATTGGGGCCTGTGACCGCTTCAGACCTGTACCCCGTGTCCCGCCTCGCCGCCGTCCAGGAGGCCACCGCCAAAGCCGGACTGGACGCGCTGCTGCTGACCCCGGGCCCCGACCTGCGTTACGTCAGCGGCTACGACGCCAAGCCGCTGGAGCGGTTGACGTGCCTGGTGGTGCCCGCCACCGCCGAGCCGTACATGATGGTGCCCCGCCTGGAGCTGCCGGCCGCGCAGGCCTCGCCCGCGTCCAGGCTCGGCCTGGACTTCGTGGCCTGGGACGAGACCGACGACCCCTACCGGATCGCCGCCCGCCGCCTCGGCGAGGTGGCCAGGGTCGGGCTGGCCGACCGGATGTGGGCGATGTCCTCCCTGCGCTTCCGCGACGCGCTGCCCGGCGCCGAGCAGGTGCTGGCCGGCAGCGTGCTGCGGGAGCTGCGGATGCGCAAGTCCCCCGGCGAGGTGGCGGCGCTGCGCGAGGCCGGCGAGGCGATCGACTCCGTGCACCGGCAGGTGCCCGGGTTCCTGCGCGCCGGACGCACCGAGCGTGAGGTCGCCCGCGACATCGCCGAGGCCATCCTGGCCTCCGGCCACGACACGGTCGACTTCGTCATCGTCGCCTCCGGTCCCAACGGGGCCAGCCCGCACCACGAGGTTTCCGACCGGGTCATCCAGCCGGGCGAGCCGGTCGTCGTCGACATCGGCGGCCAGCTGCACAACGGCTACTGCTCCGACTCCACCCGCACCTACAGCGTCGGCGAGCCGCCCGCCGACTTCGCCGCCTACTACGAGGTGCTGCGCCGCGCCCAGGCCGCCGCCTGCGACGCCGTACGGCCCGGCGTGCCGTGCGAGTCCATCGACGCCGCCGCCCGGGAGATCATCGCCGACGCCGGCCACGGCGAGCACTTCATCCACCGCACCGGCCACGGCATCGGCATCGAGACGCACGAGGAGCCGTACATCGTCGCGGGCAACGGCGAGCCGATGGAGGCCGGGTTCGCCTTCTCCGTCGAGCCGGGCATCTACCTGGCCGGCCGGCACGGCGCGCGCATCGAGGACATCGTCGTGTGCACCGAGTCCGGCGGGGAGCGCCTCAACAACACCACCCGCGAGCTGGTGATCGTCTAGGCGCTCGTGACGCCGCCGCTCCCGTTTTCGCCTTCTGGGAAAGTTCCGTCGTACTTCGCCGGCATTCCGGTGTATCAAATCCGGCGCCGCGCGCTCTGAGAGTGCGAGGGCAAGGGAGGCGGGATGCGCGTCGGACGGATGGCGTCTGTCGCCTCGCCGTGCGCGGCGCCACGCCTGGCCCGGGACGAAGCCGCGCGCACGGTGGTGATCGAAGGGCCGGCGGTGGGGATCGGCCCTGACACGCCGCACCCTCACCCCGGCCGGGCCGCGGGGGTGCCGGGGAGGCGGCGGGCCTGGGGAGGCTCGCCGCCTTGAGGACGACGCCAGGGAGGCGGTGAGCGACGGGCGGGAGATCCCAGGGAGCCGGGAGCCGACCCGGCAGGTGCGCCGGAGTTGCCGCCGGAGGGGTCGGCAGTCTCCGGGCGGCCGCTGTCCGAACGGGCCGAGCGGTCGCGCGAGCACACCCTGGGACATTCACTGCGCGCCCGTACGCGACGCTCGCCACCTCCCCGGCGCGGCCGCGGTGGTCTCCGGCGTGATGGCCGGCCCGGTGGCGAGGGTCCAGGCCGGCCACCCGCGTCGTACGCCCAGGGCCGGCGGCGGGGATCCGGCCACCCTGCTGTCACCTTGATCGGGGGCTTGTGATCATGTGACAATTAATCACAAAGGGGTAACCGCGGGTGTTGGGGGGTCTCGCATGATCCGAGTGCCGATCGAGCGGACCTAGGATGCCGGGGGGCCTGCCGGACGAGGCGTTCGAGCTGGGCAGGACGTGCGCGCTGGCCGCCGAGTGCGGCAGGGACCTGCGGCGCTGCGCCGAGATGTACGCCGGGTTGTTCCCGGCGGCGACCTTCGACGGCGACTTCTACACCGCGCACTCGCTGACCGCCGCGTTCTGCGCGCCCTGGGCGAGCGCCGACCGGCTGAAGATGGCGGGCCGTACCGCGCTGTGGGTGCTCGCCCTGGACCGGCTCGTGGACCACACCACCGCCGGCCTGGAGCAGGTGAACACGCTGATCCGCGACTGCCTGGCGGTCGCCGACGGCGGGACGCCGCGGGCGGCCGTCACCCGTTTCCTGGCCGATCTGCGTGACGAACTGGCCACCGTCGAGGAGTTCGCCGAGCTGCACCGGCTCTGGCGGGACCAGCTCGCCAGGATGCTGGCCGGGATGGCCAGGGCCTGGGTGTGGCGGGACACCCGGGCCGAGATCACGCTGGCGCGGTTCGTCGGCAACGCCGACAGCCGCGGCACCTGCTTCGTGGATCTGTCGCACTGGATCTACGCCGGCGACGCGTGGGCCAAGGGGCACCTGGAGGAGCTGCGGGCGGCCAGCGAGCGGGTGCAGCGCTATCTGCACCTGCTCGGCGACCTGGCCTCCTACCGGCGGGACGTGAGCTGGGGCGATCTCAACGTGCTCACGCTGGGCGTCAGCAGGGGCGAGGTGACGGACGCGATGGCCGGCCTCGCGGGCGAGGCGGCCGAGCTGATCGACGGGGTACGGCAACGTAGCCCGCGTGCAGCCGACTACTTATGGCGACAAATGGGTTTTAACGCTGGATATAACAACATTTCGGACTATGGACGTCTATGAGTAACCGAGATGTCAGATAGCATGACAACTCGTTTTAACCAGCGCCCATTTTTGCCCCACCAAAGAGGTTATAGACGACAAACGGTGACATATCGATGTCCCGGGGGTCTTGGGCGCTTGAGTGGAATATGTCGCGTTGCTAGGGTGTCTCGATGCCAGGCAAGTGGATCAATCTTCTCGACGCCTTGACAGAAGCCACTGACCACGGCACCGCAGGCTGAGGGTCGCGCGGACGTGGAGGGAAGTGCAGGCGGTGCTGGATGGACTTCGGTCGCTCTGAGCGGTGGAGGCTGCCCACCCCGATCAAGATTCTGATCGCGGGCGGCTTCGGCGCGGGCAAGACCACCATGGTGGACGCGGTGTCGGAGACCCGGCCGCTGCGCACCGAGGAGGCGCTCACCCACATCGGCCGGCACATCGACGACCTGTCCGGCGTCGAGGCCAAGCCGACCACCACCGTGGCCATGGACTTCGGCCGCATCACCATCCGCGGCGACTACATGCTCTACCTGTTCGGCACCCCCGGTCAGGAGCGGTTCCTGTTCGTCTGGGACGACCTGGCCATGGGCGCGCTCGGCGCCGTGGTGCTGGCCGACACCCGCCGCCTGGCCGACTGCTTCCCGGCCATCGACTACTTCGAGAAGCGCCGCCAGCCGTTCGTGGTGGCGCTCAACTGCTTCGACGGCGCCCGCCCGTTCACCGTCGGCGAGGTGCGGCAGGCGCTGGGCCTGGATCCGGGTGTCCCGATCGTGCGCTGCGACGCCCGCAGGCGCGACTCCAGCAGGGACGTCCTGGTCACGCTCGTGGAGCACGCGCTGCGCATGGGCGCCTCCCCGGTCGGGACGATGTCGTGACCTCTACCGGCTACCTTTGACCGATGGAGGAGATCGACCGCAGGATCGTCACATTGCTGGCCGAGGACGGCCGGATGAGCTTCACCGAGCTGGCCAGGGAGACCGGGCTCTCGGTCTCGGCGGTGCATCAGCGGGTGCGCCGCCTGGAGAAGCGCGGCGTGCTGCGGGGATATGCCGCGATCATCGACTACGACGCGGTCGGGCTGCCGATGACCGCGTTCGTGTCGATCAAGCCGATCGACCCGGCCGCGCCCGATGACGCCCCCGACCGGTTGTCCCACCTGACGGCCATCGAGGCGTGCCACAGCGTGGCGGGCGACGAGAGCTACATCCTCAAGGTGCGGGTCGCCTCGCCGGTCGGGCTCGAGGAGCTGCTGCAGCAGATCCGCGCCCTCGCCAACGTCTCCACCCGCACCACGGTCGTGCTCAGCACCCCGTACGAGCACCGCGCCCCCGACGTGAAGGGCACGGACGAACCGCCCGAAGCGGAGTGACGCGCCGGGTGTCGAGGGCCGTGCTCAACCGCCGGCCCGGCCGTCGCGGATGTTGTCCAGGCGGTTCATGACGGGGGTGGCGGTGATCCCGTGCAGCACCACGGAGGCCAGCACGGCGAAGGCCACCACCGCCCACAGCTCCTCCGCCGCCACCCCGAAGTCCGCCTGACCCAGCGCGTAGGCCAGATAGAACAGCGAGCCGACGCCGCGCACGCCGAAGAACGAGATCGCGATGCGCTCCCGGGGCCCGGCCGCGCCGCCCAGCTGGGTCAGCCACCCCGCCACCGGCCGGATCACCAGCACCAGCAGGAGGCCGACGGCCGCGCCCCGCCAGGTGAGCGCCGCCAGCCCGCCGGTCGCGGCGAAGCCGCCGAGAAGGAGCAGCAGCCAGGCGGTCAGCAGCCGCTCGATCTGCTCCACGAAGCCGTGCAGGACGTTGTTGTAGCCGTGGCCGTGCTCGGCGCTCCTGATGGTGCACGCGGTGACGAAGACCGCGACGAAGCCGTAGCCGTGCACGAGCTCGGTCAGGCCGTAGGTGAGAAGGGTGGCGGCCAGGGCGACGAAGCCGTCGCGGTGCTCGGCCAGCCGCAGCTTCTCCACCCCGGCGTGGAAGAAGAGCCGGCCGAGCAGGCGGCCCAGCAACAGCCCGCAGATCACCCCGGCGGCGGTCCGGTACAGCACGTCCACCAGGGCCCACTCGCCCACCCAGCCCACGCCGCCGACCGCCGCGACGGCGATGGCCGCGTACACGATCGGGAAGGCCAGCCCGTCGTTCAGCCCGGCCTCCGAGGTCAGCGAGAAGCGGACCTCGTCGTCGGCGTTGGCCGCGTCGACCGGTTCGCCGACGTTGACGTCGGAGGCGAGCACCGGGTCGGTGGGCGCCAGCACCGCCCCGAGCAGGAGCGCCGCCCCGATCGGCCAGCCCAGCAGGAACAGGGCCGCGGCGGCGACGGCGGCGATGGTGAGCGGCATCGCCCAGCCGAGCAGCCGCCACGTCGTGGCCCAGCCGCGCAGCCCGGTCCGCCGGTTGATCGCCAGGCCCGCGCCCATCAGCGAGATGACGACGCAGAGCTCGGTGATGTGCTCCAGCGCCACCCGGTACGCGATCGGATCGGGCGTGGGTAACCCGATCGGCAGCAGGAACAGCAGCACGCCGCCGATCAGATAGGCCAGCGGCAGCGAGATCGCCCGCTTGGCGAGGATGCCGGGCAGCAGGGCGGCGAGCAGGGCGGCACCGCCGCCGATGGCGAGGAGGAGGTCTGGTGTCGGCATCGATGACCTAGTGCCCCATAGATCACCGCACATCCCCTATGGGGGAAATTTCAGGATCGGCTCGTCAGCCGGCCCAGCGCCTCGTCGTACGGCGGGTCGAACCAGTAGCCGACATGCCAGCGCGCCGCGGCGAGCGGCTCGCCCGCCTCCCACAGCGGCGGGTCCCAGCAGAACACGTCCACCTCCCCCTCACCCCGCTCCCGCCCGCCCTCCGGCTCACCCTCCGGCCCGAACGGGTCGGCCCGGTCGAAGACGGGACCGCCGATCGGGTCGCTCAGCCGGTAGAGGTTCACCCACCGCACCGCGTCGCGCACCGCCGACAGGCTCGCCGGGCCGAAGTACGCGGGGAAGAACGAGGCGTACAACCGGCGCAGCGGCGAGCCGTGCGTGAGCAGCCGGACCCGTTCCCGTACGGCCGGCCTGAGCTGCAGCACCACGGCGGCGGCGATGACGCTGCCCTGGCTGTGTCCGGAGATGAGCACCTGGTCCTCCTCGTCCCGGGTGAGCGCGTCCAGCCGGGCGACCAGCTCGGGCACGACCCGCTCGGTGTAGCAGGGCGGCGCCAGCGGGTGAATGGCGCGCGGCCAGAAGGTGGAGACGTCCCACAGGATGCCGACGGTCCTGCGCAGCCGGGAGTCGCTGTACGTGCGCCGCCCCAGCAGCACCAGACCGACGGCGAACGCCGCCATCGCCCAGCTGCCCAGGGTCGCGAACAGCCCCGCGGTGCCCTCCACCGGCGTGACCAGCCCCAACCGGTAGATCACGGTCACCACGGCGAACCCGGTCAGCCCGGTGCCCACCAGCAGCCCCAGCAGCAGCCCGGCCCGATCGGAGAGCGCCGCCAGCGACCACTTCCCGGCCACCTCGGCGGCGTGCGGCCCGTAGGAGGCCGCCAGCTTCGGGGCCAGCTTCGCGGTGGCCGCCTCGCGGATCCGCCACAGCACGACCGCGACCAGGACGACGCCCGCCACCATGACCGGGACCAGCGCCGCCGTCCACCAGACCGGGTCGTCGAGGAAGAGGTCGGTGCCGAGGTCCGCGGGCCTGGAGGGGGACTCCGGGATGCCGAAGAAGGACGCCGTCCAGAACATCAGGCCGAGCGCCAGCGCATTGGCGCTGCCCGCGGCCGCCATCAGCGTGAACCAGCTTGCCATCCCGCCCATCGCGCGCCGCTCGCCCGGATCCGCCGCCCGGCCGATCCGGTCCGCCGCACGACCGGCGGGCCGGTCCATCCGGGCGAGCGCCCAGGTCCCCGCCCCGATGGCCACCGCCAGCACCATCGTCATCCCGAGCTGGACCGTTCCAGCCCCGACCCCGGGCAGCTGCGCGCTCAGCGCCTCGCGCGGCACGCCGAGCGGCAGCCCGGCCAGCGCGCACCCGAACGTCACCAGGAAAAGCACAGGCGCCGCGATCTCCAGCGCCCGGCAGGCACGGGCCAGCCACCCGCCGTCCGCGTCGCCGGCCTCGGGATCCACCCGGCGGCCGATCCCCGGCAGCACCACCAGCACCACCGCGGCCACCTGGACGGCCGCGTTCGCCACGGTCAGCGCCGCCCCGCCCGCCGAACGGGCGAACGGCGCGGACACGGCCAGCCCGATCGCGCCGAGCGCGAAGGCGATGTGCACGCTCCGCAGCCGCCACACCGGGGCGCCACCGTGCCACAGCCGCCGCCGGGCCAGCAGCACCCCCGGATGCCCGAACCCGTCGGGAGGCAGCACCGTACGCTCGTCCCGCCGCCACGTACGCCGTGCGATCGCCCACAGCACCCCGACGACCACGAGCGGCACCAGCGCGGTGACGGCCAGCCGCCGGGACTCCTCCGTCCCCCACAACTGGCTCATCCAGTGCACCCACACCGGCGCGCCCTCCCGCGAGCAGGCCCGCCCGGCCGCCGTGCACTGCCAGCCGACGAGATCGACGCTCGCCCGGACCAGGGCGCCGACGAGCGTCCCGGTGAGCAGCAGCGCGAACAGCCGCTGCGCCGCCTCGACGGCATGGCGCAGCCGCCGCCCGCCCTCCGGTCGCGGCAGCATGAAGTACGCCAGGTTCGCCATCGAGAACGGCAGCAGGAGCAGCCACAGCGCGATGGTCCGCCCGCCGGAGGTGAGCCCGCCCCACGCGTACGCCTCCCGATGCCGCACGCCCGGCACGTCGGCGTCCCGCCCGGCGGGCCTGCCGGACGGCCACCAGCGGCGGTAGAACCCGGTGGTCCGGTCGCCGGCCACCGGCCGGGGATAGGGATGGTTGAGCATCGAGTTCGGCGGCGTGCCGGAGACGCCGTGCACGCGCAACTCGGTCACGCCCGCGGTGCTGGTGTCCAGAAACCCGTCCATGACCGCAGGATGACGCCGGTCAGGGCACTCGCGCCGCACAATCGCCCATTCACCGGGAGCCCCCGGTGGCGTAGTGAGCGCGGAGCCGCGCCTTGGCGGCCCGCGTGGCGCCCAGGTGGTCCAGGCCGCTGAGCGCGGCTCCGGCGATGGGCGCGAGCCGCGCCGGCACCAGCTCCGCCTTCGGCGCCCTGGACGCGAACGCGGCCTCCAGACGGCCCGTCAGCCGCCGATGCCCGGCGGTGAGTATCCCGCCGCCCAGCACCACCTGCGCGGGCGTGTCCAGCAACGACAGGCGGCGCAGGCACACCTCCGCGAGCACCACCACCTCGTCCGCGAGCCGGTCCACCAGCGCGCCCGCCACCTCGTCACCCGCCTCGGCGGCGGCGAAGACCCCGGGGGCGAGCTCGTGCAGCCGGTTCACGTCCAGCTCGCCGAAGTGCATCGCCAGGACGACCTGCTCGACCGTGGCGGCGGCGAAGTGGGTCGTCACCAGCTCGGCCAGGGCGGTCGCCGGGCCCCGGCCGTCCTCGGCGCGGACCGCGTGCCACAGCGCCTCCTGGCCGAGGCCCTCGCCGCCGCCCCAGTCGCCGCTGAGCCGCCCGAGCGCGGGAAAGCGGGCGACCTGCCCGGTGGGGGAGGCGCCGACCGCGTTGATCCCCGCCCCGCACACCACCGCGACACCCCACGAACCCGACACACCCGCGCGCAGCAACGCGAAGGCGTCGTTACGGACCACGACGTCGGCGCCGAACCCCCTCGCGGCGAACTCCCGCGCCAGCGCCTCCTCCTCCACCGGCAGATCCGCCCCCGCCAGAAACGCGGCCACATGATCGAACGCCACCCCACCCGGCCACGCCGACGACAGCGCCCCCGCCGGCCCACCGTCCGCCCGCGCGGCGGCCAGCGCCTGCTCCACCACGTCGACCGCCGCCGCCACGCCCGCGCTCTGCGGGAGAAAGGGGCCTGCGCGGCCGGTCGCCAGCACCTCGCCGTCCTCGGCCACCACCGCCACGTCGGTCTTGCTGTTGCCGCCGTCCACCGCCAGCAGCAGCCGGCGAGCCGCCACCGGCCCACCGCCCGCGGCAGCGTCCCGTGAGCCCGCCGCCACCCCAGCGCCCAAGGCAGCGTCCCGCGAGCCCGCCACTAGCCCACCGCCCACGGCAGGTGGTCGCGGTTGGCCTCCAGCAGCAGGCCGGTCAGCTCCTGCGCGACCGCGTCCTGGCCGACCAGCGGGTGCGCCAGCAGAGCGTCCCGCACGCGGTCCGCCCCGCCGTGCAGGGCCGCGCGCAGCGCGAGGGTCTCGTACGCCGACACATGCGCGATCAGTCCCGCGTACAGCGGCTCCACCGGCGTCACCGGCAGCGGCGCGGCCCCCGACGCGCTGACCGTCGCCGGCACCTCGATCACCGCCTCCGGGTCCAGGAACGGCAGCGTGCCGCCGTTGCGCACGTTCACCACCTGGGTGTCACCCCGATCGCCCAGCAGGGAGGCGATCAGCGCGACCGCGGCCTCGGAGTAGAAGGCGCCACCCCGCTCCGACAGCAGCTCGGGCTTGGTCACCACCGCCGGGTCGGCGTACATCGCCAGCAGCCGCCTCTCCATCGCCGCCACCTCCGCCGCGCGCGACGGCTTGACGCGCTGCTCGGCCACCACCTCGTCGTGGGCGTAGAAGTACCGCAGGTAGTAGGACGGCACCGAGCCGAGCCTGCGCAGCAGCCCGGCGCGCAGGCCCACGTCGGCCGCGATCTCCTCGGCGTGGCCGGCCAGCAGCGACGGCAGCACGTCCCGCCCGTCCAGGAACACCGCCCGCTCCCAGGACAGGTGGTTGAGCCCGACGTGGCCGAGCGAAACCCGCGCGGGCTCGACCCCCAGCGTGGCGGCGAAACGCCGCTGGAGGCCGATGGCCACGTTGCACAGCCCGATCGCCCGGTGCCCCGCGTCCAGCAGCGCCCTGGTCACGATGCCGACCGGGTTGGTGAAGTCGACGATCCAGGCGCCGGGGGCCTCGCGCCGGACCACGTCGGCGATCTCCAGCACCACCGGGACCGTCCGCAGCGCCTTGGCCAGGCCGCCCGCGCCCGTCGTCTCCTGTCCCACGCAGCCGCAGCGCAGCGGCAGCGTCTCGTCCACGTCGCGAGCGGCCTGGCCGCCGACCCGGAGCTGGAACAGCACGGCGCGCGCTCCCGCGACCCCCTCCTCGACCGAGGAGGTGGCCACGATCCGGGCCGGATGCCCGGCCTGGGCGAGCATCCGCCGCGCCATCCCCGCCACCACGTCGAGTCTCGATCCATCGGGATCTATGAGGGCGATCTCCGTGACGGGCAGCTCATCGCTGAGCCGCGCGAAACCGTCGATCAACTCGGGCGTGTACGTCGAACCGCCCCCGACCACAGCCAGTCTCACCCGTTCACTCCTGTCATGGTCGCGCTCCCGGGAGGCTCACCGTCTGGGCCCCGTGGAGTCGAAGATCTCGTCCTGGACGGTCGCCAGGGCGAGGTCGAGCGCCCCGGCCAGCACCGGGTTCCCCCGCACCGCCGACAACCGCACCCGGGGCCGGGCGATCGTCAGCGCGTGCAGCTCCTCCTCGATCAGCCCGCGCAGCGTCTCCCCACCGGCCAGGACGACCCCGCCGGTCAGCACGATCAGCCCCGGATCCACCACGGACGTGATCGCGGCCAGCCCCACCGCCAGCCGCGCCGCGACCTCCCGCAACGCCACCCCGGCCACCTCGGCCCCCACCGTCGCTGGGCCGACCCCCGTGGGGCGAACCGTTGTGGGGCTGACCGTCGCGGGGCCCGCGGCCGCGGCCGCCGCGTGGGCGACGGCCTGGCGGAGGTCGGCGCCCGGCACGCCGTGGGAGCGCAGCACGCGCAGCACGGCCGCGCCGCCGGTGAGCGCCTGGTAGCCGTGGTCGGCGTACTGACCGGTCTCGCGGGCCGTGGGCGCGCCCGGCGCGGGCATGTAACCGACCTCGCCCGCGCCGCCGGTGGCGCCGCGATGCAGCCGGCCGCCGAGCACGATGGCCGCGCCGATGCCCTCGTCGGCCCACAGCAGCACGAAGTCGGGCGTGCCGCGTGCCGAGCCGTGCGCCTGCTCGGCCAGGGCCACCAGGTTGACGTTGTTCTCCACCGAGACCGGCACGCCCAGCCCTTCGGTGAGGGCCGGCTCCAGGTCGTCGATGTGCCATCCCGGCATGTCCCGCGCGGTGGCGTACCCGAGCCTGCCGGTGGCGGGGTCGAGCGCCGCCTCGACGCCGATCACCACGCGGCGCGGCGGCGCGGGCGGGTTCGCGCCGGCCAGCGCCGCGCGCAACCGGTCGATCAGGGTGCCGCGCGGGCGCGGCCCGGTGGCGAGGGTGTGCTCGCCGACGACGGCGCCGGACAGGTCGGCCACCCTGGCCTCGACGCGGGTGGCGGTGACGTCGAGCGCCGCCGCGTACGCCGCCGCGGGGTTGATGCGGTAGACCTCGGCCGTACGGCCCGGCAGGCCGTGCCGGACGCCGTCCAGGACCACCAGGCCCGCCTCCTGGAGCCGGAACAGGAGCTGGGAGGCCGTCGGCTTGGACAGGCCGGTCAGCGTGCCGATCTCGGGGCGGGTCAGCGGGCCGCGCTCCAGAAGCACGCGCAGAGCGGCGCGATCATTGATGGCGCGTAGCAGACTGGGAGTGCCCGGTACGGGAGCGCTCACTGTCACCCCTTCGCAACGTTAGGAAACTTTCCTAACGAAAAGGAACGTAAGGAGTGCGAGGGGGTTCGGTCAAGAGTCGAAACCGAGCCGTGATCACCGGCGGAAGGGGGGATCACGCGAAAGAGTGGGCGTCCCTCGACGGGCATGCTAATGTCATCGTTTGTCGTAACAACAAGCAGAATAGCCCGGAGTGTCCCATTACCCACATTAATGGTCTGGCGGCAACGCGTCAAACAGAGCTCGCCAAGGAGCAGGCGTACGTCACCCGCCTCTACGACCGTCTCGACGTGCTGCGTGAGCGCACCCAGGGGCAACTCAAGGACGTGCTGGCGGCCGGCGCCGTCGGGACGATGCAGAACAGGTCGGAGCGTGACACCTTCGCCGAGATGTACGCCACCAGGCTGGCCAGGTTGTGGGCGGTGGAGCGCGGGCTGGCCTTCGGCCGGCTCGACCACGTCGACGAGGGCCGGCTCTACATCGGCAAGCTCGGTCTGAGCGACGACGAGCAGGAGCGGCTGCTCATCGACTGGCGGGCGCCGATCGCGCAGCCGTTCTACCGCGCCACCCCGTCCGCGCCGATGGGCGTGACCAGGCGCCGCCACCTGCAGACCAAGGGACGTGTGGTCAAGGCCGTCGAGGACGACCTGCTCGACTTCGACGCGCTCACCGACGACGACCGCGCCACGCTCAACGGCGAGGCCGCGCTGCTGGCCGCGCTGGACGAGCGGCGCACCGGCCGGATGCGCGACATCGTCGCCACCATCCAGTCCGAGCAGGACCGCGTCATCAGGTCCGACCTCAACGGCGTGCTCGTCGTCCAGGGCGGCCCCGGCACCGGCAAGACCGTCGTCGCCCTGCATCGCGCCGCCTACCTGCTCTACACGCACCGGGAGCGCCTGGAGCGCCGCGGCGTGCTCATCCTCGGCCCGAACCTCACCTTCCTGCGCTACATCGAGCAGGTGCTGCCCTCGCTCGGCGAGACGGACGTGCTGTTGTCCACCGTCGGCGAGCTCTACCCCGGCCTGGTCGCCGGCGCCAGGGAGCGGCCCGAGGTGGCCGCGCTCAAGGGCGACCTGCGCATGGCCGAGGTACTCGCCAAGGCCGTGCGCGAGCGGCAGCGGGTGCCCCGCAAGCCCGTCGAGCTGAACCTGGGCCGCTACACCCTCACCATCGACCGCAACATGCTGGAGTCGGCACGCGGCAAGGCCACCCGGTCCCGCCGCCCGCACAACCAGGCGCGCGCCACCTTCGTCAGGTCCCTGCTCAACGCCCTGGCCAGGCAGGTGGCCAGAAAGCTCGGCAAGGGCCTGATCGACGACGACGAGCTCGCCGACCTGCGCGAGGAACTGCGGACCGAGCCGGTCGTCAGAGCCGCGCTCAACCGGCTGTGGCCCTATCTCACCCCGCAGCGCCTGCTGCTGAGCCTGTACGGCTCGGCGGAGCGGCTCGACCACGCCGCCTCGGCGCTGTCCCCGCGGGAGCGGGAGCTGCTGCGGCGCGACGGGGCCGCCGAGTGGACCGAGTCCGACGTGCCGCTGCTCGACGAGGCGGCCGAGCTGCTGGGCGAGATCGACGAGCAGGTGCTGCGCGCCAGCGCGATGCAGGCCGAGGAGGAGCTCGCCGCGGCCCGGGAGGCCGAGGAGCACGAGCGCGAGGCCGAACTCGCCTACGCCCGCGAGGTCCTGGAGCTGACGGGCCTGTCGGACGTCATGGAGGCCGAACGCCTCGCCGAGCGGCACCGCGGTGACGGCCCCTATCTGACCACCGCCGAGCGCGCGGCGGCCGACCGCAACTGGGCCTACGGGCACGTGATCGTGGACGAGGCGCAGGAGCTGTCGCCGATGGCCTGGCGCTCGATCATGCGCCGCATCCCCACCCGTTCGATGACGATCGTCGGCGACATCGCGCAGACCGGTTCGACCGCCGGGGCCCGCTCCTGGGCCGACGTGCTCGACCCGTACGTGGCCGGGCGCTGGCGGCAGGAACGGCTGAGCGTCAACTACCGCACGCCGGTGGAGTTGATGGCGCTGGCCTCCCGGGTGCTCGCCACCATCGATCCGGAGCTGGAGCCGCCGACCTCGGTCCGCGAAGGCGGTGTCGAGCCCTGGTCGGCGCCGCTGGCGGCGTTGCCGGAGCTGGTCAAGGCGGAGGTCGGGGAGGGCGGCAAGGTGGCCGTGGTGGTGCCCGACGCGATGCTCGCCGAGCTGGGCGAGGCGGTCCTCGGCGCGGTCGACGGCGCGGTGGTGATCGCGCCGGGGGCGGGCCGGGCGCACGGCGCGGCGGCGCTCGACGCCCCGGTGGCCGTGCTCGCGGTGGCCGACGCCAAGGGGCTGGAGTTCGACTCGGTGATCGTCGCCGAGCCCGACCTCATCGCCGGGCAGTCGCCGCGCGGGCCGAGCGACCTCTACGTCGCTCTCACCCGTGCCACGCAACGGCTCGGAGTCGTCCACGAACGGCCCCTGTCGCAGGCGTTGAGCGGCTTGCCAAGCCGCTCGAACGGGCCTGCAAATGGTGATTAACGTGCTTTAGTGGCGCTGGCCCAGACGCTCCCACCTGCGAAAACTTGATGTTCTCGCTGATCGGGACACGGTTGACATCTGAGGTGGAGTCGGTAGTTTGCTGCCCAGTCCAGCACGGGACTTGGCCGGTTGGCCGTCTCTGACATCGTCGGATCCTGCGCCCGTGACGGAGCGAGCTCCGTCCACACAGCCAGGTGCAGGGCCGTCGGTCCGTCGAGTCGGGGCACCCCAGCCGGGCGGGGGGTTGGACCCGGGACGGGCCCGGGAGCCCAGTAGACAACGGAATTTCGCGCTCGCCGCCGACGAGACGGATCCGGTCCGAAGGGTTCTCGGGCCCTCTTCCCGCTCTCGTGCGCGGGATCGTCAGCGCGCCGGGTGATCTCGTCAGCGACGGGATCACCCTGCCGCTCCTCGCGCCCGGCGTCTCGCCGCGCGCCGCTCGCCGGAGCCCGATCCGGTACGACACCGCCCGATGACGGCCGATGACGGCCGGATCCCTTCGTCGTGCCGTGACCTGAGCGCGGCCCCGGGGCGGTAGCGTTTTCGCTGAGAAGGCGTGCGAGTCGCGAGGAGAGCCTGAGTGGTGCAGGAAAAGACGGGCACATCGCCCACCCTCGCGCCCGGTTCGGTTGCCGCCGAGCCGCGTCGCCGCGCGCCTGCTCCCGAGTCGAGGTGGATCCTGTCCGGCCGGGTGGCCGCCGCCGTCGCCGGGGGCGTGCTGCTCTTCCTGTCCTTCCCGCCGCTGGACTGGTGGCTGTGCGCCCCGCTGGGGCTGGGGCTGGTCGTGGCCTCGCTCTACGGCGCCAGGCCCGGACGGGCGGCCTGGGTGGCTTACGTGGGCGCCGTGGTGTTCCTGCTGCCGGCGTTGTCCTGGGTGCGGCCGATCGGCGACGACGTCTGGCTGATGCTGGTGGGCGTCGAGAGCCTGTTCTACGCCGCCTTGGCGGTGCCGGTCTCGCTGGTGTTCAGGCTGCGGCTGTGGCCGGTCTACTTCGCCGCGCTCTGGGTGGCCATGGAGTGGATCCGCGGCCTGGTGCCGATCGGCGGCTTCCCCTGGGCGCGGATCGCCTTCAGCCAGGGCGAGTCGGTGTTCACCCCCTACGCCGCGCTGGGCGGCGCGCCGCTGGTGTCGTTCGCCGTGGCCCTGTGCGGGGCCCTGCTCGCCTACGCGCTCCTGCGGCCCGCCGCTGGCCTGCGGCAGGCGATCCCGCTGGCGCTCGCCCTGGCCGTGCCGCTGCTCGGCCTGGCCGTGCCGCGGCACGGCGACGAGGGGCGCACCGTCAACGTGGGCATCGTCCAGGGCAACGTGCCCGGCCGGGGCATGTACTTCCTCGGCGACGAGCCCGCCGTCGTGCTGAAGAACCACGCCGAGGAGACCAAGCGGCTGGCGCGGGCCGTGCGGGCCGGCGAGCTGCCCAAGCCCGACGTGGTGGTCCTGCCGGAGAACTCCACCGACATCGACCCCTACCGCGACGCCTCCGCCTACCGGACGATCGACGAGGCGGTGAAGGACGTCGGCGTGCCCACGCTGGTCGGCGCCGTGGTGGCGGTCGGCGAGGAACACCGGGCCACCCGCAGCCTGGTCTGGGACCCGGCCACCGGACCGGGCGCCTACTACGACAAGCAGCGGCTGGTCCCCTTCGGCGAGTACACCCCGTTCAAGGACCTCGTGATGGCCCTGTACGACCGGGCCGCGATGGTCGGCAGGCAGTCGGTCCCCGGCGTGGGGCCGGGCGACCTGAAGCTGGGGCCGGTCACCATCGGCGCGGTCAACTGCTACGAGGTCGCCTACGACGACACCGTGCGCGAGACCGTGCGGACCGGTGCCACGCCCATGGTGGTGCAGACCAACAACGCCTCCTACGCGCTGACCAATCTGCCCGCGCAGCAACTCGCCATGTCAAAGCTGCGGGCGGTCGAGCACAACAGGGCCTTCGTCACCGCCGCAACCACCGGTATATCCGCGTTTGTCACCCCTGACGGTAAAGTCTCCTGGCAGACTCGCGAGCTGGTCGCGGACATGACCGTGGTGAAGGTGCCGGTGCGGACCGAAATGACGGTCGCCACCAAGGTCGGAGCGGCACCCGAGTGGGCATTGATCGGGTTGGGAGCGGCGGCGGCCTTCGCGGCCGTATGGCGCAGGCGGCGGCACGACCGGATGGGGAATGAGTGACGATGGAGACTCTTGGGCGGGTGCTGGTCGTCGTCCCGACCTACAACGAGCGCGACAACCTGCCGAAGATCGCCGAGCGGTTGCGGGCCGCGCTGCCCGAGGCGCACCTGCTGGTGGCCGATGACAGCAGCCCCGACGGCACCGGCGAGATCGCCGACGCGCTCGCCGCCGGCGACGATCACGTCCACGTCCTGCACCGGCCCGCCAAGCAGGGGCTGGGCGCCGCCTACATCGCCGGATTCCGCTGGGGCCTGTCGGAGGGCTTCGACGTGCTGGTGGAGATGGACGCCGACGGCTCGCACCAGCCCGAGGAGCTGCACAAGCTGCTCGCGGCCCTGGTCGACGGCGCCGACCTGGCGATCGGCTCGCGCTACGTCCCCGGCGGCCGGGTGACCAACTGGCCGGCCTCGCGGGAGTTCCTGTCCAGGGGCGCCAACCTCTACACGCGGATCATGCTCGGCCTGCCGGTCCGCGACGCGACGGCGGGCTTCCGCGCCTACCCGGCGGCCACCCTGGACAAGGTCGGCCTGGCCGATGTGGAGTCGCAGGGCTACTGCTTCCAGGTCGACCTCACCCTGCGTACGGCCCGGCACGGGCTGCGGGTGGCCGAGGTGCCGATCACGTTCGTGGAGCGCACCGTCGGCACCAGCAAGATGAGCGGCCGGGTCATGGCCGAGGCGTTCTGGCGCGTCACCCAGTGGGGGATCACCGGCCTGCCGGCCAGGCTGCGCAGACGGCGGGTCTGATCCCGGTCCTCCGGAACGCATCGGCCGCACCGGGCGTTGTCCTTGATGTAGACGAATGCTGAAGCGAGGCGACGATGCGGCTCCTGCTTTTCCTGGCCTTCCTGCTGATCCCCGTGCTGGAGATCTGGCTGCTCATTCAGGTGGGCACGGTGATCGGCGGCTGGCCGACCGTGGGCCTGCTGGTCATCATCAGCCTGCTGGGCACCTGGCTGGTCCGCCGCGAGGGGCGCAGGGCCTGGAACAACCTGCAGAGCTCGCTGCAGGCGGGCCGGATGCCCGACCGCGAGCTGGCCGACGGCGGGCTGATCCTGGTGGGCGGCGTGCTGCTGCTGACGCCCGGTTTCTTCAGTGACGTGCTGGGGCTGCTGTGCATCATGCCGTTCACCCGGCCGGCGATGCGGCGGCTCGGCATGTGGTTCTTCGACCGGCGGGTCAAGAGGATGGCGGCGGCCTCGCCGTACGCGAACCTCTTCCCGGCGCCGCCCGGTGCGGCGCCCGCGGGCGCCGCGCGAGCGGAGTCGCCGCAGGGCCGGGTCGTGCACGGCGAGGTCATCCGCGAGGACCGCGACGCCTGACCGCCCAGCTCGAACAAGGTTCAAGCAGCTACTTGCACATTGTTCGAGGTCTGCGTAGCCGCCACTTGTACATAGTCCAAGTGGCGGAGGGCGGGCATTCATGTCGCAGGAGAAGCTGTCCGATCTCGTGCCGGGGGTGTCCGCCGGGGTGCTGACGGGCGGCCGGGAGCCTACGCGTCCCACGGTGTGACGAGCCTGGACAATCCACTGCCGGCCGATGAGCGGACGCTGTTCCAACTGGCCTCGGTGACCAAGAACCGAGGGCGGTCTGAAGGGGCAGCGCGGCTTCTTCACCCGCGACGACGGCGGCGCGATCGTGGGCGTCGACCTGGCCGGGCGGCTCTTCGGCCGGCCGCACGGTGAGCGAACGGTCCCACCTGGGCCGCCCCACGCGCCTCACCCGAGACACCTATCCGGCGACCGGCACGTGGTCACGGCAGAGAGAAACCCCCGGGCCATGGGCCCGGGGGTTTTCACCGTGAGATGTCGTCAGGCGCTCTTGCGACGCTGGGCCCTCAGGACCGCCAGCCTCTCGTTGAGCACCTCTTCCAGGTCCTCGATGGACCTCCGCTCTAGAAGCATGTCCCAGTGTGTCCGCGGGGGCTTCGTCTTCTTCGACTCCGGCTGCTCGCCGTCCACCCGCAGCGCGGTCGCGCCGCACATGCGGCACTCCCAGGTAGCGGGGATCTCGGCCTCGGCGGCAAGCGGAACGTCGAAGTGATGACCCTTTGGGCAGGTGTAGGACACCTCCTGGCGGGGGGCCAGATCCGTGTTACGGTCGTTCTCGTAGCTGGTTGCCCCGAGCCGGGTGCCACGAAGCGCGCGCTCGCCCATGTTTAAATGCCTCCTACAGGGCCCCCATGCGTGGGGGGTCTGTCTCCCACGGTGTGTAACGCTTGGTACCGTGATGGGATTCCCATCCACGGCGTGATCCAATCGCGCTACCGGCTAGCAGTTGGACGGCGGGGGCTCTTGAGGCGTCGAGATCCCGGCCTCAGATCCCCTCGGGGACCTCGTTGCCCGCGGCGCGGATGGCCTTCGGCAGGTTGACCAGGGCCAGCAGGACGAAGCCCAGCACGAAGAACACGATCATCGACAGGATCGCGATGCGGTAGCTGTTGGTGAGCTGCAGCGCGATCGTCACGGTGAGCGCGCCGATGAAGGCCGAGCCCTTGTCGCTGATCTGCAGGAGGCTGAAGTACTCCGCCTCCTTGCCCTTCGGGATCACCTGGGAGAACAGCGAACGCGACAGCGCCTGGCTGCCGCCGAGCACGATCGCGATGGCGAAGGCCATCAGATAGAACTGCAGCGCGTCGCCCTCGCGTACGAACAGCGCCATCACCACGATGACCGTCCACAGCACCAGGCTGGCCAGCACCGTGCGCTTGGTGCCGAACCGGCGGGCCAGCGTGCCCAGCAGCAGCGCGCCGAAGAAGGCGACGAACTGCACCATCAGGATCGCGCTGATCTGCACCGTCCGGTCCAGCTTGAGCGCCTCCGAGGCGAAGGCCGCGCTGTTGCCGATGACGGTCTGGATGCCGTCGTTGTAGACCAGGTAGGCCACCAGGAACAGCAGCGTCAGCGGATACTGGCGCAGTCCCTTGAGCGTGCGGCCGAGCTGGCGGAAGCTGCCGCCGACCGCGGCCCGCGTGGTGTGCTCGTGCGCCGGGACCGGCCGGTTGCGCAGCCTCAGCAGCGGGACGATCGTGAACGTGGCCCACCACAGCCCCGCCGACATCATGCTGATCCGCACCGACTCGCCCTCGGTCAGGCCGAGACCCTCGTGGTTGAGGTAGAGCGCCAGGTTGAGGGCCAGCAGCAGGCCGCCGCCCAGATAGCCGATGGCCCAGCCCCGCGAGGAGACGTGGTCGCGCTCCTGCGGCGTGGAGATCTGCGGCAGGAACGAGTCGTAGACCACGATCGAGGCGCCGTAGGCCAGGTTGGCCAGGACGAACAGGACCCCGCCGAGCATGTAGCGGTCGCCCTCGACGAAGTAGAGGCCCATCGCCGCCAGCGCGCCCGCGTAGGCGAAGACGCCGAGCATCTCCCGCTTGCGGCCGATGTGGTCGGCCAGCGCGCCCACGATCGGCAGGATGAGGATCTGCCCCAGCACCGCCACGGTCGTGATCAGCCCGAAGAACGCGGCCGGCCTGATGTCCATGCCGAGCACGTCGACGTAGCCGAGCCCGGGATTCTGCACGGCCAGCTCGTCGAAGCCGGCCACACAGGTCGCGGACGCGATCTGCGGGAAGTCTTTGGCGCAGGCCGCGGTCTTGGCGACCGGGATCAGGTACGGGCCGAGGAAGACCGAGATGATCGTGGTGTAGAAGGCGGAGTTGGCCCAGTCGTAGAGATACCAGCCACGCTGCTCGCGCCTGCGTGCCGCGGGGGATTCGGCGGTGGGGTCCGCGGGGGGTGCGGTGGTGGGCATGTGTCGAGTCGCTCCTAAGCGGCCATGCGGCCGGGATGCCACTGGTCGCGCCGCTCGAGCACGTCGCGCAGCCCGGTGATGTTGTCGGTCATGATGCCGTCGACGCCCAGATCGAGCAGCTGCTCCATCTGCGCGGCGTCGTTGATCGTCCAGACGTGCACCTGCATGCCGACGGCGTGCGCCGTGCGGACCAGGCTCCGGGTGGTCACGCGCAGCCCGCGGAAGCCCATCGGGACCTGGGCGCACGGGATGCCCGCCCGGGACAGGCGGGCCAGCAGGCGGCCGTAGCCGGAGGTGGTGGCGGCGGCGCGCAGGGTGGCGACGCCGCGCGGGCCGAGCGCCGAGCAGACCTCGCGGCCGAGCGCCGCCCTGGCCAGCACCAGGCGCTCGTCGGAGAAGGAGGTCAGGCAGATCCGGTCGTAGGAGTCGGTGCGCCTGACCGCCTCGGCCAGCGGCGCGATGGCGGCGGCCTCCTTGACGTCGATGTTGAAGCGGATGTCCGGCCAGGTGCCGAGCAGGTCCTCCAGCAGCGGGATCTCGTGCGTGCCGCCGATGCGGGCCCGCTTGACCGCGCTGTAGGGCAGCTCGGAGATGCGGCCGCGGCGGTCGGTCACCCGGTCCAGGGTGTGGTCGTGGAAGGCGAGCAACACCCCGTCGGCGGTGGCGTGCGCGTCGGTCTCCAGGTGGGTGTAGCCGAGCCGCACGGCCCGCTCGAACGCCGCCGCCGAGTTCTCGGCGCCTTCGGCGGCGCCGCCGCGGTGGGCGAAGGCGAGCGGGCCCGGGTGGTCCAGAAAGGAGAATCGACGGCTGAGCACGGTCTGCAGTATGCCTTTCGCGGGTGAACAATGAGGTTACGAATCAGGGAGATTCTGCCATTCCTGACGGCGGGCCTCGGCGAGCGCGATGGCCGCCGCCACCGAGACGTTGAACGAGCCGACCCGCCCGACCTGCGGGATGTAGCAGACGCCGTCGGAGGCGTCCAGCAGGGCGGGGGAGCAGCCGTGGTCCTCGCTGCCGACCACCAGGCACACGTCGCGGGCCAGGTCCGCGCGGTGCAGCGGGACGGCGTCGCCTGTGAGCTCGATGGCCAGCACGGTGTAGCCGTCGTCCCTGGCGGCCTTGACGGCCTCGGTGGCGGGCACCGCGTCGTGCCAGGTGACCAGGCGCTCGGTGCCGAGCGCGGTCTTGCCCGCCTTCGGGTTGGTCGGCGGGGTGGCGTTGCCGGCCAGCCAGATCGTGTCGACGCCGAACGCGGCGGCGCTGCGGAAGATCGAGCCGACGTTGAACGGGCCGGTGACCGACTCCAGGATCAGCGCGAGCCTGTTCCCGGTGTTTCTGCGCCAGGTGCGGTTGAGCCGCTTGACGTCGGTGGGGCGCAGTTGCCTTCTCATCGAATCTCCTTGAGCTCGGAGACCCCGTCCTTCAGGGCGGGGAGGAAACGTGGGACGGTGCCTCGAACAAACGCGCGACTGTCAGGTGATCGCGCGATACGATGCGAGGCGTGGCGCAGCTCGTGAAGCGGGCGTTCAAGTACCGCTTCTACCCGACCTCTGAGCAACGCCTGTGGAGCTGACGTAAGACCTCACAGAGAGTCCTCTCTGGCGGGCAGTCGGCGGTGAAGCAGGAAACCCTGCGGGCAACCGTGGGAATCCGCCTCGTTCACGAGGGGGAGGAAGTCAACGGTGCACCTTCAGGATTCGGTAGGCGGCCCGGGAGGCCTCGCGGGAGGCCTGCCAGCCCTGCTCGCCGAGCCAGCGCTGCAGGGAGTCGGAGCCGAGATGTTTCTGGACGACCAGGTGGGCGACGCCGTCGGGCGTCAGCCGCGACAGCCACCTGGTGAGCATGTCGTGCAGGGCCGCCTTGCCGATGCGGATGGCGGGGTTGGACCAGATGGCCTTGAACGTGACGTCCGGGGGCATCTCATCCACATGCACCGACCGTACTTTGTAAAGGCGGGCGGCCCGTGCGTTGCGTTCGGTCAGCTCCACGCTGCGGCGGTTGACGTCCACGGCCCAGACGGTCGCCTCGGGAGCCCGGGTCGCCATGGTCAGCGCGATCGGGCCGTAACCGCAGCCCAGGTCGAGCAGGTCGCCGTGCTGGGGCGGCGGCGGCACCGTCTCCAGCAGCACCCGGGTGCCGAGATCGACCCGCTCGGGCGAGAACACGCCCCTGTCGGTCTCCAGCCGCAGGTGCAGGTCGGGCAGGACCAGGTCGACCGAGCCGGGGCGGCTCGCGGTCGCCGGGTCCTCGGAGAAGTAATGGGCCACGTGGGAAAACGTTACGGGATACGCGTACCGAACAGGACCGCGGCGCCCGCGACCAGCAGGCCCAGTATGATCGCGGCCACGATGAACTGCTGGGTGATCTCCTGGTTGACCAGCTTGAACCCGAGCGAGGTGCCGATCTGCTCGTAGACGTCGCGCAGCTCGCTGCCCGACTCGGCGCTGTAGGCGCGGCCGCTGGTGCCGTCGGACAGGGCCTGGAGGGTCTGCTTGTTGACCGGTACGTTCACCGGCCGGCCGTCGATGGAGACCGTGCCCTCCTGGGTGCCGTACGCGATCGTGTTGACCGGCACGCTCGCCTGCTGGGCCGCGTCGGTGGCCTCCTTGACCGAGCGGCCGGAGGTGTTGTCGCCGTCGGACAGCAGCACGATGGCGGCCGGCGGCGGGTCGGTGGCGGCGTCCTGGTCGAAGGAGCGCACCGAGTCGAGCGAGTTGAAGACCGCCTCGCCGATCGCGGTGCCGGGCCGGGTGGTCAGGTTGCCGATCGCGGTCGCCACGGCCTGGTGGTCGGTGGTGGGGGAGACGACCACGTTGGCGGAGCGGGCGAAGGAGACGACGCCGACGTTGAACCGGTCCGGCAGCTCCTCGACGAACGCCTGGGCCGCGGCCTTGGCGGCGCTGATCCGGTCGGGGTCGACGTCGGCCGCGTCCATGGACAGCGACACGTCGAGGGCGATCATGATGGTGGCCCGGTCGCGCGGCACGCGTACCTCGTCGGCGGGTCTGGCGGCGCCGACGACCAGCAGTGACATCATGAGCAGGAACAGGACCGGCGGCACGTGCCGCCGCCAGCCGGGGCCGGCCGGCGCGACGAGGTTGAGCAGCGCCAGGTTGGTGAAGCGCACGGTGTAGCGGCGCCGCGCGAACTGCGCCGCGACATATCCGGCCAGGAGCAACGCCATCAGGGCGAACAGCCAGAGCCAGCCAGGCGACAGAAAAGTCAAGAGGTCACCTTCCGGTGTGCCAGGTGGCGGGTGCGCCGCTGGCGCATGACGAACTGCGCGATGTCGAACACCCAGTCCCGGTCCGTGCGGAGCACGAGGTGGGCCACGCCGGCGCGGCGGAGGGCGATCCGGGTGCCGTCCCGCTGCAGGGCGGCGGCCTCGGCGTACGCGTGGCGGATTTTGGGTGAAAGGTGCACTTCGCGTACTTTCCCGGTCTCGGGGTCGGCGAACGCGACGCGGCCCACGTCCGGCAACTCCAGCTCGCGCGGGTCGATCACCTCCACCGCCAGCACCTGGTGACGGGCGGCCAGCCGCCTGATCGGCCGCTCCCAGGGGCGCTCCACCTCCGGGTCCAGGCTCGGTTCCGCGTCGAGGAAGTCCGACACCACCACCCGCATGCCCCGCCGCCTGCGCGAGGCCGACAGCACGTCGATGCCCTCGGCCAGGTCGGGCGGGTCGGGCACCACCTGGCCGCGAGGCGCGTCCATCAGCGAGTGCAGCAGCCCGTACAGCGCGGGCCTGCCGGTGCGGGCCGGCATGCGGTGCAGGAACTCGTCGTGCAGCACCAGCGCCCCGAACCGGTCGCCCATCCTGCTGGACAGGAAGCCGATCGCGCCGACCGCGGCCACCACCAGATCCCGCTTGTCGGTGTCGGCGGTGCCGAAGTCCATGCTGGGCGACAGGTCGGCCAGCGCCCACGTCTCCAGCTCGCGGTCGGCGATCAGGTCGCGGACGTGCGGCACGGTCGTGCGCGCGGTGACCGCCCAGTCCATGCGGCGCACGTCGTCCTCGCCGGGCACGTAGACGCGGCTGTCGCCGGCCTCGCTGCCGGTGCCGGGCAGCAGGCCCTGGTGCGCGCCGTGCAGCAGGCCGTCCAGCCGCCTGGTCACCGTGAGCTCCAGCCGGCGCAGCGCCTGCTCGGCGGTATTCATAGGTCGCTCACCGGTTCTGGTTCCAGACGACGAGGGGCGGCGGCACGGCGTGCAGGATCTGCTTGACGACCTGCTCGGGATCGACGCCGTCGGCCAGCGCGTCGAAGGTGAGCATCAGGCGGTGCGCCATCACGTCCACGGCCACGTCGCGCACGTCGTCGGGCAGCAGATAGTCGCGGCCGCGCAGTACGGCCAGCGCGCGCCCGGCCGCGACCAGGCCCAGGGTGGCGCGCGGGCTGACGCCGATCTCGATGGTGTCGGTCAGGTCGGCCAGGCCGTACTCGGCGGGGGCGCGGGTGGACATGACCAGGCGGACCACGTAGTCGGCGACGAGCTGGTGCACCGAGACCTGCTCGGCCGCCGCCTGCAGCGCCATCAGCTGCTGCGGGTCGAGCACCCGCGCGGGCGTGGGCGGGGTGACGCTCATCCGGTGCAGGATCTCCAGCTCCTCGTGCGCGCTCGGATGGGGCACCCGGACCCGGAACAGGAAGCGGTCGCGCTGCACCTCCGGCAGCGGGTAGACGCCTTCGGACTCGATCGGGTTCTGGGTGGCCAGCACGATGAACGGCCTGGGCAGCGGGTGGGTGACACCCGCGAGCGTGACCTGACGCTCGGCCATGACCTCCAGGAGTGCCGACTGCACCTTGGCCGGGGCGCGGTTGATCTCGTCGGCGAGCAGGAAGTTGACGAACACCGGGCCCAGCTCGACGTCGAACTTCTCGGTGGAGGGATGGAAGACACGGGTGCCGACGATGTCGCTGGGCACCAGGTCGGGGGTGAACTGGATGCGGGCGAACGTGCCGCCCACGACCGTGGCCAAGGTGGCGGCGGCCAGCGTCTTGGCCACACCGGGCACCCCCTCCAGCAGGCAGTGGCCGCGCGCCAACAGGGCGACGACCAATCTCTCCACCATGTGGTCCTGCCCCACGATGACACGCCGTACCTCGTCGAGGGTTTGACGCAGCAGAGCCGCGTCCGTTCCGCCTGGCTGCTCTTCGGCGACGCTCATGACGCTATTCCACCAAACGTGCCGCAAACGTGCACGACGCCACGTCTGTGCTTTCATGGCAGATGTGGCAAGTCCGCTGCAGTACGGTGATCCGCCACGGCTGGGGCCGTTCGTGGTGCAGGCCCGCCTGCAATCGGCCCCGGCGGGGTTCGTCTATCTCGGCCAGGCGCCCGACGGGCGTGCGGTCTCGCTGGCCGTACTGACCCGGGGGGCGGCGATCGACGCGGCCGCCCGCGAGCGGTTCGTGACCGCGCTGCGCGAGGCCGCGCCGGCGGGGGACCGGTCGGGCGTGCGGAGCTGGCTCGGGCTGGGCGCGAGGACGCGGGCGACCGTCACCGAGGACGCGCCGCCGGTGCTCGACATGAACACCGGGCACGCGCCCTGGGTCGCGGTCGCGTACGTGCCGGGCAGGCCGGGCGCCGAGCGGTTCCTGGAGCCGGTGATGGTCGGCGGGACGCTCATCGGCGTCGCGCACGGCCCCGACTTCGTCCCTTACTGGCTGACCGACCGGGCTCCCGCGCTCGCGCCGCCGGTGCGCCGCCGGCCGCTCACCGAGACGCGGCGGCGGGTGCTGATCGCCACGGCCGTGCTCCTGGCGCTGCTGCTGCTCCTGGTGACGATCGTGCTGCTGATGCTGCTGGGCAGGTCCGGCAGCGATCCGATGCCCAGGCAGCTGCCGCCGACGGTCTTCCTGCCGACGCCGCCGCCGATCCCCACCACGCCCTACCCGCAGGAGCCGTCGCCGTCCCCGTCGCCCCCGCGCAGTGGCGAGCCGACGCCCGGACGGTCGCCGGGGGACCAGCCGCCGCAGGAGCCGCAATTGTGAGTTGAGCCTCCCGTGACGTGAGGCTCTAGCGTCCACGGCATGAGATTCATCGTTCACGACACCGTCGCCGCCATGGCCGGACTGCTGCGGCTGCCGCTGGATCGGCGGCCCGACGCGCTCCGCGAGCTGCTCGCGCCGATCCGCTCCGCCATCCCGATGCCGGGGGACATCGTCGACATCCACCACCAGGGCGGCGGCTTCCGCGTCGACGCCGACGACCCACGCTACCTCGACGCCGTCCAGCGGCTGGCCGCCGCCGACGTGCTCGGGCAGGTCGAGCGGGAGCTGACCCGCGCCGCCGGCGCCTTGAGCCACCTGAAGCAGGCCGAGACGCTGCAGGTGATGTTCGTGCTGGGGAACCCGGACGACGAGCACCTGATGAAGGTCAGCGGCGGCTACTACGGCATGGGCGGCGCGCCCGGCTGGCTGTACCTGCTGGCCTGGCCCGACGAGGAGATCATCGGCCGGATCGCGCACCTGGCCGTGCACGAGTTCCACCACAACGTTCGCTACACCAACGTCGAGTGGAACCCGGCGACCGTGACGGTCGGCGAACACGTCGTGGCGGAAGGGCTGGCGGAGGCCTTCGTCAGGGAGCTGTCCGGGCCGGAGGCCATGGGACCCTGGTCGGGCATGGTGCGGGGGGAGGAGTACGACCGGGCCTACGAGCTGATCATGGCGGACTTCGAGCTGGCGGGCATGCAGCACACGTCCGCGTACGTGCTGGGGGACAGCGCGATGCGGCTGTTCGGCCAAGAGCCGCGCGGCATTCCGGATATGTCGGGATATGCGGTGGGGTTGCGCCTGGTGGAGGAGCACCTCGCGGCCACCGGCATGACGGCGGCACAGGCCACGGGACTGCCGGTCGCGGAGCTCGTGCGGAGGTAGTCGCGGGGTTCCGGCCCGTACGGATCGCGTGCCCCTTGTACGGTTCGCCCCCCGGGACGTCAGCGGGGTGAGACGAAGCCGGACTCGTAAGCGGCGATGACCGCCTGGGTGCGGTCGCGGGCGCCCAGCTTGGTGAGCACGTTCCCGACGTGCGTCTTGACGGTCTCCGGGCTGACCACCAGCTCGGCGGCGATCTCGCCGTTGGACAGCCCCTTGGTCATCAGGCGCAGCACGTCACCCTCGCGCCCGGTCAGCCGGCCGATGCCGGGCACCTCGGCGACGGGCCGGCGGCCGGCGAGTGTGCGGATCGCGGCCGGGAACAGGAGCGACTCGCCGGCGGCCACCAGCTTGACGGCCCGCACCAGCTCGTCCGGCCGGGTGCGCTTGAGCAGGAATCCGTCGGCGCCCGCCCGGAGCGCGTCGTAGACGTAGTCGTCGTTCTCGAACGTGGTCACCACCAGCACCTTCGGCGGCGCCTCCAGCTCCATGAGGCGGCTGGTGGCCTGGATGCCGTCCACCGCCGGCATCCGTACGTCCATCAGCACCACGTCGGGCCGCTCGCGGCGCACCACCGGCAGCACCGCCGCGCCGTCAGCGGCCTCGCCGACCACGCTCAGGCCGGGCTCGGAGTCGATGATGATGCGCAGACCGGTGCGGATGAGGTCCTCGTCGTCGGCGATCACGACCCTGATTGTCATGACAGCGACCGTAGCGGCAGGCGCACCGACACCCTCCAGCCACCCTCCACCGGGCCGGCGTCCAGCTCACCGCGCAGCAGCCGCACCCGCTCCGCCATCCCGGTGATCCCCCTGCCACCCCTGAGCTCGCGGCCCCCGCCGTCATGCTCGGCGCCGTCTTCAGCGTAGCGGCCTGTCGCGTTGGTCACCTGGAGGTCCAGCACGTCCTCTCGTACGCCGGCCGTCAGGTCCACCGGACCTTGACCGTGTTTGATCGCGTTGGTGAGTGCCTCCTGGACGATGCGGTAGGCCTCCCTGGAGACCATGGCGGGGACGCCGGACAGGTCGCTCACCTCCCGCCGCACCTCGGCGCCCGATGCGGCGACGAGCGCGTCGAGATCGGCCAGCGTCGCCTGCGGCGCCCTGCCCTGTGACACCGGCTCGCCGCTGCCCCGGCCTCCACGGCCCTCTTCGGCAGCGCCTGATGGACGGTCTTCGGCGGTGGGGGAGCCACCCCGCTGCCCGCCTTCGCCTCGCACGTCCCCGTCTCGATCCTCGCCCGCACGCAGGACGCCCAGGACGTGGTCGAGGTCCTCCAGGGCGGCGCGGGCGGACTGCTCGATCGCCGCCAGGGCGGTCCTCGCGGTGGCCGGGTCTCGGTCGAGGACGCGGCTCGCGGCGGCGGCCTGCAGGGTGACGACGCTGAGCGCGTGACCCACCGAGTCGTGCAGTTCCCGTGCCAGCCGGTTGCGCTCGGCCAGGGTGCGGGCGTGCTCCTCGGCGGTGGCGAGCCGCTCGGCGGGCGTGGGGCCGAGCAGTGCGGGAGCGAGCCGGGCCAGCAGCGCCCCGGCTCCGGCCGCCACCACGACCAGCAGCCCGAGCGTCACCAGCCCGAGCAGCGCCCAGCCGACCCCGGGCCAGCCGGGCTCCACCGCCAGGCCCAGCACCTCCGTGGACAGGCTGACGAACGGCAGCGAGAGGGAGAACAGGGTGAACGGAACCACCGCCAGCGTGAACCCGCTGACCAGACCGCCGATCGCCAGGTGCAGCGTGAACCAGGCGGCCGTGCGCCGCCGCTCCTGCCACGACCGGCGACCGTGCGCGGGCCCGGACGCGAACTCGACACGGGCGCCCAGCAGCCCCTGGGCGGCGTTCACCTCCAGCGAGCGCACCGGCAGGAACAGCCCGGTGAGCGCGACCACGGGCAGCACCGCGCCGAAGACGCCGATCTGCGTGGGCAACAGCAGGTTGGCCGCTTCGCCCTGCGCCAGCCCTGAGATGAGGACCCCCGCCATCATGTACGGCATCAACAGGGCTCCGCCCAGGATCAGGCATGCCCAGCGCCGGGCCAGCAAGAGGTTCCATCTCACAGCAGTGATTGTATGTCGACCTTAATTCGCTCATGGAGTAATGCGCCTTGAGAGAAATGCGCCGCCAGCGAAAAGATTCCTTTATGCGCGACGTCCGGGGCTAGCGTCATCGGTGTAATTGATCCACGGAAAGGCGATGCCCATGACGGAGACTCTGCGCCCGCAGTGGCCTGACCAGCTCAGTCAGCGCCTGCTGCAGCAGCGCATCCTCGTTCTCGGCCAGGAGGTCGACGACGATATTTGCAACAAGCTGTGTGGCGAGCTCCTTTTGCTGGCGGCCGAGGATCCCACGGCGGACATAACTCTCTACATCAATTCCCCGGGCGGTTCCGTGCCCGCCGGGATGGCGCTGTACGACATGATGCAGTTCATTCCCTGCGACGTGGCGACGGTCGCGATGGGCTTCGCCGCGTCCATGGGCCAGTTCCTGCTCTGCTCCGGTGCTCCTGGCAAACGCTACGCCCTGCCCCACGCCCGGGTCGTGATGCACCAGCCGCTCGGCGGCATCGGCGGCTCGGCCACCGACATCCAGATCCAGGCCGAAAACCTCCTCTACACCAAGCGCCTGATGGCCGAGCTCATCGCCCACCACACCGGCCAGCCGCTGGAGCGCATCCAGGCCGACTCCGACCGGGACCGCTGGTTCACCGCCCGGGAGGCCCTGGAGTACGGCTTCGTCGACCACATCGCCGAAGGGATGAACTGACATGAGCGGACGTTACGTGCTGCCCTCCTTCACCGAGCGCACCTCCTACGGCATCAAGGAGATGAACCCGTACAACAAGCTCTTCGAGGACCGGGTCATCTTCATCGGCAGCCCCATCGACGACACCGCGGCCAACGACGTGATGGCGCAGCTGCTCACCCTGGAGTCGATCGACCCCGACCAGGACATCAACCTCTACATCAACTCGCCCGGCGGATCGTTCACCGCGATGACGGCCATCTACGACACGATGCAGTTCATCCGGCCGGACATCCACACCGTCTGCATCGGCGAAGCGGCCTCGGCGGCGGCGGTCCTGCTGTCGGCGGGCACCCCCGGCAAACGCGCCGCCCTGCCCCACGCCCGCATCCTCCTCCACCAGCCCGCCACGGAAGGCGGCCGCGGCCAGTCCAGCGACCTGGAGATCCACGCCAGAGAGATCCTCCGCATGCGCGACCAGCAGGAGGAGATCCTGGCCAGAAACACCGGCCGCACCCCACTGGAGATCCGCAAGGACATCGAACGAGACCGCATCTTCACGGCAGAGCAGGCCCGCACCTACCACCTGATCGATGACATCTACGCCTCCAGAAAACGCACCCTGACGACCACCCACTGACCCCCTCGCGCCCGCCTCCACGCGCTCGTGAACGCCCCGGACGCCTGCCCATCGAGACACCCCCGGTCACCCCACGTCTGGTCCGATGGCGCCGGCCCCGGCCGGGACTGACGTGACACAGAGGCTGGATGCGGTGCCGGGGCGGGCGGCGGGTAGATCTGCGGCGGAGTGACATCAGGCAGAAGGATCTCGGACGGTGGGACGCCCGACTCGCACCGGGGCCGGATTCGTCGCCTGGCAGATCTCCATGCCCGCCGCGGTCCCGGAGGAACGCTTGGGTGACCCTCGTCCAGGGTTGCGCCCGTCCGGCGATCCGGCCCGGGCGCAGTCAAGGTCTTGGCACCGACGGCCGTTCCACCGCATGATCGATGATGCGTCCATGGTCCACCAGCACCACCTGGTCTGTTGGCTGGATGCGTGGAAGCCGGTGCGCGATGATCACCAGGGTTCTCCCCCGGCAGTGCGCCCGGAGGGCGTCGTACACCTCGTCCGAGGTGACGCCGTCGAGGGCGCTGGTGATCTCGTCGACGATGAGCACCTGCCAACTGGCGAGCAGTGCCCTGGCCACCGCCAGCCGTTGACGCTCGCCGCCGGACAGTTGGTGCCCCTCCACGCCGATGGGGGTGTCGAGGCCGTGCGGCAGTTTGGACACCAGGTCGTCCAGACGGACGGCGGCGATCACCCGGACGATGTCCTCCTCGGTCACAGCGTCGCGGGCGAACATCAGGTTCTCCCGTATCGATGCGTCGAACAGGGTGGTGTGCTGCGGCACGATCGTCGCCACATCGCGCAACTCCGCGCCGCCGGCGCCGTCGACCTGGACGGTTCCGGTGGCCGGGCGCAGGAGACCGGCAACGATCAACCCCAGAGTGCTCTTGCCCGACCCGGTGCGTCCCCGCACGACGGTGACGGATCCTGCGGGCAGGTCCAGGTCGATTCCACTGAGCACGGTCCGCCCGTCGTCGCCGTACCGGTGGCCCACCTCGCGCAGAGTCACACTGATCCCGGTGCCCGGCACGGGGGCCGGGCCCTCGTGGATCGACAGCGGCTCCGGCAGGTCGAGGTACTGGATGACGCGCTCGAACTTGGCCAGCGAGACATGCAGGCTGCTGGACAGGTGCAGAAGAGATTGGATGGGCTGGGCCAACTGCATCTGCAGGATCACCATGACGATCACGGTTCCGATGCTCAGTCCGGAGACCGCCGTACCGGACACCCAGAACACCAGGGGCGGCACACAGGCGAACGACGCCCCGATGATCACGTAGGCGGTGGCGCCCACGACTCGCTGCCGCACCGTGATCTCACTCAGCTGCCGGCACACCTCGACGAACCGTTCGAGCTGTCGGCCCGAACGATGCAGCGTCCGGCCCAGGATGACCCCGCCCAGGCTGAGGTCCTCGGCGGCGAAACGCAGCAGTGAAGTGATGTGGCGCTGCCGTTGCCTGGCCAGGTCCTGGCGCCGCTTGGCGAAGCGGTGGTTGAGCAGCGCCAGCATGTACGCCATGGCGAACGAGAGCAGAGCCAGCTGCCAGCTCAGCACCAGCATCGCGATGCCCGAGGCGGCCAGCGCGGTGAAGGAGCCCAGTGCCTGCTGCACGGTGCTGGTGACGAACCGGTCTATCCCCTCGATGTCGCTGACCAGCCGGGCCTGCACTTCCGAGGTGCTCTCCTCGGTGTAGAAGGCCAGCTCCTGCGACTGGGCTCGGCCGTACACGGTGGCGCGCAGGGTGGTCGTCACCCGCTGGCCGATGATGTTGGTGAGCGCCACGTTGCCGACGTCCAGAGCGCTGCTTGCGACCCCCAGGACGACCATGAGCGCGCATAGCAGCGTCAGCAGCACGACGTCGCCCTGGAGCAGCCCTTGATCGATGACCATGCGGGTCAGCAGCGGGTTGGCCACTCCCAGCGGCACGGTGATCACCACGATGATCAGCGAGGCCACCATCCGCCACCGATGCGGGCGGAACCAGGTGAGCATGCGCCGGAGTACGGCGGTGGCCGTCATGGGAAGGGGTGCGGGTCGGAGGTGAGCTCTTCTGGCGCCAGGTCCCGGTCACGATGACCGAGCAGCCGCGGCACCGTCAGCAGCCGGGGCAGATCGTCGAGACGGCGGTGGTCGTGCCCGAAGGTCATCGACAGTGTGCCGGGAATCAGCACCTTCACGCAGGCGAAGCCGCCGGCCCTGTGCTCGGAGCCGGTCTGGTCGATCACGATCACATCGAGCCCGGTGTCGAGATAGCGCTTGACCGTCTCGGTGAGCACACTCGTCAGGTCCGTACCGGTGAAGGCCCGCGCGGCTCCGATGTCGGCCGGCGTGCGGCGGCCCGGCGATTCGGTCAGGAAGCCGAGCCGCTGCGCGGCGGCCGGATGCGCGTACAGCAGGGCGTGGTCCTCCATGTCCCGGACGAGCCCGGGATCGGCCACCATCTGCCGCGCCCGATCACTGTGCTCGGCGTACTTCTCACCTACGGGAACGATGCTCGACGCGACTTCCGAAAGCGCGTTGGCCATGGCGCGTTCGGGGTCGGGGCTGGACCCGGCCGCGGAGATCGTCGCCGCCCGGCCGTCATCGACCGGGTTCACGGCGATGGCCCACACACAAGGGATCTGCTGCTCGACGCTGATGTCGTGGAAGGACACGTCGTATCCGGTCTCCGCCTCCACGGACGCGTGCTGCAACAGCAGCCGGCGATCGGCGACCCCGGCCAGTTCGATGCGCGGTGCGGGCATCCTGCAGTACCAGGTCAGCAGGAAGGCATCGCGCTCCGCGACCTCCAGGACGCCATGCAGGACGGCCTCTTCGAGGGAGCCGCCGAGCGCGCATCCATTGGAGATCTCGTAGACCAGCTCGTGCCCGTTCTGGTAGTAGGCGCAGGACTCCGGCACCAGGATCGGCTCCTTCCGGGCGAAGGAGTAGCCCCACACCCAGGTGTAGGTCTCGCTCACGTCGAACGGCCGATACCGGAAGCCGGGCAGGCGGTACCGTTCCGGGGGGTAGAGGCCCAGGGTTCGCGGATCGAGTGCGTGCCCGGCCACCTCGGCGAAGCTCGCGCGCACCGCTTGCCTGCGTGCGCCCGGGGCCCCGCCGTACCTCTCAAGTCCTTCCAGCACGGCTATGCGCCTGCCGGCGGCGCGCGTCTCCGCGCGCCCGTAGCCCGCCACCTTGCCGACGCGCCCGCCCACGCTGGCCGATGCGACGGCCAGTACGCCTGCCACCCATTCCGAGATCGAGCCGATCAGTCCACATTCTGGGTCGACATACAGCGCCTCCAGGTCTTCGGTGACCTCTCGCGTCCGGAAGCTCCCTTCGCGATGCATCTGCCGTGGTTCCAGGACCAGGTCTGCCAGCTGGGCGGTGTCATGCGGCGCGTCACCGCAGGTGCCGCAGAACGCATCCGGCAGGAACGGGTGCACGCTGACATCCAGGCGTTCCAGATTCACCAGGAGAAGGGCCTGGCGCGTTCGGGGCGTGGCCCCTTCTGACAGCAGGGCGACCTCGGCCGCGACGAGTTCGGCCACCTGCGTGGCGGCGAGCCGGGTGAGCCAGGACGACGGGCGTTCGCGCAGCGCCTGGCCGTGCCTTCGCCAGATGACTCGGTGCCCCTCCTGGTCGGCACGGACGCGGCGCCGTCGCCGCTCGGCGCAGGACACGCAGCCCGCGTCACCTGGGGTCTCCATGGGGCCGATCACCACCTGGCCGACCTCCGCGCGGACGCGCAGCCAGGGCACCGCGAGCGCGGTGGCGGCCGCCCGCATCTCCGCGGTGCGAGCGGTGTTCCAGCTGTCGTCGGCCGCGATCAGCAGGCACGGGCCGCCGGACACCTGCGCCGCCGTGTCATGACAGCTGACCTGCCGGCCGGCCGCCAGTTGATCGGCGATCGCGTCGCGCATCAGCCCGCGCCCGATCAGCGCCACCTCACGCATCACCCACCACCACCCGGGTCAGATAGGGCATGATCGCGGCTACTTCCTGATCATGATCAAGAGGTACGGCCAGCGCCACCCGCCCGCCGGCGCGTAGCCGCGACGCCACCTCTGCCAGGTCTCCTGCCGGGGTCGGGGTTCGTCGCCATGGGCCGCGCAACCGAGCCGGCAGCGGTTCCGCCTGGCCGTACAGGGTGGATTGCACGCGCACGAGCGCGGACCTCAGCCCCTCTCCCAGTGCCTCGGCCGGGTCCAGGTCGGCGAAGTAGCCGATCGTGACCTCGCCGGCGCAGTACGCGAAGGCCGGGATCCCCAGCGAACCAGTGAGGTCGTACACTTCGGGCAGTTCGTTGAGGCGGGCGAGGACATCGCGGCATCTGCGCCCCTCCTCGTGCAGGTCGACGGCCGTGACGTCGATCCGCGGAAAAGGCTCGGCGCGCGAGGCGAGGCCGGCCGTGATCATATGCAGGAACCGGCCGGCCAGTCCCTTGCCGAGGGCGTGCTCCCAGCTGTCCCCGGCCGCGAGCCCGGCGCGTCCACTCCCGAACACGTCGGCGGCCGGGATCAACCGAGCTCTCTCCGGGCGGTCGATCTCGTGCGCCCAGACGTCGGATCCGATCAGCCTCCGGGGATCCACTGTGCGCGCTCCGTAGGCGGCCAGCGCCCGGCGCGCGGCGTCGCGGTGCGCGGCGTCATGGCCGAATCCGGAGCCGATCTCGGCCTCCCCGTCCGGCAGTGCGGCTCGGCACAGGTTCACCAGCACCTGCGGCGCGTCGGCATCGGTGAGCCTGACGACCCCCAGGTGCTCGTCGACGCAGGGGGCGATCCTGCGCAGGAACGAGCCGTGGTCGAGGTGTTCGCCTGTCAGGAGTTCCCGTACCCGCTGAAGGAACTCCTCGCGGGAACGCGCGGACGCCGGGCGGGCGAGGGGGTGGGGCAGGTACGAGTGCCGCGTACGCCGCCACGTACCCTGCTCGATCCGGACCACGCGGCCGCGTTCGGCGGGCGGCATGGCGCCGGTCAGCTCACGGTAAGCGGCCTGGACCAGACTCGCGGCCGCTCCCGGCGGCGCGGTTCCGCCCTGCTCCGCCGCGGCGGCGCCCATCCGCCGGCTCGCATCGTCCCACCCCGGCGCCCCGGGCGGGAGCAGCCAGGTGGCATCGCCCGTGAGGACCATCAGGGCGAGGGGGATCGCGCGCTCTTCGCAGGCGCGCTGCAGCGGTAAGGCAGTCGGCCCGTCGCCCGCATAGAACACCAGGTCGATGCCCTCGGGCAGATCGGTCACCGCAGTGAAGGAGAGGTCCAGCACCGTGATGTCCCGCAAGCCGGACGCCGACGCCGCCCGGTGCAGCTGTCCCAGCATCGGCTCGACGCCCGCCACCACCACGGCGCGTTCGACGTAGCGGGCATCCCGCTCCTCTTCGAGGGCGTCGCAGGTCCGCAGGAGCTCGATGACCTGCGTCACCGCCTTCTCCCGGTCGGGCGGCAACCCGGCGGTCAATTCCTCGATCGTGTACGTGCCGTCGAGAAACGGCGTGAGCCGATCGACCCATCTAGCGATTGCTGTCCCATCGATCCGTGCCAGCCCGCGATGCGTGAGAATGCGGACGCCGTCGCCGGTCGGGGCCAGGTAGACGTCGTCACGCAACCGCAGCCTCATCGCTTCGCTCCCCGCGGGACGGAGCCGAGTGTGAATTCGCCCACCGAGCCTTCTTCCATCGCGTCCAGGCCGGTGGCCGCCGCGAACGCGGTGGCGTTCCCGCCGCCGAGCGCGCAGGGCGCCAGCTCCATAGCGGTCGCCACGAGGTACATCGTCTGGAAGAGGACGCCGACGTTCTTCATGATCAGCGAGTACGCCATCGACTGGTAGCTCCACATGACGCGTCCGAACCGTGCCGCGATCACCAGGAGCACCTGCGGCTCCTGGCGCACCGTCGCCGATGCGGCAGCGGTGCGCAGGAGCCGCCGCACCTCGGGGATGGCGCCGCAGATCCGTTCCAGCCGGTGGTGCTGCGGATCGTAGTGATAGAGCCCTTGCTCCAGCCCGGAGACCTGCCGGACCACCGGGTAGATCTCCAGCTCGTGCAAGGCCCCGCCGCTGGGATAGGGCCGGCTCACATGGTCGACGCCGTCGACGCGGTAGACGTCCCGGTTACGCGAGCAGCGGTAGAGGAACTCCCCGAGTTCCGCCGCGGTCAGCGGGTTCGACCCGTCATGCCGGCGAATCGAGCGCCGCTGTTCCAGCACAGTGGTCAGGCCGAGGTCGCCGGCGCGCACGCGACTCAGATCGGGGCGGGCGAGTTCGACGATCTCGCCGTCGAACGGCTCGCGGAGGGCCGCCTGCGGGGCTGACCTCCCGGCGGCCCAGTCGCCCTTGCCGTACGGGATGCCGGGCAGACGCGTGCGGCTGCGGTGATGGAACCACAGCTCGTGCGGCTGCCAGGTCGACAACCGGTCGTCCTCGTCGTCGGCCCGGGCGACCGCCATGCCACCGGCCCACAGGTCGCGGCGGAGCCGGCGCAGAGCCGGGACGTCGTCGTCGGCCAGCCGCGACGGCCCGAGCCAGGCCAGGGCACGAGAGTCGTGCAGCCGCACGCGGCACCATGAGCGCGGAGACTCCAGGACCACCTCGCTCCCGTCGCTGCGGGCGACCGCGAACCGCGACAGCACCAGGTCCTCGGGCATCTCACCCTTGGGCAGGTCCTCCGGTCCTTCCGGCTCCACGGTGTAGATGTCCTTCCCGAACCAGGTCACGGTGGCGTGCAGCCACCCCTCGCTCCGCAGCAGGCTCAGGTCCTGCTCCACCAGCTCTTCCACCGGGACCGGTTCCTGGGCCAGCCGGTGCAGCAGAGCCTGCTGCGCCGTGTTCAAGCGACCCAGCGCCGTGCTGTGCGGCCAGCTGAGCAGGTAGTAAGAGCTGTCCGGAGTAACGCCCCCCGACACGCCCGGGCGGATCCGGACGCTTTCCTCGATCTGCGATGTCATGCCGGCTGCTCTCCCTCACACATGTCCAGGACGGTCCGCGTGGCCAGGGAGGAGGCGTACCGCTCGGACAGCAGGTCGACCCCCAGGCGGTTGGCCGCAAGGTGTGCGCACGTCGTCATCACCGCGGGCTGCCGCCGGAGGTCCAACTCCTTCTGCAACCCCGCCATGGTCTGCGACCAGCCCGCCAAACCGTCGTCCGGCGGCATCCGATCCGTCTGCTCGACCAGCGCCCGCATGCGCCGGCCCAGGGGCAGCAGGATGTCGCGTTGCCGCGCGAAGAGGTCGGCGTGATCCCCCTCCCGCAGCGCGCTTCTCCCGAGCCGGAACCAGACGATGAGGTACATCGCCACGACGGCGGTAATCCGCTGCCTGGGCGTGACCCCTGCCGAGAGCATGGACAGGACGATCCTGCTGGAATCCACGAAGTGCTTTTCCACAGCCGCCATCGCGGCTCGCCCGTAGCGCCGATTCTCCCTGCGGTAGGGAATGAACGACACGGAATTGTTCGGCGCCAGTTCGCGGGTGAAGCCCGCCATCCCTTCCCCGTGGGCCAGCAGAGCGGCCGTCTTCTCATACTCCTGCTGGCGCATGGTGCCGGCGGAGGGGCGGGCACGGAAGAAGGTACGGCACTGGGCCTCGATGACGCGCCGTACCCGGTCGTGGTCGCCCGGCTTCGCTCTCACGCGCAGGCGTACGTGTGGTCCGGCGTCCCAGTAGCGGAGAAAGAAGAAGTCCGGACGGTCGCCCCCGTCCGCCAGTTCCGCCACGATCGGGGGAATCACATGGACGATCACGGAATCCTGGTCGCCGTGATAGAAGAGATGCGCGCTCACCCACTCGTCGTGGCCCACGTCAATCGCTCCACGCCGCGACATCGATCACCATCTCCATGACGTGGTCCCCGCCGTAGTTCTCGTGTGCTGACATCGGATCGGGCAGTGCCTCCTCGAAGAGGACCGCTTCGTTCGGCTGTCGCAACAATTCGTTGAAGGCATGCATGAGGAAAGGGTTGGCGAAATCCAGGTAGAGCGGCTTGTGCTCATGGGGACGCTTTCTGGCGAAGCTTTTGACGAAGCACGTCTCCGGAATGCCCGCTTCCTGCCGCCAGGCGGTCAGCCGTACGAGATATCCGGCCATCGGCTCGTTCGCGCGCCGCGCGGGGATGTTCGCCGGCGTCATGTGACGGCTCGCCCGGCGCACCACGACGCGCCCCACCCGCGCCCGCGGGGTCACCGTCACCTCGGGCGTGGCCGTCCAGTGTCCCCGCGGCGCGATGCCCATGACGGGCTGGGGAGGTTCTTCGCCGAACGCCCTGACGAGCAGGTGCGCGGCGCGCGGAAGCGTCCATGGGGCGCTGCTGCCGAGATGCAGCGGCCAGACCTGCCGGTCGAGCCTTCCTGACCGCAGTCGCAGCAGTTCGCGCGTGTGGTCCCGCTCCACCCACAGGTCGCGCAGATCGAGCCGGCCGGCCCCCGGCCGCACGTCACCGTGCCACGGATAGGTGATCTCGTACGGAGCGCAGGGCTCCCGGACGTTCAGTGAGGTTCCCAGTGACCCGCCGAGAGCGGCGAACACCGGATAGTCGCCGGGAGGCTGTGCCCACGCCTCGGTGCGGACACCGGTCAGGTGGTCCAGGCGGCTGTGGCCCTTGCCGTATCCGGTGAAGATGTTGTTGATCACGAATGCGGGGCCTGACTCGTCCGCCAGCGGCTGCCCGTACACCCCCACCGAGTGCAGGTCGTCCAGCCAGTGGGGGAATCCGGCCACCGCGTCGGTCAGCTCGCCGGGATCGACGCTGACGACCCCGTCAGGTCCGGCGTCCCGCCACAGCAGGTCGGCCGCGGTGTCGCGCAGGGTGTGCAGTTCGTGGATGCGGTCGAACACGCTTGCTCGCCCGTTTCCGGACGAATGCCATAACCGGCCGATCTCCCTGCCCGCCGGAGAACCGCTGGCGATCTCCTTCATGACCTCGTGGTAGAAGGCCAGAAAAGGAGTCGGGGGCCGCTGCCCCCACCAGGAGTTCAGCGCGATCTTCAAGTCCTGGCCGAAGCTGAACAGCGCCAGCCACCGGCGGATGACCTGCAGGTCGGCCAGCACCGGCTGCCACGCGCGACGGCCGCACTCGGCCAAGGGCTCCCGGGCCACGGCCGTGTCGAAGGTCAGGCTCGTGATCGGCTGCCCCAGGTGGCCGGACAGGCTGCCCACCGCCTGGCGCACCGAATCCAGTCGCCGCCGATGCAATGCGACATCCTCGACCGGTACGGCCGCGCGCACGGCCTCGTCGACGGCCAGGAGAAGTGAGCCCTCCTGCGCGAACTCCGCACCGAGTGACCGTAACCAGTGCCCCGCCTCGCCCGGCGTGGTGATCTGCCCGCCCGGCTGCGGCACGATCTGCAGCAAGCCGATCTCGACGAGATGATCAAGGAAGGCCTCCACCTGCGCGGGCTGGGCGTCTCCCGCCACCTCCAGCTCGCCGGCGAGCTCACCGAAGGTGATCGCGGCGTCGTCGGGGATCAGCTTCAGGCAGGCGCGGATCGCCGGGGTGCCATCGATCGTGAGCATCGCCTCCGCCGGAGGAGGACCCAGGAAACGCAGCCGGTCACCGGCGGCGACCACACTGGGATTGACGCGGGTGATCATGCCGTGCCGCAGCCGTCCGCCCGTGACCAGTGCCGCGTGCAGCTCTGACCGCGCGACATGACCGAGGTCGAGCACGCCCATCACGCCGCCCAGGCCGTCTGCGCACTGACGGACCGCCGCATCGTCGTCCGTCCACGTACCGCGTCCCGTCACCATGAACGTGCTGAAAGGGCTGGTCTTCGCCGTGGCCCGGACCAGGTACTTGGCCAGGGCGGGCGCCAGCCGCCGGGTGGCGCGGCCCGGGTCGGCCAGCCACTTGTCCAGGTCCGCGGAGAGATCGGGGCTCGCCTGCAGGAGCGCCCGTCGGAAGACCGGGGCGGACGCGAGGTCCCGCAGCCGGCTCTCCAAGACCGCCGTCTCCGATCTGATCAGTTCGTCCAGATCCTGCCCGCCGCCACGCCACTCGTCACAAGCGGTCAGCCAGCGGCGCACCCTGTCCGCGAGGTCGCAGCTGAGCAGCTCCCGCGTCGCCGGGCTCCACTCGCGCGCAGTGGGCCTGCGCCCCTGGTAGACGGCCCGCCGCAGGCCGACCAGCTGCGGCCTGGCCGGGTGCGCCGCCACACGTGCGATCACCTGGTACAGCTCGTCACTCAGCGTCGCACCCTCGGTTTGCACCCACCGCCGCACCGAGAGCCGGTCCTGCACGGCCTGTCCCACCTCGTGGAAACGCAGTTCCCGCAGGACAGCGGCCGGCAGGCCGGCCAGCCGGATCAATGGAACAGCGATCATCCCTCACCTCACCTGATGAACCGCGGGCTGTCCTGCTCCCAAGACAGCCCGCGGCGCTGTCCGCTACTCCTCGGCGTCTACGTCGGCATCGGGCTCGGAGTACGGGTCATCCGTACACCCCGAGCAGCACCCGCAGCCGCTGGGTCCGGCACACTTGGTCGCCGCGCAGGACGCCACGACGTCATAGCCGCGGCCGAGCGTGAGGGTCTGCACCTCCAACCCACTGACGGTGAGGTCGAACACGTCCATCGGAAGATCGTGCACATCGAAGTCGAGCGTCGGAACGGGTGGCATCGATACCCCTCTTGTTCACCTAGCCGGAATGTGAGCTCGTGCGCTGCCGATGCTAGGGACCGGCGGTATGTCAGAGGTATGGCGGCGCTATGGGGGTAGTCCACACCCCGGGGTCCAGGGGTCCGGCAGACGAACCAGCTGGTTCTGTGTGCCTACGCTCTCCAAAGCCTGACTTCAGCGATGCCGACGCCGAGGCCATCGCCCAGCGGGTGGGTGTCATGTCGTGGTGCGGCGGCGGAAGAGGAAGGCGGCGATGGGCATGCTGAGGACCACGCCCGCAGTCAGCCAGGCTGCCGATAGCCAGCCGGCGTCACCCAGGGGCAGGTCGAGCAGCAGGGCTCGGAGGGTTTCCACCATGGGGGTGGTGGGCTGGTGCTCGGCGAAGCCGCGCAGGAGTGGCGGCATGGTCTCCGCCGGTACGACGCCGTCGGACAGGTACGGGAAGAAGATGACGACGAAGCTGAAGGCACCCGCCGCCTGCGGTGAGGTGACGAGCAGGCCCCACAGCATCGCGATGGCGGACACCGCCAGGATGTAGCCGGTGATGAGGGCCAGTACGAGGGCCCAGTCGGTGGCGGAGGCGTTGGGGCGGAAGCCCAGGAGGACGGCCGCGGTCAGGGCGCACGCGGTCGCGGCCACGTTGCGGACCAGTGAGGCGATGACGTGGCCGGCGGGGAGGGTCCAGGCGCTGATGGGGAGGGTGCGGAAGCGGTCGATCATGCCTCCGGTCATCTCTTCGGCGATGTTGACGGCGGACAGCGCGGCGCCGTAACCGCCGGCCATGAGCAGGACGGTGGGGACGACGAAGTCGATGTACGCCAGGCCGCTGGATCCGGTGGTGATCGCGCCGCCGAAGACGTACACGAAGATGATCATGATGAGGACCGGCAGGGCGATGTTCACCATGAGGGCGTCCAGCGTGCGGGCCTCGTGGCGCAGTGTGCGGGTGACGAGGCGGCGCAGGTCGGCGAGGCTCGCCGCCAGGGAGGGGGCGCGGTTGGGCGCCGTGGTGGTGGTCATGCCGGCTCCGATTCGGGTTGGCGGGAAGAGGGTGGTGCGACGCGGGTTCGTGCGAGCGGGTCACGCGGTCAGGGTCATGGGGTAGCGGAGGTCAGGGGAGTGGTGGCCGCCGTGAGCTCGAAGAAGACGTCGTCCAGGGTGGGGGTGCGCAGCTCCACCTGGTCGACCGTGATGCCCGCCCGGTGGAGGAGGTCGAGGGTGTGGCGCAGGTGGTCGGGGTTCTGGACCGCGAGGGTGAGCTCGCGGGCGTCCGGGTCGAGGTGCGGGCCGGCGTCGCCCGAGGTCAGGGTGGCGGCGGCGCGGGGGAGGTCGTCGGCGTGGGCCAGGCGGAGAGCCAGGCGTTCGGAGCCCACCTGGCGTTTGAGCGCGGCGGGGGTGTCGTCGGCGACGACGCGGCCGGCGTCGATCACCGCGATGCGGTCCGCGAGCTGGTCCGCCTCCTCCAGATACTGGGTGGTCAGCAGGATGGTGGTGCCGGCGGCGAGCAGTTCGCGGATCACCGACCACAGCTCGGCCCGGCTGCGCGGGTCGAGGCCGGTGGTGGGCTCGTCCAGGAAGAGGATCCTGGGGGCGGCGACCATGCTGGCCGCGAGGTCGAGGCGGCGGCGCATGCCGCCTGAGTAGGTGGCGGCCCGGCGGTCGGCGGCGGCGGCGAGGTCGAAGCGGTCGAGGAGTTCGGCCGCCCGGCGGCGGGCCTCGCGTCTGCCCAGGTGGTAGAGGCCGGCGAACAACTCCAGGTTCTCCCTGCCGGTGAGCAGGCCGTCGACGGTGGCCTGCTGGGCTGTCAGGCCGATGTCGCGGCGCACGGCGGCGCTGTCACGGGTGACGTCGTGGCCCCCGACGGTGGCGGTGCCGCGGTCGGGGGCGAGCAGGGTCGTCAGGATCCGGACGGTCGTCGTCTTGCCGGACCCGTTCGGCCCGAGAAGGGCCTGCAGGGTGCCCGCCGGGACGGTCAGGTCGACGCCGTTGAGGACGTGGGTGGCACCGAAGGATTTGTGCAGGCCGCGGGCCTGAATCGCCGCCCCGCCTACTGCGTGCGTCGTACTGTGTATGTCGTACATAGATACTAAGCTATATGACGTACGCAGTTCTGTGAAGGGAGTCAGATGGCACAGGAGCGCGCGTTGCCACCCGTCGTGGCGCGCATGTGGGGGCGGGAGCCGCTGACGCGCCGGGGGCCGCGTCCACGGCTGGACCTGGCCCGGATCGTCTCCGCCGCCATCGAGCTCGCCGACACCGAGGGGCTGGCCGGGGTCTCCATGGGCAGTGTGGCGGCCAGGGTGGGCGTGGCGACCATGGCGCTGTACCGGTACGTCGGCAGCAAGGACGAGTTGCTGACCGTGATGGCCGACAGCGCCGTCCCCGCGCCGCCCGAGCGCGGCGAGCTGCCCTGGCGTGACTATCTCGCCTTGTGGACGCGGGCCAACCGCGACTTCCTGCTCGAACGCCCGTGGCTGCTGTCCCTCGACCGGATGACCCCGCCGGTGGGGCCCAGGCGCATGCTGTGGCTGGACCGGGCACTGGACGCGCTCGCCGGCACCGCGCTCGACGAGGGGGAGAAGGTGAGGGCGGCCACGGCACTGACCGGCTACGCGCTGTCCGACGCCACGCTCGCGCATGGCATGAGCGCGCACGGCATGAACGCGGAGGCGGGCGGGCCGGACGAGGGCGGGATCGGCGGGGCGGCCGAATACGGCGAGGTGCTGGCCGAGGTGCTCGATCCGCTGAGCTATCCCGCCCTGTCGGCCGCGGTGCACTCAGGGGTCTTCCGGGGAGCCGAGGGCTGGGTGGAGGACGCCGACTTCGTGTTCGGCCTCAACCTGCTGCTCGACGGGATCGAGGCGCTCAACGCACGACGTCCCTAGGCGGTATCCGGCGAAAAAAGGAGGGGCTATAGGGTCTCTTGGGGGTTTATCGGGGGAAATCGGAGAGTCGCGTGCCGCTGGAACAGGTGCTCGTGTTGCTGGTGGCGGCGGCGGGAGCGGGATGGGTGGACGCCGTCGTGGGCGGCGGCGGGCTGCTGCAACTGCCCGCGCTGATGGTGGCCGGCATCCCGCCCGTGCAGGCCATGGCGACCAACAAGTTCTCCTCCGTCTTCGGGACCGCCTCGGCGGCCGTCACCTATGCGCTGACCGCCAAGTTCGACCGGCAGGTGGCACTGCCGGGAGCCGGGCTGGCGATGCTGAGCGCCGGGCTCGGCGCCTCGGCCGCGGCGGCGATCTCGGCCGAGGTGCTGCGGCCGGCGGTGATGGTGATCCTGCTCGGCGTGGCCGCCTTCGTGACGCTGCGGCCGGCGCTCGGCGCGGTGGCGCATCCGCACCTGCGCACCAACGCGCGGGTCGCCGTCGCGGTGGCCGTCGCGGGCGTCGGCATCGCGTTCTACGACGGGATCATGGGGCCGGGTACGGGGACGTTCCTGATCATCGCGTTCACCACGATCCTCGGGCTCGACTTCGTGTCCGCGTCCGCCACGTCGAAGATCATCAACACCGGGACGAACCTGGGCGCGCTCTTCGTGTTCGGGGCGCAGGGGCACGTCCTGTGGGGCCTGGGACTGGGTATGGCCGCGTTCAACATCGCGGGCGCGCAGCTCGGCGCGAGGATGGCCATCAGACGCGGTACGGGATTCGTCCGGATCATCCTGCTGTGCGTGGTGGCGGCGATGGTGACCAGGATGGCCTGGCAGCAGTTCGGCTAGGCCCGCACCGGTGCGCGCAGCGCGGTGGCGGCCAGGGCCACGAAAGCGGCCAGCAGCGCCGGCAGGGCCAGGGCGCGCGGGAGGCCGGTGAGCTCGGCGGCGGCGCCGATGAGCACCGGCCCCGACAGGAAGCCCAGATAGCCGATGCTCGCCACCCTGGCCAGCGCCCTGCCCGCGTACGCCGGCTCGCGATGGCCGGCGGCGGAGAACACCTGGGGCACGATGCACGACAGGCCCGCGCCGAAGCAGCCGAACCCGATCACCGCCGCCACCGGATGCCCGGCCAGCAGTGACACGCCGAGCCCGGAGGCGGCCAGCAGCCCGCAGGCCCGCACCAGCGGCACCGGGCCGAACCGCGCGGCCAGCCGGTCCCCGGCCAGCCGCCCGGCCGTCATCATGGCGGCGAACGCGGCGTACCCGGCGGCGGCGAACCCGGCGGAGGAGCCCAGGTCCTCGCGCAGATAGACCGAGCTCCAGTCGGCCGCCGCGCCCTCGCCCACCAGGCAGCAGAACGCCAGCACGCCGAGGAACACGATCCCCCGGGGATGCCCGGCCCCTTCTCCCGCCGTGGCCGTGCGCGCCGGGGCCGAGCGCAGTGCCCAGCGGGCCGCCCACGCGGCGAGCGCGGCGATCACCAGGCCGCCCGTCCAGAACGTCGCGGCGGGGGACAGCCCGACATGCGCGGACACGCCGCCGAGCGTGGCGCCCGCGAACCCGCCGATGCTGAACACGGCGTGGAACGACGACATGATCGGCTTTCCCCACGCCAGCTCCACCTCCACGGCGTTGGCGTTCATGGACACGTCCAGCACCCCGTGCACGATGCCGAAGCCGAACAACGCCACCGCCAGCGTGAGCAGGTTCGGCGCGTAGGCGGCGGGCACCAGCATCACGCCCTGCAGCAGGGCGGCGGGGAGCATGACATGGGAGCTGCCGTAGCGGTCCACCAGGCGGCCCACCCCCTGCATGCCGGCGACGGCCCCGGCCGCGATGGCCAGCAGCGCCAGGCTGAGCTGCCCGTCGCCGATCCCGAGCCCCTCCTTGATGGCCGGGATCCGGGCCGTCCAGGTGCCGACGGCCGCCCCGGCGAGCAGGAACAGCAGATAGACGGCGACGCGGGCCCGCCGCAGCGGCGTCACGCGAGCTCCTTGACCAGCCGCACGGTGACGCCCGCGGCGAGCAGCGCGTCGTGCTGGTCACGCGGGACGGCGTCGTCGGTCACCACCACGTCCAGCCGCGAGATGGGGCACACGGCGCCGAACGCCGTCCGGGTGAACTTGCCCGAGTCACAGACCGCGATCACCCGGCGGGCGGCGGCGATGGCCGCCTGCTTGACCGCCACCTCGGGCAGGTCGTGCGCGGTCAGCCCGTGCTCGGACGACAGCCCGCAGCAGCCGATGACCGCCGTGTCGAAGCGCAGCGCCCTGATCGAGCTCTCGGCGAGCGGGCCCATGAAGTTCAGCTCGCCGGGCCGTACCTCTCCTCCTGGGAGGACGAGCCGCACGCGCGGCGCGGAGGCGAGCAGCGACACCGCCTGCAACGCCAGCGGCAGCACGGTCAGGCGGCGGTCCACCAGGCTGCGCGCCACCTCCAGCGCGGTCGTGCCGCCGTCGAGTACCACCGCCTCCCCGTCGGCGATCAACGCGGCCGTCTCGGCGCCGATCCGCTGCTTGGCCTCGACCGCCTCCCGCTCGCGGATGCCGAACGGCGGCTCCTCGCCGCGCAGCAGCAGCGACAGCGCGCCGCCCCTGATCCGGCGGACGACGCCCTGCTGGGCGAGCTCGTCCAGGTCACGCCTGATCGTCATGTCGGACACGCCGTGCTCCTCGGCCAGCTCGGCGACGGAGACGGTGTCGTTGGTGCGCAGCCTGTTCATGATGAGATGTAAACGATCCATATGTTCATATAAACACAGGCGATGTGCGCAATACAATGACAGCATGCGTGCCAGCCGTCTGCTCTCCCTCCTGCTGCTCCTGCAGACGCGCGGCCGCATGACCGCGCCCGAGCTGGCCGAAGAGCTGGAGGTGTCGGTCCGGACGGTCTACCGCGACGTGGAGGCGCTGTCGTCGGCCGGCGTGCCGGTCTACGCCGACCGGGGGCCCGCGGGCGGCTACCAGCTGCTCGACGGCTACCGCACCAGGCTGAACGGCCTGACGGTAGCGGAGGCGTCGTCGCTGTTCCTGGCCGGGCTGCCGGGGCCGGCCGCCGAGCTGGGGCTCGCGGAGGTGGCGGCCAACGCCGAGCTGAAGCTGCTGGCCGCGCTGCCGCCCGAGCCGCGCTCACACGCCGCACGGATGCGTGAGCGGTTCCTGCTGGACGTGCCGGGCTGGTATCGCAGCGCCGACGACGTGCCGCATCTGAGCGAGGTGTCGGAGGCGGTGTGGGAGCAGCGGCCGCTGCTGATGACCTACCGGCGCTGGGGCAAGCAGGAGGTCGAGCGGGTGGTCCACCCGTACGGGCTGGTGCTCAAGGGCGGCTCCTGGTACATGGTCGCCGCCCCGCCCGGCGCGAGCCCGCGCACCTACCGGGTGGCGCGCGTCCTCACCGTGCGGACGCTGCCCGGCCACTTCGACCCGCCGCCGGACTTCGAGCTGGGACAGTTCTGGAAGGCGTACGCGGCGGAGTTCCGCGAGCGGATGTACACCGCGACGGCGCAGATCAAGCTGGCCCCCGGCATGGAGGAGCTGCTCTCCTACACGATGGGCGCCGACGTGGTGGCCGCGGCGCTGGCCGACGGCACAGCCTCCGACACAGCGCCCGACGCGGAAGGCTGGCGGACCCTGACCGTGCCCGTCGAGTCCCTCACCTACGCCCGCTGGCTGCTGCTGCGCATGGGCGCGAGCGTGGAGGTGCTCGGCCCGCCCGAACTGCGCGCCCTCATGGCCGAGTCGGTCGCGGAGCTCGGAAAAATGTATGGGGGAATCCCGGCCTGATCTGAAACGATGCCCGGCATGTACCTCGTCGCCTTCATCGGTGCGTGCCTGCTGGTGGCCATGGTCCCGGGCGTCAGCACCGCGATCATCCTCAGACAGACGCTGCGCGCCGGGCGCGGCTCCGGCCTGGCGGCCACGCTCGGCAACGAGAGCGGCATCCTGCTGTGGGGGCTGGCCGCCGCCTTCGGGCTGTCCGCGCTCCTGCTGGCCTCGCAGGCGGCCTACGACCTGATGCGCGTCGTCGGCGCGATCGTGCTGGTCGTGATGGGCGCGCAGGCACTCTGGCAGGCGCGTAAGGACCGGCCGGCGGCCGAGCCCCTGGCCGTGCCCGGCCGGGGCAGGTCCTACCTCGTCGGGCTGGGCACCTGCCTGGCCAACCCCAAGGCGGCGGTGTTCGCGATGTCGTTCCTGCCGCAGTTCGTGCCGCAGGGGCAGAACATCCCCCTCACTCTGGCCGTGCTCGCCGTCGTGTGGGTGCTGGTCGACCTGCTCTGGTACGCCGCGCTCATCTGGGCGGTGGCCACGGCCAAGGCTTTCTTCGGCCGCCCGGAGGTCAGGCGCCGCCTGGAGCGCGTCTCGGGCGTCGTGCTCATCGGTTTCGGCATACGACTGGTCCTGGAGGCCAAGTGACGATCTGGTACGAACAGGCGGGCTCCGGCGAGCCGGTGGTGCTGCTGGCTTCGAGCGCGGCCGACGCCGGCATGTGGGACGCGCAGTGGCAGCCGCTCGCCGAGCGCTTCCGGGTGATCAGAGTGGACTACCGCGGATTCGGCCACACGCCCTACGCGGCTGCGGAGCCGTACAGCGACTCGGGTGACGTGGCGGAGGTCCTCGCCGAGCTCGGCGTGTCGCGGGCCGCGCTGGTCGGCGCGTCGTACGGGTGCTCCGTCGCCCTGGAGCTGGCCCACCTCGCCACCCGGCTGGTGCTCATGAATCCCGGCTCCGACCTGCCCAGGACCCCGGACCTCACGGCGTTCGCCGAGGAGGAGGACCGGCTGCTGGAGGCGGGCGACGCGCAGGGCGCCGCCGAGCTGAACGCCCGCACCTGGCTCGGCCCGGAGGCCGACGACGAGACCAGGCGGCGGGTGATCGCCATGCAGCACCACGCCTTCACCATGCAGCTCGCCGCCGACCCCGAGCCGTCGCAGTTCCGGCCCGGCTACGACCTCGGCTCTGTCCAGGCGCCCGCGCTGGTCGTCACCGGCCCGTACGACCTGGAGTTCTTCCGGCGCAGCGCCCGCCACATCGCCGCCGAGCTGCCGCACGCCGAGCTGGTCGAGCTGGACTGGGCCGGCCACCTGCCCGCGCTGGAACGGCCTGCGGAGGTCACCGGGCTGCTGCTGGACTACCTTTAGAGCATGACGAGCGATCTGGCGACGCTGATGCGGCAGGCCCAGGACGACGATCCGCTGCGCGCGCTGGAGGCCACCACCGCGCTGCGCCACGAGCTCGAGCGGATCGAGGCCGTCCACGTGCGGCGGGCCCGGGTGGCCGGCCTGGCCTGGGCGCAGATCGCGAACGCGATCGGGGTGAGCAAGCAGGCCGTGCACAAGAAGTACGGCAAACGCTAGCTCCACTGCCCGGCGAACCAGCCGAGCACGATGTTCCAGGAGTAGCCGCGCCTGATCCGCGCCGCCACGGCGGGGGGCAGCGTGTCCAGCCCCCGGTGCTCCAGCAGCACCCGCGTGCCGCCCTCGACGGCGGTGAAGGCGACCTCGATCTCCATCCGGCCGGTCGGGTTGAGCAGGTCCGCCCAGACGAGGCGGTGCGGCGGCTCCCAGGCGACGATCCGGCCGGTGTCGACATGGCCGCCGTCCGACCACATCTCGCGGAGGAACCCGTCCTCGAACCGGATCCCGACCGCGCGCTCCGGGTCGGTCCAGCTGTACGGGCCGCGTACGTACCAGCGGTCGATCTCGTCGGTGAAGACGCGGAAGGCGGTGCCGGGGTCGACCGGCACGGTGACGACGGCCTGGACCGAGCTCATCGCGCATCGCCCTCCCGGGCGGCTTCGACGTGGTCCTTGAACGAGCCGAGCTGCTCGGACCAGAACGCCTGCACCTGGTCCAGCCACGCCTGCAAGGCGGTGAACGGCTCCTGCCGCAGGGAGTACAGGCGCAGGCGGGCGTCGTCACCGCCGGCCTCCGCCCGCACCAGGCCGCCCGCCCGCAGCACGCGCAGGTGCCTGCTCAGCGCGGGCGCGCTCATCTGGACGGCCTGGGCCAGCTCGCCGGCCGGGCGCGGGCCGTCGCGCAGCAGGTCGATCACCTTGCGCCGGGTGGGATCGGCCAGCGCGGCCAGGGTCGCGTCCACATGGTTAACGTTGCTGTTAATCGTTGACTGCTTTCGCTATGGTGTTAATAGTTCACGATAGCGCTAATCATTGCGGAGGAACCATATGGCCGTCGAGCTCGGTTACTACACCCTGTCCGTCGGCGACCTCGACCGGGCGGCGGCCTTCTACGGCGCGTTGTTCGGCTGGGAGTTCAGCCGGGAGCACGAGACGTACCTGCACGTCACCAACACGGCGGTGCCCATGGGCTTCACCGCGGGCGGCCCGTCGTCGCAGCCCAACCTCTACTACCACGTGGCCGACATCGACGCGTCCGCCGAGCGGGCGCGCCGGCTCGGCGGCACCACAGGGGAGATGCTGGACAGCAAATCCGGCCGCGGTTGCACCTGCACCGACGACCAGGGCACCGTCATCGGGCTCTGGCAGCCGGCCCCCGGGTTCGCGTGATCAGTCCGGGGCCTTGACGGTCGCGATGCCGAGGGTGCTGGTCATCGGCAGCAGGCCCGCGCCGAAGACGGCGCCCAGGACCGGCCCGGCGAGTACGGCCAGGCGCTGGGCGCGCTCCTCGCCCAGGGCCCGCCACGGTGCTGCGGCCAGTTCGTCGGTCATCCGCTCCACCTGGTCGCGCAGCGCCCGCCCCCGCTCGGTCGCCTGCCCCGAGGGGTCGACCAGGCCGCGCGCGGTGAGGCGCTCGTGCGCCTCGGCCCACTCCTGCTCGCTCCAGCCGCGCCCGGCGAAGTTCGCCACGGGGGCCGCGCCGATCGCGGCGAAGGAGACCAGCGACTCACACGGATCCAGGTCCGCCGTCAGCAGCGCGGCCAGGTGGCCGTCGCCACGGTGCTCGCGCAGCACCGTGGCCGCGTGCCAGAGGGCGAGCAGCGGCTCCTCGGGCCAGGGCAGGTCGAGGTTGGCGGCGGCGAACGGCCGCGCGGCCACGGCCGTGCTCTCGGCGGCCCGCCTGGCCAGCTCGGCCGCCTCCGCCACCTCCGGCCCCGCCATCCGATCGCCCAGCAGCGCGCGGTACGTACGCTCGACCGCTGTCAGCCTGGCCCGCAGGACCTGGGCGGGCGAGGCGGTGTCCCAGAGGCCGGTCACGTGCTCCTGGATCATGCTCGGGCTGAAGCTGTAGCAGGCCGCGGCGGTCGCTCTCAGGCCCACGGCCCCCAGCGGTGCGGTGCGGTAGGCGAAGTAGCTGGGCCAGCGCGTCTCCACGTCGTAGCCGAGCGCCGCGGCCTCCTCGAAGCCCTCCGGCGAGAAATACAACACGGCGTGGATCGGCTCCATTTGGTGCCACATGCTGCGGGCGAGCCGCGAAACATCAGACATCGCGAAAAATCCCTCACTGTCTAGATAAGATATGACAGTGACGATAGAGGCGTGGCGCATCACTGGTCAATCCCAAATAGACAGTTATGTCGGCCGCTGGGTGGAGGTGGCGGTCACGCTGATCAACACGTTGACCGTCGACCGGGCGCACGGCCGCCTGGTCCAGCCGCCCGCCGACCGGTCCGCCCGCCTGTCCGCCATCGGCGACAACGCAGGCGAGCTGAGCCCGCGCGGGCCGCTGACGGCGGCCGACGCCGACGGGCTGGCGGAGGTGGCGGCGGAGCTGCGCCCGGTCTTCGGCCCGGCCCCGGAGCTGGACGCGTTGAACGCGGCCCTGACCCGGCACGACGCCGTCCCCCACGTCCAGGGGGATCCTCCGGTGCTCACCTTCCACCGCGAGGACGCCGGCCTGGTCGACGCCTGGGCCGCGAGCGCGGCCACCGCCCTGGCCATGGTGATCGGCGTCGGTCAGGGGGTACGGCTCCGCTCGTGTGAGGCGGACGGATGCGACCTGGTCTTCTTCGACGTCACCCGCAACGCCTCCCGCAGGTTCTGCGGCCTGTCCTGCCAGAACCGCGCCAAGGCCAGCGCCTACCGGGCCCGCCGCAGAGCCTGATCGCCCGTGTCGGCGGTCATCGTCGGCGACTTGGTAGGGTGCCCAGGCGGCACGCTGGGAGAGTCCCGGAAGCGTTCAAGGGAGAGGTGGCCGGGCGACGATGCGGGCGTCAGATGTCTCGCGTGCGATGGCCGCGGCCATGTCGACGGCCTCATCACTCGATCTGACGGTCGACGACGCCATCGTCCTCCACGACTCGAACAAGCTCGCTCTGCGTCTGCTGCCCTGTGACGTGCTCGCCCGGGTGGCCCATGCGGGCGATCAGGTCCTGCGGTTCGAGGTCGAGCTCGCTCAGCGGCTCGCCGAGTCCGGGTGCCCCGTGGCCGCCCTGGAGCCTCGGGTGCCGCCAGGTGTCCATGAGCGTGATGGTTTCGAGGTCACCCTGTGGACCTACTACGAACCCGGATCACCTCAAGAGGTCCCACCGGCCGACTACGCCGGGGCGCTCGAGCGGTTGCACGCCGGCATGCGCACGCTCGATGTCCCGACGCCGCACTTCATGGATCGAGTCGAGCAGGCCCGGCGACTCGTGGCGAGCCCCGACCGCACTCCGGCGCTCGCCGACGCGGACCGTGAGCTGCTCGCCGGGACCTTACGACGCCTGAGGCGAACGATCGGCGAGCGCGGCGGCGCCGAACAACTGCTGCACGGCGAGCCGCACCCTGGCAACCTGCTCACCACGCGGGACGGGCCGCTGTTCATAGATTTCGAGACGTGCTGCCGCGGGCCCGTCGAATTCGACCTCGCCCATGCGCCCGAAGAGGTCGGCGCCCACTATCCGGGTGTCGATCAGGAGTTGCTGCGCGAGTGCCGGATCCTCGTGCTGGCGATGATCACGGCATGGCGCTGGGACCGGGACGACCAGCTCCCGAACGGGCGCCGGCTGGGCACAGAGTGGCTCGACCAGATCAGAGCGGCGCTCGATCGCGAAGGGCCGGATACCCCTGGCTGAGTGAGGGGCGAGCAAGCGGAGCGGCAGCGCCGAAGTCTCCATCCCCGGAACCAGGCTCGTAACCGATCGCGGACACGACTTGACCGCGATTCGTCCTAACGTCGTGCCGAAACGGAAGGAGATCTCCATGACCATTGTCGTGGCGGGCGCCACCGGCAACGTCGGACGCCCTCTCGTCGAGCAGTTGCTGGTCGCCGGGCATCAGGTCCGCGCCCTCACCCGTGACCCCGCCAGGGCGAGCCTGCCGGCGGGCGCGCAGGTGGTGGCGGCCGATCTGACGGCCACCGCCGATCTGGCCGCCGCCTTCGAGGGCGCCACCGCCGTGCACCTGATCGGCTTCAACGGCGCGGACTTCAGCCCGCTCGCCAACGGCCCCGACATCGTGGACCAGGCGATGAAGGCCGGCGTGCGCAAGGTGACGGTGCTGCGGGGCGAGGTGACCAAGGGCCCGCTGGAGGAGGCGATCGAGGCGAGCGGTCTGGAGTGGACTCATCTCGCCCCGGTGGAGTTCATGTCCAACGCCCTGGAGTGGGCCGGGTCGGTCAAGGCCGAGGGGGTGGTGCGTGAGGCGTTCCCGGACGCCAGGAGCGCCATGATCCACGAGGCGGACATCGCCGCGGTGGCCGCCGTCGCGCTGACCGGGGACGGGCACGCGGGGCGGGAGTACTGGCTGACCGGTCCGCAGGCGCTCACCCCGCCGGAGAAGGTACGCACCATCGCCGAGGTTCTCGGGCGTGAGGTGCGTTATGTCGAGTTGAGTCGTGACGAGATCGTCAAGGAGTGGCGGCAGGCGGGCTACTCGGACGAGGACGTCGAGTTCTTCCTGACCATGCGCACCGATCCGCCGGTGGCCGGTTACACCGTGCTGCCGACGGTGGAAGAGGTCACCGGGAGGCCGGCGCGGACGTTCGCGCAGTGGGTCCGGGAGCACGCCGCCGCTTTCGGCGGCCCGTGACGAACCTCCTCCGACCTCGCGTGTTGCCCCCGAATGGGGGTAATGGGAGCTGACTCGGATATCCGTGGAGGAGAGATGCGCTCGTCGATCAGTCTGGGCCGCATCGGGGGCGTCTCGGTCGGGCTCAACATCAGCGTGCTGTTCATCGTGGTGATCCTGGTGTTCGGGCTGGCCTTCGGGCGCTTCCCCGCCGTGTACCCGGGCCTGTCCCCGGTGGCCTACGTGCTCGCCGGGCTGGCGTCGGCGGTGCTGTTCCTGGCCTCGCTCCTGGCGCACGAGCTCGCGCACGCGCTGACGGCCCGGCGGCACGGCATCGAGGTGTCACAGATCACCCTGTGGCTGCTCGGCGGTGTGGCCGAGCTGCGCGGAGAGCCCCGCTCGCCCGGCGCCGACCTGAAGATCGCCGTGGTGGGCCCGCTGACGAGCCTGGCGGCCGGGGTGGTCTTCGGCGGCCTGGCGCTGCTGTCGGCGGCCGTGGGCCCGCCCCTGGTCGCCGGCATGTTCGGCTACCTGGCGGGCGTCAACGTGCTGCTGGCGGTGTTCAACCTGATCCCGGCCGCGCCGCTGGACGGCGGCAGGGTGCTGCGCGCGGCGCTGTGGGCGCGATGGGGGGACAGGGCGAGGGCGGCGATCGCCAGCGCACGCGCCGGCCGCGTCTTCGGCTACGTCCTCATCGCCCTGGGCTTCATGCAGGTCGTCAGCGGTCTGGGCTTCGAGGGGCTGTGGCTCGCCCTGATCGGCCTCTTCCTGGTCAACGCGGCCAGCGCCGAGGAGCAGCAGAGCAGGATCGGCACCGCCCTGTACGGGGTCCGGGTCGCGGACGCGATGACGGCGCGGCCCATCGTGGCCGATCCCGACGAGACCGTGGACGAGCTGATCGACCGGGTGGTGATGCGCGAGCGCCTGTCCACCTACCCCCTCGTCGACGCCGGCGGCGGCTTCGCCGGGCTGGTGACGCTCAACCGCATCCGTGAGGTGGCCCCCGCCCGGCGGGCCTCCCTGAGGTTGCGGGACATCGCCTGCCCGCCCGATCAGGTGCCGCGGGCCCGGCCAGAGGAGGCGCTGACCGAGCTGCTGACCCGGATGAGCGGCAGCGCGGACGGGCGGGCCGTGGTGCTCGACTCCGACGGCCGCCTGGTCGGGCTGCTCACCCCCACCGACATCAGCCGGATGATCCAGACCGCCGAGCTGCACGGGGGGAACCCGGCCCTGAGAACACGCGGCGCCGACCTCGCCGGGCCGTACCACGATGATCATGGCCGGGCGGTCTGACCCGGCTCCTGGGAGATCTCGACCGGGTAAGTTGGGCGGTCATGGAGCAACGTCCATTTGACCGGATAACCGCCGTGGCGGTCGCGGCCCTCGTCGCCGTGGCGGGCTGCGGCGGGCAGGAGCCGCAGCCCGTAGCCGTCCCCTCGCCGTCGCTCGCGTCCGCGTTGCCGTCGGCCACCACCGATCCGGCGGTGGCGCTCCCCGGGCCCAACGAGGTGATCCCCAAGGACGCGGCGCGGCTGGCCGAGGCGCTGGAGACGACCGCCGAGGCGCTCTACGACGCCATCGACGCGTGGACCGAAGGCGACAGCGAGAAGCCGCCGCAGGACGTCGAGCTCCTGGCGCTCTACCATCAGCGCATTCTCCGGTATGCCGCCCGCCACCCCAAGGTGGCCGCCAAGGCCTTCGCCAAGCTGCCGCGCACGCTCGCCGCCCAGTCCAAGGACGAGACCGCGGCCATCCAGGAGCTGCTCGCCCTGGCCCGGCCCATCAAGGGCTCGGCCACCTTCAAGGTCCAGCCCGCGCTGCCCGCCGCCGACCTGCTGCGCCACTTCAAGAAGGCCGAGCGCCGCTTCGGGGTGGAATGGGAGGTGCTGGCCGCGGTGATGCTGGCCGAGACCAAGTTCGGCAGGGTGAAGTCGGACAGCCACGCCGGAGCCCAGGGCCCCATGCAGTTCATGCCCGCGACCTGGAAGGCGTACGGCCTGGGCGGTGACATCCAGGACCCGCGCGACGCCGTCATGGCCGCCGCCAACTATCTGCGCGCCACCGGCGCGCCGCGCGACTATCAGCGGGCGCTGCACGCCTACAACCCGTCGCAGGCGTACGTGGACGCCATCCTCCTGCACGCCCGCCAGATCAAGCGGGACGCCAGAAACTACTACGTCTACTACAACTGGCAGGTGTTCGTCCTGACCACGGACGGGGAGCGCCGCCTGACCGGTCCGTGAGCCGGCGGCCCGGCTGAGACAGGCTCATGTTTGGGTCTTGCCGGGCCCACTGAGGCAGGGGATGCTGGCGGCGGATTGATACCCGGCCCGGTGAGGTGTCCGTGATGTGTCGTCGTTCCGCCGCCAGGACACTCGCCGTCGTGCTCCTCCTGGCCGCTTCGCTGGTCTCCGGGTCCACGGGCGCCACCGCGCAGGCGGGCCCGGCGCAGGCCGCCGCGGAGGTCCGTGGGTTCGTCGACGCGCACAGCCACCTGTTCTCCTACGAGGCATTCGGCGGCAGGCTGATGTGCGGCAGGCCGTTCGACCCCGACGGGATCGAGGAGGCGCTGAAGGACTGCGCCGACCACCACCCCAACGGCGAGCTCGCCTGGTTCGAGAACTTCACCAGGACCGGCTCGCCGACCGGCACCCACGACCCGGTGGGCTGGCCCACCTTCGCGGACTGGCCGGCCCACGACTCGCTGACCCACCAGCAGGCCCACTACACCTGGGTGGAACGGGCCTGGCGCGGCGGGCTGCGGATCATGGTGAATCACCTGGTGGCCAACCGCCAGCTGTGCGCCATCTACCCGCTCAGGCGCAACTCCTGCGACGAGATGGACACCCTCAGACTCCAGGCCCAGCGAGCCCGCGAGCTGCAGGAGCACATCGACGCCGAGCACGGCGGGCCCGGCCTGGGCTGGTTCAGGATCGTGCACGACGCGGCGGAGGCCAGGCGGACCGTCGCGGCCGGCAAGCTCGCCGTCGTCCTGGGCGTCGAGGCCTCCGAGCCGTTCGGCTGCCGCCAGACCTTCGGCATCCCGCACTGCACCAGGGCACAGATCGACCGCGGCCTGGACGAGCTGTACGAGCTGGGCGTGCGCAGCATGTACGTCTGCCACAAGTACGACAACGCGCTGTGCGGCGTCCGCTTCGACTCCGGCACCCAGGGCGCCATCGTCAACCTGGGCAACCTGCTCAGCACCGGCTCCTTCTGGCAGGCCCGCACCTGCACGGGGGCCGAGCACGACAACCCGATCGAGCCCGGCGGGGTCCTGCCCGACCAGCTCGCCGGGCTGCTGCCGCCGGGGGTCTCGCTGCCGCTGTATCCCCCCGCCCCGCACTGCAACACCAGAGGGCTCAGCGGGCTCGGCGAGCACATGGTGCAGGGGATGATGCGGCGCGGCATGCTGGTGGAGATCGACCACATGAGCGTGAAGGCCGCCGACCGCGCCCTCGACCTCCTGGAGGCCGCGGACTACCCCGGCGTGATCTCCTCCCACAGCTGGGCCGATCCCGGCTATTTCGGCAGGATCTACGCCCTCGGCGGCATGATCACCCAGTACGGGCACGACTCGGAGCACTTCGTCGCCGAATGGCGGCGCACCGAGCCGCTCCGGCAGGCGCACCAGGTCGCCGGCTACGGCTACGGCCTGGACGTCAACGGCATGGGCCGGCTGCCGGGCCCCCGGACCCCTGGCGCCGTCGGCCCGGTCACGTACCCCTTCACCTCCTTCGACGGCAGCGTGCGTCTGGACCGGCAGCGCACCGGCGAGCGGGTCTGGGACGTCAACACCGACGGCGTCGCCCACTACGGACTGGTGCCCGACTGGATCGAGGACATGCGGCTTCTCGCCGGTCCGGAGATCGTCCAGGACCTGGCAGCGGGAGCCGAGTCCTACCTGCGCACCTGGGAGGCGGCCGCAACCCGGCCCGCCGCCGCGTCAGGGCGTTTGACCGGGGAATCCTTCTGACATTCACCCGAACGACCGTCAATGGCCGCGTCAATCGGCCGGAAGGCATAAGCGCGGCACGTTCATCACCGTGAACAACGCCGATGACTGGGCCCTTGACAGGGGCGTGACACGCCAATAGCGTCCCGTCTGCTTATATCGATTCAATCCTTTTGGGACGCGAGGAGCCTGTGCCATGAGCCGCCCCAGCATCCGTCGCGCATTCGTCACCGCCGTGGCCGCCCTGCTCTGCACGACGCCGCCGGCCGTTCCGGCGGACGCGGCGGCCGGGGGGCGGCACGGACCGCGGATGGAGCGTCTCGACCGGGGGCTGGTCGCCGCCTCCACCGGCGAGGGCGTCTTCCTGAGCTGGCGATTGCTCGGCGACGAGGTGACCGGGCACGGCGACGACGGCATGACGGGGCCGGACTTCCGCGTCTACCGCGACGGCCGGCCGATCGCGACCGTCACCGGCGGCACCAACTACCACGACGCCGCGGGCACCGGCTCCGCGGAGTACCGCGTGGCCCCCGTCGTCCAGGGTAGGGAGGGCCGGCGCAGCGCTCCGGTCGCGCCGTGGCTTGAATCGTTTTATGACCTGCCGCTGCGGAAACCGGCCGACGGGGTCACGCCGGCGGGGGAGGCCTACACCTACGCGGCCAACGACATGAGCGTCGGTGACGCCGACGGCGACGGGCGCTACGAGTTCGTCGTCAAATGGGATCCGTCGAATGCCAAGGACGTTTCCCAGCGCGGCTACACCGGAAATACCTATCTCGACACCTACACCCTTGACGGCACCCTGCTCTGGCGGCTAGACCTGGGTGTCAACATCCGATCCGGCGCCCATTACACGCAGTTCCTCGTGTACGACTTCGACGGTGACGGCCGCTCGGAGATGATGGTCAAGACCGCCCCGGGCACCAAGATCATTCGGTACGCGCCGGGCGGCGAGGTGGTCTCCGAGCGCCACATCACGCTGCCGAGGCAGGACGTCAAGGCGGGGCACGCGCACACCGACGACCACCGCAAGAGCGCCGAGGACTACTTCGAGCACGTCGTCGAGATGTTCCTGGGCTGGCACGAGCATCCCGAGGTGGTCGCCGGACGCTGGCCGGCGACGCTGGAGCAGGCCTTCGGCATCGAACCCGCGCACGACTACCCGCTCTCCCGGCAGGCCGCCACCGAGCTCGCCACCTACTTCGTCGACGTCTACGCCCCGGGCCGCAGCGGCAACAACCGGCTGCGGGAGTTCGCCGGCTTCGTCATCACCGGGCCGGAGTACCTGTCGGTGCTGCACGGCGCCACCGGCAGGGAGCTGCAGACGATCCCGTACAAGCCCGCCCGTGGCGACGACGGCCTCCTGTGGGGCGACTACGCGATGTCCCGGATCGAGCCGGGCAACCGCGTCGACCGCTTCCTGTCGGCCGTCGGCTACCTCGACGGCAAGCGCCCGTCGGCCATCTTCGCCCGCGGCTACTACACCCGCGCCACGCTGGTGGCCTACGACTGGAACGGCCGGAGGCTGAAGGAGGTCTGGTACGTCGACAGCGGTCACGTGCCGATGGCCAACCCGTTCAACGCCGCCCCGCACGGCGTGGACGGCTCCGACCCCGGGTTCGGCACCATCACCACGCAGGGCTTCCACTCCCTCGGCGTGGCCGACGTGGACGGCGACGGCAGGCAGGAGGTCGTGTACGGCGCGGCGACCATCGACGACGACGGCGACCTGCTCTACTCCTCCTTCGCCGAAGGACCGCCGCAGAGCGACGTGCCCGGGAGGCGCGTGCGGCTGGGGCACGGTGACGCGATGCACGTCGGCGACCTCGACCCGGACCGCGACGGCCTGGAGATCTGGACCGTGCACGAGGGCGGCCGGTCGGCCCCCTACGGCTGGGCGATGCGCGACGCCGCCACCGGCGAGGTGCTCTTCGGCGGCTACAGCGGCGTGGACACCGGGCGCGGCATGGTCGGCGACATCGATCCCGCCGTCCGTGGCCTGGAGGCCTGGTCGTCGATGCCGCCCGGCCAGACGGTCCAGGCGGGCCTGTGGTCGGCGCGGGGCGAGTATCTGGGCAGGGACGCGCCGGGCACGAACATGAGCATCCGCTGGGCGGCCGACATGACCACCCAGATCGTCAACGGCACGGCCACCACGACCCCGGCGCCCCCGACCATCGACGACCGCGCGCGTGGCACGCTGCTCACGGCGGAGGGCACGCTGGCCAACAACGGGACCAAGGGCAACCCCGCCCTGGTGGCCGACGTCCTCGGCGACTGGCGGGAGGAGCTGCTGGTGCGCACCGCCGACAGCGGCGCGATCCGGATGTACGTCAGCACGGAGGTGACGGACCGCAAGCTCTACACCCTCATGCACGATCCGCAGTATCGGGCGGACGTGGCCCGGCAGCAGACGGGGTACAACCAGCCGGCCTATCCGAGCTTCCATCTCGGCTCGGACATCGACTGGTCGCGTGTCCCGGTGCCCGGAGCCCGGCGTCACGCGGATCGGTAGCGGCCGCCGCGCGTAGCGAGGGGGATGCCGGAATAGGGTGATAAGCGCTCGGCGTCATCCGGTCGAACCGCTTACCCGAGGGGTTTGATCACGAAATGCTTCCGCATTCTGTCGTGCATTGTCTGGATCTCGTGACAATGTCCCTATATTGCGACATCTTAGCTCGGGGCGGTATTCCTGCAGGTCGGATGGGTCGAACAAGGGCGCCGAGTCGAAGCTCGGTAATCTGACTGTTATATTTAACCCTTGCTGACCGTTACGTATAGCCAGATATTGTTCACTCGAACGTCGTCTTCACATCAATGGATTTCCATGATGTCAGGCGGCGTCTTCGTTGTGGGGGCCGCCTTCATCCCGAACCACCGGCCCCGTCCAACGTGGACGGAGAGTGATGGGCAAGTACCTGCTTCGCAGGTTGGCAATAAATGTGATCTTGGTCGCGATCGCGGCGAGCCTGGCCTACATGCTCGCCGCGACCACCATGAACCCGCGTGCCGCCTACGAAGGGCGTCAGCCACCGGTCCCCACGGCCGTCATCGACGCGACCCTCGACGAGTACAACCTCAACGACAAGACACCCGTGCTGCAGCGGTACGCGACCTGGGTGTCGGGGGTGGTCACCGGTGACTTCGGCAAGACCTGGAACGGCGGCTCGGTCAACGACGAGATGGGCCGGCGAATCATGGTCAGCCTGCGGTTGCTGCTCGTCGGCACGCTCGTGGGCTTCGCCCTGGGGGTGGCGCTGGGCGCCTACTCGGCCGTCAAACAGTACAGATTCGCCGACCGCCTGATCGGAGTCAGCTCCTTCGTGGTGATGGCGATCCCGGTGTTCGTGCTGGCCACGCTGCTCGCGATCGGCACCTACAACCTCAACCGAGGCCTCGGGTTCACGCTGATCGAGTACACCGGGGAGTACAACCCCAGGCTGACGGGCTGGGACCAGTTCCTCAACCGGCTCAACCACCTGATCCTGCCGACCATCTCGCTCAGCCTCGGCTCCATCGCCTTCTACAGCCGCATCCAGCGCAGCATGATGCTCGACGTGCTGAACCAGGACTTCGTCCGCACGGCGATGGCCAAGGGGCTGCGGCGCAGGACCGCGCTGCTGAAGCACGCGCTGCGGACCGCGCTGATCCCCGCGGCCACCTACTTCGCCTTCGCGTTCGGGACGATGCTCACCGGAGCCACGTTCACCGAGAAGATCTTCGCCTGGCACGGCATGGGGGCCTGGCTGATCGACTCGATCCATCAGAACGACGTCAACGCCGTCGCCGCGGTGAGCTTCTTCTCCGCCGTCTGTGTCCTGGCCGCAGCCTTCCTCTCGGACCTGCTGGTGGCGGCCCTCGATCCCCGAGTGCGGGTGAGTTAGGTGCGTTCGAAGGTCGTATTCGCGCGGCTGCTGCGCAACAGGCAGGCCCGCTATGGCGCCATCGCGCTGATCCTGCTGGTGGCGCTCGCCTACGTCGGCCCGTACGTCGGCCCGTACGACTGGACCGACAAGGACTTCCTGGCGTTCCTGTCGCCTCCGTCGGCCGACCACTGGTGGGGGACCACCACGATCGGCCAGGACATGTACGCGGTCACGCTGCGTGGCATGCAGAAGTCGATCATCATCGGGCTGCTGGTGGCGCTCATCTCCACCGGTCTCGCGGCCCTGGTGGGAGCGTTCGCCGGATACTTCGGTGGCTGGGTGGACAAGGCGCTCATGTGGGGCGTGGACCTGCTGCTCGTCCTGCCGAGCTTCCTCATCATCGCGATCGTCTCGCCCCGGCTCAAGGGCGCCTCCTGGCTCTGGTTCGTCGCGCTGCTCGCGGCGTTCACCTGGATGATCACCTCCCGGGTGGTGCGCAGCATGACGCTCTCACTGCGCGAGCGGGAGTACGTCCTGGCCGCCGTCTACATGGGCATCCCGCGCTGGAAGATCATTTTCCGGCACATCGTGCCGAACCTGTCCTCCCTGCTGATCATCGACGCGACGCTCAACGTCAGCGCCGCGGTCATCGGCGAGGCGGCGCTGTCGTTCTTCGGCTTCGGCATCCAGCCCCCCGACGTCTCACTCGGCACCCTGATCGCCGAAGGATCCCGCAACGCCACCGGCTATCCCTGGCTGTTCGCCTTCCCCGCCGGTCTGCTGGTGGTCCTGGTGCTGAGCGTCAACCTGCTGGGCGACGGACTGCGTGACGCACTCGACCCGGGGAGCAACTCATGAGCATCTTGGAGGTCCGCGACCTCAACGTCACCTTCCCCGGCGGCATCGAGGCCGTGCGCGGGGTGAGCTACGAGGTCTCCCGAGGCGAGGTGCTCGGCATCGTCGGCGAGTCCGGCTCCGGCAAGTCCGTGACCTCACTGGCCATCATGGGCCTGCTCGCGCCGAACGCGTCGGTGAGCGGCTCGGTCAAGCTGCACGGCCAGGAACTGCTCGGCCTCGACGAAGGCAGGCTGACCAAGGTCCGCGGCAAGTCGATCAGCATGATCTTCCAGGACCCGCTGTCGGCGTTCACCCCCGTCTACACGATCGGCGACCAGGTGGCCGAGGCCATCCGGGTGCACCAGAAACTGCCCAAGGACAAGGCCGCCAAGCGGGCCGTCGAGCTGCTCGACCTGGTCGGCATTCCGCATCCGGACGTGCGGGCCAAGTCCTTCCCGCACGAGTTCTCCGGCGGCATGCGCCAGCGCGCCATGATCGCGATGGCCATCGCCAACGACCCCGACCTGCTGATCTGCGACGAGCCGACCACCGCGCTGGACGTCACCATCCAGGCCCAGGTGCTCGAGGTGCTCAAGACCGCCCAGCGGGAGACGGGCGCCGGCATCGTGATGATCACCCACGACCTGGGCGTCATCGCGGGCATGGCCGACCGGGTGCTCGTCATGTACGCGGGCAGGCCGGTCGAGCAGGGCCAGGTGGACGACATCTACTACCGGCCGCGCATGCCGTACACGATGGGTCTGCTCGCCTCGATCCCCCGGATCGACGGCGAGGAGGGGCCGCTGGTCCCGATCGAGGGCAACCCGCCCTCCCCGGTCGACCTGCCACCGGGCTGCCCGTTCGCGCCGCGCTGCCCGATGAAGGTCGACGCGTGCGACGACGAGGAGCCGCCGCTGGTCCAGATCGGCGGCGGGCGTCAGGTGGCCTGCATCCGCTCGCGCGAGATCGAGCACAAGAACCTGACCGGCGCCGACGTCTTCCCCGTCCCCGTCATCCCGGCGAGCGATGCCGTACGCGTGCCGCGCGAGCAGCGCCCGGCGGTGCTGGAGCTCGACGACGTCATCCGCCACTACCCGCTGATGAAGGGCGCGGTGTTCAAGCGCCGCGTCGGCACGGTGCACGCGGTCGACGGCATCAGCTTCGACATCGCGCAGGGCGAGACGCTGGCCCTGGTCGGCGAGTCCGGCTGCGGCAAGACGACCACGCTGCAGCAGATCATGCAGCTTCGGGCGCCGCAGCGCGGCCGCGTCGTCGTGCTCGGCAAGGACAGCGCCACGCTGGACAAGGCCGCCCACAAGGAGCTCCGCGGCGAGCTGCAGATCGTCTTCCAGGACCCCATGGCCGCGCTCGACCCGCGCATGCCGGTCGGCGACATCATCGCCGAGCCGCTGCGCGCCCACGGGCGCAAGAACGTGGCCGAGCGGGTCGACGAGTTGCTGCGGCTGGTCGGGCTCGCGCCGGAACACGCCGCCCGCTACCCGCAGCACTTCTCCGGCGGCCAGCGCCAGCGCATCGGCATCGCCCGCGCGCTCGCGCTCGACCCGAAGGTGCTGGTGCTCGACGAGCCGGTCTCCGCGCTCGACGTGTCCATCCAGGCCGGGGTCATCAACCTGCTGGAGCGGCTGAAGAACACTCTGGGGCTGTCGTACCTGTTCGTGGCGCACGACCTGGCCGTGGTCCGGCACCTCGCCGACCGGGTCGCGGTCATGTACCTCGGCAAGATCACCGAGATCGGCGCCGTCGAGGACGTCTACGACCGCCCCGCGCACCCTTACACACAGGCGCTGCTGTCAGCGATCCCGCTGCCGGACCCCGCGCTGGAACGCTCACGCAAGCGCATCCTGCTCGAAGGTGACCTGCCCAGCCCGGCGGAGCCGCCATCGGGGTGCCGGTTCCGCACCCGCTGCCCCAAGTTCGCCCGGCTCAGCCAGGCGGAGCAGCGGCGCTGTGTGGACGAGGAACCGCTGGTCGCTCGGCACGCGAACGCCACGGATCACGGCGTCGCCTGTCACTACGCGGAAGAGATCGAGGTCATCACGGCCTCGGAAGATCAGGAGGAATTGTGAAGGTTCGTTATCGGGCAGGAGCGGGACTCGCGGTCCTCGCCATGGCCGTCGCGGCCTGTGGCGGTGGTGGCGGCGCTCAGGCGCCGAAGGCCGAGCAGTCGCAGCAGGCACAGGAGCAGATGTCGCAGACGCCGGGCGTCAGCATCAACCCCGTGCCGTACGAGCAGGTGAAGGAGGGCGGCACGCTGACCCTCACGGTCGGTCAGTGGCCCAGCCAGTGGAACACCAACCACGTCGACGGCAACCAGGCCGACACCGCGGACATGATGGACACGATCATGCCGCAGCTGATGGTGGCCGACGAGGAGGCCAACTACACCCCCAACCCCGACTTCCTCACCGATGTGAAGAACGAGATGTCAGGGGGCAAGCAGGTCGTCACCTACACGCTGAACGACAAGGCCGTGTGGTCGGACGGTACGCCGATCACCTGGAAGGACCTTGAGGTTACCTGGAAGGCCAACAACGGCGAGAACAAGAAGTTCAAGCCGGCCTCCACGGACGGCTACGAGCAGATCGAGTCGATCACCAAGGGCGACACGGACAAGGTCGCCATCGTGACCTACGCCAAGCCGCGTCCGGAGTGGCAGGACCTGTTCTCCCGCTCGCCGTTCCTGCACCCCGCCAAGCACTTGGAGACGCCCGAGGCGTACGACAAGGACTACCTGCAGAAGATTCCGGTCACCGCCGGGCCCTTCAAGGTGGAGAAGATCGACGAGGGCACCAAGACGCTCACCGTCGTGCGTGACGACAAGTGGTGGGGCAAGAAGGCCAAGCTCGACAAGATCATTTTCCGGACGATCGAGACGCCCGCCGCGCAGGTGAACGCCTTCGCCAACGGCGAGCTCGACGGCGTGGAGGTCCCGCCGGGCAGCCCGGCCGACCTCAAGCGGGCCAAGGAAGTCCCCGACGTGGACATCCGCAAGGCGCTCAGCCCCAACTGGCGGCACATCACCGTCAACAACCAGAGCGACTTCCTGAAGGACAAGTCGGTCCGGCAGGCCGTCCAGTACGCGATCAACCGGGACGTGATCACCCAGTCCGACCTCAAGGACATGGACTGGCCGATCCAGGCGCTCAACAACCACGTCTTCATGAACAACCACAAGGGCTACGTCGACAACTCCGGCGACCTGGGCACGTACAACCTGGACAAGGCCAAGCAGCTGCTCGACGCGGCCGGCTGGAAGCAGGAGGGCGAGTACCGCAAGAAGGACGGCAAGGAGTTCGCGCTGAGCTTCGTCGTCCCGGCGGGCGTGCCGTACGCCAAGACCGAGGGCGAGCTCACGCAGGCCATGCTCAAGGAGGCCGGAATCAAGATCACGATCCGGCCGGTCCCCGATGACAAGTTCTTCACCGACTTCATCATCAAGGGCGACTTCGACCTGGTGCCGTTCTCCTGGATCGGCGACCCGCTCCCGCTCGGCTCGCTTCAGCAGATCTACAAGACCGGCTCGGAGAGCAACTTCCCGAAGGCCAGCGACCCTGCCGTGGACGCCGCGATCGACGCCGCGGTGAGTGAGATGGACCCGGTCAAGGCCTTCGAGAAGGCCAACGCCGCGGACAAGCTCGTCTGGGACATGGTGCACACCATTCCGCTGTACCAGCGCCCCGACATCCAGGCCACCAAGAAGACGCTCGCCAACTGGGGCGCCTTCGGCTACCACTGGCGGGACTACACCCAGGTCGGCTTCACCGGCTGACCCCCGCACGCGCGACGATCTCCCGGCCGGTTTCCGGCGGGGAGATCGTCTGCGTTCTGTAGGATGATCCGATGAATCCCCCGATCGAGCCCTACGACCATGGGCATCTCGACGTCGGCGACGGTCACCTCGTCTACTGGGAGGTGTGCGGCAACCCCGAGGGCAAGCCGGCGCTCGTCGTGCACGGCGGCCCCGGCTCCGGCTGCAGCGTGAACCAGCGCCGCACCTTCGACCCCGAGCGCTACCGCATCATCCTGTTCGACCAGCGCAACTGCGGCCGCAGCCTGCCGCACGCCAGTGACCCGGCCGTCGATCTGTCCACCAACACCACCCACCACCTGATCGCCGACATGGAGCGGCTGCGCGAGCACCTCGGCGTCGATCGGTGGCTGCTGTACGGCGGGTCGTGGGGGTCCACGCTGATGCTCGCCTACGCCGAGGCGTATCCGGAGCGGGTGTCGGAGATGGTCATCGTCGCCGTCACCATGACCCGCCGCTCCGAGATCGACTGGCTCTACCGAGGCGTCGGCCGCTTCTTCCCCGAGCAGTGGCAGCGCTTCCGCGAGGGCGTGCCGGAGGCCGAGCGCGACGGTGACCTGCTGGCCGCCTACGCCCGGCTGATGTCCGACCCCGATCCCGGCGTGCGGGCCAAGGCGACTCACGACTGGACGACGTGGGAGGACACGGTGATCTCCCTGGAGGTCAACGGCAAGCCGAACGCCTACAGCGACCGCCCGCCCGCCGACCTGCTCGCTTTCACCCGGATCTGCGCCCACTACTTCTCCAACGCGGCCTGGCTGGAGGAGGGCGTCCTGCTGCGTGGGGCGGACAAGCTGGCCGGCATCCCCGGCGTGCTCATCCACGGCCGGTTCGACCTGGGCTCGCCGCTGGAGACGGCCTGGCAACTGGCCCAGGCCTGGCCCGACGCGCGCCTCGTGGTGGTGGAGGATTCCGGACACACCGGAAGCGACACCCTGCGCAAAGAGCTGCACGCCGCCGTGGACGGCTTCGCCGGCTGACTGTTTTCCCGCTCTCCCTGTAACGGCGGTGGCGGGCGGGCCGCTAGTACGGTGGGAGGGCTTCATGCGCAGGGTGATGCCGATCTACTTGGTGATCAACACGTCGCGGTCGATGGCGGGGCGGCTGGTCGAGTTCGAGCATGCGCTCGCCGCCCTCGCTGACGAGCTGCTGTACTCGCCGCTCCTGGGCGACCGCGTGCGGGTGTGCGCCGTGGCCTTCGCCGACAGCGCCCGGTGTGTGTTACCGCTCGTGGACATCACCGAGGTCGAGGAGTTCCCGAAACTCGTCCCCGGCCGGGAGACGCGCTTCGCGCCCATGTTCGACCTGCTGACCGACCTGACCAACACGGACGCGGCCGCGCACATGGCGTCGGGCGTCTTCGCCTACCGGCCGCTGGTGCTGCTGGTGACCGACGGCGTGCCCGCCGATCCGGGCTGGGAGCGGGCCTTCGCCAGGTTCTACCGGCACGCCCACCCGAACATCGTCCTGTTCACCATCGGCCTGCGGGACTCGCAAGCCGAGGAGATGGGAGGCGCGATGCGGGCCACGTTCATCCGAGCGCTCGGCGACGCGCCGGACCAGCCGCTGATGAGCGAGATCTGCGCCGGGCTCATGGATCACCTCGCCCCGCTGGCGACGTCCCGGCGCCTCATCCGCCCGGACGACGCATGAGCGCCGAAGCCTGGGCGCCCGTGCCTGCCCGGATCACCGAGGCCGAGGTCGGGCTCGGCGGAGTGCTGGCCACCGGCGGCTCAGCGACCGTCCACACCGTGCTCGGACAGCGCAAGACGCTGCTGTACAAGAGGTACGGCGATTCGCACCACGCGGCCGAGTTGGACCGGCTGGTCGACACGCACGCCAAGCTGACGCCGAAGGCGGCCGCCTTCGCGCGGACGCGCCTGGCCTGGCCGGTCGCCGTGGTGTGCGACGGCGACCGCGTCGCCGGCGTGCTGATCGTGCGCGCGGCACAGGACTTCCACGTCACGCTGTCCGCGAGCCGAACCCGGGTGCGGGACTTCAACTTCCTGCTGTACGAGAAGCGAGCCGAGAGGCTGGGCGTCCAGCGGGCCACGGACCGGCAGAAGGTGGAGCTGCTCCGCGACCTGGTGGGCGTGCTGGCCTGGCTGGACGAGCGCGGCCTGGTCCACGAGGATCTGGCCGCGCACAACCTGCTGTGGAAGCTCGACCCGCCCGCCGTGTTCGTCCTGGACTGTGATTCGTTGCGGCTGCTCGCCGAGCCGAGCAGGCAGCCGCTCTACACCACCGTGGACTGGACCGATCCCCGGGTGCTGACCCGGAAAGTGGACCGGCCGGACGGGGCGTCGACGTCCTACGTGCTCGGCCTGCTGGCCGCGCGCACGCTGGTCTCGCCCTACTGGCATCCGGGTGACCCGCTGCCGCCCGATCGGTTTCCCGCCGCGCTCACGCCGATGGTGACCAGGGCGCACGGCTCCGCCGATGACCGGCCGTCGCTGTCGGAGTGGGACCGGGCGCTGGGCGGCGCGCTGGCCCAGACCACCGGGACCGTGGTCGAGCCCGCGTCGGTCGGGGACCCGGACGCCACCGAACCGGCGGACCGGCTGGCCTTCCTGATCGGGTTGGTCATCGGGGCGGCCCTGGCGGTGTTCGTGCTGCTGAGGTACGTGTGAACAGGCCGACGTGGGCCTGGATCTCGGAGTGGGCCGGGCAGGCCGCGCAGATCACCACCGGCGTCGCCGGGCTGTCCTACGGCTTCGGGTGGGTGCTGATGGCCCGGTTCTACGGCAGCCTGGGCGTGGAGCCGGAGGAGGTCGGGATCACCTTCACCTGGCTGGTGGCGCGCGCGTTCCTGGTCGGCCTGGCGGCCCTGGCGGTGCTGCTGGCCGCCCGCTGGCTGCAGGGGCGGGCCACCTTGGTGCGGTCGACCGACCTCGTGCTGTCCGTGGGGACGGAGGTCCGGTCGCTGATGGAGGTCCGGCTGCCGCTGCACGGACGCCACTGGCTGCGGGGGGTGGCCGGGGCGCTGGTGGGATTCATCGTGGTGTTCCTGCTGATCCTGCCGTTCCGGTTGGGGGACCGGTTCGCAGCCGACGCGCGGGCCGGCCGGCCGGTGGACTTCGGGTTGCTCGGCATGTCCGCGATCAGGGTGACCCCGGTGCGGCTCAGCTCCGCCGACCCGGCCAGGCCGTCCCCGGCGGCGGGGTGCGTGCTCCGGCTCGGGGGCAGTGCGGGGACCTCGCTGTTCATGGTGGAGGGCCGCGTGATCCGCCTGTCCGACCAGAACGTCGCCGTGTCCTCCCCGTGCTGACGACTCGTGCTGACGACTCGTGCTGACGACCCGTGCTGACGACCCGCGCTGACGACCCGCGATGCGCCTCCTGCCGGCCTGCCGGCCACGGTCACCTCGCCGCTCGAAGCCGGCCTTCAAGGACGCGGGTGCGGATCGGCGAGAGGCGGCGGTGACGGGACGTACAGGTGCAGGTCGGCGCTCAGGCTCCAGCCGAGCCGCGCGAGGAGCTCTCGTACGTGGGACGGCGCCGGGTCGAGGATCAGCCGGCGGACAGGGGACAGGGCGGCGGCGGTGGCGAGGATCAGGCGCAGCCCCGCCACGTCGATGAAGGTCAGTCCGGCGAGGTCGAGCCGGATGTCCTGACCGCCCTGCCGGGCCGCCCATCGCAGACCGTCGGCCAGAAGGCGGCGATTGCTCCGGTCGATCTCGCCCGTCACCCGCAGGCCGGGCGGATGGGGAATGTGGGTCACCTGGGCTTGTCCGTGAGTTTCGTAGATCATCGCGCCTCCGGGTTGGTCGACTTCAGGACGCGACCCGTACGGGCATCAGTGCTGCGAAATCCCGCGAATCTGACACAAGCGGGCCATGAACGCACTCGGCATGGCACCATCGATGCTGGGGGACGGTCTCCGGCGGTCACCCGTGTCCGCGCCGGTCGTCGCGCGTGCCCGTGAGCTGTGCCCGTCAGCCGTGCCCCGCGTGCCCCCGCCCGCCCCGAGTGCCGGGTCGTTTGAGCTTCTGCCCGAGGGAACATGCTTTACGCGCGTCCTGCCCCCGCATCCGGTAGGTGAAGACATGAGCGGTCAGTTCGAGCTGCGCTGCCCCATCACCTACGACCTGGGGCTGATCCGTGGCCTGGTACGCCTGTTCGCCCAGCACGCCGGCCTCTCGGGCGGCCGGCTGGAGAACCTGACGCTGGCCGTCAACGAGGCCGTCACCAACGTCCTGGACCACGCGGGCGCGGCCGGCACGGTGAGCGCCACCAGCGACGACGACGGCGTGACCGTCGAGGTCGTCGACCTGGCGGGCACCCTGCTGCCTGAGCACCTGACCGCGGCGCACGTCGATCCGACCTCCACGCACGGATTCGGGCTGTGGGTGATCCGCTGCGTGTGCGACGAGGTCACCCTCGATCACCCGGACGGCCGTACCCGCCTGCGCATGTCCATGCGCTACAAGCCGCCGGTGCCGCCGTTCGTGACATCGTTCACCTCGGACGCGTTCACCTCGGACGCGTTCACCTCGGACGCGTTCACCTCGGACGGCGACTGTTCCGGGGCGGTGGGCTGACGCCGCGACAGGGCCGCGGCCGTTCCGTCGATGAGCGCCCGCAGACCGTGCTCGAAGGCGTTCTCCCCGAGGGAGGAGCCGCCCTCGCGCAGGGCGACGAGCAGGGTGGATGACTCCCCGCGGTCCAGGATCGCGGCAAGCGCGGCGAGCCGGTCCTGCGGCGCCTCGGCCGGCGGGCGGGGCGCCGTCTGCTCCTGGAGCACGAAGCCGGTGACGTAGCGGCTGAAGGCGGTGATCGTGTGCAGCGCCGGCACCGGTGAGAAGCCGCGGCTCGTCATCGCGGTCAGCTCCTCGTCGAGCAGGCGTGTCGCCGCCGCGCTCAGCTGTGTGGCGCTGACCACGAGCCGCGCGCCGTCGCGATGGGCGAGCAGCGACCGGCGGTAGGCGCGCGCTCGGCGGGCGAGCCAGTCCTGCCACGACTCGCCGTCGTGAGGCGGTCCCATCCTGGCCTCCAGGACGATCCGGTCAGCCATGCCGTCGAGCAGCTCCTGCTTGGTGCGGACGTGCCAGTAGAGCGCGGGCGACCGCACGCCCAGCTCGGCGGCGAGCCGGCGCACGGTGAGTCCTTCCAGGCCGACCTCCTCCAGCAGGCCCAAGGCCGTGTCGATCATCATCTGCCGGGTCAGCCCGGCCCGCCTGCTCTCGCTCATCCCTGCCAGCTTAGCGGTGCTAAGCTCTCCTTAGCATCGCTAAGGAGACTGCCGATGATCACCGTGACCTCCGCCGACGGCACGGACGTCCGCGCTCTGGACGCGGGCCGGGGCCCCGCCGTCCTCGTCCTGGGCCCCGGTCTCGACGACGGCTCGGCCTGGCGGAAGGTGGGCGAACGGCTCGCGCCGCGCTTCCGCGTGGTGCGCCTGCACCGCCGCCGCTACCGGCTCGACCTCGGCGGCCCGCCGTGCACGATCGCCCAGGAGGTCGAGGACGTCCTGGCGGTGGCCACGGCGATCGGGGGGCCGGTGCTGGTGGTCGGGCACTCCTCGGGCGCGGTGGTCGCCCTGGAGGCCATGGCGGCGTCGCCGTCGGCGTTCGCGGGCGCGGTCCTGTACGAGCCGCCCTCCCCGTCCACCTCGTCCCCCTGGGGCGAGCCGATCGAGCGCGCCCAGGCGGCCCTCGCCGCGGGCAGGCCGGGGAAGGCGTTGGAGATCTTCGTACGTGACATCGTCCGGCTGCCGGCGGGCCAGGCCCGGCTGGTCGGGCTGTTCGTGGCCGTCCATCCGCGCATGCGCGCCCTCGTCCCGGGTCAGATCGAGGACGCCCTCGCCATCCACCGGCTCGGCGACCGCCTCGACGCCTACGCCATGATCGAGACGCCCACCGTCCTCCTCGGCGGCGACCGCAGCCCGGCTCATCTCGGCGACCGCCTCGACATCCTGGCCCGCACCATGCCGGACACGGTGCGCGTGGTGCTGCACGGGCAGGGGCACAGCGCGCACGCGAAGGCCCCCGCCGACGTCGTCGACGTCGTGGCAGCCCTCGCCGTCAAGGTCCTGCGCTGAGGCCCGGCCCGCCGGTGCCCGACCGCACCGGTCTGGGAGCGTGAGGCCGGTCGTCAGCGGTTCACGTACACGTTGCCGAACGTCACCTGCGGCGTGCTACCGGCGAAGTTGCCGTCCACCTCGGCCCGTTCGGCCGCGTTCGGGTTCGGGTTGGTGCAGCTCACCCCGGCGCTGGAGCCGGACATCAGGTCCGAGCAGCGGCCGGTGCGCCGGTCGGGCAGGCCGAGGATGTGGCCGATCTCGTGGGCGGCGATGCGCACCGGGTTGTAGCCCTGGTCGGTTGCCTGCCTGCCCATCCAGATCGTGCCCCGGCCCAGGCTGGTGGGCAGCGCCCGGGGCCAGCCGTCGTCGGCGCGCACGGTGAAGTGGGCGGGTGTGCCCGGTTCCAGCCGGACGTTGGCGACACTGGAGTTCCAGATCTGCGCGGCCTGGTCCACCGCGCCCCGGAACTCCGCCGCCCGGCTCGCGTCGTACCTGAGCACCCTGACCAGGGTGATGGCCTGGGCGGGGGAGCTGATCAGAAGGAAGGAGAGGGTGAGCAGGAGGGAGAGGGCGAGTCGAAGGGGGCTTGGCATGGGGGGCTCCTCCGGGAGTGGCGACGCTGTCACGGTATGCGTGACACTCCCGGGAGGAGAGCTGGCAATTTGCCCCTATCGCGGTGTTATGCCCCCCGGGTGAGATAGCCGCCCATGGTGCGGAAGAGCTCGGTGGCGGGCAGGTCCGTGCCGTCCTCGGTGCGGACGCGTTCGATCACCAGCCCATGGCTGCGGCCCCGGCGGGCCTCCGCGCCGGCGACGATCACCACGCCGCCGCCCTCGCGGATGAAGACCCGGCCGGGGGTGCCGCCGTAGACGCCCTGGGACACCGAGGCCTTGAGCACGCGGACGCGGCGCCCGTTGTAGTGGGTGAAGGCGTTGGGGTACGGATCGGACTGGGCCCGGACCAGCCGGGCGATGTCCTCCGCGGGCCAGGTCCAGTCGATGTCGCCGTCCTCGATCGACCGCTTGTGGAAGAAGCTGGCCTTCGACCGGTCCTGCGGCGTCCAGTCGGTCCGGCCGGAGGCGATCAGGTCCAGCGCCTCGGCGACGATCGGGCCGATCAGGTCGACCGTGCGGTGGAACAGGTCGGTGGCGGTGTCCTCGGGCCCGACGGGCACGGCGCGCTGCACCACGATGTCGCCGGCGTCCAGGTCCTCGTCCATCATGTGCGCGGTGACGCCGACCTCCTCCTCGCCGTTGATCAGCGCCCAGATCAGCGGCGAGAAGCCCGCGTAGGCCGGCAGCAGCGAGTCGTGCACGTTGAGGGTGCCGTGGCGGGGCAGGCGGAAGATCTGCGGCGGGATCCAGGTCCGCCAGTTGTTGGCGACGATGAGATCGGGGTCGGCGTCCTTGAGCCGGGTCATCAGCTCCTCGTCGTCCGGCCGGTCGCGCAGCAGCACCGGGACGCCGTTGGCCTGCGCCAGCTCGGCGACCGAGTCGCTCCAGATCCTCTCGTACGCGTGGTCGCTCTGTGGGTGTGTCACCACGAGGACGACCTCGTGCTCGGAGTCCAGCAGCGCCTGGAGGGTGCGGTGCCCCCAGGTCTGGTAACCGAACATCACGACCCGCATGGGTGTCTCCTTGTCGAGGGGATCCGATCAGGTTAGGCTCGCCTTAATTAGGTCAGGCTAACCTAATTCAGGTAGGTCATCCACCCCTGAATCGGCCCGCCAGGAAGGCGCTACATTGTCCTCTACGGATCAGCACGTCCACGACCTCGTAGGCATCGGCTTCGGGCCGTCCAACCTCGCCCTTGCGATCGCCTTACGCGAGCACCATGCGCGGACGGGCCATCTGATAGACGCCGTGTTCCTCGACAAACAGCCCGCCTTCGGATGGCACCGGGGCATGCTGCTGGAAGGGACCACCATGCAGGTGTCCTTCCTCAAGGATCTGGTCACCATGCGGAATCCGGCGAGTGAGTTCAGCTTTCTCACCTATCTGCAGGACAAGGGACGCCTGCTCGACTTCATCAACCACAAGACCATGTTCCCCTCCCGGATGGAGTTCCACGACTACCTCGAATGGGCGGCCGCGCCCTTCGCCGATCAGGTGGAGTACGGATCCGAGGTCGTCGCCGTCACCCCGGTGGCCGTGGCCGGGACGGTCGAGTACCTGGACGTGGTCGTCCGTCAGAGCGACGGCACGCTGACCACCCGGCGCACCCGTGACCTGGTCGTCGCCGCCGGGCTCGAACCGGTCCTGCCGGAGGGCATGGTGAGCGACGAGCGCGTCTGGCACAGCGAGGAGCTGCTCGACCGGCTCCCCGGGCTGCGCGACCCGCGAAGGATCATCGTGGTGGGCGCCGGCCAGAGCGCCGCGGAGGTGACCGGCCACCTGCACGACACCTTCCCGGACGCCGAGGTGTGCGCGGTCTTCGCCAAGTACGGCTACACCCCCGCCGACGACAGCTCCTTCGCCAACCGCATCTTCGACCCCACGGCGGTCGACCACTTCTACTCCGCCCCCGACGAGGTGAAGTCGCGGCTGCTCGGCTACCACGCCTCCACCAACTACTCGGTGGTGGACCTGGAGGTCATCGACGAGCTCTACCGCCGCCACTACCAGGAGAAGGTGCGGGGCACCGAGCGGCTGCGCATCCTCAACGCCTCCCGGCTCGTCGAGGTGGAACCGGGCGAGACGGAGGTGCGCGCCACGGTGGAGTTCCTGCCGACGGGTGAGCGTGCCCCGCTGGACGCCGACGTCGTCGTCTTCGCCACCGGCTATCGCCCGGCCGACCCGCTGACCCTGCTGGGCGCCATCGGCGAGCACTGCGAGCGGCTTCCCGGCGGCGGGCTGCGGGTCGGCCGCGACTACCGGATCGCGACGTCGCCGGCGATGCGCTGCGGCATCTACGTCCAGGGGGCCACCGAGCACACCCACGGCCTCACCTCCACCCTGCTGTCCAACACGGCGGTCCGGGTGGGCGAGATCGTCCAGTCGATGGCCGGCCGGCTGCGCAGCCCGAACCCCTACGCCCTGTCGCGAGCGGCGTCCCGCTGATCCTCTGTCCCTGACTGCTTCCGAGGAGGAATCCGTACATGAGCACCAACCCGTTCGACGACGCGGAAGGCCGCTTCCTGGTTCTGGTCAACGCCGAGGGGCAGCACTCGCTGTGGCCCGTCTTCGCCGAGGTCCCCGCCGGGTGGACGGTCGCCTTCGCGGAGAACACCCGGCAGGCGTGCCTGGACTACGTCGAGGCCCACTGGACCGACCTGCGCCCCCGCTCACTCGCCGAGGCGATGGACGGCTGACCGTCGCGCCCCCTGCTCGGTCAAAGATCTACCTAGAGGCGGGAATCCCTTACAGGCAAGGGGTTGCGGCGTCCGACAGATGGAGTCGGGGTCTATGTGGATGTTTGTCCCTCTTGCGGGGACATTGGGGGTTATATACCTTCTCGGTCATTACGGCAGCCGGAACGGGGCTCCCCTAGACCATCCGTTGCCGAATCATTGACCGGACCGCGCGCTGCCCTGGTGGGACCCCCTGCCAGCCAGGGCAGTGCGCGGCCGCCTAATCCGCTCACGCGGAGCCGGGGACCCATTCTTTTCCGGGGTGAATCGGACGCCAGCCCAGCTGCGCCCGTAGGGCACTTCCCAGCCCGAACCCGTCAGCTAACCCGGTAGGCGGCATGGAAGCAAGGAGTCAACCCCCTCATGCTCGACCCCCGCCTGCGCACACCCCTCACCCGCGCCCTCGCCGGACTCGCCCTCGCAGCCGCGAGCCTGGCCATGGCAGGCCCCGCCCACGCGGCGCCGCCGGAGAACGCGCCCGTCGCCCAGGAACGCACCGTCCCGCTCACGTACGGCCAGGACGTCTCGAACTACCAGCCCGACCACGACTGGAACGCCAGCCCCGCCGAATTCGGCATCATCAAGGCGACCGAGGGCGTGACCTTCCGCGACCACGCCTTCGCCCGGCACTGGCGGGAACTGGACGCCAAGGGCATCGTCCGCGGCGCTTACCACTACGGCCACCCGGCCAACGACCCCATCGCCGAGGCCGAGCACTTCCTGTCCATGGTGAACTCCCAGCCCGCCAAGCCCGGCGACCTGCTGGTGCTGGACCTGGAGACCACCGACGGCCGCTCCGTCGCCGAGGTCAACGGCTGGGCCAAGACCTGGCTCGCCCACGTGAAGGACAAGACCGGCATCACCCCGATGTTCTACAGCGGCTGGAACTTCGCCGACACCTACGGCAAGGGGCTGGCCGAGTACCCGCTCTGGGTCGCCCACTACAGCAAGGCCAAGGGCACGGTCACCCCGCCGGCCGACTGGAAGTCCTGGGCCATCCACCAGTACTCCGACAACCCCGTCGACCAGAACGTCTCCCCGCTCACCCCCGGGCAGCTCCGCGCCCTCGGCCGCACCGCCTGAGCAGGCGCCCGCCGGCCGTCATCCGGCCGTCATCAGGCGGTCGATTCGCACAGGAAGATTGTCCGTCACTTAGAGTGATGAACCATGACGATGGATCCTGAGGCGGACCGGCTGGTGGGCGTCGCGGCACGGTTGTTCGCCGAGCTGGGGTTCGACGGGACGTCGATGCGCCTGATCGCCGACGCCGCCGGGGTCGACGTGGAGTGGCTGACCGCGCGGGCCGGCGGCAAGCATCAGCTGTACGCGGAGGTGATGCTGCGGGCGCATCGCGCCGAGCGTGAGGTCCTGAACGCGGCGGTGGCCGCCTTCACCCCGGCCAGGGAGGGGCTGATCGAGCTGGCGGACGCCTACCTGGACTTCTACGCCACCCATCCGCAGATCCTGGCGCTGTGGCTGCACCGATGGATGGGGGACGCCGCCGACGTGCCCGGCTTGGAGGACCTGTACTCGCGGCCGCTGTCGGCCCTCCTGCTCAACGCCGTACGGGACCTCATACCGGCCGACATCGACGCCGAGCATCTGCTCTGGACCGTGGTGTGGTGCGTGTACGGGTTCCTGGCCGGCGGCATGCGGTACCTCGACCCGCATCGCGGTCAGGGGCGGCGCGGACGGCCGCCGAGCACGGAGGAACTGGAGGACTTCCGCGCCTATCTGCACGCCATGATCATCCACATGACCACCCCGGTCAGCGGCTCGGCGCGCTGAAAGGGCGCGGCTCTGGCCGCTGTGAAGGTCAGCCGGCCGGCTGGGAGGCGCGCAGTTCGGCGGTGAGCTCGGCGGCCGTGGCGAGGTCGGTGGCGAGGGTCTCGCGGTCGGCGGGGGACAGCTCCAGCGCGCCGACCTCGGCGAGCAGGGTGGCCGCCGCCTCCCGTTCGCCGGTGCGCAGCCGCAGCTCGGCGAGGTAGACCAGGGCGGGCAGCCGCTCGGCGGGCGGCGCGTCGGCGTGCCGGGCCAGCCCGTTCTCCAGTACGCGCACCCCGGCGGCCTCGTCGCCGTGCGAGTCGGCCTGGCGCACGGCGGCGGCCACCACGCGTGCCAGCCGGCTCTGCGGCGCGGCCGGTTCCTCGTCTCCGTGCCGGTGGATCCGCAGCCAGTTGCCGCCCGGGTCGACCACGCTGAACCCGCCGGGCGCGCCCTGCCTGGCGCGAGGCCGGGTCATCCGCGGGATCCCGGACACCGGCACCTTCCCGAACGCCTCGCGCAACCCGGCGGCGAACGCCGCGTGCAGCGCCCACGTGTCCGGGACCAGTACGACCACACTGCCCATCGAGTCAGCGGGATCGAACCCGGGGACGCTGAAGAAGTGCAGCTCGATGCCGCCGCGCCGGACGGCGGCGAACGGGTTCGGGCGCTCCTGACGGTACGTCACGTCGAAACCGAGCGCGGTGTAGAAGGGCAGGACGTCGTCGAGGTCCCGGCAGGGCAGGCCTGGGATGGTGTACTCGGTGCGCATGTTGACACCGTACACTGTTCGGAGTTTTTCTGGAGGTCGTGAGATGGAGTACGCGGGGCGGGGTGACGCGGCGCGCACCATGGCGCTGCTCTGGGACGGGTTGCCGGCGCCCCGGCGCGGGCCGAGGCAGCGGCTCGACCTGCCGCGGATCGTCGACGCCGCGATCGCCGAAGCCGACAGCGCCGGTCCGGCCGCCCTGTCGATGCGGACCCTGGCGCAGCGGCTCGGCATCGGCACGGCGTCGCTGTACACCTACGTGCCGGGCAAGGCGGAGTTGCTGGAGCTGATGGTCGACCGGGTCGCGGGCGGTCAGCCGCTGCCCAGTGCCGACGCCGGTCGGCGGGCCGGGTTGCGCGACCTGGCGCGGTCCGACCTCGCCGCCTTCCGCGCCCATCCCTGGCTGCTGCAGGTGGCGACCTCGCGCACGGTCTTCGGCCCGAACGTCGTCACCCGCTACGAGGCCGCGATGGCCCTGCTCGACGGGCACGGCCTGGCGGCGATCGACGTGGCGGGATGCGTCGCGGCGGTGGAGGCGTACACCAGAGGCGCCGCCTCGGCGGTCGTCGAGGCCGAGCAGGCGCCCGCGCGGACCGGCAGCAGCGACGACGAGTGGTGGGAACGGCGCGCGCCGCTGCTGGGGGAGCGCATGGCCGGGCGCTTCCCCCGGCTGGCCGCGCTGGGCGAGGCCGGGGCGTTCGCCGTGTCGGACACCGCCCTGCCCTACACGCTGCAGCGGGCGCTGGACCGCTTCGCCTTCGGCCTCGACCTCGTCCTGGACTCCATCGACGCCCGCGTCGCGGCGGCGCGGGATCAGCCGATGCGCAGCGGCAGCGTACGAGGTCCGCGAACCTGACCTTTCGCCCAGGTCACCGCCTCGGGGTCGTCGAGGCTGAACCGGGGGATCCGCTCCAGCCAGACCTCCAGGGCGACCCGGAGCTCCATCCGGGCCAGGTGGGACCCCACGCACCGGTGAATGCCGAGGCCGAACGCGGCATGCCGGTTGACCTCACGATCGATGACGACCTCGCCCGCCCGGTCGAACTGCGCCGGGTCACGGTTGGCCGCCGGGAACGACAGCAGCACCCAGTCGTCGGCCTTCATGTCGACGTCATGCCAGCGCATGTCCTGCTTCACCAGCCGCGCCATCGTCACCGGGGCGTAGGCCCGCAGCATCTCCTCCACCGCCGTCGGCACCAGCTCCGGCTCGGCGACCAGGCGCTCGCGGTCGGCCGGCGTCTTGGCCAGATGCCACAGCGAGGCGCCGATCGCGCTCCACGTCGTGTCGATGCCGGCGATGAGCAGCAAGGCCATCGTGCCGGCCACGTGCTCGGCCTCCAGCTTGTTGCCGTACAGCTCGGCGTTGATCAAGTAGGTGGTGAGGTCGTCACGTGGGTCGTCGACGTGGTCGCGGATCTGCTCGTACAGATAGTCGAACAGCAGGTTCATCCGTTCCATGCGCTCGTCCGGCGGGCTGTTGACGCCTTCGAGCGCGCTCTCGATGAACTCCTGGAACCGCGGCCCGTCCTCGGGCGGGAAGCCGAGCATGTCGGCGATCACCCGCATCGGGATGTGCTGCGCGTAGTCGTGGGCGGCGTCGACGGTGAGCCGGCCGTCGAAGGCGTCGATGAGCGAGTGGCACAGCGCCCTGGTCGACTCCTCCCGCTTGGCGACCGCCGACCGGGTGAACACCGGCAGCAGCAGCTTGCGCGCGCCGTGGTGGAACGGAGGGTCGGACGAGATCGGCGGGGTGACGCCCATCGGCGCGAGCTCGACCGGTGGCCGGAAGTTGCTCATGACGACCGAGCGCGAGGAGAAGCGCTCGGTGTCGTAGGCGATCTCCGCCACGTCCGAGTAGCGCGTCGGCAGCCACCCGCCGCCGAACCTCTCGGTGCGCGCGATCGGGCAGCGCTGCCGCAGCTCGTCCTGGATGGGGTACGGATCGGCGGCCCACTCAGGCTCCGTATGGGAGAAGTCGGTCGCCCAGTCGGCCACCGGACCGGTGATGACCTCGTTGCGCGTCCCGGCGGGCCGATCGTCGTCCGGCTCTCGATGATCGCGGGTGAAACGGTCGTCGACGGCCATATCAAGTCTCCTCGGACAGGTCGATGGCGCTTTCCGGACAGTTCGACCTCGCCAGGCGTGCCGTGTGCACCTGGGCCGACGGCACCAGGCCGTCACCGGGGACGGTCCCGTACCCCTCGTCGTCCTCCCCGAACAGGTCCGGGGCCAGGGTGTAGCAGCGGCCGTGCCCTTGGCATCGCTCGGGGTCGATGTGCGCTTTCACTACAATGCTTCCCTCTGTGCGGGTAATGACGGTACAGCCAGAACGGTCACGATACGGGTGAGCAAGTCGGTCCACTCCGCGTCGTCGACCGTGTGCAGATCAGGCGTGATCAGGGCGCTGCCCATCGACAGCAACAGGCAGAAATGAGCCACCGCCGCCGGCGACACGGCCGGGTCGAGCTCACCACTGGACTGGCCGATACGGACGAGCTCGGAGAGCCAGTCGGCCCGCTCGCCGACGTAGTCACGCATCGGCCGCGCCACGTCCTGATCCCGACGGGCCGCGACCAGTGCCTCGACGATGAGGTCACAGGAGTCGTCGCCCCGGCGGGGGAGCAACCGGCCGACGGTGACCAGCAGGTCCGTGATCGGCCGGTCGGGCTCGGCGGCGAACAGATCGGCGAGCAACTGCCGCCCGTGCGCGCGGATCGCCGCCACGAGCAACGCGGCCTTGGAGCCGAAGTGCGCGTACAGGGCGCCGTTGCTCACGCCCGCGGCGGCGGCGATGTCGGCCACCCGCGTGCCGTCGTAGCCGCGCTGGGCGAACACGTCGGCGGCGGCCCGCAACAGCCGCGCCCGCGTCTCGGCGGCGGTGACGCCCGCGATCCGGCCCATGGACGAATTAAAAGATCGTTCATTTGATTCGTCAAGGGCAACCTGGGCGAATTGCCCTCTGTCTGGAGTCATCGGGGTTGGCGGTGCACTTGGCAGTGAGCAATCGGAGATGACAGTTGTCCTTTCTAACTGGACCTGGCGTGCGTCTCACCTAGGGCCTGTACGCAGCCACCCGTTGCTCTGAGGCAGAGGTAAACCGCTACTACAGCGGTGGATGTGGCGAGTACGGTGTGGCTGTGGCCGGTGATCGCGTGCAGCGGCGGCGCACGGAGACAGACGCGCGGACGCGAAGGAGCGAATGATGCCAGGCGCTGTACTGCGAGGGGTGACTCTGGACTGTGCCGACCCGCAGACGCTGGCGGACTTCTACGGTGCACTGACCGGGATGCGCGAACTCTTCAGTTCGGACGAGTTCGTCGCTCTGACGGACGACTCCGGCTGTGATCTGGGATTCCAGAGGGTTGACGGATACCGGGCTCCGCAGTGGCCGGGTCAGGACGTGCCACAACAGTTCCACCTGGATTTCCGCGCTGACGACCTCGATGCGATGGAAGAGCTGGCCCTGGACCTCGGCGCGGCCAAACCGGACCATCAGCCCGGCGACGGACGCTGGCGGGTACTCCTGGATCCGGCTGGCCACCCCTTCTGCCTGACGTCTGCCTGACAACACCGGCGTCGACAGGTCTCCCCCCGTCAGACGCCGTAGCGCTCAGGCTTGGGCGAGCGGTTCATCAGCTGCTGGCCGCCTCGGAGCGGGCATGGCGTCAGATGTGCTGGTCACAGCCACTCGTTGATGGCCGCTACCGGTACGGTTGCCTCCTAGCGGACCGCGAGCTTGTCGTACCTCGTGGCCGCGGCACGGTGCCTTTGAAGCGATTGATGCCGCACTCGACCGCGTGCCGAGCGTTGTAGTCCTCCGGGTCGAACTCCGGCGGACGGCCGCCGCGGGAGCCGCGTTTCCTTCGGTTGCGGGCCGGGTCGGCCTTGTCCGGGATGGTGCAGCGAATGCCACGTCTGCGCAGGTAGGCACGGTTCTTCCGGGAGGCGTACGCCTTGTCAGCGCGCACCCGCCTCGGCCGGGTGCCCGGTCTGCCGGACCCCAGCCGGGGCACCCGGATGCGGCCCAGGACAACCTCGGGCTGCGGGGAGTCCGATCCTCGGCGCTGCCATACCCGGCGCCTACTGATCACCTTGGTCGCCCTTCGCGATCTCGGCACCATGGCGACATGAGTGCCCCCTGCCGAGCGCCAAGGCGGCCACGGCCGCCGTCACCATGGTCTGGCCGACCGCCGCGTCCGTCCCTGTGACGACCAGAACACTCACGTGACCAGCCTAGACGTGGTGCCTGTTCTATCTGGTGTCCTTATCGGGCATCACCGTGCCGGGTGCCGCGGGCGCGGCTGCGGACGGCAGCGGCCTGCCCGCTGCTTCAGAGAAGGTCGTGAACGGTCAGCGGGGTCAGTCCCAAGTGGGGAGCATGCCCTCGGGGTAGCGGGCACCGAAGCCGCCGGTCGGGAGGATCTCGGCGATGCGCTTCAGGTCGGTGTCGTCGAGGGTGAGGTCGGCGGCGGCCACGTTCTCCTCCAGCCGCTGGATGCTGCGGGTGCCGGGAATGGGAACGATGTCGTCGCCCTGGGTCAGGAGCCAGGCCAGGGCGAGCTGGGCAACGGTGGCGTCCTTGGTCGCGGCCAGGTCGGCGAGCCGCTGGGTGGCCTCCAGATTCTTCTCGTAGTTGCCGGGCTGGAAGCGGGCGTCCCAGGTGCGCATGTCGGTGGGGTCGTACTCGGCGCCGGGCTTGGCCTGCCCGGTGAGAAAACCCCGGCCGAGCGGCGAATAGGCGACGAACCCGATCCCGAGCTCGCGCAGGACGGGGAAGAGGATCTCGGCGTCCCGCTCGAACAGGGAGTATTCGGTTTGCAGGACCGAGACGGGCTGTACAGCGTGCGCGCGACGGATGGTGTTCGCCCCCGCCTCGCTCAGCCCGAAGTAGCGGACCTTGCCGGCGTCGATGAACTCCTTGACCGTCCCGGCCACGTCCTCGATCGGTACGTTGGGGTCGACGCGGTGCTGGTAGAGCACGTCGATGACGTCGACGCCGAGGTAACGCAGGCTGTTGTCGACGACCTCGCGGATGTGCTCGGGACGGCTGTCGACACCGCCCTCTCTGGTGCCGGTGAAGTCGAAGCCGAACTTGGTCGCGATGACGACCTCGTCGCGTATCGGGGCGAGCGCGGCGCCGACGATCCGCTCGTTCTCGCCCTGCCCGTACAGCTCGGCCGTGTCGAAGAACGTCACGCCCAGCTCGTGGGCCCGGCGGATCGTCGCGATCCCCCCGTTCTCATCCGACGGCCCATAGGCCAGGGAGATGCCCATCGCGCCGTATCCCAGCGCCGACGCCGCCAGCCCCTGCCGTCCGAGGGTCCGTTGCTCCATGATGCGTTCTCATTCCCGCAGATGTAAGACTGCTCTAACATTAAGTAAGAGTACTCTAACATTGGAAAGGGAGGAAGAATCGTTCGCCGTGAGCAGACCCACGCCGCCGAAACGCGGCTACCACCACGGCGACCTGCGTCCCGAGCTGATCCGCGAGGGTCGCGCGCTCCTGGCCGAATCGGGCGTCACCGGTTTCTCCGTGGCGAAGGTCGCCGCCCGCGTCGGCGTGTCATCGGCCGCGCCGTACCGTCACTTCCCCGATCGGGAGGCACTGCTCGCCGCCTGCGCGGCCGCCATCATCAGCGACATCACCGACGTTCTCGTCGAGGCGGCCGAGCGAGCGGGGCCCGATCCCGTGGACCGGCTCGCTGCCACCGCGGGCGCCTACACCCGCTTCGTCCTGGAGCACCGCGCCGGCCTCGACCTCGTCTACTCCTATGACTTCGCCGAGCCCCATCGTCCGACCGTCCAGGAACAGAGCCGCCACCTCACGGCCGCCCTCATGCGCCTGGCCGCGGATGTGCTGCCCGCCGACACCTCCTGGGCCGACACCGCCGACTTCGTCTACGTGCACCTGTCCACCACGCACGGCTACGCCACGCTGCTCTTCAAGGGCACCCGCCCGCCACAAGGCATCGACGATCACGCAGTTCGCGCTGTCACCGCGGCCCGTGACCACATCACCGGGCATCTCCTGCGCCTGCGTAACGCCCACTGACGAAACCGGCGACGACTCACTAGGCCAGCGGGTGTGCAACCTGGCGATCGGCGCAATAGTTACACCCTGGCGCCACCTATCGCAAGATCGCCGGTTAGTCGTTGCGATGTACGATGCGGACTCTTCCGCAGGGTGGACCAAGAACGCGAGCTCCGAGAGCTGATTCTCTCCTGGCTTCAAGCGCACGGCGTCCGACTCCCTGAAGCCTCCTCGCGGAGTCATAGCCCTCCCCCAAGGGGATGCGATCTTCGACCGGGTACTGCCAACTTCGATGACGCGAGCACCGATATTTCGACGCCTATCGAAGTGACAGCGCCCAGGTTAGGAGCAGGCTCCACTGTCATCTTCGCTGCGTTCAGACACTTGTTGTCTGGCAGCCTTGAAGATGACAGTCCGTCACGCCATCTGGAATCGGACCTGCCAGTGGGCCATCGGAGTTGACCCATCAAGGTCGCACCGTCCACGGTCTGGGAGATCCTCAAGCAGGCAGGTCTCGATCCGGCGCCCGAGCGGGCGTCCAGCACCTGGGCCGACTTCCTGCGCTCGCAAGCCGAGGCCCTGCCGGCTTGCGATTTCATCGAGACTGTCACGCTCAGCGGCCAGCGCCAGTACATCCTGGCTGTGCGCCTGCCGATCAAGACGAGCACGTCGTGGTGCCGCAGGAAGGCCGAATTCAGCGCCGAAGGTGCTCAGCGGAGCCATCAACGAGTACCACCGGGCCGCCTGACGGAAAGTTGCCCTATGTCGCAGAAGATTTGCTCTACGCCACCATTTCGCCCTATATCCGCCTCACGCAGCAAGCGCGGGATCAGTTTGTACACGGGCACTCAGGCGAAATGATCCCGGAGTCTGGCTCGGGCCTGATCGGCGGCAGGGTGCTTCAGCGCTTGGAGAATGGCCAGGGACAGGCGCCAGGAACGCTCCGCCTGGGTGTGGTCTCCGGTGGCGTGGCGGGCGTCGCCGAGGTGGAGGAGGATCTCGCCCTCCGCATGGCGGTGGCCGAGCTCACGGCATAACGCCAGCGCGCGCCGGTAATGCACGATCGCCGTATCGTGGGCGCCTTGCTGATGGTGGATGTAGCCCACCGTGTCCAGGATGATGCCCTGGCCGGATCTGTCGCCGAGTTCGTCGGCCATGGCCAGCGCCTTCCCACCGACGCGGAGTCCTTGTTCGTAGTCGCCCACCAGGCACCAGCACCAGCTGATCACATTCAGGACGCGGGCTTCGGTGGCGGCCAGGCCGACGGCGCCCAGAGGAGTGAGGGCCGCCTCCGCGTGCCGCAGCGCCTCCTCGGGGAGATCCCTCTTCAAGCAGGCCAGAGCCATGTCGAAGAGAGCAAACCCTTCCTCGGCCAGGTCGCCAGCCTCGCGGGCGAGCGCCATGACGTGCCGGAAGTGGATGCGCGCCTGGTCGAGACCGTCGCGTTCGGCGGACAACTGCAGGAGCATCCGGCGCGCGGCCGCCTGCGCCCGGTCATCGCCCAGGCGGACGGCCGCCTCCAGCGCCAGGTGTGCGTAGTCGATGTACTCCTGCCAGTGACCTTGCCGCAAGAGCCAGTCCTGGACGGCCGACACCAGCCGGATGACATGGGAGTAAAGGCCGCCGGCCATGGCCTGGCGCAGAACGGCGAGCAGGACCGCCCGCTCGGCCTGGAACCAGGCCAGCGCCTGCCGATGATCTGCCAGTTCCTCGGCGCGCACGCCCGGGGAGGCCGCTTCCGGGACCTTCATCCACTCGGCCAGCACGTCCAGCAGCAGGGCCGCCTCGTAGGCCGTGTGCAGATAATGCTCGATTACGCGGCGAGCCGCACGGGCTGGCTCGTCCGTCTCGTTCGCGATCTCATGCGCGAAGGCGCGGAGCAGATCATGGAAGGCATACCGGCCGTGCGCGACCTCGGTGACCAGGCTCGCGTCGAGCAGGGCGTCGAGAAGTCGCCGGCCCTGTGCCGGGTCGACGCCTGCCAGGCTGGCGACGGCCGCCGGGGTGATGTCCGGCCCAGGGTGTACGGCGAGCAGCCGGAACAGGCGGGCCACGTCGTCGGGCAGCAGGGCGTACGAGCGGGACAGCACCGCCCGCAGACTGGTGGCCGAGTCTCTGGTGGTGAGCCTACCTAGGTCCTCGGTGGCCCGGCGTAGGTCGGCGGCCAGGACGTCGAGCGGCAGAGAAGGCCTGGTGACCGCGTGGCCCGCGGCGATCGCCAGGGCAAGGGGAAGCCGCGCACACGCGGCGATGATCGCGTCGGTGGCCTGCTGGTCGGCCTCGACCCGATGCCGACCGAGGCGGTGGGCGAGCAACTCGTGGGACTCCTCCAGCGTCAGTACGTCCAGCGAGATCAGCCCGGCCCCCTCTTCGGTGATCAGACTGCTGAGCTGGCGTCGGCTGGTGATGACGACGGCGCAGTCCGCGCCTCCCGGCAGCAGCCAGCGGGCCTGCTCGGCGTCACGGGCGTTGTCGAGGACGACCAGGACGCGCCTGCCGGCCAGAGTCGTGCGGTACAGCGCGGATCGGGCCGGCAGATCCTCGGGGATCCGCTGCGGCGGCACGCCCATGGCCTCCAGGAAGGCCAGCAGCGCGTCCCGCGGATCGACCGCTTCGTCGGCCGGGCCGAAGCCCTGCAGGTTGACGTACAGCTCGCCGTCCTCGAACCGCTCCCGAACCAGGTGCGCCCAGTGCAGTACCAGGGATGTCTTGCCGACACCGGCCGTGCCGGACACGACGCAGATCCCTCTCGGGCCTGCGCCGAGCCGCCGATCCAGCTCCGTCAGAGTGTCGGCACGGCCCGCGAACCCGGTCACGCCGACCGGCAGTTGCCGGGGCACGACGTGCCACACCGGCGGCGCGTCGACCTCAGCCGGCGCCGCCCTCTCACCTTCCCGGTGCGCTGCCGTGATGATCATCGCCCGCTCCTGCGTGTCCAGCCCCAGAGCCTCGGCCAGACGTAGGATCGACGTATTCCTGGGCCGTTCGACGGCATCGGTTTCGAGCCGTCGAACGGTGCGCACGTGGACGCCCGCTCGAGCGGCGAGTTGCTCCTGACTCAGCAGGGCCCGATCCCGCCAGCCCCGGAGGAGAGAGCCCAGGCTCGGACTCGCGTCACCAGGATCGTCTCCCATGAGCCTTCCTCGTCGTGTGATCCGGCTACCGATTCATCTTGACACGACCGTCGACAGCCCGGCGAGCCATCACAGTCGGCCCAGCCTCGTCTCCGCAGATCACAGCGAGACGGACAGAAATCGTAAGCAATCAGAAGGTTCTGTGACGCTGGGTGATATGTGCTGACCAGGCGTCGAGTGCGACCGGCGGCATGCACAGGGCGCCGGTGAAGGCACGGTGGATCGCCTTCTCGGTTATCGCCTGCGACGGCACACTGCGCTACCGGCTGGGGCACGGTTCGATGGACCGCTGGGCGTGCCTCGGGTTCTGCACGCAGCTGCTACGGACCATCATCCGGCCGATCGTCCTGATCGTCGGCGGCTCCTCGATCCACACCGCCCGAGCGGTCCGCGACTTCCCCCGCACCGGCGGGCGGCTGCGCTTGGTCTTCCTGCCGGCGTACGCACTGCCCACGGCGCGGTTCCGCCAGGTAGCCGCGCTTCAGGGGGGCGGCGAGTCATGCCTCGGGGGAGGTGGCTCCTGCCAATCTTCTGAGGGCGATGCCGAGGATTCGGTCGGCGGGGTAGGGGCCGTTGAGGCGGGAGTCGTTGCTCGCGTTGTTGTCGCCGAGGACGATCAACGTGCCGTCGGGGACGGCCCGCAGGGTGCCTGCCGCCTTCTGCGCCGGTAGGGGGATCGGGTCGCCGGGGAGTGCCGCGACTCGTTTGATCTGCCATTGCGTGCGCGTCGGCAGGCGGGCGAGGACCGTGACCTCGGGGGAGACGGGTACGCGTGGTGGTTCCAGGACCACGATGTCACCGACCTTCAACGCGGTGATGCCGCACCGGCGAACGAGGAGCTTCTCGCCGGGGTGCAGAGTGGGCGTCATACTGGTCCCGGACACGGTGACGACCACGATGCGCCGCCGTACGAGGACGGTCGACACCAGGAACACTGCGATCATCGCCAGCGCGCAGGTCAGGGCGATCATGGGATCGGGTGCGGCTCGTGGCCGGTGTCGTAGCCCGATGCCTGCATGCGGAAGAGCCGGGCGTAGGTGCCGTCGTACGCCATCAGTTCGTCGTGGGTGCCTTGTTCGGTGATGCGGCCGTCGTCGAGGATGGCGATGCGGTCGGCCATCCGCACCCCGTTGAGCCGGTGGGAGATGATCACGCTGGTGGTGCCGTGGCGGTGTTCGACCAGCCGCTGGTGGATGGTGTGTTCGGCTTCGGCGTCCAGGCCGGAGCTGGGTTCGTCCAGGATGAGCAGGTCGCGGCGGTCGCGCATCAGACCACGGGCCAGGGCGATCCGCTGCCACTGGCCGCCGGACAAGGTCATTCCCGTGGTGGAGCCGTCGGAGTCGGAGTTCATGAAGAACATCCGGCTCAACAGGGTGTCGTAGCCATGGGGGAGGGCGGTGATGGTGGCGTCTACTTCGGCGGATGCCGCGGCGGCGCGGATCTTGTCCCGGTCGTGCAGGGCGGGCAGGTCGCCGATGCCGATGTTGTCCGCAGCTGTGAAGTCGTAGTTCATGTGGTCCTGGAAGACAGTGCCGATGCGTTCGCGCAGGTCGGCGACGGGGATGTGACGGATGTCGATGCCGTCCCAGCTGATCGAGCCTCGGGTGGGCTCATACAACCGGCACAGGAGTTTGACCAGGGTGCTCTTACCGGCACCGTTCACACCGACCAGGGCCAGTAGCGAGCCGGCCGGGATCAGCAGGTCGACCCCGCGCAGCACCCAGGGTTTGTCCGGGTCGTAACGGAACCACACGTCGCGCAGTTCGATCGTGCCCTGTAACGGCGGCGCGGGCACCGGGTGGGCCGGTGCGGTCAGGTCCGGCTCGGCGTTGAGGACGGCGAGGTAGTGGCCGAACTGCAGCAGCGCCTGATGCCCGCCGGCCAACTGGGTGACCAGCCCGGACAACCCGGTCTGCACCCCGGCGACGGCCGCGATGAAAACGATCACATCGCCTGGGGTCAGCAGACCGGCGCGTGCCTGCAGGATGCCCCAGATCAGGCCGGCGCCGGAGACGGCAGCGGTCAGCGCGGCCAGCGCGAACTGGGTGTGGAACACCCGCCGGTCCAGCCGTCGCTGTGCGGCGTTGACCTGGCGCAGCTCGCTCAGCATCCGCGAGCGGATGAAGTCTGCCAGACCGAACAGCCGGATCTCCTTGGCGGCGGTGCGGTCGATCATCAGCTGGGAGTAGAACACCTGCCGCCGCTCGTGCGGGCTGATGGTCCACATCATCCGGCCTCGCCTGGCGCTCAAGCGCAACTCGGCGGCGACCACCGGGATGGCCGAGGCCAGCACCACCGCGGCCATGACAGGGCTGACCGCCAGCAGCGAGCCGGTGAACCCCAGCATGGTGACCACGGTGCGCACGCCGCCCAGTGATGCGTCCAGGATCGTTTGGGGTGACATCTCACCGGCTTGCTGAGCCAGCCGGATCCGGTCGTGAAAGACCGGGTTCTCAAACCCGGACAGCCCGGCCAGGCGGGACAACGCCGCGTACAGCCGGTCTCGGCTATGCAGCCGGATGGAGCGGCCCATTTCGGCATCGACGTAGTGGAAGAGGTGCGGCAAGGCCGCCGCGATCAGTCCAAGCCCGGCCAGTAGGGCGCTTTGCCCGAGCAGCCAGCCGATGGGTCGCTGTCGTCCCAGCAGCTCATCCAGTATCTGTTTGGTCAGCCACGCGACCGCGACGGGTGTGGCGCCCATGACCAGTGCCCCGGCCAGCTGCGCGGCAAGCAGTGCGGGCCGGGCCCGCCAGGCCAGTCCCAGCGCGATCACACATCGTTCCCGCCAGCTCGACTCGCCCGCCGCGTACTCAGCCATATCACCCATAGCCTGATCAACTGCGCGCATCACACCGAAACGGCCTGCTGCGATCGCGCCAGAGCGGCCACGCTGCCGGCGCCGGTCTGGACTGTGCCGTCCTGTCCGAGCAAGACGAACAAGGGCCAGCGCCGCACGCTGAACGCGGTCATCAGCGGGCCCTCCTCCGGCTCGACCACCACGCGGGCCATCGGTGAGACGGTCTCGATGATGTCCGCGACCTCGTCGGCCGGTCCGGAGATCACCACCAGGTTCTGTTCCCGTCCGCCCGGCACGGTGGCGGCGTACTCGACGAAACGGGGAAGCTCTTCGTGACAGGCCGGGCATCCGGTGGAGAAGAACCCGACCAGCAGCGGACCTGTCACACCACTCACACCGGCTGGATCGCGCAAGGTGATGTCGGCGCCGTCCAGCGTGGTCGCGGTGAAATCGGCGATCCGCGTTCCCGGCTCGGGGAGGAGTCTGCGCTCCGCGAGGTTATCCATACCCGCGCGTGCCCATTTGTCGTCGTACTCCCGCAACCGCCGTAAAACAGCCAGCATCAACAACAGGTTGAGCCCACCCAGCACGCCGACCACGACAACCGCCGCGATCAACACCACATCCATCGATCCATCCTCCTTCGGATGACCACGTGCTCAGAGGTACGGCGACCCGGCTTCGACGTCTTCAAAGGACCGCCGATACAAGATCGTCATAAGAAATGACCAAAGCGGCCAAGATCACCGCCACGAACCCGGACACCATCAAAGCTGCCGGGTTCCACCCCAGGGCTGTAGCCGGCGAGGTTCCCGTAACGCCGATCGCCGCGATCAGCAACAAGATCGCGTTACGCACCAGGTGCCGCCTGCCCAGCGGCTGCGTCGACGCGCCGAAACACCGGCAACTCGCCGGCGTACCCTGCCGCAGAACTGAGCTGATCGCCATCGTGAAGACGATCAACAGCGCCGCCCCGGCACCCAGACCCGCAAGGGCGGTGACATCGGCCGCCAGCAGCGCCGCTGTGGCCAGCTCACACATGATCACCGCCGCGGCGACAGCAGATCTCCAGCGCGGTTTCACGCCGAACGCCCCCAACGACGCCCGGAATTCAGCTCGATCACGCCGCCCCCGCGCTTTACTTACCGCCGCGGCGATGAACACCACCGCAAGTAACACACGGCAGCCGAAGCCAATATAAGCAATCAATGTTCCGACTCTTTCCCGGCGTGGGCGAAAGTTGGGTGGATCTTTTCGAAGCCTGCCCTCCGCTGATCGCGGCGATGGGAGTTGGTGTTCATGGCGATCGACCGACCTCTCAGGGGATCGACTGCGCCTGGAATTTTGCTTGGTCCCGATAAAACACGCTTCGGTCGATCGACGGTGTCGGAATGCTGCCTGAATCTGCCAGGACGCCGTTGACGACCTCGGCGACGGCCTAGAAGGGACCTCCACCCACGGCAGGTGCGGGACCAAGCAAAATTTCCAGGATCATAGCCTGCTGGAGGCTAAGGACAGCAACCCGAGACCACCAAGTCGCAGTTGCTGTACAGGATGTACAGCGCGCGAGGATATACGTCGCCCCCTATTCGACATGACTGGACGCGGCAACTTCTCTCATATTCACACCCTCCCGCGCTGGCGACCGCCTTGGGCGCGAGGAACGCGAGGAGTCTGTCGCCCGTCGACGCTAAAGCAGCTCTCATGCCTTTGTCACCTCTCTGTGATCGTTCTCGGACGCTCTACCTCATGAGTATTGATGCGAAGGCCGCGAATTGAAAGGACACAAGGAGGACATCTACCGGACATTTGCCGGGCACCTGTCTCATGAGTTGACGCGGTGAGGTGGTGCGCCGCAGATGGTCGAGCAGTTCAGGGGCCATTCGCGTGGCCGGGTGGCAATCTCGCGCGACACTCTGAGATACGGGGACGGATGTCCGAGGCTTGAAATGTCCGGTAAATGGACTGCCGCTGGCCTGGATCTGTCACTCATGTCGACCTATGCTCAGGCATAGTGGGAATACCTACTGTCAGAACCTGCTACCTGGAATATGGCCCCCTGGTCTCGGGGGAGCCCGCCGGTCGGTTCATGAACGGGCGTGCGTGCATTGCCGTCAGGTCGCCAGAAAGGTCCTTTGCTTCATGACTGTCTATGAACCACCTAAAGGTGCGGTGAGCGTGTCGACCGATTTCGGCGCGGTCGACCTGACGCCGGATCCCGATCGCCCCGGATTCTGGGTGCTGTTGTTCGACTATTTCCCGCAGTCCTATGTAGACCTCGCCGACCCACGTCATCTGAAATTCAAGTATGTGCGGTGGCTCGCGTCGATCGCAGACTGCGTCGCGGACCCTGGTGCGCCGATCAGGGCCCTGCACCTGGGTGGTGGCGGCCTCACGCTCCCGCGGTACGTGGCCGCCACCCGGCCGGGGTCGGCTCAGCTGGTCGTCGATCGGGATGCCGCGCTGATGGAGACGGTCAGGAGAGTGCTGCCCTTGCCGTCCGATGCCGCGATAGAAATCCGCATCGCGGATGCGCGGGACGCCGTGTGGTTCGCGCGCCCGCGAGCCTACGACCTCATCGTCACGGACGTGTTGATCCGGACCGGGGTACCCGCGCGGCTGACGAGTCTGGAGTTCGCCACCGCGGTGGCAGGGGCACTGAATCAGGGCGGGCACTACGCGCTGAACATTCTGGATTCGGTACCTTTCGAATTCGCGCGTCGTCAGGTTGCGACCTTACGTGCGGTGTTCGGCGAGGTGTACCTGTTCTGTGAGCCGGACGTGCTGCACGGCGACCGGATCGGAAATCTCCTACTCGCGGGCGCGAACGGCGGTCTGCCGACGCGGACGCCGGCCGAGTGGGCGGAGCGTGCGCCCGCTCCCGTGCGATTGCTCAGTGGTGGAGAGCTGGATCGCTTCGTCGGCGACGCCCAGCCTGTGGCCGACGCGGACGCAGTCGATTCGCCACCAGCGGTACCTCCTTAAGTCCCGCCTGCCGGCATACCCGCGAGATTGCTGTCACCCGGTACCCGACGGCGTCCACCGCCGCCTGGGCGGCGATGAGCTGCCCGCGCAAGTCGCGGAGCCGTCCCGGGCGGCGGCGAGATCCTGACCGCGATGACGGAGCCGGCCACGACATGCGCTCACAGCGCGTGAAGCCGGTCTGAAGCAACCGGTGGTTAACCCGCACAACATCGACGATCCGAAAGGAAATTAGTGATCATGACATCACTGCCCGATCCTCGCGAACTCATCCGTTCCAGCAAGTCGCTCGAGGCGCCGACCGTGACCTCGGACAACCCGGCCGAGCGCGGCTGGTACCCGCGTGACCGTGGACCGCACCGCCCCAGCGCGTGATTCGGTGGCCGGGTGCTGCCGGCACCCGGCCACCTCCCCGGACGAGCCCATGAGCATCGGAGAGGAAGGTAGTTCCGCATGACGCGGCGCGACATCTGGCAGGAGGTGGAGCGGTTGCTCGGCACGGATGCCGAATACGGCGACTCTGCCGCCATCGAGCGGCGCGTCCTCGGGCGGCTGCGAGTCGGCCTGACCATGCTGGCCGATCTGAGGCCGCAGACGTCCGAGGCGGTGCGGCGGTGCGCGGCCTCGTCCGACGCGGACCTGCGGGTGATGAGCCGCGATCCGGTGTTGCGGAACGCGTTCGAGAGCGACCTGCAGGCCTTGACCGCGCAGTCGGACGCCGGCCCGCTCCTGCCCGGCCTGCTGCCGGCGGACGGCGGCTACGCGGTGAGCCGGGCGGCCGGTGGAGCCGGCGGCTACGCCTGGCGCTCGACCGGTTCTGCCTGGGTGTGGACCGAGGTGAGCCGGCGCAGGGGTGATCCTGTCGCCGAACGCCTGTGGTTCCTGCTCGATGAGCAGTTCCCCGACCGGTCAGCGGCCGTGCCGATCAAGCCCTCCGCCGCCGGACTCACGATGATCGAAGAGGCGGCGGATCTGCTCGCGGCCCTGATGCCGGCCGTCGGACCGGGCGTCCTGGGAAACGTCGGCATGGTGGGGCTCGCGCGGGACGAGGGGACGGACGGGCCGCTGCACTCCGTATCCGGCGGTGACCGCTTCCCGTCCACCGTCTTCATCGCGCCGGAGAAGCTTCAGAACGTCTGGGACGCGGCGGGGGCGCTGCTGCACGAGGGCCTCCACCTCACCCTCTTTGAGATCATCCGATGCGGCGCGGTGGTCTTGGACCACGTCGACACGACATCGGACGTCGTACCGATCCCGTGGCGGCGGGAGGCGTGGTCGCTGATGCGGGTGCTGTTCGCCCTGCACGTGTACGTCCATCTCGCCGTCTACCACGGCCTGGCCCGCTCGGCCGGCGCCGAGATCCGGCGACGGTTCGGGGAGCCGCCGGCGGACGCCGCCCTCAGCCGCGCGACCTTCGGCGGCGCGCGCTACTCGACGCCCGAACTGCGCGCCCGCTACCTCGTCGAGCAACTCGCGCAGCGATCGGAACTCTTCACCGCCTACGGCCACGAGCTCACCGCATGGCTGGTCAGGGCTCTCGACCTGCTCGCGCCGGCCGCTCCCCGCGGCCAGGCGGGCACGACGTTCCAGGGCGTCGCCCCGATCGCCGCCGTGCCGCTGCCGGAGCAGCGACGGCTCGTCGTCGCACTCGCCGACCCTCCACGGGTGCGCTGGCTCAACTCCTCCGCCTGGCTCGTGTACAGCCTCTGCGACGGCCGGGACGGCGCGGCGATCAGGAAGGAGTACGCCGAGTCGGTCGCCGACGTCGTCCCGCCCGCCGAGGCGCTCCGCCAGGTGGACGCGGCCCTCCTGGCGCTCGTCGACGACGGCATGGTCGTCACTCGCCACGAGGGGCCGCCGGCGACGTCCTGAGGGCGGCGGACCCGGCACCGCAAGCTTTCCTCTTCACACAATCACGCCCTACCGGGCACGACACAGAAGAAAGGCGACTGCTGTGACCATCACGCAGACCGAGCCCACGATCAACGACCTCGACGAGTTCGATCTGGATCTCCAGATCTCCATCCTGCCCGAGGGAACCCAGCCCGTCGGACGGCACACCCATTGGCACTCCTGTGTGCCGTGCGTCTCGATCACCTCGTGGGCCAGCAAGTGCTGCTGAGCACCAGGTGACCCGCCCGCCGCGACCCGCCGCCCAGCCGGTCGCGGCGGGACGGCCCTGGCCGGCGACCAGCGAATGAGAGGTGTTTCCATGCCCGCAGGGCGGGTCATAGCAGTCTCCCCGAGAAAGAGCGGAACACATCTTCTGCAGGAGTTGATGATCCTGCTCGGCTACCACACCGACGGTGAGGCGGTCCCGCCGCGCGAGGCCGTGGTGGCGTTGAGCCTGCGCCAGCGGATCGAGTTGGCCGACCAGTACATGCATCCCGACGAAGTGGCCAGGCTCGACCACCGCGCGGACCGCGAGGGGTTCGTCCAGGCCACGAACCTCCTCTGGTTCCAGGTCGCCGAACTGTGGCGGGCCAAGCTCGCCGCGGGCAACGTGTGCCACACCAAACTGGCCTATCCCGAGCTGGACCAGCCCGTGCCGATGCACCCGGAGGCCTGGGGGCGGCCCTTCGCCACCACTCCGCCCGGCATCTGCTGGACGTTCCACGCGCTCGACATCTGGCGGGTGGATCCCGTGTTCTTCAGGGAGTGGGAGAGCCCGTCCGGGCCGCGTATGGTCCTGGGCTACCGCGACCCGCGTGACACGCTCATCTCGATGGCGACGTTCCTGTCCGGCGAGGGCGGCCACGCGCTCGGCCGCCAGCCCGAGGCCGCCGTGTTCCGCCCGATCCTGCGGAACATGCCGACCATGTCCGATCGGATCACCTACCTCCTCCGCGACCCGGCCATCCCGCTGCTGCCCGACTTCGACGCCGCCATCAGCCTGTTCCACCATCCGGACGTGTGCGCCGTGTCGTTCGAGGAGCTGGTCGGCGAGCAGGGCGGCGGCAGCGCGGAACGCCAGGTCGCCGCGGTGCGGCGGGTTACCGAGCACGTCGGGACCGACATCGATCCCGAAGTCGTCGCCCAGAAGGTGTTCAACCGCAACGCTTACAGCTTCCACCGCGGCCAGATCGGCGCCTGGCGGGCGGTGTTCACCGCGGAGCACCACCGGCTCTTCGCCGCCCGATTCGGCCATCTCCTGGAGATCTTCCACTATGACTGACGCCGATCTGCTGTCCTCCGCGACGGCGTCGAGGGCCCGCAAGGTCGCGGTGGAGATCCTGCACCGCCTCTGCGACAGGGAGCTGGTCGTCGAGGCGGGGCAGGCGGCCTCGGCGATGGTCGGCCGTCCGGTGTGGGAGCCCGGTGCGGCGCTGTACGCGGGCGCCGCCGGCAGCGCGCTCGCCTTCGCGCACGCCGCCCGAGCCTGCCCCGACTCATCCGACCACTGGTGGGCGCAGGCCCATCAGTGGCTCAAGCTGGCTGCCTCGAGCACCCGCGAGCGCCCGCTGCGGCGCCCCGGGCTGTCGCTCGGAACCACCGGCATCGCGCTCGCCGTGGCCGGATGCGACGAGGACGACCGGTATGCCCGGACGCTGCGCGGCCTGGACACCCGGCTGGCCGAACAGCTCGACCGGTTCGGCCCCTCCGCCGGCCGCGCCCTGATCGTGCATGACTACGACGTGATCAGCGGGCTGGCCGGGATCCTCGGCTACGCCTGCCGCCGGCCCGCTGATCACGTCGTACAGCGGATCACCGCGCGCGGTGTCGAGCGCCTCGTCGCCCGCTGCGCCACCGACGGTCCTGACGGCGGGGCGCTCATCACCTCCCGGTGGACGCCATGGCGGATCGCGCCGGAGAACTACGGACGGGAAGGGGAGAGGGAGCTTTATCCCCACGGCTACGTGGACCTCGGCCTGGCCCACGGCGTTCCGGGGCCGCTGGCGGCGCTCAGCCGGGCATGGCTGGCCGATCACCGGGCTCCCGGCCTGCGCGAGGCGATCCGCGCCCTCACCGACCAGCTCGTTGCGGCCTCCTGGCAGGGCGAGCACGGCCGCACCTGGTCGCGGGTCATGCCGTTCGACGCGTCGGGTGAGGTCGCGCCGCACCTGGGGCAGGCGGCCGATCCCGCGTACTGTTACGGCGCTCCCGGCATCACCTCGGCCCTGCTCGACGCCGCCGAGGCGCTCGGCGACGAGTCCGTACGGGCCGTTGCGATCGAGGGTTTCGAGGCCGCCCTGCTCCAGATGGAGGCACGGCCGCGCAGGACCGGTCCAGGGCTGTGCCATGGTCTCGCGGGAGTGCTGCTGATCTGCGGGAAGTTCGCCACGCGGGCCGGCAGCGCGGCGGCCAGGGCGGCGCTGGAGCGCCTGGTCGACCGGCTGCTCGGCGGCTGCGACCCGAGCCACCCCCTGATCGTGCGGGACTACAAGCCGCAGATGGCCGGTGAGCCGGGTTCGGTGCTCGCCGCCAGCCCCGACGGCGCCTGGATCGACCACCCCGGACTCCTGGATGGTGCAGCGGGCGTCGCGCTGGCGCTGCTGTCCGTCGCCGAGCGGGTGCCACCCCGCTGGGCCCACGCCCTGCTGGCCGGCTGATCCGGGCCGGAACGGCGAGCGAGCACGGCGTCCGACGGGCGCCGCAGAGGCAACGCGAGAGCAAGGAGAACGAGCCGCATGGCACACCCCGACAGCGGGCAGGCGGAGCGCACGAACCTGTACACGGCATCGGAGCTGTTCATGCTCCGCGCGCCTGTGCTGCCCGCCGACACGTTCGCCGGCCTGAGCCAGAGCGCGGCGGTGCCGCCTCCGGATGCCGCGGCCGCCGGGAGAGCCGCGCTGGCGGAGGCGCGCGACCAGGGTCGGCGGACCCTTCGCGAACTCGCCGCCTCGCCCCGCGTCGGCCAGGCGGTCCAGGTTGCGAGTCCGGATCTGGCCGCCGCGCTGTCCGCGCTCGACGGCGACGGCAAGACCGCGAACCGCCGGCACGCCGCCCTGCTCCGGTACCTGACCAGGATGTCCACTCGGCCCACCCCCATGGGGCTGTTCGCCGGGGTCGCCACCGGCACGTTCCACAGCGCCCCCGAAACCGGCGAGATCGCGACGCTGGCCGCCGACCCGGTGCGGGCGACCCGGACCCGGGCCGACAACGTCTGGCTGGCCCGATTGACCGACCGGCTCGGGCGCGACCGGGCCGTCCGCGACAGGCTCGGCGTACGGGTGAACGCGCTGCTGCACCGCTCCGGCACGCGGATCGTCCTGTACAGGCTCGACGACCCGGACCGGACCGCGTCCCGGCGGATCGAACTGGCGGTCGGCCGCCCCCTCGCCGTGGCGCTGGAGCTGGCGGAGCACACGCCGACCTTCGGCGAGCTGGCGGCCGGGCTGGCCCTCCGCTTCCCGGCCGCGCCCCCCGGGAAGATCGGCCGCCTGCTCGACCAGCTCTGGGACCTGGGCATCCTCCTGCCCGACCTGCTGCCCGCGCCGACCGAGCCGCTGCCCGAGGTCCACCTGGTCAAGCGCCTGATCGACCAGGGCGTGCACGACGACGTCGTCGACGGCCTCATCCGCATGCGGCAGCTCGCCGACGAGGTGGACCGGCGCGCCGGCCGGACCGGCCCGGCGGACGTGGCCCGGCTGGAAGCGTGCCAGCGCGCGATGACGCCGGGCTTCACCGGCCCGACGTTCCAGCTCGACACGGCGCTCGCGCTGGAGCCCGCGACGCTGCCGGCGGAGATCGGCGCGGCGGCGGCCGGGGCGGCCGAGCTGCTGATCAGGCTCGGGTGCGCCCGGCAGCGGCGGCCGCACATCGTCGACTACCACCACGTCTTCCTGGAGCACTACGGCGCCGAGGTGGAGCTGCCGCTGCTCGACGTGCTCAACCCGGAGACCGGCCTCGGGCCGCCCGGCAGGTACCGCCAGCCGGTCCTCGGGCGCCTGTGGCCGCGGCAGCCGGAGCCCGAGCATCTCGAGCGCGACCGCGCCCTGGTGGAGACGGCGGTCCGCGCCTCCCGCGACGGCCTGCTCGCGGTCGAGCTCGGTGACGAGCTGCTCGACCGGCTCACCGTCTGGCGTCCGGACGACGCGCACAGCCGCCCGCGTACCTCTCAAGACATCTTCTTCGAGATCGCCGCCGGCTCGCCCGAGGCGATCCGCGACGGCCGGTGGCGGCTGGTGCTCAACACCATCGGGAACTACGGGGGCTGGCAGGCCTTCGGGCGGTTCTTCGACCTGTTCGACGAGGCCGCCGTGGCACGGATCCGCGCCCAGCAGCGGCTGGAGGAAACGCTGCGCCCGGACACGGTGTTCGCCGAGCTCAACTACGGGATCAGGAACAACCGCAGCGGCAACCTGGCCGGCCATCACCCTACGCGCGACTACGAAGTGTGCGTGAACGCCGAGCCGACCGGGCCGCCGGTGCGGCGGATCCCCCTGGCCGACATCGTGCTCGGCGCCGCCGCGAACCACTTCTACCTGAGGTCCGTCTCGCTGGGCCGTCCCCTGTCGGTCAGCCAGACCCACGCGGTGAACGTCGCCCAGGCGCCGAACATCTGCCGGGCCCTGCTGGAGTTCTCCGAGGACGGCTACACTCCGGCGTGCATGTTCGACTGGGGCGGCGCGGCAGGCGCGCCTTTCCTGCCGCGGCTGACCCGGGGCAATGTGGTGGTGCATCCAGCCCAGTGGACGGTCACCGCCGCCACCTTCTCGGCCGTCGAGGATCCGGACGACTTCTTCCACGCCTGCCAGAGGTGGCGGAGGAGGTGGCAGGTCCCCCGCCACGTCTACCTGACCCATCGCGACAATCGGCTGCTGCTCGATCTGGATCACCCGCTGTGGGTGGACGAACTGCACCGCCAAGTGACCCGGCCGGGCGAGCCCGGCGAGTCGATCCGCCTGCTCGAAGCGATTCCCGGGCCCGGCGACCTGTGGCTGCGCGACCGGGCGGGGCGTCCCTACCACGCCGAGCTCGTCGTGCCGCTGGTGCTGCGTGACCGCGCGCGGATGCCGGAGCCGAGCGTCCCCCGCGCGGCCGCGCCTCCCGCCGTCACACGCCGCTGGCTGCCCGGCGACGAATGGGTCCACCTGAAGCTGTACGCGGCGTCGGACCAGCACGACGGGATCATCGCCGGGCCGCTGCGGAAGCTGCTGGCCGACCTCGACCGCCTGACCGATCGCTGGTTCTTCATCCGGTACGCCGATCCCCTACCGCACCTGCGCCTGCGGTTCCATGCGTCCGCCCAGGACCTGGCCGCCGAGGTCATGTCCCAGTGCGCGGCCTGGGTCCGCGGCCTCGTCCGTGACGGACAGGCCACGGATCTCGCGTTCTGCAGCTACGACCGCGAGGTGGAGCGGTACGGCGGCGGGCACGCGATCGACGCGGTGGAGACCGCGTTCTGGGCCGGCAGCGAGGTCGCGGCCGACCTGGTCCGCCTCCTGCACGCCGGGCGCGGCCGGCTCGACCCCGACGTGGTGCAGGTGGCCGCGCTGCACGAGCTGTACGAGGCCTGGGGCGCCGGCCCGCACCCGCATGACGGCGCAGCGCACGTGACCGACACGGCCCGCAAGCGCTTCCGCGAGCTCCGGCCGCTGCTCTGCGAGGTCCTTACCCCCGGAGAGCGCCGTCCCGACCCGCGCGCGGCGGAGTATCAGGCCGTGCTGCGGCCCGTGTTCGCCCGGCAGCGGCAGCCGCTCGCCGACGCGAGCCGGCGGATCCGCGAGCTCGCCTCCCTCCGGCTGCTGACCGGCACCGAGCAGAACGTCGTCGAGAGCCTGGCGCACATCCAGTCGATCCGGCTCGCCGGGATCGACCGCGACCGCGAGCGGCTGTGCCGGGCGCTGTGGTCGCTCAGCCGGCGCGCGATCCGCAACCGCCCCGCCGCCGACCTGACCGGCGCGGCAGCCGAGAGGCGCCGGTGAGCCGCGGACAGGGTCCTGGTGCGCATGGTGCGCCTGCTGGCCGCGGTGGTACCGATCAAGATGACGGCGGCCGTGCTGCTCGCGGTCTGGCAGCGCTACGTCGAGGCGCTGCTGCACCTCCGGCTGGACAACACCGTCACCGAGCGGATCCTGGCCAAGGCGCTGACGCTGGAGCTGCGGCACTTCGAGGACACCGAGGTCTACGACCCGCTGGCCCGCGCCAGGACCGGGGCGAGCGGCCGCCCGTACCAGTTCTTCGCCGGTCTGCCGGCCACGGTGTCGGCCGGGGGTTCTACGATGGTGAACGGCGGCTCGTCGTGTGCGCCCTGCTCGCGCTGGCCGGAGCCGTCGCCGTGGGGATTGCCGTGCTGCTCGTCGTACAGGACACGACGCGCAGCGGCCAGGCGGGGCAACTCATGGCGTACGTCACCTCGGTGATCCTCATCCAGACCTCGATCCGGAGCCTGTTCCAGGGCCTGGCGAAGCTCTACGACGACAGCCTGCACCTGGCGAACCTGATCGAGTTCCTGGACATCCGGGTGGCGGCGCCGCGGCCCGCCGTGACGGCCTTCCCCGGCCTGCTGCGCAAGGGGATCGAGTTCCGCGACGTGTCGTTGATCTTCGCACGACTGGCCGACCTCGCCGGCCGCTCCACCACGCTGCTGATCGCGCGCCGCTTCTCCACCGTACGGCGCCGTCGCCGACCGCATCGTCGTCATCGACCGGGGACGCATCGTGGACGAGGGCGACCACGACGAGCTGATGGCGGCCGGCGGCGTCTACGCGCGGCTCTTCCGGCTGCAGGCGGCCGGCTACCTGGACGAACCTGGTGGCGCACGTCCTTGGTGGGCGGCCCGCCGGGTCCACAAGACCGGCGCGGCACCGCCGCGACAGCGGGACCGCACGGTCCCGGCATCCCCCGAACAGGATCGGAGCACGCGACTTGCTAACTGATGGCACGGACCCGGAATTGGCCGTCGAAAAACTGATCCATCCCCAATTCCCGCGCTCGGCGTCGTACGACCCGGTCTGGCAGGGCCGATACGCCGACGGCCCCAACCCGTTGTGGTTGGCCGAGTCGCTGACCGACCTGCTGGACCTGGCCCCCGGCATGCGAGTGCTGGACCTGGGTTGCGGCTGGGCGATCAGCTCGATCTTCCTGGCCAGGGAGTTCGGGGTCGATGTCGTGGCCGCCGACATGTGGCTGCGTCCCGAGACATGGCCGCTGATCGTCGAGGCCGGTGTGGAGTCGCAGGTCATACCGGTCCGCGTCGAGGCGCACGATTTGAGGTTCGCCCGCGAGTACTTCGACGTGATCATCAGCCTGGACGCCTACCAGTACTTCGGCACCGACGACCTCTATCTCGGCTACCTGCAGCAGTTCCTTGCCCCCGGCGGCGTGCTGGGCATCGTGGCGCTGGGGGTGACCGAGGAACTGGACGGCGGGCCGCCGGGGCACCTGGCCGACATGTGGACCTGGGACCACAAGGCATTCCACAGCCCGGGCTGGTGGCGCGACCATCTGGAGCGCTCAGGTCCCATGACTGTGGAACACGCCGATCTGGTGCCCGACGGGTGGAAGCACTGCCTACGCTGGCAGGAGCTGGCCGCCTTGGCCGCCGCACCGCAAGCGCGCCCGGCCTGCGCAGAGTGGGCCCGCAGGCTCGCCGTGGATGCCGGCCGCACGATGGGGTGGCCGAGGATTGTGGCGAGAAAGAAGTGACGTGAGGGCTTCGCTTGGCAGCGTGAGCTCCGGCCACCCAGAAGACGGAACGCGTACGGCAGGATGATCAGCTGTGCTCCTTCGCCTGGCCTACTGAGGTAATCCCTGAGGAGCCCGGAAAACGCCGGGCTCCTCAAGCTCTGTGCCACCACGCCATCCGCTCCGGTAGTGGGCAGGCGGCCGAACTCCTGGCCACGCTCCTGGTCGGACAGGGCCGAGTGGATGACGCGCTGGTGCTCTGGCGCGCCCGGGCCGATTCTGGTGAAGGCTCCGCGAACACGATGCTGGCCGATCTTCTCGACGAGCAGGACCGAGTAGGACGGGCTCTCACGCACTGGCGGGCCAGGGCCGATGCCGGCTACCACAACGCCTAGCCGTACCCGTGGACCAAGACCGCCGATCAGATCATCGACCGCATCTGCCGCTACTGCGACCGAATCTCAAAACCGGCTCACTAGCCCGACGCGGCCTGCTGTCGGAAGAAGAACCGCCCGATGATCGTGGGCGCCTTCCCACCCAGCACCTGCCGTCCCTGCCCGGAGCGGACCCTATGCACCAGCGCCCAGCACAGCGGCCGCCACCTCACCCTGCACCCCAAGCGATCCAGGAGACCCTCGATGCCGCCCCCGCCGAACACACCACCCCCGCCAGGCGGGACAAGTACGTCCTCCGTTGCGGTATCGAGGCGACGAACGCACCAGCCACCTGGCCCAACTCGAGCCAGCCCTGACCGCCTGAAGCGAGTTAACCAGCAGAGTCCTTCAGGATGAGCGACAGAAACCAAGCAGAGGCCGCTCTCCTCGCTGAACCACAGTAGTGAAATGCATCAGGGGCCGGTGGCGACGGCCTTCTCGGTGGGTTGTGCGGGAGATTTGATGATGAGAGGGCGTAGGCGTACCGAGATCGCGAAGACGGCGGCGACGGCCGCCATGCCGATGCCGGCCCACAGATTGGCATTGACGTCGCCGGTCTTGGCTCGGTCCGCGGCCGAGTCCACCGCGAGCCCCATGATGATCAGCACGATGCCGTAGAACCCGATCAGTCCGGCGATGACGACGCGGATGTCGAAGGCGCCGACCTTGCGTGGTTCGGCGTTTTCCCTTGTGGCGGGCTGGTTGTTGGTCATGTACCGGCTCCTGATGAGTGAAGAACAGTGGTCATCGGAAGATCACGTTGAGGGCGGTGACGAGCACCAGGGAGATGCCCGCGAGCTTCACCGGCGCCCGGTACCAGGGCACGCGGCTCGCCGCAGGATCGGTGCGCTGCTCCTTGGATCTCGTCGAGAAGACGAGCCCGTTCAGCTCGCTCACCGGCTTGGGGGAGGTCAGCAAGCTGATCAGGACGCTCACCGCGATGTCTACGACGAAAGCCACTCCCGCGGACACGAAGGCCGCTCCCTGCCCGGGCAAGTGGATGACGTCCAACTCGTTGAGCAGCCACACGGCGACCGCGCCCAGTGTCCCGGACACCAGCCCCACCCATCCCGCGGTCGCGGTCATCCGCTTCCAGAGGATGCCGAGGATGAAGGTGGCGAACAGTGGAGCGTTGAAGAAGCCGAACAGGGTCTGGAGATAGGTCATCAGGTTGCCGTAGCCGGCGGCGATGAAGGCGGTGCCGATTGCCAGGAGCGTCGCGCCGACCGTGGCCCACCGGCCGACCTTCAGGTAGTAGCCGTCGGAGCGGCCCTTCTTCACGTACTGCTGCCACAGGTCGTAGCTGAAGACGGTGTTGAAGGCCGAGATGTTGGCCGCCATACCGGCCATGAACGCGGCGAGCAGGCCCGTCAGGGCGATGCCCAGCAGCCCGGTGGGGAGCACGTCGCGTATGAGCAGCAGGATCGAGTCGTTGTACGTGATCCCCGCGCTTTGATCGCCCGCCTTGAGCCGCACCACCTCGGGAACCAGTACCCCTGCGATCATCCCGGGGATCACCACGATGAACGGGATGAACATCTTCGGGAACGAGGCGATGATCGGCGCGCTGCGCGCGGCCGGCATCGAGTTGGTGGCCATCGCGCGCTGGACCTCGACGAAGTTGGTCGTCCAGTAGCCGAAGGAGAGCACGAAGCCCAGGCCGAAGACGAGGCCAATGACGGACAGGACCGAGCTGCCGAATCCGGCCAGTTCGTTGCCCGGCCACGAGTTGAGCTGCTCGGCGCCACCCCCCACGGCCGTCCGCATCCTCTCGACCAGGCCGCTGACACCGCCGACGCGGTGCAGCCCGATGAGGGTGAGCGGCAGCAGTGCGGCGACGATGACGAAGAACTGCAGGACCTCGTTGTAGATGGCCGCGGACAGCCCGCCGAGGGTGATGTAACTGAGGACGATCGCGGCGGCGAGGAGCAGGGCCACCCACAGCGGCCAGCCGAGCAGACCGTTGACCACCGTGGCCAGCAGGAACAGGTTGATCCCTGCGATGAGCACCTGCGCGATGGCGAAGGTGATCGCGTTCACCAGGTGTGCGCCAGGGCCGAAGCGGCGGCGCATGAACTCGGGGACGCTGCGCACCTTGGACCCGTAGTAGAAGGGCATCATCACGATGCCGAGGAACAGCATGGCCGGGACCGCGCCGATCCAGTAGTAGTGCATGGTCGGCATGCCGTACTCGGCGCCGTTGGCCGACATGCCGATGACCTCGACGGCGCCGAGGTTGGCCGAGATGACTGCCAGCCCGGTGATCCAGGCGGGCAGCGACCGAGGCGTTCAACAGCACACTGAAGGTCGAGTACGTGCACCGCCACCGGTTCCGCACCCGGGCCGAGGCACGCCTGAAGATCGCGACCTGGATAGCCGACTTCTACAACACCATCCGGCGGCACAGCGCCAATGACGGCCTGCCGCCCATTACCTTCGAACGTCACATGATCGAGAAGAGACAAGCTTCATCGGCCCTGCTGAGGACCGCTGTGGCATAGAACGTCTCCACGATTTCAGGGGATTGACAGGCATGACCATCAGGGCCTGTGCCTGGGCCTTGGGTGCGTACATGGTGCCGACGGCGCCCCCGAGCAGTTTCGGGTTGCCGTTGAAGGTCTGCTCCAGTTGGTTCAACAGGGTGCAGTAGGTGTGGTTGAACTCTTCCCGCGCGGTACGGATGGCGCTGCCCGGGGCATGATCGGCTGGCCGCGGGTTGGGCCGCATCGGACGTACGCCGTCCGGATTCATGGAGATCGGCTCGCCGGTGGGCCCGGTCTGCGGGGTGTCGCCGCGCTGGTAGCGCCGGCCGAGGTTGAGTTCCTGGAAGCGGTAGTAGTGGGCGACCTCGTCCCGATCGGGGTGGGAAATGTCCTGGTTCCCGTCCCAGACCTCGCCCCGAGCCGTGCCCTCGCCTTGCTCGACGATTGTCAGAAGGGGTGTTTTCGCGCAACATGATCGCCCGCGGCCCCTTTCGGATGGCCAGCCGCGGTCAGGACGGACGCAGGAGGAGCTGTGGTCCTGGCGCTGGGCTGGTTCTTCGTCGTCCACCAGGACGAACAAGTGCTTGAAGTGCGGCGCCTGCGGGTCGGTCAACTCGGGCGGGGCCGTGGACAGGTTCGGCGTCATCGCCGCCCCTGGGTCGTGCTCTGGTTGGCGGGCTGCCCGCCGTCTTCGGGATTGGGTTCGAGGGGGTGTCCGTGGTCGGTCACAGGTGCAGCTTTCTGGCCTGTTCATGGCGGATCGACAGGTCCGTGGGCGAAGGCTGAGACGGTCGGTTGCGCCTGTCTTCGGTAGCGGGCCGGAACAGGGACCCGTTCTCCAGCTCCGTGATGGCGGCCAGAATGCCGCGCAGTCCCACCCGCTCGCGCTCGATCTCGATGGGATCGAACAGCCACTCGGTGACGGATAGATCACGGGGATTCTGCGAATGACTCGCTTCGGCCGTGGTCAGTGCGATCGCGACCACGACCTTGAGCTCGTGCAGGAAGTTGTTCTCATCGGTGGGGCTGCTCATCTCTCCTCCGAGCGTGTTTGCGGGGATGGGTTCGTCGCACCGGGCGAATGAGGTGCGAAGCGCGAAGGGCCGGCGGGCGAGCCAGGGGTGATGAGGTTCCTCCGCTCAACGGTGTCTCACGACCGCGACGTTCGGTCCTGCGGCCAGGACAAGACGGCGGGTGTCACAGATCGAACCGCCTTGCGCAGGGCGGTCTTTGTCTATTTGCCGGTGGTGGCGCGGTCGAGCCAGTCGCGGTAGCGGATCTGGCCGAGGGTGGCGCCGTCACCGGGCTCCCAGGCGGCCAGGGCGATGCGGAAGAACTCGTCCATCCGGAACTGCTCGGGCCCGGCCACCTCCACCCGGCCGTTCAGCGGCGACCCCACCGCGACCCGGGCGACCGCCTGAGCTACGTCGTCGCCCGCCATGGGCTGGAAGCGCACGGGCGCGATGTGCACCTTGCCATCGACCGTGGCCTCATCCGCGATCGCGTGGGCGAACTCGAAGAACTGCGTCGCGTGGACGAGCGAGAATCGATCGCCCCACTCGCCAGCTGAGACCGGACAGCCTCCGGACTCGTGACAGCCGCAGGGAGCTTCTTTGCGATCCATCAGCTTCGACTCGGACGTCGTCAGGCTGTGGCCCGCCGTTGGCGGGCGCGTAACCGGCGGCGCTCCTCCGGGGTTGTGCCGCCCCACATGCCGTCCGGTTCACCGGTGCTCAGGGCCCAGTCGAGACAGGCCGGCCGTACGGGGCAGGCCTGGCAGATGCGCCGTGCCTGATCGGTGGGCAGGCTCGGCCGGGCGTCCCAGGTGATCGGGAAGAACAGGCCGGGGTCCGCGTCCTGGCAGGCGGCGTGGGCGGTCCAGCTCAGAGGGGATCGGAGCTCCCGGTGCTGATGAATCTGATGAACGGTCATGATCTTCACCTCGTGAACGACAGGTCGATATGAGCGGGATGTTTCAGTTGGGTCCGGGCGACAGTCACAACGGCGGCGACAACCTGCTCGACCGTGTTGTTCTCTGTGGGGGCGGCGCCCCCTGGGTCTCGGCTCCAGGAAGCGCGGAAAATGCCGTACGGGTCGCAGCGGCTCCACTCGCGCCGGGTGCGGTTCTGAGTTTGATCGTCGGCCACTGGGCGTGTGCCTCGCTTTTGAGCATCACGTCGTCGAGCAGGCCGTCCTGATCCTTAGGTTTCCACTGCTGACGCACCGGGTGCGGGTCGTAAGGTCTATGACGCTTCCTGCCGGGTTGGTTCCCCGGCCCCTGTGATCTTGTTGTGCAGGCCTTTGAGCGCGGCGACGTAGATCTCCGAGAAGGTGGGGAACGGTTGGATGGTGTCGCGCAGCACGTCCAGCGGGATCCGGGCGCGGATCGCGACGGTCGCCTGCTGCAGCCACTCGCCCGCCTCGGGGGCGAGAGCGTAGGCGCCGGTGAGCACGCGGCCGTCGCTGAGCAGCGTGAGGAATCCGTTGGATTCCGCATAGGCGCGGGTGTACGTAGCGGTCTTGGCCACCTCGGAGAGGGGGACGGTGGCGCTGAAGCGTGCCTCGGCGTCGCCGACCGATGCGGCCTGCGGGTCGGTGTAGACGACGCGGGGCACGGCCGTGTAGTCGGCCTCGCGGGGCGTGCCGAGAATGTTGTCCGCGACGACCTCGCCCTGGTATTTGCCGACATGGGTCAGCATCCAAAGGCCGGTGGCGTCGCCGACGACCCAGAGGTTCTCGGCGGCGCGCGAACGCCGATCGACCGGGATGCCATGGCCGTCGGCGCTCACACCGACCGTCTCCAGGCCGATGTCGTGCACGCGTGGGCGCCGCCCGGCGGCGACGAGCAGCTTGTCGCCGCGCAGCTCTTGACCGTCGTCGAGCGTGAGAACGTATTCCTCATCGTCGCGCCGGGCGCCGACGACCTGCGGGCCGAGCACGACCTCGATCCCGTCGCGGCGCAGAACCTCGCCGAGCGCCTCGCCCAGTGGTGCGGGTTCGCGCGGAAGGACGTGCCGGCCCCGCGCGGTCAGGACCACCTCGCCGCCCAGACGTCGTACCGCCTGGGCCATCTCCACACCGACGGCACCGCCGCCGAGTACGAGAAGCCGTCGCGGGACCGCCCTCATGCTGGTCGCCTCGCGGCTGGTCCAGACGCCCGGCAGTTCCCGCAGGCCCGGGACAGGAGGGATGACGGGTGACGCGCCGGTGGCGATGACGATGTGATCGGCGGTGTAGCGGACACCGCTCACCTCCACGACACCCGGCCCGGCGAGCCGGCCGGTGCCGCGCAGCAGATCGATGCCGCCTGCGGCCAGCCACCGCTGCTGGCCCGCGTCGGAGTAGTCGGACACCATGAAGTTCCGCCAGGCCAGGGCTTGCTCGGCGTCGACCTCGGCGGTGGCGGCCGCCTCCCGCGCGCCGTGGACCGCCTCGCCCGCACGCAACAGCGTCTTGGACGGGATGCAGGCCCAGTAGGAGCACTCCCCGCCGACCAGTTCCCGTTCCACGAGCGCGACGCGCAGTCCGCCTTCGGCCAGGGCGCCGACACAGTGCTCCCCAGGCGATCCGCCGCCGATCACGATGACGTCGTAGTTGCTGCTCATCTGTCTGCCTCCTGCTTGTTTCGGTAAGGGGGTGTCGTCGGGGTGTTCATGGCTGAGCAGGTTGTCCGGTCGTTCTCAGCGGCGACGGCGACGAAGCGCGCCGGCATTGGCCTTCGTAAGCTCGCGCTCGGGTGGGAACGGCTACCATGCTTGGTCGCCGGCACGGATCAGCATCTCGTTGACGGCGACCCTCCGCTCTCGTGTGACGATGTAGCTGATCGCGTCCGCGATGTCCTCTGGCCGCAGCGCTTCGATTCCGGCGATCTGCCGGCGGGCCGCGTCCCGAATGGTGTCGCTGAGGTGGTTCACCAGTTCGGTGTCCACGACGTCGGGCGCCACGGCGCTGACCCGGACGTGCTCGCTGAACAGTTCCTGGCGAAGGGATTCGGTGAACGCGTTCAGGCCGGACTTGGTCAGGGCGTAGACGCTGCTCCCAGGCCGGGAGGCTCGCCCGGCGGTCGAGCTGACGTTCACCAGATCAGCCACCTGCCGCGGCGATGTCGACGCGGCGTAGATCAGGTGCGGGACGGCGGCGTGCGTGATGTGCAGCAGCGCGGCCACGTTGAGCGAGATCATCCGGTCCCACTCCTCGATGGTGGTGTGCAGGGCCGGGTTGAGCAGCATGATCCCGGCGTTGTTGACCAGGATGTCCAGGCGCCCGAGCCGGTCCAGCGTGTCCTGCACCGCGTCCTCGGCGCGTTCCGGCTCGGTGATGTCGGCCTCAACCGCAACCGCGTGTCCGCCCAACTTCGCGATGTCGCTCGCGACCTGGTCCAGGCGATCGCGGCGACGGGCGACCAGGGCGACCGCCGCGCCCTCGCGGGCGAGACGGCGCGCGGTCGCGGCGCCGATACCGCTGCTGGCGCCGGTGACGAGCGCGACGGCTCCGTCTAGCGGCTGTTCGGACATTTCTGCCTCATTCTCTGGAGTCGAGGACGACTGCGCGGGTCACGGACGGGTTGACGGAGAAGATGGGGGAAGACGCCGGTTACCAGGGCGACCGCAAAGGCGCGCCATGCTCGGTTACATTTCCTACTAACGACCGGACGGGGCGACGAAATGTGACATGCATGTACTGGTAGGGCGAAGGCCAGGATCATCGGGGTGCCAGGACTTGGCGAACGCCGCAGCACAGTGACAGCGACGCCGTCGAGAAATGATCAGTTAGTGGCGTGGGCTGCGGTCTTGATGAGCTGGGCGACCGTGTCGGGCTTGGAGGTCAGCGCGGCGTGCGAGCCGGAAACCTCGACCGTGCGGGACTTGGCGCGTGCGGTCATGAAGCGGTGGGCCTGGAGCGGGATGATGCGGTCCTCGCGGGAGATCAGGGCCCAGGACGGTACGGTCTTCCAGGCGGGCGCGCCGGAGGGCTCGGTCAGCGCGCCGTAGGTGATCGGCCGCTGGGTGGCGGCCAGGAGAGCGCTGGTGGAGCGGGGCAGGTCAGCGGCGAAGATGTCGGGGAAGTTCTCGGTCTTGATGTAGACGTCGGCGTCGCCAGAGGTCAGGGGTACGGTCTTGATCGTGCTGTCGCCGATCTGGCTGCCCGGGTATTTGGTGGACAGGTCGAAGACGCTCTCGCCCTGGTCGGGGATGACGGCTGAGACGTACACCAGGGCCTTGACGTCGGGATCGTCGCCCGCGACGTTGGTCGCGACCGCGCCGCCGTAGGAGTGGCCGACCAGGATGATGGGCCCGTCCACGGTGGCGAGCAGGCTCTTGAGGTGGGCGGCATCGGAGGCCAGGCCGCGCAGCGGGTTGGCGGTGGCGAGCACCGGATAACCGTCGTTGCTGAGCCGGGCGATGACTCCGTTCCAGCCGGAGGCGTCGGCATAGGCGCCGTGAACGAGGACGACGGTGGGTTTGGTGCCGTGCGTGACGGTCGCGTTCGCGGGCTGGGCGGCCAGGGTGCCGGTCAGGGCGACCAGGACGGCGGCGAAGGCGGTGTTCGAGCGTCGGAACATTGGGGGAGTCCTTTTCTTCATCGTGTGAGAGTGAGGGTGGCGCCGTCCCCCTCCGAACGGCGCCACGAAGAGGTGGTCATCTGGGGAAATCGGGCAGGGTGACATTTACCTGGCCGGCGTGCGTTCAGCTGATGGCGTCCGGGCCGCCCCCAATGACCACGTATCGCAGGGTCTTGGGTCAGGCCCCTTTTCCATGTCCGCACCTGCTCCTGCATCCGTCGCGTTGATGACGGACGGTTCTGCAGCTATGACAGGACGGCCGGGCCTGTTCGTGACGGATCTTTGGATTTCTTCATCCCGTATCCGGACGCGCACATTTACGGAAACTGCGGCGGCGGCGAGCTGCGTGCGCCCGTGACTGTGGGCACCAGCACTCCGCTCGGCGAGAGACCTTTCGGTCGATCGCCGTGGCGGACTCGCCACGGGCAGCGACTCCCCGGTCAATGCCGGGGCGGCCACCATCCTGCATCTGGGGATGCCAACGTGGCGTGGCTCAACGGGCCGGTGAACCGTCGGCCGGCGCGGTACACACCCCGAGCGGCTTGGGGTCGTCGGACCCATGCCGGACGGGACGGCGTACAACGTTCCCGCTGCTGAGAACGTCGTCAGCCCGGGCAGATGACGGATCGCGCCACCCGCCATACCGAAGGACTCTCCAGGGAAGAGGGCCTTGGCTGGCTCCCGCTTGCCTGCCGCATGGCCCATAACGCCTGGGACTTCGACAGCTGGTATGTGCTTTCGGCGAAGCTGGTCGATCTGGCGCGCGAAACGGGGGATCTGTCGGTACTGCCGTCGGCTCTTCTGCTGCTCCTGTCGAATCGGGTACTCGCTGGCGAGCTCGCCTTCACGGATGCGCTGGTCGCCGAGGCGATGACGATCGGTGACGTGACGGGCAGCCGCTTCAACGCCCAGTACGGGGCCCTGGTGCTCGAGCCGTGGAGAGGCCGGGAAGCCGCGACACGTGAGGTGATCGAAGCGATCACGCGAGATACGGTCCTCGAAGGGGAAGGAAAGGTGGCGACCGCTACCCAATGGGCGAACGCGGTGCTCTATAACGGCCTCGGCCGCTACGAGGAGGCCTATGTTGCGGCCGAGCGAGGCTGCAAGCACCCGAAGGAGTTGGGACTGTCCACCTGGTCCATGATCGAGCTCGTCGAGGCCGCCGCCCGGAGCGGAAGGCCGGCCCGCGCCGCGGCCGCCGCCCAGCTACTCGACGAGATGGCACAGGCCAGTGGCACCGACTGGGCCCTCGGCATCTCGGCGAGCGTGCGCGCTCAGGTGAGCAAAGGACCGGCCGCTGACGCCCTGTACCGCGAGGCGATTGAGCGGCTCAGCCGCACCGAGGTCCGGATGGCACTCGCCCGCACTCGGCTGCTCTACGGCGAGTGGCTGCGCCGGGAGAACCGCCGCGCCGACGCACGCGAGCAACTGCGCATCGCCTACGAGATGCTCAGCCAGATGGGCGCTGAGGCGTTCGCGGAACGCGCCCGGCGTGAGCTCCAGGCCACCGGCGAGACGATACGCAAGCGCTCCGTCGAGGTGCACATCACTCTCACCGCCCAGGAATCGCAGATAGCACGCTTGGCAGGCGACGGATTGACGAACCCCGAGATCGGCGCTCAGCTCTTCATCAGCCCGCACACCGTCGAATGGCACCTACGCAAGATCTTCGTGAAGCTCGGCATCGTGTCCCGCAAACAGATCCGCAGCACGCTGCTCGAAGGCACGGTGGCTACGGCCTAACACTCCGTGATCGGCTCGCGAGACCCTTGGCGGTGAAAACGGACAGGCCAGGGTTGGTGGATTCGGTGCTCGCTTCCCCGATCTCCCGGCGGGCCGGCTCACGTCGATGACCTCTCCGCCCGGAGCTGACCGCGTCCGGCGGCGAGCGAGCTGCCAGGTGATGGCGCTCTTCCTGCCGTCTGGGGGAATCGATCGCCCCACTCGCCAGCTGAGACCGGACAGCCCTCAGGACTCGTGACAGCAGCCGAAATTCCTTGCTGAGAGGTGCCCGCGAGCTCAACCGGCATGTCTGACCTGAATGATCGCCACCGGGCAGGTGGCGTGGTGCAGGACGGTCTGGCTGACCGAGCCGTGCAGCAGCGCGCTGAGCTCGTGGCGGTGATGAGAGCCGACCACGAGGAGGGATGCCTGGGACGCGGCGTGCGTCAGCTCCTTACCCGGGCGGCCGGTGAGTGACTCGTGGTCGATGGTGACGGCGGGGAAGCGCTCCCGCCACCGGGCCAGGACGTGCTCCGGCAGGGCCGTGCGATTCGGGGCGGCCGATTTCCCGGCGCTGACGTGCGCGAGTATCAGGGGATTCGCCGTCCGGGCGGCGTGCGCGAACGCGAAGTCGAGCAACGCCTCGCTCTCGTCGTGCTCGGCGACGCCGACCACCACGGGTCCGTGTGGCGTGGCGGGCCCGCGTACGACGAGGACGGGACAGGCGGCCTCGGCCGCCAGCCGGGCGCCCACCGAGCCCAGGAGCAGGCCGCTCACCTCGCCGAGCCCACGGCTGCCGATGACGAGCAGTTCCGCCTCGTGCGAGTTGCGCAGCAGGGCGATGACGGGCTCGGTCTCCGGCAGGCCGGTGGTCACCTCGACGCCGGGGGCGACCGCCCGCGCACGGTCCAGCGCTTTGGCCAGGACACGTTCGGCGGCGTGCCGGAGACCGGCTTCGGGCGGCGCTCCCGGCGCCGGTCCGAGGGGTGCCTTCAGCAGCGGCCAGATGAAGGCGTGCAGGATCCGCAACGGCCGCCGCCGGCGTTCGGCCTCGCCGGCGGCCCACTCCACGGCTCGCAGGCTCTCGTCGGAATCGTCCACGCCCACGACTACAGGGCTCATCGTCGTCCTTTCGGGGGAAACTTCACAGGTGGTGTTATTCGACGAGTTTTCCGACGCTGGAGACCTCGCGCATGAGCGCCGTGATCTCGTCGGGGATCGGGGGGATCGTCTCCCTGGCCACTGATCCGGGGCCGGACCATACGAGGTTGACCCGCAGCGCGGGATCGAGGTCGGGGTAGTCGGAGCGGTTGTGGCAGCCACGGGTCTCGCGTCGTTCGAGCGCGGTCTCGACGGTCGCCCGTGCGGCGAGCGCCGCCGACTTCAGGTCGAAGGCGTGCGCCAGGTCCTGGAAGCCGGCGATGTCCGGGTGCACGCCGACGTCGTCGATGCGCGCCTCCACCGTGGAGAGTGCGGCCAGGCCCTGCCGCAGGCCGGTCTCGTCGCGGACCACGCCGGCGTGCTCGGTCATGATGTCGCGCAGGGCTCGCTGCAGTGACCGTACGTTCTCGGGGCCGTCGGCGACGAGGAGGTCGTCCACCTCCGCCCGCGCCGCGTCGAGCGCCTCGGCCGAGCGGCGCTGGGCGTCGAGGCCCGCCGAGTACTGGGCCGCGGCCTGTCCGACGATGCGGCCGAAGACGAGGAGTTCGATGAGGGAGTTGCCGCCGAGGCGGTTGGCGCCGTGCAGGCCGCTGGCCGCCTCCCCGATCGCGTACAGGCCGTCGACGTCCGTGCCGTGGTCCTCGGGCCGTACCCAGACGCCGCCCATCGAGTAGTGCGCGGTCGGCGCGATCTCGATCGGTTGTTTGGTGATGTCGAGCATCTGCAGTTCGAGGAGCGTCTGGTAGACGCGGGGCAGCCGCGTCATGATCGTCTCGCGGGGGAGATGGGACACATCCAGCCACACACCCCCGTTGGGGGTGCCGCGGCCTTCCTTGATCTCCGTGTAGGCGGCCAGTGCGACGCGGTCGCGGGTGGACAACTCCATCCGTTCCGGGTCGTAGCGCGACAT
>NZ_JBITLM010000011.1:0-376909 GCF_044465295.1 Nonomuraea sp. NPDC049714 | reverse complement strand
CCTCAACGGCACCGACCACCGCAGCCACGATGAGCAGAACGCGGCGATCGGTGCCTACGTGCGCTGGCGCAACGCTCGCGCACAACCCAAGACAAGCTTCGCGGCCAGTTCACCTATCCGCAGCTGGACCAGTTACCCGGCCAAGGTTGCGTGACGGGCCACTAGGACGCGCCTTCTCCACCAGGAGAACGGGACCGCGGGGTGGGTCAGCTCGCCGCCGCGCGGGCGGTGGCGGAGGTGGTGATGGTGCGCAGGATCTCCTGCAGCCTGGCGATCGTGGGCCCGTCGATCCCCATCGCCTCACCGATGATCTCCGGGATGTGGCGGGTCCGCTCCCGCATCTCCCGGCCCTCGTCGGTGAGGGCCACGGTGACGGAGCGTTCGTCGTCGGGGCGGCGGCGCCGGATCAGCAGGCCGCGCGTCTCCAGCCGTTTGAGCAGCGGGGAGACGGTGTTGTAGTCGAGCTGCAGCTCCTGCAGGACCTCGCGGACCGTGCACTCCTCGTGCCGCCACAGGACGACCATCACCAGATATTGCGGATAGGTCAGGCCGAGCGGGTCGAGCAGGGTCCGGTAGACGGACGTGACGCTGCGCGAAGCGGCGTACAGGTCGAAGCAGAGCATCGCCGCCAGCGGCCCGGTGTCGTCCTCGGTATCAGGTCTCATGACGTGAGCCTAGCCGAGATCGGGCCCGCCCGACTAAATCGCAGGCGATTCAAACGACCACGCCCATTGTGAGCGAGAGCACATCGCATACGACTACCTCGTACACGATTCAATCGGCTAGGGTTCATCGTGTTCGAAGCGCAGGACAACCCGAGGAGCCCAGTCATGGCCCGCTTCCGCCGCCCCATCACCGCCCTGCTCGCAGGCGCGGTCTCCCTTCTCGCCGTCGCAGCCGCCGCGCCCGCCGCGTCGGCTGCGACAGCCGCGAACACCACGACCGCCGCGTCCGCCGCGACGCCGAGCACGGCCAAGCCCACCGTGGTGCTCGTGCACGGCGCGTTCGCCGACGCCTCCAGCTGGAACGGTGTGGCCGAACGCCTGCAGCGCCGCGGCCACACCGTCATCGCCACGGCCAACCCGCTCCGCGGCCTGGCCAGTGATGCCGCCTACACCGCCGACCTGCTCAAGAGCATCAAGGGCCCGGTCGTCCTGGCCGGACACTCCTACGGCGGCGCGGTCATCACCAACGCCGCCCGCGGCAACGACAACGTCAAGGCCCTGGTGTACGTCGCGGCCTTCCTCCCCGAAAGCGGCGAGAGCGCCGCCGACCTGGCCGGCAAGTATCCCGGCAGCACGCTCGGCGAGACCCTGCAGGAGGTCCCGCTGGCCGGCGGCGGAACCGACCTCTACGTCCAGCAGAGCAAGTTCCGCAAGCAGTTCGCCCATGACGTGCCCGCCCGCGCCGCCCGCCTGATGGCCGCCACCCAGCGTCCCATCACCGCCGCCGCGCTCAACGAGGCCTCCGCGGCCCCGGCCTGGAAGGACATTCCCTCCTGGGCGCTGATCCCGACCGGGGACAAGAACATCCCCGCCGCCGCCCAGCGCTTCATGGCCAAGCGCGCCGACGCCCGCGCCGTCGTCGAGGTCAAGGACGCCTCCCACGCCGTCCTGGTCTCCAGGAGCGACGCCGTGGCCGACCTGATCGAGCGCGCGGCCGCTCAGCGCTGACCCGCCCACCTCTTCCCGAAAGGCTCGTACGACCATGGCTCACATCACCGTAGGCACCGAGAACACCACGCCGATCCGGCTCTACTACGAGGACCACGGCTCCGGCCGGCCGATCGTGCTCATCCACGGCTATCCGCTCGACGGCCACTCCTGGGAGAAGCAGGTCACGGCACTCCTCGACGCCGGACACCGGGTGATCACCTACGACCGGCGCGGATTCGGCCGGTCGAGCGGGCCGACGAAGGGCTACGACTACGACACCTTCGCCGCCGACCTCGACATCCTGCTCCGCACCCTCGATCTGCGCGACGTCGTGCTCGCCGGGTTCTCCATGGGCAGCGGCGAGGTCGCCCGATACGTCGGCACGTACGGCACCGAGAGGGTCGGCAAGGTCGTCTTCCTGGGCGCGCTGCAGCCCTTCCTGCTCAAGACCGGCGACAATCCGACCGGCGTGGACCAGTCGGTCTTCGACGGCATCCTGTCCGCCGTCACCGCCGACCGCTACGCCTACTTCGACGCGTTCTACGCCGACTTCTACAACACCGACGAGACGCTCGGGAGCCGGATCAGCGAGGCGGCCCTGCGGCAGAGCTGGAACGTCGCCGCCGGCGCGTCGGCGTACGCCTCGGTCGCGGCGGTGCCGACCTGGACCACCGACTTCCGCGCGGACGTGGCCGCGCTGGCCCGGTCCGGTGTGCCCGCCCTGATCGTGCACGGGACGGCCGACCGCATCCTGCCCATCGACGCCACCGCCCGCCCCTTCCACGCCATGCTCCCCGCCGCCACCTATGTGGAGATCGACGGCGCGCCCCACGGCCTGCTGTGGACGCACGCCACCGAGGTGAACGAGGCACTGCTGACCTTCCTGCGGAACTGAGCGAAACACCGGTACGGATCCGGCAAGGCGCCCGATCGCGCCTTGCCGGCTGCGTGGCTGATGAGCGCGTTCTTCGCCGAGGTGCCGTCGTCGCTGGTGCCGCGATCAGGCGCCCGCCAGGCTCAGGGGACGCGGTGACCGGCTAGCTCGAAGATCTCAGCGGCGGGTCCGGGTGCGGCTTTCCTTCCTGCCTGCCGCGCGACGCCAGGCGGCGTCGCGCAGCAGGCGCAGTCCGTTGAGGCCGACGATGATGGTGGAACCCTCGTGCCCGGCCACGCCCAGCGGCAGCGGCAGATCGCCGAACAGGTCCCAGGCCACCAGTACGGCGATGAAGGCGGCGGCGATGGCGAGGTTGGCCATCACCAGCCGGCGAGCCCGCCGCGCCAGCGCGATGACGGCCGGGACGGTGGCCGGTTCGTCGCGGGTGATGACCGCGTCGGCGGTGTCCAGTGCCAGGTCGGACCCGGTGCGGCCCATCGCGATGCCCACGTGGGCGGATGCCAGCGCGGGGGCGTCGTTGACGCCGTCGCCGACCAGCGCCACCCGCCCGCCGGCCGCCTGCAGCTCACGCACCGCGTCGACCTTGTCCTCCGGGAGGAGGTCCGCGCGGACCTCACCGATTCCGGCCTCGGCGGCCAGCTTGGCCGCGGCCCTCGGGTTGTCGCCGGTCAGCAGCACCGGCGCGGAGCCGGTCAGCTCCGTCAGGTGCGCCACGGCCCCGGCGGTGCCGGGCCGCATCCGATCGGCCAGGGCCAGCACCCCGGCCGGGACACCGTCCACCCGCACGACCACCACCGTGTGCCCACCCCCCTGCAACTCATCGACCAGCCGGCCGACACCTCCGTCCGAACCGTGCGGGCCGCCACCTCCGTCCTCCCTGCCGGGGAGCAGGCGTGCTGGACGGGTGTCCTCGCTGCCGGTGAGGAGGTGTGCCGGACTGGCGATCTCGATGTGGTGGCCCTCGACGTGGGCCCGCACGCCGCGTCCGGGTTCGGAGGCGAACTCGTGGGCCTGGGTCACGGGCAGCCCCGCCGCGTGGGCGGCCGCCACCACGGCGCGGCCCAGCGGGTGCTCCGAATCCTGCTCAGCGGAGGCGGCCAGCGCGAGCAGCCGGTCGGGGGTGAGACCGGCGTCGGGGAGGACATGCACGCCGGTCAGGTGTGGGCGGCCCTCGGTCAGGGTGCCGGTCTTGTCGAAGGCGACCGCCGTGACGGTGCCCAGCTGCTCCATCACCACCGCCGACTTGACCAGCACGCCGTGCCGCCCGGCGGTGGCGATGGCGGCCAGCAGCGGCGGCATGGTGGCCAGCACCACCGCGCAGGGCGAAGCGACGATCATGAAGGTCATCGCGCGCAGCAGACTGTCCTGCACCGGCGTGCCCCACAGGAGCGGCAGCGCGAACAATGCCACCGTGGCGGCGACCATGACGATCGAATAGCGCTGCTCGATCTTCTCGACGAACAACTGGGTGCGCGCCTTGGTGGCGCTGGCCTGCTCCACCATGGCCACGATCCGGGCGACCACCGTCTCGCTCGCCGGTCGCGTCACCCGCACCCGAAGCGCGCCGGTGCCGTTCACCGTCCCGGCGAAGACCTCATCCCCAGGCTGCTTGTCGACCGGCAGGCTCTCGCCGGTGATGCCGGCCTGGTCCACGGCGCTGGCGCCGGACAGCACCTGGCCGTCGGCGCCGATCCGTTCCCCGGGCCGGACCAGGATCGTCTCACCCACGTGGAGGGCGGCCGCCTCGACGACCTCCTCCCGCCCGCCGGGGCTCAGCCTGCTCGCCTGCTCGGGGGCCAGATCCAGCAGCCCGCGTACCGAGTCCTCGGTGCGCTTGGTGGCCAGCGCCTCCAGCGCGCCGGAGGTGGCGAAGATGATGATGAGCAGCGCGCCGTCGAAGACCTGACCGATGGAGGCCGCGCCGATCGCGGCGGCGACCATCAGCAGATCGACGTCCAGCGTCCGCTCGCGCAACGCCCGCACGCCCGCGAGTCCCGGCTCCCAGCCGCCGGCGGCGTAACAGGCCAGATACAGGCCCCACCACAGCCAGGCGGGCGCGCCGGCCAGCTGATTGATGCCACCGGCGGCGAACAGCACGGTCGCGATGGCCGCCCAGCGCACCTCGGGCAGCGACCACATCCCCGCCCGCCACGACGACAGGGCTCGCGAGGGTGGCGGCGCGGCGAGATCACTGCCGATGGGGGTGCTCAGCTTCGTTGTCACAGTATCAGCGTATATACGCATGTGCGCAGATAGGAAGGAGTAGGCTTGGGGCATGCACACGTCGTTGCCGGACCTCGACATGCCGAACGAGGAGCAGGTGCACCTGGCGGCCGAGTCGTTCCGGCTGCTGTCCGACCCCACCCGCATCAAGATCTTGTGGGCGCTGCTGCAGGGTGAGTCCAACGTGGCCTGCCTGGCCGAGCTCGCCGACGCCGCGCCCACCGCCGTCAGCCAGCACCTGGCGAAGCTGCGCCTGGCGGGTCTGGTCAAGGGCCGCCGTGAGGGCACCTTCGTCTACTACAGCGCCGCCGACGAGCACGTACGCCGCCTGCTGTCGGAAGGGCTGTTCCACGCCGATCACTTCGACCGCGACCAGCCATCGCGCACGGCCGAGGAGACGGCCGCCTCCTGACGGCACGCCGGGCGGGGCCGGTGGTGAGGTCAGGCGGGGTGAGGTCAGGCGGGCGGGGCCGGTGATGAGACTCAGGCGGGTGGGGGCGTGGCGGGAGTGCCCGTACCGATGAGTGAGGTGGCGTCGAGCTCGCCCATGCGGCGTTCGCCGAGGAGGTGCGCGAAGGTCGTGCGCACCTGTTCGACGGTGGGGTCGGGCAGGCCGGTCAGCATGCCGCGAAAGCCGCTGCCGAGCGCGATCCGCCAGGCGAGCGTGGCGTCCAGGGGGACGCGCAGAGGCGACCGGGTGACGGTGACCCGGGTCAGCCCCCGCGCGGTCAGCCATCCGGCCAGCTCCTCCTCGGTGTCGATCCGGGACGCCGCCTGCTTGCCGCCGGGCGGACCTACGGGGGTCTGCCGTACGCGCGAGACCGCCTCGGCGAGCAGCCGGCCGAAGCCCTCCATCGCGCCTTCGGCCCACGTGGTGATGGCCAGGCGTCCTCCCGGGCGGAGCAACCTGGTCAGACGGGAGACCGCCGCGTCCATGTCCGGCAGGAAGAACACGCCGTGAACGCACTGCACCACGTCGTAGAGGCTGCCCTGGCCGGGCTCCCAGGCGGTGGCATCGGCCTGGACGAAGCGCGTGTTGCGCAGCCCTTCGCCCGCCGCGCGGCGCCGGCCGTGGGCGAGTAGCTCGCCGGCGAGGTCGACGGCGTCCACGTGCCCCTGCGGCCCGGTCGCCTTCGCGGCCGGGATGGCCGAGGAGCCCACGCCGCAGCACAGGTCCAGCACGCGTTCGCCGGGCCGGATCCGGGCGGCCGTGACCGCCGCCTCTCCGATGCGGTCCCACAGCCACGGGGAGACCTCGGCGTACTCGGCGGCGGCGCTGTCGAAGACCGTGCCGATGCCGGCGGATGTCATGAGGATGCCTCCATTGAGCCCAGCCTTGTAATGAAAACCATTGTCGTTATCATGGCACAGTCTCATCACCGGAACTCGAAACGGGAAGGACCTGATGTCCGCGCACTGCCAGCTCACCGGCGTCAAGCCGATCTTCGGCAACAACGTCTCCCACTCCCACCGCCGCACCCGCCGACGGTGGAACCTCAACATCCAGAGCCGCCGCTACTGGCTCCCCGGCGAGGGCCGCTTCGTGCGGCTCACCCTCAGCGCCCGGGCGATCAAGACCGTCGACAAGATCGGCATCGAGCAGGCCATCGCCCGGATCCGGGCACGAGGGGAGAAGGTCTGATGGCGAAGAAAAGCAAGATCACCGCCAACGAGCGCCGCAAGGCCGTGGTGCTGCGCTACGCCGCACGGCGGGCCGAGCTGAAGGAGCTCATCCGCACCGGCACCCCGCAGCAGCGCGAGCAGGCCGTACGCGAGCTGAGCCGCCAGCCGCGCGACGCCGGCCCCACCCGCGTCCGCAACCGCGACGCCGTCGACGGACGGCCGCGCGGGCACCTGACCAAGTTCGGGCTCTCCCGGGTGCGCTTCCGCGAGATGGCCCATCGCGGCGAGCTGCCCGGCATCACGAAAGCGAGCTGGTGACCGTGGCCGTCCCCAAGCGCGAGACCTCCCGCAGCAACACCCGCCACCGCCGCAGCCAGTGGAAGGCCACCGCGCTCACGCCCTGATGAGGCCCCCGGCCCGCACTCGGGGAGGCCGCGCGCAGGGTTCACGAGCTCTCGCTCAGGTCGAGCAGCGGGCCGAACGGGTCGTCGAGGCCGGCCCACTCAGCGGCGCCGGGCAGGGCGTCGTGGCGGCCGATCAGACACGAGTCGAGCAGGGAGACGATGCGGTCCCGGTCGAGGTCGGGCCCGGTGAGGACGAGATGCTGGACCCGGTCGCCGATGATCGGGTTCCAGTCCAGGGCGGCGGCGGCGCGCCGGGCCGGCGCGATGAGGTCCCAGGCCGCCTCGGGCAGCGCGGCCAGCCACGGCCCGGCGTCCTCGACGGAGATCGCGCCGGCCACGGCGTCCCAGGCCAGCATGCGCTGGTGCCGGTTGGCCAGCCAGAACCGGCCACGCGAGCGGACCGTGGTGGTGACCAGCTCGTCCATGGCGTCGAACAGCCGTCCCGGGTGAAGCGGGCGCAGGCGGCGCCAGACGACCGTGGTGATCTCACCCGTCCGGGCGTCCGCCGGGAGCTGGGCGGTGGCCGGGGCGACGCGTTCGGCCAGTTCGCCCACGAGGAGCGTGGCATCGGTGATCTCGGGTCCGGGGCGGATCGGCGTATGCGGCGCCAGGTGGCCCAGCACGGCGGCCGACAGCTCGGTGTCCTCGGCGTCGCCGCCGTGCAGGGACAGGCTGGTGGCGTACTCGATCTGCCGGGCCAGCACCTCGGCCAGGTAGCGCCGGTCGCGGCCCGCCGCGTGGCCGGTCTCGCTGAGCCGGTCGCCCCGGCAGATGTCCACGGGCAGGTGCTCGGCGTCCAGCGCGGTGTGGACGCACGCCAGCCGGAGCCGCTCGGAGACCTCCTGCCCGGCCAGCGCCTCGGCCACCGGGCGCGGCTCGACCGAGTCCCACAGGTCCACGATCAGCAGGGAGGCGGTGGCGGCGCGGCGCAGCAGCTCGGGCAGGAGATCCTCGCGGACGGCGCAGGTCACGCAGCCGTGCGGCAGGCGTACCCGGGCCAGGTCCAGCACGCCCGAGACGTCGCGGGCCACGCGCTCGACCCGGCCCGCGCCGATGGAGCGCAGGTCGTGGTGGATCGCGACGGCTCCCGGATGGCGCCGCAGCAGCCGATCGACCGCGGCGGTCCGGGCGTTGCCGTGCAGGCCCGCGATCAGGGCGACGGGGATGGGCACGTGGGGCCTCCTCTGATATGAAATGAAAATCATTGTCGTCATCCTCGCATAAAGGAGGGTGCTATCGTCTACGAAAATGATTCTCGTTATCGGAGTCGTCCTTGAGATCGTTCCCCGCGGCAGCCCCTCCGGCGGCTGAACCGCACCCCGCCGGCCCCGGCACCGAAGGCCCTCGATCCACGGCATGGCCGCTGCCCCTGATCGTCGTCCTGCTCGTCTGCGTCCTCGGGGCGTCGGTGCTGCTGGCGATCGGCCTGGGCGCCGCGGCCGTGCCTCCCGGGGAGACGCTGCGCTACCTGTGGGCGGCTCTGACCGGCGGGTCCATCAAGGCCGACGAGGTGACCGCGTACCAGATCATCTGGCAGGTCCGCACGCCGCGGGTGATCCTCGCGGTGCTGGTCGGCGCGGGGCTCAGCGCGGTCGGCGTGGCGATCCAGGCCATGGTGCGCAACGCGCTGGCCGACCCGTTCGTGCTGGGGGTGTCCTCGGGCGCGTCGGCGGGGGCGGTGGCGGTCAGCGTCTCGGGGGCGCTCACCGTGCTGGGGATCTACGCCGTGTCGGCCGGCGCCTTCCTGGGGGCGCTGCTGGTCTCCGCGCTGGTCTACCTGGCCTCGCGGGGCGCCGGTGGCCTGATGCCGCTGCGGCTGGTGCTGACCGGGGTGGCGATGGCGTTCGGCTTCCAGGCCGTGATGAGCGTGATCGTCTACTTCGTGCCCGACGGTGAGGCCACCAGCACGGTGCTGTTCTGGTCGATGGGCGGGTTCGGGGCGGCGACCTGGGGATCGCTGCCCGTCGTGACGGCCGCCGTCGTCGTCTCCGCCGTGGTGCTGCGCCGGCTCGGCCGCAGCCTGGACGTGCTGGCGCTGGGGGATGAGACCTCGCTCAGCCTGGGTGTCGACACCGCGCGGCTGCGCCGGGGGCTGTTCGTGCTGACCTCGCTGGCCACGGGGGCGATGGTCGCGGTCAGCGGCGCGATCGGCTTCGTCGGCCTGGTGATGCCGCACCTGGTGCGGCTGTGGGTCGGCGCGGCGCATGTACGTGTGCTCACGATCGCGCCGCTGGTCGGGGCCATCTTCATGGTGTGGGCCGATCTGGTGGCCAGGACCCTGGTGGCGCCCAGGGAGCTGCCCATCGGCGCGATCACCGCGCTGGTGGGCGTCCCGGTGTTCGTCACGCTGCTGCGCCGCCGCGGCTACCTGTTCGGAGGACGCTGACCATGCGCCTGCTGCTGGACGAGATCTCGGTCTCCATCGACGGCGCCGCCCTCGTACACGATCTGAGCTTGGCGGTCGACACGCGGCAGATCGTGGGACTGATCGGCCCCAACGGGTCGGGCAAGACGACCGCCCTGCGGTGCGTCTACCGGGCGTTACGGCCGACGGGCGGCGCGGTCCGGATCGACGGCGCGGACCTGGCCCGGATGCCGTTGCGCGACAGCGCCCGGCTGATCGCCGCGCTCACCCAGGAGGGAAGCGCCGACCTGGACTTCACCGTCGAAGAGATCGTCGCTCTCGGCCGTGCTCCGCACCTGCGCGGCAACCAGGCGCTCAACGCCCGCGAGCGCGAGCTGTGCCGTCGGGCCATGGCCCGCATGGAGGTTTTGCACCTGGCCGGGCGTGGCGTGCTGTCGCTGTCGGGCGGCGAGCGCCAGCGGGTCCTGGTGGCCCGCGCCCTGGTGCAGGAGCCGCAGGTGCTGATCCTCGACGAGCCGACCAACCACCTCGACCTGCACCACCAGATCCGGCTGCTGGCGATGCTCAGGGAGAGCGGGCTCAGCGTGCTGGTCACGCTGCACGATCTCAACCTCGCCGCGTCCGCCTGCGACCGGCTGGCCGTGCTGTCCCAGGGACGCCTCGTCGCCTCCGGGACGCCGCGGGAGGTCCTCACCGAGACACTCCTGCGCGACGTCTTCGGCGTCGAGGCGACGGTCGTCCCGCATCCGCTGACCGGAGTCCCCCAGGTGCTCTACGACCTGAGCTCGGCCGAACCCATGGAAGGAACCCCCGCGTGATCACTCTGTTTCGTCCCCGCCCGCTGGCCGCCTCGATCCTGGCGGGAACGCTGCTGCTCGCCGGGTGCGGCGCCCAGGTGGAGGGCGGGTCCGCCGCCGCGAAGGTGACGGTCAAGAGGTGCGGGCAGGAGGTCGCGTACACCCTCCCGCAGCGGGCCGTGGTGTACGAGGGCGGCAGCGCGGACAAGATGTTCGCGCTCGGGCTCACCCGGCACGTCCACGGCTATGTCATGCCGCCGGCCAACCCGCCGGTCGAGGAGTCTCCCTGGGCGGCCGAGTACGCCAAGGTCAGGTTCCTCAGCGACGACCTGCTCAACCGCGAGCTGGTCGTCGACGCCAAGGCCGACTTCGTGGTCGCCGGCTGGCGCTCGGGCTTCAGCGACCAGCGCGGCATCACCCCGGCCATTCTCGACGGCCTGAACATCCAGAGCTTCATGCACACCGAATCCTGCTTCAACTACCCGGGCCACCCGGAGCGCGTGACGCCCTTCGAGGGCCTCTACACCGATCTCGAACGCCTCGGCAAGATCTTCGGCGTCGAGGACCGGGCCCGCTCGCTGGTCGCCGACTACCGCGAACGCGTCGAGGCCGTGCGCGCCCAGGCTCCCCAGGGCGAGCCGGTGCCGGTGTTCCTGTACGACTCGGGCACCGACAAGCCGTTCACGGCCGGCAGCCAGGTGCCGCCGAACGACATCATCCGCTTCGCCGGCGGCAGGAACGTCTTCGCCGGCCTGGACGCCCGCTGGAGCGAGGTCACCTGGGAGGCCGTCGTCGAGGCCGAGCCCGAGGTCATCATCATCCTCGACTACGGGGACAAGCCCGCCCAGGAGAAGATCAAGTTCCTGAAGGAGTTCCCTACCACCAGCAAGCTGCCCGCCGTCGTCAACGACCGCTTCCACATCCTGGACTACAACGAGGGCATCAGCGGGCCGCGCAACATCGACGGCCTGGAAGGGTTCGCCACGTACCTGCGCGAGCTCAAGAAGTGACCGGCAGGGCCACGACCGCTGCCGGCGGCCGATCGGTCCTGCGGGACTCCGCCTTCCTGCGGTTGTGGTCGGGCACCACCGCCTCCGGCCTGGCGACCTGGGCGCTGCCGTTCATCCTCGGCCTGGCGGTTCTCGACCGGACGCTCACCGCCACCGGGCTGGGGTTCGCGCTGGCCGCCAGAACGGCGGGCTTCCTGGTCGCGGTACCGGTCGGCGGGGTGCTGGCCGACCGCTACTCGCGCCGGGCGGTGGTGCTGTGGTCCGGCCTGGCCGCCGCGCTCGCCACCCCGTTCATCGCGCTCGGTCTCGGCGGATCCGTCCTGGTCATGAGCCTGGCGGCCGCGGTCGTCGGCGCCGGCCAGGGCGCGTGCCGGCCCGCCTTCCAGGCGCTGACCGCCGAAGTGGTCGACGCGGACCAGCGCCAGCGCGCCAACGCCGCCATCACCCTGGCCGTGCGCGTCACCACCCTGGTCGCGCCGGCTGCCACCGCGCTGCTGGCGGTCGTGCTCGACACCTGGGCGCTGCTGGCCGGTACGGGCCTGCTGTGGCTGATCGCCGCGCTCCTTCCGCCGCGTGGGGTACGCCAGGCCGTGCCGGTGGGAGGCAGGGTCCGGTTCGTGGCGGAGTTCGGCGAGGGCGTGCGGGAGGCGCGGCGGCATCCGTGGTTCCTCGCCGGCCTGGCCGCGCTGGCCGCCGTGATCTTCACCGGCTACTCGGTCACCGGGGTGGCGTTGCCGCTGGTCAGCCGGGATCGCTACGGGACCGAGGCGGTGCTGGCGGCGGCGCTCACCGCGTACACCGTCGGCGCGCTGGCCGGCGCCGCGCTCATGGCGCGCTGGCGGCCGCGCGCGCCGGGGCGGGTCGCGCTGGCCGGTCTCGCCCTGTACGGGCTGGCTCCGCTCAGCCTGCTGCTGCCGGTGCACCCGGCCGTGGTGTTCGCCGCGTACGCGCTGGCCGGGCTGGGCATCGAGCTGTTCAACGTGCCGTGGTTCACCGCCACGCAGCGCGAGGTGGAGCCGCGCCTGCTCGCCCGGGTGTCGTCGCTGGACTTCCTCGTCTCCTATGGCCTGGCCCCCGCCGGTCTGGCCTTTCTCGCGCCCGCGCTCGACGCTTTCGGCTGGGAGCCGGTGCTGGCGGCCTGCGCGCTGGTGTGCTTCCTGGCCCCCGCCGCTGCGGCTCTGGTGCCCACCAGTCGCGGCTTCTCCCGGTGAGCCGGCCTACTCGTAGGGGAATTCGGGCTGGGCGACGGGCCGTACGCTGGCGGCGGTGATCTGCGGGATCTGGTCTGGCTTGATCTTGATCGGGGTGCCGGTCACCTCGATCCAGGAGTCCGCCGCCGGCTGCGGCACGCCCAGCACCGCCACCTTGATCGCGAACGCGTCCGCCGCGCAGCAGTTCATGTGCATCCGCGTGACATACCACCGGTTCGTCTTCTTCGACGGGGTGACGAAGCCGACCAGCCGCAGCGTCTTGCCCGCGAGGGACTTGCCGCCCTTCTCCCAGGACCGGTACGTGTACTCGCCGAGAGGCAGATCGATCGGCTTCGCGCCCTTGGCGGCCTTGACCGGATCGAGGGCTTCGATGACGTCCGGAGGCCGGATCGGGGGAGGGGCTTCCGTACGGCTCGCCGCGAAGGAGCCGAGGGCGGGCGGGGAGATCATGAGCACGACGAACGCCGGGAGACAGAGCAGCCAGGCCACGCGAGGTCCCTTGTGGTGATGGCCGTGCTCGGTGCTCAGCCCCCGTAGATCCTGAACGAGCCCGATCGCGCCGATCAGCACGATGATCGCGCCGGCCGCGATGAGGAACGGGCGGAAGCCTTCCTTGACGTAGTTCACGTACTCCGTCGAGAAGGCGGAGATGCCCAGCATCAGCCCGCCGAGCAGCATGAGCACGAGGTTCTGCGACATCCGGTTCACAGCAGGATCCCTCCTACGACGGCGCTGACCGCCACGGCGAGCACGAAGGTGAGCGGGACGAACCGGATCGCGAACGCCCTGCCGAACGTGCCGGCCTGCAGGGCGATCAGCTTGAGGTCCACCATGGGCCCGACGACCATGAACGCGAGCTTCGCCGTCGGGGAGAAGGCGGTCAGCGACGCGGCCACGAACGCGTCCGCCTCCGAGCAGATCGACAGCAGCACCGCCAGCAGCGCCAGGACCAGGATCGCCAGCCAGGGCACGTCCGCCACCGTGGTCAGCCACTCGCGCGGGACCACGACGTTGAGCGTCGCGGCGGCCACCCCGCCGACGATGAGGAAGCCGCCCGCGTGCAGGAGGTCGTGCCGCATGGCGCCGACGAACGAGTCGTGATGAGGCTTACGGATCGTCAACAGGTCCGCCCTGCCGAAGCGTAGCCACAGCCACCCCACCGTGACGGCCACCAGCAGCGAGGCGCCGAACCTGGCCACCACCATCAGCGGCTGGCCGGGAAAGGCCACCGCGGTCGCGACCAGCACGATGGGGTTGATCGCCGGGGAGGAGAGCAGGAACGCCAGCGCCGCCGCCGGTGCCACGCCGCGCGACATCAGCCCGGACGCGACGGGCACGGACGCGCACTCGCAACCCGGCAGCACGGCTCCCGCGAGCCCGGCGACGGGCACCGCGACCGCCGGCTTCTTCGGCAGTGCCCTGGTCCAGAAGGACGCGGGCACGAAGGCCGAGATCGCCGCCGAGATGGCGACGCCGAACACCAGGAAGGGCAGCGCCTGGACGCAGATCGCCACGAAGATCGTGGCCCACGTTTGCACGGCGGGGGAGGCGGACTGGGGACCGATCAGGAAACGGCCGGCCAGCAGAAGCAGGACGACGGCCAGGAGCAGCCAGGGCATGGCGATGCGCGGCCGCTCCGTGCGATCCGCCGGGGCGGGTGGCGCCTCAAGGGAGGGCGGAGCAGACATTGGCACATCCTGGCAGGTTCAGACCCGACAAATCAGCTGTTTCGCGGGTCTGATAACCGAATTCAATCCTGCATCAGGTGTCACACGGCCATCGCGGTCTAGCCGAACCTCACCTCGGGATAGTCCTTCGACGGCTTGTCCAGCAGAGGCTGACGCTCGCCCTTGAGGTGCAGGTCGAGGAAGGCGGTGACGTACGCACGAGTGATCTCGATGGAGCGCTTGCCGTCCATCGGCGCCACGGGCAGCCCGAGCTGCGGCAGGAGCACCGCGTAGTCGACGAAGCTCATGTGCTCGGCGCCGGTGACGGTCAGCCGGCGCTTCCAGTCGCCGGTCACGTGCGGCCAGAACGCGTCCCATGAGCCGTCCTTGCCGCCGGCTTCCGGCGCGTGCCGGGGATTGCCGATCATCATGAAGGGCTTGTTCACCGGCTTGGCCGGCGTCTTGGGGTTGTAGGTGCCGTCGAGATTGACCGCGGCCTTGATCCGCTCGGAGACGGGCAGCAGGTGAGCGGCGCTCTGGCCGCCGACCGAGTGTCCCACCATCGCGATCCTCCGCTCGTCGATCAGCCGGTTCCAGCGCTTGCTCCTGCCCAGCCGGTCGAGCACGAACTCGGTGTCGGCGGCCCGCACCCGGGCCACCTTCGCCCCCGTCTCCGGGGTCTGACCGGCCTTACCGGCCTCGAAGGTGACGGTCCGGCCGTCAGGGAAGGTCGTCGCCAGCGACTCGTAGGTGTGCTCGATCCCCGCCACCAGGTAGCCGCGACTGGCGAACTCCTCGGCCAGCGAGGTCATGGTCGCGCGCGGCATGGTCATGCCGGGGGACAGCACGACCAGGGGCCATCCGCCCTTCCGCGTCACCGCGGGCGCTCCGGCGCGGGCGTGCGCCGGGACCTTGGCGAGCGTGTCCGCGGGCAGGTCGTCGAGCCGCGGCTCGCTTCTCATGAGCAGCTCGGACTCCTTCGGCGTGACGTAGGGCGCGGTCCTGCCCCTGGTCTTACGCGCCGGGTACCACAGGGTGACCATCAGCTCGCGTACGTTCCGGTCGGCGACCCAGGGGTCGGGGCGGCTGGAGTCGATCAGGTGCAGGTCGGTCCGGCCGACCGGGAGATCGCCGGTCGGCGCCGGCAGGGCGGTCCTGGGCGCGGCGGCCTGGGCCGGGGTCGTGCCGAGGGGGGTCAGGAGTGATGCGGAGAGCGCGAGCACGCTCGCGGCCATGATCTTCTTCATGCGCTCAACCATGCCGCGCGACCCCGCCGGACCGTCCCCGGCGAAAGTCACACGGCACCCGCGACTTTCGTAGGTACCGGCCCTCTCTTCCGGCCAGGTCGAGGGCACTTGGGACGTCCTCCGCGACACCGTTGTCACGACATATGGTATCGAGTGATACTGTCGTGAACGTAACGATGGTAGACGTGGGCGGATTCGCGGCCACCCCCATCACGAGGAGAGACATGACCGACCAGTTCCGCCTCGGCGGCGACCTGACGATCGACCGGCTCGGCTTCGGCGCCATGCGCCTGCCCCAAGCAGGGCAAGCCCGCGGCCCCGAGTCCGGCCGCGCCGTGCTGCGCCGTGCCGTCGAGCTCGGCGTCCACCACATCGACACCGCCGACTTCTACCGCAGCGAGAACGGCGCGGTGCGCGCCAACACCCTGATCCGCGAGGCCCTGTTCCCGTATCCGGAGGCCCTGGTCATCGCCACCAAGGTCGGCCCCGTCTTCGGTCCCGGCGGCCCCGGCCAGGGCACCGCCGCCGATCTCCGGCCCCAAGTCGAAGCCAACCTCGAAAGCTTGGGCGTGGACCACCTCGACCTGGTCTACCTGCGCATCGGCACGGTGGAACCCCCGCGCGGCGAGTCGCTCGCCGAACGCTTCGAGGTGCTCGCCGCGCTGCGCGAGGAGGGCCTGATCCGCCACCTGGGCATCAGCAACGTCGACGCCGGCCATCTCGCCGAGGCGCGCACGATCGCCCCTGTCGCGGCCGTCCAGAACAACTTCCACCTCGCCCATCGCGACGAGACCGCCGTCCTGGACGCCTGCACGCAGGCCGGCATCGCCTTCGTCCCCTTCTTCCCCCTCGGCGGCGGCAGGGCCGACATCGACGACCCAGGCCTGGTCAAGGTGGCCGAACGGCACGGCGCCACCGTTCATCAGATCGCCCTGGCCTGGCTGCTGGCGCTGTCGCCGGTCACCCTGGCCATCCCGGGCACCGGCTCCGTGGCGCACCTGGAGGAGAACCTGACCGCCCGGTCGATCAGCCTCACCCAGGAGGACCTGGCCGACCTCGCCTGACCGGCGACGCCGAGGGTGTCACAGATGGGCCGGCTGCCGTGTCTTAGCTGAGGAAGGCCTCGATGCGCCGCCGTGGTGGAGAGGACTGATCATGAGTGTCACATACAGCCGGAGATCGGCCTCCCCGGCTCCCGACGACGTCGGCGAGCGGGAGCGTCAGGCCATGATGGGCGGCACGCGGTCCCCGTCACCGGCGAGCTTGCGCACCCTGCCCCGTCCGGTGGCGGTGGTGGTCGGCGGCGGGGGAGTGCTCGGGGCCGCGCAGGTCGGCATCGGGTACGCGCTGGAGCAGCGCGGATTCGTACCGGATCTGATCGTCGGGACCTCGGTGGGCGCACTCAACGGAGCGATCGCGGCCGCCCACCCCGGCACGGCCGCACCCTGGCTGGACCGCGTGTGGACCCAGGCACGTCGCCGTGAGGTGTTCCCGCTCGGCTTCCTGTCCTCGCGGGCCAGCATCTTCGCCGATCGCGGCCTGCGCAGGCTGATCGCCCGGGCCGGGCTGCCGTCGCGGATCGAGCAGCTGGAGATCCCCTTCACCGCGGTGGCCATGGATCTGGCCACCGGCGCTCAGGCGCTGCTCGACCATGGAGACCTCGAGTCCGCGCTGCTGGCGAGCGCGGCCATCCCGGGGGTCCTGCCCCCGGTGGACCGGGACGGCCGCACGCTCGTCGACGGCGGGGTGATCGCCCTGGTCCCGGTGCGGGCGGCCCTGCGGGCAGGTGCGGCCAGCGTGCTGGTGCTGTCGACCGGGCCGACGAGCTGGCCGCTGCGCCCGATCATCCCGCCCCGGCGGGCCGGCGCGGTCGCGGCCAGGGCGGGGCTGCTGCTCTGGCACGATCAGATCGAGCGGGACCTGCACGAGGTGTCCGAACGGATTCCGACCGTCGTGCTGCCGACCGGGGTCGAGACCTGGCCCGCGCCGTGGGACTTCGGCCAGTCCCGGCGGCTGATCGCCACCGCCTCGCTCGCGGCGGGCCGCTTCCTCGACGGGCTGAGCATCAGCGGGCCCGGACTGTACCGGATCGACGGTTCGCCCGCGCCGGCGGCCGGCCTGGGCAGGGCACGGACCGCCTTCGTCTCGGGGGTGGCCCGATGAGCACCATCGCGTTCCTCAACATCGCCATGCACGGGCACATCAATCCGACGCTGCCGGTCGTGGCCGAGCTCGTCCGCCGTGGCCACACCGTCACCTACCACACCTCGCCCGCGTTCTCGGAGGAGATCGCGGCCACCGGCGCGAGCGTGTACCTCTACGCCGGGGGCGACCAGCCGCTCCCCGATCCGCCGATGCCGATCACGCTGCTGGACGGGCTCGCGCGCACCGCCGTCGGCCTGCTGCCCGCCGTGCTCTCCGACCTGCGGCGCGCCCGGCCCGACCTGATCGTGCACGACGCCGCCTGCCCCTGGGGGGCGGTCGCCGCGCGCGTGCTCGGGGTGCCGGCGGCGTCGACGTTCACCACGTTCGCGTTCAACCGGGAAGCGCTCAGCCCCACCCGCGCCTCGTGGGAGCTGCTGGCTTCGGCGGCGTCCCGGCGCGGCGTCGTCCGGGGCTACCTCCGGTCGCGGTGGGAGTTGCGCCGCCGCTACGCCACCCGTGGCCTGCCCCTTTTCGACCTCCTGAACATCCGCCAGCCGCTCAACCTGGTCTTCACCTCGCGCGCGTTCCAGCCCGGCGTGGACGCCTTCGACCACTCCTACCAGTTCGTCGGCCCGAGCCTGGGCGCCCGTCCCGCCGACACCACGTTCCCGGCCGACCTGCGAGGCCCGGTGCTGTACGCCTCGCTGGGCACGGTGTTCGACGCCGGCCCGCACCTGCTGCGCACCTTCGCCACCGCGCTCGCACCGCTGGGCGGCACCGTGATCGTCTCCACCGGGCACACCGATCCGGCCACGCTGGAGCCGCTGCCGGCCAACGTGATCGCCCGCCACTCCGTGCCGCAACCGGAGGTGCTGGCCCGCGCTTCGCTGTTCGTCACGCACGGGGGGATGAACAGCGTCAACGAGGCCATGCACGCCGGGGTGCCGATGCTGGTGGTCCCTCAGGGCGCCGATCAGCCCCTGGTGGCCCGGCGCGTCGTCGAGGTCGGCACCGGCCTGTCGCTCCGTACCGAGGACGCCTCCCCGGAAAGGGTGCACGCCCTCGCCCGGCGCCTGCTCGACGAGCCGCGCTTCCGGGCCGCGGCGGCCAGCATGCGGATCGTCCAGCGCGAGGCCGGCGGCTACCGGCGTGCCGCCCACGAGCTGGAGCACTACCTGCGCCGCCTGCGCAAGGTCAGCCCCCTGGCCGATGTGCCGCAGGAGCGCTGACCGATGTCACCCCTCGTCGTCGTCCTGCTGCTGATCGCCGGGCTGTCCGAGTCCGCCGGGCGGATCCTGCCCCTGGTGGCTCGCCGAGCCGGCGTGTCGCGGTCGCACGCGATCAGGCTTCTGCTGACCGGAGCCGTGGTCGAGGGCGCCGTGTTCGCGCTGTGGCCGCTGTCCGCATGGACCGTGGCCGAGCTGACGCTGTCCGCTCCGGTGTCCGGCGTCGCCACGCTGACCTGGACGCCCGCCCAGGTCACCCCGCTGGTTCTCACCGCCGTCATCGCGTTCCCGCTGCTCGGGCCGCTGCTGCACCTGCTGCTCCTCGTGGGCGTCGGCGCCGGCCTCGCCACCTCGCTCGCCGCGATGACCGGGCTGGGGTGGTGGGTCGCCGCGGGCTGCGTCGCCGTCGCCGGGGTCGGCCTCGCCGCCGCCGTCGACGTCGTACGGCGACTGGTCGTGCGGATCAGTGTCGCCGAGGTACAGGAGTCGCTCACATGACCGAGTTCCCGCTTCTCGTCCTGGTCCTCGGTCCGGTCCTGCTCGCCGAGGCCCTGCTCGCCCGCTACGAGGTGATGGCGTACACCGCCGGCTGGCGGACGCCCACCGCCGAGCTTCCGCGGGGCATGCCGTACGCGCGGGGCGCGGACCCCGACCGTCCCCCGGACGCCTACCTGGTCTACCTGGACGGCATCGGGAAGCGCCGCTTCCGCGACACCCGCGACGGGGGTCAGCTGGTCAAGGCCCTGATCGCCGGGGCGCCGGAGCTGCGCGTGCTGGGGCAGGTGCAGCCGTACTCCCCGCTGGCCGACCCGCTCGTCGACCGGCCCGTGTGGGCCTGGCTGCGCCGCCGCATCGGGCTCCTGCTGTTCCTGCACAACGTCATGCAGATCTTCGTCGCGGCCGACCGGAGGTACCGTCCCCTGTACAACCGCGCGGTGGGCGCGCAGATCGCCCACCAGCTGCGCCTGGCCGGCTACCGGCCGGACAGCGGCATACCCGTGGTGCTGCTCAGCTACAGCGGCGGCGCCCAGGTCGCCACCGGCGCGGTCGAGCAACTGCACACCGAGCTGCGCGCCCCGCTCCTGCTGATCACCATCGGCGGGTTCCACAACGGCGCCAACGATCTCACCTACGCCCATCACCTGCATCAGCTCACCAGCGCCGGCGACCGGATCGAGCGGGTCGGCATCTGGATGTTCCCCCAGCGCTGGCGGCTGTTCCGGCGCAGCGGCTGGAACCGGGCCGACCGCGCCGGAAAGATCACCGTGCACCGGCTCGACCCGGCCACCCACGTCGGGCGGCGCAGCTACATCAGCCCGGAGGAGCTGCTGCCCGACGGCCGCAGCCACCTCGACCGCACCGCCGGCACCGTCATCGCGGTCATCCGCGCCCAGCGCGGCGCGATGGCCGCTAGAACCGATCCGGTGCGATGAGCGGGCCGGCCGAGCCGCCGCCCGTCTGCCCGGGCGCGCTGATCGACATGGGAGAGGTAGGCTGCTGGCCGACGCGAGACGTAGTGCCGGTCGCCTCCTCCCTTCGCCAGCTCGCTGGCCGGCGGGCATACGGTCGGCGAGGGGCGGTGCCGATGGCAAGCACGAATCCTGGGTCGCAGCTGCGCGGGCGGCAGCTCGAGTGCGAGACGCTGGACCGGCTGGTGACGACCGTGCAGGCCGGTCGCAGCTCGGTCCTGGTGCTGCGCGGCGAGGCCGGCATCGGCAAGACGGCGCTGCTGGAGCACGTACGGCGCAGCGCGTCCGGCTGCCGGATCGCCAGGGTGGCGGGCGTCGAGTCGGAGATGGTGCTTGCCTTCGGCGGACTGCACCAGCTGTGCGCCCCGTTCCTGGACCAGCTCCACCGCCTGCCGGAGCCGCAGCGTGACGCGCTCGGGACGGCGTTCGGCCTGAGAGCGGGAGCTCCGCCGGACCGTTTCCTGGTCGGGCTCGCGGTGCTCAGCCTGCTCGCCGACGCGGCGGAGAAGGGGCCGCTGATCTGCCTCGTCGACGACGCCCAATGGCTGGACGAGGTCTCCGCGCAGACCTTGGCCTTCGTCGCGCGGCGGCTGCTCGCGGAGCCGATCGGGCTGGTCCTGGCGGTGCGCGAGCCCGGTCTCGAAGCCGAGCTGGCGGGGCTGGAGCAGCTGGAGGTGGGTCGGCTGAGCGACGGCGACGCCCGCGCCCTGCTCGACTCGGTCACGCCGGGGCGGCTCGACGAGCACGTACGGGATCGGATCGTCGCCGAGACGCAGGGAAACCCGCTGGCCCTGCTGGAGCTGCCCCGTGGGCTGACGCCGGGGGAGCTGGCGGGTGGGTTCGGCCGGCCCGACGCCCGGCCGCTGGCGAGCCAGATCGAGCAGAGCTTCCTGCGGCGGGTCCAGTCGCTGCCCGCCGAGACGCAGCGGCTGCTGCTCATCGCGGCGGCGGAGCCGGTCGGCGATGTGACCCTGCTGACCCGGGCCGCGGAGCAGCTCGGCATCGAGGCGTCCGCCGCGTCGTCGGCCGAAGCGGCGGGGCTGATCTCCATCGGGACGCGCGTGCGGTTCCGCCATCCGCTCGTGCGCTCGGCCGCCTACCGGGTGGCGACCCCACAGGACCGGCAGGACGTGCACCGCGCGCTGGCCGACGCGACCGACGCACAGGCGGATCCCGATCGCCGGGCCTGGCATCTGGCCAACGCGACGGCCAGCCCCGACGAGACGGTGGCCGTCGAGCTGGAGCGCTCCGCCGACCGCGCGCAGGCACGCGGCGGCGTCGCCGCGGCGGCCGCGTTCCACGAGCGGGCGGCCGAGCTGACCCCCGATCCCGCCCGCCGAGGCGCCAGAGCGCTGGCGGCGGCCCGGGCCAAGTACCAGGCCGGGGGCTACGACGCCGCGCTGGAGCTGCTGGACGCGGCCGAGCTCAGTCTCCTGGACGAACGCAGTCTCGCCCAGGTCGGCCTGTTGCGCGGCCGGGTCGTGTTCGCCGCCACGAGTGCCGGCGCCGCCCTGCCGCTCCTGCTCGGCGCGGCCCGGCGGCTGGAGCCGCTGGACGCCGGGCTGGCCCGCGAGACCTACCGTGACGCGCTGAACGCGGCCATGGCCGCCGGCCGCCTGCCGAGCGGCGCGCAGATGGCCGACATCGCCGAGGCGACGCTCGCCGCACCGCCGGGCCCGCCGCCGCAGCGCAACGATCTGCTGCTGAACGGCGTGGCCGTGCTGGCCACCGAGGGTTACGCGGCGGGCGTGCCCCTGGTGCTGCGGGCCCTGGACGCCTTCCGCGCCGAAGGGGTCTCCAGGGAAGAGGGCCTCGGCTGGCTCCCGCTCGCGTGCCGCATGGCCCACAACGCCTGGGACTTCGACAGCTGGTCCGTCCTGTCCGCGAGGCTGGCAGACCTGGCCCGCGAGACCGGGGCGCTGTCGGTGCTGTCGCCCGCGCTGCACATGCTCGTGTCGAACCGGGTCCTCGCCGGTGAGTTCGCCGTGGCCGAGACGCTGGTCGCCGAGGCGATGACGATCGGGGAGGTCACGGGCAGCCGCTCCCTGGCCCAGTACGCGTCCCTGGTGCTGGAGCCGTGGCGGGGCCGGGAGGCCGCGACGCGTCAGGCGAGCGAAGCGGTCATCCGCGACACGACCCTGCAAGGGGAAGGCAAGGTCCAGACCGCCACCCAATGGGCGAACGCGGTGCTCTACAACGGCCTCGGCCGCTACGAGGAGGCCTACAACGCGGCCGAGCGAGGCGCCGAGCACCCGCAGGAGCTCGGGGGGACGTTCATGAGATCCCTGATCGAGCTCGTCGAGGCCGCCGCCCGGAGCGGCCGGCCCGCCCGCGCCGCCGAGGCCGCCCGGCGGCTCGACGAGATGGCCCAGGCCAGCGGCACCGACTGGGCCCTCGGCACCTCGGCGAGCGCCCGCGCCCAGGTGAGCGACGGACCGGCGGTGGAGACCCTCTACCGCGAGGCGATCGAGCGGCTCGGCCGCACCGAGGTCCGGACATCGCTGGCCCGCGCCCGGCTGCTCTACGGCGAGTGGCTGCGCCGGGAGAACCGCCGCGTCGACGCGCGCGAGCAGTTGGGCATCGCGTACGAGATGCTCAGCGGGATGGGGTCCGAGGCGTTCGCTGAACGCGCCCGGCGCGAGCTGCAGGCCACCGGCGAGACCGTGCGCAAGCGCACCGCCGAGGTGCACACCACCCTCACCGCCCAGGAGGCGCAGATAGCCCGCCTGGCCGGTGACGGGCTGACCAACCCCGAGATCGGCGCCCAGCTGTTCATCAGCCCCCACACCGTCGAATGGCACCTGCGCAAGGTCTTCGCGAAGCTCGGCATCGCCTCCCGCAGGCAGATCCGTACCACCCTGCTCGAAGGCACGGCGGCGGCTACGGCCTGACGCGCCGGGCCCGTGGCAGGGTTTTGACCGGTTCGCCGGCCGTCGGCGCGTGCCACGGCACCTGATCCGGTCCGATCATGCGGTCCTTCTCCGTCGGCTGTGTGGCCGCGTTTCCGGCCGCCTGTCACAAATCGGGTGCCCTGCCCTGTCCATAGTGCGGGACGCAAGCGAGCGGCGGTCCTCGCCCGGCGCTTCGTGCTCTCCGGGCCGACGGACATCCGCGAGGTCCGAACGGAGAACCGACCAGGAGACGGAGAACATCCGCATGAACGAGCACATTCTTGAACCGGCGGCCCAGGAGCTCGCCGAGGCGACCTCCAAGCCCCCGTTCCTGTACGAGCTGGGGCCCGACGGCGCCCGTAAGGTGCTGGACGACCTGCAGGCCGGGCCGGTGGACAAGCCGGCGGTGGCCGAGAAGTGGATCACCGTGCCGGCCGGGGCCGGCGAGGTGCGGGTCCGGATCGTCAAGCCCGCCGGCGTCACCGGCGTGCTGCCCGTCGTGCTGTACGTGCACGGCGGCGGCTGGGTTCTCGGCAACGCCGGCACACATGACCGGCTCGTTCGCGAACTCGCCGTCGGGGCGAGCGCGGCGGTCGTCTTCGTGGAGTACGACCGCTCACCGGAGGCGCGGTACCCGGTGGCCATCGAGCAGGCCTACGCCACCGCCCAGTGGATCACCCGGCACGGCGCCGAGGAGGGCCTGGACGCGTCCCGGCTGGCGGTGGCCGGTGACTCTGTCGGCGGCAACATGACCGCCGCGCTGACCATCCTCGCCAAGCGGCGCGGCGACGTGCGGTTCGCGCACCAGTCGCTGTACTACCCGGTCACGGACGCCGCCCAGGACACCGACAGCTACCGGGAGTTCGCCGACGGCCCGTACCTGACGGCCAAGGCCATGGCGTGGTTCTGGGACGCCTACACCACCGACCCCGCCCAGCGCGCGGAGATCACCGCCTCACCGCTGCGCGCCGCCCTGGAGGAGCTGGCGGGTCTGCCGCCCGCGTTCGTCATCGTGGACGAGAACGACGTGCTGCGCGACGAGGGCGAGGCGTACGCCCGCAAGCTGACGGCGGCCGGGGTCCCCACCACCAGCGTTCGTTACAACGGCACCCTGCACGACTTCATGATGCTCGACCCGGTCAGCGGCACCCACGCCGCGCGGGCCGCGACCGCCCAGGCCATCGAGGTCATCAAGATCGCCCTGAACACCGGAAAGGCACAGTCATGACCACCACGGAGCAGCCCGTCATCGTTCTGGTCCACGGCGCTTTCGCCGAGTCGGCGAGCTGGAACGGCGTCATCCGGCGTTTGCACGGCCATGGGCTGGCGGCGGTCGCGGTGGCGAACCCGCTGCGCGGCGTGGAGGGCGACGCCACGTACCTGCGTGACGTGATCGCCGGGATCGGCCGGCCGGTGGTCCTGGTGGGCCACTCCTACGGCGGGATGGTGATCACGCGGGCGGCGGCCGGCAACCCGGCCGTGCGGGCCCTGGTCTACGTCGCCGCCTTCGCTCCCGAGCCGGGCGAGAGCGCGCTGCTGCTGTCCGCCAAGTTCGAGGGCAGCAGCCTCGGCGGGGCGCTGAACGCCTACCCGGTGGCCTCCGGCGGCAACGAGTTCCGCATCGACGAGGCCAAGTTCCACCACCAGTTCTGCGCCGACCTGGACGCGGACGAGGCCGCGCTGATGGCGGCGACGCAGCGGCCGGTGACCGAGCGGGCGCTGACCGACGGGCTGACGGGCGAGCCCGGCTGGCGTACCACGCCGTCCTGGTCGGTCTTCGGCGAGCGGGACCTCAACATCCCGGCGGCGGCGCTGCGGTTCATGGCCGAACGCGCCTCCGCGCGTGGGACCAGCGAGATCGCGGGCGCCTCGCACGCGGTCGCGGTGTCCCGGCCGGTCGCCGTGGCCACCACCATCCTCGACGCCGCCGAGCACGTGCGGGGCTGAACGGGGCGCTGCTGCCGGTCCCGGCGGGTGCACACCGGGGCCGGCGGCCAACGGCCGAGGACCTCCCGTTACGCCGGCAGAACACCGGCCGCCCGGCTGCATCGGCCCCGGTGGCCGCCTGCCAGGACGCGGGTCGCTGGTGGCGGTGGCCTAGCGTTCGTCGGCGGGGTAATCGGCCGAGCGGCTCACGTCGGCCCACTTGTCGGTCTCGGCGGCGCGTAGCCGCGCGGCCTGCTGGGCCGAGGCGACGGCGTCACTGCCGAGCAGGAGCCGCCTCGGCGGGTCGTCCGAGCCGACCAGGTCGATGATGATCTCGGCGGCGCGGGCGGGGTCGCCGGGCTGGGTGCCGTCGGTCTCCTGCCGGTAGCGGTGGATGGCGCCCACCGTCTCCTCGTAGTCGGGGCCGACGGGGTGGAGCCGCATCGAGGAGCCCTGCCAGTCGGTACGGAACGCGCCCGGCTCGACGATGACGACCTTCACGCCGAACGGCGCGACCTCGCTGGCCAGCACCTCGGAGAAGCCCTCGACCGCGAACTTCGCCGCTTGGTACGCGCCCATCCCGGGGGTGCCGCCGACGCGCCCTCCGATGGAGGAGAACTGCACGAAGACTCCCGACCGCTGCGCGCGCAGCACGGGGAGCGCGGCCCGCGTGACGTTCACGACGCCGAAGAAGTTGGTCTCGATCTGTGCGCGAAAGTCGTCTTCTGGCATCTCCTCGATCGGCGCGCTGTTGCCGTAGCCGGCGTTGTTGACGACCACGTCGAGCCTGCCGAAGGCGTCGACGGCCTCCTGAACGGCACGGGAGGCCGCGGCGGCGTCGGTGACGTCCAGGGCGACCGCCCGGACCTGCCTGCCGTGCCGGGCCACCAGGTCGTCCAGCTGCTCAGGGTGTCGTGCGGTGGCGACGACCTGGTCGCCCATCTGCAGGACGGCCTCGGTGAGCCGGCGCCCGAAGCCGCGCGACGCCCCAGTGATCAACCAGGTCCTTTCCATGGTCGTTCCTCCGTTCTGTGTCATGCCTTAACTGTCACTTCACCGTAGCACTTCATTTCATGTGCTTCATCATGATGTGTCAGGAAAATAACTATCTGACCCGTCAAAGCGTCGAATATGGCGCTATCTGCCATGTTCATGGGTATATTGACAGGGTGAGAGCAGACGCGACACGCAACCTGGAACGTGTCCTGAGTGCGGGCGCCCGTTTGATCGCCGACGATCCCTCGGTGAGCATCGCCGCCATCGCCGCCGCGGCGGGAGTGGACCGCCGCACGGTCTACCGGCGCTTCGCCTCCCGCGAAGAACTGCTGGCCGCCGTCTACCAAGCGCGCTACGACGCGGTCGAGGAGGTCATCGAGTCCGCCCGGCTGCGCGAGGCCCCCGTCGCGGTCGCCCTGCACCGCTACGTCGAGGGCATCATCGCGGTCAACCGCGAATGGCCGGTGGAGAAGAGTCGCATGCTGGCCGAGGAGGCGATCCGCGACCGCCGCCGGCAGCTGATCGACGAGGTCGACCTCTTCCTGCGGCGCGCCACCGACGAGGGCCTGCTGCGCTCCGACCTGCCGCCCGGCTGGGTGTCCGCGCTGCTGCCGCCGCTCATGCTGCACGCCGCGGAACGATTGGCCGACCTGACCGCCGCCCAGGCCGCCGACGTGGTGGTCGACACCCTCCTGCGAGGCGTCGGCGCCCCCTGAGCCCCGCTCCCGGCAGCTGCTAAGGTGAAAGACGCTTGAGACCGAACTAGGAGACCAGACGTGGTAGGCGACGACGACATCTCCGGGTGATACCGGAAGTTGACAGGCCCCGGCAGGCGCGGATGACCGCCGCCGATGTGGCTCTGTTCGTCGTTCCCCGAATCCCTGTTCCCTTGACCGGGCGGCTTCGGCGCGCCCGTGCGTTCCTACGAGGTCTTCTCACATGTCTGACTCCCTCATCATCTGTTCCCACCTGTCCTTTTCCTGGCCCGACGACACCCCGGTCTTCCATGACCTGTCCTTCAGCGTGGGCGGTGGCCGTACCGGTTTGGTCGCGCCGAACGGCGCGGGCAAGAGCACGCTGCTCAAGCTGATCGCCGGCGAGCAGCGGCCCACCGGCGGCGGCGTCACCGTCGAGGGCGTGCTCGGCTACCTGCCCCAGAGCCTGCCCCTCACCGGCGACCTGACCGTGGCAGAGGTGCTCGGCATCGCCCCGGTGATCGCCGCGCTGGACGCCATCGAGTCGGGCGACGCCAGTGAGGAGCACTTCACCACCATCGGCAACGACTGGGACATCGAGGAACGCACCCGTGCCCAGCTCGACCGGCTCGGGCTCGGCGAGCTCGCGTTCGACCGTGTGCTGGGCACGCTGAGCGGCGGCCAGGTCGTCTCGCTCGGCCTGGCCGCGCAGCTCCTCCGGCGGCCCGACGTGCTGCTGCTCGACGAGCCGACGAACAACCTCGACCTCGCCGCCCGCCGCAAGCTCTATGACGTGCTCGGCGACTGGACCGGCTGCCTGCTCCTGGTCAGCCACGACCGGGCCCTGCTCGACCGGATGGACCGCATCGCCGAGCTCGACCGGGGCGAGATCCGCTTCTACGGCGGCGGCTTCACCGCCTACGAGGAGGCCGTGCGTACCGAGCAGGAGGCCGCCGAGCGGAGCGTGCGCAGCGCCGAGCAGGAGCTCAAGCGCGAGAAGCGGGAGATGCAGCAGGCCCGCGAGCGGGCCGAGCGCCGGGCGGGCAACGCCGCCCGCAACCTCAAGAACGCCGGGCTGCCGCGGATCTTCGCCGGGAACATGAAGAGGGGCGCGCAGGAGTCAGCCGGGCGGGCGGGGCAGATGCACGCCGCGCGCGTCAGCGACGCCAAGACCAGGCTGGACGAGGCCGGGCGCGCGCTGCGCGACGACCAGAGGATCGCGCTGGAGCTGCCGGGCACCAACGTGCCCGCCGGGCGCACGGTCTTCCAGGGCGAGAGCCTTCAGGCCCGTGGCCTGTTCGCCGGACCGGGCCTAGACCTGACGGTCCGCGGGCCCGAGCGCATCGCGCTGACCGGCCCCAACGGCGCCGGCAAGTCCACCCTGCTGCGCCTGATCAGCGGCGAGCTGGAGCCCGACGGCGGCACGACCAGGCGGGCCGACGGCCGGGTCGCCTACCTGTCGCAGCGGCTCGACCTGCTCGACGTCGAGCGGACCGTGGCCGAGAATCTGGCCGCCTTCGCCCCCGGCATGGTGGAGGCGGAGCGGATGAACCTGCTCGCCCGCTTCCTGTTCCGTGGCGCCCGCGCCCACTTGCCGGTGGGCGTGCTGTCGGGCGGCGAACGGCTGCGCGCCACGCTGGCCTGCGTGCTGTGCGCCGAGCCGGCGCCCCAGCTCCTGTTGCTGGACGAGCCGACCAACAACCTCGACCTGGTCAGCGTGGCGCAGCTGGAGAGCGCGCTCGCCGCGTACGAGGGGGCGTTCGTGGTGGTCAGCCACGACGAGCGGTTCCTGGTGGAGATCGGGGTGGAGCGCTGGCTGGAGCTGTCCGGCGGGCGGCTGCTGGAGACGGGAGGGCCCGCCGGTGAGTGACGCGCTGCTCGCCCGCGATCTCGTACGGACGCTGGGCACGCGGCGCGTGCTCGACGGCGTCTCGCTCACCGCCGCGCCCGGCCACCGGATCGGGCTGATCGGCGAGAACGGCGTGGGCAAGTCCACCCTGCTGCGGCTGCTGGCCGGAGCGGACGAGCCGGACTCCGGGACCGTCGCACGGCCCGCCGACCTGGGCTTCCTGCATCAGGAGATGCCGTTCGCGGGTGACGCCACGGTCGCCGACGTGCTCGACGACGCGCTGCGCGAGGCCCGTACGGACCTGGCCGCGCTCGACCGGCTCACCCGGGCGCTCGCCGCGGCCCCGGACGACGCCGCGCTGCTCGAAGCGTACGGGGCCCGGCTCGACCAGGCGCGACAGCGGGAGTCCTGGGACGCCGACCGGCGCGCGGAGATCGTTCTCGACCGGCTGGGCCTGGGCGGCGTGCCGCACGGCCGCGCGCTCGCGTCGCTGTCGGGCGGGCAGCGTGGGCGGCTCGCCCTGGCGGCGCTGCTGATCAGGCGGCCCGCCGCGCTGCTGCTGGACGAGCCCACCAACCACCTGGACGACGACGCGGCCGGGTTCGTGGAGGAGCAGCTGCGCGGCATGACCGGGGTGGTGGTCGTGGCGAGCCACGACCGGGCGTTCCTGGACGCGGTCTGCACCGACCTGGTCGACCTCGACCCGTCGCTGGACGGGCCCGTCCGGTACGGGGGAGGGTACGGCGCGTACCTGGCCGACAAGCGCGCCGAGCGGGCGCGCTGGGAGCGCCGCCACGCCGAGGAGCAGGAGGAGCTCGGCGAGCTGCGCCGCGCCGTCGCGGTGACGGCGCGGCAGGTGGCGCTGGACGGGTTGCGGCGCGACAACGAGAAGATGGGGTACGGACACCGCGGCGGACGCGTGCAGCACCAGATCTCCCGCAGGGTGCGCAACGCCGCCCGCCGGCTCACCGAGCTCGAACGCGAGCAGGTCCCCGCCCCGCCGCCCCCGCTCCGCTTCAGCCCCCCGCTCGCCGCCGTTTCCGGCGAGCCCCGCGACGAGCCCTTGCTGTCCCTGCGGGAGGTACGGGTGCGTGGACGGCTCGCGATCGACCGGCTCGACGTGGCGCCGGAGGAGCGGCTGCTGGTCACCGGCCCGAACGGCGCGGGCAAGTCCACCCTTCTGTCGGTGCTGGCCGGACGGCTGGAGGCGCGGGGAGAGGTACGGCGACGACCCGGACTGACCGTCGGCCTGCTGGCCCAGGACACCGTGTTCGAGCGGCCGGACCGCACGGTGCGGGAGACGTACGAGCGGGCGCTCGGTCCCGAGCGCGCCGAGTCCGTACCGTTGCGCTCGCTCGGCCTGATCGGGCGGCGTGACCTGGACCTGAGAGTGGGGGAGCTGTCGGTCGGCCAGCGCCGCCGGCTCGCGCTGGCGCTGCTGATGGCGGACCCACCCGGGCTGCTCCTGCTCGACGAGCCCACCAACCACCTCTCACCCCGGCTTTCCGACGAGCTGGAAGAGGCCCTGGGAGCCGCCGGTCCAGGTGCGATCGTGATCGCCAGCCACGACCGCTGGCTGCGTGCCCGCTGGCAGGGCCGCCACATCCGCCTGCCATGAGCCCGCGCGGGTTCCGGCAGGCGAGATCACCCGAACGACCCGGGACCGAAGCGGCCCCACGCCACGAAGACGGCCAGGGCGAGGTAGGTGAGGTTCAGCAGCGCGTGCCCGGGCTCTCGGCGGCGGAAGGTCACGACCGCCGCCCCGGCCATGATCATCGCCAGCCCGATGGCCGCCAGCGGCACCAGAACCGGCGCGACGTCGAGCACGGCGGGCAGGATCAGGCCGATGGCGCCCAGGATCTCGACCGCTCCGAGGGCCTTGACGAAGCCGGCGCCGAAGTCGCCGGCCCAGCCGCCGCCGGGAGCCTCGGCCAGTTTCTCCCGGGGGATGAGAAGCTTGTTGGCCCCAGCGAAGAGGAAGACGGCGGCCAGCAGGCCGGTGATGATCCACAGAGCGAGGTTCATGAGTTTCTCCTTGCCGGTTACCTTGGCCCTTCCGGGCCCGTCATCAACCCATGACGGAACTGGCTCGGGGAAGGTAACGACATGACCGCACCAAATATCGACGAAGCCTTCGCGCAGCAGCGCGGGCGGCTCGTCGCGGTGGCCTACCGGATGCTCGGATCGCGGGCCGACGCCGAGGACGCGGTGCAGGAGGCCTGGCTGCGGCTCGCGCGGCAGGACGCTGACGCGATCGACAACCTCGCCGGCTGGTTGACCACCGTGGTGGGCCGGGTCTGCCTTGACCTGCTGCGCTCGCGTAAGGCCAGGCCCGAGGCGTCGTACGACGACCGGCTGCCCGAGCTGGTGGTGACCGGGGACGGCGGCGGGGCGCCCGAGGAGGACGCGCTGCTCGCCGATTCGGTCGGGCTCGCACTGCTCGTGGTGCTCGACAGCCTGCGGCCGGCCGAGCGGCTGGCGTTCGTGCTGCACGACATGTTCGCGGTGCCGTTCGAGGAGATCGGTCAGATCATCGGCAGGTCCGCGGACGCGACCAAGATGCTCGCCAGCCGGGCCCGCCGGAAGGTTCAGGGCACGCGTCGTCCGGCCGACGAGCCGCGGCGGCAGCGGGCGGTGGTCGACGCCTTCCTCGCGGCGGCGCGGAGCGGCGACTTCGAGGGGCTGCTGCGGGTACTCGACCCGGACGTGACCTGGCGCAGCCACACCGCGCGCGGCGTGGTCGTCAGGCTGGGGGCGACCGAGGTGGCCGGTAAGGCCAGGCACGCGATGCACGCGAGGGCGACCACCCGCCCCGTCCTCGTCAACGGGGAGCCGGGGATCGTGGCGTGGAACGCGAGCGGCAGGCCGGCGAGCGTGATGGCGTGCACCGTGGTCGACGGCCGGATCACCGAGATCCTGTCGGTGACCGATCCGGGACGCCTCGCGGAGATGGACCTCCCGGGACGTCCCGGCTAGCCGTCGTGCGGTCGCGCCTCGGCCTGCTACGGGGTCAGTCGTCGCAAGATCTCCCCGGCGGGCTCCGCCGTGGCGTGGCGGTGGCCCGTACCGGCCCAGAGGTTGAGCCGTTCGGGGTCGCCCGCGGCGGCTGCGGCCCTGCGCAGGGGGCTGGTCAGGTGGTGCAGGGCGGGATAGCCGGCCGGGGCGAGGCCGGTGTAGCGGTCGGTGAAGTCGTTGCGCAGCGCCCGCGCCGGCCGGCCGGTGAACGCCCTAGTGACCACGGTCTCGTGTCGTGCCGGGTCGGCCAGCGCGGCCCTGTGGGAGGGCGACGTGCCGGCCTCGTCCGCCCGCAGCAGGACGGTGCCGACCATGACGGCCGCGGCTCCGGCGCGCAGTGCCGCGAGCACGGCCGCCGGGGTGGCCAGCCCGCCCGCGGCGATCAGCGGCGCCGATACCGCCTGCCGCACCTGCCGCACCAGCTCGGGCAGGGGGATGGACGCCGGCAGGCGGTGCGGGGTGAGCGTGCCGGAGTGCCCTCCCGCGTCGGAGGACTGCACGGTCAGCAGGTCGGCGCCGGCTTCCACGGCCTGACGAGCCTCCACGGGAGACGTGACCGTCTGGACGACCAGGGTTCCGGCGGCGCGCAGGGCGGCGATCACCGCCGCCGGCGGGATGCCGAAGGTGAAGCCGGCGATCGGCACCGGGTCGGACAGCAGCAGGTCGATCTTGTCCGGCCAGTGGTCGTCGTCCTCGACGATGTCGGCCGCCTGGACGTCGATGTCGTAGGGACGGGCCTCCGGCTCGATGGCCCGGGCGTAGCGGCGGAAGGCGTCAGGATCGACCGGGACGGGGTTGGGCGCGAACAGGTTGACGCCGAAGCTCACGCCTTCGGCGCGGACCTCGGCGATCTGCTGGGCCAGCGCGTCGGCAGTCCGGTATCCACCGGCGAGGAACCCCAGGCCGTCCGCCCGGGCCGCCGCGGTGACCAGGGCGGGCGTGCTGGGGCCGCCCGCCATCGGCGCGGCCAGGATCGGGGCGTTCGCCCCGAGAGCCGTCAGTGGGGACGTCATCTCAGTGGCCGGCGCTCTGGCCGCCGTCGACGTGCAGGATCTCGCCCGTCACGAAGGGGGCGGTCTCCAGGTAGATCACCGCGTCGACGATGTCGCTCACCTCGCCCATGCGCCCGACGGGGTGCAGGGCGCCGAGCATGGCGTGCTGCTCCGCGGAGTGCATCGGCGTCTTGATGGTGCCGGGGGAGACGGCGTTCGTCCGGATGCCGCGCGTCGCGTACTCGATGGCCAGCGACTTGGTCGCGGACTGCAGGCCGCCCTTGGTCAGCGAGGCCAGCACGGACGGCACGTTTGAGTTGGCATGGTCGACCAGGCTGGTGGTGATGTTGACGATGTGGCCGGAGCCCTGCTCGAGCATGTGCGGGATGGCCCGCTGCGTGATGCGGAAGAAACCGGCGACGTTCACGCCCATGATCGTGGCGAACTCCTCGTCGGTGTAGTCGGTGAACGGCTTGGCCACGAACAGCCCGGCGTTGTTGACGAGGCTGTCGATGCGCCCGAACCGCTGGACGCCGGCGCTGACGACCCGCTCCGCGGTGGCGGGGTCGGCGATGTCGCCCGGTACGACGAGGACGTCCGGATCCTGCGACACGGCGATGGTGCGCGAGTTGGCGACGACGGCGTAGCCGAGCTTGCGGTAGGCGGTGACGAGACCGGCGCCGATGCCCTGCGATGCCCCGGTGATGACGGCGACTTTCTGCGTGCTCATGATGTCTTCTCTCTCATAGGCGGGAGATCCCGCTCCTCGGTGCGGGCGCCCAGCAGGGCCAGGCAGTTGGTCCAGAGGGCGTCGAGCGGCCGGGTGTCGTTGTAGAGCTTGGCGAACAGGACCTGGCCCTCCAGCTGGGCGACGACGGACCGGGCGGCCTCGCGGGTGTCGGGGACGTCGGCCGCGCCGGCTGCCAGCGCTTCGGCGACGACCTCGTCGACCAGGCCGACCTGCGCGTCGAAGATCTGCTGCAGGCGGTCGCGGATGGCCTCGGTCTGGTTGCTCAACTCCAGACTCAGGTTGCCGAACAGGCAGCCGGAAACGGTGCCGCAGCTCTGCTGCCCGGCGCGCTGGGCGGCCGCGGTCTCCTCGAACAGCTGCCGCAGCCGCTGGAGAGGCTCGGCGTCGCCGCTCAGGACGCGCGTCCAGTCGCGGAGCTGGACGGCCCAGTGCTGGTCGATGACGGCCAGGGCGAGCGCCTCCTTGGACTCGAAGAAGTGGTAGAAGCTGCCTTTCGGCACGCCGGCGGCCTTGCAGATCTCGGCCACGCCCAGCGCGGAGTATCCGCGCAGCTCGATGAGCGCCTGCGCGGCGGTGAGGATCTTCTGCCGGGCGTCACTGGTGCGTCCCATGCCGGCAAGTGTACGCTTTACTAGACCGGTCGGCTACTAGCCGATTCCTTCTCTGTGAGAGCCGAAGACCATGACCGACCCGATGCGCGAGACCCTGGACCGATGGAAGGCCGCGTTCGACGGCCATCAGGTGGACGCGATGGCCGACCTGTTCACGCCCGACGCCCTCTTCCAGGGCTTCGGTCCCGAGGTCCACGCCGGCCGGGACGCGGTGCGCGCGTACTACGAGGCCGTGCCGGACGACCGCACGGCCGACGTCACCGTCCTCACCACCTACGCCATCGGTGACCAGGTGGCCGGCGGGTTCGCGGACGTCGTCTTCCGTGACCCGGCGGGGTGGGCGGTCCCGGTGCACCTGTCGCTGGTCCTGCGGCGGGACGACGGCGCCTGGCGGATCCATCAGTACCATGTGTCCCGGATCAGCGCCGAGCACTGACCGGCTCGACGTCGGCGACCGGCGCCGACACGACCTCCGGCTTCATGTCCACGGCGACTCCCCGTCCGTTGCCGGTGGCCTTCGGGTCACCGGTCCGCTGTCGTGCGCCGGGGAGAGTTTCGGCACCTCCATCCATGCCCGGGAAAGCGGCGGGTATCACCATCGGATGCCGAGCATCTGTGCGCTGAGCTCCCAGTGGCGCCGGGTGATCTCCGGGTCGTACGCCTGCCTGTTGGTGCGTCCGATCCTGCGTCGGTTGTTGTAGTACTCGCCTGAGATCCACGCCACGCCGGGGGTTCCCGCCGCGAAGTGGGCGAGGATCGCGCCGCCCTGCTCGGGGGTGGCGAGGAGTCGCTTCAGGAAGGTGTGGTTGAACCAGCGGAAGTAGCTCGTGGTGTCGGACGCGAAGTTCGTCGCCACCCCTCCCGGGTGGAACGCGACCGAGGACAGTCCCAGCGCGTGGAACCGGTCGTGCAATCCCTTGGTGAACAGGATGTTCGCGAGCTTCCCGTTGCCGTACGCCCTGTTGGCGTCGTAGGTCTGCCAGCTGTTCAGGTCGTCGAAGTCGATCCGGCCGTAGAGCCGTGCCCCGACGCTGCTGGTGTTCACCACCGTCGCCCGGCTGTGCAGCAGGCGCTCGATCAGCAGGTTCGTCAGCAGGTACGGGGCGAGGTGGTTGACCTGGAAGGTCTTCTCGAAGCCGTCCTGGGTTCGGGTCGGGCCGGAGAAGAGGCCGCCCGCGTTGTTGGCCAGCACGTCGATCCGCTCGCAGGTGTCCAGCAGGGCGGTGGCGAGATCGCGTACCTCGTCGAGTCTCTCGAAATCGACGACGTGATGGTCGGCGCCGATCCGCTCCGCGACCGTCTTCGTCTTGACAGGGTTGCGCCCGACCAGGATCAGCCGCGTCCCATCGCGGGAGAGAAGCTCGCTCGCGGCGGCGCCGATGCCGTCGCTCGCGCCGGTGATGACGATGGTTTTCATGTGTGCCTCCTGAATGAACAGGGCCGCGTCGTCAGTGAGGCTCCAGCATAATATGAAACGAAAGCATTTCGTATCTTTTCTTCCAGTGCCGCTCGTGCCGGTCCACCCGGCGCACCGGCTACGGTTGACCATGGGGCAGGCCGGCAGTGCGGGATACGCGAGGGCGCGATGAGCAGAGGATCGACGGGCGAGAACCCGCGTCCGCCGGGCCGGCCCGTGGACGCCAGTCTGGGGCCCGTGATCATCGAGGCCGTGCTCGACGAGCTCGCCGAGTCCGGTTACGCGCGACTGACGACCGCGGCGGTCGCCCGCCGGGCCGGGGTCTCCACGGCCACCCTCTATCGGCGCTGGCCCTCCAAGCGCGATCTCATCCTGGCGGCCGCGGAGCAGGCGGCCTCGTCGGAGACCGACGGCATCGACACCGGCTCCCTCGACGGCGACATCCGCGAGCTGCTGACCAGGAAACAGCTGCCGATGTCCGGCAAGCCGGGCGCCACGCTGATCGCGCTCCTGGGCGAGGCGGTGCATGACCCGGAGCTCGCGGAGATGATCCGCGCGGGCGTTCTCACCCCGATGCGGGAGCATCTGGCCAAGGTGCTCGACCGCGCGATCGCGCGTGGCGAGGTCGACGCCGGCGTCACCGCCGACAGCGCGGCCCGCCTTCTGGCCGGGCTCATCCTCGCCCGAGCCGCGTTCAGCGAACCCGCGACCGGCGGCGCGACGGCGCCGTCCGACGTCGACGCGGACACCGCCCTGCTCCTGCTCGCCCTCGGTCACCGCCGCGCCTGACAGCCGGCCCGGCCGCTGAGACGTACGTCACATCCGGCGTCACATCCGGCTTCCTGTCACGCGAAGCGTTGCTACCCGGTCAACACGTGTGCGTCCTCGATCACGCCCTGACGTCCCTCAACGCCTGCGACCGCACTGCCCGGCGGCCCGTGACCTGAAGGAGAAGACCCATGTCCCAGCCCTTCCCGTTCGTCATCGATCCCACCGGCGCCGACCGGCACGCCGAATACCGGGCCTTACGGGCTCGGGGCCCGGCCACCCCCGTGGACATCCTCGGCCTGCGCGCCTGGGCGGTCACCGATCCCGCCGTTCTCAAGACCATGCTCACCGGCCCGGACGTCTCCAAGGACGGCCGCACTCACTATCCGGCCTTCCAGCAGACGACCAGCACGTGGCCGCTCGCCCTGTGGATCGAGGTGAAGAGCATGCTCACCGCGTACGGCGCCGACCACCGCAGGTTACGGCGGATGGTCGCCCCCGCCTTCAGCGCGCGCCGCATCGCCAGGCTGAGGCCGACCATCGAGGCCATGGTCACCGAGTTGCTCGACGACCTCGCCGAAGTGCCCGCCGGCCAGGTGGTGGACCTGCGCGAGCGCCTGGCGTACCCGCTGCCCATCAACGTGATCGGCCACCTGATGGGTGTGCCGGGAGACCAGCGGAACGACTTCCGGGAGATCGTCGATCGCGTCTTCGACAGTACGCTCACCCCGGAGGAGGCCAAGGCCAACACCGCGCGCCTGTTCGAGCGCACCGACCAGCTGATCGCCACCAAGCGCGGCGACCCGGGCGACGACATGACCTCCCTCCTCATCGCGGCGCGCGACGAGGAGTCGGACGGCGCCGGCTTCACCGACGACGAACTGCGCGACACGCTCATTCTGATGATCAACGCCGGGTACGAGACGACCGTCAACGTCATCGACCAGGCCGTCGTGGCGATGCTGACGTCCCCCGGCCGACTCCACCTCGTCCGGACCGGCCAGGCCACCTGGGAGGACGTGGTGGAGGAGACCCTTCGCCACGAGCCCGCCATCAAGTACCTGCCGCTGCGCTTCGCCGTCACCGACATCGAGCTGCCCGACGGGCAGATCATCTCCGCCGGAGACGCCATCCTCGCCGCCTACGGGGCCGCCAACCGGCACCCGGACTGGCACGGCCCGGACGCCGACACCTTCGACGTCACCCGCAGGGTCAAGGACCACCTGACGTTCGGCTACGGCATGCACTTCTGCCTCGGCGCCCCCCTGGCCCGCCTCGAAGTCGCGGAGGTCCTGCGCCAGCTGTTCGAGCGTTTCCCCGCCATGTCACTCGCGGTGCCGGCCGACGCGTTGCGCCCGATCCCGACCCTCATCAGCAACGGTCACCAGGAACTCCCCGTGCGCCTGCGCGCCGTCGAGTAGGGCGGTCCCGCGACCCCGGGCCCTCGGCGGATCACCTCGGGCCGGCCGCCCGCAGGATCCGCGCCGTGTACGGGTTCAGCTCGATCGGCTCGTCCTCGCCGACGATCACCGTGCCGCCGAGGTAGGCCAGGTGGCGGCCGAAGACGTAGTTGGGCTCGAAGGCGAAGGTCATGCCGGGTTCGAGTGCCAAGTCGCCGTTGACGGTGGGGTGGTCGGCCTCAGGAGGGTACGCCTCGGCGCCGGCGACCCGGCGACGGGCGTCGGCGGGGAAGCCGCTGAGCGTGATCGCCGGATTGAGCCCGTGCACCGCCGGGCCGAACGCCCAGCCGTCGGCCGCGTCCAGCGGCTCGCGCATGGCCTCGACGACGTCGCCGAACGTCCGGCCGGGACGCAGCGCGCGCAGTCCCGCGTCGTAGGCGGCGCGGGCGACCTCGGCGGCGCGCAGCAGGTTCGCGTGCGGCTCACCGATGGTGATGGTGACCTGGTGCTGGGTGTGGCGTCCGCCGAAGGCGCAGAACACCTCGGCGGAGATGATGTCACCGTCCCGCAGGACGCGGGGGGCCTGCGGGCGGTAGCCCCACTGCGGCAGGCCCGAGGCGAGCGGATCGGGGCCCGACCAGAAGTGCATGGCCGCGGGAGTCGTTCCGCGCGCGTATCCCGCGGCCATGCCGGCCGCGTACACCTCGCTCTCGGAGACCCCGGCGGCGGCGGTGTCGACCATGGCCCGCGCCATGGCGTCGCCGATGCCGGCCGAGTGACGTACGACGGCGATCTCCTCGGGGCCCAGCACCATCATGAGCCGGGACAGAGCCATGGCCACCGGCCTGAACTCGGCGCCGGGGAACTCCCGCAGGATGGTGTCCCACAGCCGGTACGGCACGATGCCCTCGGGGTGCCACGGCGGAGAGGCCTCCAGGCCGAGGACGCCGATGATCCCCTTGGTCAGGCCCAGCTGGTCGAGCGTGCCGGCGACCGCGCGGGAGTCGCGCCGCGATCGGATGTTCCGCGGCGGGATCCAGGTGACGTCGCCCCTGCGCGTGGACTCGAGGTGGTCCATCGCGAACATCTCCATGGGGAACAGCGCGATCGGTTCGCCGTCCCGGGGGAAGACGACCGTCGTCCCGGCCCGGCCGTTGGTGAACCACAGGTCGTAGGCGAACGGCGCCGGGCCCGCGTCCTCGTGCTCACCGAAGACGAGCAGCGCGTCGAGGCCCTCGCGCTCCATGAACGCGCGCGCCAGGTCCCATCGGCGATCACGCTCGGCCATCGAGAAAGCCGGTACGGCCATGTCACTCTCCCGCAAGTTCGGATGCCGCGGACCCGGACAGGGCGGTCAGCTTCACGCTGTCGTCCCACAGCTCCTCGGCGCGGGCGGTGTCGTAGGACTCGTCCGACGAGGGGATGGCCTCGCGCTGGTGGAAGTACTTGCCCGTGATGCCGGCCGGCTCGGGAGAGGTCGCGAGCCAGGCGAGCGCGCCGCCCGACTCCTCGATGGTGTAGATCTTGTCCGTCAGGAACCGGCGCAGCAACGGCCGCACGCGGGGCAGCACGTACGTGGCGGCGAATCGGACCGGGGCGGAGTGGTTGCGCTGCAGGCTGGTCCCCAGCACGAGACCGGGGTCGTAGGCGTTGGCGGTGACGCCGTCGGGCAGGCGGCGGGCCAGGGCGTAGGTGAAGTAGACGTTGGCCAGCTTCGACGTGGCATAGCGGCGCTGACCGAAGGCGAAGGGCCCGTCGGAGGCGGCGCTGGGCCCGAGGTCGCCACGGGCCAGAGCGGGCACGCCGGTCCACGCGGGAGCGGGCAGCCCGGCCGTCTCCGCCGGGTCGTGGGTGCCGCTGGCCACCACGACCACCCGGGCGGGCGCCTTCAGGGCCGGCAGCAGCTCGTTGACGAGCAGGAAGTGGCCGAGGTGGTTGATGCCGAACGTGGACTCGAAGCCGTCGGCGGTCCTGGTCACGGTGGTCCCGGCCTGCACTCCCGCGTTGCACACCAAGGCGTACAGCGGGGGAAGCCCGCCCGAGGTCAGCCGGTCGGTGAGCTCGGCCGCGAAGGTGCGGACCGAGGCGAGGGACGCGAGGTCCAGTGACATCGCCTCGACCGTATGGGCCGCACCCGCCGCGCGGGCCAGCCGGTCGACCGCCGCCCGCGAACGGCTCGCGTCCCGCGAGGCGATGACGACGTGCCACGGCCCGTCGCGCGAACCGAGGACCGCGGCGGCGCAGCCGAGACCGATGCCGCTGTTTCCCCCCGTGATGACGACCGTCCGGGCCGGGCCCCGGCCCGTGGATGAAGATGACATGCGTGGCTCCTGTTTTCGCTGTTGCCGACCGGCGGAATCAGGAGCAACTGTGCGCGCCGCCGCCCGCCTGAACCAGATCCAGCTCATCCCCGGACGATCCGTCCCTGGGTCCGTACCTCGATCCGATGCCCTGGCCGAAGTCGTGCCCACCTCGGCGACGACCCGGCCGCCGGTGTCGGCGCGCAGGCGGGCGAGAGTCGGCACGGTCAGGAATCGTCCCAGGTCAGCGGTGCTTATCCTGACCGGAAGAGCTCGCTCAACGCAGGATGGATGTCGTCATGACCACACCTGAGAGCATGCCGATCAGCGCCCCCACGGCGGTCCTGGTGATCGACACCCGGGGCGACGTGATCGGCTGGACACCGGGCGCGGAGGAGCTTCTCGGCTACAGCGCGGCCGAGGTCCTCAACCGCTCCGGCGCGCTGCTCATCATGCCGGAGCGCGCGGCGGCCTGGGACGCGGGGTACGGCGGCCAGGAGACCTGGTCGGGATTCGCCGAGTTCCGCCATCGCGACGGCACCAGGATCCTCGGGCACGTCGAGGGCACCCGGCTGGTCACGCCGGGGGAGGAGCCGGCCTGGCTGGTGGCGGTGACACCGGCCACCGCGGGCGCCTCGGGACGGGCGTGCTCCTGGGTGGAGCCGCTCATCAGGCGTACCCCGGTGGCCATGGCCATCTGGGACCACGACCTGCGCTGCGTATGGCTGAACACGGCGGCGGAGCGCCTGCGGACGGTCTTCCCCTGGTACCGGCTCGGCCGATCCCTGGCCGAGCCCCTGCCGGGCACGCACACCGAGGCCATGCAGGAGACGGCGCGCCAGGTGCTCGCCAGCGGTGTCCCGCACCTCGACCGCGAGACTCGCTGGACCTCACCCGACCGGCGCGAGGACCGTACGTTGTCGACCTCGCTGTTCCGGCTCGAAGGCGTGGACGGACGGTCGCTCGGCGTCTGCACGCTGACCATGGACATCAGCCACAGCCGGTCGCGCGACCGGCTCGCCCTGCTCCGCGACGCCAGCGTCCGCATCGGCAGCACACTCGACGTCAGGAAGACGGCGCAGGAGCTGGCCGACCTGGCCGTGCCCGTCCTCGCCGACTACGTCACCGTCGACCTCGCCGAATCGGTCTTCCCGCACGCCGAACCCCTGCAGCGGCTGGCCGCCACGGAGATGAGCATCCCCGTGTTCCGCCGTGCGGGCGTGGCCTCGATCCACGACGGGAGCCCCGAATCCCTCTGGCCGCTGGGGCAGGCGGTGTTCGTGCCCCCGTCGTCGCCCTTCACCGAAGTCCTCTCCTCGGGCCGCGCCCACTTCGAGCCGGTGCTGAACACCTCTTCCGGCACCTGGCTCGACCAGGACCCGGACCGGGCCGCGGTCATTCACGACACCGGCATGCACACGCTGATCATCGTCCCGCTGCAGGCCCGCGGCGACATCCTGGGCGTGGCCGTGTTCGTCCGCACCGACAACCCGGAGCCGTTCACGAGGGACGACCTGATCCTCGCGGAGGAGCTCGGCGTCCGCGCGGCGCTGAGCCTGGACAACGCGCGCCAGTACACCCGTGAGCGCACCGCCACGCTCGCGCTGCAGCGCAACCTGCTGCCGAGCAACCTGACAGGCGGCGACGCCGTCGACCTGGTCTCGCACTATCTGCCCTCCGATGCGCACGACGGCGTCGGCGGTGACTGGTTCGATGCGATCCCGCTGCGTGACGGCCGGGTCGCGCTCGTCGTCGGGGACGTGACCGGGCACGGGATCAACGCCGCGGCGACCATGGGGCGGCTGCGCACCGCCGTGCGCACCCTCGCGTACCTCGGGCTGCCGCCGGACGAGCTGCTCGTCCACCTTGACGATCTCGTGGTACGGCTGGCGGAGGAGGACGCCGGCCCCGACGGTTTCCCGGACGCCGCGGGAGCCACCTGTCTGTACGCGGTCTACGACCCGGCCACCCGGTGCTGCACCATGGCCGCCGCCGGGCACCCGCCCCCCGCGACCGTCACCCCTTCCGGCGCGGTCACCTTCCACCGGCCGCCCAGCGGCACCCCGATCGGCCTGGGGCTCGGCTCCTACCGATCCCTCGACCTCGAACTCGCCGAAGGCAGCCTGATCGCCCTCTACACCGACGGCCTGATCGAGACCCGCGAGGCCGACATCGAAGCCGGCATCGACCGTCTCGGCGGCGTCCTGGCCCGCGCCGCCGCGCTCCCGCTGGACAAAATCTGCAGGACGGTCATCCGGGGCATGGTGGGCGACACCGGCGCCGAGGACGACGTCGCGCTGCTGGTGGCCCGTACCCGTTGATCAGATGATGATCGCCTCCGGCCCGGCCGTGGGTCGTGCCGGCCTCCGATCTGGCCCCATCGGCCGGCACTGACACGTTCTTGACCATTGACATCATGTGACATTTGTCGGCATCTTCTTAGGCGCGCCGAGGCTCCGCGTCACCCGCTGTTCCCTTTCGCGTGCGAAGGTGACGCCGCGTACAGCGTCCGCATCGGCAAGGAAGGTGATCGCGTGTCCCAGCCGGATACGGCCTCCACCCAGGGGCGCACTCCCGCGTGGCGCTACGCCATCGGGATGCTGGGCACGTCCATCCCGATCAACATGATCAAGGGATCGATGATCCTCTTCTACGTGGACATCCTCGGACTGGACGTCCGCGCGTACGGCGTGGTCATGGTGATCTACGCGGTCATCGACGCGATCGACAACCCGCTGCTCGGCCACCTCTCCGACCGCACCCGAACCCGGTTCGGCCGGCGCCGCCCGTGGCTGCTGGTCGGCGCGCCGATGCTCGTGGCCTGCATGGTCGCCTTCTTCTCCGCGCCGGCCTCGCTGGAGGGCATCGGCCTTCTGCTCTGGTTCGCCGTGTTCGCGATCCTGTGCGAGGCCTTCGACTCGATGCTCAACGCGAACTACGGCGCGCTGCTCCCCGAGCTCTACCCGAGGGAGCGCGACCGCGCCGTCGCCAACGGGCTGCGCCAGGGCTTCCAGCTCGTGGCGCTGGTGATCTCGCTCGCGGTCACCCCGTTGCTCACGACGAGCGTGTTCGGCACCGAGGATTCCACTCAGGGCTTCCAGATCACGGCGATCATCTATGGCGCGATCGCGCTCGTGGTGATCGTGTTCATGGCGCTCGGCGCGCGCGAGCGCCCCCGCTACTCCACGCGGGAGCGGCCGTTGCTGCTGCGGAGCGTGTGGTCGATCGTGCGCAACCCGATGTTCTGGACGGTCGGGCTCACCGGCGCCTGTTACGGGATCGCCATGGCGCTCGTGCTCTCGGGCATCCAGCTGTACGTCCGCTACTCGCTCGAGCTGCCCGTCGGGAACGCGCTCTACCTTCAGGGCATCGTCATCCTGGTCACGGCGGGCGGCCTCGTGGTGTGGACGCGCGTCGTCGCCCGCCGCGGCGCCCTGTGGGCCTGGCGGCTCGCCTTCACGGTCCTCGCGGCCGGCTTCGCCGCCTTGTTCTTCGCCACCGACCTGGTCACCGCGATCGCCGCGGGGGTGCTCGTCGGGGCCGGCTGGTCGGGCATGCTCGCGACGAACGATCTCATCGTCGCACGGGTGCTGGACGCCGACGCGGCCCGCAACGGGGAGCACCGCGAAGGGCTCTTCCTGTCCGCGTTCGGCTTCTTCGGGCGGCTCAACGGGATCGTGACCGGACTCGCGCTCACCTCGCTGGGCGTGTTCTTCGGCTACAACTCGGGCGACGACCCCGGCACCGACCCCGGGCTCGCGTTCCGGGTGTACCTGTGCGTGTACCCGTTGGTGCTGACGGCGATCGGCGCGATCGCCGCGCGACTCGTCACGGTCCCGCTCGAACCGCCGCCCGAAGCCGCCGAGCCGGTCGAGCCGCCACCCCCGGGCCCCGCCGACGAGCCGGTCGAGCCGCCGCCTCCGGGCCCGGTGGACGAGCCGGTCGAGCCGCAGCCCGCGGGCCCGGTGGACGAGCCGGCCGGGGAGCGCCCCCGATGACCCGCCGCGTCGTGATCACCGCCGACGATCTCGGCCGCGAAGCCGGGACGACCGAGGTCATCGTCGCCCTGCTCGCCGAGGGACATGTCACCGCGACCACGCTCATCTGCGTCTCGCCCGCAGCTGAGCGAGCCGCGAGCCGGGTCCGCGAGCTCGGCGTGGTGCCGCGCCTGCACGTGACGCTCACGAGCGAACGCGGGCTGCCACGCTGGCGGGCCCTCGACGGCGCGGCGAGCCTCGTCGATCCGGACGGCACACTCAGCGACGATCCGTTCGCTCTCGGCGCCCGCGGCGAGGCCCACGATGTCGTACGGGAGGCCGACGCGCAGCTGCACTGGATGCGCGAACGGAATCTCGTGCCCGTGGCGGCCGACTCCCACGCCGGCACCCTCTACGGCCTGCACGGCAGGTCCTGGCTCGCCGAGGCGCTTGACTGGTGCGCGCGCCACGGCTTCGCCTTCCGGCTGCCCCGTGACCCGGAGCCGTACGTCGGCGCACCGCTCCCGCCGGGGCTCGCGGCGGCGCACGAGCGCGCCGTGGCCCTCGCCGACGCACTGGGCGTGTCCATCCCGCAGACGATCGCCACGAACCGGCGCACGGCGTCCGAACTCGGTGCCTATGAGCGGCTCCGGGACGACTACCTCCGCCGGCTCGCCGCCCTCCCCGAGGGCACGAGCGAGCTGTTCCTGCACCCGTCCAGTGAGGACGCGGTCACGGGACCGGACGGTGTGGTGCGGACCTGGGAGGCGCGGCTGCTGCGTGACCCGGTGTGGCTCGACGCCCTGGAGAGCGAGGGCGTCGAGGTCGTCGGAGGCTGGTGGCCCTGACCCGTCAGCCCGTTCAGTGACCGATGCCCTTGAACTCGCCGGCGTTGGCCGCCCGGGCCGGGAGGAGCAGGGCCGTGATGACCACGGCCACGGACAGCACCGCGCCGATGATGAACGCCAGCCGCATGCCGTCGAGGGTGGCGAGCGTGTCGGCGACTCCAGCAGAGGTCAGGGCGTCGGCCCGCGCGCTCATGACGGTCACCACGAGCGCGGTGCCGAAGGCCGCGGCGACCTGCTGCAGCGTGCTCAGGATCGAGCTGCCGTGGGAGTAGAGGTGCGGGGGGACCGCGCCGAGCCCGAGGGTGAACACCGGCGTGAAGGTCGCCGCCAGACTCACCATCAGCAGCGCGTGCAGACCGAGGATCTGCCAGTAGGGCATGGTCATCGAGACCTGGGTGAAGCCGGTGAGCGCGAGCATGATCCCGATCGCGCCGGGGATGACCAGCACCCGGCCGCCGTACTTGTCGAACAGGCGGCCGACGGTCGGGCCCAGCAGCCCCATCGCGAGACCACCCGGCATCACGAGGAGCCCGGTCTCCAGGGCGCTGAGCCCGCGGACGCTCTGCAGGTACAGCGGCAGCAGGATCATCGAGCCGAGCATCGCCATGAAGGCCAGCGACATCAGGATCAGCGCGACCGTGTAGGTGCGCTGGCGCAGGGTGCGCAGGTCCAGCAGCGGCACACCGCGCTTCTGCAACGACAGCTGGCGGACGACGAAGACGGCGATGGTGACCAGCCCGGCCGTCACGATCGCGACGGCGACGCGGACGTCACCGCCCTCGAACCGGCTGAGCCCGTAGACCAGGCCGCCGAAGCCGGCGGCGGCCGACAGCACGCTGAACCAGTCGATGCTGCTGGCCTGGGGCTCGCCGATGTCCTCCAGCCGCTTCAGACCGCCCCACGTGATCAGCGCGGCGATGGGGAGCACCACGACGAACAGCATCCGCCAGGACCCGAACTGGAGGATCACTCCCGAGACCGCCGGGCCCATCGCGGGCGCGACCGACATGGCCAGGGTGACATTGCCCATCACCCGGCCCCGGTCCTCCTCGGGCACCACCCGCATCAGCGTGGTCATCAGCAGCGGCATCATCACGGCCGTCCCGGCCGCCTGGATGATGCGGGCGCCCAGCAGCACCTCGAACGACGGCGCGACGATCGCCAGCGCCGTGCCGAGCAGGAACAGGCCCATCGCGGTGGCGTACGCGCGGCGGGTGGTCACCCGCTGCAGGAACCACCCGGTGGCCGGGATGACCGCGGCCATGGTCAGCATGAAGGCGGTCGAGAGCCACTGCGCGGTCTGCTCGCTGATGTGCAGTGCGCTCATCAGCCCCGGGATCGCGTTGATCATGATCGTCTCGTTGAGGATGACCACGAATGCGGCGAGCACGAGCAGCCGGATCACGGCCGGAGTGCGGCCCTTGGCAGCGGGCGTGGCCGCGGGCTTGGCGGGTGAGTCGAGCTGAGGGCTGGACACGGTACCTCGATCGGGGTTGGTGGGCGGAGCGTGATCACGGCTGGGGTGCCGGCCTTCGGTCGCACAAGGCGTTGTGGTCATGGACAGACTGACCTGTCCCACTGACAAAACTCATCGACCGCGCCCCACATTGCGGCAAGTGACGCGAAATGTCACCAGATTTTCATCGGCGGCCGGGCCGGGAAGTCGCTCCGTGACCTGGGCACGCGTCCACGCGTCGCTGCTCGCGCCGGGCGCGTCAGATGCCGGGAGTCCCTGGTGGGAGGAGGCTGCCGGCGGTGTCGAGGAGGGTCTCCTCGACGGGCCGGGTGCGCCAGCCGAGGACCTTGTCGGCCTTCGAGGCGTCGATCAGCTCCCGCCGGCCCAGACTGGCCCGGAGTTGCGCCATGAGCGGATTGCCGCGGGCGGTCAGGCGTACGAGGAAGTCGGGCAGCCGGCGGGTCGGGACCTTGGCCGCTCGGTCGCCGAGGCGGTCGCGCAGCAGCGCGGCGATCTCGTGCATCCAGCGGAACTCGCCGGCGGCCAGGAACCGCTCGCCGGCCGCCTCCGGAGCCGTCATGGCCCGGATGTGCAGATCGACCAGGTCGCGCACGTCCACGATGGACCAGCCGATGTTCGGCAGGCCGGGCATCCTGCCGGCGAGCAGCCGCCGGACCATCTCGACCGACGATCCGCCGCCGTCCTGGCCGAGAGTCGGCCCCTGGATCATCGAGGGCAGGATCGTCACCAGTTCCAGCGTGGTCCCGGTGGTCGCCACGAAGTCCCACGCGTCGCGTTCCGCCAGTGTCTTGGAGCGGGCGTACCGGTGGGCCGGTTCGTCGGGCGGGTTCGCCCAGACGGTCTCGTCGGCCACCATGCCGTCGCGGTCGGGCAGCGCGGTCGCCGCCGAGGAGGTGAGCACCACCCGCCGTACTCCGGCCCTGTGGGCCGCGTCGAGCACGCGGCGGGTGCCTTCGCGCGCGGTGCGTACGAGATCCTGGGAGCGGTCGGTCACCAGGGGGGAGGCGACGTGCAGCACGTGGCCGACGCTCTCCATGGCGGCATCCCACCCGTGGTCCGCGGTGAGGTCGGCCTGGACGAAGGACAGCCTCGTGGGATCGACGCGTTCGGCTACGGCGTCGCGGACCCGGCGGGCGCGGGCAAGGTCACGGACGGTGGTCCGGACATGGTGGCCGCGCTCCAGCAGGCCGGTTGAAACCCATGAGGCGAGGTATCCGGTGCCCCCGGTGACCAGCACGAACGAGTCATCATTCGGAACCACCCTGGCTGTCCGTTCCCTATTCGTTGAGAAACTAATTGACTTTTTTCAGCATAACATCGAAGGGTGATCACCGCTGCGCTGCCGCGCCTTCCGAACGCCGGCAGGCTCATTTAAGGGGATCGTGACCCCAGTTCATCAGCGAATAACGCCATTTCGTCTCCCGGACGTCACCGGCGGGGCGCTGCGCCAGGTGCCGGTGTACGTAGCCGATCACCTTGCGCATGTGCGCGTAGTCCTCCTCGGTGAGGGACGACTTCTTCGCCTGGAGCAGCCCGACGATCCTGCGGCCTGACTCGTGCCCGGTGGATTCGCCGCCGTCGCTCTTCTGGCCCGCCGCCTTGGACTCATCGGTGGCCAGCCAGCGCTCCAGCTCCTTGGCGGTCATGTTCACCGCCTCGCCGAACTCGGCCGCGACCGCCCGCTCCTCCTCCTCGGTCATCCCGAGCCCTTGCCCTTCCCCTTGTCCTTGCGCAGGGCCGACGGCCTGTGCACGGCCTTCTTGCCGCTCTTGTCGCTGCGCACCACGTACTGGGGTTCGTCGGGCGAGGCGGCCACGGTACGGCCGGCTTCCTCCTGCCTCCTGGTGATCTTCTTCTCGACCTTGCCGTGAGCGGTCGATCCATGGCTTCGCCAGGTGACCTCGTCGCCCACCGAAGGCTCTTCCTTCCGCTTCTTCGTCATGCGCCGTGCACTACCCTGACCTGCGTTCACACGCCCCAGCGCGGCCCCGGAAACCCCCATGTTCCCCTATGCGTACAGCTATGCACGCACCCTCGGCGCCCCTGTCGGATCCGATGTCCACACGCGTGCGCTGTCAAAGGTCAGGGCAGGTTGAGCGGAGTGGTCACGACCAGGTCCCAGTCGTTGTGGTCCGCGACGTCCATCCAGGCGATCGTCGGGCGGCCGTGGCCGTCCAGTGCCATCGCCAGGCCGTCACCGCCGCCCCGCCGGATCGTCGTGACCGGGGTGCCCGAGCAGCGGGTTCCCGTGCAGGTGGCGAGGACGATCCGGTCGCGGTCGAGGTCCTGGTAGGCCACCAGTGCCCGGCCGGACCGGTCCAGCACCATCACCGGCCCCGCGTTGCGACCCGGCTCCGACAGCGTGGCGGTGTCGGCCTCCGGGCACTCGCGGGTGTGGCAGTCGAGCAGCTTGATCACGCCGTCGGTCACGTCCCGGTAGGCGATCAGCGGCCGGCCGTCGGCCCGGAGCACCATGGCGGCGCCCGCTCCACGAGCACGGTCGCCGAAGCCTTCGCGTACGGGCCGCCCCACGCGTGCGCGGGCACAGGCGGGGTCGGCGCAGGCGATCACGGAGATCGAGCCGGTGTCACGGTCGAACCGCAGCGCCACCAGGCGGTCGTCGGGATCCACGCTCGCGATGAGGCCGGGTTCGTCGTTCGCGTATCTGTCGCCGGGAAGCCTGGCGACCTCCTTCGTACGCGGGCGGGCGCAGCCCGGATCGTCGCAGATGGTGATCGTGAGCACTTCCGTGTCGATGTCGCTCTCGTCCGAGGGGAGCTCGTGAAGGCGGGCGACCAGCAGGCCGCCGCCGGGCCGCGCCGCCAAGGCGACCGCGCCTGGCTCTCCGAACGAGGTCACCTCCGTGACGGGCTTGCCGTCAGGGGCCCGCAGGCAGCCCTTCTCATCGCATGTCAGCAGGCCGAGCCGGATGGGCCACTTCTCTTCGTCCCGTACCAGCCCGTCCTCGTACACGCCCTCCTGCCCCCACGTCGACACGACGAGACGGCCGTCCGCCAGCCGGGTGCCGGTCGCGGTGAATCCGCCGGCGACGCCGACCGGCTCGGCCCAGCTGAGCCGTGTTCGCGCGCAGCCGCTGTCCAAGCAGGTCAGCAGCTTCGCCGCGGCGGAGTCGTCCATGAGCATGACCATGCGCCCGCCCGGCCCCGCGTACAGGGCCCGCAGGTCCGTGGTGTCGATACGTGGCTTCGGACGCCCGTCCTCCTTGAACGTCTCGGAGTCCCGGTCGCGTGACCAGCCCTCCGTGACCGCCGTCTCCGCGACCTCGATCCAGCCGGCCGGGTTGATCAGCACCGCGCCGCCGTACACCAGGCCGGGCAGGAGCAGTGCCGCGAGCACCGGCAGCGGCCTGGCCCGGCGTGGCGGGCTCGGCGGAAGCCGGTCGGCGATCTCCTCGAACTCGGCGATCGACCCCTTGACGACCAGGCGGCGCAGGAACATGCGGGTGATCACGGCCGCCTGGAACGGCACGGCGGCCAGTGCCAGCGCCATGCCGGCCGCGACCGGCGCGATGGGCAGCCCGGACACCGCCCAGCTCACCGCCCGGGGGACCAGCGCCGGGTAGATCACGACGCCGAAGGCCAGCGTGAACGGGATCACCCGGGCGCCGCCGCCGGTCAGCCGGTACGCGCGAGCGAGCGCGCCCATCGCGGACCGTCCTTCCAGGACCACGCCCGGCACGGCCAGCAGGCACGGCATCGCGCACAGGGCCGCCGCCGGCACGGCGAATGCCATGACCTCCGCGTCAAGCCACACCAGACCGCCGAACCACGCCACCAGGGCCGCCGCGAACGCCAGCACGCCGACCAGGACGAGCAGCGTCAGCGCGGGCCAGCGCCGGAGCGCGGCCCGCATCGCGCCGGAGGTGGAGACGGGCCGGCCCACCAGCAGCCCGGTGACGAGCACCACCGTCGCGGACACCGCCACCGTCTGCCCGGCCACCGAGACGACCAGCACCGCCGCCGACCACACCAGCAGGGGTGTTCCGGGAGCGCCGACGAGCTCCACGTCGCCGTTCACCACCGCCGCCGACCCGTCCACGAGTACGGCCAGCGCCGACGCGGCGAGCAGGCCGATCGGCAGGAACACCAGCAGGGCGGGCGCCAGCAGCCGGATCAGGTTCCGCGCCGCGAATGCGTAGGCCGGCCGGATCACGCCGTCCGCCGCACCTCGTCCCGAACGTCCGCGTACCGATGGTCCGCGTTGCGACCATCCGAGTGGTGAGCGTTCACGATGCCGCCCTCAGTGCTCTCACCGGGCAACCGGCTCAGCGGGCCGAGCAGGATCAGCAGCTGTAGCCAGAGGCGGGCTCGCGCCAGCCTGACCGGTCCCGGCTCGGCGGGCTGGTGGTCAGGCCCGGACATGGAGGCCTCCAGCGCGCCAGGGGTATGACATGAGCCTAGAAGTGGTCCCGTGCCGTGAATAAGCGGCAGACCCGTCCGGCATGAGATCGAACCTCTGATGACACGCGCCGGTATCCCGTGGGCGAACGCCGGGACGTCGATGCCGGTCGGTTCCGCGTCCTCCGGTCGACGGGAGTCCTGCCGGACGCGGGTGCGGAGATGCGCATGGCCCGGCAGGCCGCCCAGGTGGGACGGGTCTGCCGGGCCACGGATGACGTCAGGAGACGGGTTCGATCCACACGTTACGGAAGCGCGGGTTCTCGCCGGGATCGCCGTGGTCCTGGAGGCGGATCCCGCCCGACGCCGCGCTCTCCGGGATGTGGTCGCCGGTGCCGCCGTCGATGGCCACGTCGTCGTGCACCACCGCGCCGTTCCAGACGACCGTCACCCGCGCGTCGTCGACCTTCGCTCCCGCGCTGGTGTAGCGGGCGGCGCGGAAGGTGATGTCGTAGGTCTGCCACGTTCCGGGTGCGGTGGCCATGTTGCGGTCGGGCGCGCGCTTGGAGTAGATCGAGCCCGCCTCGTTGGCGGCCGGTGTGGTGTCACCGGACGACTCGAGGACCTGCACCTCGTAGCGTTCCTGGAGGAAGATGCCGCTGTTGCCGCGCTGCTGCCCGGTCACGTCCGGCGGGTAGTCCGGCTCGTACCACTCGGCGTGCAGCTTGAAGTCGCCGAACGTCCGCCGGGTACGGATGTCGCCGCCGTAGGACTCCATGGAGCCGTTCTCGATCGGCCAGGTCGCCGTCCCGCCGCCTCGTTTCTCCCAGGCCGCCAGGTCGGAGCCGTCGAACAGCGTGATCCGCTCGGCCTTCGACGCGGTGATGTGGTCGAGGCTGAGCTGTCCCGCGTCGCCGGAGTCGTACCTGTAGGCGATCTTGTTCGTGCCACGCCTCAGGTCGAGCGGCTCGGTCTGGACGGCCCAGGCGTCCCAGCCGCCGGTCGGGGCCAGCCGCACCCGCCTGACCTTGGTCCCGTTGACGTACACGCTCACCGACGTGCCGGTCTCCGCCGCGTAGCGAAGGCCGACGTTGTGCGTGCCGGACTCATGCGTTCGTACGGAGAACGTCGTGCTCGCGCCGGCGGTCGTGTAGCCGCCGACGAAGCCCTTGCCGGTGTAGCCCTGGTGGTCCGTGCTCACCTTCGCGCCACCGCGCAGCGAGGCCTGCTCCGCCTCCAGCACCGGTCGTTCGGCCACGGTGATGGAGTCCAGGTTGACGTTGCCCACGTCGCCGCTGTCGTACTTGTAGGCGATGGTGTTGGCGCCCGCCCGCAACGTGAGCGGTTCGACCCGGGTGGCCCACAGGTCCCACGTCTCCGTGGTGGGCAGCGGGACCTGCCTGACCTTGGTCCCGTTGACGTACACGCTCAGCGACTTGGCGCCGGGCGCGGGGTGGGGGCCGTTGGAGTAGCGCAGGCCCACGTGGTAGGTGCCGGCCTCAGCCGCCCGTACGGCGAACTGCGTGGCCGCTCCCTCGGTCCAGTAGCCGTCGACGAAGCCGCTTCCCGAGTAGCTCAGGTGGTCGGTGTTCAGCTTCGTGCCGCCGCTGAGCGAGGCGCTCTCCGCCTCGTAGGTGACGTCCGTCGCCGGGGCGCCGACCATCGAGTTGAGCGTGTACCAGGCTTCGGTGCTCCACAGCGGCTGCCCCGACGCCGAGCTGAACGGGCGCGGTGACCGCAGGTGCACCACCCGGCCTGGCTTCAGGCCCGCGATCGTGAGCTTGACCTTCTTCCCGCCGTCGGTCAGCTTCGCGGAGGTGACGGTCAGCGGCTCCTCGTCCACCTTGGGGCCGCCGTAGGTGGAGGCCGCGACGTACCGCCACTGGGTGGCCTGGTACTTGGCCGCCAGCGACGTGGCGGTCTCCGCCGACAGCGGCTGGGTGTACTCCAGCTCGAAGCCGCCCTCCGTCGCGCGCATCTTCCGGATGTCGAACGCCTTGCCGTCGCCCGGGGTCAGCTTCTGCAGGCCGTAGGTGAGCTTGCCCGGCTGTCCCCAGTTCCCGCCGGCGCCCAGACCGCCGGTGTAGACGGCGCCGTCGGGGCCGAGGCTGATCCGGTTGACCCCTGCTTCGAGTCCCTGGGTGTAGCGGAAGACCGCGCCCTGGTACTCGCCGTTGACCTTCTCCAGGTAGGCGCGCTGGAGTCCGCCGTAGGTGACGTCGCCGAACAGCATCTGGCCCGCGAACGCGCCCCGCTTCATGACCAGCGGGGTGCTGGGGGAGTTGGCGATCTCGTTGTGCGGCAGCCACAGCACGGGCGGGCTCACCGGGTTGCCGTCGAAGCGGCCGTCAGGATTGGTGTAGTGGTTGAAGAACCGGTCCTTCTTGACGTGCACCAGTTTCGAGGCGGGCAGCCAGCCGCCCTGGTTGTCCGTGACGAACAGGTCACCCCCCGGGCCCCAGCCGATCCCGTTGGGCGTGCGCAGACCGCCGGCGAGGTACTCGACCTTGCCGGTCGCCTTGCTGACCTTGATGGTCGTGCCCCTGTCCGGCGCCGGCTGCGGGTCGGTGGAGTCGCCGCCGTAGTTGATGGCGACGGAGAGGTTGAGGTAGAAGTGGCCGCCACGGTAGAGCAGCCCGAACGCGAACTCGTGGAAGTTGCCGCCGAACGGCCAGGTCGCCACGGTCCTGAGGTCGTCGGCCACCTCGTCGCCGTCGGTGTCGTTCAGCTCCACCAGCCGGGACTTCTCCGAGACGTAGAGCTTGCCGTCCACGTACTTGATGCCCTGGGGCTCCTGCAGCCCTTCGGCGATCTTCTTCGTGGTGACCCGCGCGGCCGAGGTCGCGCCGGTCACATTGTCGAGCAGGTAGACCTCGCCGAGCTTCTTCTCCGAGCCGCCCCACGTGGTGATCGCCAACCGGCCGTCAGGCAGCCAGTCCATCGCGGTCACCTGCGGCTCGAAACCGGCCGGGCGCAGGTCGGTGAGGGTGAGGTCAGGGTGTACGGCCGCCAGCGGCAGCCCGTCGCCGGGGGAGTCACCGCCGCTCTCGCAGTCCTTGCGCCCGGGGGCGGTGACTCTCACCACGTCCGCGTCCGTGCTCAGCACCGAGTTCGGCACGAGGGTGAAGTCGGCCGATCCCGGTGGCTTCCATTCCAGCTTGAGCTGCTGGCCGTACAGGTGCTCGAAGTGGTCGACGCGCAGCGCGTGGTAGCCGGTGCTCAGGGTGATCATGCCGTCGAGGGCGATCGGCCCGTGCCGGCCGTCGTTGGTGATCACGACCGAGTCGTCGATGCTCAGCCGGGAGCCGTCGTCGCTGGTGAGCCGGAACTCGTACGTGCCCGCGGTGGCGATGTCGATGTTGCCGACGGCTTCGGTGACGAACATGTCGGCCAGGCCGAAATCGGCGTCGGAGGTCCAGTCGATCGTGGGCATCAGCTTGTCCACGTTGGGGGTCTGACCAGGCTTGAGCGTGCAGAGCTTGGACAGTTCGACCTGGACGTCGTAGGTGCGCAGGGTGATGCCCGGTTCCTGCGGCGGCACCGCCGCCGCGTGCGCCTGAGCGGGGGCGACCAAGCAGGAGAGTGCGGTGAGCAGGGAAACGGATAACAGGGGCAATTTCCGCATGATCTAACTCATCTCGGCGGGGGATGGGGGTGCGGCATCGATGGCTCGGCTGTGATCCATCGGCGGATGCCGGGTGTCATTCGCTGCTGTCGAGGGGGGTAATGCTGTTCTGCGCCGTAATATATGGCGAGATCTTCGACTTGCCCATAGCCTTTCGCCGAAAATCGGAGGAAGTCATGACTTGTCAGGACGGAAGGGTGCGGCACCTGGAGGCGATCGAGCGCGACGGCAGGCCGGTCCGCGTGCTGGGCGTCCTTGCCCACCCGACCGCGCCCTGGGTCGGCCTGGATCCTCGTGATGGGTCCGAAGGCGGGCGTGCGATCTGATCCGGGACGCTTCGGATGACGTCGGCCTCCACACCGTGGCGTCATGGAGGAACGCGGGTGCGGTCCACGATCGTCAATCTGAACGCACGGCTGACGGGATCTGCTTCGGCGGGATTTTGCGCCGAGGCTCACCGGCCGCTTGAACTGACCGGACGTGGGTTTCGGCAGGCGCAAATCCTCTGAGGCCGACCGTCCGCGGACTCGCAACCGGGCGGGGCGTTCACGTCACCGGTTCAAACTTTGCGCCCCACGATGGCACATGCGGCAGTCGCGATGGGAATGATGATGCACACGGCCACTTGCGTAACTTTCAGGAACAACGGGAGCCCATCCCATCGGATGGCCATGCCCAGCGCGAAAATGAAGCAGATGATGGTGACGAAATAACCTTCGTCCAGTTCGCCGAGGAGCAGGGCGCACCCCGCGACGGCTGCCAACACGGTGATAATGATCATTCCGCTTGCCAGCCAGGCGCTGATGGTCGACCAGCTGTCGGACCACCAACTCCAGACAGGCCAGCGCTCCATCCAGGGCATGAGTAGCCAGACCACGCCGAGAAGGATGCCCAGGGGAGTGAGCAGGCGAAGCGCCTTCCACGCCCTGAGTGCGACCGTTCTCGGACCGAAGGCCACCACGAAGACGATCGAGATCGAGAGTGCGACGAACCATCCAGGTGCGTCCGCCCTTATCTGAAGAAGGCCCGCCCAGAGGTCGCTCAGCCACGCGGTGATGCTTACCGATGTATTCCCTGGAGCCGTTTCTCCCCTGAGAAACCAGACTTCGCTGACATCGAAGCTCACTATCCCCATCAGGTCGGCGATGAGGCCCAGGCAGGTGATCGCGAATGCGCCCACAGCGAGACGCCGCATGCCACCCGCGCCCGGACGTTTTCCTTGGGGAGGTGCTCCTTTCTGGTCACTCCGCCGCGCTCCATCGCCGTCCCCTGGCGGGGGGCCGTACTCGATCATGAGCTACCCCGTTGCGATCAAGTCAACAATGGTGTACCGGCGCCCGATCGTAACCGAACCATGTGTGTCTCGCTGCGCAAGTGGGAGTCAATATCAATCTTCGCAGAAGGCAACATCACCAAGGGAGACACATCCCGCAAGATTACTCGGTTATCAAATCGGAATTTCTATTTGAAAACCATTGAAAAGGCCATATCGCTTTTGTCGCATCCGGCCGAGCACGGCAGGGCGGACCACGAGGATCAGCCGTCCGCCGACAGCGCTCGTCCGGATGCTCGTCCGGATGCTCGCCCGGGTGCTCGTCCGGGTGCTCACCAGGGTGCTCGTCCTGGTGCTCATGACGGTCCCTGGTCAGGAGCCGGGCCTCGTCCGTCCGGCCGCGCAGGCCGGCGGGGCCGCGCGCAGGACCAGCCGACGGCGGTGCGGGAGCGGCGCCTCCCGCTGTCGACCATGCGACCGCCGTACCCTCTCATCGGTACATATGATTAGCTCTTGACAAACTAACGCTAGCCCACATCATTATTACCGATGGCCGGCCGTGGAACGCCGGTGAGTGGCCGGCGACAAGGAGCACGTATGCACGCGGTTGGGACACTTGACCCCGGGACCGACCGGCGTTCGCGGCCTCGCGGCGGCGGCCCGCGTAAACGGGGCGACGATCGCCTGGTCGGCTGGTTGTTCCTGCTGCCGGTGATCGTCGGCTTCGTCGTCTTCTACGCCTACCCGACGGTCCAGGGCGTGTGGTATTCGTTCACGGACTACAGCCTGCTCAACGACCCGTCGTACGTGGGCGGCGACAACTACCGGCAGCTGGTCGACGACGACCAGTTCTGGAACGCGCTGAAGGTCACGGGCTACTACGTGGTCGTGAACATCGTCGCGCAGACCGTGATCGCGCTGGGGCTGGCGGCGGTGATGCACCGGCTGACCCGGTCGGTCGTGCTGCGCGCGACGCTGCTCGTGCCGTGGCTGGTGCCGAACGTGACGATCGGCCTGTTGTGGGCGTGGCTGCTGGATCCCGACCTCGGCTTCGTCAACCACCTCCTCGGCCTGACCGGGCTCGACATCACCCTGTCGTTCAACTCCCCGACCTGGGCGATGCCCCTGGTGGCCCTGGTCAACAGCTGGGCCTACACCGGCTACACCGCGCTGCTGCTCTACGCCGGGATGCTGCAGATCCCGCAGCACCTGTACGAGGGCGCGGCGATCGACGGCGCGGGCGAGGTGCGGATGTTCCGCTCGATCACGCTGCCGCTGCTGCGGCCGATCCTGGCGCTGGTGCTGGTGGTGTCGTTGATCGGCTCGTTCCAGATCTTCGACACGGTCGCGGTGGTGTACGGCGGCAAGGCGCCCATCCCGGAGACCCGGGTCATCTACTACTACATCTACCAGCAGGCCTTCACCTACTTCCACATGGGATACGCCGCCGCGGTGGCGATGGTCCTCGTGGTCATCCTCGGCGTGCTGACGGCCGTGCAGATGCGGATGCTGCGCGCGTCGCGCTCGGACCTGGGCTAAGGAGTCTTCGGATGTTCCCCGGATTGAAGATCGGCAGAGGCGCCACCTGGCTCGCCCTCATCGCCGCGGTCGTGCTCACCGTCTTCCCCTTCTACTGGATGGTCCGTACGGCGCTCACGCCGGCGGCCGATCTTTACCGCGACTCGACCGCGCTGTGGCCGCAGAACCCCACGCTGATCAACTTCTCGCGGGTGCTGGGCCTGGTCGGTCCCGAGGAGGCCAGAGCCGCCGGCGGGTCGGGGGCGCAGATCAACTTCCTGCGGTACACGATGAACTCGCTGATCTACAGCGGGCTGATCGCCGTCGTGCAGACCTTCTGCTGCGCCATGGCGGGCTACGCCTTCGCCCGGCTGCGTTTCCCGGGCCGGGACCTGATGTTCGGCGTCATCGTCGCCGCGCTGATGGTGCCGCCGATCTTCACGCTCCTGCCGAATTTCGTCCTGGTCAAGGAGCTCGGGGTGCTGAACACCATCCCGGGCATGGTCCTGCCCAGCCTGCTGATGACCCCGTTCGCGGTGTTCTTCCTGCGCCAGTTCTTCCTGTCCATCCCCAGGGACGTGGAGGAGGCCGCGACGCTCGAAGGCATCAGCCGGTGGGGGATGTTCTGGCGGATCGTGCTTCCGATGAGCCGGGGCCCGCTGGTCACCATCGGGCTGACCACCATCGTGTGGAGCTGGAAGGACTATCTGTGGCCGTTGCTGGTGGGCAAGGGGGAGGCCACCCGCGTCCTCACCGTCGGCCTGGGCGTGTTCCTCCAGCAGTCCCCGAACCGGGCGCCGGACTGGACCGGGCTCATGGCGGGATCGGTCCTGTCCATCCTCCCGGTGCTCCTCCTGCTCATCTTCCTCGGCAAGCGGCTGGTGCAGTCGATGAACTTCTCCGGCATGAAGTGACCGGATGACGCGGGAACCCCCGGACCGGTGACCGGTCCGGGGGTCATTCACGGGTTTCAGCCTCCCGTGATGGTGATCTTGTCGATGTCGGGGGCCCAGTCGCCCGGGTTGGCGATGGTGATGGTGTTGTTCCCGGCCGCGAGGGTGACGGGCAGGGTGCGGACGCCCACGGTGTTCCAGTCGGCGGTGGCCGGGAAGCTGGCGGTGGTCGCCGTCCCGTTGTTCACCCTGATCGTCGCCGTACGGGGCAGGGCGGAGAGGTAGGAGATCGCCAGGGTACGGGTTCCGGCGGTGCTGGCCGCGACCTGGTTGAAGGTGAGGGCCGCGCCGTTGCCGATGTAGCCGACCTTGGAGCCGCCCGAGCACCCCGAGCAGGACGCGGTCACGGCGCCACCGGTCAGGGTGTTGGCCGGACTCTCCGCCTCCACGCTCGGCGTGGTCGGTCCGCCCGTGCCGACGGTCATGGCGCCGAGGCCGAGCCACCCGTCGGCGTTCTGGGCGGCGTTGGCGAACCGCAGCTTCTTGGCGTTGCCGCTGACGGCCTCCAGCGGGTTCTTCACCCGCATGACGAGCTGGTACCCGCCGTTGGAGACACCGGACAGGTCGACGGTGGTCGCGAAGTACTGGGGGTAGCCGTGGTCGCGGTAGGTGGGATCGGAGCCCACGCCCCAGTCGGGGAAGGCCCTGATCTTACGGGGCATCACCGTGCGCAGGTCCCAGGTGGTGTCCCAGGACTTGACCACGCCGCCGGCGCTGTCCTTCAGGCCCAGCGTCACCGTCCACGGGTAGTAGAACGGGGCCACGCCGTCGTGGCTGATCTGGACGCCGACCTTCGCGGTGCCGGTCACGGCGTTCTGGTAGTAGGCGTTGGTGACGCTGAGGTTGTAGCCCATCAGCCGGACGGCGGCCGCGACCTTGGGATCGGCCGGGCTGTACCCCGCGCTCTGCTCGTTGATCTTCCAGGTGGCGTGCTCCAGCTCGATGCAGGCTTTCATGTCGTCCACCTGGCCCGACCCGCCTGGCCAGTAGGAGAAGGCCTGGGACTGGATCTCGGGACGGACCTCGCCGCCGATCGAGTCGGTGATCCACTTGTTCTCCACGCCCTGGTCGAGCGTCCGCTGGAGCTGGGAGTAACTGGCGCCGCCGAGCGATTGGGGCAGGGTCACCCCGGCGAGCGGGCTGCCCTCGCGGTAGCAGAACGAGTCGTCGTGGTAGCCGATGCGGAGGTTCTTGGTCCCGGATCCGCCGGAACCCGGATACCGGACTTCGAGCTTGGTCGTGTCGAAGGCGTTGTCGTACGCCTGCAAGATCTGCGCGCCGTGGGCGTCGGTCGGCATGTAGTTGGGGTGGCCGTCACCGCTGGTGTCGGTGTCGTACGGCCAGGTGTGCCATTCGCCCCAGAGACCGACGAGGCCGGTGTGGATGAAGCCGATGCGCGGGTCGCCGTCGTAGCGGGCGCCGAACGCGGCGATGAAGTCGCTCAGGGCGGTGAGCAGGTAGGCGTTGTCGTAGTCAGGACTGGTGGTGCCCCAGTAGGAGTTGGTCCGGTAGTCGACGTGCCCGTCGAAGCAGCGCGGGATGGCGTTGGCCGGATGGCTGCCGCTGCCGCCGGGATATTCCATGTAGAACCGCATCGCGACCTGGTTGCCGTAGGACGCGCTCTCGTTGAGGGCGTCGTCGACCAGGGACCAGTCGTAGGAGCCGCAGGTGGCGGCGTTCGTCATGACCTCGGAGAGCCCGAAGTAGGTCCAGGTCAGGGAGTGGGGGTAGCCCTGGTTCTGGTCGGCGCCCGGGCTGTAGAAGCGGGCGAAGCCCTTCAGCGGGTTGTCCACCGGGCCGTCGGCCGGGGCGAGCGGGTGGACGGTCAGGGACGGGTCGGGGACCGCGGGAGCCGGGGGTCTGGGCGGCGGTCCCTGCGGGGCCGCCGCCGCGGGCGCCGCTGACGACAGCGTCAGCAGTGCCCCGACGGCGAGGGCGAGGGCGGCACGGCAGGACCGCGCCAGGAGGGGATGCATGAGGTGGTGACCTCCGTTGAGGGGTGGATGGGGGGTCCCCCGAGGGTCGGGTCCGGGTTCAGGAGATCCGGGTCCGGCCGAGTGTGAGCCAGCCGGGAACGGTGGTGTCCTGGCCGGCGTTGGCGAAGCGCAGCGGCATGCCGCCGCGCAACGGGTTGGCGGCCCGCAGGACGAGCGTGTACTCGCCCTTCCGCAGGCCCGCGGTTCGCAGGGTGGAGGTGAGCTCGGCCGGGGCGCCGGGCATGATGCCGGTCAGCTGCCACGACGTCGTCCAGTTCCTGGCGATCCGGCCGTCGCGGCCGACGGCGGCCACCTGGAGGGGCCAGTCGTAGGAGAACGGGGCGACGCCGTCGTTCTGGATCCGGAGGGCGAGATCGAGGCCGTGGCGGCGGTGGCCGGTCCGCACCGCGGTGGCCCGCAGCCGGTAGCCCAGCGACTTCGCGCCGGCCAGGGCCTGGTCGTAGGCCGCGCCCGTGTAGCCGGGGGTGAAGGCGTAATGGTTGAGCAGCCAGGAGGCGTGAGTCTGGGCGACGCTCGTGGCGAAGTCCTTGTCGCCGTCGCCGGGGCAGTCCATCGGCGTGTTGAACAGGCAGCCCTGCAGCTCGGGCCGCAGCTCGCCGGCGACCGTGTCGGTCTTCCACTTGTCGGTCGTGCCGGCCTGCTCCATCAGGTCCATGAAGTGCCAGCCGGGCCCCGGCAGGGTGGAGTAGGCGAAGGAGTCGTCGTGGTAGCCCAGGTCGTGCGCCTTGTTGTCGGCGCTGGGGTAGCGGACCATGAGCCTGGTCTCGTCGAAGGCCGCGTCGAAGGCGTTCAGGACCCTGAGCTGCCCGGCCTGGGAGGCGAACCAGTTCTCCGTGCCGGGATCCCCGTTGTGCGGCCAGGTGTGCCACTCGCCCCAGAAACCGAGCAGGCCGAGCTGGACGAACCCCACCCGGGCGTCGCCGTCGTAGCGGTGGCCGAGCGCGGCGATGAACCGGTCGAGCGCGGCGGCCAGGTTCGGGTCGTCGTAGTCGGGCGACACGCTCTGCCCGTTGTTGCCGAAATCGTCGTACGGGCGGGTCAGCAGGCCCTGGTCGAGCAGGAACTGCGGAATGCCGCTGGGTTTGCCCGGATAGTCGAGATAGAAGCGGAACGCCGCCTGGTGGCCTCGGGCGGCGATCGCGTTCAGCTGCTCTTCCAGCTGCCGCCAGTCGAACCGGTGGGGACCGGTCATCACCGCGTTCAGCGGCAGGTAGAACCACTCCATCGAGTGCGGGAACGTCGTATAGGCGCCCGCGTAGGGGATGAAGCCCTTCAGCGGATTGGCGTCCGGAGCCTCCGCCGCCGCCAGGTTCCGCCAGCCGGGCTCGGTGGCCGCGGTCGAGCTCGCAGCGGGTAACGCCGTCGAGACCGCGGTCAGGACGGCGAGGACCGCCATCCGCGCGGCCCGGTTGATCGGAGAGTGACCCATCGAAGCCTCCACATGACGTCCGCCAAGGCCTTTATGAGCCAACCTTGACAAATTTTCGATGAGCCACATCATTATTCGAGAGAGCGAACAAGGCAAGAGGGAACTTTTCCAGCCCTCAGCCCCACCCCCCAGGAAGAGGCACCTCGATGATCAACAGGAAGCGGGCCGGCGCGGCGCTGCTGTGCGGGCTGCTGGCGGGCACCGTGCTCACCGCGTGCGGCGGCTCCGAGACCGGCGAGCCGGCGAACGGCCCGGTCACGCTCGACTACTGGCTGTGGGACGACAACCAGCAGGCGTCCTACCAGGCCTGCGCCGATGCCTTCCACGCCGCGAACCCGAACATCACCGTCAAGATCACTCAGACGGCCTGGGCGCAGTACTGGCAGAACCTGACCACGCAGCTGGCCGCCGGCGAGGCCCCCGACGTGTGGACCAACCAGGTGTCGTACTACCCGCAGTTCGTGTCCAGCCAGCAGATCCTCGACATCCAGCCCTACGTCGACGCCGACAAGGTTGACCTGAGCCAGTACCAGGACCAGCTGACGGACCTCTGGACCAAGGACGGCCACCGGTACGGGCTGCCCAAGGACTGGGACACCGAGGCGATCGTCTACAACAGCGAGATGCTCGACAAGGCCGGCGTCAAGCCCGCCGACCTGGCCGACCTCACCTGGAACCCCGCCGACGGCGGCAGTTTCGAGCAGGTCATCGCCAAGCTCACCGTCGACGACAAGGGCCGCAACGGCCTGGACCCGGCCTTCGACAAGGACAACGTCAAGGTGTACGGCTACCAGCCGGAGTGGAACGACGGCTCCCAGGGCCAGAACGGGTGGGGCGAACTGGCCGCCGCCAACGGCTTCACCTACCTGGACAAGAACCCGTGGGGCACCCGGTACAAGTACGACGACCCCAAACTGATCGAGACCATCGGCTGGTACAAGGCGCTGACGGACAAGGGATACGCGCCCCGGTTCGACAAGCAGTCGACGCTCGGCATCGACGCGGTGATGAACTCCGGCAAGGCCGCGCTGACGATCGCGGGCTCCTGGACCATCAACACCTACCTGGGCGCCGACGCCAAGCAGAAGTTCGCGCTCGCGCCCCTGCCCGTCGGCCCGGTCGGAGTCCGCAAGAGCGCCATCAACGGCCTGTCGGACGCGATCTGGGCGGGCACCGAGAACAAGGACGCCGCGTGGAAGTGGGTGAAGTACCTCGGCTCGGCCGACTGTCAGGACGTGGTCGCCGGCAACGCCGTGGTGTTCCCCGCGATCAAGACCTCGACCGAGAAGGCGCTGGCCGCCCACCAGGCCAAGGGCCGTGACGTGCAGGTGTACGTCGACTACACCAAGACTCCCGGCGGCACGTTCCTCCTGCCGATCACCGACCACGGCACCGAGATCAGCCAGATCGTGCAGGACGCCCTGCAGTCGGTCATCCTCGGCCAGTCCGCCCCCGCTGAGGCGCTGACGAAGGCCAATCAGCAGGTCAACGGCCTGTTCGGCTGACCGTTCCATCATCTGCCCCGTTCGGCGGGAGCCACGCTGAGCATCCCGCCGGACGGTCACCGCTGCTAGAAGGAGAACCATGCCCCTGCTCGTCGACCTGGCCGGCCGCGACTTCGCGGTCGAACTCACCGGTTCCGAGCCCCCCGAGCCCGTCGAAGGCGGTCTGGTGCTGCCGCCAGGCCGGGTCGCGATCCTGCACGGCCTCGGCGACGCCCTGTTCTACCGCCACGGCCAGAACTCCTGGAGCCCGTGCGGATGGCGCCGCCTCAGCGAGCCCCCGTTGCGGATCGCCAAGCCCGAACGGCGGCTGACCGCCGACGACACCGTCTGGGACGACCCGGCCCGGCACCACTCCTCCGCCGTGGCCGCGCTGCAGGGCGCCGACGGCCAGGTGCTGCTGCTGGGCTCTCTCGGCCTGGGCACCCCCCGGCTGGCCGCCGACCACGACACCCTCGCCGGCTGGTGCGAGGACGATGGGGCTCCCTGGTTCCTCGCCTACGGACCCGAGCAGGAGGTCTTCGCGCACTACACCGCGCGGCTGGCCGAGCGGCTGGGCAGCAGCGACCGGCGCGCCGGCAACGTGTGGTGCACCTGGTACGCCTACTACGAGGGCATCACCGAGCAGGTGCTGAACAAGGACATCGCCGCCCTGGCCGGTCTGCGGTTCGACGTCGTCCAGATCGACGACGGCTGGCAGCGGGCGGTCGGGGACTGGCTGCCCAACGACAAGTTCCCCTCCGGCATGCGGGCCCTGACCGAACGGATCACCGACGCCGGGATGGGCGCCGGCCTGTGGCTCGCCCCGTTCATCGTGCTGCCCACCTCGGCGACGGCACGCGAGCATCCCGAGTTCCTGTTGCGCGACGCCGACGGGGAGCCGGTCGTCGCCGGACACAACTGGGGCACCGGATACTGGGCGCTGGACCTCACCCACCCCGGTGTCCAGGAACATCTCACCCGGCTGATCCACCGCGTGGTCCACGAGTGGGGCTTCACCTATCTCAAGCTGGACTTCGTCAACGCCGGGGCCGTCCGGGGCGTCCGGCACTCCGGGGCGCCGCGCGAGCAGGCCTACCGGGACGCGCTCGCCCTGATCCGGCGCGTCGCGGGTCCGGAGGTCTACCTGCTCGGCAGCGGCGGCCTGCTGCTGCCCTCGCTCGGCCTCGTCGACGGGATGCGCAGCGGCCCCGACGTCGCCCCGCTGTGGACCAACTACGCCACCGACGACCCCTCGGACGCGATGGCCTACAACGCCGTGGTGAACACGCTGCACCGGCTGTGGCAGTCGCCTCTCCTCCAGGTCGACCCCGACGTGGTCTACTTCCGCAGCCGGCTCAACCTGCTCACCGACACCCAGATGGGCTGGCTGCACGACCTGGCCGCGATCTGCGGATTCAAGGCCGTCTCCGACCCGCCGTCCTGGCTGAGCCCGGACGAGCTGGAGCGGATGGCCGCATACCTCGCCGAACAGCCCGAGATCACCAGGGAGGGTCGCTACAGTTTCGCCATCGATGGCCGTACCGTCGACTTCACCGCCGCGCTGCACCTGGGGCAGCAGTACCCGATCTCGTGACGGGCGGCTAGAATTTCGCTTCAACGCAGCATAATTGGGGGGTCATGGTGGCCGAGGTGGCCGGAGCCGATGTCAGCAGGCTCCGCGAGCTCAACTCGCTCAGCATCGTCCGGGCGATGCGGGGGCAGCCACCGGCGACCGTCACCGAGCTCGCCGCCCGCACCGGCCTGTCCCGGCCCGGCACCGACGTCGTGGTCCGCGGGCTGGTCACCGACGGGTGGGTGAAGGTCGTCGAGCCCGACGGCAGCAGCGTGGGCCGCCCGGCCCGCCGTTACCGCTTCAACGCCGGCGCCGGACACGTGCTCGGCGTCGACGTCGGCGGCCACAAGATACTCGTTCTCCTCGCTGACCTCGAAGGACAGGTCCTGCGCAGCCACCGGCTGCCGGTCGACCCGGACGCGGACCCGGCCGCGCGGCTCGACGCCGTCGACACCGCCATCTCCCAGTGCCTGACGGCCGCCGGGATGCGGCCCGACCAGATCTGGGCGGTGACGGTCGGGGTGACCGGCCCCGTCGACGCGACCGGCCGTACCACGCTGTTCACCCCGCTGCCGGGCTGGGCGAGCGTTTCCCCCGCCGAGCACCTGGCGAACCGGTTCACCTGCCCGATCCTGGTCGAGAACGACTGCAAACTCGCCGCCGTCGCCGAGCGCTGGCAGGGCGCCGCGCAGGACGCCGACGACATCGTCTACCTGCTGGCGGGCATGCGCACCGGTGCCGGCCTCATCCTCGACGGCACCCTGCGGCGCGGCTACGGCGGAGCGGCAGGCGAGATCGGCGCGCTCAAGGCGGTCCGCTGGCTCTCCGCCCCCTCCCACATCGAGAACTGCCCCGGCGTGCCCGCGGACATCCATCCGAACGACAAGGCCGCCTGGGTCTTCGAGCGTGCCCGCGAAGGCGACCGCGACGCCAGAACCGCGCTGCGCCGCTACGTCAAGGACCTGGCCATCGGGGCCGCGGCCCTCGTGCTGACCCTGGACCCGCAGGTCGTCATCCTCGGCGGCGGCTACTCCCGCTCCGCCGACCTCCTCATCGATCCCCTGGAGCAGGAGCTACGCCGCCTCTGCCTGCGTGTCCCCGAAATCAGGGCCTCCGACCTGGGCGCGGACAGCGTAGCCCTCGGCGCGCTGCGCGTCGCCCTGGACCAGGTCGACGCGCGACTGTTCACCGACGGGATGCCCGCACCCCTCACCGCCCACGCCTGAGGCCCTACTTGCTGTGCGCGATCTGGATCAGGTTGCCGCAGGTGTCGTCCAGGACCGCCGTGGTGACCGGGCCCATCTCCAGCGGCTCCTGGGTGAAGCGGACGCCGAGCCCGCGCAGCCGCTCGAACTCCGCTGCCACGTCCTCCACGGCGAAGGAGGCGGCCGGGATGCCGTCCTCGACCAGCGCCTCCTTGTACGGCTTCACGGCGGGATGGCCGTCGGGCTCCAGCAGCAGCTCGGTCCCGTCGAGGTCCTCCGGCGAGACCACGGTGAGCCAGCGGTCCTCGCCCAGCGGGACCTCGGTCTTCTTCACGAAGCCGAGCACGTCGGTGTAGAAGCGCAGGGCCTTGTCCTGGTCATCGACGAAGACGCTGGTCAGGTGGATTCTCATGAGGTTTCTCCGATTTTGTCGGGTTGAGCCACCGGGTGACGATGAGCTCAAGGGGTTCGGTGTTCAGGTCGTGGAACTTGTAGCGGCCCTGGCGCCGCGATCGGACCAGACCCGCGGATTCGAGTACGGCCAGATGCTGACTGATCGCCTGGCGGGAAAGGCCCAGACCGTGCTTGGACGCCAGCCGCGCGCAAATCTCGAAGAGGGTCTGGCCGTCCCGTTCCACCAGCTCATCGATGATGTGCCGGCGGGTGGGGTCGGCCAGGGCCTTGAAGACATCATCCGCCATGACCCCCACAATAGGCAAGTCGTCACTTGCCTATCAAGACCCGCGCCCCACGGCCCGGGGTCAGGTCAGTCGAGGATGTCGGCGTGCAGGGCGCGCAACACGGCGTTCGTCCGGTCCCGTGCCCCGAGCTTGAGCAGCACGGCCGACACGTGGTTCTTGACCGTGCCCTCGGCCAGGAACAGCGCCCGCGCGATCTCGCGGTTGCTGTACCCCTCCGCGACCAGCCGGAGCACCTCCAGCTCGCGCTCGGTGAGCCGCTGGATCGCGGGCAGGCCGGACTCGTCCGGCGACGGGCGGCGGCGTACCGCGCGTAACAGCCGGTCGGTGATCGACGGCGAGATCAACGTCCCCCCGCCCGCCAGCACGCGGATGGCCCTGGTCAGCCGCTCCAGCGTCACGTCCTTGAGCAGATAGCCGCCCGCCCCCGCCCGCATCGCGTCCAGGACGAGATCGTCGTTGTCGAACGTGGTCAGCACGAGCACCGGCGGCACGTCGCCCGCCCACTCGCGCAACGCGGTGAGCGTCCAGATCCCGTCGTGGCGCGGCATGCGCAGATCGAGCAGGACGACGTCGGGGGCGTGCTCCTCGATCGCCGCCAGCGCGGACATGCCGTCGTCGGCCTCTCCCACCACCTGGATGTCCTCGGTCAGGTCGAGCAGGCTGCGGATGCCCTGCCGCACCAGGGTCTGGTCGTCGACCACGATCACGCGGATCATCGGGCCGGCACAGTAGCAGGCACAGTGGCGGTCACCCGGAACCCGTCGCTGCTGTCGAGCCGCACGTCGCCGCCGATCGCGTCGACGCGCTCGCGCAGGCCGCGCAGGCCGTTGCCGAGCCGTAGCTGCGGGCTGCCGCGCCCGTCGTCGACCGAGGTGAGCCGAACGGCCCGGTCCGGCGTGCTCTCGATCCGGATGCTCAGGGAGGTCGCGCCGGCGTGCCGGACGGTGTTGGTGATGATCTCCTGGACGACCCGGATGAGGGTCAGGGTCACCTCCTCGGAAGGGCGTACGTCGTCGTCGATCCGCACGCCGATGTCCAGTCCGGGGATGTCGCGTACCACGGCGTTCAGAGATTCGCGCAGGTCGGGGGCGTCGGCGCGGAGCTGACCCACGGTCGCGCGCACGTCGCGCAGCAGGTTGCGCGCCACCCCGTCGGCGCGCTCGATGTGCGTGCGCGCGGCGGGGCCGTCGTGGTGCCGGGCCACCTCCAGCTCCAGGGTGAGCGCCGTGAGCTGGTGCCCCATGAGATCGTGCAGTTCGCGGGCGATGCGCAGGCGTTCGTGGGCGCGCGCGGTGTCGGCCAGGACGACGCTCGCGGCCCGCAGCTCCAGATGCGCCTCGGCCAGCTCGCGGCGCAGCCGCTGCTCCCGGATGATCGCCAGCGAGCTGAGCAGCGTCGCCGCCTGGATCAGCAGATACAGCAGCGTGTGCAGGCCGACCTCGGCGTTGGAGGCGCCGGCGAGGCTCGCGGTCGCGGCGATGACGGCGGTGTTGAGCGCGATCACCAGCGGCCCCGCCCACCTCGGCGCGACGTAGGCGCCCATGGCCGCGGTGAAGACCAGCAGGATCGGCAGCCACCCGGCGCTGGACGCGGTCAGGACGGTCAGCCAGCCCAGCACGACCGACGCGCCGTAGCAGGCCCAGGCCACCCTGGGGCGGCGATCCTCCCAGGCCGCGGCGGCCAGCAACGTGGTCAGCAGGGCCGCGAACAGCACCCCCCACACCGGCAGGGGCACGCGCGTCTCGGCCGCGCCGAGCAAGGTCGGTGTGCCCACCGCGACACACACCAGCAATACCGCCAGGCCCGCCCACGTGTCCGGCTCAATTCGCCGCATACCGCCACTGTAGTGGCGTTTCCCGGCACGCCCGGGTGCCGAAAGTCATGGGTGCCGATGCTGACCATCGGCACAGGCGTCCGGGGCTCGGCCCTTTCTAGGGTCGACGGCATGCCTGCGACACCACCGTCCGCCGCCGTCGAAGCGGAACGACTGCACAAGCGCTACCGCTCCAAGGTCGCCGTCGAGGAGGTCAGCCTGTCGGTCGCCACCGGGGAGATCTTCGGCATCCTGGGACGCAACGGCGCCGGCAAGACGACCACCGTCGAGCTGATCGCCGGGCTCAGACGGCCCGACCGCGGCACCGTTCGTGTGCTCGGCCTGGACGTCCGGCGCGACCGGGCCCGGCTGCGCCAGGTCCTCGGCGTCCAGCTGCAGGACGCCACCCTGCACGCCGCGCTCACCGTCACCGAGCTGGTCCGCCTGTACGCGACCTTCTACCGTGACCCGTCGCCGGCCGGCGAGCTGATCGAGTCGGTCGGCCTGACGGCCTCCGCCCGCACCCGCTTCGAGAGCCTGTCCGGCGGCCAGCAGCAGCGGCTGTCGATCGCGCTCGCCCTCGTCGGGCGGCCCCGGGTGGTGATCCTCGACGAGCTCACCACCGGACTCGACCCCGAGGCGCGCCGCCAGATGTGGTCCACCGTCGAGCGACTGCGCGAGTCCGGCGTGACCGTCCTGCTCGTCAGCCACGCCATGGAGGAGGTCGAGCGGCTGTGCGACCGGGTCGCGCTGCTCGACGCGGGGCGGGTCGTCGCCCTGGACTCGCCGGCGGGGCTCATCAGGCGGGCCGGGTTCGCCCAGCGGATCACCTTCCACGCGGTCTCGCCCGTGCCCGACGGGCTGCTGGAAGGGCTCGCCGGCGTGGAGCGGGTACGCGCCGACGGCGGCCGGGTCGTCGTCGAAGGGCGCGGCGACCTGCTCCAGACCGTCAGCGTCGCCCTCGTCCGCGCCGGCGTCGTGGCCACCGAGACCCGCAGCGAGCAGGCCGGCCTGGACGACGCCTTTGTCGCCCTGACCGGCCACCGGCTCGACACCGAGGAGGAGACCGTCCGATGACCGACGTCGCCGTGCACCGCCCCGGCCCCCGGGCCTTCGCCGAGCTGCTGATCTGCGAGCTCAAGATGGTGGCCCGCGACACCGCCGGGCTGATCGTGCCTATCGGCCTGCCCATGCTCATCCTGGTGATGAACGCCTCGGCCGCCGGCCGGGAGACCGTCGCGCACGGCCGCACCGCGCTCGACGTCTTCGTGCTGCCCCTGGTCTTCACGATGGTCGCGGCCACGACCGGGATCGTCAACATGCCGAGTTTCCTGGCCTACTACCGCCGCAGCGGCATCCTGCGCCGCCTCGGCGTGACGCCGGCCTCGCCCACGATGGTCCTGGTCGCCCAGGCCGTGGTCGGGGTGCTGCAGATCGCCGTGGGCATCGCGGCCGCGTGGATCCTGGCCATGCTCGCGTTCGACGCCAACCCGCCCGTGCGCGTCGGCGCGGCGATAGGCGTGCTGGCGCTGACGGTGGCCGCCATGTACGCTGTCGGGCTGATCGTCGCGGCGCTGTCGCCCACGCCGAACTCCGCCGTGGCCATCGGCCTGACCGTCTTCTTCCTCCTGGGAGCCACCGGCGGCATGTTCGGCGGCCGTGACAGCCTGCCGGAGGCGATCGCCGTGATCGGGCAGTGGCTGCCGTTCGGCGGCGGGACCCAGGCCCTGTCGGCCGCCTGGATGGGCGCGCCCGTCGAGGCCGCCCACCTGATCGGCCTCGGGTTCTGCGTGGTCTTCGGCACGGTCGTCGCGGCGGTGTTCTTCCGCTGGGACTGATTCCCAGGTGGTCCGATCCGAGGTGTCCGATCGGGGCGCCGGCTCCGACGTCCCGGGTACATCCGGTCCTCAGATGGGAGCACAGGTCATGGGCAAGGTGATCGGGAGCGCGACGGTCTCGCTGGACGGCTTCATCGCCGACGAGTCGGACCGGGTGGGTCCGCTCTTCGACTGGTACGACAACGGGACGTGCCCTTGAACGGCGGCCTGCTGGGCCAGGCCCTGACCGCCGGCCTGGCGGACGAACTCCAGGCGGACCTGGTCCCGGTGGTGTTCGGCAAGGGCGTACGGTTCTTCGGCTCGTACGACGGCCCACCGGCGCTCCTCGGCGACCCGGAAATCGTCCAAGGCGACCGGGTCACCCATCTGCGCTTCGACGTCCGTCGCTAGCGGCGTATCGGCCGGACTTCCCGATCATGGGGGTGTTTCGCCGGTATCGTGCGCTCGTGAACGATATGGAATCCCTTGTCATCGCCCGGCGGCTCCGCGTTCCCGTCGGTGCGGCCCCTGCCGGTCCCACGCCCGGCTGGGGGGAGACCGCCGCCCGCCAGCTCGACGCGGCGCTGCTCAGCGTCGGCTTCGCCTGCTCGCCGGCGCTGCTCGAACGGCTGTCCGGGCTGCGCGGCGAGACCGTGGTCGACCTTGGCGTTCGCGTCCTGGCCGCCGTTCGCGAGCTCGTGGGCGACCACGTTCAGCACAACGCGTACTTCATCGACTTTCCCGAGAACGTTCCCGACACCCTGGAGTTCTGGGCCGGCCTGCTGGGGGAGGTCCTGCTCGACCCGGTCGCCGCCGCGCGCGTCCAGCCGGCGACGCTGAACCTGCTGACGCTGCCGGGTTACGGTCGCTACCAGCACGGCTACGCCGACCTGCTGGCCGCGCACGCCGAGCTGCTCCCGCTGGCGGGCGACCGGGTGACCGTGCTGGACCTGGGCGGGAGCCTGGAGGAGGAGGCGCGCGAGCTCTACTTCTCGCTGGCGGGTTCGGAGTCGCCGCTCGCCGAGGAGGACCTCGTGGTGCTGCGCGCCCTGGCCGGGTTCTGCGCCGACGAGCCGGAGCGCGTCCCGGTGCGTGAGAACCGCGCCATCGTCAACGAGGTGCGCCTGGCGGCGGGACGGCCGCTGCTCGTGGACACGGTGACCGACGTGCTGCGGCTCGCCTGCGGGGTCTCCGGCGGCGACGTCACGCTGTCGGCGCCGACCAGGTTCCGCTCGTTCCGCCGCGCCGAGCGCCGCGTCCTGCTCCAGGCGCTGGACGCCGTCGCCATCCCGGCCAAGCTCGGTGACGTGCCCCGCCACCGGGAGCAGTGGAAGCGGCTCGGCGAGCGACTGCACCCCCACGAGTACCCGCGCCTTCCTCGGGCCGCGCACGTCTTCGAGGTGGCCAGAGGGGTGCGCCGGGCCGCGAGCCTCGACGGGCGCGTCGAGGCCGCCCTGTCGGCGGGCCGCACCGGCGACGCGGTCGCGCTCCTGGAGAAGACGCCGGGCGCGCTGCTGCGCCGCCTCGACCACCTGCTGCGCACGGGCCACTCCGCGTCGGCCGTGCTCGACGCCGCGGAGAAGGCCGCGACGGGCGCCTCCGGCCGCGTTCTGCTGTCGCTACGCGAGCACCTGCAGAACCGCCTCGCCCCGGTCTCCGGCCGCGTCTTCGTCAACCGGCACGGCAGAGCGTGGGCGGCCCCCGACGCCCGCGCGCCGCTCGGCGAGCAGGTCCTGGCGCGGGCGGTCGCCATGCTGGACGAGGAGATCACCCGCCGCCTGCCCGACCCGGGCGAGCTGGTCATCGATCCCGACGTGCTGGACGTCGCCCTGCCCCTGTCGGGCAAGGCCGTCGTCCCCGGCCTGGGCATGCTGCCGCGCGGATCGCTGTCGCCGGTCGACGGCGAGCTGCTGCGGTTCTTCGTGCACTGGCGGCAGGCCGGGCAGCGCACCGACTACGATCTGTCCGCGCTCATGCTCGACGCCGACTTCGGCAGCCCCGAGCACATCTCGTGGACGAACTACGGCAACGACTTCGCCGAGTACTCCGGCGACCTCACCAGCGCGAAAGACGGCGCGTCGGAGTTCATCAACGTCCGGCTGGCCGACGCGACCAGGCCGATCATCATCCCGCAGGTCTTCATCTTCACCGGCGAGGGCTTCGACGAGGCCGCCGAGGCGTTCTTCGGCTACATGACCAGGGACGCCGAGCAGGAGGGCAGGCCGTTCGAACCCCGCACGGTGCGGATGAAGTCCGACCTGCGCGGCGCGGGCCGCGTCGCGCTGCCCTTCGTCGTCCTGCGCGACGACGACGGCCGCTGGTGGGTGAAGTGGCTGCACCTCTACCTGAAGGGGTACCCGCACTTCAACCAGGTGGAAGGCCACCGAGTCACCGCCTCCCTGCTGGTGCGCTCGATCGTGGAGCGCGACCACCTGCGGGTCCGCCATCTGGCCGACCTGCTGCGGGCGAAGAACTCGACGGCCGGGCACACCACGTACATCGGGCTGCAGGCGCCGGCCGACCTGCCGGAGGGAACGCGCGTGTACACGCCGGCGACGCTGCACGAGCTGATCCCCGCCTGATAAGGTCACGATCGTGAGGCCATGGGAGGGCTTCCTTCTCACGCATACGCGTTATCTCCAGCCTTCCCGCTCTCCTCGCATCCTGGTCGTGAGGCCATTCGCGCGCTTCCTTCTCACCTGGTTCAGTCCAGGTAGGTACCCCCTAGGGGGACCACTGGTACAGCTAGCTCGCGAGCCTTCCTCACGACCGGTTCGCCACGGGCCCCGCCCCTGGGCCTGGTCGTCCTTACGCAACCGCCTGGGCGGCGGCGCGGCCGGCCTGGCGGCCGGAGAACAGGCAGCCGCCGAGGAAGGTGCCTTCCAGGGAGTTGTAGCCGTGGACGCCACCGCCGCCGAACCCGGCCGCCTCGCCGACCGCGTACAGGCCGCTGATGGGGGTGCCGTCCAGGCCGAGGGCGCGCGCATCGAGGTCGGTCTGGATGCCGCCGAGGCTCTTGCGGGTCAGGACGTGCAGCTTGACCCCGATCAGCGGACCGGCCTGCGGGTCCAGGATGTGGTGCGGGGTGGCGGTGCGGCTGAGCCGGTCGCCGAGGAAGCGCCGTGAGTTGTGGATGCCCTGCACCTGAGCGTCCTTGCTGTAGGGGTTGTCGATCTGCATGTCACGGGCCTCGATCTGGCGGCGCAGCTCGCCGGCGTCGAGCAGCGGCTTGTCGGTCAGGTCGTTCATCTTCGCCACCAGCTCGTCCAGCGTGCCGGCGACGACGAAGTCCGCGCCGTTCCGCTTGAAAGCCTCCACGGGAGCGGGCGCCCCCTTGCCGAAGATCCGACTCCGCAGCACCGCCTGCCGGTTCCCGCTGGTGATGTCCGGGTTCTGCTCCGAGCCCGACAGGGCGAACTCCTTCTCGATGATCTTCTGGTTGAGGATGAACCACGAGTGGTCGTATCCGGCGATGTCGGGGGTGGTGCGCAGATACTTGAGGGTGCCGAGGGTGTCGTAGCCGGGCAGGCACGAGTCCGGCAGGCGGCGGCCCAGCGCGTCGAACCACATCGACGACGGCCCCGGGAGGATCCGGATCCCGTGCTCGGGCCAGATGGAGTTCCAGTTCTGCACGCCTTCGGTGTAGTGCCACATCCGATCCCGGTTGACCATGCGGGCTCCCGCCTCGGTGCTGATGGCCAGCATCCGCCCGTCCACGTACGCCGGCACGCCCGTGATCATGTTCTGCGGGGCGGTGCCCAGCCGCTGGGGCCAGTAGTGGCGTACCAGGTCGTGGTCGCCGCCGATCCCGCCGCTGGCGATGATGACCGCCTGCGCCGTCAACTCGAATGAGCCCGTCGTCTCACGGCTGGAGGCCACCCCCCGCAGCGAGGGGTCGTCCTTCAGGACACTGCCCCGCACCCCGGTGACGGCGCCGTCCTGGACGACGAGTTCGTCGACCTGGTGACGGTGGTAGAACGTGAGCAGTCCCGCGTCGGCCGCTCGCTCGGCGCTGCGCACGAACGGGCCCACCACGCCCGTTCCCGTGCCCCAGGCCACGTGAAACCGGGGCACGGAGTTGCCGTGACCGTCGGCCCGCAGGCCACCGCGCTCCGCCCAGCCCACGATCGGCGTCAGCTTGATGCCCTGGGCGGCAATCCACGACCGCTTCTCACCCGCGGCGAACTCGACGTACGCACGGGCCCAGCGCACCGCCCAGGCGTCCTCGTCGTCCAGGCGGTCGAACCGGGCGCTCGCCTGCCAGTCGCTCCATGCCAGCTCGAAGGAGTCCCTCACCCTCAGCCGGCGCTGCTCGGGCGAGTTCACCAGGAACAGCCCGCCGAACGACCAGTAGGCCTGCCCTCCCAGGTTGGCGGCGTTCTCCTGATCGACCAGGGCCACCTTACGGCCCTGGCCGGTCAGCTCCTGGGCCGCGACCAGCCCGGACAGTCCCGCACCCACGATGATGACGTCCGCGTCCATAGTGGTACTCCCTTGTTCGAGCGCGTGTTGATGGTGAAGCGACGGTCATCCGCTCTTCCTGCGGGGGCGTGCGCCCAGTGCCGCCAGGCCGCCCTGGACGTCCTCGATGACCAACCGTTCGGCGGTCGCCGAGTCGCCCTGCCGCAGGGCGCGGACCAGGGCGCGGTGACCGGCGTAGCGGTCCAGCCCGAAGTGGTCGTCGGCGGCGATCTTCTCCAGGCGCAGGGCCCGGCGCTCGGGCTGGGAGAAGACCTGGGACTGCTCCAGGAGCCGGATCAGCATCGGGTTGGCCGCACAGGCGTTCACCGCGTCGTTGAACTCCTGCATCCGGTCGAGCAGCGCGGTGATGTGCCGGTCGACGTTCTCGCCGTTGCGGTGCCGGGTGATGATGACGATCAGCAGGTCGTCGGCGTCGTCGAGGATCGCGTCGAGAACGTCCAGCTGCTCCGGCGTGGCGTTGCGCGCCGCGAAGCGGGCCACCAGGCCCCGCAGACCTATCTCCACCTCGGCGAGATCGTCGATGGCGCGCTCGGCGATGTCGGCCACGACGACCGTCCGGGGGCCCGTGCGCTGGATGAGCCCGTCATGTTCGAGCCGGAGCAGCGCCTCGCGCACCGGGGTCGGGCTCACCATCAGCTGCTCGGCCAGGCCCCGCTCGGTCACCTTCTCGCCGGGGCGCAGCCTGCCGGTCCCGATCGCCTCCCGGAGGGTCTGGTAGGCGAGATCGGCCCGGGTCTCGCCGCGCGCAGGGGGCCGGTCCGTCGTCGACTTGACCATCATGGCCTCACGATAACAGCAGCAATGGCGTACCCAGATGATATGCGTTGACTTTTTTGCTATGGCAACTAGTGTGACTCCTGCCACAGCCGAGGAGGACGTCATGGCCAGCGCAACGCGAGCTGAAAGCCGTACGGCCGACACCAGAAGGATCACGTTCTACGTGGCCCTGGCGGTGTTCGCCCAGGAGTCGACCTGGAACTTCTACGACAGCCGGGTGCCCGAGCTCCTGCGGGACCACGTCGCGAGCGCCGCCGTGATCGGCCTGATCATGGGCATGGACAACCTGCTGGGCCTCTTCATCCAGCCCTACATGGGCAACCGGTCGGACAACACCCGGACCGCGTGGGGCCGCCGGATCCCGTATCTGGCGGTCATGATGCCGGTGGGCGCGGCACTGTTCCTGCTCATCCCGCACATGACGTCACTGGGCTGGCTGATCCTGGCGATCTTCCTCTACGCGCTGGTGATGAACAGCTCCAAGCCCATCAGCGAGTCGCTCATGCCCGACTTCATCGAGCCCGAGCGCCGCAGCCGGGCGAACGCCGTGGTGAAGATCGCGTCAGCGCTGACCGTCATCGTGGCCGCCCTGGTCAGCCTGCTGCTGGTCGACGACCACCCGAAGCTGGCCTTCGCCGTTCCGTCCGGGATCATGCTGGTGGCGGTGGCGGTGCTCGTCTGGCGGGTACGGGACAACCGTTCGCCGGCCTACCAGGCCGCTCTCGCGGAGGACGAGGCGTCGGCGGCCACCGGATCCCGTGACACGAACGTCAAGGTCAAGTTCAGGACCGTCATCAGCGACCTGGTTTTCGATTCCGACCGGAGCCGGCTTCTGGTCATCTTCGCCGTCTTCGTCTTCGGCGGAGCATGGTTCTCCTCACGTTCTCTGATGACGCCGTACGGCGTGGAGGTCCTCGGCCTGTCCGACGGCGAGGCGGGCGGACTGACGCTGCCGAGCGGGATCGTCTTCATCCTCGCCGCCTTCCCCGCGGCGCTGCTCGCCGAGCGTTTCGGGCGGCTGCGGGTGATGGCTTCCGGGATATCGATCCTCGCCGTGGGCATGATCCTCGGAACCGTCTTCCAGAGCGCGACGATGACCGTCGTGGCGTTGTGCCTGGCGGCGGCCGGCGCCACCGGGTTCATGATCAACGCACTCGTCGTGCTGTGGAACCTGGCTCCGTCGAGCCGCGTCCTGGGCACGTACACCGGCCTGTACACGGTCGGATGGGCCAGCGGGGGATTCGCCGGGCCGGCCCTCGTCGGTCTGGCGGTCGACCTCACGGGATGGCATCTGATGCTCCTGCACACCGCCGTCCTGGCCGTCATCGCCGTCGCGCTGGTCATCCGGGTGGACCGGCTCCGGCGCGCGAGCGACAACAGGGAGAGCGCCGAGTGACCACCCCGCCAAGGCCCGCCGGGCCGGCATGACCAGCGATCACTGACGAGATGAGGACGACATGATGAGGACACCCGCGACCGAGGATCGCGTGCCGAAGGACACGATCAGGGTCCTGGCCCCCAGCGGAATGCTCGGGGCGGGGTTCCCCAAGGAGACGATCGATCGGGGGATCGAGCTCGGCGCCGACGTGATCGCTCTCGACGGTGGCTCCACCGACTCCGGGCCGTACTACCTGGGCTCGGGGACGGCGAAGACGACGGCCGCGGCCGTCGCCCGTGACCTGCGGATCCTGCTGCGGGCCGCGGCCGGCGCCGGCATTCCGCTGGTCGTCGGCTCGTGCGGCACGAGCGGCACCGACTCCGGCGTCGACTGGGTCGCCGGCATCGTGGACGGAATCCTGCGGGAGGAGGGCCTGGACCTGAAGGTCGCCCGCGTCTACAGCGAGCAGACGGCGGCCGCTCTGAAGGAGAAACTCAACGAGGGACGGGTGCACCCGCTGCCCCCGATGGGCGACCTGGACGCCGCCACGCTGGACGGCTGCAGCCACATCGTCGGCATGATGGGCCACGAACCCATCGTGCTGGCCCTGGAGGCCGGGGCCGACGTGGTGCTCGCCGGCCGCGCCACCGACACCGCCGTCGCCGCCGCGTACCCGTTGATGAAGGGCATGCCGGCGGGCCCCACCTGGCACGCGTCCAAGATCATCGAGTGTGGCGGGCAGTGCACCACCAACCCGCGCACCGGCGGCGTCCTCGCCAGCATCGACCAGGAGGGCTTCACCGTCGAGCCACTGGACCCGGCCGCCGCGTGCACCACGACGTCGGTGGCGGCGCACATGCTCTACGAGACGGTCAACCCGTTCGAGATGCGCGAGCCGGCGGGCACGCTGGTGGTCTCCGACGCGGTCTACACCGCGCTGGACGAGCGCCGGGTGCGGGTCGAGGGATCCCGCTTCGAACTCGCCGACCAGTACACGATCAAGCTCGAAGGAGCCCGCGTCACGGGCTACGAGACCATGTCCTTCACCGCCATCCGGGATCCGCACATCCTCGCCCGGATTGAGGAGTGGGCCGCGCTGATGCACGAGGTCCTCGCCGGGCGGGTGCGGCAGACCCTGCACCTCGATCCCGCCGAATACGCCATGGACCTCCGTCTCTACGGCTACAACGCCGTCCTGGGGGCCATCGACCCGGCGTCCGGGCCGCCCCGGGAGGTCGGGGTGATGCTGCTGGTCAACGCCCCGGACCAGGCCACGGCCACCGCGATCGCCAAGATCGCGAATCCGCTGATGCTCCATCTCCCGACTCCCGACATGGACTACCTGCCCAGCCTGGCCTTCGCCACCTCGCCGGCCGAGAGCGAGCGCGGCCCCGCCTACCAGTTCGTGCTCAACCACGTCGTGGACGTCGACGAGCCCACCGACATGTTCCGCATCGAGATCGCCGAAGGTGACACCCGTGACTGACGACCGCAGGCCCACGCTGGGCGAACTGGCCCTGGAGGTCCGTTCGAAGAACGCCGGCCCGTTCTGGGTCACGATGGAGCTCTTCATGCGCGACGCCGAAGGCTACGCGACCGTCGCCGACGAGGGCTTCATCAACGAGGAAGTCATCGCGAGACTGTACGACCTCGACCCGGCGGACATCCAGATCTTCCGTATCCCCGCCCTCAACGTCGTGAAGATCTCGTTCCCCCGCCCGGTGGCGCAGGGCAGCCTGCGCGACCGGGACATCCACGCGGGCCAGCACCACGTCCCCTTGGCGGCGCTCGTGCCCGCTTGACAGTTCCCCAACCCGGAGCCGCCGTGACCGACGAACCGCGTGACAGCAGGCCCTACGCCGCGGGCCTGGCCGCCCGGCTGCGTCTGGCCGACGGTGGACGTGCGTTCGTCAAGGCGGCGAGTTCGGCCGTGACACCCGGTGCGGCCCGGTTTCACCGCCGGGAGATCGCGATCTCCCGGCGGCTCCCTGCTGCGGCTGGTGGCGAATGCCGGGCCGGGCGCCGATCGGCACCTGCTCGCCATGGCCACCGCGTTGGGCGGGGCATCGCCGCGACGGCGGCTTGCATGACCGGAACGTCCTTCCGTATAGTACCGGAACGACGCTCCGCTTTATTCGGCGTACGGCCGTGAAGGAGCGTTCACACCGACATCCACCAGTTGAAGGACGCCTCTCATGGCTCACAGGCAACACCCCATCGGCACCGGATTCACCGCCGCGTCGACGGTCGACGACGTCCTCGCGGGCCTCGACCTGTCCGGCAGGAACGTCGTCGTCACCGGCGGCCACTCCGGGCTCGGCCTGGTGGCCACCCGTGCGCTGGCCGAGGCCGGCGCCTCGGTCACCGTCGGCTCGCGCGACCCGGACCGTGCCGCGGCCGCGGTGGCCGGGATCGAAGGCGTCGAGGTCGGCCGGCTCGACCTGCTCGACCCGGCCTCGATCGACGCCTTCGCCGCCCGTTACGCCGGCTCCGGCCGTCCGCTGCACATCCTGCTCAACAACGCGGCCTTCTCGGGCTCCGCCGAGATCGTGCGGGATGCGCGCGGCTACGAGGCGCAGTTCGCGACCAACCATCTCGGCCACTTCCAGCTGACCCTGGGCCTGCTGCCCGCGCTGCGTGCCGCCCACGGCGCCCGGGTGGTCAACACGACGTCCGGTGCCCAGCGGATGTCCGGCATCCTGTGGGACGACCCGCACTTCACCACCGGCGGCTACGACCCCGGCCTCGCCTACGCCCAGTCCAAGACCGCCAACGTGCTGTTCGCGGTCGAGCTGGACCGCCGCTGGGCCGCCGACGGGATCCGTGGTTACGCCGCGCACCCGGGCGTCGTGGCCGCCACCGCCTTCAACAGCGCGGTCGGCCAGGACGCGCAGCGGGCGATGGGACTGGTCGACGAGTCCGGCCGGCCGATCATCGACCCCGAGCGTGGGAAGAAGACCCTGCGGCAGGGAGCCGCCACGATCGTGTTCGGGGCCACCAGTCCCTTGCTCGCCGAGATCGGCGGGGTCTACCTGAACAACAACGACGTCTCCCGGCTGAACGACGAGCAGCCGCCCGTCACCGCGCGGGAGATCTCGGCCGACGTCGTGTCCCACTCCATCGACCCGCGGTCCGCCGAGCGGCTCTGGGAACTGAGCGAGCGGATGCTCAAGGCGTGACCCGGCGCTCCGGCGTCAGGCCCGTGTACTGGTACGCGGAGCACGTCAGGTGGCCCGCGTCACCGCCCCAAGGCTCCTTCGCGTTCCACGGCGCCCGCTCTCGGGCACTGCGGTTACGCTAGAACCTCACATGGATGTCAGAGGCAACGGCCTATGGCAGGGGTCACAGCTGGGAGGACGACGTGCGCATCGGGGAATTGGCGTCACGGACGGGAGTCAGCGTCCGGTCCCTTCGCTACTACGAGGAGCAGGGGCTGCTCATCAGCTCCCGCAGTGCCAGCGGGCAGCGCCACTACACGGGTCGCGAGATCGAGCGGGTCAGGCTCATCCAGCGGCTGTATGCCGCCGGCCTGTCCAGCCGCACGATCATCGAACTGCTGCCGTGCACCGATTCCCCCAGCGAGGAGAACTCCGACGCCGCGCTGGCGCGGATGGCCCAGGAACGCGACCGGCTGTCCGAGCACATCGCCGACCTCATCCGCACCCGGGACACCCTCGATGAGCTCATGGCCGTGAACCGGGCACACCGCGCGACCCTCCGGACGGCATTGGCCTCCTGACTCACGCGAAAAAATGAGTGGTGGCCACCGGGGGCCGGTGCTCACAGTGGGACTGTGCCAGAGGACCATTTCGGTGAGCATGTGGCGGAGACCTATGAGGCCAAGTGGCCGGAGCTGTTCGATCCGGCGGTCGTCGATCCGGCGGTGAGCTTCCTTGCCGACCTGGCCGGGTCGGGCGCCGCGCTTGAGTTCGGCGTCGGCACCGGCCGGATCGCGCTGCCGCTGAGCGGGCGGGGGGTCCGCGTGCGGGGGATCGACCTGTCACCCGCCATGGTGGCGCGGCTCCGGGCGAAGCCGGGCGCGGAGAACGTCGCCGTGGTCACCGGCGACTTCGCGACGACCCGGGTGGAGGGGACCTTCGCGCTCGTCTACCTGGTGCGTAACACGATCACGAACCTCACGACGCAGGACGAGCAGGTCGAGTGCTTCCGCAACGCGGCGGCGCATCTGGAGCCCGGCGGCTGCTTCGTCATCGAGAACTACGTCCCGGAGTTGCGGCGCCTGCCGCCTGGCCAGACCGTTCACGCGTTCACCGTGACTCCGGCGCACCTGGGTTTCGAGGAGTACGACGTCGCCGCGCAGATCGCGTATTCCCATCATTACTGGGTGACGGGCGGGCAGCTTGAGACCCGCTCCACGCCGCACCGTTACGTGTGGCCGTCCGAGCTGGACCTGATGGCGCGGATCGCCGGGATGAGCCTGCGCGAGCGCTGGGCGGACTGGGCTCGGGAGCCCTTCACCGGCGACAGCAGGAGCCATGTCTCGGTCTGGCGGAAGCCGGCTCGCCTTACCCCGTAGTCCTCCCCGTCCGCGCTGGTCGACACAGTCACACCGCGACCTGGTCATGAGCCCCGCAAAATGTCCGCGATGCCGGGGATATGCGCAAGTCGCCCCGTCTTGACTCGTCACTCTGGAATACTCTTGCGCGATCATGTCAACGAGCCCGGAGTGGGACGACCTCTTGCGTATCCCCCCTCGCCCCAACCCCCAGCGGACCTTCGATCCGCCCTCAGGCGTCGCTGCCCCGAGGCAGGGCGATCCGGCGGAGGTGGGACCGTACCGGATCACCGGACGGCTCGGGGCCGGCGGCATGGGGATCGTCTACGCGGGCGTCGACGCCGCCGGCCGGCGGGCCGCGGTCAAGCTGATCCACGACATGCATGCCGCGAACACCGAGTTCAGGGTACGGTTCCGGCGCGAGGTGGCGATGCTGCGCCGGGTCCAGGGCACCTGCTGCGTACGGATGCTCGCGGCCGACGCCGACGCCCGGCAGCCGTGGCTGGCGACGGAGTACATCGCCGGGCGCACGCTGGACGAGCACGTACGCGTCGAGGGGCCGCTCGGCGGCGACGGGTTGTTCGGGCTCGCCGCCGGGCTCGCGGAGGCGCTGGTCGCCGTCCATAGGGCGGGCGTGGTGCACCGGGATCTCAAGCCCTCCAACGTGATGATCTCTCCGGCGGGCCCGCGCCTGGTCGACTTCGGCATCGCCCGCGCGCTCGACGGCACGTCCCTCACGGCGACCGGCCACGTGATCGGCTCTCCGGGATGGGTGAGCCCTGAGGACTACGCCGGCACCCCGGCAGGACCGGCCGCCGACGTCTACGGCTGGGCGCTCGTCGTCGTGTACGCGGCGATGGGGGAGCAGCCGTACGGCGCCAGCCGCCCGGAGGTGCTCGCCCACCGGGTCATGACCGCGACGGTCGACACCGCCAAGGTGCCCGAGGGCCTGCGCCCGACGGTCGACAGGGCCCTGGCGAAGGCGCCCGGGGCACGTCCGGCCATGGCCGAGGTGCTGGCGGTGGTCGCCGACGCCTGGCGCGATCACCATGGCGAGACGGGGCGCCGGACGAGGGATCCCGCGACCGACGTCACGGCCCGGCTAAAGCGCGTCTGGGTCTTACCCGGGAACGCCGCCGGCCCGGGAGATACCGCACCTCCCGGGAGCGACGCCGCCAGACAGAGAGATACCGCGCCACCCGGGGGAGGTGTCGCCGACTGGCCGTCGGAGCCCGTCCGGGCGCGGAAGAGCCGCTTACGGCGAGCCTCGCCCGTCGTCGCCGTGGTGGCGGCCGTCGGGTGCGCGGGCGCGATCCTGCTCAACGTCCAGCCGGACTCACCCAGCGGGCGGCGTACGGAATCGTCGGCTTCCGCCACGGCCGGCGCCCCGTCGTCGCCACCGGCGTCCCCCGTGGCGAGCGTCCCGGACACCCCTGCGGACCTGGCCGCCGCCCTCGACCTGGCGATCAGTGCCACCCCCGCCGCCACCTTCTCCTTCGCCGGGGCCTTCACGCAGAGCAGCGTCTCCGCGAAGGCGAGTGGCCGCCTCCTGGGCCGCGATTCCTCGGCCGAGGACGACTTCCAGATGCGGATCACCCCCTCCGACACACCTGCCGCCAGCTACGTTGTCGCAGGCGGGGATCTGTACGTGGACAAGCCGGGCGCGTCCGCCATGGCCCTGGCGGATCAGAAGGCCGGGAGCGCGCGTTGGTACGCGTTCATGGTCGCCGGCCTGGCCGGGCCGTCCGTCGTCCACCAGGTGGTCATGCACTCCGCCGACATGCGCCGGACGGGCCGGACCTATCGCGGCGGCCTGCGCACGGCCGAGACGAGCGGCCGGTTGCGGATGTTGCTGAACTCCTGGCGGGGTGGGAACGCGGACGGGCAGGACGACAACTCGTACATCGATTACGAGCTCACCGTCGACGAGGACAACCGTCCGGAGAAATTCGTCCTGACCTGGAAGGTTCCGGTGAGCGGCAGCGGCATGTACGAGTCGGTGTTCACCACGACCTACCGCGGGTGGAAGGAGGCGGGGGAGATCTCCAAGCCCGCGGCGGGTTAGCCTCGCGAACCGCGCTCATCTCCTGTGCTCGTCCCCTGTGCTCGTCCCCCGTGCGAGCTACCGGCGAGTGTCCACCTCGCGGGGACGTATCCGGGACCGTCGATTCCCTAGCGTTGACAACGCGGTCAACGGCCCGCTTCGGCCGCTGTCCCATCGTATGAACCAATCACCGGAGGACATCATGATCCGCAAGCTCAAGACATCCGTCATGGCCGCGCTGTGCTGCACCGTGATCGGTGGGGGACTCGCCGGCTGTGACGGCGACGCGATGGAGAACTGGGACCCGTTCGCCGCCGCGACGCAGAAGGCCGATGCCGACCTGATCTCCGGGACCAAGAAGATCGACGTCGCCGGCCAGTCGGTGAACGTGTCCTGTTCGGGCGACCCGGCGCAGGGCGCTCCGGTCATCATCCTGATGCACGGAGCGGGGGATGGGCTGGACAAGATGGCCGCCGTCCAGAAGACGCTGAGCGAGAAGAACCGGGTCTGTTCGTACGACCGGCTCGGCTCGGGCGCGAGTGGCAAGCCGGAAGGCGCGCAGAGCCTGGACAGCACCGGGAAGGTCCTGACCGGGGTGCTCGACCGCGTCGCCGGTGACGGCCCGGTCGTGCTGGCCGGGCACTCGCTGGGCGGGCTGATCGCCGCCAGGTACGCCCCCGACCATCAGGACAGGGTCAAGGGAGTGGTCCTGATGGACGCCACGTCACCCACGATGCTCGGCGACATCAAGAAGGCGATCCCCGAGTCCGCCAAGGGCCCGGCGGCCGAGATGCGCGCGCAGAACCTCGCGGTGTTCGAGGGACAGAACCCGGAGATGCTCGTCATCACCGACGGGGAGGTCCGTTCCGCCGGGAACATCCCGGTGGAGGTGATCCAGCACGGGCAGCAGTACCTCGCGGCCATCCCCGAGTACGGGCCGAGCCTGGAGAAGGCGTGGGCCGCGGGCCAGCGCAAGTGGCTCGCGCTGTCCAGCGACAGCAAGCTCAGCACGGCCGCGAAGAGCGGGCACCACATCTACGTCGACCAGCCCGAAATCGCCGTCAAGGCCATCCAGCGCGTCACCTCGCAGGCGGCGAACGCTCGGTGACCTGTCGGGCCGCCGGCTACTCGAAAGGCCGGGCGGGGCGCAAGCCGTCGAACATGACGGTCAGCATGCGTTCGCGGGACTCCGGCGCGCCCTCGGAGGTCACCGCGATGCCGTACGCCATCCGCAGAATGTCGCGCGTCTCGACGTCCTGCCGGACGGCTCCGGCATCCTGTGCCGCACGCACGAGCTCGTCCGTGGCGTCGTTGAACCGCTCCTTGTCCTGCGAGAAGGCCTCGGGAGCCCTGGCCAGCGCGTCTTTCAGCGTCGTCGCGACACCTCGCTGCTCCTGCGCGGGAAGGAAATGCTCGCGCACCCAGCACTCCAGCGCCTCACCCGGGGCATGCCGCTCGGCGAACTCGGCGGCACGGTCGGTCAGGTCGGCGATGTCGGTCCGGTAGACGGCCTCGATGAGCACCTCGCGGGTGGGGAAGTGCCGGTACAGCGTGCCGGGCCCGACGCCGGCGCGCCGCGCGATGACGTCCAGCGGCGCCTCCGGGCCCAGCTCGGCGAACGCCTCGCGCGCGGTGGCGACGATGTGCTCGTAGTTGCGGCGCGCGTCGGCCCGCATCGGCCGCGGCTGTGACGGTGCGCCCACGGGGTCCTCCCAAACGTAACCGGACGGTCTCTCCACATCGCGTTGCCAAAGCGGAGACTTTCTCCATATAGTAGCCGACGCAAGCGGAGACATTCTCCGATTCCTGTCGCACACCGTGGAGATCTCCCATGCGTTACCGTACCCTCGGCCGCACAGGCATCCAGGTCAGCCCCTACGCACTCGGCGCCATGAACTTCGGCGCCATGTTCGACACCGGCCAGGACGCATCGATCCGCATCATCCACAAGGCACTCGACGCCGGTGTCAACCTGATCGACACCGCCGACGTGTACTCCCGCGGCGAGTCCGAGGAGATCGTCGGCAAGGCCATCCAGGACCGTCGCGACGCCGTCGTGCTCGCCACGAAGTTCGCCAACCCCATGGGCGAGGACCCCGGCCGGCGAGGCGCCTCCCGCCGCTGGATCATGACCGCTGTCGAGGACTCGCTGCGCCGGCTGCGGACCGACCACATCGACCTGTACCAGTACCATCGCCCCGACACCGAGACCGACCTGGAGGAAACGCTCTCCGCCCTCTCCGATCTGGTACGCAGCGGCAAGGTCCGCGTGATCGGCACCTCGAAGCAGCCGGCCATCGACATCGTCGAGGCGCAGTGGATCTCCGAGCGCCGTGGGCTCGAACGCTTCCGCTGCGAGCAGCCGCCCTACTCCATCCTGGACCGCGGCGCCGAACGCGACGTCCTGCCCGCCGTCCAGCGCTACGGCATGGGCGCCATCGTCTGGAGCCCGTTGGCGCAGGGCCTGCTCACCGGCCGCGTACGCAAGGGGCGGCAGTCGGCCCTGACCCGGAGCGGCCCCTACTTCGCGCATCTCAGCGATGAGCGCCGTATCGACGCCGTGGAGCAGCTCATCCCGATCGCGGAGGAAGCCGGGATCTCGCTGACCCACATGGCGATGGCGTTCGCGATCGCGCACCGTGGGGTGACCGCCGCGATCCTCGGCCCGCGCACGATGGAACAGCTCGACGACCTTCTCGCCGGTGCCGAGGTGGTGCTGAGCGACGACGTCCTCGACCGGATCGACATGATCGTCCCGCCGGGCACCGACGTCGGCCGGCTCCAGATGGTCTACGACCCGCCCGCCCTCACCGAGCCCCACCTGCGCCGACGCCCGACCGGCGAACGGATCGCCGCATAGATCGCCCCGCGAGCGGGACCGGCTGCTCACCCGTTGAGGGACGCGGCGCCGGCCGGCAATTCGGTGACGGACGCCGACAGGCGCAGGCATTCCAGAACGCTGTCCACCGTGGTGACCTCAGTGACCAGCGCGCGATCGGCCGAGGAGATGAAACCGCACTCCAGCGCCTGGTCCAGCCAGGTGAGCAGGGGGTCGAAGTATCCGCCGACGTTGGCCAGGGTGACTGATTTGGTGTGCAGGTCGAGCTGAGCCCAGGTGAGGACCTCCATCAGCTCCTCTATGGTCCCCATGCCTCCGGGCAGGGCGACGAAGCCGTCGGCCAGCGCGTACATCAACCTCTTGCGGTCGTGCATGGAGTCCACCACGTGCAGCTGGCTAGCGAAGCCGGCGACCTGCTCGCGTTCCAGCAGGTGGTGGGGAATGATGCCGGTCACGTGGGCGCCCAAGGAGGCGGCGCCTTCGGCGACGGCGCCCATGATGCCGGTCCGGCCACCTCCGTAGACCAGGTCGATGCTGTTCTGCCCGAGGCTCATACCGAGCTGCGTGGCGAACTCCATGTACTGGGGAGAGTTGCCGGGCCGCGATCCGCAGAATACGCATACCCGGAAGTTACGAGGGATCATGGTGCCTCCAAGAAGGTGACCTGCGTCTGTCGTGGTCGAAGCCGGGGCTTGGCCGCGGGCGCGGTGCGAAGGCACGCGGCCAGCGCCGCGACGGCGGGGGTTTCGAAGATCTGGTGGATGCCGACCTCGACACCCAGGTCGCGCCGGATGCCGTTGGCCAAGCGGATGGCCGACAGCGAGTCTCCGCCGAGGTCGAAGAAGTCGTCATCCAGGCCGACCTCGTCGGCGCCGAGAATCTCGGCGAACAGAGCGCACATGGCTCGCTGATCGTCGGTGATCGGTGAGCCGCCTCGGCGCTCCGAGCCGAAGTCGGGCAGCGGAAGCGCGTCCCGGTCGAGTTTCCCGTTGGTCGTCAGCGGCAGGTCCGCCACCAGGACGACGGCGGCCGGCGCCAGGTAGTGGGGCAGGGCTCGGCCGGCCCGGCTGCGGAGGGAGGAGGCATCGGCACCGTGCCGGTCCCGCGGAACCACATAGGCCACCAAGCGCCTGTCCCCAGGACGGTGCTCATGGACCACGACGGCGACCTGCGTGACCTCGGGCAGACCCAAGAACGCTGCTTCGACCTCGGCCGGCTCGACCCGGTGGCCGCGAATCTTCACCTGGTGGTCGGCGCGGCCGGCGAACTCCAGGTCACCGTCCGGGCGGTTCCACCCCAGGTCACCGGTCCGGTACATCCGGCTGCCAGGTGGGCCGAGCGGATCGGCGACGAACCGTTCGGCGGTCTGGCCCGGCTGGCCGCGATAGCCGCGGGCGAGGCCGGCGCCCGCGATGTAGATCTCACCCACCACCCCCGCGGGCAGGGGCCGCAGGGCGGCGTCCAGCACGTAGACACGGGTGTTGTCCATCGCCGTGCCGATCGGGACCGTCGCGCCGAGGTGGCCGGCGTCGCTGAAGGTCCGGCGGGTGGCGAACACGGCGGTCTCGGTCGGGCCGTAGACGTTGACGACGGACAATCCCGGCACCTCGCGCAGCGCGCGGTCGAAGGTGGAGACCCGCGCGGCCTCCCCGCCACTCCATACCTCGTGCAATCCGGCCAGGCAGCCGGGGTCGTCCTCGACCATGGCCGTGAACAGCTTCGCCGTCAGGAACATCGCGGTGACGCCATGCCGCCGGATCAACCGGGCGGCCTCGGCCGGGTCGAACCGGCCCGGCGACGTGAGGACGATCGTGCCGCCGCGAGCCAGAGGCACCCAGGTCTCGTAGGCGGTGGCATCGAAGGCGGGCGGCGAGTGTCCCAGCACCTTCTCCTGGCTGCCGTTGTGCCAGACGCGGTCGAGGACCAGGGCCACGAGGTTCTCGTGGGTGTTCACGATGGCCTTGGGCCGCCCGGTGGAACCGGAGGTATAGGTGACGTAGAGGCCGGTGTGCGGTCGCACCGGCGTGGTGAGCTCCTCGTCGGACAGGTTGGCGCTCAGCTGACCGGCCAACGCCTCAGCGGTCGGCGACGAGTCGAGGACCAGGAGCGGAGCCTCCAGGTCCGCCAGGCGGGGAGCCAGCGTCTCGTGCGTGATGACGCACAACGGCTCGGAGTCGGCCACCATCCGTGCGGTGCGCGGATCGATCTCGTCGGCGTTGAGCGGCAGATAGCAGGCCCCGGCTTTGATGACCGCCAGCATCGCGACCACCATGTCGGCGGAGCGTTCGAGGATCAGGGCCACGATCCGCTCGGGTCCGGCGCCGCGAGCCGTCAGCAGGCGAGCCAGCCGGTTGGCGCGTTCGTTCAGCTCCTGGTACGTCAGCGTCCCGGTTTCGGTGACGACCGCGGGCTGTGCCGGTGTGCCGGCCGCCTGCGCCTCGACGAGCCGCGTCAGCGAGCCGGCGGGCAGGGGCGCGTCGGCGTGGGCCCAGTCCTGTCGCAGCCGGTCGAGCTCGGCCCCGGACAGCAGCCGAGCCGTCCCGACGCACCGCCCCCCGGAGTCGGGGAGATCGGTGAGCGAGGACGCCATCTGGTCACCGATGGAGTCCACGACCGAGCGGTCCAGGAGATCCGGTGCGTAGGCCAGGCGCATGCGTAGCTCCGGGCCGGGCGCCGCCTGGATGGCAAGGGGATAGTGGGTGCCGTCGTCGGCGGACAACACCTCCACGACCAGCTCACCGGCGACCGCTGCGGCTTCGCCGAAACCGTCGGGATAGCTCTGGAACGAATACGCCGTGTCGAACAGCGGCCCCATGCCCAACTGCTGTTGGATCCGGCTGAGTCGGAGGTGATGATGGGAGAGCAGCCGGGACTGCGCGGCCCACAACGCCCGCAGCGTCTCGTTCCAGGTCTGCTGTGGACGGCAGCGTACGCGGACCGGGATCGTGTTGACGAACAACCCGATCATCCGGTCGACGTTCGGAATCTCCGCCGGGCGGCCGGAGACCGTCGCGCCGAACACCGCGTCGTCGCGGTTCGTCCGGCCGGCGAGCGTTACGCCGCAGACGCCTTGTAAGACGGTGTTGAGCGTCAGCCCGCTCGCGCGTGCGTAACCGATGAGGCGGCCGGTCGCTTCCGCCGGCAAGGTCAGGTCGAGCGACTCCCGCCTGCCGCCGGTCCCGTCATGCGCCGGAGCGATCAAGGTGGGTTCCTCGATGCCGCGGAGCTCGTCCAGCCAGGCCCGCTCGGTCGCCTCATGGTCCTGCCGGTCGAGCCAGCTGAGGTAGTCGCGGTACGGGAGCACCTCGCCGGAGCGGACCCGGCCGCGTCGCTCGTCGTGGTAGAGCTCGAACAACTCCTGCAACAGCAGCGGAGCCGACCACCCGTCGATCAAGATGTGGTGCACGGTCAGCACGAGGCGGTGGACCCCCGAGCCGAGCTTGATCAAGGCGAACCGCAGGAGCGGCGCGGCGGTCATGGTGAACGGAAGTTCCCGCTCCTCGTCCGTGAGCTTGGCGAGGCTCCGTTCGGCGGAGGCCGGGTCGTCGGAGAGATCCACGAAACGCCAGGGGACCTCCACCTCCCGCACGACAAGCTGAGCCAGTTCGCCGCCGCGGCGTTGCACGAACGCCGCCCGGAGGTTCCCGTGGCGCCGGACCAGTTCGTGGGCGGCCTGCCGGAGAGCGTCGACATCCAGCGGGCCGCGCAGCCCCAGCACCCACTGGCCGACGTAGACGTCCGCCCTGGAGCGATCGTAGTTGGCGTGGAACCACAGCCCCTCCTGCAACGGGGTGAGCGGCAGAACCTCTTCGATCAGCGAGGCCTTCATCGGCGTACGCCTCCTTCGAGCACCTCGTCGAGATCCGAGCCGACCCGGTCGATCAGCTGACCGGCCAGCAGGTCATCGGTAGTGCCGGCGTAGTGGTGAACGGTGATGTCACCGTCGATGTACGGCCGCCAGGTTTCCACGATCGGGATCGGACGGCCGGCGTCGTCGGCATCGGCGGCGAAGAGATGCACGGGCCCGCGGAGGGCCTTCTCCGGCGGACGGTAGTCCCACTCGATCCGCGGATTGTTCAGACCGATGTCGACCAGGCGGCGGACCTGCCCTGGGGTGAAGCCCTGTTCCCGGAGCGACTTGCTGCCGTCCAGTGCCGAGGACACCGCGTCCGGGGTGAGGTCGACACCGTCCTTGACGACGTCATGGTCCTCCAGCAACGCTGCGAGCACCTCGGCGGCGGGCGGGCATTCGGTGTACGCCTGCCAGCCCAGCGGATGTGGTCCGACCAGAGCCAGCAGGCCGACCTCCGCGCCGTCCCGCTGCAACTGCCGAGCCATTTCGAAGGCCACCACGGCGCCGAAGCACCAGCCGAGCAGGTGGTACGGCCCTTCCGGCCGGATCCGGCGGAGCTGCGCCACGTAATCCTCGGCCATGGCCTCGATGCTGGCCGGCAGCGGGGCGGGCTCGTCGAGGCCACGCGCCTGGATTCCGTACACCGGACGGTCCGCCGAGAGGTGCCGGGCCAGGTTGAGGTAGCCCCAACTGGCGCCGCTGGCCGGGTGGACGCAGAACAGGGGCGTCGCCGAGCCGTGGGGGCTGATGGGAATCAGGACCTCGGCCGGTCCGCCCCGGCCCTCTTTGATCTTGCCGGCGAGCGCGGCCGGCGTCGGGGCGCCGAAGAGGTCGGTCAGTCTCACCTCGACCTGGAGAGCGTTGCGAATGCCGGCCGCGACGCGCGCCAGCAGGATCGAATTCCCACCGAGGTCGAAGAAGTTGGCATCGGGACCAGGCGTGGGGATGCTCAACGTCTCCGCGAACAACTCGCACAGATAGCGTTCCAGCTCGGTGCCGACCGCTCGTCCTCCGGGCGGGGACATCGCCGGCTTCGGCAGCGCGGCGCGGTCGATCTTGCCTGCCGGGGTCAGGGGGAGGCGGTCCAGCAGGACCCATGCCGCGGGGATCATGTAGTCGGGCAGGAACCGCGCGAGGTGGGCGTGCAGGTCGGCCGGGCTCGGGCGGGTGTCAGCGGCCGGGACGACATAGCCGACGAGCAGATGATCGGCGTCGGTGGCAGGGGGTATGGCCACCACTGCCTCACTGACGCCGGGATGGCGCAGGATCCCGGCCTCGATCTCGCCCAGCTCGATCCGGTAGCCGCGGAGCTTCACCTGATGATCGGCACGCCCCAGGAACTGGATGGTGCCGTCAGGCGTGAACCGCGCCAGATCTCCCGTGCGGTATACGCGCGTGCCCGGGGGGCCGTAGGGATCGGCGACGAAGCGGCCGGCGCTCAGTCCGGGCTGGTTCAGGTAACCGCGCGCGACACCCGTGCCGGCGATGTAGAGCTCGCCGACGACTCCGGGCGGTACCGGCCGGAGGAAACGGTCCAGGACATAGATGCGGGTGTTCGCGATGGGCTTGCCGATCGGCACCGGCGAGGATGCGTCGAAGTCCTCGGCGAGCTGGTGAACGGTGCAGCCCACGACGGTCTCCGTCGGGCCGTATTCGTTGATGAGTCGGGCTTGTGGTGCGATGTGTCGCCAGGCGGTGGCGGTTTCGGCGCGGAGTTCGTCGGCTCCGATGACGTAGGTGCGTACGGAGGTGAGTGTGGTGTTGGTGGGGAGTAGTTCGCGGAGCATGTCGAGGTGGCCGGGGGTGATTTTGAGGAGGCTGTAGTCGGTGGGTTGGCGCAGGAGGTGGGCGTGGTGTTGGTGGTGGGGGTCGGGTGGGAGGAGGGTGATGTTCTTGCCGGTGATGAGGGGGAGGAAGAAGTTGGGGATGGAGAGGTCGACGGCGATGGAGCCGAGCATGGGGGCGCCGTGGTGGGCGTCGGTGTGGTAGCCGTCGGTGGCCCAGTGGAGGTAGTTGATGAGGGCGCGGTGGGTGATGAGGACGCCTTTGGGTTGTCCGGTGGAGCCGCTGGTGTAGATGGTGTAGACGAGGTTGTCGGGGCTGTGGGTGGGTGGTGGGTTGGTGTTGGGGTGGGTGGTGTTGGGGGGTTGGTTGTCGAGGGTGTGGATGGTGCCGGGGTAGTCGGTGGGGAGGCGGTGGGTGAGGGTGGTGTGGGTGAGCAGGGTGGTGGCGGTGGTGTCGTGGAGGACGTGGGCGAGTCGGTCTGCTGGGTGGTGGGGGTCGAGGGGGACGTAGGCGGCGCCGGCTTTGAGGATGGCGAGGAGGGCGACGAACGTGTGGGGGCTGTGTTCGAGGCATACGGCTACGAAGGTTTCGGTGGTGACGCCTGTGGCGCGTAGGTGCCAGGCGAGTTGGTTGGCTTGTTTGTTGAGGGTGTCGTAGGTGATCTCGGTGCCGTCGGTGTCGACGATGGCTACCGCGTCGGGTCGCTGGGCCACTTGTTCCTCGAACAGCTCGGACAGGGTCGTGTCCGGGATCTCCAGCTCCGTGGCGTTCCAGGTGCCGACGATGCGTTCGTGCTCGTCGCTGGAGAGGATGGCGAAGCGGCTGATCGGCTGATCGGGATCGGCTGCGGCGGTTTCCAGGACGCGCAGATAGCGCTGGGCCAGAGCCTCGGCGGTGGACCGGTCGAAGACATCCTCGGCGTACTCCAGGCGGCCGACGACTCCGGCGGGGTTTCCCGCGGCGTCGCTCCTGGCGAACAGCATGAACGTCAGGTCGAACTTGGCGGCCCCACTCGGGACCGGTTCGGGCCGCGTCCGCAGGCCGGGCAGCACGAGCTCCTGCTCGTCGTCCTGATGAAGCTCGAACAGGACCTGGAACAGAGGATTGCGGCTGAGTGATCGCGTGGGCCGGAGAGCGTCCAGCAAGCGCTCGAACGGGAGCTCCTGGTGCGCGAACGCCGCGAGGTCCGCCGCTCGGACGCGATCCACCGATTCCGCGAACGTCGGGTTGGCCGAGAGGTCGGCGCGCAGGACGAGCGAGTTGATGAACAACCCCACCACGCCGTCGAGCGCTTCGTCGGACCGTCCGGCGACGGTGGTGCCGATCGCGACGTCGTCCCCTGAGCCCAGCGCCGACAGCAGGACGGCCAACGCGGTGTGCGTGACCATGAAGAGGCTGGCTCGCGACCGTCGGGCCAGCCCGGCGAGGGCTTCGTGCAGGTCGGGGGAGAGCTCGAAGTCGACCATGCCGCCGCGGTGGCTCGGCACGGGCGGCCGGGGCCGATCGGTGGGCAGTGTGAGCTCCTCGGGCATCCCGGCCAGCGCCGACCGCCAATACTCCAGCTGCCGGCTGATCGTGCTGCCGGGATCGTTCTCGTCGCCCAGGACCTCGTGTTGCCAGGCCACGTAGTCCCTGTAGTCCACGGTCGCTTCCGGCCAGTCGGGCGCCGTTCCCGTCAGCCGGGCGGCATAGGCGGTGGACAGGTCGCGCATCAGCGGCGCGATGGACAGGCCATCGGCGGCGATATGGTGCAGGGTCACCAGCAAGGCGTGTTCGTCGGGACGCAACCGGAACAGCGTCACCCGGATCGGCAGATCGCTGGGCAGGTCGAAGCCGGCTCGCGTCCGGTCAGCCAGCAGGGCGGGGAGTTCCTCCTCGCCGCACTCGACGACCTCCATGACCGGCCGGGCCGCGACGCCCTCGCGGAGCACCGGACGGGGGACGCCGTCGGGTGCGGGGAAAACCGTGCGCAGAGTCGAATGCCGGTCGACGACGTCGCCGATCGCCGCCCGCAGCGCTGCTCGGTCCAGGACCCCGTACAGGCGGACGGCGATCGGGATGTTGTAGGCGGCGCTGGATGCGCCCAGCTCGTTCATCAGCCACAGACGTGTCTGGGCCGGGGACATGAATGCGGCGGGTGTCTGCGTGGTAGGTGACACAGGAGTCAGTGTCGGAGGGCGGTGAGACGCCGCTCAATGAGGTGCGGGCAACCCGCACCCGAGCTGCCGCGATATCTGCCCACGGCAGTTCCGGTGGCAGAATGCCCGACACCTCTTGCCCATCTCCGCCGAAGGTCCGCAGGCTGATGCCCATGGTCTCAGTTCCGTGTGGTCCGGCGCCCTTCGACATGGCGCCCGAGCGTGACCTGTGTTAGCCGTTCTGCGCCGACGGGACTTCACCCTCCTGTGGTTCGGCGGGCTCATCTCGGAGATCGGCGACTGGCTGCTGCTGATCGGACTGCCGGTCTACGTCTTCATGCTGACGTCCTCCACGCTCGCCATGGCGACCGTGTTCATCCTGGAGCTGGTTCCGGCTGTCGTCTTCGGCTCACTGGCCGGGGTCTTGGTGGATCGGTGGAACCGGCAGGTCACGATGGTCGTGGTCGCGACGGCGCAGGGCGTACTCCTGCTGCCGCTGCTGGCCGTGCACCACAGCGACCAATTGTGGATCGTGTATCTCATCGCACCTGCTCAGGCGCTGCTGGCCCAGCTCTTCGAGCCGGCCAGGAGCGCCGCGCTGCCGACCCTGGTCCCTGCTGAGGATCTGGTGTCGGCCAACAGTCTCATGGGGCTCAGCGCCAACGTCGCTCGCTTGATCGGCAGCTCGCTCGGCGGCCTGGCCGTCGCCTCGGGCGGCCTGACGACGGTGGTGATCGGCGATGCGGTCACCTATCTGCTCGCGGCCCTGGTCATCGCCATCGCCCGCTTCCCCCGGAAGGGGGCTGGGCACGGGTCTGAAGCCGAGCGGCCGACGCTGCTACGCGCCTGGTACGAAGGCATGGCCTTCATCATCAGCCGCCGCGACGTCCGTAACCTCTTGCTGAGTACGGCGGCCGGTTCGATCGCCCAGGGGATGTTCCTGGTGCTGTTCGTCGTCTTCGTCGCCGAGGTCCTGCACGGTGGCGGCACTGAGATAGGGGTGCTGCGCGGTGTGCAAGCCATCGGCGGCGTCATCGGCGGCTTCGTCATCGCCTGGGTCGGTGCGCGGGCCGGTCACCGTAGCCTCATCGTCGGCGGCGCCCTCCTGGTCGGTCTGCTCTCCCTGACCATGTGGAACAGCTCCTACTTCACCCAGGCCATGACGTTGTACGTGCTGTTGTTCATCGCCGTGGGAATTCCGGGGATCGCCAATTCCACGGGCACGTTCGCCCTTCTCCAGCAGGCTCTTCCCGACGAATACCTGGGGCGCGTCATGGCCGCCTTCCTCACGGTGTTCGGCGGCTTCCAGGCTCTGGGCATGCTGATCGCCGGGCTGGCCGACGGGTTCGTCGACACCGTCGTCCTGCTGGACGTTCAGGCAGGCTTCTACATTCTCGCTGCGGTGATCGCCTATTTCGGCCTTTCCCGCAAGGTGCCAGGCGCAGCAGCCGGCCGGCTTCGTAACCACCCAACAGGGAGCATCAAATGATCAAGTCAGTGGTGATCGTCGGCGGCGGGACCGCCGGGTGGATGACCGCGACCTATCTCAAGGCCGCTTTCGGCGATCGCCTCGACGTGACGCTCGTGGAGTCGGCGCGCGTGGCCACGATCGGCGTCGGCGAGGCGACCTTCAGCACCGTACGTCACTTCTTCGACTACCTCGGGCTCGACGAGCGGGACTGGATGCCGCCCTGCTCAGGTTCGTACAAGCTGGGCATCAGGTTCCAGGACTGGCGGGCGCCCGGCCACCACTTCTACCACCCGTTCGAGCGCATGCGGGTGGCCGACGGGTTCAACCTGGCCGAGTGGTGGCTCAAGGAGGGCGACCACAGCCGGACGTTCGACCTCGGCTGCTTCGTCACCCCCTACCTGTGCGAGGCGCGCCGCTCGCCCAGGACCATGGACGGGTCACTGTTCGCGGCCTCCCTCGACGACTCGCTCGGCCGCTCCACCCTGGATGAGCAGCGGGCGCAGTTCCCGTACGCCTATCACTTCGACGCCGCCCTGCTGGCTTCCTTCCTGACCGAGTACGGCGTGGCCCGCGGCGTCAAGCACGTCGTGGACGACGTGGTCGACGTCGGCCAGGACGAGCGGGGCTGGATCAGCCACGTCACCACGCAGGGGCAGGGCAGGGTGGCGGGCGACCTGTTCGTGGACTGCACCGGGTTCCGCGGGCTGCTGATCAACAAGACGCTGGGGGAGCCGTTCGACTCCTTCGAGGACGTGCTGCCCAACAACCGGGCCGTCGCGTTGCGCGTGCCACGCGATCCCGCGCGGAACGAGATCGCCCCGTACACGACCGCGCACGCGATGGACGCGGGCTGGATCTGGACCATCCCCCTGTACGGCCGCAACGGCAACGGCTACGTGTACTCCGACGCCTACTGCACGCCGGAGCAGGCCGAGCGCACGCTCAGGCAGCACGTGGCGCCCGGCATGGACGATCTGGAGGCCAACCACATCCGGATGCGGATCGGCCGCAACCGCCGCTCCTGGGTGAACAACTGCGTGGCCGTCGGCCTGTCCAGCGCGTTCGTCGAGCCGCTGGAGTCCACCGGGATCTTCTTCATCCAGCAGGCGATCGAGCAGCTCGTCAAGTACTTCCCGGACGCCAGGTGGGACCCGGCGCTCGCCGAAAGCTACAACCGGCGCGTCGCGCATGTCGTGGACGGGGTCAAGGAGTTCCTGGTCCTGCATTATCGGGCGGCGGCGCGGAACGACACCCTCTACTGGCAGGACGCCAAGACCCGCGCGCTGCCCGAGGGGCTCGCCGAGCGACTGCGGCTGGCCTCCTCGGTGCTGCCGGACGACCACGGCATCTACCCGCACTACCACGGGTTCGAGACGTACTCGTGGATCACGATGCTGCTCGGGCTCGGCCGGCAGCCGGCGCGGCCCAGGCCCGCGCTGGAGCATCTGGACCCGGCCAGAGCCCGCGCCGAGCTGGCGATGGTGCAGAGCGACGCCCGGCAGCTCGTCGCCGGGCTGCCCTCAGCCCGGGAGTACTTGGTGTCGATCAACGAGAAGGGCCGGTGACATGGGAATCGCCGGCACCCGGCCGGTGACGGGGGCCGAGTACCGAGCGCTGATGAGCGCGTTCCCGACCGGAGTGGCGGTGATCACCGCCGTGGACGCGGGCGGCCGGCCCCACGGCATGACCTGTACCTCGCTGACCAGCGTGACCGTGTCCCCACCCGTCCTGCTGACCTGCCTGGACGTGCGGAGCGGCACGCTGGGCGCAGTGCTCGACGGCGGCGCGTTCGCGGTGAACCTGCTGCGCGCCGGCAGCCGCCACACGGCCGAGTTGTTCGCCTCGGTCGCCTCCGACCGGTTCGACCGGGCGGCGTGGCGGCCGTCGCGGCTGCTCGGTGTGCCGTGGCTGCATGCCGACTCCTTCGCCAGGGCCGAGTGCGCCGTGAAGGAGACGGTGGTCGTGGGCGACCATGTGATCGTGCTGGGCGACGTCGTGAGCGTCGACCAGGAGCGGGACGTGCCGCTGCTGTACGGGCTGCGCGGGTTCGCGCACTGGCCGGGAGAGATGGCTCCCTAGCGTGGCCAGGCGAGTCCGGCCCGCCTGGCCACAGCGTGTCCTCGTCGATACCGGGATCCTGCGCGACGCGCCTACCGGTCTCCCCGGCGGTCCGTGCGGACACGCCCGCTGAGCGGAGGCCGCGCCTGGCCGGTCGGCGCCGTCATGGACTGACCTCCAAAGCGGCGCCGACCGCGGTCGCGACCGCCGTGCGGTTGTCGTGGAGGAAGAAGTGGCCGCCGTCGAACAGGCGCACCTCGACCTCCGCGACGGAGTGGGACCGCCAGCCGTACAGCTGGGCCTGCGGAGTGACGGAATCGCTTCGCCCGCCGAACACCGAGATCGGGCAGTCCAGGGGCGCACCGGCGACGAAGCGATAACCCTCCGCCGCGTCGATGTCGGCGCGCAGGGCGGGCAGCACCATGGCGAGCAGGTCCGGGGAGTCAAGGACCTCCTGCGGCATGCCTCCGTACCGGATGACCTTGTCGAGGAAATCCCTGTCGGACAGATCTCGGATCGGCGGAGTGCCGACGTCCGCGTCGGGCGCCCGGTGGGCTGATACGAACAGGCGGCGAGGGGCGGGCAGCTCTCGGGCGCGCATCTCGCGGGCCAGCTCGAAGGCGACCAACGCCCCGAAACTGTGGCCGAAGAGCGCGTACGGCTGTCCGGTCGCCGCGGTGGCGGCCAGGTCGGCCGCGACCGCGGCGACCATCTGCCCGATATCGGCGAGCGGTGGCTCGCTGATCCGTGATTCTCGTCCCGGCAGCCGGATCGCGCTCATCGCCACGGTCGGTGGAAGGAGGGCGGGCCAGTGGCGGAAGACGGCTGCTCCGCCACCGGCGTACGGGACGCAGAATAGCCGCACGGTCGCCGACGACAGGGGGGAGAGCGGCCCTCCCCAGCTTTGCTCGGTGGTGCTCATGCCTGTGCGGGGCGGGCGTCCGCGGCGGCTGCCATGTTCAGCACCAGGCTCTTGGGCCGCATGTCGGTCCAGGTCTCCTCGATGTAGTCCAGGCAGTCCTGGCGGCTGCTGTTCTCGATCACCGCCGACCATCCGGCCGGGATCTCGGCGAAGGCCGGCCAGAGGGAGTACTGCTCTTCGGCGTTGATCAGCACGTGGTAGCGGGCGTCTTCGTCCTCGAACGGGTTCGACATCAGGTTCTCCTTCGGGATGGTGGACGGTCAGGGGTTGCTGAGAAGGCCTTCCAGTTCGCCGAACTCGTCCGGCTCCAGAGAGACCAGCGACCGGGCGCGGCCGGCCAGCGCGGTCAGGGTCCGTGACAGGGCGGCACCGATGGCGGCCACCTCGGCCCGGTCCAGCAGCGCCTGGGGCCAGTGCAGTGAGACGTGCAGCACGGCGCCGTCGGGGCCGTTCAGGACGAAGGCGAGGACGTCCAGGACATGCGATACCGCCATCTCCCCCTGCGGTCCGCTGCCCGGGACCGGCTCCTCCCATGAGGCGGACCATGGCTCCGCCCCTGGGAGGGGGAGCCGGCCGAGATAGTTGAACCGCACCTGCGCGGACGGCAGTCCGGCGAGGATCGGCGAGGTCTCGGGATTGAGATAGCGGAGCAGCCCGTAACCGATCCCATCGTCCGGCAGGGCCCGCAGGCCGCTCATGACAAGGGAAACCACCCCGTCGGCGTCCGCTCCGGCGGCGCCGCCGAGCGGCTCGAGGTCGATGCGGAGCGGGAAGGACGCGGTGAACCAGCCGACCGTGCGGGACAGATCCCCCGAAGCGATGCGATCGCTGCGGCCGTGCCCCTCGATCTCGATGGTCACCGTCGGCTCGCCTCCACCACCGCGCTCGGCTACGGCCAGGGCGAGAGCGGCCAGAAGGACCTCGTGCAGGCCCGCGCCGTACGTGGCGGACGCGGCAGCCGTCAGGTTCCTCGTCTCCTCGGCGGAGAGCCGGACCGTGAGCGAGCGCTGGCTCGCCACCGTGTCACGGGCCGGGTCCACCGGCCCGGCGCCGAGTGGCGGGCTCGGAAGGGACATGCGTTCCCAGAGCGCCAGCTCCGCGGCTCGCTCCGGCCGGGTGGCCTCGTGGAGCAGGCGGTCGGCCCAGGTCCGGAACGAGGTCGGGACCGGTTCGAGGACGGGCGGCCGGTCGGTCCCGGCGGCCTGCCAGGCCGCCTGCAGGTCCTCGATGAGGATCCGCAGGGACACCGCGTCCACCACCAGGTGGTGCACCATCAGCAACAGCCGGCCGGGACGGCCGGGACCGGGGTCGAACCAGATGATCCGCACCATCCGTCCGGCTTCCGGCGCGAGCCGAGCCTTGGCGGCATGGGCGTGCGCTTCGACGCGCGCCGTGATCTCCTCCGGGGCCAGATCCGTCACGTCACAGCGCGTGATGGACGACGCCGCGCCGGCCGCTCCTGGCTCGTCGACCCACACGTGGTCGATGCGGCCGTCCGCGCCACGGACCGTGCGGGCACGCAGGAGATCGTGGTGATCGAGTACGGCCTGGACGGCCTGTCGCAGCCGGTCCTGGCCGAGGTCAGCGGGCACGTGGAGCAGTACTGCCTGGTCGTATCCGCCGGTCGGGCCGTGCTGCTCGTCGAGCCACCGCATGGCCGGCGTGGGTGTCACCCGGCCGCTACCGGAGTCGTGCTCGAAGGTGGACGCCCCCTCGGGCGGGACGGCCAGTGCGGCCAGTTCCGCGATGTCGCGGGCCTGGTAGACCTGCTGGGGGGAGAGCCGCAGTCCCGCCTTGCGGGCTCGGCTGACGAACTGGATGGAGGCGATGCTGTCGCCCCCGAGCCCGAAGAAGTTGTCGTCGACTCCCACCACCGAGAGGTCGAGGACTTCGGCGATGAGCTCGCAGAGCATCTCTTCGGTCTCGGTGCCGGGCGGGCGGCGTAGGACCGCGCTGTGCTCCTTGATCGCGGGCAGGGCCTTCCGATCCACCTTGCCGTCCCGTGTCAGCGGCATCCGGTCCAGGACCATCCAGAAGTTCGGCACCATGTGGTCGGGCAGCTGAGCCGTCATGTGGCCGCGCAGGCTCTCCGCGGCCGGTCGGGCGCCGTCGGCGCCCACCACGTACGCGGCCAGGTGCGTGCGGCCTGACGAGTCCCTCCGGGCGACGACCACTGCCTCGCTGACGTCGTGATGGAGCAGCAGCCGAGCCTCGATCTCACCGAGTTCGACCCGGTAGCCGCGGATCTTCACCTGGTGGTCGGTCCGGCCGAGGAAGTCGATGTCGCCGCCGGGCCGGAAGCGGGCCAGGTCGCCGGTGCGGTACATCCGGCTGCCTGGTGCGCCGAAGGGATCGGCGACGAACCGCTCGGCCGTCAGCGCGAACCGCCGCAGATAGCCGCGCGCGACCCCGCGGCCGGCGATGTAGAGCTCGCCGGCGACGCCGGGCGGCACCGGGTTCAGCCGCTCGTCGAGGACGTACATGCGGGTGTTGGCGATCGGCCGGCCGATGGAGACCGGCATCGACGGGTCGAGATCCGGCCCGATCGGGTGTACCGAACAGCCGACGACCGTTTCGGTCGGGCCGTATTCGTTGATGAGTCGGGCTTGTGGTGCGATGTGTCGCCAGGCGGTGGCGGTTTCGGCGCGGAGTTCGTCGGCTCCGATGACGTAGGTGCGTACGGAGGTGAGTGTGGTGTTGGTGGGGAGTAGTTCGCGGAGCATGTCGAGGTGGCCGGGGGTGATTTTGAGGAGGCTGTAGTCGGTGGGTTGGCGCAGGAGGTGGGCGAGGTGTTGGAGGTGGGGGTCGGGTGGGAGGAGGGTGATGTTCTTGCCGGTGATGAGGGGGAGGAAGAAGTTGGGGATGGAGAGGTCGACGGCGATGGAGCCGAGCATGGGGGCGCCGTGGTGGGCGTCGGTGTGGTAGCCGTCGGTGGCCCAGTGGAGGTAGTTGATGAGGGCGCGGTGGGTGATGAGGACGCCTTTGGGTTGTCCGGTGGAGCCGCTGGTGTAGATGGTGTAGACGAGGTTGTCGGGGCTGTGGGTGGGTGGTGGGTTGGTGTTGGGGTGGGTGGTGTTGGGGGGTTGGTTGTCGAGGGTGTGGATGGTGCCGGGGTAGTCGGTGGGGAGGCGGTGGGTGAGGGTGGTGTGGGTGAGCAGGGTGGTGGCGGTGGTGTCGTGGAGGACGTGGGCGAGTCGGTCTGCTGGGTGGTGGGGGTCGAGGGGGACGTAGGCGGCGCCGGCTTTGAGGATGGCGAGGAGGGCGACGAACGTGTGGGGGCTGTGTTCGAGGCATACGGCTACGAAGGTTTCGGTGGTGACGCCTGTGGCGCGTAGGTGCCAGGCGAGTTGGTTGGCTTGTTTGTTGAGGGTGTCGTAGGTGATCTCGGTGCCGTCGGTGTCGACGATGGCTACCGCGTCGGGTCGCTGGGCCACTTGTTCCTCGAACAGCTCGGACAGGGTCGTGTCCGGGATCTCCAGCTCCGTGGCGTTCCACTCCTGGAGGATCTGGTGCCGCTCCTCCTCGGACAGGAGGGCGATGTCGCCGACGGGTCGTGACGGGTCGGCCGCGATCTGTTCCAGCACGCGCCGGAACCATTCGGACAGGCGCTCCGCCATCGCACGATCGAACAGGTCGGTGGCGTATTCGAGCCCGAATTCCAGTCCGGCTGGAGCCCCGTCATGCGAGTACGTCTCGCGCAGCGTGAACGACAGGTCGACTTTCGCGGCCGCGTAGGTCAGCGGGTACGCCGCGGACCGGACGCCGGGCAGTTCCGGGGTGGGTTCGGCCCCGTGGTGGAGTTCGAGCATGACCTGGAACAGCGGGTTGTAGCTCGGTGAGCGTTGCGGGTTGAGCCATTCCACCAGACGTTCGAACGGCGTGTCCTGATGGGCGTAGGCAGCGAGGTCGGTGGTGCGGATCCGGGCCAGCAGGTCACTGACGGTGGGGTCGCCGGACATGTCGGTGCGGAGGACGAGGGTGTTGAGGAACACGCCGACCAGGTCGTCCAGCACGGGGTCCGGCCGCCCGCCGACCGAGGTGCCGATGGAGAGATCCGGGCCCGCCCCCGCGCGGGACAGGACGGTGGCCAGGGCCGCCTGCAGCACCATGAACAGGCTCACCCGGTGAGCCTTCGCCAGGCTCACCAGATCGGCGTGCAGCGCGGCCGGCAGCCACCCGTCGACCACGTCGCCCCTATGGCTGGCCACCGCCGGACGCGGACGCGCCATCGGGAGATTCTGCTGTTCCGGGAGGCCTTCCAGCGCCTGCTGCCAGAACGCGAGCCGTGCGGACAGCGGGCTGTCCGGATCGTCATCCTGGCCGAGCACCTCGCGTTGCCACAGGGCGTAGTCGCTGTACTGCACCGGTAGCGGTGCCCACCGCGGCTCGTCCCCGGCGAGGCGCGCGGTGTAGGCGGTCGCCAGGTCGCGCAGGAGCGGCTCGGCCGACAGCCCGTCCACGGCGATGTGGTGGATCACGATCGAGAGCACTGACTCCGTCGGCGTGAGCGTGAACAGAGCCACCCGCAGCGGCAACTCCTCGGTCAGGTCGAACTCCCGGCGCGCGTGCTCGGCCACCCGGTCGGCGAGCCGAGCCTCCGTGACCGGGACGATCGTCACCGGGGGGAGCCCGGCAGGGGCGTCGCGGACGACCTGCCGGGGCACGCCGTCCACCTCAGGGAACACGGTGCGCAGGCTTTCGTGCCGGACGGCCACATCGCCGACCGCCGCTGTCAGGGCACCGGTGTCGAGGGACCCGCTGAGCCGGAAAGCGAGCGGGACGTTGTAGACGCCGTGCTCGTCCCCGATCCGGTTGAGGAACCACAGACCCTGCTGTGCGAACGACAGGGGCAGCACCTCGGGGCGATCGCCGGCGATCATGGCGAGCGGCGGCGAGGCCCCGTTGGACAGGGCCGGAAGCAGGCCTGCCACGGTCGGCGCGTGGAAGACGTCGGCGACGGTGAGTTCGACCCCGAACGTGCTGCGGATCCGCGCGGCCAGCTTCAGCGCGAGCAGCGAGTGCCCGCCCCGGTCGAAGAAGTGGTCGTCGGGCCCGACCGTCCGCACGCCCAGGGCTTCGGCGAACAGGCCGGTCAGGATCTCTTCCTGGGCGCTCGGCCGGGGAAGGCGTGGCAGGGCGGCGGCACCGGGAGGCTCGCCGCGCCCGTTGTCCGCGGGCGTGCCGTTGGAGGCCTGAACCAGGGGGACGGGCAGGCCCGGGTTCGCGCCCAACCGGCTGATCGGCACGTCGGGTGACGAAATCGCGGCCGCGAGGAACTGGGCCACCTTGCCGCGGAGTTCCTCAGCCGTCTCGCGTTCGAACAGGTCGGTCCGGAACTCGACCGTGCCGTCGAGACCGCCTTCCGGCAATTCCCGGAACGTCACGGTCAGATCGAACTTCGCCGCGCCCGCCATGCCCAGCCGCTCCACGGTGACCTCGGCGCCTTCCAGGGCGAACACCGGGTCGGCGTTGTTCTGCAGCACCAGCATGACCTGGAACATCGGGTGTCGGCCTAGGGACCGCGGCGGGTTCACAACCTCGACCATCCGGTCGAAAGGGATGTCCTGGTTGGCGAATGCGGCGAGGTCGATCTCGCGGACCCGGCGCAGCACATCGCGGAACGTCGGATCGCCGGCGGTGCTGGTACGCAGTACCAGGGTGTTGACGAAGAACCCGACCAAGTCGTCCAGCGCGTCGTCGGCCCGGCCGGCCACCACCGTGCCCAGGGGAATGTCGGTGCCGGCGCCGAGGCCGGTGAGCGCGGCGGCCAGCGCCGCCTGGATCGTCATGAACAGCGTCGCCTGCTCGCCGCGGGCCAGCCGGACGAGAGCCGCGTGCTGGTCCGCCGGTACGGCCAGGCGAACGACATCGGCCTGAGCGCCGGGGACGGCCGGCCGGTCGATCCGGGTCGGCAGCCTCAGCTCCACCGGCAGATCGGCCAGAGTATGCCGCCAGAACTCCGATTGGCGGGCCAGCCGGGAACGCGGGTCGTCTTCGCGACCGATGATCCGGTCCTGCCAAAGCACGTAGTCGGCGTACTGCACGGACAGGGCGGCCGCCTCGGCCTGGCCCCGCCGGCGGGCCGCGTAGGCGGCGGACAGGTCGCGGGCCAGCGGCTCGGCCGACCATCCATCGCAGGCGATGTGATGCACGATCAGCACCAGGACGGCTTCGTCCGGGCCTTCGACCAGGAGCCGTGCGATCAGGGGCAGGTCCGTCGACAGGTCGAAACGGTGTGCCACCGCCTCGGCCAGCATCGCGTCAAGCTCGCCCGGCTCGATGCCGATCACATCCAGCGCGACATGAGCGCGCTCCGGCGCGTGGACGATCTGGTACGGCTCGCCGTCCACGTCGGAGAAGGTGGTGCGCAGCGGTTCGTGCCTGGCCAGCAGGTCACCGAGAGCGGCCTGGAGGGCGGCCCGGTCGAGCTCGCCGGTTATCCGCAACACGAACGGCACGTTGTATGTGGCGTTCGGACCCTCCACGCAGTGCAGGAACCAGAGCCGCTGCTGGGCGTAGGACAGGGGAAGGTGGGCCGGGCGGGTTTCACGGCCCAGCTCCGGCCGTGCGTCCGGGGCCTCGTCGAGCAGCATGACGAGCGCGGCCGGCGTGGTGGCCTCGAACAGCGTGCGGATCGACAGCTCGCGTTTGAACGCGGCGCGGATGCGGTTGACCAATCTGGTGGCGAGCAGCGAGTGGCCGCCGAGCTCGAAGAAGCCGTCATCGGGGCCGACCGTGCGCAGGCCGAGCACGTCGGCGAACAGGCCGCACAGGATCTCCTCCTGCAGGCTGCGCGGTTCGCGGTGCCTGGCAGCCGGGGCATAGTCAGGCGCTGGAAGGCCCTTGCGGTCGAGTTTTCCGCTCACTGTCAGGGGAAGCTCGTCCAGCACCACGACCGCGGCGGGCACCATGTAGTCGGGTACCGACCCGGCCATGGCGGCGCGGATCCGCGGTGGGTCCACGGTCATGCCGCGCTGGGCGACCACATAGGCGACGAGCCGCCGATCGCCGGGACGGTCCTCCCTGACCACGGCGAGCGCGGCGGCGACGCCTTCCTGGACGGCCAGCACCGCTTCGACCTCGGCCGGCTCGATGCGGAAGCCGCGCAGTTTCACCTGGGCGTCGGCTCGGCCGACGAACTCCACCTGCCCGTCCGCGCGCCGGCGCACGAGATCGCCGGTCCGGTACATCCGGGAGCCGTCCGCTGCGAAAGGGTCGGCGACGAACTTCTCGGCGGTCAGCCCGGGGCGCCGGAGGTAACCGCGGGCGAGGCCGGCGCCGGCGATGTACAGCTCGCCGGTCACGCCTGGCGGGACGGGCCGGAGAGCGGCGTCGAGGACATGGACCCGCGTGTCGTCGAGCGGACGGCCGATGGGGACGGTGGCGGGCAGGTGATCCCGGTCGACCGGCCCGTTCGTGGCGAAGGTGGTGGTCTCCGTGGGGCCGTAGCCGTTGACGATCTCGACGTCCGGGCAGGCGTCGAGGACTCGGCGCACCGCGGCGGCCGGCACGACGTCACCGCCCGTCCAGACCTGACGCACCCCGCGAAAGCACGGGGCCGCCTCTTCGGCCAGGACGGTGAACAGCCCGGCGGTGAGCCACAGACAGGTGATGCCCGCGCCGGCGATCAGGCGCTGGTATTCGAGCACGTCCAGGTGGCCGGGTGGGGCGACCACGAGCCGGCCGCCGTTCAGCAACGGCGCCCAGACTTCGTAGGTCGAGGCGTCGAACTCCTGGGGAGAGTGCACCAGGACTCCGGACTGCTCCTCGGCCCGGAAACACCGGTCGGTCGCCAGGTCGACGATATTGCGGTGGGTGACGACCACGCCTTTGGGGCGGCCGGTGGATCCCGAGGTGTACATGACGTAGGCCGCGCCGTCCGGGTGGACGGAGACCTTTCCCGGTGTCGGCGCGCTCGCGGCGGTATCGGCGAGGCAGGCGACGACGTCGGGATCGTCCACGATGACACGCTCGATGCCGACCGGCAGGGTCGCCGCCAGAGCTTTCACGGTGACGACGACCTCGGGCGCCACATCTCCGATCAGGAACGCCAGCCGTTCGGCCGGATGCCCCGGGTCGAGCGGCGCATAGGCGGCACCGGTCTTCAGCACTGCCAGTAAGGTCTCGACCAGGGCCAGCGAGCGCGGCACCATCAACCCGATCACCCGTTCGGGGCCGGCTCCATGCCGGGCGAGCAGCGCGGCCAGCCGGTCGGTCCGGGCGTCCAGCTCCGCGTAGGTCGCGGAACCGTCGTCGGCGGTCACCGCCACAGCGTCGGGGGTCAGCCGTGCCTGTGCCCGGAAGCGCTCGTGGACGAGGCCGGGCACACGATCGGTCCCGGTGTCGTTGTACGTCCTGAGAACGAGGTCCAGCTCCTGTCCGGACAGAGCCTCGACGCTGCCCACGTTCAGATCGGGCGTCTCGGCGAGGGCGGTCAGGACACGAGTGACACGGTCGGCCATGACCGAGGCCGCGTCGCGGTCGACCATGTCGACCCGGTGCAGCAGCGAGATCGCGATGCGCCGGCCGGGACGCACGTCCAGGGCCAGGGGATAGTGCGTGCTCTCACGTACGCGTAGGTCGGTGGCCGTGAAGTCGGCGGTGGACAGGTCGGCCGTACCGCCGGGCTGATTCTCGAAGGAGAGGACGGTGTCGAAGAGGGGCCCGGTGATGCCGGTGAGCCGCTGGATGGGGGACAACCCGAGGTGGCCGTACCGCACGGACTCCGACCAGCCGTCGCCCAGCTCACGCAGCATCTGCCGCAGGGAGATGTCCGGGGGCAGGGGCACTCGTACCGGAACCGTGTTGATCAGCAGGCCGATCATCCTGTCGGCGTTGGCGAGGTCGGCGGGCCGGCAGGAGACGGGGGTGCCGAACACCACGTCGTCGCTGCCCAGCGACCGCCCGAGGACGAGGGCCCAGGCGCCCTGGAAGACCGTGTTCAGTGTCACGCCCACCTCGCGCGCCCGGTTGACGAGCGCCTGGCTGAGATCCTCGGAAAGGTCCCAGCGCAGCTCTTCCGCCTCGGCCGATCCGGCGTTTCCGGCGTGTCCGCCGAGGGCGCCGGCGATCGAGGTCCCCTGCTCCAGACCGTCCAGGGCACGCCGCCACGCCGCCTCGGCCCGCTGCTGATCGGCCTGGTCCAGCCAGGCCAGGTAGTCGCGGTACGGGGCGATCGGCTCGGCCGCGTCGGTCGAGCCGTAGGCCGTGAAGATCTCGCCCAGCAGGAGTCTGCCGGACCACGCGTCCAGGATGGCGTGGTGCGCGGTCAGGACGAACCGGTGATGCCCCGCTCCGAGCCGGATCAGAGCGAAACGTAGCAGTGGCGGTTTTTCGATGGCGAACCCTAGAGACCAGTCGTCGTCCAGAAACCTCGCCAGGCGGGCGTCACGGGCGGCACCTTCGACGCCGCCGAGATCGGACAGGTCGAGGTCCTGCCACTCCAGGGAAAAACCCCGCGGAACCACCTGGACGGGTTCGCCCGAGCCTCGGTGGCGGAACCCCGCGCGCAGGTTCGGGTGCCGGCTGAGCACGGCGGCAGAGGCCGACCGCAGAGCCGTCGGGTCCACGTCCCCGTGAAGCTCCATCGACAGCTGCGCCACGTACAGACGCGTGGCTTCGCGTTCGTACAGCGAGTGGAACAGGAGTCCTTCCTGAAGCGGCGACAGAGGGAGAACGTCCTCGATCGCTGAACGTCGCACCTTGCCCATGACGATCACACCTCTCCGAGCAGGTCGGCTTCGAGTTCTTCGATCTCGCGCTGGCTCAGCGAGCTGAGAGACAGGTCCGAGGGCGTCAGGGCGGTGCTGCCGGGCTGCGCCGCGTGATCGATGATCGTCTCCAGCGCGGCGAACCACTCCTCGCACACCGCGGCGACCAGGCCGGGCTCGGCCGCGGCCGGCAGCCATCGCCAGGTGGCGCTGAACCGGGGACCGTCGGGCAGGTCCTGCGTGACCGCGTTGATCTCCACCGGGTGCACGACCGGCGCGGCCGGGTCGACGTGATCGTTGAAGGCGTCGCGGCCGGGGAGCAGCGCCCAGGCGCGCTCGTGGCCCGCGGCGAAGCGGCCCATGTAGTTGAAGCGGATCAGCGGTTTGGGGCGTTTCGCGAGGATGGGCGCGGTCTGCGGGTTCAGGTAGCGCAGCAGGCCGAAACCCAGGCCCTTCCCCGGGACCTGTCGCAGCTGCTCCTTGATCCGCTTGAGAGCGCGGCCGGGATCGGCTGTGCCGGGCACCAGGCGCACCGGGTAGGCGCTGGTGAACCAGCCCACGTTGCGGGACAGGTCGACGCCGTCGGCGATGGCCTCACGCCCGTGGCTCTCCAGCTCCAGCAGCACCGCCTTGTCCGAGCCGGCTTCCGAGCCGGCCTCCGGGTCGGGTGCGCGGCCTGCCAGAGCCAGGGCCAGGCCGGTCAGCAGGACGTCATTGAGTTCGCAGCCCAGTGCCTCCGGCACCGCGTACAACTTCTTCGTCAGCTCGGGAGGCAGGTCGAAGGTGGCCGACACCATCGCCCCCATGCGGTCTTTCGCCGGATCCGTGACGCCGCGCACGAAGCCGGCGGCGGGCTGGTCCAGCGTGTCGAGCCAGAAGGGCAGCTCGGCTCGGCGATCCGCGTGACCGGCCGTCGTCTGAAGCAGGTGGGCCCAGCGGCGGAACGAGGTGAAGGGGCCGATCAGCTTCGGTTCGCGGCCCTGCCGGATCGCCTGCCAGGCCGTGGCCAGATCGTCGGTCAGGATGTGCCAGGACAACGCGTCGGCGGCCAGATGCTGGACGACCAGGGCGAGCCGCCCGGTCGCCGACGGGCCGCGGTCGAACCACACCGCCTGCAGCAGGCGGCCCTGACGCGGGGCGAGGCGGCTCCTCGCCCTGGCCAGTTCATCGTCGATCGTCCTTGCCAGCTCGGTATCGGTCAACGTCCGGGCATCGACTCGCGTGAGGCACTCCGCCGCCGGCACGCTCCCGGCCGGGAGCACCTCCAGGGGGTGCTCCTGTTCTCCGTTGGTGGCGACCATCGACAGGCGTAGTCCGTCGTGGGTGTCCAGCAGGGCCTGCAAGACGCGCTCCAGCGCCTCAACGTGCAGGTCGGAGGGGGTTCGCAGCACCACCGACTGGCTGAAGTCGTCGATCGGCGCGCCCCACTCGACCGACCATCGCACGATCGGGGTGGCGGGAAGGGCGCCGACCTCGATGTCGTCGTCGGCCGGCTGATCGGTCTGTGCCGTTCGTGCCGCGGCTGCCAGCTTCGCTACCGTGCGCAGCCGCAGTACCTCGTCGGGCTCGATCAACAGGCCATTCTGGCGTGCCACGCCGCACACCCGGATCGCCGTGATGCTGTCGCCGCCGAGGGAGATGAACTGGTCGCTGACGCTCACCGACGCCAAGCCCAGCACCTCGGCGAACGCCTCGGCCAGGATCCGCTCCCGCGGCGAGCCCGGGGACCGGCCGGCTTCGCGCTCCTCCGATTCCGGCTCGGGCAGGGCGGACCGGTCGAGCTTGCCGTTGGGCGTGGTCGGCAGGCGATCGAGGAGCACGATGTCGGTCGGCACCATGTGCTTCGGCAGCGTGCGTACCGCCTGCGCGCGGATCTCGTGGATCAGGCCGGTACGGCGAGCGGGCGGCACCGGTTCGTTGGCCGGTACGGAGCGCGGGCGAGGGACCACGTCGATCGGGCCGATGGGGGCGAGCTTGTCGACCAGCACCACGTCGAAAGCGTCGGTGGCCTCCTCCGACCACGTCAGGTGGGTCTCGTAGCCGTGGCCGATCCCCAGTTTCTGTAGCGCCCGCGGATCGGTGCCGGTCCGGGGGCCGGCGATCGCTTGCCGAGCACCCGCGAGGTCACCGGCGTCGAGCGACCGGGCCGCGGCGACGTCCGCTGTGAGCCGTGCGTTGGGGATGCCGTGCAGCCGCACCGTGCTCGGTCGCCGCAGGCTCAGCTGCTGGTCCAGGGCGGTCAGGCTCGCCACGTCGTCGCCCCAGCGCAGGGCCGCCGGCGCGGGGGCCGGGTGTTCGGGCCCCTTCCGGATGATGACGTCGTAACGGTACCCGGTCAGTTCGTTGTGGCCGCCGTCCGGCTTCAGCAGGACCTGGACACTGGCGACGTCGGCCAGATGGTTCCTGACCGTGGCGAAGAACCCGGGGTCGATCAGCAGCTCCCGCTCGTTCGCCATCCCGCGCTCGACCAAGGCGGCCACCGTGGCCGGATCGGTGTCCGGCTGGGCCCGCCGCACCTGGATGCCGGTGTGCAGGGCCCGTGCCAGGCGTAGGTTACGCAGGTCGCCCAGGAACAGATGACCGCCGTCGGGCAGTAGGTTCCAGGCTCCTGCCAGGACTTGGATGACGTAATCGATGTTCGGGAAATACTGGACCACGGAGTTGAGGATCAGGGTGTCGAAGAAACCGTCCGGCAGGCCGGTGAAGTCATCGGCCGGCTGCGCCATGACCCGTACCTTGCCGGTCCATTCGGGCCGGGCGCTGATCGAGCGTCGCAGGTAGGCGATCGCCTGGGCCGACAGATCGGTGCCCCAGTAGCTCTCGCACACACTCGCGAGCTGGGAAAGGATCAATCCGTTGCCCACGCCGATGTCCAGGATGCGGCGTGGTTCCAAGGCGGTGATCCGGTCCACCGCCACCTGCCGCCACAGACGCATCTCGTCGACAGGGAGCGGCCTGCCGGTGTAGCTGCTGTTCCAGCCCTCGAAGTCGTCGCCGAGGGGGCGCTGTGAGCGCTGGCCGTACAGGGACTCGTTCACCTGCCGCCACGCGTCGACGACCTCCTTGTCAGCGCGGCCGCCGTCGGCGGCCGCGCTGGGCACGGCGTACGCGATCAACCGCTTGATGCCTGGACGGTCCTCGCGCACCACGACCGCGACGTGCCGCACCGCGGGGCACGCCGCGATCGCCGCCTCGACCTCGCCCGGTTCGATGCGGAAGCCGCGGATCTTCAGCTGCTCGTCGGCCCGGCCGAGAAAGTCCAGTTGGCCATCGGGGCGACGGGCGGCCAGGTCACCCGTGCGGTACATCCGCGATCCGGGGATGCCGGACGGATCGGCGACGAAGCGCTGCGCGGTCAGGCCGGGCCGGCGGAGATAGCCCCGTGCCAGCCCGATGCCGGCGATGTAGATCTCACCGGTCCGGCCAGGATCGACCGGGTTCAGGTTCTCGTCGAGCACGTGGACGGCGACGTCGGAGATGGGGCGCCCGATCGACGGCTTGACGCCGGCGGGCAGCGGGGCGGACATCGTGGCCATGACCGTGGTCTCGGCCGGGCCGTAGCTGTTGAACATCCGGCGGCCCGGCGCCCAGAGCGCGGTGAGCTCGGCTGAGCACGGCTCACCGCCGACGATCACCGTTCGCACGGTCGGCAGGTCCGACGGTGACATCGCGCCCAGGAGGGTGGGCGGGAGCGAGACGTGCGTAAGGTCCAGACTGGCCAGCTCGGCGGCGGAGACCAGCCCCCGGGTGCCCGCCACGACCAGGGTCGCGCCGCTCAGCAGCGCCAGGCACAACTCCCAGAACGCCGCGTCGAAGCTCGGGGAGGCACAGTGCAGGACCCGGCAGCCACGGCCGACGTCGAGCGTCCGCACCTGCTCGCGACTGAAGTTCGCGATACCGACGTGCGGAACGAGGACAGCCTTGGGCCGCCCGGTGGACCCTGAGGTGTAGATGACGTAGGCCGGGTGATCGACGGCCAGCGGGATGGTTCGTTCAGCGTCGGTGAGATCTTCCGCCGGCGCTTCCGCGCCGGCGAGGAAGGGCGGTGCGCCGACCTCCCAGACCGGGCAGGTGGTCTCGGGCAGTCGAGGCGCGGTCGCACGGTTCGTGAGCACTCCGGCGGGCTGGGCGTCCTGCAGCATGAAACCGATGCGGTCGGCGGGGTAGTCAGGGTCGACGGGCAGGTAGGCGGCGCCCGCTTTCAGCACGGCGATGACCGCGACGACATGCTCGGTTGAGCGCGGCAGCGCGAGCGCCACCACCTGCTCGGGCCCGATGCCGAGCTTGACCAGCACGCGCGCGAGCCGATTCGCGCGGGAATCGAGTTCCGCGTAGGTGAGCGTCTCGGTCCCTGAGATGACCGCGGGAGCGTCAGGGGCCTGGCGCACCTGACGTTCGAACAACGCCGGGAACGGCTCCGGGGGCACGGTGGGGTGCAGGACTGGCAAGGCGAGCTCGGCAGGACCTTCGCGAAGCTGCTGCACGCTGGGAAGCTGCTGCATGATAGGCAGACTGGCAAATCGGGCCGGGCCGGTTGAAGGTCTGACAGCGAACCTGCAGCGAACCTGCCGACGTCCTGCCTGTTCTCCATGCGCCTGGAAGGTCCTTCCTGGTTCGGGCACCCTGATCACATGATCGCGAAGAGGTGAGCCTGATCGGCCCTTGACAGCGGAACGTCGTGGATCTCCGCGCATGCGTGCCGAACGATGTTGAGCATCGAGATCAAGTAGTCGCCGTGCCGCTCGACGCGACGCAGCAGGCCACGGATGAACAGAACGTGCAGCGACCGCGTCAGCTCCGGCCGTGACAGGCCGGTCGCTCCGGCCGCCTCGTCGACCGTCCAGCAGCCGTCGATCTGCAGCAGCCGATCGAGCAGTCTCCGATGGGGCTGTGGCAGCGTCTCGACGCTGCTCATCACCGCGGCGTAGAGCATCGGCTCAGGATGATGGCAGATGAGGGCATGCAGATTACGCGGGTCGTCGACCAGCTGCCCGTACAGGTGGGGGAGCGGCTCCATGAGGCACTGGGAGGCTGCCAGGCCAAGAGCGGCCGGCAACCCGTCGAGCATCCGGCAGAGCCCCGCGATCATCGACGCGTTGGCCGGATTCAGGCGGAAGTCCGGCTGGACGGGAGCGAGCTGCCGCAGCAGCAGGCTGACCGCCGGGACCTGGATCAGGAAGTCGAGGTCCCGTTCCTGACCTGGTTCGGGTACCGCCAGCGGAGCCAGCGGGAGGACGCATTCTCCTCGGATGCCCAGGGGCACGCGGGCGGTGGTCACCACGGTCACATGCGGGCAGTCCGCCAGCAGGCGGAGCAGTGCCCGGGCGTGGACGGGGACGTCATCGAGGCCGTCCAGGAAGACGATCATCGGCGTGGTGCCGATGATCGCGGCGAGTTCGCCGCTCGTGTCCGCCTGGCCGGTGATGAGTTCGACCATGGCTTCCAGCAGGGGCGGCGTGCCCGCGTTCGGGATCCAGTCGTGGCGAGCCTCGGCGACGGGCACCCACAGCAGGGGAATGTCGAGCTCGGCGAGCACGCGCTGGCCGACCTCCAGAGCCAGCCGGGTCTTGCCGACACCGCTGATGCCGGTGATGGTCAGCAGCCGCTGGCGCGGCTCCGCTGCCAGCAGTCCTGTGATGGCGTCCAGCTCGTGGTCTCGCCCCACCAGACCGTCCGTGGTCCACACGGACGCATCGGATCGCATACTCTCCGTGACCATCTTGTCGAGATAGGAGCTCTCGACCTGGGCGGCCCGGCAGAAGGCGGTCCGGGCCTGCCCGGTCAAGCGCAGCGCCCCGGCCAGAAGGGCCACGGTCGCCCGGCGCGGGGAGGCGACACGGCCGCTCTCCATGTCGCGGATCGCCCGCACGCTGATCGTGGACAGGGCCGCCAGTTGTAACTGGGTCAGGCCGCAGCGAAGCCTTTGCTGGCGGAGGACCTGAGAAAAGCTGCCTTCCGAGCGTGCTCGTACCATGGCTCACCCCGGGATCATGACGAAGAGACTGTGATCATTCATGTGTCAGCACCGCGATACGCCAGGAGGGACTGAGGCGAGGTCAGCAACGGCAGATGGAGGTCGGTCGTCGGGCCGCAGACGCGGAAGACGAAGGACGCGCGGAGAAAGAGCGGCAGACAGCCCTGGAGCGTGTAGTAGCTGTCCAGCTCCACCTCGACCTGATAGGTGGCCGCTTCCAGGCCGGGGCCTTCGGCCAGCACCAGCCGGCCGTCACACCCCGTACGACCCGACGCCAGCTTGATCAAGCCGGTCGCCGTCTCACAGGCCAGGCCGACGTCGACCTCCGCGCAGGGCCGGCCGGTCACACCGTCGACGAGCTGAATGGAGATCTTCATGCGCCCACCCGGCCTTCCAGCCGGCGACAGGCGATACTCGCCAGATCCTCCCTGGTCTTTTCGAGATCTGACTCCGGTGAGCCACCGCCCAGGAGCGCGGCCAGCGCCGTGACGAGCACGTCGGCCCCGGCGACCAGAGCCCGCACGTCGGAGTCCTCACCGGGTGCGTGGCTGACTCCATCCTTACTGGGCACGAAGATCATGCCGACGGGGGCCAGGGCCGCGATGACCTGCGCGTCGTGGCCGGCGCCACTGGGCATGGCCTGCCAGGACAGGCCCAGGGACTCAGCCGCGTTCGCGATGACGCCGCGCAGCCCGGGGTCGGTGAGCACGGGAGCCGACCGGTCACAGACCCGCAGGTCGACATCGACGTGGGACACCTGGGCCACCTGTTCGGCCATCGAGGCCAGCAGCCGCTCGCTGCGCTGGATCCGGGTGGTATCCGTATCGCGGATCTCGGCATTGAGGCGAACGACGCCGGGAATGGTGTTGACGGTGTTCGGGGACACGTCCATGAATCCGACGGTCGCCGTCGAGCACGCACCGAGCGCGGTGGCGAGGCTTTCCACCTTGGCGACCAGGTGTGCGGCGCCCACCAGGGCGTCCCGGCGGTCACGCATGGGAGTGGTACCCGCATGCTGTTGTTCGCCGCTGACCTCGCACGCGAATATGGTGCGGCCGACGATGCCGTCCACCACGCCGATGTCCAGACCGAGTCGCTCCAGCACCGGCCCCTGCTCGATGTGCAGCTCGAGAAAGGCGGCGATGCGGCCGGCCGGCCAGGCGGCTTCGGCCAAGCGCTCCGGGTCGCCCCCCGCGGCGGGCAGGTAGTCCTTCGCCGGGCGGCCCGCCCGGTCGACGGCCTTCTCCGCGTCGGCGTCCAGCAAGCCGGCCATCGCACGCGATCCCCAGAAGGGATGCTGAACGAGCGCGCCTTCCTCGTTGGCGAATCCCACGGCCACAGGCTCGAATCCGTCGATCGTGACCCCGGTCTCGAGCAGCACCGTCAACGCCTCCAGAGCGGCGACCACGCCGTAGGCACCGTCGAGCCAGCCGCCCTGCCGGACGGTGTCGATGTGCGAACCGAACATCAGGACCGGCAGGCGCGGGTCGGCGTCCGCGCGCCGAATCAGCAGATTGCCGGCCGGGTCGATGTCAGTGGCCAGCCCGGCTTTCGCGGCCAGGTCTTCGAGGAATTCCCGCGCTCGGCTCTCCTCCGCGCTCAGCCCGAGCCGGGTGATTCCCCCCTGCGGATCGCATCCGATCTGGGCGAGGCCGCGCAGCGCGGTGAGGAAGCGGTCGGCATCGACGCGGAGTGGGCCGGCGGCGAAGGTCGGCGCGGCGGTGTGGGCGTCAAGAGATGCATCGGTCGGCCTCATCCGGATTCCCATCGAATTGGTTGCGAACCCTGTCAGCGGCCAGCCTGGGAAGTGCGCCTTTCAATCGGCTATCACCGGCGCATCAAAGGCGATGGTCTTCAGCGGACTCCGGCCCGGAAACTGATCGACAGCGGATGGCAGGCGGCGGAAAGCGATTCAACAGGTTGCCCTCCTACCCTCGGCTCAGTAAGTAAAGAAAAAGCGAAAATCGCCAGCCACCAGAAAGGACAGAGATGAGCGCGACCAAGGTGATCCGGCGCACCGCGAATACCGCTTGGGACTGACTACTCGACCTGCCCCGGACCGATCAGCGTCCACTCGCCAGACCGGCCAGCAGGCGCTCGATTTCCTTCCGGGCCTTCACCACGTGCTGTGGCCGTGTTCCCGACAGCAAGCGGGAGGCCATCCGCCAGGCCGTCTCCGCCGCCTTGGGCGCTTCGGCGGCGGCGAGCACCCGCCCCTTGACCATGAGGGCTCGTGCCTCGAACAACACCATGCCCAGTTCCGCGAAACCGGACACCGACTGATCGGCCCTGGCCAGCGCGGTGTCCAGATCGGCGCGGACCAGTGACCACTCCGCGAGAGCCAGCTCGACACGGTTCCTGACCACGCTGTCCCCGACCGTGTTCACCAGGGTCAGGGCCCGCTCCAGGAGGGGGCCGGCCTGCTGGTGCGCCCCTCTCCGAAGATCGGCCTCCGCCAGGCCCAGCAGGGCGTGGCACTCGCCGAGCCGATCCCCGGACCCGCGGGTGGTCGCCAGGACCGCCGTGAACAACTCCGCGGCCTCGACGAACTCGCCGCGCGTCAGGTGCAGCATTCCGAGACGGTGCTGCACCTGGGCGCCGACCCTGCGGTTGCCGATCTGGTCGGAGATGTGGGTGGCGCGGCCGAGCAGGCTCTGGGCCGCCTCGTCGTCGCCGAGGTCGATGTTCGCCTGCGCCATGTTGTGCAGCACGTAGGCCTCGGCGACACGATCGCCGACCTGCTGGAATGTGCGCAGCGCCGCCTCCCACTGAGACAACGCCGTCTCCAGGTCCCCGTTCTGACGATTGAGGAACGCCATGTAGCGCAGCACCAGGGCGGCGCCGTGCTCGTCATCGAGTTGCTCGTACAACGCCATGGCCTGCTCGAACTGCTGTGTCGCCGGGCCGGGTCGCCGTTGGATCATGTCCAAGGAGCCGAGCGAGTATCGCATGGCGGCCTCGCCGCGCTGGTTCCCGTGCCGGCAGGCCGCCTTGAGCGCCATGGCATGGCTTTCGCGCCAGTCGGAGAAATAGGACTGCGACTCCAACAGGGGGACGATGCTCAGCGCCAGGTTCCAGGAGTGCTCGACCAGCCCGGCGGCCGCAGCCTGCCGGACGCCGGCGAGGAGGAACTGCCGCTCTTGCTCGTACCAGGCCAAGGGCTCGGTGAGTACACGATCGAGGAACGAGGCAGGGAGCGCCCATCGGGAGGCGCGGCCGGCTGGGAGGAGGTAGTCACCGGAATACTCGCGACGGTATGCCTCGCCGGCCAAGAACAGCAGGCACCCGACAAGGCGTTCCAGCGCGGAACGTCGCTCTGCCGGGCTCTCCTCCTCCAGCAGCCGCTCGCGTGCGAATGACCGCATCATGGCGGGGAACCGATAACGGTCCGGGCCCGGACCGGATTCCACGTCGAAGAGATACGCCTCGGCCAGTTCCCCGATGGCGTCTTCGGCCTGGAGCAGGCCGGTCTCCAGCAGAGGCGCGCCCACCCAGGCGGGGAAGCTGCTCGCCTCGGAGAGCGCCAGAAGCCGGAAAAGCCTGCGGGCTTCGGGGGACAGGGAGTTGTAGGACAAGGAGATGCTGGCACGCACTCCCATTTTGCCGTGGTTCAGTTCGTCGAGCCGGCGGGTCTCGTCGGTGAGCCGTTCCACGAGACCCGCCACCTTCCAGTGCGGTCGCGCGGCGAGGCGGGCGGCCACGATGCGCAACGCGAGCGGCAGGCCGTCGCACAGATCGCACAGGTCTTCCACCGCTTCGGGTTCCGCCTGGGCTCGCTCGCCGCCGATGGCGTGGTCCAGCAAGGTCACGGCGCTGGACCGGCTCATCGTCGGGATCTCGATCCGCTCGGCCGGCAAGCCGGTCAGCCGGCGGCGGCTGGTGACCAGCACCGAGCACTGCCCGCTCCCCGGAAGCAGCGGCATGACCTGCTCCTCGGACTCCGCATCGTCGAGGACGATCAGCATGCGGCGTTTGCCGAGGAGATTCCGGTAGACCTCCCCGCGTTCCTCGACATCGTGCGGCAGCGAGGAGCCGCTGACACCGAGGGCGCGCAAGAACCGGCCGAGGACATCGGCGGGATCGGCCGCCCGGGAGTCGGCATGCAGGTGAGCGAACAGCTGGCCGTCTGGGAAGTCAGCCGCCATCAGGTGCGCCAGGTGGACCACGAATGCCGTCTTGCCCGCACCGCCTCGGCCGTGGAAGACCACGACGGGAAGTGCTCGGCCCGCCCTCGCGGTCCCGATGACGTCAGTCAGAACCGTATGGATCAGGTCGGTGCGCCCGGTGAAGTCCGAGATGGCCGGCGGCAGCAGCGTGGGGACGCCCGGGTGGACCGGTGGTGCGGAGATCGGCTCGGCCAGCCTTTTCTGTGCCGGATCGATGCTGTTGCCGAAGGGCACGGACCCCACCCGTAAGGGGGCCTGCCCGAAGATGTGTTCACCGGCCAGCATCTCCCGGTGCAGTGATCGAAGATCCGCGCTCGGCTCGATCCCCAGTTCAGCCGTGAGAACGCGGTGGATGTTCCGATAGACGTCCAGCGCTTCGGCCTGACGCCCGTGGCGGTACAGCGCCATCATGAACAGAGCATGGAACCGCTCACGTAAGGGGTGCTGCCGGGTGAGGGTCGCGAGCTCGGCCGCCAGATCCTGATCCAGTCCCGCGGCCAGCTCGATCTCGATGCTCTGCTCCAGGGCGCTCAGGCGGCGCTCCTCCAAGTGCACCACACAATGCTGGACCAACGGGGCTGATATGTCCGACAACGCCGCTCCCCGCCACAGCGCCAGCGCTCCCCGCATGCCGGCAACGAATCGGGCGGGATCGCCATTGCGCAGGGCGCGCTGGCCTTCGGCGACGCGGGCGTCGAACAACCGGGTGTCGAGGGTGCAGCCGTCCAACCGCAGCAGATAGCCAGGCTTTCGAGTTTCGATCAAGTGGGCGCCGTGCGCCCTGCCCATCGCTCGTCGTAGACGGGACACGCAGAAGTGGATCTGTTCGCGGGCCGTAGGCGGGGGATCATCGTCCCACACCGCCTCGATCAGCCGGTCTGTTGAGATGACTTTCTCTGGCTCCAGGAGCAGCATGGCGAGTACGATCTTCTGGCGCATCCCTTCGATATCCATGGGGCCGTTTTCTGATCCTGCTTCGAGTGGCCCCAGTACTGAGAAGTACATATGTGCTCCCGGATCACTGTTCGCCTGATGTTGTCCCACGGGAAAGCGGTTATAGTCGCCCATTGATGACGCACCCGAGAATAAGATCGGCGTTGTCCGGCGTCGGGCGGCAGGCGAAACGCGTTGAGTTCCGTGAAGCCGCTCCGCGTTTTTCGGTGGGTATGCGGTCACCGAGTCGGCCGGCGTCCGGGCGGTGATTGTGCATCGCGTTCCTTCCCGACTCGACGTCCCACGTCCTGGGACGCTACTCGAACACGATTTCAATTCGCTTTTGCCCGTACATAGCGGCCCGCGTGCGGGCATCGCCCGAGGGCGAGGCGGTGGTCAAAACTTCACCGACAGCCCGCATCCCTCCAGTGGGCGGGGGAACGCCACCGTGGCCACGCAGTGCAAGAGCGGGTCAACGCCCACCTGGCCGGTGGTTCCCGCCCGCATCGCTCGGTGCGGACGCGGCCGCATCGCTCTGCGCCTGCCCGCGAGAACGGGCCTGGTCGAGGAGCCGGACCCGTAGCCGATCAACCGAATTCACGCCGTGGATCCAGGCTGAGGGGTTCTCGCAAATCCTGCCCAAAGCCCTCGGGTGGCTTCGGCCGACGGTGAATGTCCTTTGACGGGGCGGTGAACGTGAGAGCCGGTCGTGACGGTCCCGGCCTCATTCCCGGCAGGGGTGATGGCTGGAGGCGGGCGAGACGTCGGCCGAAAGGAACGGGCGGATGGAGCTGCCGCGGCAATTCGTGAAGAGGGTGGCAGGAATGAGATCATTTTTGGCGACTTATACCATTTTCTGCGGCATTACAGCGCTGTCATGATTGACCCCGGCTGCGGCGCCCGGTGCCTTCCATCAAGGGCTGGTTCATGACCGGACGGCTGCTCCGGCGGCTACCGGAAGGCGATCATCGCGGACCGTGGAAACGGGATTCATGCTCAGACTCCGCCAAAATGGGAGGTATTGTGCGATGCGGCCTGTCCAGGGATGATCTTTTGCGGAGGAGGATCATGCGTTTCAGGATTCTCGGACCGCTGGAGGTCGAACGGGGCGGCGAACAGCTGCACCTCGGAGGCGGGCTCCAGCGCGTCGCCATGGCGATCATGCTACTCGACGCCAATCGAATTGTGCCCGTCAACAGAATGATCGAGGCCATTTGGGGTGAGGCGCCCCCGGAGACCGCCCGGAATCAGATCCAGATCCGGATCTCCCAGCTGCGCCGCCTGCTCGGCGATACCGCTCAGCCGCACCGTCTCCTCATCACCAAGCCTCCCGGCTACCGGCTGAGAGTCGAACGCGGGCAACTCGACCTCACCGATTTCGACGAGCTGACCGAGCAGGCCCGACTGGAGAATCCCGCCCAAGCGGCCAGGACCCTGCGCGCGGCACTGGCCTTATGGCGGGGCCCCATGCTGTCCAACGTCAGAAGCGACCTGGTCCAGAGGATCGTGCACGGCGTACAGGAACGCCGCCTGCTCGCTCACGAGCAGTGCATCGAACTCGAACTCGGCGAGGGCCGCCATCAGCAACTGGTCGCCGAGCTACGCGGCCTCGTCCGCGACAACCCGCTACGCGAGCGGTTACACGGCCTCCTCATGCTCGCGCTCTACCGTTCGGGACGACAGGCCGAAGCACTCGACGTCTTCCGCGCTTATCGGGTGATGCTGCAGGACACGCTCGGTCTGGTGCCGGGGGATGAACTACGCCGGCTTGAGCTCGCCATACTCAACCAGAACGCGGAGCTCGACAGCGGGCCGGCGATCGTGAGCCAGACGCCCGTCCCGAGGCAGCTCCCTCCGATGATCTCGCGGCTGTCCGGGCGCGAGGTCGAGATGCGTCGGATCAGCTCGCTGCTCGACGAAACAGGCGCGGGTACCGGGTTACCCATCGCCGCCATCGTCGGCAGGGCCGGGGTGGGCAAGACCGAGCTGGCACTCCAGACGGCGCACCGGTTGTCGCCCAGCTACCCGGACGGGCAGCTCTACATCGACCTGCGCGAAGGCGAGCTGCAGCCGACCAACGTGCTGAGCCAGTTCCTCCGCGCGCTGGGGGTCACGGTGATACCCCGGCTGCTGGAGGAGCGAGGCGCTCTGTTCCGCTCCACCGTGGCCGGCAGCCGCGTGCTTGTGCTCCTCGACAACGCGGGGTCGTTCGAACAGATCCGGCCCCTGCTTCCCGGCGGTTCTCCCAGCGCCGTCCTGATCACCGGCCGGCACCACCCGATCGGGCTGCCGGAGCACCGGGTGGTCCGCCTCGACGTTCTCGGCAACGAGGGCGCCGTCGAACTGCTCACCCACGACATCGGCGCCCATCGCGCCGCGCTGGAGCCCGACGCCGTCAGGACGCTGGCCGAGCAGTGCGGCGGCCTGCCGCTCGCGCTGCGCATCGCGGGCGCGCGGCTCGCCGTTCGCCCGCAGTGGACCGTCCGGACCCTGGTGGACCTGCTCAGCGACTCCCGCACCATGCTGGACGTTCTCAGTCATGGTGATCTTGAGATACGGGCCAGCCTCGACGTCAGCTACCAAGGGTTGTCACGCAAGGCCCAGAGGCTGTTCCGGCGGATCGGGCTGCTCGGCAGCCCGCAGATCGCCCACTGGCTCGGCGAGGCGCTGCTCGGCGACGACGCGGCCCAGGACGCGTTCGATGAGCTGGTCGACGCCTCGCTGCTGGTCCGCAGAGGCCAGAGATACGTCATGCACGACCTCGTGCGTGCGTACGCGGGCGAAAGCGCCCTCACCGGCGACGGCGAGGAGCAGCGCCGGACGGCGGTCGAGCGTGCCTGCAAGCGCTTCCTCTTTCTGGCCGACCGCGCGCACCAGCGTTCCTACGGCGGGCATTTCACCCTCCTGCGGGGCAAGGACACGGGTGATTCCCAGGACGACGGTCTGGCCGACGCGCTGTTCGGGAACGACCCTCTCGGGTGGCTGGAGGACGAGCGCACCACGCTCCTGGCGAGCGTACGGCAGGCGGCGGCGCACGACCTCGACGAGCTGTGCTGGAACATCGCGATGACCGCCATCACCCTCTTCGAGGTCCGGGCGTACTACGACGAGTGGCGCACCGTCGCCGAGATCGCGCTCGAGTCCTGCCGAAGGGCCGCCAACACGCGCGGAGAGGGGGCCATGCTGTACTCACTGAGCACACTGGCCATCTTCCAGCAGCGGTACAACGAGGCACAACCTCTGCTGGTCCAGGCGATCGACATCTTCGAGCTGATCGGAGAGGTGCACGGCATGGCGCTGGCCCTGCGTAACCTGGCGCTCTCGATGCGGGTCAGGGGCGAGGTCGACGTGGCGCTCGACAGATACAGGCAGGCACTGCCGCTGCTGGAGGCAGTGGGTGACCCGGCGGCCGAAGGCCACGTCCTGGTGAGCATCGCGGCCATCCATCTCGAAGAGGGCCGCCTGGGTGAGGCGGAGCCGCTGCTCGACCGCGCACTGGCGATCTTCAGGGACGAGGGTGTTCCCCGCGGCGAGGCCCAGGCGTTGAAGCGCATCGCCGACCTCGCCCTGCTGCGCGGCGACGCCCCGCGCGCGCTGGAGGAGTTCGAAGGAGCCCTGGCCATCGTCCGCAGCATCCGGGACCGGATCGGTGAGACGTACGTCCTGCACGGGACAGGCGAGGCGCAGGCCGCCCTCGGCCGGGTCGACCAGGCCGAACGTGTCCTGTCACATGCTCTGGCCATGGCCCAGGAGCTAGGAGAACGGCACATCGAGGGCCGAACGAGGCTGTCGCTCGGCCTGCTGCTCAGCCAGCAGGGAGACCCCGGCGGGGTGGCTCACCTGGAGAAGGCACACGCGCTGTTCACCGACATGGAGGCGGAACGCTGGCGGGCGAAGGCGGCGGAGGCCCTGGCCCGATCACGCTGAGCCAGGGGCGCAGTGGCGGGTTCCGAAACGGTGGCGGGGACGGCGTTCGCGCACTGGGAAGCGAGATCGGCAGCCGCCGCCAGGCTCAAGCCGATAGCGGCTTGCCCATGGTCTCCTCAGTCCAGGACATGTCACAGAGCCCGTCCATCTTGTAGTTCTTGCAGGCCAGGTCCCAATTCTCTGCTTCCGCTGTGGCGGTGGCGCCCGTCGCGACCGCCACGGTGATGCCCAGGCTGATCAGGATCTTCCGCACGTTGCCCCTCCCTTCAGGTCACGGAGGCGACTCTAGTGAAGGCGGCTTTTGTTTCGCTTTCGATCGCTTACCGTCACCCGCTTCGGGGGTACTGGGCGCGGCTTGGCCGGGGCAGATCTCTCCCTGCATGACCGTCCGGTAGTCCGGCACCGGGGTTCGCCAGGCCCTCGGCCGGATGGTAGTCCTGGGTATACCGTCGATTGTCGCGCCAGCACGTGTGTGCCTGGGCCGTGCCGTCGTTTCAATGGTCGGCATGACGATGACACGGACGATTCCCGGCCGTTGGGTCGAGGGTGCCGGGGCGGTGCTGGGGCCGCTGCTCCTCCTCGCCGGGGTGCTCACCCGGATCGGCGAGGATGACTTCTTCCCCGGCCAGCTCGCCGCCTATGCCACCGATCCAGGGCGGATGGCCGTGTCCTACGGGTTGTTCGCCGCCGGCGTCGTGCTGCTGTGGCCGGCGACCACCGCGCTGGCCCGGTCGATCAGCGTGACCCACCCGGGCTGGGCCCGGTGGGGCGTCACGCTGGTCGTGCTCGGGCTGTTCGGGCGGATCTTCCACGCGGGGGTGAGCCATCTGGCCTTCCAGTTGGTGGACGAGCTCGGGCTGAAAGAGGCGCAACGGGCGGTCACGGACACCTACGGCGCGTTCCACGCCTTCAAAGCCGTCAACATCTGCATCATGGCCGGCTGGATCGTGCTCGCCATCGGCGCCTACCGGTCCCGGGCGTTCGGCCCCCATGCGCTCGGCGTGGTCAGGTGCGTGGCACTGGCGCTGGGGCACGCGCTGCCGCTGGGCGTGCTGAAGGGCAGCAGCGACCCGATCTCACTGGTCGCCCTGGCCGGCCTCGCCGCCGCCCTGGTGCCCCTCGGCGTGGGGATGCTGAAGGACGGCCCGGCCCCCCGCTGGTGGGCCGCCGCCCTCACCATCGCGCTGATACCGGGCGCCTACGTCCTGGGGATGTACGGCTGAGCCCGCGCACGCGCGACGGGTCTCGGGCTTCCGCCAGAACGCAGAAACATGGTTACCTTCCGCAGCGATGCACAACTGAGAGCCATGAGGGGCCTGGGGCCTGAACCCTGCGGAGGGTGCACTGTGGGAGAGATGCCGCTTGCCGCGACCATCGCCGCGCTGCGCGAAGAACTGACCGAGGCGATGCGCGCCGCACGGGATGCCGACGTCCGGTTCGAGGTGGGGCAGGTGCAGGTCGAGTTCAACATCGGCGTCACGCGCGAGACCGGCGGCCAGGGCAAGGCCAAGTTCTGGGTCCTGGAGCTGGGCGGCGAGAGCTCGTACCAAAAGGAGGAGATCCAGCGGGTGACGCTGACGCTGGAGGCTCCGGTCGACCGGGCCGGGCGTCCCGTGCGCGTGACCCGCGAGTTCACCGAGAAGCCCTGACGCCGGTGGACATCACCGGACGCGCTGTCGAGGTGCTCTGGTGGCGTGAGGACGGCACCTGGACGGTCGGTTCGGGTTTCCTCGCCGCCGACCGGCGGGTCCTCACGGCCGCGCACAACGTGTGCGACGGCGGCGTCGTGGCCGGGGAGATCTCGGTACGGCTGCTGAACCACGCCGAGGTGCCCGCCGAGGTCCTCTACGCCGACGCCGGGCACGATCTCGCCCTGCTCGGGACGGCCGAGATCCCCGGACTGGCCGGTCTCACCCCGATCCGGTTCGCTCGCGTCGATCGTTCCCTGGCCCATGCCATCGAGGAGTGCTGGGCGATCGGATTCCCGCGCTGGAGAGAGACCGAGCAGCTGGGGCGAACCGTCCCGCTGCGCGACACCTCCCACATCGGCGGGGTGATCCCGACCGGCTCTCACCTGCGCAGCGAGCTGCTCGAACTGCGGAGCACCTCGACTCCGGAGCAGGTCAAGGGCCGGGGCGAATCGGCGTGGGAGGGCATGTCGGGCGCGGTGGTGTTCGGCAGGGACGTGCTCGGCGACCCGGTGGCCGTCGGGGTCGTCATCGAACACCGCCTGAGCGAGGGCTCCTCGACCTTGACCCTGTCACCGCTCACCCGCCTGGCCGACGTCGCGGGGGACGTCGGCCCGTGGTGGCACTCCGATCCGCAGACCTGGGCCGTTCTGCCGGGGCGGGCCGTTCCCCGTGCCGTCTCCAGGCATCAGGATCTGCGCCGTCCGCTCGCCGACTTCACCGGCCGCGAACGGCTCATCGCGGAGGCCGGTGAGCGGGTGACCCGCCGGCTCGCGGACACCGTGCCGGTGCTCGTGCTGTACGGCATGGCCGGGATCGGGAAGACCGAGTTGGCCATTCAGCTCGCACACCGGCTGGGGCCGGTGTTCCCGCACGCCCGCATCATGGTGGAACTCGGGCGGAGCGAGGCCTGGGAGGTCTCGGCGGACGCCGCGATGATCCGGATACTCCGCGGATTCGGGATGGACGTCGGCGATCTGCCCCCTGACCGCGAGGGACGGAAGAAGACTCTTCAGGAGTTCCTGCGCGACGGCCCCAGCCTTCTGGTTCTGGACAACGTGACGAACGAGAAGCAGATTCTCCCGCTGCTCCCTCAGTCCCCGGGCAGCGCGGCGATCCTGACCAGCAGGTCGGCGTTGTCGATCGACGGGGCGTCCCGGCTGGCGGTCGATCAACTGCCGGCCGCGACCGGGCTGCGGATGTTCGAGCAGATCGTCGGCGCCGGCCGGGTCGCCCGCGAATCCGACACGGCGCGGACCATTCTCTCCATGCTCGACGGCCTTCCGCTGGCCATCCGCATGGCGGGGGAGAAGGTGTCCTCTCCCGCGCTGGAGAAACGCCCCTTGTCCTCCTATGTCGCTCTCCTGGCCGACGAACGTACACGTATTTCCCAATTGGCCGGGAAGGATCGGGGGGTGCGCAACAGCTTCGCGGTCAGCTACAACGGTCTGCCGGAGGACACGCGGCGGCTGTTTCGCCTCCTCGGCCTGCTCCCCGGTGTCGGCTTCGGCGCCGAACTGGTGGCCAGGGCCGCCGGCCTGGACGTGGCCGACGCCGAGCGCCTGCTGGGCGAGCTGGTCGACCTGCAGTTGCTCCAGAGCGCCGGACGCGACGGCGACCGTTACCGGCTGCACGACCTGCTCAGGCTGTACGCCAGGGAGAACGCCGAGCAGACGGACTCCCCGGCCGACCGCCATGCCGTGCTGCGCCGTTCCGTCGAGTGGCACGCCGACCGGCTGCACGGCTGGATGTCGCTCCCCGGAGCCCATGAGCGCCCGCCCGACGAGGCGATCGCCTGGTTCGCCGAGGAGGACGCGAACGTGCACGCCGCCGTTCGCGCCGCGTACGACGCGGGGGACTGGGATCTGGTGCTGCGCGTCGCCGGGTCGCTCTACGGCCTGCTGTTCCACCGAAGTCACTGGGAGGGGATGGAGGAGGTGAAGGACATGGCGGTGACCGCCGCCCGGCAGGCGGAGGACGAGCGCGCCGAGCTCGGCTCGCTCGTCCACCTGGCCGAGGCCCGCCGCATCCTCGGTCGCGGCGCGGACACGCCGCGACTGTACGACCGCGCCCTGGAGATCGCCCGGGCGCTGGGCGACGACGGCGTGGCAGGCTGGGTCCTGACCCATTACGGGGACCTTCAGCTGGACCTCGGGCGACCCGAGGACGCCCTCGGCCGCTACGCCGAGGCCGGTGACATCTACCGGCGCCAGGGTGACGAGAGCGCCCTGATCTGGCTGTCGGCGCACGTCGCGGACGCTTATGTGCAGGCGGGGCGGCCCGCGGACGCGGTACGCGTGCTGGAGGAAGCGCTTGGGATGAGCAGGCGGCGGCATGATGACCGGGCCGGGGTGGTGTGGTGCGAGTGGCACCTGGCGCTGGCCTACGACCAGGCGGGCCGTCACCACGACGCCGAGGAGATCATGACCGGGCCGCTCGCGTTCCATCGTGAGGTCGGCGACCGGGCCGGGCTGGCGACCATGCTGACCATTCTCGGCGACATCCACGTCCACAGCGGCAGCCCGGCGGAGGCCCGCGAGGCGCTCACCGAGGCTCTGGACCTGGTCCGCGCGATCGGCATTCCCCGGCGGGAGGAGGAGATTCAGGCAGCCCTCGACCGGATCCCCTCCTGAGCCGCGCCCCGGTCCCTTGACGGTCACCGTCCAGGGGCCGGGCGTCGCGGCCGGCGCCCGCGACAACAGTGACACGCCCTACTTCCGGGGCCGGCCCGGCGTCTTCAAAGTGACGCGCCTCTCCAACGGCCGGCCCACCCCGCCCTGGACAATCCTCCGCTCGGCGTGATCACAATATGGCGCTGTTCGCTGTCTTCTTCGCATGAAAGGGTGTACGTGATCAAGCGAGGTATCACCGGATTGTCGGCGCTGGTCGTCCTGATCCTCGGCACCGGCGTGCCGAACGCGGCGGCGGACGACCGCTCCGCCGTCCCCACACACCCCGGGCCGGTCTACGCGACGGTCACCGACAAGAGCGGGAAACTGTCCCTCCAGACGTTCGGGCGTCCGGACGGGAAGGACATGGTGTTCCGGATCTCCGGATCGGTGTACGCGAACATCGAGGGCAACAGCCTGGACCCGGCGCTGCGGCACGGCCAGAAACTCTTCAACATCGAGGGTTACAACATCCGGCGGCTGTACCGGGTACCTGGCACGAACCAGCTCTATCAGCTCTCCCGGGAGATCGTCTTCTACACCGACCCGGCGGATCCGCAGCGCGTCGTGCGCGAGTGGAAGAACCCGATCGACGGCAAGACGTACCCGGTCGTCCCCATCAACAATGACACGGTCAACTTCGGCCCGTTCCCGATCACCTCGTCCTTCGCGGGTCCGCCGTTGCGCGAGCTGCACGACGAGACCGTCTGGACCAGCGACATCGGCGTACGCGCGGACTTCGGCGCCACGCTCGGCGAGCGGTTCGGCCTGACCGGCGGCGTGTACGCGGCGCAGGAGATGTTCGACTTCTCCGTCGACGAGCACGAGGTGGCGGCGCGCACCAGCGCCGGCGTCCCGTCCGGCGCGATGGAGACGAAGATCAGCTGGGCGCGGACCAGCCCGTGGGCGCCGTTCATGTGCCTGCCGGAGACCGACGTGCGCGGTCAGCTCACCTACCATGCCCGCAGCTGGTCGCTGGACTCCTACGGCGACATCGAGCCGTGGCTGCGAGCCGAGGTCGACCAGAACCATCCGCTGTTCAAGGCCGCCCCCGGCGAGCCGGGGCCGAGCGAGAACTCCTGGACGTCCTTCTACAACAAGCAGCTCGGCAAGGGCGCCACCACCTGGGCAGGCTGGTGCGCCGCCAACGGCCGCCCCTGATCGTCCGCGATCCTCCGCGATCGCCCGCGACCGCACGGCCAGGTCAGGCCACGGGGTGCGGTGTGCCACGGGACTGGGCGGCCATCAAATGGTCGACGAGCACCAGCAGCACATCGCGCCCTGCCGTCCGGTCGCGGGCGTCACAGAGCACCAGCGGCACCTCCGGATCGAGGTCGAGTGCGCGCCGGATCTCTTCCTGCGTCCGGTCAAGCACGCCGTGGAAGCAGTTGACGCCGACGACGAAGGGGATGCCGCGGCTCTCGAAGAAGTCGATCGACGCGAAGCTCACGTCCAGCCGGCGGGTGTCGACCAGGACGATCGCGCCCATCGCGCCGTTGACCAGGTCGTTCCACAGGAACCAGAAGCGTTCCTGTCCCGGCGTGCCGAACAGGTAGAGCACGAGCTCGCTGTTGAGGGTGATGCGGCCGAAGTCCAGCGCGACGGTGGTGGTGGACTTGCCGCCCACGCCGTTCAGATCGTCGACGCCGACGCCGGCATGGGTCAGGTACTCCTCCGTACGCAGCGGGGCGACCTCGCTGACCGCGCCGACCAGCGTGGTCTTCCCGACGCCGAAACCACCGGCGATCAGGACCTTCACCGCCAGAGGAGCAACGTCGCCGTGGTCAGAGTCTGCGTAACCCATCTCTCACCGCCTCAAGGATCGCCATCTCGGGAATGCCGCCTGCCTGTGTGAACGCCAGCGGTGGCCGGCTCAGTAGCTGACCCGACTCGATCAGATCGCCGATGAGGATCTTCGTCACGGACACCGGGAGATTCAGCGCGGCGGCGACTTCGGCCACCGCCAGGGGCCGCTCGCACAGAGCGAGGATGGCGCGGTGCTCCGGCTGCATCCTCTTCAGGCCGCGTCCACTCCCCGGCGAGACCGCAGGCATCGTCGCCACCAGAGTGATCAGCGTCAGGTCGTCCCGCTCGGGAGCGGTTCGCCCGCCGGTGATCGTGTAGGGACGGACAAGGGGCTCGTCGGCGTCATCGTCCTCGAAGCCCTCTGTCCAGTGCTTCATCCGTGTCTCTCCCCATCACTCGGGGTGCGCACGCCGGTCCCCAGCTTCTGGCCGACCTGCTGGATCAGGGTGTGCATCGCGACGCTCATCAGCTCGGCGTCGACCTCCTGGGACGCGACCACCGCCAGATGGGTTCCCCGGCCCGCGGCGGTGATGAACAACCACAGATCGGCCATCTCGATGATGACCTGGTGGACCGGCCCGCCGTTGAAGAGCTGGCCGACACCGCGCGCCAGACTCTGCTGGCCGGTGGCGATCGCGGCCAGGCGTTCGGCGTCCGCGCGTTCGATGGTCCGGGACCGGCTGACCACCAGGCCGTCGTCGGACAGCACGACGGCGTGCCGGGAGCCCGCGACCTGATCGACCAAGCCGTCCAGAAGCCAGTCCAGGTCCGTGTCGGTGGCGGTGGTGCGCTGCGTCATCATCGATCTTCCGTCGTAGGGGAACCGGGCTCGGGGGATCCGTTCGCCCGGGGCTGAGAGGCGTCGTCGCCGGTGCGGCGGAGGCGTGACTGCCTCTGGAAGGCACCGATCGCGGCACCGGATCGGCGGGGCTGGTCGGGTACGGTCCAGGACTCCTGCCCGGCCGGTTCGGCCCGGTCCGCCGGGACCTTGAGCTCGGCCGCCAGGCTGGCCTGGCGCACCCGCTGGGGCAGCGGCCGGCTGTCGGGTGACGCTGCGGCGTCGTCCTGGTCCGGCGATCCTTCCGGTGTCGTCACGGACGCCATCGCACGTCCTCGGGAGCGGGCCGGCAGCGGACCTTTCTCGTGGGGCGGGGTTTCCTCCCGAGGGCGGGGCGGTGCGCCGTTGGCGGCCCTGGGGGCCTTGCCGGGGAGCGTGGCCGGCCCGGGTGCCGTACGCGGGCGGTCCACCACCAGCGATTCGGGAAGCAGCACGATGGCCCGGCTGCCGCCGAAGGCCGACGGCCGCAGTTCCACCTGGAGGCCCAGGTTCGCGGAGAGCCGAGCGACCACGTACAGGCCGAGACGCACGTCGTCGGCGTGGGTGAGCACGTCGAGCCGCGGCGGCGACCGCAGCAGGGCGTTGGCGGCGGTGTACTGCTCGGGTTCCATGCCCAGGCCGCGGTCCTCGATCTCCACCACGACGCCCCGGCTGACCGGCGCGGCGCGCACCTCGACGGGGGTCAGCGGCTTGGAGAAGGTGGTGGCGTTCTCCATGAGCTCCGCCAGGACGTGGACCAGCGGCTGCACCGCGCGCTCCCCGATCCAGGGTTCGCCCTCGACGTCGATCGAGATCCGGCTGTAGTCCTGGACCTCGCCCTGCGCGGCGCGCAGGACATCGAGCAGGTGGACCGGCTTGCGCCAGCGGCGTTGCGGCTGCCCGCCGCCGAGGATCACCAGGTTCTCCTCGTAGCGGCGCAGCCGGGCGGCGAGGTGGTCCAGGTCGAACAGGCCCTCCAGCACCTCAGGGTCCTCGTGCTTGCGCTCCAGTTCGTCCAGCTTCTTCAGCTGCAGGCCGATGAGGATCTGGGTGCGGCGCGCGATGCGCTGCAGCATGCGCTGGAAGCCACGGTGCTGTTCGGCCTGCCGCACGGCGGTGAGGACGGCGCTGCGGCTGGCCAGGTTGAGGGCCTGCCCGAGCTCGCCGAGCTCGTCCGGGGTGGGCCGGAGCGTGCGTACTTCCGCGTCCACGTCGACGTCCTCACCCCGCTCCAACCGGGCGACCACGTCGGGCAGCCGCTCCTGGAGCTCCTGGGCGTCCTCGCGCAGGTGGAGGATGCGCCGGCGAAGAATGGCGGTGAGCCGCCAGCTCGTGTAGAACACCAGCCCCAGGGCGAGCAGGCCCACGGTGGAGATGCTGATGAAGATCATGAAGATCATGTCGGCGTGATCGTAGCCCATCCGGCCGACATTCTCGGATCGCAGGCTCAGGAGCTGCCGCAGTTGCACGCTGACCGCGTCCACCGCGGCACGCCATCTGGCGCCGTCGTCGCGGAGCGTCACCTCATCGCCCTCGGCGGCGCTCCCGGCGGCGATCAGCCGCCCTTCCAGGGCGGACATGGCCTCCCACGCCCTGCCGTCCGTCACCTTCGCGTACGGGGTCTCGTTGCCCGTGAGAGCCGGAAGCACCCGGGACCGCATGAGGTGCTTCCTGGCGCCGATGGCGTCGGTGACGAGGCCGTACTCGCTCCTCGTCAGGGTGCCCGTCTCCCAGCCGCCGGCCAGCAAGGCGTCTTCGCTGCCGAGCGTGTAGACGACCCAGAAGAGGTCGGTCAGCGTCTGCGCCTTGCTGTTCACCTGGCCCTCGCCGGTATTGCCGAGGGCGGTCAGCACGCTGAGGTCTGATTCGAGGACACTGCTGTAGTAGTCGAACGCGCGCTCCGTGCTGGACCGGCCGGCGTCGATCGCCCGGCGCTGCTGATCGAGGAGGGCGAGGCCGCGTTCGGTGCGGGTGACGGCGTCGGCGAGCCCTTCCTGCGCGTCGGAGTCGTCCAGGGCGGTCAGGGGACGGAACGCCCGCACGGCCCGGTCGGTCGCCGCACGCTGCTCGGCGAGCTTGCCGCGGGCGGCACCGCTCGGGCCGCCCAGCACCTCCGCGGTGAGCCGTCGCTCCTGATCAAGGCTGAAGAACAGGTCGGACGCGGGTCTGCCGGCGCCGGTGGTGGCCAGCTCCATCTGGGTCTGCTCCGCCTGCCACTGTGTGGCCAGCTGGTACATGCCCGAGGCCAGGAGCGGGGTGAAGGTCAGGCTCGGCACGAAGACGACGATGAGCAGTACGGTACGCAACGGCAGCCGGCGGACACCGGTCAGTCGCCGCGGACCGCCGCCGGCTGACCCCGCAGGCCCGGTCCCGTCGCCCATGGCGCCCGTCCGTCGTCGCCCGGCCCTGCCCAATTCAGCCACGTGCGGGACACTCTCCTCGCCGATCTGTAAGTCCATGACGAAAGTCGCCATGTAGGCGATTGGTGCCTGATAGTAGCTATACGGCAGGTTGGGCCGGAAGTCCCGGGTATCGCCGTCTCACGCGCGATCGGGCCCGGATCGCGTCGCCGGCTCGCCGAGCCCGACCGTACGGTGCCCTCGTTGTAGGACGTTCACCGGACACCGGCGCGCCCTCTGCCTTCCTAGAGTGGTGATCAGTCGTGGCGAGCCCGGGGGGATCCCTGCGACGCGGGGGCGGTGTCGATGACGACCGCGCCGCCTGGCGATGACGCCGTTCCAGGCGAGTCGTCCGCGCCGCCTGGCGATGACGCCGTTCCAGGCGAGTCGTCCGCGCTCTGGCCGTCCGCCCCCACGGGCAGGCCTCTCCGTCCGCTCGCGTCGGCTGTCCACGATGACAAGGAGAGCCTGATGGGACTGGAAATCAAGATCTTGGGGCCGTGGGAGACCACGGCGGACGATGAGCCGGTGCGACTGACCGGTGAGCGGCGAGTCGGGGTCCTGACCAGGCTGGCGCTGAGCGCCGGGCAGCCGGTCTCCGCGGACGAACTCCTCGCCCAGGTGTGGGGCCAGGGCACGGCGACGACGGCGGGCAAGCAACTGCACATCGTGGTCTCGAAGCTGCGCGGCCTGCTCTCGCCGTACCAGGACGACGACGTCATCGCGACCGTCTCCGGCGGCTACCAGCTGAACCTCGCGTGCGAGCGCGTCGACGCCCACCTGTTCTCGCTCCTGGGCCGTCAGGCCCGTGCCGCACGGGCGCACGGTGAGATCACCAAGGCCGACGTGCTGTTCCGACGGGCCTTGGCGTTGTGGCGAGGTGACGCGCTGGCCGGCCTGACCGCCTCATGGGCCCAGGTCGAGTCCGCCCGGCTGGAAGAGGAGCGCCTGGCCACGCTGGAGGACCACATCGACCTGCGCCTGGCAGCCGGCGATCACCACGCGGCGGTGCCGGTGCTCACCGCCCACGTCGAGGCCCACCCGCTGCGGGAGAGATCCCGCGCCCAGCTGATGCTGGCGCTGTATCGGGCCGCCCGGACGTCCGAAGCCCTCGCGGTGTACCAGGAGACGCGCCGGGTCATGGTCGATGAGCTGGGCATCGAACCGGGAGCGGCGTTGCGCCGGCTGCGGCAGGCGGTGCTCCGGCGCGATCCCGCGCTCGACCTCACCTCTCCCGCGCAGCGGGCCACGGTCGTCGAGCCTGCCGTTCCGGTCGAACTCCCCGCCGACACCCGGTTCTTCACCGCCCGTGCCACGGAATCCGCCTGGCTGCACCGGACGCTCACCGACATCGTGCCCGGCTCGCCGGCCGTCGCCGCGATCAACGGTCCCGGCGGGGTCGGCAAGTCCGCGCTGGCCGTTCACGCCGCGCACACCATCGCCGATCGCTTCGCCGACGGCGTGCTCCATGTCGACCTGCGCGCCGCCACCGCCGGGCTTCAGCCGTTGTCGCCGTACGAGGCCCTGAGCCGGTTGCTGCGCTCGCTCGGGCTTGACCGCGCCGCCCTGCCGGCCACCCTGGACGAGGCCGCCGCCCGCTACCGATCCCTTACCTCGACGCGCAAACTCCTCGTCATCCTCGACGACGCGCTCGACGCGAGCCAGGTCCGGCCGCTCATCCCCGCCGGGCCCTCGTGCGCGGTCATCGTCACCAGCCGCCAGATCCTGGCCTCGCTCGACAGCACGAGCCATCTGCGCCTGACCGGGCTCGACCCCGCCGACGCCGCCGCGCTGTTCGCCCGCATCGTGGATGCCGGCCGGGTCCGTGCCGAACCGGACGCGGCGCAGCGGATCGCCCGGCAGTGCGGCGGTCTTCCTCTCGCGCTGCGCATCGCGGCGGCGCGCCTGGCCGCGCAGCCCGACCGGACGCTGACCCAGCTGGCCGATCAGCTCGCCGACCCCAGCAGCCGCCTTGACGCGCTCGAACATGCCGACCTGGCGATCCGCGACAGTATCGCGGTCAGCCTGCAGCACCTTCCAGGGCGACCTGTGGGCCGCGACGCCGCCCACACGTTCCTCCTGCTCGGCTCGATGGAGACCGCCACTCACACGGTGCCTGCCACGTCCGCCCTCACCGACTGGCCGGAACATCGCGCCGAGACCGCACTCCATCACCTCCTGGACGCCCGCCTCCTCGAACCCGCCGGGCCCGGCCGCTATCGGATGCACGACCTGATCCGCCTCTATGCCCGCGAGCAGGCCGCTCTCCATCTGCCCGAACCCGTGCGCGTCACGGCCTCACCGCCGCGATTCGACCGAGCCTGAACGGCGGCCGCCTGATCTCAGCCGCGGCGGTAGGTGACGATCGACTCGGAGTCGCCGTCCACGATCGAGGTCGCCAGCCACAGCTGAGAGGTGCCCGGGATGCGCTCGATCACCGCCCGGGTCACCTCGCCGGGCGACGGCGAGCGCTCGCGCGTCCACGTCCGGCCGTCCCAGTGCAGCAGCACGACAGAGCGCGGAGTGGTTCCGATGCGCAGGCTCGCGATCCACACGTCGCGGGGGCCGAAGGCCGTCACGCTGGTCAGCCCGCCTCGCCAGTCCGGCGGCAGCTCGACCCGCTTCCAGGAGACGCCGTTCCACCGCAGGATGAGGGGGCTCTCCCCGGCATGTCCCACCGCCCACACATCGGACGGGCTGTTCTGCCAGACGGCGCCCAGCGTGCCGCCACCCGGCACCACGGGCATCTCGGCCTCCTCGAACCCGCGGGCCGAGCCGTGCCAGACCATCGGCTGCCCCCTGCGCTCTCCGGCGATCCAGGTGTGCCCCGCGCCCGCGCTCACCGCGCGCAGCTCGGCGGCCGGCCGGCTGACGACGAGCTTCCGGACGAAGCGGGCGCCGTTCCCCTGCACCGCCTGCGAGGACGAGATGAGGACGACGCGACCGCCGTCCACCGCGACGTCCCGCGCCTTCAACGGCGACCGATGGCGTCGCCAGGAGCGGCCGTCCCACTGCAGGGCGACGGGCTTGTCGTAGGCGCCGCCGCCCACCGCCCAGGCGTTGGCCGGCCCGTCGGCGTCGACCGCCGACAAGCTGCCGCTATGGCCCGCCGGCGATCGCCGCCAGCGGGCGCCGTCCCAGTGGCGCAGGGTCATCTCCACGCCGTCCTCCCAGCCCTGGTAGCCGGCGGCCCAGGCGCGGTCCGGGGAGGCGGCGCTCACGTCGTACAGGCCTCGCTCCCAGTTGTGGTCGTCGGGCAGGCCGGGGACGAGCTTCCACCGCGCCGACAGCGGGACCTTCTCGTCGGCCGGCGTCGGCGCGGACGCGAGCTCGGCGGCAGGCTCGGAGACGGAAGCGAGCGCGGAGGCGGAGGCGAGCGCGGAGGCGGGCGGCGGCTCGGATCTGGCCGCCGACGTGGGCCCGGCGGCGCAGCCCTGGACGACCAGGCAGGCCACGACGGCCAGTAACCGTGTTCTCATCGACGCCTCCGCGACGGACTGTACAGCGCGCCTGCGAGACCGATGCCCCCGCCGATGGCCCGCGACCTGTCCGGCCCGATCCTGGCGTACACCGTCACCGACCTGCGCATCCTCATCTGACCCCCTCAGGCCCGGGTGTAGGCGCCGTCCGTGACGGCACCTACAGCGCCGGTGCGAGTCTCGATGCGCGAGAGCCGCACCGGCGCGGAGCCGGCTGTGCTGATCAGCCCATGCAGTCCTGGTTCACGCGGATCAGGGCCAGCTCCACGATCTTGCCCTTCGCCGAGGCGCCGAAGAGGTAGCGGGCCTTGGGGTTGCCGGGCACCACGACGGACGACATTCCGCTCTCCGACGTCCGCATCGCCGGGTAGGCCTTCTTGGCCTGCCGCATCGTGGAGCCGAGGCCGATGCCCTTGGCAGTCTTGACCCCCTTCGCGGCGAAAATCGCGGCCACTCCGAGCTTCTTGGAGATGTACAGCCCCACGCTGTCACGGCCGGTGGGGTGGGCCTTGAGGTCCCAGCCGGAGCACGCGCCGTCACCGGCGCGGCTCTTGAGCACGACCGCGCCGGTCGCTGCGGCCTGCTTCGCGCTCATCCCGAGCCGGACCTTGCCATAGCCGTGCGGACCCAGCGTCGGTGCGGCGAGCGCAGGCGTCCCGGTGAGCACGAGCGCCCCAGCCGCGACGACCGCTACGAGAACTTTCTTCATGGCGACCTCCTTTAGTGAACCGTCCTCAGCTTGGACGCGCCCTCCCGGCCGGAAGTTCGCCGCTTCAGCGCGCGAATCAGGGGAAGTGCGCACAGCCGGATGCCGAGAATGCATTGAGCCGAAAGAGTCCACCCGCTTGTTCGACATATGATCTTTTATCTGATATCTGCCTGATTGTCGGAAAGGCCTCCATGACCCATCCCCTCAGTCGGCGGTCCGCCCTGCTGGGCGCCGCAGCCGTGGCCGGCCTAGCGCTACGGGACACACCGGCCGAGGCGGTCGGTACCGCCGCGTTCGACGCCGCGCGTGAGCGGTGGGTGAGCCTCCTGGCCGGTGGGTCGTACAACTCCGCCTACACCGCCAAGACGCAGGCGGTCGAGGGCTCGGCCAACGCGGTGCTGCGCAAGATGAAGCCCACCTCCGGCCGCCCGAGCCTGTGGCCGGACCTGCCGCTGGAGGACCCCCGGACGGGCAATTTCAACCGTGCCTACAACCGCATGCGCACACTGGCGTTGGGCTGGGCCACACCGGGCACCGCCATGCACCGGGACGGGCAGGTCGCCGAGACCGCGGTCAGGGCGCTGGACTTCCTGCACGAGCACGCCTACCACGAAAGGCTCGATCGGCGCGGCAGCAACTGGTACTGGTGGGAGATCGGCGTCCCCCGCGCGCTGACCGACACCTGCGCCCTGCTGTACGACGGCCTGCCGAAGGACCACCTCCAGCGCTGGCTGCGCCCGTTGCGCCGCTGGTGCCCCGACCCGGAGCGCCGCGTCAGCCACCCCGGCGTCGTCGAGACCGGCGCCAACCGGGCGGGCAAGGCCATGGCGGTGGCGATGCGCGGATTGCTCACCCACGACGCACGCCTGGTCAAGCGGGCCAGGGACGCGGTCTCCGACCTGCTGCGGCCGACCAGGGGCCCAGGCGACGGCTTCTACCGTGACGGCTCGTTCATCCAGCACGACGTTTACCCCTACACCGGCAGCTACGGCGTGGACTACCTGGAGAGCGTGGCCAAGCTGATCGCCATGCTCACGCGGTCACCGTGGGAGATCACCGGAATCGGGAACATCTACGACATCGTGGATCGCTCGTTCACGCCGTTCATCGTCGACGGGCTCATGATGGACTGCGTACGCGGCCGGCAGATCTCGGTGCAGGGCCACCGTGACTACCACTCGGGGCAGAAGGCGGTCGAGGCCATCCTCACGTTGCTGGAAGCGGCGCCCGAGCGCTATGCCCAGCGCTGGCGGCCGCTGGTGAAGGGCTGGCTCACGCGCAACCAGGCCATCCCCTACGACACGCTCGCGCCACTGGCGAGCATCGCACGGGCCAAGGTCCTGCTGGAGGACCCGTCGGTGCCGGTCGGCCCGCCCATGACGGGCACGTACGTCTTCGCAGACATGGACCGGGTCGTGCACCGCCGTCCCACCTGGGCGTACGCGATCGCGATGAGCTCGGAGCGCATCGGCGCGGCCGAGGCCATGAACCGGGAAAACCTACACGGTTGGTACACAGGCGACGGCATGACCTACCTCTACACCGGCGACCACACCCACTGGAACGACGACCTGTGGCCCACGATCGACCCGTACCGGCTGCCGGGCACGACCGTCGACACCCGCAGACGCGCCGATCTCCGGCACGGCAAGCGTCGCCTGCCGCCCACCCCGTGGGCGGGCGGCGTCGCACTCGACGGCGAGTACGGCGTGGCCGCCATGAAGCTGATCGCCGACGGCTCCTCGCTGCGGGCCAAGAAGGCGTGGTTCCTCCTCGACGACGCGGTGATCGCCCTCGGCACCGGCATCGGCGCCTCCGACGGCCGCCGCATCGAGACCATCGTGGAGAACCGCAACACCCACGACCGGCATCCGCCCATGGCCTGGGGCGACGGCTGGCTCCACCTGTCGGGTGTGGCCGGCTACGCGCTGCTCGACGGCGTCGACGCGAAGGTGATCCGCAAGAAGCGCACCGGCCGCTGGCAGGACATCGACAAGGGCGCCACCACCGGAGGCGACGACACCCCCGTCACCAGGTTCTACACGACGATCCTCATCGACCACGGCGTCGATCCGCGTAAGGAACGCTACGCCTACGCCGTACTGCCCGACGCCTCCATCGCGCAGACCGTGGCCTACGGGGGGAGGGTCGAGATTCTCGCCAACTCCGGAGCGGTGCAGGCCATCTCCCGCGACAACGTGCTCGCCGCCGTCTTCTGGCGCGCGGGAACCGTCGACACCGCGGACGGGCCGCTCGCCGCCGACGGCCCGTGCACGCTCATGATCCGCCGCGATGACAGGCGAGTACGGCTCGCGGTCTCCGACCCGTCCAGGGCCGCCGACGAGGTGAAGATCACGCTGCCCTGGCCGGTGAAATCGGTCAAGGAAAGCGACCGTAGCGTGCGTAAGGCCAAGAGCTCGGTCAAGGTGGAGGTCGGTGGCAGCCGCGGGCACGCGCACACCGCGCTGGTGTACGTCTGAGAACCCGCCGGCCCCGATCGCGATGTAGCCGCTCAGCAGGGAAGATGAGTCAGGCCCTGCCCGCGCTGCGGATCCGGGATCGGTCGGTGGTCCCGCTCACCCGCTGCCGATGAGTTCGGTGGTCGGCGGGATGCCTGCGGAGGTGGAAGAGGGGCCGCCACGACATCGCCGTGGCGGCCCCGTTCGACGAGGCGCTAGCCGGCGACCTGCACGCTGGTGAAGTCGTAGTCGCCGAGCACCGGCACCTGCCAGCCGGTCACGCCCTTGCGGAACGCGGCCACGTAGTTCATGTTGCAGATCGGGATCACCGGCGGGCCGTCCTTGATCACCGTGTTGAAGGCCTCCCGCATCGCGGCCCCGCGCTCGGTGTCGTCCGCGCTGGCCCGCACCTTCGCCAGCAGTTCCTTACCGCCCGGCAGCTCGTAGCCGCCGGAGTTGTACGACCCGCCCGGCAGGTAGAAGTCGGCGATGAACTGACTCGGGTCCGGGCGCCCGGCCTGGATCCCGGAGACGACGGAGGTGTACTTGCCGGTCCGGCGCGCGTTGATCATCTGCTGGAACTCGTAGACCTTGACCGACGCGTTGATCCCGACCTGCTTCACCTGGGCCTGCACCACCTGCGCCAACGTCTGGTAAGAGGTGGTGGTGCCGGACGCGATCTCCATGTCGAAGCCGTTGGGGTAGCCGGCCTCGGCCAGGAGCTGTTTGGCCTTCGCCACGTCGTAGTAGGGCTTGGTGTCCTTCAGGTCGGGCGTGGCCGCCCAGTGGCTCTGCGGGAACGGCTGCACCGTGGGGACGCAGGTGCCGCCTTCCAGGTTGGTGTTGATCGCCTCACGGTCGATCGCGTACAGCAGCGCTTCCCGGACCTTGGGGTTGGACAGGGCCTTGTCCTTGGTGTTCAGCAGGAGGCCCATGAACCGTGTGTTCGGTCCGCTGACGATCGAGAGACCGGCCGCCTCGGCCTCCTTGATCTGCTCGCCGGTGATGCTGCTGCCGTCGACCTGCCCCGACTTCACCGACCGCAGCCGGGTCGATTCGTCGTTGAAGACGAGCATCTCCATGCCGCCGATGCCGACCGCCTGGACGTTCCAGTAGCCGTCGAACTTCGTGAAGCTGACCTTGCCCTGCTGCAGGCCGGTGACCGTGAACGGGCCGGTGCCGACCGGCTTGGTGGCGAGGTCGGGGGCGTCCAGCGCCTTCGGCGAGACCGCGATGCCCGCCTCACCGGCCAGCGCGTTGAGCATGTACCCGGCGGGCTCCTTGAAGGTCAGCTTCAGCTCCAGCGGCCCGGTCACCTCGACCTTGTCCAGGATCGCCAACTGCCCGACCAGGGTGCCGCTCTTCTTGAACGCCTCGATGGACGTCTTGGCCGCCTCGGCGTCGTACGCCTCACCGTCGTGGAACTTCACCCCGTCGCGCAGGGTGAAGGTGAGCACCTTGTTGTCGTCGCTGAACTCCCACTTGGTGGCGAGGCCCGGGCCGAGTTCACCGGCCGGGGTCCGGTTGATCAGGCTCTCGTAGACCGCGTCCAGGAAGATCGGGTCCAGCGGCGCCGACTTGCGGGGGTCGAAGGAGGTGGGCATGCCCGGCACCGCCCAGGTGAAGACGGCGTCGCTCGCAGGCGCCGCCGAGCTTCGCGTGGACGTGCCTGTGCCGGCACCACAGCCGGCGAGGACGAGACCTGTGGCGAGAGCGAGGACCCCGACGGATTTGACCGATGCTCGTTTCACGGCGTTCTCTCCGTACTTCAGATGCGAATGGGCTCGATTGGTCGATGCGTCACGGCGTTGTCCGCGGACGGTGCCGCGTCCGCGCTCATCGGCACCACCGAACGGCTGTCGAACAGGGAGAGTCCTGTTGTGCGTTGGGAATCAAGCGCTGGTTGTCCAATTATCGGACAAAGCGTTTGATAGTTGTTGCACATGCTCTACTGCGGGTAACGTGGCGTCAAGGGCCACCCCGCGTAAATCCCGAGCCCTACGACGGCCGCGGTAGGCGGTCCGTGCGGGGATCTTCATGGTCCGGCTACCGGCGTCGACGGCACCCCCGGGGTGGTCGTGGCGTGCGCGAAACGGTCGTCGCCTCGTGGTGCGCCTCCCTGGACCAGCGCTTTTCTGGGCGCTGTGCGAGTTCGCCGCGGTCATCCATCGGCCGGTGGCTGCGACTCGGGGGTTCCGTCATAGCGGGTGTAGGTGGCGGCCATCGTTCCCGACGGATCCAGCCTGGCCAGGATGGCGTCGCTGATGGCGGCCAGCTGCTCGACCTGCTCGCCGGTGAGAGCGTCGATGACATGGTGGTGGACGGTCGCCACGTGACCCGGTGCGGTCCGCCGTACCTTTTCCCAGCCGTCGTCCGTGAGCCGGACATTGGTCGCGCGGCGGTTCTCCGGGCAGGAGAGGCGCTCCACCAGGCCCCGTCCCTGCAGGCGCGTCACCACGTGGGAGAGTCGAGGCAGCGTGGCGTTGGTCTGCCAGGACAGCTCGGTCATGCGCAGCGTCCGGCCGGGCGTCTCGGAGAGCGTCGCCATCACGTAGTACTCGAACTCCGTCATGTCGGCGTCGTGGCGCAGCTGGGCATCGAGCACGCCCGGGAGAAGCGCGAGCACCGCGCGGAGGCGGATCCAGGCGCGTAGCTGCGGCGGGTCGAGCCAGGGAGTATCCACGGTCACGTCCTCATCGGGAATGGTTGTCGCGACAAGTTTGCTGTGCACAGTATTACTTGTCGCGACAACCAATCTTCCCCTACGCAAGCAGCACCGCCGTCATGGCACACCGAAGCATCACCGGCACCAAGGAGCCAGCATGACCTCGCCTGACGCCTCGCCGACCGCCGTCGCCGACGCCCGCATCCCGGCCGCGCACCCCTTCGCCGCGCACCTGCGGCGGACCGCCGCTCTCGAGGTCGCCGACCCGCACCGGTCGTGGACGCCACAGGACGGGCCGCTGCCCAGCCTCTACCTGTCCCATGGCGGCGGCCCCCTGCCCTTCCAGAGCCCCGAATGGCTCACCCCGCTGCACGACTGGGCCCGCGCCCTGCCCAAGCCGAAGGCGATCCTGGTCGTCTCCGCGCACTGGGAGTCCGCGCCGCTGTCGGTGAGCGCCGATCGGCCCGACGAGCTGGTGTACGACTTCGGTGGCTTCGACCCGCTCTACCACACCTTCCGTTACGACACCCCTGACGCCGGTGAGCTGGCGCGGCAGGTGGTGGGGCTCATGCCGGACTCCGAGCACGTGCACCGGCACGCCGGCCGTGGCCTCGATCACGGCGCCTGGGTGCCCCTGAAGATCATGTACCCGGCGGCCGACGTTCCGGTGCTGCAGCTGAGCCTGCCCACCGAGGATCCCGACCGGCTGCTGGCCATCGGCGAGCGGTTGCGGCCGCTGCGGGCGGCCGGCGTGCTGGTGGTGGGGTCCGGTCACATGACCCACGGCCTGCCGTTCCTGACCAGGGAGATGTTCGAGGAGAACAAGGTGCCCGGCTGGTCGGCCGACTTCGACGCCTGGGCCGCCGACGCGCTGGCCCGCGGCGACGTGGCCGAGCTCGCCCGCTTCCGCACCGCCGCCCCGGGGATGCCCTACGCGCATCCGACCGTGGAACACTTCACCCCGCTGTTCGTGACGCTCGGCGCGGCCACCGACCCCACCGCGCCGGTGCTGACCACGCTCGACGGCTACGGCGTTGGTCTCTCCCGGCGTTCCTTCCAGGCGGCTTGAGCACGAACCCCGTCCGGCCGGACGGGGTTCGACACGAGGAGAGGTCGCCCGTACCGCTTCGTGATCAAGGAGATCCGGGAGCCGATGGCGTTTCTGGCGCGGTACGGGTGGACGCGGCGAGGTCGAGGGCGATGTCGGTGATCATGTCTTCCTGGCCGCCGACCATGCCGCGCCGGCCGACCTCGACGAGGATCGCGCGGGTGTCCAGGCCGTAGCGCGTCGCGGCGGCCTCGGCGTGACGGAGGAAGCTCGAGTAAACGCCCGCGTAGCCGAGGCTCAGGGTCTCGCGGTCGACCCGGACCTCGCGGTCCCGCAGCGGGCGCACGAGGTCGTCGGCGGCGTCCATCAGGGGGAACAACTCGCAGCCGTGGTCCCAGCCCATCAGGTCGGCCACGGCGATGAAGGCCTCAAGGGGGCAGTTGCCGGCTCCGGCACCCTGCCCGGCCAGGGAGGCGTCGACCCGGACCACGCCGTTCTCCACCGCGACCACGCTGTTGGCGACGCCCAGCCCGAGGTTGTGGTGGGCGTGGATGCCGATCTGGGTCTCCGGTCGCAGGACGTCCCGGTAGGCGCGGATCCGGTCACGAACGCCGTCCATGGTGAGCCGTCCGCCGGAGTCGGTCACGTAGACGCATCGGGCGCCGTAGGACTCCATGAGCTTGGCCTGTCCGGCGAGTTCGGCCGGCTCGGCCAGGTGGGACATCATCAGGAACCCGGCGACGTCCATGCCCAGCTCGCGTGCCGCGCCGATGTGCTGTGCGGAGATGTCGGCCTCGGTGCAGTGCGTGGCGACGCGGACCGAGCGGATGCCGAGCCGGTGCGCCTCCCGCAGATCGCGTAGCGTGCCGATGCCGGGCAGGAGCAGGGTGGTCGGGATGGCGCGCCGGGTGACGTCGCAGACCGCCTCGATCCACTCCCAGTCGGTGTGCGCGCCGACCCCGTAGTTGATGCTGGAGCCGGACAGCCCGTCTCCGTGGGCGATCTCGATCGCGGACACCCCTGCCTCGTCCAGCGCACCGGCGATCGACCGCGCTTGCTCGACGGTGTAGCGGTGCCGGATGGCGTGCATGCCGTCCCGCAGGGTGACGTCCTGGACGTACAGATCGGTCATCGGCCGGCCTCCTGGCGGTGGGCGGCGATGCGTTCGGCGGTCCGCAATGCCGCTGAGGTCATGATGTCGAGATTTCCGGCGTACGCGGGCAGGTAGTGGGCGGCCCCTTCGACCTCCAGGAACACCGACACCTTGACCGCGTCGCCGGGTGCGTCCGCCGGGATCAGCCCGTGCAGGGGGTCGTCGACGGCGACGGTTTCGTACTGCACCTTCTGCTTGAGCCGGTAGCCGGGGACATAGGCCTGCACGCGACCGACCATCGACTCGATCGAGTCGGTGATGGACTCGGTGTCGGCGCCGGACACGAGGCAGTGGACGGTGTCGCGCATGATCAGCGGGGGCTCGGCGGGATTGAGGACGATGATGGCCTTGCCGCGCGCGGCGCCGCCGACCTTCTCGATGGCGGATGCCGTGGTCTCGGTGAACTCGTCGATGTTGGCCCGGGTGCCCGGGCCCGCCGAGCGCGAGGAGATCGACGCGATGATCTCGCCGTAGTGCACCGGGGTCACCGCGCCCACCGCGGCCACGATCGGGATGGTGGCCTGCCCGCCGCAGGTGACCATGTTGACGTTGGGGGCGTCGAGGTGTTCATCGAGGTTGACCGGCGGAACGACGTACGGCCCGAGCGCAGCGGGCGTGAGATCGACGACCGTGCGGCCCTGGGCGCGCAGGACCTCGTCGTGACGCCGGTGCGCGCCCGCCGAGGTCGCGTCGAAGACATACTGGACGTCGGCGAACTCGTCCAGCCCCACGAGGCCGTCGACGCCCTCGTGCGTCGTGGCGACCTTGAGCCGACGGGCCCGGGCGAGCCCGTCGGAGCCGGGGTCGATGCCGGCCATGGCGGCGACTTCGAGCCGATCCGACAGGCGCAGAAGCTTGATCATCAGGTCGGTGCCGATGTTGCCCGAGCCGATGATCGCCACTCTGGTACGGCCGCTCATCACGTGTCCCCTTCTGGCGCGAAGCTGATCCGAACGGATCCCAGATCCGAGATCCGGGCGGAGAAGACGTCGCCGGGCGAGGCGGGAACCATCGGGCCCAGCGCCCCGGTCAGGACGATGTCGCCGGCGCGCAGCGGATCCCCCCGGCGCGCGAGCGTCGAGGCGAGCCAGGCCGCGGCGTTGAGCGGGTCGCCGAGGCAGTCGCGGCCGCTGCCTTCCGAGACGAGTTCGCCGCCCCGGTACAGCCGCATCCCGACGTCGGCGGGCTCGAGGTCGTCGATGGGCACCCGGGTGTCGCCGAGGACGAACAGGCCCGATGACGCGTTGTCGGCGACGGTGTCGACGATCGTGATGTCCCAATCGGCGATCCGGCTGTCCACGATCTCCAGGGCGGGGCACACGTACGCCGTCGCCGCGCGCACGTCCGCCGTGGTGCAGTCGGGACTGGTCAGGTCGGTGCCCAGAATGAGGGCGATCTCCGCTTCGACCTTCGGCTGCAGGAGCCGCCCGGCCGGCACCGTTTCCCCGTTGCCCAGGGCCATGTCGGAGAGCAGCGCCCCGAAGTCGGGCTGGTCGACGCCCAGTTGCCGCTGCACGGCTGCCGACGTCAGGCCGATCTTCCGCCCGATGAGGCGGCGCCCCGCGGCGAGCATTCGCTCGGTGTTGAGCCGTTGGACCTCGTAAGCGGCGTCGAGGTCGCCGTCGGCGAAGAGATCGCGGATCGGCGGGCACGGTGTGGCGGTGCCGGCGGCGGCCGCGAGCAGCTCCGCGGCCTTCTGGACGTCGGTGCTCATCGTGACTCCCCACGAAGGCGGATCGAGGGCATCTGTGGACCTCCGGAGCTGGGACTGTGGCCCCAGGTATAGGCGGGTAGTGCGAGGTATGCCAAAGTCTGTTCCGTGCAGCAGAACAGCCAGGGTGGGAACATGCTCGACAAAGTGGTGCTCATCCTCGATTCCTACCGGCCGGACGGCGGATCGTTCCGGCTGACGGAACTCGCGTCCAGAGCCGGACTGAGCAAGACCACGACCTTCCGGCTCGTCGGTGACCTCGTCCGCCTCGGCCTGCTGGAGCGCGAAGGGGACCGATACCGGCTGGGCGGCACCCTGTTCGAGCTGGGATCGCTGGTGCCCCGCCGCCAGGACCTGCGCGAGGCCGCCCTGCCCTTCCTGCAGGATCTGTTCGAAAGCACCCGTCACACGGTCCACCTCGGCATCCGCGACGATCGCGACGTCGTGTACCTGGAGCGCATCCATGGCCATGACGCCGTGCTCCTGCCGTCCCGGATCGGGGGCAGGCTGCCGCTCACCTGCACGGCGATCGGGAAGGCACTTCTCGCGTTCTCGGCGCCCGAGCTGGCGGACGAGATCCTCGCCGATCCGCTGCCGCGGCTCACCAGGTTCTCGATCACCGACCCGCTGCGCCTGCGAACGGCGCTGGAACAGGCTCAAGTATCCGGGCTCGCCTACGAAGAACAGGAAGCGGCGCTTGGCGCGAGCTGCATCGCCGCACCGGTGTTCGCCGGTGGGACCGCCGTCGCGGCGCTGTCCGTGGCGGTACCTCGCGAGCAGTTCCGGCCGGCTCATCTCGCCCCGGCCGTGCGAACGGCGGCGCTCGGCCTGTCACGGACGCTGCGTCAGCCCGCTGAGCCGAGACGCTGATCAGGCTCTCATCATGGGATAGAACGTTCGGTCTTGACAAGGGTACGGCCAAGGGCCACGATGGAGGTAGAACGTTCTGTCTAATTGAGCGCCACGAAAGGAAAACGCGTCATCATGAGCAAACCGCTTTATATCGGCATTGCCACCTCCACCGGCGACGGCAGGGCGGGAGGGCAGGCGCGAACCGACGACGGCGTGCTCGACATCTCCCTGGCGATCCCGAAAGAGATGGGTGGTCCCGGCGGTGCGACCAACCCGGAGCAGCTGTTCGCGGCGGGATGGGCGTCGTGCTTCCACTCGGCGCTCAAGGCCGTCGCGGCACAGCGGAAAACCCCGATCGCCGACTCCGCGGTCGTCGCCGAGGTGCAGGTGTACTCGACGCCGGAAGGCGGGTTCAGCCTCGGCGCCGCACTGCATGTCGAACTGTCCGGCGTGGAGCAGGCGGTGGCCGACGAGCTCGTCGAAGCGGCCCACGCGATCTGCCCGTACTCCAACGCCACCCGCGGCAACGTTCCGGTGACCGTTGACGCGACCGTCGCCTGATGCCGGTGATCGGGCTGATGTGAACCATCGGCCCGACCGCCGCGACAGGATCATGCGGCGCCGGGACTGACCTATCATGGCCGCATGGTGAGGGATTCCGGCTCCACGCCGACAGCTGCCGGCTTGACCAGCCGTGAGGTCATCCTGAACGTGGCTCGCACCCTCATCGGCGAAAAAGGGTACGACGGCATGGCCATCTCGGACCTGTGCACGCAGTCCGGGCTGCCGCCCAGCTCGATCTACTACCATTTCGGAAACAAGCTCGGCATCCTGGCGGCGCTCCTTGAGCGCACCTTCGAGGAGCTGCACGCCTTGTTCCCCAATCCGTCCTCGTTCGACGACCTGGCGCCGCTCGAGCGGCTTGAGGCGTGGTTCTCGGCGGCGTGCAGCGCCCTCGACCGGCGGCCCGACTATCTTCGCCTTCTGGTCGCCATCAGTGTCGGCCCGCAGAAGGATTCCGAGGCGGTCCGGCAGACCGTGCGTCGCATCCGCGACTACGCCCACGCGTCCTGGGTGGACGCGCTCACCCCGATCTTCGCGCCGGACGGCGGCGAGGACGACAAAGCTCTCGTCGAGCGGCTGGCCGTCCTCGGGCGAGCTTTGACCGACGGCCTTTCGGTGGCCGAGAGCTTCGACGACATGTCCTACAGCTCGCAGGTCCGCCCGTTCGTCTCCATGATCTGTGGCCTGGCGGAGCACCGCGGCATCGTGGGAGAGCCGAAACGCTGAAGGCGGGTCGCCGCTTCGCAGTCCGCATCTTGGCTGTAGCCAACACGTCTCGACATCTATAGAGTGAACGCTACATACAAAGCATGGAGCGCCCAGTACTCGGCGCGCGCCCCGCGCCGGTTCGGGGCTCTCTCGGGGGCCTGACCGATCGTCGCAACGAAGCGAGGTTTCCCTTGAATGTTCTCGAGCAGGTCAAGAACTCACCCATGAGTCGCGCCCAGATCAGGGCGGTCGCCCTGTGCCTTCTGATCAACCTGATCGACGGGTTCGACCTCCTGGTCACCTCGTTCGTCGGGCCGGCGATCACCCGCGAATGGAGCCTGTCCCCGTCCGGGGTGGGAGTGCTGCTCAGCGGCGGACTGGCCGGCATGGCCATCGGCGCGCTCTTCCTGGCTCCACTCGCCGACCGCGTCGGGCGCCGCCGGCTCAGTCTCGGCTGTCTCGCCCTGGCCGCGCTGGGCATGCTCGCCGCGGCCGTTTCGCAGGACTTCGGCCAGCTTCTCGCCTGCCGGCTGGTGACGGGCGCGGCGGTGGGGGCGATGGCGGCCAGCTTGCCGGTGCTCACCTCCGAGTACGCGAACAACCGGCGCCGGGGGCTCGTCGTCGCGCTGATCACCACCGGTTACGGCCTGGGCTCTGTCATCGCCGGCATCGCCTCCAGCCTCCTGCTGGGCTCGTTCGGCTGGCGGTCGGTCTTCGTGTTCGGCTGCATCGCCACGGCGATCCTGTTCGCCGTCGGACTGCGCTTCCTGCCCGAATCGATGGACTACCTCGTCGCCCGCCGCCCCCCTCAGGCGCTGGACAGGTTCAACCGGATTCTCGTCTCGATGGGCCGCGCCCCCGTCGAGGACCTGCCCGCGTCGGCGTCGACGTCGCGCAAGGTGGCATTCGATTCGATACTCCGCGGGAGCAACGCCGTCCGGACGGTGCTGGTCTGGGTGGCGTTCACCGCGGCGCAGCTGATGTTCTACTTCGCGAGTTCGTGGACGCCCAGCCTGCTGCTGCAGGCGGGCATGTCCAACCAGCAGGGCATCAGCGGTGGGGTTCTGCTGAGCCTCGGCGGTGTCACGGGCGCGGCCTTGCTGGGTGTCCTGGCGTCGCGGATCGAACCGCGGCGGCTGACCGCGGCCTATTTCTTCCTCGGCGCCCTCATGCTCATCCTCTTCTCCGTGTCGCTCGGCATGCTGGCCGGCGCACTGGTCGTGGCGGTGCTCGTCGGACTGTTCCTCAACGGCACGGTAGCCGGGATCAACGTCATCGTGCCGAGCATGTATCCGGCCGAAGCCCGCGCGACGGCTCTCGGCCTGGCTGTGGCCGTGAGCAGGCTCGGTGCCGTGCTGGCACCGCTGCTCGCCGGCTTCCTGCTGCAAGCCGGCTGGGCCCCGGGGTCGATGTTCCTGGTCTTCGCGATACCGGGCGTGATCGGCGGTGCCGCGTTGATCCTCCTCGTCCGGTTCGGGCGGGCGTCCCGGAGCTCTTCGACCGAGCCCAGAGCCGTCGAAGGCGCGGCGGCCGAAGCATGAAGCCCGCTCTCGTGCTGCTTCACGGTGGCGGGCCGGGCGTGGACGCCGCGAGCAACTGGGCGGCGGTGCGCTCCGGACTCGCGGCTGAGTTCCGCTGCCTCGCTCCTGACCTGCTCGGCTTCGGCACGCGGATCACCGGCGCGGGGACGGCCGGCCTCACGGGGCCGCTAGCCTGGGCGCACGCCCGTGCCCGGCAGATCCTCACCGTGCTCGATCGCCACGGCCTGGGACGCGCGCACCTCGTCGGAAACTCGGCCGCGGGCGGTGCCGCGGCGCTGGCGCTCCTGGCCATGGCACCTGACCGGATCGGGCGCGCCGTTCTCATGGGCGGCGCGGGCACCGGACCGCCGCCTGGTGCCGTTCCCTTCTACGACGAGCCGACGGAGGAGTCGATGCGCGCCACTCTGGGTCGTCTGGTCGCCGACGAGAGCGTCCACCGTGAGCTCCTCGACGACCTGGCCGGTGTCCGGCTGGAGCGGGCCCTGCGGCCCGGCGCCGAGGAGGCCTTCCGATCGATGTTCGCCCACGTCGTCGACGGGCCGCCCCCCGTCGATCCGACCGAGATCGTCAATCCGGTCCTCGCCCTGCACGGGGAGCGCGATCGGGTCTCACCGGTCGAGGTCTCCGAGCGGCTCGCCGAGGCCCTGCCCCACGGCCGCCTGCAGGTGGTGGCGGGGGCCGGGCACTGGATCCACGTCGATCGGCCGGACGAGTTCCGCCGCCTGGTAGGGGAGTTCCTGAACGCATGACACAGCAAACCAGCGAGGACCGAGTCGGCGTCCTGGTCGTCGGCGCCGGCCCCACCGGCCTGACCCTCGCCATCGACCTCGCCCGGCGGGGGGTGGCGTGCCATGTCGTGGAGGCGACCGAAGAGCGAGGCGTCAATCCCCGGTGCAACACCACCTCCGCCCGGTCGATGGAGATCTTCCGACGGCTCGGGCTCGCCGACGACATCCGGCGGGCCGGCCTGCCCGAGGACCACCCCACCTCGATCCAGTACCGGACGACCCTGCGGGGCGAGGAGATCTTCCGCATCGACCTGCCCTCGGCGGGCGACGTGCTGGCCGGTGTCGGCAGGGACGGCTGGCCCACGCCGGAGCCGCAGCACCGGATCTCGCAGCTGTTCCTGGAACCCATCCTGGAGCGGCACGCGAACAGGCTCCCCGGGCTGACCCTCGAACGCGGCACCCGGCTGGTGGAGTTGCGGCAGCACGAGGACCATGTCGAGGCGGTCGTGGAGACCGAGGGCGCCCGTCGCACCCTTCACTGCGCCTACGTCGTCGGTTGCGACGGGGCCCACAGCGCCGTCCGCCGGCAGCTGGGCATCCGCTACGAAGGCGTCGACGCGATCCAGCGGTTCGTGTCGACCTTCGTCCGCTCACCCGAGCTCGGGCGGCTGGCCGCACGGGACCGGGCCTGGACGTACTGGACCTACGGCCGCCGGCTCGCCTCGTTGATCGCCATCGACGGGGACTCGTTGTGGCTCAACCACGTCGCCTTCGCGCCCGGCCACGACACCGAGGGCGAGGATCCCGAACAGCTCCTGCGCGAAGCCGTGGGCGGCCCCGTCGAGCACGAGGTGCTCGGCGTGGTGCGCTGGACCGGCCGCCGGCTGGTCGCCCAGCGCTACCACGACGGCCGGGTGTTCCTGGCCGGAGACGCCGCCCACATCTGGATCCCCGTCGGGGGGTTCGGCATGAACGCCGGCATCCAGGACGCGGCGACGCTGGCCTGGATGCTCGCGGCGGTCTGCCACGGCTGGGCGCCACCGGACCTGCTGACCGCGTACGAACGGGAGCGCAAGCCGGTGGGGGAGCAGTTCGCCCAGGCGGTGGGATCGGCCGCGGGCAAGTCCCTCGCGGACGTCTCGCCGGACATCCACCTGTCCGGCCCGGCCGGTGAGCGGGCTCGCGCCGAGCTCGCCGGGCGGCTCGCGGTCACGGAGCCGCACCGGTACTCACCCGACGGCTTCAGCTTCGGCTACCACTACGCGGGCTCCCCCCTCGTCGTCGGCGGAGAGGACCAGGCCGCCATCACCATGGGCGGTTACCGGGACCGGGCGCAGGCCGGTTTCCGGCTGCCCCACGTCTGGCTGGCGGACGGCCGCTCGGTGTTCGACGTGCTCGGACCCGACTTCACCCTGGTGCGGACCGACCCGGACGTCAGCGTGACGCCCTGGGGCGTGGCGGCTCGTGAGCTCGGGATCCCCCTCGTCGTGGTCGACCTGCCGGCGAACCACACCGACCGCTATCCGGCGGCGCTCCTGCTCGTACGCCCGGACCAGCACGTCGCCTGGATGGGCGGATCGGACGCTCGCCCCCACGAGCTCCTGCACACAGTCACCGGGCGCGTCCCCGCCCGCCAGCGGTAAAGAACACCAGGAGAACCACATGCCATACGCACTGGGCATCGATGTGGGCGGCACGTTCACCGACGCCGTCGCCTCCGACGGGGCCGGCCGCATCGTGTCGGCCAAGACGCCGACGACCCCGCCGAACCGCGAGGTCGGCGTCATGCGCGCGATCGAGGAGCTCGCGGAGGCGCTGGGCATCGGCGTCGGCGAGCTGCTCTCGCAGACCGACTACATCGCTCACGGCACGACCGCGTCGATCAACGCCCTGGTCCAGGGGGAGGTGGCCGATGTCGGGCTGATCGCCACCAAGGGTCACCGGGACTCGATCTACATCATGAACGCCGAGGGCCGCACCCTCGGCCGGTCGGCCCACGAGATCCAGGACACGCTCCGGCAACGCAAGCCCGCGCCGCTGATCCCGAAGTACCGGGCGCTCGAAGTGACCGAGCGCGTCGACTACGCCGGGAAGGTTCTGGTCCCCCTGGACGAGGACGAGGTCCGCCGAGTCACGCGGTCCCTCGTGGAGCAGGGGGTCGAGGCCATCGCCGTCTGCCTGCTGTGGTCGTTCAAGAACGGGGCCCACGAGCGGCGCGTCCGCGAGCTCATCCACGAGATCGCGCCGGACATGTACGTCACGCTCTCCTCGGAGGTCAGCCCGCGCATCCGCGAGTTCGCCCGGACCTCCACGACGATCATGAACGCCCAGATAGGGCCGCGGCTGCGCACCTACCTGCTCCCGCTGCAGAAACAGCTGGAAGAGGGCGGGCTCAAGGGGCCCCTGCTGGTCATGCAGAGCGAGGGCGGCACCATCACGGCCGACCGGGCTCCGGAGCACGCCATCACCACGGTCGGGTCCGTCCTGTCCGGCGGCGTCATCGGCGGGATGCGCCTGGCCGAGCAGCTCGGGCACCGCAACGTCATCACCACCGACGTCGGCGGCACGACGTTCCTGGCGGGGCTGGTCGTCGACGGGGAGCCGGTCATGGCGGCGGGTTCCATCGTGAACCAGTTCCCGATCAACGCCGCGACGATCCGCGTGCACACCATCGGTTCCGGCGGTGGGGCTCTCGCGTCGGTGGACGCCGGCGGCAACCTGCGGCTCGGCCCGCAGAGCGCCGAGGCCGTCCCCGGCCCTGCCTGCTACGGCAACGGCGGCACGCGGCCCACGAACACCGACGCCAACCTGGTCCTCGGCATCCTGAGCGAGCGCGGACTGCTCGGCGGCCGCAAGCCGCTGCGCCTGGACCTGGCGAGGGAAGCCATCCGCGAGCACGTGGCCGAGCCGCTCGGCCTCACCGTCGAGGAAGCCGCGATCGCCATCCACGAGGTGCAGAACGCGCAGGCGGGAGACCTTCTCCGTCGCGCTGTCGTGCAGGCCGGCTACGACTCCCGCGACTTCGTCGCCTACGCGTTCGGCGGTGCCGGACCGGCCCACTGCGCCGGCTACTGCCAGGACCTGGGCGTGAGCGAGGTCGTCGTGCCGCTCGGTCCCGTCGCGTCCGCCTTCTCGGCCTACGGGCTCGCGGCTTCGGACGTCGTGCTGAGCGCGGAGCTCTCCGATCCGTCCGCGTTCCCGGTCGACCACACGGTGCTCGAGTCCCACTTCGCCCGGCTCGAAGCCGACCTGCAGCGTGCGCTCGACCGGCAGAAGGTGAAGTTCCACGACGTGACGCTGCAGCGCGAGGTGGACCTGCGCTATTCGATGCAGGTCACCGAGCTCGCGACGGCCGTGCCGGACGAGAAGTTCACCGAGCGCACCGGTGACGAGATCCTCGAACGCTTCGAGGAGCAGTACGAGCGCATCAACGGCAGCGGTGCCGGATACCGCGAGGCCGGCGTGCAGGCGATCACCTACCGGGTGCGGGTCAAGGCGGGCCTCGGCTTCCCGGTCGTGCTGCCGGACATCCCGAAGGCCGCCGGGTCGGACCCCGCGGCGGCCCTCCTCGGCGAACGCTCCGTCTGCCTCGACTCGCAGATCGGCTTCGTGCCGACCCCCGTCTACGACTACGCCCGGCTGCGCGCGGGCCACGAGCTCGCCGGACCGGCGATCGTCGAGGTGCCGACCACGGTCGTCGTGGTCCCCGCCGGGGTCACCGGCCGCGTCGACCGCCTCGGCAACCTCGTGCTGAGCTACCAGTGAGGACAGTTCCCATGACATCCAGGATTCCCGGGGCGGACGAGTTCACCAGCCGTCCCCTTCCCCGCGAGGAGCTGCTGCGGCAGATCTCGCCGGCCCTGCCGCTGCACCAGGTCGACGACGAGCAGGCGGAACAGGTCGACGCCCTGACCTACGAGGTCGTCCGGCACCGGCTCTGGGCGATCACCCAGGAGATGGGGGAGACGCTGCGGCGGATGTCGGGCTCGCACGTCGTCACCGAGTCCAACGACTTCAACTTCTCCATCTGCGACGAGCTCGGTGAGCAGGTCCAGGTCGGCACCTACAACGTGGGCCTCATCGGCTCGATGGACCTGGCCATCGTCTGGACGCTGCGCAACCGCAGCGACAATCCCGGCATCACCGAGGGCGACATGTTCCTGTGCAACGACCCGTGGATCGGCGGCGGGCTGCACCAGAACGACGCCGCGATCCTGGCGCCGATCTTCCACGAGGGCAAGCTGTTCGGCTGGACGACGGCCATCGCCCACCAGATCGACCTGGGCGGGCCGCGGCCGGGCTCCTTCAGCCCGTCGGCGCAGGACGTGTTCGGCGAGGCGGTCCCGACCCCGCCGATGAAGGTCGTTCGCGGGGGAGTCCTGCAGCGCGACGTCGCCGACGCCTGGGTCCGGCGCTCGCGGCTCCCGCACCTGGTGGGGCTCGACCTCCGGGCCAAGATCGCCGCCAACAAGAACGCGGCGGAGCAGATCCTCCGGCTCATCGCCAAGTACGGCGCCGACACCGTCAAGGTCGTGATGCGCCGGATGATGGACGACGCCGAACGCCGGCTGCGAGCCAAGCTCATGAACCTGCCCGACGGCACCTGGACCGCCGTCGGCTACCAGGAGCAGTCGCAGACCGGCGACCGCGGCCTGCACGCGATCAAGGTCGCGATGACCAAGGAGGCCGACCGGCTCGTCTTCGACTTCCGCGGGACCGCCGAGCAGACCGGCATCATCAACTGCCCCTACCCGGGGCTGCGGGCCGGGATCGTCTTCACGATGCTGCCCCTGCTGGCCGGGGATATCCCGTGGGCGGCGGGCGGGCTGATGCGCTGCTTCGAGATCATCACCGACGAGGACACCATCACCAACGCGTCGTTCCCGGCCGCGGTCGGCAAGGGACCGTTCGGGCCGGCGTGGGGATCGGGCAACCTGGTCGCCGAGGTGCTCGCCAAGATGCTGGACGCCGAACCCAGCCACCGCGGCGACGTGCAGTCGATCTGCAACGGCACCACCGACCTTTGCGTGGTGTCCGGTGTCGATGTGCGCGGCGGCGGCAGCAAGGGCTTCGTGTCACCGGTGTTCGACGTCATGGCCGGTGGCTACGGGGCTCAGGTGTACCACGACGGCGTCGACACCGGCGGCCGGCTCATCATCCCCTCCGCGCGGGCACCGGATGTCGAGATGACCGAGTACCTCTACCCTCTCGTCGCCCTGTGGCGCCGCGAGCAGATCGACTCCGGCGGGCCCGGCCGGCAGCGGGGCGGGATGAGCGGCTCGGTCTGCTACGTCCAGCACCCGGACCAGAAGGGAACGATGTCCCTGATCGTCTCCGGGACCGGCAAGGTCGCGAACCAGAACGTCGGACTGGCCGGCGGTCATCCGGGCAACTCCCAGCTCGACCTGGTGGTGCGCGGCGTCAACGATCCCCAGCTCGCCCAGGCGACCGCCATCCCCGGCGACCTGGGCGAACTCGGCGGGGACATCGAGGTCCTGCCCTGCGAGGGTGAGTCGGATCTCGGCCCCGGTGACGCCCTCTACCTGCACTGGCAGGCGGGCGGCGGGTACGGCGACCCCCTGCTGCGTACCGCCGGGAGCGTGCGCGAAGACGTCCGGCAGGCCCGCGTGTCGGCGGCGGCCGCGAGGGACGTCTACGGCGTCGTGCTCCGCGAGGACGGTGACGTGGACGCGACCGCGACCGGCGAGACCCGCGAGAAGCTGCGGCGCCGGCGCGCTGCCGGGGCCGGCCTGCCCGAGGCGTCGCTCAAGCCGATCGGCACGCTGGATCCCGACGCGCTGGATCTCGGCACGCTGGATCCCGACGCGCTGGATCCCGACGCGCTGGATCCCGACGCGCTGGATCTCGATGGGGCGCGCCGTCTCGACGACAACCTCGCCGTCCTGGAATCGCCGGATGGCGGGACCGTCGTGTGTCTTCATTGCGGCACCCGGATCGGGCCGCTCGCCGGCAGTGCGTTCGTCGCGGCGCTGGCGCGTCGCGACGGAGCCCCGACGGAAGCGGGACCGCACATCTGGCACGACCCGTCCGAGTACGTCGACGCGGAGATCGTCTTCCGGCAGCTGTACTGCCCCGGCTGCCTGACCGCGGTCCACTCCCGCGTCGTCCCCGTCGACCACCCTCTCCCTGCCGACGACTACCGGAGCTGACGCCGACGCGATAGGTAGAACGTTCTGTCTTGACGGTTCGGTTGAACGTTGCCATACTTGCTCAAGATAGAACGTTCGGTCTCGTCTGATCGAGGAAACCGACGTCCCGTACACCTCACTTCTGAGAGGATCATCGTGACCACCGTTGACTCACCCGCCGCCGGCGGGATCGCGCCGGCTCTGCGTCGGCTGTACTTCGTGCGGTTCGCGTTCGCCATCGTCTGGGCGGCCTTGCTGGTCGTCACCATGTCGCGGCTCGGGCCGCTCGGTATCGCCCTGGTCGTCCTTTACCCCTTGTTCGACGTCGCCGCGGCGGTCGTGGACGCTCGCTCGTCCCGTGCCACCGGATCGGCTCTCGGGCTGTATGTGAACATCGCGGTCAGTCTTCTCGCCGCCGTCGGCCTGGCCATCGCCGGCGCCTCCGGTGTGCCGGCGATCCTGCGGGTGTGGGGCGTATGGGCGGTCGTTTCCGGGATCGTCCAGCTGATCGTGGGTGTCGGCCGTCGCAAGATGGGCGGCCAGTGGCCGATGATCCTCAGTGGCGGCATCTCCGTGCTGGCCGGGGGGTCGTTCTTCCTGGGGGCCGCCGCGCCGAATCCCATGCTGACCAACATCGCCGGCTACGCCGTCCTCGGCGGCGTCTTCTTCCTCGTCTCGGCGCTGCGCCTCGGCCGCGCCGCCAAGGGGAACTGACATGGACACCACGACGTACGACGTCATCGTCATCGGCGCGGGCCCAGTCGGGGAGAATGTCGCCGACAGGGTGGTACAGGGCGGTTTGACCGCCGCCATCATCGAGCGGGAGCTGGTCGGAGGCGAGTGCTCCTACTGGGCCTGCATGCCGACCAAGGCGTTGCTGCGGAGCGCGGCGGCGCTCCGGGCGGCCCGCCAGGTGCCCGGCGCGCGTGAGGCCGTGACCGGCGACCTGGACGTGGCCGCCGTCCTCAGCCGTCGCGACTCCTTCGCCTCGCACTGGAAGGACGACGGGCAGGTCGCCTGGCTGGAGCAGGTGGGGATCCCGCTGTTCCGCGGACAAGGGCGGATCACGTCCGCCCGGACCGTCGAGGTGACCGGTGAGAACGCCGTCAGGACGTCGCTGACCGCGCGGCACGCGGTCGTCATCGCGACCGGAAGCGGCGCGCTGGTCCCGGACCTCCCCGGACTGCGCGAGGCGGCCCCGTGGACGAGCCGTGAGGCGGTCGCCGCGAACGTGGTTCCCCGCAGGCTCGCCATCATCGGCGGTGGCGTGGTGGCGTCGGAGATGGCCACCGCGTTCGCCGCTCTCGGCGCCTCGGTGACGATGCTGGCTCGTGACGGTGTGCTGCCACTCGCGGAGCCGTTCGCCGGCGAGCGGGTCATCGAGTCGTTACGCGACGCCGGTGTCTCCGTCCGTCTCGGCGCGGAGGCCGGATCGGTGAAGCGCGACGACGACGGAACCGTACACGTCACACTCACCGACGGCGGGCAGATCGAAGCCGACGAACTCCTCGTCGCGATCGGCCGCACACCCAACACCCAGGACATCGGCCTGGACCACGTCGGCTTGACGCCGGGCGCCTGGCTCACGGTCGACGACACGATGCGGGTCGTCGGGGAGGACGGCGCGCCGATCGGCGACGGGTGGCTCTATGCCGCCGGGGACGTGAACCGGCGCGTGCTGCTCACTCACCAGGGCAAGTACCAGGCTCGTGCCGTGGGGGACGTCATCGTGGCGCGCGCGAAGGGCGAAGCGGTCGAGGACGGCCGGTGGGGCCGGCACGCGGCGACGGCCGACGAGCGCGCGGTGCCACAGGTGGTCTTCACCGAGCCGGAGATCGCCTCGGTGGGACTGACCGCCGCGGCCGCCGAGGCCGCCGGACTGCGGATCCGGGTCGTCGACCACGACCTGGGCGCCATCGCCGGCGCCGTCCTGCATGCCGAGGGATACCGGGGCGACGCCCGGATGGTCGTCGACGAGGACCGGAAGGTGATCGTCGGCTTCACGCTGGCGGGCCCGGACGTCGCGGAGCTGCTGCACGCGGCGACGATCGCCGTGGTCGGCGAGATTCCGCTGGACCGGCTGTGGCACGCGGTCCCGGCTTATCCAACCGTCAGCGAGGTCTGGCTACGGCTGCTTGAAGCCTACGGCCGCTGACGCGTCCGGCGGGCGTCCGCGTTCGCGCCCCTGGCCTGATCCGAAGACCTTGATAACGCCGCCGACCACTGTATAGTGAGCGTTACATACACAGAATGGGGCGTCAGAGTGATGAGCACGTTGGATGTCGGGGACGGGCAGGTGGCCTACACCGACGTCGGTTCGGGCAGCCCGGTCGTGTGGCTGCACGGCTCGGGGCCGGGGGCCACGGGCATGAGCAACTTCGGCGGCAACCTGCCGGCCTTCGAGGACTACCGCAACATCGTGGTGGACCTCCCCGGCTGGGGAAGCTCCCCGCGGCCCGCGACGGACGAGCCGCTGATCTTCCACGCGGCGGAACGCGTGCGCCGCGCGATGACGGCTCTCGGGATCGAACGCGCCCACCTGGTGGGGAACTCCTACGGGGGCGCCGTCGCGATGCGCATGGCGATGCGTCATCCCGACCGCGTGGACCGGCTCGTTCTCATGGCCCCTGGTGGAGTCCTCCCGGCGGACGCGCCGCCGTGGCCGATCGGGCTTGACCGGCTCTTCGCCTATATGGCGGCTGAGAAGCCCTCGCGCGAGGCGATGGCCGAGTTCGTGCGGCTGATGGTGTACGACGAGACGCTGGCGACCGAGGCCCTCATCGACGAGCGGTACGAGTCGAGCCTCAGGGCCCACCCCGAACTGCCGATTCCGCCGAACTTCGGTGACCTGACCCCCGACCTGGCTCTCATCGCCGCCCCCACGCTGCTCGTCTGGGGGCGGGAGGACCAGACCGTGCCGCTGACCTGGGCGTCCAAGATCCTTGAGGGCATCCCCGACGCGGAGCTCCGCGTGCTGCCTCGCTGCCGGCACTGGGTGCAGTACGAGCGTGCACCTGAGTTCAACCACATTGTTCGCGAGTTTCTGCAGGGCGGAGCAGCCGCCGCATCGAAGGGATGACACCGTGGGTATCCGCAAGCTGGGTTACGTCGGACTCAACGTCACAGACGTCGATGCTTGGACAGACCTGCTCGAACGAACACTGGGAATCGGTGTCACCACGGCGAAATTCGGCACGGACGAAGTCGCCCTGGCCGCACTTGACGAGTATAAGTATCGCGTGGCCCTTTACCCGTCCACCCAGGACAGCCCGCACGAGCTGGGCTGGATCGTCGATTCACCGCACGAGCTCGACAGGCTCAGCCGGCGGCTGACGGACGCCGGATTCACCGTCGAGGACGGCACCCCGGAAGAGCTGGAACTGCGCGGCGCCACCCGGCTCCGCTGGTTCACCGACCCGGTCGGTTACCGCGTGGAGCTGGCGATCGGCGAAGCCAAGGCGCGCCCCGGTGACAGGCCTCCGCATGGTTCCCCTCACGGTGCCACCGGCCTCGGCCACTTCGTCCTGGCCGGCCCGAAGCTCGACGAACTCCGCGACCTGTACGAGTCCGTGCTGGAGTTCAAACTGACCGATTACCGTGCGCCCGGCCTGTTCTTCTTCCGCTGCAATGCGACCCACCACAGCATCGCGCTCGCGAAAGCGGAAACGCCGTCGATCCACCACCTTGAATTCGAGCACGGCTCGATCGACGACGTCGGGCGAGCCTACGACCGGGCCAAGTCCAACGGCGTGCCGATCTCGATCAGCCTCGGCCGGCACATGAACGACAAGGCGATCTCGTTCTACGTACGGAATCCCAGCGGGTTCCACCTGGAGATCGGCTGCGGGGGGATCGACGTGGGCGAGGACTGGACGCCGCACGACTTCGGCGTCTCGGACGTCTGGGGACACCACCACGCCGACGCCAATCCGTTCGCTTCGCCGACGTCATGACGACCACGCTCTCGGGCCCTGACCTCTCCGGCCGCCGCGCCGTCGTGACCGGCGCGGCGAGTGGCATCGGCGCGGCCGTGGCGACAAGGCTGGCGGGGCTGGGCGCTCATGTCGTGGTGTGCGACATCGATGCCGAGGGTGCGGCACGGACGGCTGAGCGGATCGGTGGTGAGCCTCTGGTGCTCGACCTGAGCCGGACCGCCGGCCTGGCTGACTTGACGCTGGAAGCGGACATCCTGGTGAACAATGCCGGTGTCCAGCACGTCGCACCCATCGACGAGTTCGATCCTGATCAGTTCGCGTTCATGCTGCGGCTGATGTTGGAGGCGCCGTTCCTGCTCAGTCGTGCCGTGCTTCCCCGCATGTACGAGCGCGGCTGGGGACGGATCGTCCACATCGCCAGCGTCCATGGTCTGCGGGCCAGCGCTTACAAGTCCGCGTACGTCAGTGCCAAGCATGGTCTTCTGGGACTCTCGAAGGTCATCGCGCTGGAGGGCGCGGCCAAGGGCGTCACCAGCAACTGCGTCTGCCCCGGGTATGTACGGACCCCGTTGGTCGAGAAGCAACTGGCGGACCAGGCGGTGGTTCACGGGCTGAGCGCCGACCGGGTGATCTCGGACGTACTGCTGGCGCGATCGGCGGTGAAACGCCTGATAGAGCCCGACGAGGTCGCCGGCGTGGTGGGCTTCCTGTGCTCGCCGGAGGCGATGTCCATCACCGGCACCGAGCTGACGGTCGACGGCGGATGGAGCGCTTCCTGACAGCAGCTCCGGTCAGGTCGTCCGACCTCTCAAAGAGGCGGTGCACACAGAGTGCACCGCCTCTTTGAGTTCGCGGAGCAAGCCCGCCGTCAACCGGTCGAGCTGAGTGGTGCGGAGATGTCGCCGTGGCTGCGTTACGCGCCGGGTGCGCGGTCCGGGGAGCGTCTGACATCGTTGGCGATACCAACCAATATGGAGATTGTTGGTATTGCAAATCATTCCGGCCGGAGCCGACTCCGCAGCGATGGTGATCATTGCGGCTGCGCGGTCGGTGCCGGTGGGTGAGCGACGGTCTCGTCAGGGATCCCGGGCCTGGTCGATCCCACGGTCGACCTGGGACGGCACACGCCCGGGCCCGAGCCGACCTGGTTCGACTCGATCTACTTCACCAGCACGGTGAAGGCGAACGGTCAGGAGTTCGGCCTTCAGGTCCACACGCGCATCCTCCCGGCCAGGGGCGAGGCCGCGTACCGCTCTGGACGTTCGCGGTGATCAACAAGACCACCGGGTGGTACAAGGACTACGACGCGATGGTCAAGCTGGCGGACTATTGGTGGAGTGAGGGCAAGCTCGACATCAAGGCGCCAGGGCTGACCTGGACGGGTGACCTCCCCCGCCAGTCGGTGCAGGTCGAGACGCCTTGGGGCGCCCTCGACGTCCGGCTGGCGCCCACCGGCCCGGCCATGAACTACGCGTCGACCGGCGTTTTCAACCTGGCCGACGGTGTGCCGAACTACGAGTTCGCGCTCCCGGAGATGCGGACGTCCGGAACACTCGTCGTCGACGTCTGCACTCCGACCTCGACGTGCGGGTCACCGGGGATCCGGACCAGGAGATCGGCACTCCCGACGGGAGCGGCTACCTGGAGGCCGCGGCGACCTTCACCGGTAAGCCGTTGGGGGGCGGCGGCCTCAGCCGGGGGAGTGCGTGACGGCGTGCAGCAGTTGGACGAGTCGGTCGCGGTCCTGCGGGTTGAGCCGATCCGTCGCGGGCGCGAGTGCGTGTCGGACCTCGACGTACACCTGCTCCGCCAGCTCCTGGCCGGCGCGGGTGAGGAACACGTCGACGACGCGGCGGTCTTGGGGGTCTTTGCCCCTGGCCACCAGCCCTCGGCGTTCGGCACGGTCGATGAGGCCCGACAGGGTTGATTTGTCCAGGCCGAGGAACGCGGCGAGCTCGGTCATGCGCGGGCGGCGGTCGCGGAGGATGCCGAGAACCCGCAGCTGGGTGAGTGAGAGGTCGCGCTGGGCTCCGATGCATGCTTTGTAGTACAAACAACTGGGTTCGGGAAGCCCGGCTCGCTCAGCGCGTCCCGCGTTCCTGCGCAGACCGCGCTGTTCGAGGTGGAGCGGTAGGAGCCAGGAGTCCGGCCCATGGTGCGGGCGAAGACGTCGACGAAGGCGCTGGTCGTGGCCCATCCGCAGAGGTGCGCTGTCTCGGTGACGGTGGCGCCCTCGGCGAGGCGGATCATCGCGTGGATGACGCGCACGTTCGTGCGCCACTGCGGGTAGGTGGTTCCGAATTCGGTGCGGAACAGGCGCGCCAGGGTGCGTTCGCCGGCGTTGACCTGCCGTGCCAGCCAGGCGATGGTCCGGGGCAGGCTGAGGTCGTCGGTGACGAGGCGGCAGGCGTGCGCGAGGCGCGGATCGCGTGCGGTCGGCAGGGTGAGGGCGCGGACGTCGGCCCGGCGCAACCGGTCGCCGAGCACGGCGCGAATGCGATGGGTCTCCCCAGCCGTGAGCTCCGGATCGGTGCAGGCGATGAGGAGCTCACGCAGCAGGGCCGAGACGGCGACGACGGTCGGCGAATCTCCGGCGAGCGGGGGGTTCTCGGCCGGGAACATCAGCGTGTGCACGATGGTGTCTCCGTAGGCCTGGTGCTCATGCCAGGCGGAGGCGGGGACCCATATCGCGCGATCCGCGCAAGCCACCCACGCCCCGTGTTCGGTCCGCACGGCGAGAACCCCGCGGGCGACGTAGATGAGCTGGTGGTCGTCATGCCGATGCCCGCGGATCACCTCCCCGGGCGCATGATGATGGCGGCTTTGCAACATATCTAGTCAGATTATCGAAAGCGCAGCTCTGCCCGCAGGCAAGAACGTCAATACATGAACCGTTTCCGGCGCCTTCGGCATGCGATCGTCGACACGCGCCCTCTGGCCTTCCCGGCTTACCGACGCACCTTCCTCGGGCAGGCGGCGGCCCTGGTCGGAACGACGGTGACGCGGGTCGCCGTCCCCGTCCAGGTCTATTCGATCTCGGGTTCGTCCCTGGACGTCGGCCTCGTGGGGTTGGCGACGCTCGTCCCGATGGTCGTCTTCGGTCTCTACGGCGGCGCTCTCGCCGACCTGGCCGACAGGCGGCTTCTCTACCTCGTCTCGTCCGTCCTGACCTGGGCCGGCACACTCGCCCTCCTGACGCAGGCCGCTCTCGGCGCGCGGTCCGTGGGTACGATCCTCGTGCTGGTCGCCGGCCAATCCGCCGGTTTCGCGGTCTCCGCGGCCGTTCGCGGCGCCATCATCCCCGCGCTCGTGCCCGTCGAGCTGATCCCGGCGGCCAACGCGCTCACCTACACCGCCGGCAACGTCGGGCAAATCCTCGGCCCGCTCGTCTCCGGTGCGCTGATCACGCTTCCGAACGGCTTCGTGTACGCCTACGGCATCGACGCGCTGCTGTTCACCGCAGCGCTCTACGCCGTCTTCCGGCTGCCACCGCTACCACCAGCCGCGCCCGCGGGGCGAGCCGGCATCCGCGCCGTCATGGACGGTCTGCGCTTCCTCGGCGGCAGGCCCGTCCTGCTGATGGCGTTGATGGCCGACGTCATCGCCATGCTGTTCGCCATGCCGGAGGCGCTCTTCCCCGAGGCAGCCGCCACGCGATTCCATGGCGGCGTCGGCCTCCTGTACGCGTCGATCGCCGCCGGCTCTGTACTCGCCGGGCTCGTCAGCGGATGGATCGGCCGAGTGCGCCGCCAGGGCGTCGCCCTCACCATCGCCGTGGCCATGTGGTCCGCCGCCATCGCCGTCGCCGGAATCAGCCACACCCTCTGGCTCACCGTCCCGCTGCTCGTCCTCGCCGGCGGAGCCGACCTCGTCAGTGCCGTCTACCGGCAGACCATCCTGCAGACGTACGTGCCCGACCACATGCGCGGGCGTATGCAGGGCGTCTACACCGTCGTCGTCGCGGGCGGCCCCGGCCTGGGCGACCTCCGAGCCGGGATCATGGCCACGACCATGGGCCTGACCATCGCATGGTCGGGAGCGGCGATCCTCGGCCTCGTGATCGTCCTCGTCTCGGCCATCGCCGTCCGGCCCTTCTGGCGCTACGAAGAAGCAGGCCGGCAAGGCACGATCTAGCCGTGGTTCGCCGCGCCGTAGCGCAACCCGTCATACAGGATCGTGGCGATCCGTACCGCATCGCCCTTCCAGCCTTTGGCGCGCATCCCGCAGATGCCGCCGAGGGCGCGCAGCACGACGCGCCCGCTGATGCCGCTGCGGACGAGGCCGGCCGCGGCACCTGCGGTGAGAAGCTCGTCGAGGGCGCGGGCCATCTCGTCGCGTGCGTCGTCGAAGACCGGCGAATCGGTCGCCATGATGCTCTCCAGGGCCTCACCCATCCCTCTGCCCACTGCCGCGTGCTCCACGAGCAGCAGCAGGAAGGTGCGCAGCGCCTCGTCCGGAGGATGTCGCGCGAGCAGCCGGGCGGGGGTCGCGCAGAGCTCGGCGACCTCCTGGCGGTACACCTCCGCGACGAGCGCCTCGCGCGTTTCGAAGTGGCGGTACAGCGTGCCGACGGCCACATCGGCTCGGCGGGCGATCTCCTCCACATGGGCGTGGTCGTCGGCGAGGAACGCCTCACGCGCCGCTCTCAGGAGAGCTTCGCGGTTGCGTCGGGCATCGGCGCGGAGCGGACGTGATGACGGCAACGGTCCTCCATAAGGTGAGTCCAATTCCGTTTGTGTGTACAGTTTCCGGAGTCGGGTTCACTTTACTGGAGGAGTACACCCATGACGATCGAGTACGAAACGCTCGCCGGCCTGCGAGTGCTGGTGACCGGTGGCAGCCGAGGGCTCGGGGAGGCGACGGCCCGTCGCTTCGCCGCAGCCGGCGCCACCGTGCTGACAGCCTCGCGAACCGCGCCCCCGGAAGACCTGCCCGCCACCTTCATTCCCGCCGACCTGCGCTCCGAGGAGGGGGCGACGGAACTCGGCCGACGAGTGGTGGACAGCGTCGGAGGCGTCGACGTCCTGGTCAACAACGCCGGAGCCGCGACCGGGCCGATGCCGACCCTGAAGCGGCCGGACGCGTCCTGGTTCGCCGACCTGGAGATGAACCTGCTCAGCGCGGTCCGGCTCGACCGGGCCCTGGTTCCCGGGATGGTCGAGCGTGGCTCCGGCGTCGTGGTGCACGTCTCCTCCATCGCCAGCCACCTGCCCCAGCCCGCCGAAGCGTCGTACGCGGCGTCGAAGGCGGCGCTCAACGCCTACAGCCGCGAGTTGGCGACGGCGGTGGGCGAGCACGGCGTACGTGTGGTGTGCGTTCTGCCGGGCTTCGTCGTCACCGAGGGAGCGGTCGAGCATCTTCAGCAGATGGCCGACAGTCAGGGTGTGGGTGTCGACGAGGTCAAGCAGCAGATCGTGGACCGCCTGAAGGTGCCGATGGGCCGCCCCGGCGAGCCCGAGGACGTCGCGGAGATGATCGCGTTCCTCGCTTCCGGCCGCGCCAAATGGCTCACCGGTGCTCAGTTCCGGGTCGACGGCGGCATCATCCCCGTCGTCTGAGCAGCCCCCTGTACGCGATTCGAGGAGAGAACACCATGACCTTCAGCCTGACGTCATTGATCGTGGACGCCGCGGACCTGGAGAGCGAGAGCTCGTTCTGGCACCGGCTGCTCGGCGGCTCGATCACGAGGACGGCGACGCACCACTTCCTGCGGATCGACGGCTTCCCCGTGATCGTGATCCAGCACGCTCCGGGGCATGTGCCGCCGCAGTGGCCCGACGGCGTCTCCCAGCAGATGCACGTCGACCTCGCCACGGACGACGCGACGACCGCGGCCGAGCGGGTGCTCGACGCCGGCGGTCGACGGCTGCGACCGGCTGAAGACGATGTCGTCGCCTCCACGCGGCCCGGCTCCCGGGTGTACGCCAGCCCGGCCGGCCACCCCTTCTGCGTTTCCTCGGGCTGACCCCTGAGCCTCGCCCCGGCGTTGACTTTGTGACGCTCGATCTCGTGTCTGGCAGGGCCGCACGTGCGAAGCTCGCCACCGCGGCCCGAGGCCTGATGAACAACACCGCCGGCGCCGGTGGATCCGTCGCCTGGTCGCTCATCGCGACAGCTGCCATCGCCGCGGTGTGCGCGCCGCTCATCCTCCACCTCTACGGCAAGCGGGGCTGACGGGCGCCGGTCACGTCTCCCTTGCACAGCAGCAGCGGATGACCGGCCCACAGGAGATCGGGCGGATCAGCGCTGAACGTCAGGTGACGGATCGCGCCACCAGGGCCATGGCCTGCCGCATGGCGTTGCGTACCTCGTTGGGTGCGTCGCCGCGACGCAGCGCGGTCAGTGCGGATGCGCTGATCGCGCCCACCATCGCGCCGACCAGGGCGGCGGCGGTGATCGTGTCGAGTCTGTCGGGGAATGCCCGCTGCAGCGCCTGGGCCAGTTCGGCCTGCGCGGTGAGGTAACGCTGCAGCAGCCGGGCCTGCAGCGCCGGCACCGAGGCCGCCAGCCGTGCGCGAAGTTCCGCGAGCCCGCTGGGGAGGTCGCTGTCCCAGGCGTCGGCGATCATCAGGTCCATCGCCCGCACCAGCACTTCGGGCAGCCGTTCCCCGGCGCGGCGCTCGGCGATCGCCTGCAGCGCCAGGTCGACGCGCACGTCGGCATTGGCCAGGAGCACATCCTCCTTGGCCTGGAAGTGGAGGAAGAAGGTGCGGGGGGACACCTCCGCGGCGTCGGCGATCTCGGCCACGGTCACGTGGTCGTACCCCTTGTCCTCGAACAGGCGCACCGCCGCCTCGATCAGTGCCTGCCGGGTGCGCTGCTTCTTGAGCTCCCGCAGTCCGCGTTTCTCCTCCACGCAGGGCAGCTTAGTTCATCCGCCGAATTGATGCATACTGTGTATCGCTACATAGACTGCAGTCATTGAAGAAGGGTGATCATTCATGGGAAGTCTGGATCGACGCGTCGTCCTCATCACCGGAGCAGGGCGCGGCATCGGGCGGGAAGAGGCGCTGTTCTTCGCCGCAGAAGGCGCCAAGGTCGTCGTCAACGACCCCGGCGTCGCCATCGACGGCACGAGCGGCGACGCCGGCGTGGCCGCGAAGGTCGTCGAAGAGATCACTGCCCGCGGCGGACAGGCCGTGGCCAACACCGACAGCGTCGCCGACTGGGACGGCGCCCGCCGCATGGTGGAGACGGCCCTGGAGTCCTTCGGCGACCTCCACGTCGTGGTCAACAACGCGACCATCGAACGGAACGCGGGCCTGACCGACCTGTCGGAGGAGGACTTCGACGACGTCGTGGCCGTCAAGCTGAAGGGCACCTTCGCGGTAACGCGCTGGGCGGCCCGCCACTGGCGCGACCGGTACCAGGCAGGGGTCCACGCCGACCGCGCCGTGGTCAACACCTCCTCCGGCTCCGGGCTGCTCAACCCGCTGCCCGCGCAGGTCTCCTACGCGGCAGGCAACGCCGGGGTCGCGGCGCTGACCACCGTGGCAGCCCTCGAACTCGGCCGCTACGGCGTGCGGGTCAACTGCATCTCGCCCTCGATGGCCCGCACCCGCCTCACTCACGCCGTTCCCGGCATGAGCCAGGAACCGTCGGCGGGCGGGTTCGACCCGCTGCACCCGGCGGTCAACGCGCCTGTTGCCGCCTACCTGGCCGGCGCGACCTGCCCGCTCACCGGCCAGGTGCTGTCGGTGCGGGGCGGAACGGTCACGGTCAACCACGGCTGGTCACCCGGCGGCCACATCCACAAGGACGGGCTGTGGAGCGTGGCGGAGCTGGTCGAGAAGGTGAAGGAATTGCCGATGGACGACCTGTTCGACAAGCTCGCCCAGGCCCTGACCGGCGCGCTCGGCACCGTCGGACGCGCCCGGCTCCAGGAGATGATCAACGCCCTGCTGGATCAGGGAGCCCACTCCGACGCGGCCTCCGCATGACGCGATGAGCCACGTCCCGGACCGGCAGGAGCAGGCGAACGATCGACGACAGGCCGGAAGAGTCGCGAGCTGATCCCCTGCCCTTCCCGATGTGCCTGTCAGGTCTCAGCCGGGGGGCTCCCCGGTGGGTGACGGCGTAACGGATTCGCGGCTGCGGACGGGCATCGGAACCCGGTGCACCTCGCCGGCCCGTCCGGTGTCCGCGCGGTCGCGGTCGATCTCGGCGAACAGCACGTCGACGGCCTTACGGCCCAGCTCGTAGTGGGGTAGCGCCACGGTGGTCAGCTTGGGGCGCATCCATGAGGCGATGGGGTGGTCGTCGAAGGAAACGACGGAGACGTCCGCGGGCACCTTGAGCCCGAAGTCGTCGAGTGCCTGGTAGGCGCCCATGGCGATCCGGTCGTTGAAGCAGATCAACGCACGCGGCCGGGCGGTGGCGAGGAGGTCTCGGGTCGCGGCGAGGCCATGCTCCGGCTGCCAGTCGGGGCACCTGCGACCGCCCGCCACCTTGACTCCCGCCTCGCTGAGCGCCTCGCGGATGCCGACGAGCCGTTCCACCGCCGCGACGCTCCCCGAGGGCACGTTACGCAGGCCCGGACCGGCGCCGATCAGGTAGATGCCGTCGCGGTGGCCGGCGTCGAGCAGGACGCGGGCGGCGAGGCGACCGGCCTCGACCTCGTCGGGCAGGACGGCGGGCAGAGGGGTGGGCTCCTTGGGCAGCGCGTTGAGCAGGACGGCGGGTGAGGCCGTCATGCCTTGGGGAACCTTGATGGTCCTGGTGAACATCGAGGCCAGGATGAGCCCGTCCACCTGGCGATCGTGCATGGCCTGCAGCAGGAGGAGTTCGAGCTCGGCGTCGCCTTCTGTCTCACCGATGAACAACATGAAGCCGCGGTCACGGGCGGCTTCGAGTGCTCCCTTGATCATGTCGCCGGCGAGCCGCGAGGTGGCGACGGTGTCGGAGATGAAGCCGATCGTCCGGGAGGTGCCCGTACGCAGGCCCACGGAGACGATGTTGGGCCGGTACTGCAACTCGTCGGCCGCTTTCAGCACTCGCTGCTCGACGTCCTGAGAGATGCGCAGCTCACGGCCGCGGCCGGACAGCACCAGCGAGGCGGTCGGGCGGGAGACACCTGCGGCCTTGGCCACATCGGCCAGCGTGACCCGTCGTGGGCTCACCCAGAACCTCCGATCGTCAAGAGTGTGTTACGGGGGGTTGACATCTTGCGCGGCGCATGGTGAGACTATCGGCGCTAACCCGATTTAGCAAAGAAGGCGGACATCAGCCGGGTGCCGATTGTCCCCAGCAGCAGAGGAGATGCACATGGCTCGTCGAGGTCGCCCCGGCAGGTCCGGGGCCGCGCTTGTGATCGCCATGGGGACGCTGGCCGCCGCCTGCGCGGCTCCCGGCGGCAACAGCGTTCAACCTCAGGCCACCAGCGCGTCGCCGGCGTCCGCGACACCCACCTGCGGCACGGCGCCGACCCAGCTCGACGGCTACTTCGAGACCGGCTTCCCGCTGCCCAAGGCGCTGACCAACGAGTTCACCAAGCAGCACCCGAACGTCACGTGGGACATCCGTGAGGACCAGTTCGCGGTGATCACACAGAACGCGCCGCGTGTGCTGGCGGACAATCCGCCCGACCTGATGCGCCTGCCCCAGGTCTCCGAGCTGGTCAAGGACAACCTGCTGAAGAACCTGGACGGCTACGCGACGGCGTTCGGCTGGGACAAGTGGCCGGCCTCTCAGCTCGAGCAGCTGCGCCTGGGCTCGGGCGGGCGGCCGCGCGGCGAGGGCTCGCTCTACGCCCTGGGGCTGAACTTCAGCATGACCGGTGTCTTCTACAACAAGAAGCTCGCCGCGCAGATCGGGATGTCCGCGCCGCCCACCACGCTGGCGGAGCTCGACGAAGTGCTGGACAAGGCCAAGAAGGCGGGCATCACGCCCATCCTGCAGTTCAACGGCGGCGCCACCGGTGGCCTGGCATTCCCCTTGCAAAACCTCATGGCCTCCTACGGCCCGACCGGGCCCATCAACGACTGGATCTTCCAGAAGCCCGGTGCCACCATCGACACCCCGTCGAACCTGCAGGCCGCCCAACACCTGGAGCGGTGGACCAAGGCAGGATACTTCCAGAAGGACGTCAACGCGGTCGACTACGCGACCATGATGAGCCGCTTCATCGACGGCCAGGGCCTGTTCATGTTCAACGGCGACTGGGAGTCGGGCAACCTCGACAAGCAGATGCCGGGCAACGTCGGCTTCTATCTGATGCCGTCAGCGCAGCAGGGCGGCAAACTGGCCGCGATGTCGGCCCCCCTCACCTTCGGCATCGCCGCGAACGCCAAGAACGCCGACTGCGCCGCCTTCTTCCTCGACTGGGTGGCCACCGACAAGCGGGCCCGCGAGATCGGCGTCGAGATCGGCGGATCGCGTCCGATGGGCCCGGCCGACGCGTACATGCCGACGGTGGCGCCGGACAAGGTCACCGCGAGCACGCTGGCAGCCGGGGCGGACATCGCGAGGGACGACGGCGCGATGGATTTCATCGCCAACGCCACCGGCGCCATCTACGCCAAGAGCTGGACGCCGCAGTTGCAGAAGCTGGTCGCCGGACAGCAGACGCCGCAAGAGCTGCTGAAGACGGTCCAGGAGGACTACGCCGGCCAGCTCGAAGGGAACTGAGAAGGTGATGACCCGCCCTGCCGGCGCCCGATCCTCGCCCCGGCGGCCGGTGGTGACCAAGCTGCGCGGCACGCGTGGCTTGGTCGGCTGGCTGTTCGTCGCCCCGGCGCTCGCCTTCTACGCGGTGTTCGTCCTGCGCCCGATCACCCTGACGCTTCAGTACTCGCTGTACGACTGGAACGGCATCGGCGCCTCCACCTGGGTGGGGCTGGCCAACTACGGCAAGGTCTTCACCGATCCGGACCTGTTCGACTCGCTGGTCAACGCCTTCCAGCTGATCGTGTTCTTCAGCGCGATCCCGGTCGTGCTCGGGCTGGCGATCGCGGCGACGATCAGGCGTATCGCCGCGACCAGGCTCGCCGTCGTGGCGCGGACCGTGCTCTTCCTGCCGCAGGTCATCCCGCTGGTGGCCGCCGGCATCGCGTGGAGCTGGTTGCTGTCGTCCACCGGAGTGGTCAACCAGTTGCTCACGCTCATCGGCCTCGGCGGGGTGACCCGGGCCTGGCTGGGCGATTTCGCCACCGCCCTTCCGGCGGTCGGCATGATCGGCGCGTGGGTGCTGCTCGGCCTGTGCACGCTGCTGCTCCTGGCGGGCATGAGCAAGATCGACCCGGCGTTGTACGAGGCCGCCCGCCTCGACGGCGCCGGGCCGTGGCGGGAGTTCATCTCCATCACGGTCCCGAGCCTGCGCCAGGAGATCGCGGTCTGCGTCACCGTGACCGTGATCGCGGCACTGGCGAGCTTCGACATCATCTACATCTCCACCCAGGGCGGCCCCGGCAACACGACCATGGTTCCCGGCCTGCAGATCTTCTACCTGGCCTTCTCCGAACGCGAGGTCGGCATGGCCTCGGCGCTGGCCGTGGTGCTCATGGTCCTCGTGATCGCCTGGGCCCTGCCCATCCAGTGGTTCGCGAAGGACGGCGACCGATGATCCTCGGGTGGCGGGAGGCCTGGACCGGGCGGCTCCTGCTCATCCTCATGATGGCGGTCACGCTCCTGCCGTTCCTCAGCCTGTTCGTCACCGCCCTGCACCCCTCGGGCAGCTATCCGGCCGGACTGGCCTGGCCGGACGACCCCCAGTGGGGCAACTTCCTGCGGGCCTTCGAGGCGGCGAACATGAGCGAGCTGCTGAAGTCGAGCGCCCTCATCGTGCTGGGTGTGGTTCCGATCTCGATCCTGCTGGGCACGATGGCCGGCTTCGCCATCGGCCACCTGCGCGTGTACGGCGGACGGGCGATCTTCCTGCTGTTCGTGCTCGGCCTGACCCTCCCGTTCGAGGGCATCATCACGCCGTTGTACTACCAGATCCGCGACATGGGACTCCTCAACACGCGGTGGGCCATCATCCTGCCGCTCATCGGGCTGTTCATGCCGTTCAGCGTCTTCTGGATGCGCGCCCACTTCGTCAACATGCCCGGGGAGCTGTCCGAGAGCGCGCGCATGGACGGAGCCGATGTGTGGCAGTTGTTCCGCCGCATCCACGTCCCCCTGGCCATGCCGGCGATCTCGTCGCTGGGCATCCTGCTGTTCCTGTGGACCTGGAACCAGTTCCTGCTGGCCATCGTCCTGGTCGACGACCCGACTAAGCGAACGATGTCCGGCGCCCTGGGCGCCTTCCAGGGCCAGTGGGGCACCGACATCCCGCTGCTCTGCGCCGGATCGCTGCTGATCCTGACCCCCACGCTCGTGATCTTCCTCATCTTCCAGCGTCACTTCGTCAAGGCCCTGCTCCAGGGCTCCCTGAAGGGGTGACGGCGATGAGCGCGCCGCGCTGGGGGAGTCGACCGGCGTACTGGACCCGCCGGCACCTCGATCTGCTCGCCGGGACCGGCGCGGTCACGGCGCCTGTCATCGATCCGCCGGCCCTGCCACGGATCCTGCCGGACCACGATCTGTGGGACCTGTGGCCGATCCAGGAGGAGGACGGCTCAACGAGCGTGATCGGCGGCAAGGAGCTGTGGATGGGCCTGTCGGCTCCCGCCCTCGGCCATCCCGAAGAGCGCCATGACCAGGCCCGGATCCGGCTGCTCGGTAAGATCGGCGATCAGTGGGAGGACCTGGGGAACGCCTTCGCCGACGGCGCCTCGCCCGGCAGCCGTGAATGGTCAGGGTCAGCGATCCGCCGGCCCGACGGCAGCGTCTCCGTGTTCTACACGGCCGCCGGGCGGCGCGGCGAAGCACGGCCGACGTACCGGCAGAGCGTCATCGAGACCCGCCCCGCCCTGATCGCCGACGGCGGTCGCATCCTGCTGCGGCAGGACGCCGAGCACCGGGAGGTCCTGCGCTCCGACGGCCGGGTGTATCTGCCGGCCGACGAGTCCGACGGGGCGGCGGGCCGGATCAGGGCCTTCCGCGATCCCGGCTGGTTCCGCGATCCGGCCGACGGGCGCGGCCATCTGCTCGTCGCCGCGTCCACCGCCTGGGAGGACGGCTTCACCGGCGCGATCGCCCTGGCCACCGCACAGGCCGGCGCCTGGTCCCTGCTACCGCCCCTGCTCGTCGCCGAAGGCGTCAACCACGAGCTCGAACGGCCGCACGTCATCGTCCACGATTCCTGGTACTACCTCTTCTTCTCCACCCAGCGTCACAACTTTCACCCGGCCGACCGTGCACCCACCGGGCTGTACGGCTTCGCCGCGCCCAGCCTGACCGGACCGTACGAACCGCTCAACGGATCCGGACTCGTCCTGCAGAACCCTTCCACCGAACCTGACCAGGCCTACGCCTGGTTGGTGCTGCCGGACCTCCGCGTGGTCAGCTTCGCCAATTACCGCTCCCAGCACGGCACGGATCCCCGTTCAGGGGGAGCCGCGCAGGCACGGACCGGTTTCGGCGGCACCATCGCCCCGATGCTCAGGCTCGCCATGAATGGTATGACCACCTCTGTCACCCCGATCGCGATCGGGGTGCAGAACACCGCGTCGACACCCTGACGCGGTGCCGGGCAGCGGCCCATGCGGCCCATGCGGCCCATGCGGCTCAGCCGGGATAGGGGCGGTTGAAGCGGGGCGGGGTGAACGGGACGTACCGGGGCGCGGGGTCGGCTGCCAGTCCCGCCGCGCGGGCGTTCATCGCCGGGGCGGACGTCGCGGGCCAGTGACCGGTCCGCAGCCGGTGGAGCACCGTCATCAGAGCCGCCTCCTGCTCCGCTGGTGAGAATTCGCAGTGGCCGACGGTCCTGGTGTACGTCTGGCGCAGCAGGGAGCCTGCTCCCGCCCGGTGCGCCTTGTCTCCGTACGACTGCTGCTGGGCGACGGTGGAGATCTGGTCGCCGATTCCGGACACGGTCAGCACGGGGATCCGCAGGTCGCCGTCCAGGACGATGCCCCGGGAGAACCGCTCGACGGCGTCGGGGTCTGCGGCGATGCGGGGCGCGGCGGCCAGGTTCTTCAGGTCCGCACGGAGGTCCAGGCTTGCCGCCTTGTACAGGGCGTCGACGGCACGCCGGAGGGCGGGATCGGCCTGGCGCAGCTGCTTCGCGTAGTCCACGCCGGTGTTCCAGGACGGGTTCCCGCCGACCACCGCCATGATCTGGCGCCGGCTGCTCATGGCCTGCCCGACGTAGGGCAGGGGACCACCGGCGAGCGCTAGGTAAGCGCCCTGTTCCAGCGCGCTGGCGTCCCTGCTGTCCGGTGGCGGCGGCGCGGACCCGTCGGAGTTACGGCCCCAGGCCGGCAGCTGGCCGATCGCGGCGGCCAGTGCGATCCGGGCTCGGCCCTCGGGAGTCCGCTGCGCCGCGGCCAGGGCGTCGATCCATGATTTCCGGGCCGATTCGACGTTCTCCGGGATGTCGATGACCGGCAGCCCCGGGGCGACCAGGCGCTCGAGCACGAAGAGCGTGTCGAGCTTCTGATTCCACTGGCCGACGGACCCGCCGAGGCCGCCGCACATCGGGACGGCGGCATCGAAGGCGTCGGGGTGGATCTGGGCGACGCCGGCGGCGACGAAACCGCCCATCGAGGTCCCGGAATCGATCGCGTAACGTGCCCGGCCGTAGGCGTGCTCGAAGCGGGCGAGCGCTTCGGCCTGGTTGTCGATGGCGGACCGGATGTCCCAGCCGGTGATCGCCCGGCTGGTGCCGCCGCGGGCCACGCCATTGGCCAGCAATCGCGCGGTCAGGGAGTCGTTCAGGCCCGAGCCGGCGAAGTCGAGGGCGACCACCACGGTGCCGTTCCAGCCGGCCGGGACGACGAACTCGTAGGGTGTGCCGTCGTCGAGGGTGCCGCTGATGCAGGTGGGGTCGGCGGGGGAGCCCGCCAGGCACGGTGCCCCGCCGGGAGGCCGGGGCGGGGCAGCGGCGGCGGTTCCGCCGCCGACGACGGTCGCCAGCGCGATGGCCAGGAACATGCTCACTCCACGGCGGATCACAGCGACAGCCCCTTCGACTCGATCTTCCAGCCGGCCTCGGCGCACAGTCCGCAGTCGGGGCCGACAAAGCGTGCCCCGGCGGCCCGGTCGCCGCGCAGGACGTAGTCGAACCAGTCCGCGGCCACCTGCCAGCCCGTGGTGGCCCTGGTGCCGGAGATCAGATTGCTGTGGCCGGCCGTCGTGTCACCGGCCAGGACGGCGGGGACGTCGAGCAGGGCGTAGTTGTCGATGCTGTTCTGGTGGGCGACGTCATCCGGACCCCCGTTGACCAGCAGCGTCGGACTGTGCAGGCCGGCGAGACGGTCGCGCCCGTAGCCGCCGAAGCTCGGCTCCGGGAAGTAGCCGGTGTTGAACCCGGCGACCGCGTCGACCAAGGGGTCGGTCCCGGCGGCGAGAGCCTCGATGCCGCCGCAGCTGTGGCCGAGCACGCCGATCCGCGTCCTGTCCTCCCGCCCGCCGAACTGCTTCCGGGCCGCCTTCGACTCGGTGGCCCAGTGGGCGGCCGCGAGGAGCGCCTCGGGGTGGGCCGTCGTGTTCCCGGGGCTGTTGGGGACGGGGAACTCATCCACCGCGCCGTTGGCCACGACGACGTATCCCTGGGAGGCCAGGCCGGTGAGGAACGTGATCGCTTCGAGGTTGCTCGTCGCGCAGGCGCCGTTGCCGTAGACGATCACCGGCAGGCTGCCCTTCGGCAGTGCCTTGAGATCGGCTGGGCGGTAGACGGTGTGCCCGGGCAGCCCGTCGGCGGCCTCCCGGACCGTGGGCAGCACGGTCTGCGTCGAGGCGTCCGAGGGTGTTCTCGATGGTGGCGGATCCTGGGTGGGCGCCGCTACGGCGGCACCGGAGCCGGCGAGGACGACCGCGCCCACGGTCGCCGCCAGCAGGGTCCGCGCGGTCATGGAGCGGGCAGACATGTCGCGTTTCCTCCACGGTAGATGGGCAAGGCAGGGGGTGTTGGCTAGGCCCCGACGAGGTCCGCGAATGGCCAGCGGGACGCTTGGTCAGCTGCTGTAACGTCTATCTTCGACGTTGGTAGTGACGATCGTTCAGCTTTCTGTCGTCAATGTCAATCCCTGTGACTGCTTCTCGTTGTTCTGGTGACGCGCGGAGCGAGGGCGCCGTTCGCGCCAAGGGCAGATGGCATCAGGAAAGAAAGCCTGGAAGAGTCCTGTTCACGTGATCGGTCCTGCCATCATAAATAACAGTTATCTTGACGATCAATACAAGTACCCCCGACTATCAGGAGTGCTCAACACCCAACACATGGAGGTGCATCGTGCTCGCATCGGTCAGATCAGCCGCCACAGCCCTGTTGGCCACCGTCGCCATCGCGCTCGCCGGTCAGCCCGCCTGCGCCTCCGCCCCGCCGGTCTCCCGCGTCGAGGGCCTCCTGCCCAGCGGAGGCCGCTATCTCATCGAGGTCCCCGAGAACTGGCGGGGAGCCCTCCTGGTGTGGAGCCCCGGCTACGTCTCCACCGCCGGCCGGCCCGCCGCGAACGCCCCCGACGCCGTCACCCGGGAGTGGCTCCTGTCCCACGGCTACGCCCTGGCGGGCACTCAACCCGCGGGCAGCGGCTGGGCGGTGGCCGAGATCATGCCGGATGCCGTTGCGGTGCTGGACGAGGTACGCGCCCGGTTCGGGCGGCCCGCCCGCACGATGGCCTGGGGCTCGTCCATGGGCGGGCAGGTCGCCGCCGGCCTCGTACAGAATCACCCTGAACGCTTCGACGGCGCGCTTCCCCTGTGCGGGTCCGTCGCCGGCCCGGTCGCCATGCTGAACGCCGGCCTGGACGCCACCTGGGCGCTCAAGCAGCTCACCGCCCCCGGCTCGGACCTGGAACTCGTCCGGGTCACCGACGAGGCGGCCCGCCAGCGTAAGGGCAAGGAGATCCTGGACGCCGCCCAGGCCACCTCGCAGGGACGCGCGCGCATCGCTCTGGCCGCGTCGTTCGCTCAGCTGTCCACCTGGTCGGTGGCCGGTACGCCCAAGCCGGCCCCTGGAGATCACGCCGCCCAGCAGGAGCAGCAATACCAGGCGTTCATGTGGGCCGCCTTCTCACCTCGCCAGCCCCTGGAGCAACGCGCGGGCGGCAACTTCTCCTGGAACGACGGGGTCGACTACCGCTCGCTCCTGGCCCGCTCCGGCACCGCACGGCAGGTCAAGGCCCTGTACCGGGAGGCCGGGCTGAGCCTGGCCGACGACCTGGCGACGCTGGCCGGCGCGCCACGGATCACCGCCGACCCCGCCGCCGTGGCCTACATGGCCGCCAACGTCACCCCCACAGGCGAGCTGCGTGACCCGGTCTTCACGCTCCACGAGACCGGCGACAACGCGCCCACCGTCGTGCAGGCCGAGGCGTACGCCGACGCCGTGCGCGGCATGGGCGGCGGGAGGCTCCTGCGGCAGGCGTTCGTCGACCGCCCCGGGCACTGCGGCTACCGGCCGTCGGAGATCATCGTTTCGGCGCTGACGCTGGAACGCCGGATCACCGGCCGGGCCTGGCCCGAGACCCGGGCCGCCACGCTCAACCGCCTCGGCGCGGCCCTGGACGCCGCCTCGCCGCTCGACCTCGGCACGCCCGGCTTCGCCGAACACCGGCCCGGGAACATGCTCCGTCCTTACGCCCCCGATCGGCGATGATCCCACCGAGCCCGGGCAGCCCGCCGATCCTCCGGGGGGACCGGTCACCACGGGCTCATCCCGGTGCGGAGGGAGTAGGTGACGACGTTCAGGATGCGCTCCCGCTCGCGGTCGCCGTTCTCTTCGCGAAGGTGGGTCTCTCCGGCGGCCTCGACCGTCCCCCGCGCGATGCCGGCGAGGACGGCACCGGGCCGCAGAGCGTAGATCAGCGCCTGCACGGCCCGTTCCTTCAGCAGCAGGCGACCGTGCTCGGTGTCGTGTCCCGGGCATGCCCCGCGCGTTGAAGAGCTCCATGACAACCGTCCACGCTCCGTGCCGACCGGCCAGCATGATGCCGTCGGCCCCCTCGGCCAGGTCGTCATAAGCTTCGCCTTCGGCGTCCGCCCAGGTGGCCGGGTGGGCGGTGGCCGCGTCGCCGCCGAAACCGCGGATCAGGTCGGCGAGGGCGCGCGCCCTCCGGTGAGCATCACCGGTCACTGCGGGCCGGCGGCCACACCCAAGGGATACGTTCGCCGTCCGCCTTGTACGGCTGAATCTGGTCGGCATGGTAGAGCGCGGCCCACCAGCGCAGGGCCGGCTCCGGCCTCGACAATGCCGCCGAATCGTTCGACTCCACCCTCAAGGTCGAATACATCCACCGGCACTCACGGACTGCCACGCCGCTCCCGGCCGGCTGGGCCGCTGGCAGGAAAGACATCTTTATCGGCAGCTTTTCCGGTGTCGGGAAGCGGCGGCCGAATGTCACCATCGGAATATGTGGCGCACGATATCCGCGCTGGCGGTTCTGCTGGCAATCAGTGCCTGCTCGGACGGTGCCACCGTCCGAGAACCGCCCGATTCGTTCACCCAAACCAAAACCCAAACCGAAAGGGACATGCTCGACAGGGCCGAGCAGCTGCTTTTACGCGACTGCATGAGGAAACACGGCTTCAAGGTCTGGATGACACCACCGGATAATACGATGCCGCAGAGTTTGCAATTCCCCTACGTGCTCACGGACATTGACTGGGCAAAGAAGCACGGATACGGCGGCGACCTTCAGGAGCGGGCCGCCGCGCTGGCGGAGGCGGACCCCAACAAACGCTATTTCCAGGGGCTGTCGAAGCAGGCCCGCGCCGCCGCCCGCACCGCGCTCAACGGCCCGGCGCCGGTCGGCCTGGAGGCGAAGGTGCCTCTGGGCGGCACCATGCGGAGAAGCGACCGCGGTTGCGTCTCCGAGGCCGAGCGGCTGCTCTACGGCGACCTGCGCACGTGGTACCGGGTGACGAAGGTCACCGAGCAGCTGAGGCCGCTCCGGGCCGGAAAGGTGCTGGAAGACGCAGGGTACAAGGCGGGTCTGGCCGAGTGGTCCGCGTGCATGCGCGGCCGTGGCCACGACTATGGCCGCCCGGCGGCCGCGCGCGGGGCGATGCTGGGCGGCGCTGACAGGCATGACCGTGCTGAAGAGATCCGCACCGCGGTGGCCGAGGCGACCTGCGCGAGAGACACCGGCCTGACCAACACGGTACGGCGGCTGGACGCCCGGTACGAGCGGGACCTCGTCGCGCGGTACCGCTCCGACATCAAGGCGAAACGCGACCTGGAACTCGCCGCCCTGCCCCGGGCGGCCGCAATCATCGCTGAGCGCGATATTCGAAAGGAAGGGAAAGAATGAACACCATTCGTGCCGTGCTCCTGAGCATGGCGACCGTCGGCGCACTTCTCATCGGGATGCCCGCCGCCTCCGCGGACACCCCCGACCGCAAAACGGCGCAAGAGGCCCCGGTGGCGGCCTACAACGCCGAGCCCAGAGAGGTGGGCACCGCGGGCGTGGTCGACGGCAGATTCTGGATCTACGAGGACGCCTACGAGCAGGGCCGCGGCTGTGGATACGGCGGCGACTGGAATAACTATCAGTATTCCGGCCTTGATTGCGGGAACATGGACAACATCGCGACGTCGGTTTACAACCGCGGCTACGTCCATCAGTACGACGACGTGGTGATGTGGAGAGACCCTGGTTTCGTGGGTCCGTGGATGTGCCTGGGGCACGGCGACTATTGGCAGGATTTCACCCTGGGACGGGAAGTCTTCCACACAGGTGAAAGCGCCGACAACAAGATCAGCTCCCACGCCTGGGTCACCACCTGCGGCTGATCAGGGTCCCGGAAACGCGTAGCCCTCGTCGGGAAGGTCGGCGAGGGCTGTGCCGGCCGGGCCGGACCAGCTACGAGAGTTCGCGCTTGAGGATCTTGCCGGTGGCGGTCATGGGGAGGGCGTCGGCGATCTCGAAGACGCGGGGATACTTGTAGGCGGCCATCTGCTCCTTCGACCACTCCACCAGCTCGCCGGGCGTGGCGGTGGCGCCGGGCTTGAGCACGACCACGGCCTTGATCTCCTCGCCGTGGGACTCGTGCGGCACGCCGATGACGGCGGCCAGCGAGATCGCCGGGTGAGTGAGCAGCACCTCTTCGATCTCGCGCGGGTAGACGTTGAAGCCGCCGCGGATGATCATCTCCTTGGCCCGGTCGACGATGTAGTACCAGCCGTCACCGTCACGCTTGGCCAGGTCGCCGGAGCGGAACCAGCCGTCCTCGGTGAGCACCTCGGCGGTGGCCTCGGGGCGGTCGTAGTAGCCCTTGAAGACGTTGTGGCCCCGGATCGCGATCTCGCCGATGGCGTCGGGCGTCCAGCCGATCTCCTCCCAGCTCGACGGCTTGATGAGCTTGAGCTCGACGCCCGGGATCGCGGTGCCGATGGAGCCGGCCCGGGCGGGCGCGCCGCGCGGCTTGAAGGCCGCCACCGGCGAGGTCTCCGAGAGGCCGTAGCCCTCGGCGATGACGACGCCGAACCGCTTCTCGAACTCGTGGTGGATCTCCACCGGCAGCGCCGAGCCGCCGGCCACGGCGGTGCGCAGGTTCCTGGCGATGGCGGCCACGTCGACGCTCTCGTCGAGCGCGCCCAGCAGGCCCCAGTACATGGTCGGCACGCCCGCGAAGAAGGTGACCTGCTCCTTGAGCAGCAGCCCGAGCGCGGCCTGCGGGTCGAACCGCGGCAGCATCACCACGGTGCCGCCGAAGGCGGCCGCGCCGTTCTGGATGACGGTCTGGCCGAAGGAGTGGAACAGCGGCAGCACGCACAGGTAGGTGTCCGGGCTGGTCCCGTCGGCGCCGAAGAGCTGGTCGGAGACCAGCGCGTTGTCGCGCATGTTGCGGTGGCGCAGCTCGGCGCCCTTGGGCCGGCCGGTGGTGCCGGAGGTGTAGAGGATGACGGCGGTGTCGTCCTCGTCGGTGGCGACCGTGTCGAACGTGGCCGGCTGCGCGGCGATGGCGGCGCCGAAGGTCTCGGTGCCCTCGATCGGGCTCGGCGCGGCCGGGTCGACGGTCACCACGAAGAAGTCCTTGGTGCTCTCGGTGGCCTGGAAGCCGGCGTACGCGTCTCGGCCGATGGGCAGCTCGGGGGTGCCCTGGAAGGCGAACAGCGCGACGGCGTCCGAGTCGCCGAGATGGTAGGCGACCTCGCGGCCCTTGAGCAGCACGTTGAGCGGTACGACGGTGGCGCCGGCCTTGAGGATGCCGTTGTAGACGATGGTGAAGAACGGCAGGTTGGGGATCATCAGGGCGATCTTGTCGCCCGGCTTCACGCCGCGGGAGACCAGCAGGTTGGCGACCTGGTTGGCCGCACCGTTGACCTGGGCGTAGTTCAGACGAGTCTCGCCGAGAACGATCGCAGCACGGTCGGGATACTTGGCTGCGCTTGATTCGAGCAGCGAGGACAGGTTGTACGACGGCACGGGCCCTCCATCACAAGACCGGGTTTTCGCCAACCTATAGAGTTCGACGCGTGGCGATCGTCACACCATTCGGGGAGGCATGCCCCCTGATCGGGGGATTCAACCGTCGGCGTACCAGTGGTAGATGGTTGCAGATGGCCGATGTGGAGGATGCCCGTACCCCCGTAGCGCGCTTGTCCGCGCGACGAAGGGAAGTGCCCGATGTGATGCAGTCGCTCGCCCGGCAGGCTCGGCTCATCGCCCTTGCTTGCCTGCTGGTCGACGTCGTGATGTTCGCCGTGGCGACGCCCGACCTGCCCGGCGCGCTCCGGATCGGCGGGTTGATCACCATTGTGTGTGTGGATGCCGCACTTGCGCTCCCTCCCCGATACTCGGGGCAAGTGGCCGTCGCGCACGCGGCCACTGCTGTCGGCTTGGCCCTTCTGCTCCAGGCGACGCCCGGCGCGGATTGGGATCTGATCGGCAGCGTGATCGCGGCGTACCGCACCGGCGCCTGGCTGCGTGACAGGTCGAGCATCGGCGCCGTCATCGTGCTGGCGGCCGGCATCGCGATCGCGGAGTCGGTGGCCGGTCCCGGCGACATGCTCGCGGCCGTCACAGGAGTGGTGAAGGATGCGTTCATTCCTTGGCTGGTCGGCCGGTATACCTCAGCGCGCCGTGGCTACATCGCGGAGCTGCACCACAACCGTGAGATGGAGGTGCGCGACGCCACCGCCGAGATGGAGAGGGCTGCGGAGAGATTGAGGACGTCGATCGCGCGTGACCTGCACGATGTCATCTCCCACCACGTGAGCGCGATCGGTGTGCACGCGGGTGCGGCACGTCTCAAGCTCGCCGCTCGGCCCGAGTGCGCTGATCCGGACATCATCGACTCGCTCACAGCCGTCGAGGCGTCCAGCCGATCGGCGATGCTCGACCTCCGCCGGGTGCTCGACATCTTGCACAGGACCTCCGATTCGACCAGCCAGATCGGCCTCGGCAATCTGGACGAACTGTTCGACGGTGTCCGGCGCTCGGGCTTGGCCATCCGGTTCCAGGTGACGGGCATGCCGCGCGAGCTGCCCGGTTCGGTCGACATCGCGCTGTACCGGATCGCCCAGGAAATGCTGACCAACGCACTGCGCTACGGAGACGGGACCACGGTGGACGTCGATCTCGACTTCGGCGAGAACCACGTGGTGCTGAGCGTGCGCAACGGCATCGGCCCACGCCAGGAGCGAGCCGACCGTCCCTCGACCGGGCGTGGGCTGGTGGGCATCCGGAGCCGGGTGGCCCTGTTCGGCGGCACCGTCTCACACGGACCCGACGGCAGCGGAAAGACTTGGGAGACCAGGGTGAGCGTATGCTCTGACGCGTCATCGTCAGGAGAAGCACTGTGACATCTCGCATCCTCATCGCCGATGACCACGCGACCTTCCGCTCCGGGTTGCGCGCCATCCTCAGTACTCAGCCGGACCTGGAGTGCGTGGCCGAGGTCGCGGACGGGCGCGCCGCGGTCTCGGAAACGCTCCGACTGCGGCCGGACCTGGCGATCCTCGACGTCCGAATGCCCAAGTTCGACGGCCTCGCAGCAGCAGCCGAGATCAGGGCGTCGGGACTGACCAGCGTCCGCATTCTCATGCTCACCACCTACGACAGCGACGAATACCTCCATAGTGCCCTGACCGCGGGAGTGCAGGGCTTCGTGCTCAAGAGCCTGCCCGCCGAGGAGCTCATCGCCGCGGTCAAAGCCGCGGCTCGCGGCGACGCCTACGTCGACCCGTCCGTCGTTCGGCGGCTCACCTCACGCATCGCCGACGCGATCGCTCCGGTCGAGCAGTCGGTCCAGACGCTGCCACCAGGGATGGCCCAGCTGACCGCGCGCGAACACGAGGTGTTTCTGCTGCTCGCTGAGGGGTTGACCAATCAAGAGATCGCCGCGACCCTCTACATCGGCGACGAGACGGTCAAAACGCACGTCTCACGGATCCTCACGAAACTGAAGCTGCGCGATCGGGTGCACGCGGTGCGTTACGCCTACCGGTATGGCATCGTCCGCGTCGCCGACGAACTGGACGGCTGACGTCATCGACCTGCCAGGTTCTGCTCGCGGAGAACCTGGCAGGTGTCGCACGCGTCCACGGCGCAGGGCGCTGGGGTCACCACCCCGGCGACTCATCGACCGCGGCACCGCGGAATGTTGCCGTCATGGTCCCGGGCAGGAGCGTGGCCATGTGGACGGGGGTCGCCGCACCGTCGGCCAGTGTGCGTTCACCGCGCCGGTCGGTGGACGCGTTGATGTCGGTCGGTACCCGGCCGGGAGTGACCGCGTTGACCTGGATACCGTCTGCTCGCAAGGCCTCGGCGTACAGGAGCGTGAGCACGTTGAGCGCGGCCTTGGAGGAGCTGTAGGTGAGTGCTCCGGTCGTGCGCTGCGGGCTGTCCGGGGCGCTCAAGGCGGTCAGCGACCCGAGGCGACTGGACATGTTGACGATCCGCCCGTTCGCCGACTTTCGCAGCAGCGGGATGCAGGCCGAGGTCACGGTGACGACGCCGAAAACGTTGACCTCGAAGGTGGCGCGCATCTGGTCCGCGGTGATGTCGGGGACCGCGGTGCCGATCTCGCTTGAGATGCCCGCGTTGTTGACCAGGACGTCAAGGCGGCCGGACTCAGCGTCGATCGTCGCGACCGCGGCCGCGACGGAGCCCACGTCGGTGACATCGAGCTGGACGAATCGAACATCGCCGCCGCCGGCAGCCAGCTCATCGGCCGCCTCCCGGCCACGGGTCTCGTCCCGGGCGCCGAGATAGACCCGCATACCTCGGCCCGCCAGTTGCCGCGCGATCTCGCGGCCCAGGCCCTTGTTCGCGCCCGTGACCAGGGCGATGTCGGTGGTGGTCATGCCCGTCCGGCCAGCGCGCGCTGGACGTTCGCCCGCACTTCGGCGAGATTCGGGTATCCGTTCACGGCCATCAGCAGGTCCGCCTCGGCCAGGAACATCCGGAGCAGATGAATCAGGCCGGGCACGCCACCGAGCGCGAGTCCGTAGACGTAAGGGCGACCTATGCCCACCATGGTCGCGCCGAGGGCGAGCGCCTTGACCACATCGGTCCCGCTGCGCACGCCGGAGTCGAACAGCACCGGGACCCGGCCCTCGCACGCCGCGGCGACCGCCGGCAGGAGCTCCAGGGCGCTGAGGCCGCCGTTGGCCTGGCGGCCACCGTGGTTGGAGCAGTAGATGCCGTCCACGCCGGCGTCGATGGCGCGACGAGCGTCGTCCGGGTGCGCGATGCCCTTGAGGATGAGCGGCAGATCGGTCAGGGAGCGCAGCCACGCGAGGTCGGCCCAGGTCAGCGGGTTGCCGAAGATCTGTGCCCAGGTGCTCACGATCACCTGCGGATCCTCGCTGAAACCGACGAGCCGGCGGAAGACCGGATCGCTGGTGTAGTTCTTCAGTACGTGTCCGCGCAGCTGCGGGAAGTTGCCCGAAGCCAGGTCCCTTGGCCGCCAGCCCGGGAGCCACGTATCAAGGGTCACCGTGATCCCGCGATAGCCGGCCTGGACCGCGCGCTCGATCAGGCTGGCCGCGAGATCACGATCCTTGGGCGTGTAGAGCTGGAAGAAGCTCGGGGTTTCGCCGGCATGCGGGATGACGTCCTCCAGCGGATCCTCCATGAGCGTGGAGAACATCGCCGGCACACCGGTGGCGGCCGCCGCCTGGGCGATGGCGATGTCACCGTGCCGATCAGGGGTCACCAGACCGGCGACCCCGACCGGCGCCATGAAGACCGGGGTGGGGAAGGTATGTCCCCAGGCGGTCACCGACAGGTCCCGGTCGCTCGCACCGACCAGCATCCGGGGCACAAGTCCCCACTGCGCGAAAGCGTCGACATTGCGACGTTGGGTCGCCTCGTCCCCCGCACCGCCGGCGATGTAGGACAGCAACGACGGGTCGAGCGCGGCGACCGCTCGACGTTCGAGCGTCGCGTAGTCCATCGGGAAATCAGAGACGCGCCCGTTCAGAGCGTTGAAGTAGATTTCCAGCTGATAGTCACCGAACGCCTGACTCATGTCATTCGCCCCTCACCCGGTCGTCGACACATCACGTGAGCTCGACATCGAGGAGGTAGGCGTACTGCTGCCCGGAGTGCAGGTCCCGCTCCTCGATGCCACCCTGAGGAGATCGCCTGGGGTAGGAGATCTTCAAGACCTTCATCTGCGGAACCGGGTAGAGAGAGATCGTGTCCGCCTCGACCCCATAGATTGCCGCGATCGACTCGGCGCTCAGCGAGGGGCTCTGGGCATAGCGATCGTAGTTCTCCTGGCCGTCGAACATCAGGTCGATGGTGACCCAGAACGGGCCCGCCACCTTCGACCTGACGTGATGACAGACTTCACGGACCTTAGGCATTGGCTGCCACCTTCACTTTCAGATCATCAAGCATCTGGATGCGAACCAGTTCCAGGGGGTCATCGACGCTGACCACGTGGTTGAGCACGAACTGGAAGACGCGGCCGCGATCGATGTCGCCCGGCGTGAACGGCCAGCCGTAGCTGGGCAACTCCATGCCCAGGCGAAGCGGCATGTGGAAGAAGTACGGGTTGCAGGCTTTGGCGATGTGGCTTGCCAGCTCCTGGGTCTGGGCGGTGATGACGCACATCATGCCGATCTCGAGCGGGACCGAACCGGGAGGCGGCGCCATTCCGCTCACCCCGTTCCAGCCGTACATGCGCAGCGAGATGTCGAAGTCATCCCGGCTCAGGCCCGTGGCCGAGATGGCACGCTTGGTCAGCGTCGTCAGCATCATGTCGTGGAACACCGCAGGCTCGGCGAGCACGTCGGGGTCGACGATCCCGACGATCATGATCGTCTGGAACAGGTCCCCGGAGGCGCCTTCCAGTTTCATCGTGTACGGCCGCGGAACCCACTTCGATCCCGTCACCCGCACCTTCGACTCGGTCAGCTGGACATACTCACACTCGGTGACATCGAGCTCGCCACCCGGCTCGGTCAGCCGCCACGGGTTCTTGTTCTCGTACAGCAGGTGCCCCGCGATGCCCTCGACCAGCGCCCTGAACTGCGGATCGACCGGCTCGACCGCGAACCCGTCGGCATCGATCTCGAGGAGCACACCACGCTGTCCGGTGTTGGCCGTGGTTGCCTGGCCGCCACACTCGGCGATCTTGCCCGCGTGCCAGCTCGGCCCGGCCGGTGCGCCCTTCCACAGTGCGAACGCCCCGATCACCGCCGGATCGGAGGTCCGGCCGCCGATGATGATGTCGGCGCCCGCCTCCAGCGCCGCGAAGTAGGGCTCCGGCCCCATCAGCGCGACGATGTGCAGGCACTGATCGATGGTGGCCTCATCGAGGTCGTCCAGCGGGGGCAGGTTGGAGATCTTGCCCTCGGCGAGCTTCTGCTTGATCAGCTGCGGTCGCTGCTCGGAGTAGAGCAGCGCGATCCTCGGCGTGTATCCCTTCTCGCGGGCGATCTCCAGGACGATGTCGCGGGTCCAGTCGACGTTCAGATCGCCTCCGGCCTGGCCGGACGTGCCGATGAGAATGGGAATGTCCGCCTGCTGCTGGGCACCCATCAACAGCTGGAGGTCCTTCTTGACCGAGCCCCGGTCGTTCTTGGACATCCCGGTGGCCAGATAGGCCGCACCGGCGTCGGTCGAGCCGGCGTCCAGAGCGATCGCATGGGGGTTGCGTGCCAGCGCGTAGCCGATCTCCTCCGGGAAGATCCCGACACCGAGGGAGCCCTGGGGCACGTAGATCCTGATCGATTCCAATGCTGATCCTTTCTTACCGCCGCAGCGGGTCAGTGCTGGTTGGGTGGGACGTCGCTGCCGGTCTTGCCGACCAGGAAGTCGAGGTCGCAGCCGTCGTGGGCCTGGTTGACGGTGTCGATGTAGAGCTTCGCGTAGCCCCGCGTCGCCTTCGGTTCAGGCGCCGGCCGTTCCCCCGAGCGCCGCGTCAGTTCCTCGCCGGAGACCAGGAGTTCGAGCCGGCGACCGGCGACATCGAGTTCGATGACGTCACCGTCACGCACGACGCCCAGCAGACCGCCGACCGCCGCTTCTGGCGAGACGTGGAGGACGACCGCACCGAAGGCGGTGCCACTCATGCGCGCGTCGGAGATCCGGACCATGTCCTTGACCCCCTGAGCCAGGAGCTTGGCCGGAATCGGGATCATGCCCAGCTCGGGCATGCCGGGAAAACCCCTGGGCCCGCAGTTCTTGAGGACCAGGATCGAGTCGGCATCGACCTCGAGATCAGGGTGGTCGATGCGGGCGTTGAGATCGTCCTGGTTCTCGAACACGACGGCCTTACCGCGGTGCTTGAGCAGGCGCGGTTCTGCCGCGGACGGCTTGATGACCGCGCCCTCGGGGCAGAGGTTTCCGCGAAGGACCGCAATCCCGGAATGTGCCTTGAAAGGGTCATCGAGCCTGAAGATGACGTCGCGGTTATGGCACTTCGCCTGGTCGTTGTTCTCCGCGAGACTCTTGCCGGTCACGGTCAAGGCGTCACCGTTGAGCAGCCCGCCTTCGCACATCTCCCGGATGACTGCCGGCAGCCCCCCGGCCTCATGGAAGTCCTGCATCAGGTACGTGCCGGATGGCTGGATATCGACCAGCGTCGGGATGTCCTGTCCGATCGCGTGCCAGTCCTCGATGTCCAGCGGGACGTCCATGCGCCGGGCGATCGCGGTCAGATGGATCACGGCATTGGTGGATCCTCCGATCGCCGCGTTGACCTTGATCGCGTTCTCGAAGGCCTCCCGGGTCAGCACCTTGTCCAGCGTGAGGTCCTCGCGCACCATGTCGACGATGCGGCGTCCCACCATCCGGGCGAGTACCCGGCGGCGCGCATCGACGGCGGGGATCGCCGCGTTGTCGGGAAGCCCGACGCCCAACGCCTCCACCATCGCTGCCATGGTCGAGCCCGTGCCCATCACGTTGCACACGCCGACGGTGCGGTTGAGGCAGGACTCCGCTTCTTCCACGTCGTCGATGCTCGCGCGGCCGGCCCGCAGGTCGGCCCCCAGGTTCCAGGCGTCCTTGATGCCGAAGGGCCTGCCGCGGAAACTACCGTTGAGCATCGGCCCGGCCGACAGGCCGATCGTCGGGAGGTTCACGCTGGCGGCGCCCATCAGCAGCCCCGGCGTGGTCTTGTCGCAGCCCATCATCAGCACGACGCCGTCAAGCGGATTGGCTCGCAACGTCTCCTCGACATCCATGCTGGCGAGGTTGCGCAGCAACATGGCGGTGGGACGGGTCAGCGTCTCTCCCGTCGAGATGACGGGGAATTCCATGGGGACGCCGCCGGCCTCCAAGATGCCCTCGCGAACGTGTTGAGCCAGCTCGCGGAAGTGCGAGTTGCACGAGGTGAGGTCGGACCAGGTGTTGCAGATGCCGATGACCGGGCGACCGTCGAAATGGTCTTTCGGCACGCCACGGCTCCGCACCCAGCTCCTGTGGGTGAAACCCTTGGCCCCTTCGCCGCCGAACCAATCCTGTGATCGGAGATCAGCCACGGTTTCCCCTCTGCTGTCCATCACGGAATCGCTCGAGTTCGGGCAGGTAGCCGATCGAGTTCTCCTCCAGGGTCGTCCCGAAGTTGCGCGCCAGGCAGGACTGGAGAACGTAGAGTCCGTACACCAGCATCAGGTCGGTGATTGCCTCCGAGCCGAACTGGTCGAACGCGTTCCAGTTCGCATCCGAGATGCGGTTCTGGTGGTACATCTCGTCCACGGCGCTGACGACGACCCGGTCGAAGTCCTTCAGCGACGCGCTCTGCGGGCCCTCGGCCACACCAGCGAGGTCGTCGTCGGTCACGCCCAGCGCCAAGCAGGCCTTACGGTGCTGTGACCACAGATACTCGCTGTCGCACAGCCAGACCGTGCGCATGGCCGCGAGCTGCCACACCCGAGGGGGCAGGCACGTGTCGTCGATCGCGCGCTTGCCGAACGGTGCGATCGACCTGAGGAACTCGGGGTAGTTGATCATGGCCTTCTGGAGCTTCGAGGTGGTCGGCTTGCCGCGCCGTCCCATCCGGTTCGCCTGCTCGATCTGCTGGGGGCTCAGCAGCGCGTAGTCGGCTTCGAAGACCCGCTTGGGCACCTGACGCGGAGCCGTCAGATCCGTGCCGGCCGTGGTGCTCGCTCTGGGCATTCCCCACCCGGCGAGGCCGTCCTCCACCTCGACACCCATGCTGTTGACCGCAGCCGAGAGCGTGACGAAGAAGCCGTAAGTCGTCATGATGTCCATGACCGCATTCGGTCCGAGCCGGCCTACCCGGTACCATTTTTCGTCGCTCAGATAATGCGTGTCATGCATCTCGTCCACCGCCTCGACGACATGTTTTTCGATGCTGTTCAGAGCGTCCTGATATTCACCCGTGGCAATCGCGCGGACTTCGGAGTCGGTGATCCCGATCGCGACGCCCTCCTCGCGAACATGCGCCCAGAGATATTCGCAACCGCACAGCCAGGCCGTGCGCAGTGACGCCATGAGGGCCAGACGCTTCGGAAGGTCGCTGGTCAACGTGACCCTGGTGCCGATCCTGCCGATGGAGCGGGCGAATTCGGGGTAGTTGAGGAAGGTCTTCATCATGGCGGAGGCGCTCTCCTGCGCCTCCTCGCCATACGGACCCATCTTGATCCGGACCGCTTCCTGTCTTTCGGAGAGGCTGCCGAAATCCACCGGGCGCACACGCGTGGGGTATTGCATGGTCTGTCGATCTCCTAGGTTGAATCATCTCGGTCGAGCCGGCCTTACATCAGGGGCGGCACGATCGCATCGATCAGGTGGGGGCCGGGCTCGGCCAGTGCGAGCCGGAACTGTTCTGCCAGCTCCTCGGCGGTCGTCGCCCGGGTCGCGGGCACGCCCATTCCCTCGGCGATCTTGACGAAGTCGATGTCGGGCCGGGAGAGGTCGAGCAGCTCGCCGGCCTTGGGGCCAGGACCCTGGACGCCGACGCGCTGCAGCTCCAGGCGCAGGATCGCGTAGGCACGGTTGTTCAGCAGCACCGTGGTGACGTCGAGGTTCTCGCGAGCTTGCGTCCACAGCGCCGAGATCGTGTACAGCGCGCTGCCGTCGGACTGGAGGTTGATGACCGGCCGGTCCGGTGCGGCGACGGCGGCACCGGTGGCGACCGGCATGCCGTAGCCGATCGCACCGCCGGTCAGGGTCAGCAGATCGTGCCGTGGGGCGCCGGCGGTGGCGGGCGGCAGCAGCAGACCGGAAGTGTTCGACTCGTCCGCGATGATCGCGCGGTCGGGCAGCAGCGCGCCGATCACGTCGGCCCAGCTCCGCAGGGTCAGTGGCCCGGCCGGTAGCTCGGGCCGGATGGCCTCTTGGAGCACGGGCCGGGTCTCCGCCGCGACCAGGTCCGCCAGGTCTTCCAGCGCTCGCGGGACGTCGTGCCCACCGTCGGCCAGGAAGTGGACCTGGGCGCCCTCAGGAACCAGGTCGCTCGGCCTGTCCGGGTAGGCGAAGAACGACACCGGCGGTCTCGTTCCGGCAAGGATCAGGTGCCTGATCCCGTCGAGCTGCTGGACGACCGATTCGGTGAGGTAGGCGAGCCGTTCCACGGCCGGCAGGCCGGCACCGCGCTCCAGGCGCGCGGGGAACGTCTCGACGAACGTCTTCGCCCCGGTCGCGGCGGCGATCCGGCTGGTCGCGCGTAGACCGGCCTCGCGGCAGGCGCTGCCCCCGATGAGCAGGGCCACCGGCTCGCCGCTGGTCAGCACCTCGGCGAGCTGCCGAAGGGTGGCCGCGTCGACGGGCTGCGGCTCCCTGGGCGGGACGGGAGCGGCGATCACGCCGCCTTCGCCCCAGGAGACGTCGGCCGGCAGGATCAGCGTCGCGATCCGGCCGGGTGGGTCCTGGGAGGCCGCGACCGCGCCGGCGGCGTCGGCGCCGATGCCCTCGGTGTGCTCGGATCGCCGGACCCAGCCGTTGAGGGTCCCGGCGACGGCTTCGATGTCCGACTCGAGCGGGGCGTCGTACCGCTTGTGGTAGGTCGCGTGGTCGCCGATCACGTTGACGATCGCCGAGTGCGCGCGACGCGCGTTGTGCAGGTTGGCCAGCCCGTTCCCGAGACCCGGTCCGAGGTGCAGGAGCGTCGCGGCCGGCCTGCCCGCGATCCTGGCGTAGCCGTCCGCGGCGCCGGTGGCGACGCCTTCGAACAGTCCGAGCACGGCCCGCATCTCGGGAACGCCGTCGAGCGCGGCCACGAAGTGCATCTCCGACGTGCCCGGGTTGGCGAAGCAGACGTCCACCCCGGCCTCGACGAGCGTGCGGATCAGCGACTGCGCACCATTGATCTTCATCAGCGCTCACACCTCCGCAGCAGGGAGAATGCCGGGGTTGAGGATTCCGGCGGGGTCGAAGCTCGCCTTGATCCGGCGCATCAGCGCGATCTTCGCCGGGTCCTCAAGCTCGAGGAAGTACCCGGACCTGGTCTGTCCGATGCCGTGCTCACCGGAGATCGCGCCGCCCAGTTCCATGCCCAGCGCGAAGATCTCGGTCAGGAGCTTCTTCCGCTTGTCGGCGTCCGGGCAGAAGAGGCCGAGGTGGACGTTGCCGTCACCGGCGTGGCCGCACCCTGCCACGGCGGCGTCGCGCGAGAGCACGAGTTCCTCGGTCCGGCGCAGGAACTCCGGCATCGCAGCCCGCGGCACCACGACATCGATGATGTCGTCGACACCGATCGTCTTGGCCGTCCAGAAGGACTTCTCACGTGCCTCGACGAGCTTGCCGGCAGCGGCGCCTTCGAGCACGTACGCGTCCATCGCGCCGCGATCGAGCAGCAGGCCACCGAGCTCCATGACGTCGGCCTGCAAGCGGTCCTTGTCGCGGCTCTCCAGCGCCACCATCAGGTAGGCCGCCGCGGAATCCCGGACGGCGTCCTGAACGCCGAGGTCGAGGTTCAGATGGTCGCTGATCGCGCCAAGGGTCCGGTCGTCGATGTACTCGAGGATGTGCGGGGCGAGTCCGCTGGCGATGATCTTGATAACGCTCTTCAAGACCTCGTCCACGGTCCTGAAGGGGGCCAGCACCGTCGCTCCGTGCGGCAGTCGCGGGTAGAGCTTCACGGTGACCTCGGTGACGACGGCGAGGCTGCCCTCGGAGCCGACGATCAACTGGGTCAGGTCGTACCCGGACGAGACCTTCGCGATCTTGCCACCGGTCCGGATGATCTCGCCGGTCGGCAGCACCGCCTGCAGTCCCACGACGTTGTGCCGCGTCACCCCGTACTTGACGGCCCGCATCCCGCCCGCGTTCGTCCCGACGTTCCCGCCGACGGTCGCGCTCAACTCGCCCGGATACACGGTGTAGCCGAGTCCGGCCGCGGCAGTCCGCTCGTCCAGGTCGGCGAGGGTGATGCCCGGCTGCACCACCGCGACGTGGTTCTCGGTGTCGATCTCCAGTACGGCGTTCATGCGCTCGAAGGAGATCACCAACCCGCCCGGCCTTGGCCGGGCCGCGCCCGAAAGGCCCGTGGCCGAGCCCCGCGGGGTGACCGGAACGCCGTGCTCGCCCGCGCTCAGGAGTAAAGCCGCGACCTCCTCCGCGGTCTTCGGCCGCGCTACGAAGGCGGGCTTCTGCGGGGCGGCGGTCAGGGCTTCGTCATGCGCGTAATCCTCCGAGATCCTCTCGCCTGTGAGGAGATTCGCGTCCCCCACGATCTCCGCGAACCGCTCGGCAACGTCGCTCACCAACGACCCTTCCTCTCTGTCGCCATCGGATCTGTGGTCATCGGAGCCGGAGCGGCTCCTGGGCGCTCTGGTGGTGTCGCCTGCTGCGGGGCTCGGCCTCACTGCGTCGGCTCCTGGACGACCGGATTGGTCAGGGTGCCGATCCGCTCGATCTCGATCGTGCATTCGTCGCCCGGCTGCAACCAGACCTGCGGGTTCCGGAAGGCACCGATGCCGTTGGGGGTGCCGGTGACGATGACGTCACCCGGCGCCAATGTCATCGCCTCGGAAAGGATGGCGATCAACCGGGGCACGTCGAAGATCATGTCTTCGGTGTTGGCATCCTGCAGGACCTCGCCGTTGAGGATGGTCCGGATGCGCAGCCCGCTGCAGCCGTCGGGCAGTTCGTCGCCTGTCACCAGCTCGGGCCCGAACGCGCCGGTGGCGTCGAAGGCCTTCCCCATCGTCCATTGCTGCGACTTCATCTGGAAGTCTCGGACCGATCCGTCGTTGAAGAGGGAATAGCCGGCGATGTGGTCGAGTGCCTCGTGCTCGGCGATATGACGTCCGCCCTTCCCGATCACCACGGCGAGTTCGCACTCATAGTCGAGTAGGCCGGATGCGTTGGGTCGAACCAACGGGGCTCCATGCGCGACGAGGCCGTTCGCGAACCTGGCGAACACCGCCGGATAATCTGGAACGTCGAACCCGCTCTCCTCTGAGTGCGATCGGTAGTTCAGTCCGATGCACAAGATCTTTTCGGGCCGCGGGATCGGCGGCAGCAGGGTCACGTCCGACAGTGCGAATTCAGGTGCACCCTGGAGAAGCTCCGCCAGGTCCGTGAGACCGGATTCGCCGCCGAGGAACGACTGAAGATCGCCACCGAGCTCAGAGACCGGGAGTCCGCGATACCCTCCTGCGGACTTGATCCCGACGCCCTGCGCGTCTCCGATGGCGTAACTGATGAAGCGCACTGTCTACTCCTGGAATTCGACTGGTTGATGGCATCGGTGGGCGCAGGCTCAGGTGGCGTAGATCGCGCCGGTGATCGTGGCTGCGGCGATCGCCGTCAGGGTGATGCCGATGGCCCATCGGAGGGAGAAGCGCTGCAAGGTACCGAAGTCTGTGCGCAGGAGCGAGGCAACGAGGTAGATCGGCGCACTCAGCGGGCTCAGCGTGTGAAGGTAGATTCCGGGCAGCACGGAGTGAGCGATCACCTCAGGCGGAATGCCGTACGCCGACCCCGTCTCCGCGAGGACCGGGACCACGCCGAAGTAGAAGCTGTCGTTGGACAGAATGAACAGCAGCGGCCCCGAGATCAGAGCGGTGACGAAGGCGAAGCCGCCGCCCCAAGCCTCCGGCAGATGGGTGACGAGGGCGTCGGACATCGCCTTGACCATCCCGCTGTCATTGAGGATGCCGGAGAAAGCGCCTGCCGCGAGGATGAGCGAGATCACCATGACCACAGTCCCGGCGTGCGGCTTCAGCTTCTCGTTCTGCGTGCGCAGGTTGGGCCAGTTGACCGTGACGGCGATGGAGAACGCGATCATGGCCAGCGCCGGCAGGGGCAACAGTTCGATGCCCATGCTGACGATGAAGGCGATCGTCAGCGCGAAGTTGAACCAGACGTTCTTCGTCGGGATCGGCGTGCGAGGCTCACCGATGCTCGCTTCCCCGTCTTCTTCCACGAGGGCCGCCTGGGCCTTCCGCGCGCCGAGCTTGCTCCTTTCGCCGCGTCCCACGAAATACGCGAAGACGAGGGCGGCCGCGAGGGTGAGGACGAGCGCCGGCAACATCGGGAGAACCACGTCAGCGACATCGATCTCGAGCGAGACGGCCATCCGCGCGGCCGGGCCACCCCACGGCATCCAGTTGACAGTCGGACAGATGATGGCGAGCAGCATCGCGATGATCAGCGGATTGATCCCGACCTGACGATAGATCGGATACATCGACGTGATGACGACGAAGGCTGCCGTGGAGCCGTCTCCATCAAGGCCGATGCACATGATGAGGATGGCGGTGCCCACCACGATCCTGACGGGATCTTCGCCGACGATCGAAAGGATCTTGCGAATGAGCGGCTCGAACAGGCCGCACTCGGTCATCACGAGGAAGTAGAGGAGAGCGAAGGTCAACAGCACCGCCGTGGGCGCGGTATCGACGACTCCGGACACCATCATGTTCCCCAGGTCCGCGCCGAAACCCCCGAGCAGGCCGAACACCGTGGGGATGAGGATCAGGCCGGCGACAGCCGATATCCTCTTGGTCATCACCAGTAAGGTGAAAACGCTGATGGACCCAAAGCCCAATGCAGCCAGCATGTACGCTTCCTCTCAGCTTTGACGGAACCGCTCGGCTTCGCGACCGGTCAACCGATGCCCGAGAGAATTCCGGGAATAGTTCTATGAGCACGGTTGAGTACGAATTCCATTCGGCGAACTCCGCTCGGGCCCTACCTGCCCTGAATGTCGCCGAGTCGATGTCTTGAACGGACCTCGGTGGGCTTTCGCCTTGTCTCAGGCTAGGGCTCAGATGAGTGGCGCTCATCACGCCGACCGGGGAGGCTCCTCCCCTGATCGGGGGACTCGTATTCGGCCGCAGTGGTGATAAGTGATATGGCTCAGGTTCGGCGCTGAGGAGGAACGGCTGCTCGGTCAGGCCGTTACTCGACGACCTCCGGGGCCTGGAGCCGTTCCGCGATCGCGGTTCCGAGTTGGACGGTGGTGGCGATGCCGCCGAGGTCCGGTGTCTTCGCCGCCGACGCGTCTACGAGAACGTCCTCGATCGCGGCGACGATGGCTTCGCCGGCGGCGCGCTCCCCGAGGTGGTCGAGCATCATCGCGGCGCTCCAGATCTGACCGATCGGATTCGCGATGCCGCGACCTGCGATGTCAGGCGCCGAGCCGTGTACGGGTTCGAAGAGGCTCGGGAAGGTCCTCTCGGGGTTGATGTTGGCACTGGGCGCGATGCCGATCGTGCCGGCACAGGCCGGGCCGAGGTCGGAGAGGATGTCGCCGAACAGATTGCTGGCCACGACGACGTCGAACAGGTCGGGGTGGAGGACGAAGTTCGCCGTGAGGATGTCGATGTGGTATTTGTCTGCACGAATTTCCGGGTACTGCCTGGCCATCGCCTCGGCGCGTTCGTCCCAGTAGGGCATCGAGATCGAGATCCCGTTGCTCTTCGTCGCCCAGGTGAGATGCTTCTTTTCTCGCCGTTGTGCGAGCTCGAAGGCGTATCGAAGGACGCGATCCACGCCTACTCGCGTCATCACGGTCTCCTGGAGCACGGTCTCACGGTCGGTTCCTTCGAAGATCCGTCCTCCGATGCTGGAGTATTCGCCCTCGGTGTTCTCCCGCACGACGTAGAAGTCGACGTCCTCCGGCGTTCGATCTCGCAACGGACTGACCACCCCGTCAAGCAGGCGTACAGGTCGGAGATTGACGTATTGGTCGAACTCACGCCGGAACTTCAGCAGGCTTCCCCACAGCGAGACGTGATCCGGCACCACCTCGGGCCAGCCGACCGCGCCGAAGAAGAGCGCGTCGAATCCCATGAGAATCTCGTGCCAATCCGGCGGAAGCATCTCGCCGTACGCCTGGTAATACGCGGCGCTGGCGAAGTCGAACTGCTCGGCCTCGACGGTGAAGCCGTAGAGCTCCGCTGTCCGGCGCAGGACACGCAGGCCCTCCGGCACGACTTCGACTCCGATCCCGTCGCCCGGGATGACAGCGATGCGATAACTGTGAGACATGGATCCGTACCTTCTTCGCTAACTGGGCCACCGCCGGTTGTCCGACCGGCCGGAATCATCAACGTACGCAGGTCGTCACCTGGGACCTAGCGTCATTCGAGCAAGGTAGGCTTTCGCGGTGGGAAAGCTGCGTGGCGGAGGTCGGCTGTGCCGGAGTCTGTCGACGACCTGAGGTTCTTCACGGTCGTCGCTGCGAGTGAGACGCTGACGGCTGCTGCACGCGGACTGGGATGTTCCCTTCCTGTGGTGAGCAAGCGTCTCGCAGCGATGGAGCAGCGCCTCGGTGTGCAACTGGTTCGTCGCGGGACCCGGAAACTGGTGCTCACGTCCGAGGGAGCCGTTCTCGCGAAGGGGATCGGCCCGATCCTCACTGACGTCCAGCGGCTGGAGGAGGAGATCTCCGGCGGCTCCGGGGACCTCCGGGGGTCGTTGGTCGTGGAGTCGACTCTCGGGATCGGGCGGGCGCATGTCGGCCCGCTGCTGGGCGAGTTCGGGGCGCATCATCCACATCTCGACGTTCAGCTGACCACGACGCCCCTTCCTGTCAGTCCTCATCGACGGGAGTTCGACGTAGCGATTCACGTGGGTCCGATGCACGACTCGACACTGCGGATGAGGCGGCTCGCGGAGAATCGGCGGGTGGTGTGCGCGTCCCCGGCCTATGTGCATGAGCACGGAGAGCCCAGAACGGTGGACGAACTCGCCGGCCGCAACTGCATTCTGCTTCGCGAGAACTACGGTGACTACGCACTGTGGCGCTTCGGTCAGGGTCCGGATGAGTTCCGCGTTCGGGTCGACGGCACGTTGTCCAGCAACGACGGCGACATCGTGACCGGATGGGCACTCGAGGGCCGCGGGCTCATCATGCGCTCCACCTGGCAGGTTGCCCCCTTGCTGAAGGACGGGCGGCTCGTGCAGGTGCTGGCGGACGTGCCCACACCTGCTGCGGACGTGTACGCACTCCACGCCGACACCGATCATGTCCCCGCACGGGTGACGGCGGTCCTGGACTTCATGAGTGAGCGACTGCCTGAGCGACTGCTCGATCGGTGAAAGGTGACCTTTCGCCGGCGGGGGTTACCCCGTCGAGGTCCCGCCATTACGTTGCTACGAATGCCGCCGAAAGTGAGTGCTCGACCGATGTCCCGCATCCTCATCACCACCGACTACCTCAAGCCGGGCGATCCGGTCGACGTGTACTTGAGAGAACATGGTCATGAGACGGTGCACGCGCCGCTGCATGGGCGTCGTGATCGCGACGAGCTGGTCGGACTGCTCGACGGCGTCGACGGCGCGCTCATCGCCAACGAGCCGATGACTGCTGACGTCCTCGCCTCGGCACCGGCCTTGAAGGCCGTCGTGCGGTCGGGTGTGGGCTACGACTCCGTCGACGTTGCTGCCGCCTCGGAGCTGGGGATCCTGGTCAGCAACCTGCCGGGCATCAACGCGAACGCCGTCGCGGAATTCACGATGGGTGCGATCCTGGCGGCGTCGAGGCGTCTGGTCGAGCTGGCCGTGGGCGTCGCCGAAGGCAGGTGGCCGCGTACGGACGGACACGAGCTGCGGGGATCCACACTCGGCCTGGTCGGGTTCGGCGCAGCGGCACGCGCCGTGGTGCCGCTGGCACGCGCATTCGGGATGACCGTGCTGTGCCGCACCGCGATCGAACCGGACCACAGCTCACCAGCACCTGAAGTGGAGTTCGTCGACCTCGACACCCTGCTCTCCCGCTCGGACATCGTGTCCATCCACACCACCCTGACTCCCGCCACTCGCCACCTGATCGATGCCCGAGCACTGAGCCTGATGAAGCCGACCGCGGTGCTGGTCAACACCGCACGCGGTGCGATCGTCGACGAGAACGCCCTGGCCGCAGCCGTCCGCAGCGGGACCATCGCCGGTGCCGCCCTCGACGTGTGCGAGGTCGAGCCGCTCCCGGGGGACAGCGTGCTGCGCGGCATCGAGGGCATCACGGTGTACTCACACATGGCCGGCCAGACGGTGGAGGCGCGCGAGGCCGCTGGACGAGAGGCCGCCGTCGAGCTCGTCCACGCTCTCTCCGGCAGGCCGGCATTCCGCGTCAACGACCCCTCGGTGCACCGGTTCCGCGTGACCCTGCAGAGGTAATGGGTGATCGGCGTCGACACGTTCTGTGGCACCGTGACTCAGACCGACCTGCGGGCCGCCATCGCGGGGCGCGGTGGGCCGCTTGCCGGGCCCAAAAGGAAAGCACATCGATAGCGCAAGAAAAGCGCCTGTGCCTAACCTGAGCCTGCCATCTACTGGAAAATAGGGGTTGCCATGTGTCGGACCGTTCCCGGCTCCTGTTTATCGGCACGCCCAGTTATCGAGCGTATCTTTTACGCTCGGTCAGGTCGGCTTGCGACGTTCGCCTCGGCACGACGGCCGAGCCGGTCCGGGAACGGCGACATATCGCCGGTCGGTCGGTTCTGAATTCCGTCGTGGACACTGCCGTGCCGAGCAGAAGGCCGCGGCGGATCGAATACGTGACGGCATGTGCACAACCAACCGGACGGCGAATGCCACTGAATTCATTCCGCCCCAGCATTGAGAGCGCCGATCGGAATTCGTGGCGCCGGTGCGGCCGCGCTGCGCATCGGTGTCCCGGTGATCTACCGTAGCGCCCCCGGCTGTGGCCGATGAGGACGTGGGTCCTCGTTTTCCGCTGCCCACTCTCGGAGCATCTGGGCCTCGTTTCTGTTCATTGAGAGGGTTGTCCGCATGTCCAATCCGTTCGAGGACGTTGGCCGGGACTGTCTGGCGCTGTGCAATGACGCGGAGCAGCGTTCGCTGCGGGAGGCAATGGCCACGAACGAGGGCGTGCCGGCGTCATGATCTCCGTGCCGCGCCGGGCCGCGACGGCGATCGGGGTGACCGCGGGGCTGGTACTGCTGGCGGGCATGGTGCCCTTGTGGGTGGCGTCTGGGTCGCAGGCCGTGGATTCGCTCACTCACTTCCTGATCGCGGTTGCGGTGATTCTGGCGGTGTGCCAGGCGCTGGCTGCGCTGGCGCGCCGGTTCGGTCAGCCGCCGGTGCTGGGGGAGATGGTCGGCGGGCTGGTGCTGGGGCCGTCCATGCTCGGCGCGATATGGCCGGAGGCGGAGGCGTTCCTGTTCCCGCAGTCGGTGATCGAAGGGCTGGACAAGACGGCGCAGCTCGGCCTGGTGGTCTTCGTCTTCCTGCTGGGGTGTGAGTTACGCACGGACCGGATCGAGCGCAAGGGCATGGTGGTCGCGACGGTGGTCGGGGGCATGGCCCTGCCCTGTCTGGCGGGCATGGCGATCGTGCTGGCCAGCGGCGGGCTGTTCGCGGGCACGAGTGCGACGCCGGTGGAGACGATGATGTTCGTCGGGCTGGCCATGGCGGTGACGGCGCTGCCCGTGCTGGCGCGGATCCTCGCCGACTTGGGGCTGGAGAGGACGAGTGTCGGCGCGTTGTCGATGTCGGCGGCGGCGATCGGTGACGGGCTGGCCTGGATGACCTTGGCGTTCCTGCTGGCCGGTCAGGACGCGGGCGGTCAGGGGCTGCGGAATCTGCTCCTCGCCACCGCACTGGTGCTGGTGACGGCGTTGTGCGTGCGTCCGTTGCTGGCGACGCTGGTGCGCCGGCTGGGGTCGAGCCAGTCGTTGACGGTGGTGCTGATCTCAGGGGCGATCGGTTATGCGGTGCTGACCCATTCGATCCAGTTGCACCCGGTCGTGGGTGCCTTCCTGTTCGGGGTCGCGGTGCCGCGTGACGCGCCGGCGGTGGCACGCGTCAGCCGGCAGTTGGAGGGCTTCACGCTGACCGTGTTGCTGCCGCTGTTCTTCGCCGGGGTCGGTCTGAAGATGGCGGTGGGGCTGCTGGGCGCGGATCCGCTTGCTTGGCTGGTGCTGGTCGGACTGTCCGTGGCGGCCGTGGTGACCAAGGTGGTCGGCGCGGGCGGGGCCGTCCGGCTGGCCGGGATGCCGTCTGCGGAGGCGTGGCGGCTCGGGTTCTTGATGAACTGCCGTGGCGTGACCGAGCTGGTGGTGCTGACCATCGGCTACCAGGCCAACCTGATCAACCAGCTGGCGTACACGATTCTGGTCCTCGTCGGGGTGATCACGACGGCGGTCACCGCGCCCCTGGTGCGCTGGTCGCTGAGACGTACGCAGGACGACGACGGCGTGACGGCCGGCGGCGGGGGGACGAGAGCGGATTCTCGCGTGCTGCCGTGAGACGCCCACGTCTCGATTGCGATGGATCAAGGCTCCCGCTCGGTTCCCCGCCGCGCCGCACCGCCAGGCCACCACGCCGTACCGGACCATGCTGCTCGGCCGCGCCCAGGTCGCCGGCCCGGAGCGTGAGGAGCAGCCCGCCGCGTACGAGATTGCGCCTGATGTGGCGACCGCCGTGCTCAAGGTCGGTTCACTAGACGACTCGGGTGACCTGGCCGGTGTCGAGGGAGTAGTAGCCGCCCACGATCTTGAGTTGCTTGCGGGCGATGCGTTTGGCGAGCAGTTTGTCGGACTTCAGCTTGGACACGACGTCGGCGGTGTTGATTCTGATCATCTTGTCCACGTTCCCGTGGGCGCGCCGGTAGGCGGGGCGGAGGGCCTCGACGATGTCCTGCAGATTGCCGGGGAGCGTGGTCCCCTCGTGCAACGCGTGCGCGGCGGCCGCCACCGCTCCGCAGCGCTGATGGCCCAGCACCACGATCAAGGGGGTGTCCAGCTCGGCGGGACCGTACTCGATGGCTCCGGACACGAGCGGGTCGATCGTCTGGGCGGCGCTGCGCACACTGAGCAGATCACCGACTCCCGTGTCGAAGACGAGCTCCGGAGCCACCCGGGAGTCGATGCACGAGACGACGACAGCGTAGGGCTCCTGTTTGCGGGCGGCCTCAACCCGGCGGGCGCGGTCCTGATGGGGATGGATCGCGGTGTCGGAGACCCAGCGCCGGTTGCCCGTCCTCATCCTGGCCCAGGCCTCGTCAGGGGAGGGCAGCCGCGAGGCCGGCTCGGCGGACCCGGGGCGCGCGTACGCCGGTCCGGCGTCTAACAGCATTCCGCCTGCCACCAGACTGGCGATACTCAGAACGGTGCGACGGTCAACGATCTTCTGGTTCATGCATTCAGTATGCAGTCTTCCGCTTTCGGCCGAGAAGCGGCCCCTTGAGCCTGGCGGAACGCGACCTCCGACGGGAGACGCGGTGTCATCGGACGAGGTCACCCGCTGGGTGTGGGCGTGCGCTGGTCCGGGATCCGATCGGGGCGTTGCCTCAGGCCTCTTCGCGTGCGAAGCGCTCGCCGCGTCGACACGGCCACGGCCAGGACGACGAGACCGAGGATCGCCATCGTGACGGGCCGTCCGAGGACGTACCCGGGATTTCCGTCGGAGAAGGCCAGGGTCTGGCGCAGCGAGACTTCGAGCGTCGGCTGGAGGACCACTGCCAGCACGAAGGGGGCCATGCTGAACCCGGCCCGGCGCAGCACGAATCCGAGCAGTCCCGCGACCAGCATGACCACGACGTCGAACATCGAGTTGTTCTCGGCGTACACGCCCACGATGCACAGGCCGATCACGAACGGCATCAACGCCTGCGGCGGGATGGACAGCAGGCGGGTGAAGAGTCCGACCAGCGGAAGGTTGAGCACCAGCAGCATCAGGTTGGCGATGTACATCGCGGCGATCACGGTCCAGAACAGCTCGGGCTGGTCCTCGACGAAGGTCGGGCCGGGAACGATGCCGTTGAGCAGCAGCGCGGCGAGCACGAGTGCCATGGTGGGCGCGAACGGGATCCCGAGCGCCAGCAACGGGACGAACGCCGCGCCTGCCGCCGCGTTGTTGGCCGCCTCCGGGCCGGCCACCCCCTCGACGGCGCCCTTGCCGAAGCTGCCGGGGTTCTTGGAGATCTTCCGCTCGACGACATAGGAGGCGAACGTGGACAGCACGGCGGCGGGGCCGGGCACCAGCCCCAGCAGGAAGCCGATCACCGAGCCACGCACCGCCGCCGGAGCCGCCTGGCGGGACTCCTGCCGGCTGGGCAGGAGCTCCCTGAGCCTGGGGGCCTTGACGGGCTCCGGGCGCCAGCGCCGGCCGACCATCGTGAGCGCCTCCGCCACGCCGAAGACCCCCATGACCAGGGCGATGAAGCTGAAGCCCTCAGCCAGGGCGTCGGATCCCATGGCGAACCTCAGCTGACCGCCGGCCGGGTCGATCCCGACCGTGCCGATCGCCAGGCCGGCGCAGATCATGACGACCGCTTTCGCGGCGGAGCCGTCGGCGAGCGCCGCCAGCAGCAGCAGCCCGGCGACGCACAGCGCCAGGTACTCGGGCGGACCGAGCTTGACCGCCATCCCGCTCAGCCACGGCGCCGACATCATGAGACCGAAGATGGCGATGGTGCCCGCCAGGAATGACGAGACCGCCGCGATGGTCAGTGCGGGCCCCGCTCTGCCCCGTTTCGTCATCTCGTGGCCATCGAGCGCGGTGACCACCGACGACGCTTCACCGGGCACGTTGAGCAGGATCGAGGTCGTCGACCCGCCGTACGTCGAGCCGAAATAGATGCCGGCGAACAGGATCAGCGATCCCGTCGGGCCCAGTTGTGTGGTCATCCCGAGCAGGACCGACATCGCGCCGATCGGCCCGATGCCGGGCAGCACGCCGACCACCGTGCCGAGAACCACGCCGACCAGCGCGAGGATGACGTAGGTCGGATCGGCGAAGGTGGCGAAGCCCGCGCCGAGGTTGTCGATCGTGTCACCCACGGGGCGTCCTTCCGTTCAGAACAGGCCGAGCGTGCCGCCCGGCAGGGGGACCGACAGCCAGCGCACGAAGATCAACCAGGTGGCCGCGCCGAAGGCGAAGCCGAAGATCACGGCGTTGATCCACCGGGAGACCCCCATGATCTTGGCCATCAGGACCAAGGAGATCGCCAACGTCACGACCATCCCCACGGTGTCGCCTACCGCCGGCACCAGCAGGGCGGCGGCCAGCACGCCGGCGATCCGCCACCAGCGCACATCGCCCTCGCCCTCGCCGCCCGCGTCGCTGTCCGCGTCGCTGTCCGCGTCGTCTGCCGGTGGGGTGACGCCGCCCGGCGTCCGTCGACGGCTCTGCAGAAGAACGGTGACACTGGCGGCGACCAGCACGAGCGCGACGACGAAGGGGAAGAAGCCCGCCCCACTGTCCGCCATCGTCCCCAGGCCCTCACCGAGGGCCAGCGCGCCGTACAGCAGGCCCAGCACCAACAGCGACCCGGCGGCGATCACATCCGGCTTGGCGCTCACTCGCACGAGACCCGTTCGTCTCATTTCGGCGCGATCAGGTTCGCCGCCTCCGCGGTCTTCTTGGCCAGCCGCGCCTTGGCCGTCTCACCGTCGGCCCCGCTGACGACCAGCCCCAGCTTCCGCGCCGCCTCGGCGAACTTCGGACTCTTGACGGCCGAGCCGAACACCTCGCTCAGCTTCCGCTGGACGTCGCCGGGCAGCCCCTGCGGCGCGATCACCACGTTGTAGGCCTCCCACTCCAGAGCGACGTCCTGCTGGGCGAAGGTCTGGATCTCGGGGGCGAGCTCGATGGGCTCGGCGGAGGCGATCGCCAGCGCGCGCAGCTTGCCGGCCTTCAGCTGGGCCATCCCGCCGGCCAGTTGCATGACGCCCACCTCGACGTTGTCGCCGAGCAGGGCCGTGACGGTCGCCTGGTCGCCGTTGAACTTGACGTGCTTGAAGCGCGTGCCCGTCAGCTGCTCGAACTTCCCGGCCGGGATGGCGTAATTGAGCGGACCCTCGGCGATCGTGATGGCTCCGGGGCGGGCCTTGGCGGCTGCGACCAGATCACCGATGCTCTTGTACGGTGAATCGCCGGGAACCACGAACAGCACCGGCGACGTGGTGACCTCGCTGATCACCGAGATCGCCGCCGGGTCGTAGGAGACCTTCTCGGTGCGCGGGAGCAAGGTCAGCGGGCCGTCCGGCACGAGGCCGATCGTGTGCCCGTCCGGTTCGGCGCCGAGCGTCGCCGTGGTGCCGACCGAACCCGCGCCGCCCTCCCTGTTCACCACCTGGACGCGCCGGCCGAGCTTGCCCTCGTCGTTGACGATCTCGACCAGCGCACGGGACGTGGCGTCGATGGCGCTGCCGGCCGGATAGGGCACGATGAGCTGGACGTTCCGTGTTGGATAGCCGCCCTGGGAAGCGGGCGCACCGCATGCCGCGGTGAGGAGTACGACGGCCGCGAGGATCGTGGGCAACGCGGCACGGCCGCGCCTGCCGGCCGAAAGAACACTCATGGGGCACCTCCTGGGAGGGACAGGGGAGGATGGGTTCCCGGTCCGATGGCGGCCGTGGCGATGATCGGATCGTGCCAGCCGTCGTCGCCGAAGTCGTAGGCGTCTCGGTGGAGCCGTTTGAAGAACAGGTGCGCGCTGTGCTCCCAGGTGAAGCCGATCGCGCCGTGGAACTGCACCATCGCGGCGGACATCCGCCGGGCCAGGTCGGCGGCGCGGCTCTTGACCACCGACGTCATCAGCACCGCGTCGTCGCGCCCGGTGTCGTGGGCGTGGGCGGTGTACCACAACGCCTGGGTGATCGTCGTCCAGGCGACGTACAGCTCGGCCAGCTCGTGCTGGATCGCCTGGAAGCCGCCGATCGCCCGGCCGAACTGCCGCCGCCCGCGAAGGTGGTCAAGAGTGATCCGCATCGCCGTGCCTGCGGCGCCGACGAGGTCCGCGCTGACCAGCACGGTCAACCGCGCGACGATGTGCTCGAAGACGTCGTCGCGCGCCCAGCTCAGCGGCTCGGCGGGCACGTCGGCCAAGGTCACCCGGGCCGCACGCATGGTCCGGTCGACGGGCTCGACCGCGCGGATCGACACCCCGGGATGTCCGGCCGCCACGACGAACACGGCGGGGCCGGTCGCCGACGTGGCGGCGACCAGCACGACGTCGGCGTCCTCGACATGGCCGACGATTCCGGCGTCGCCGTTGAGCAGGCCGTCACCGGTGGCGGTGACGGCGATGCCGTCGCGGTCCCACGAGCCGCCCGGGGCGCGCAGCGCGGTCGCGCCGACGAGCTCGCCCGCGACCATCGGCGCGAGCCAGCGGCGCCGCTGCTCCGGGTCGATCGAGGTCGCTAGGACGTCGCAGGCGGCCATGGCCGTGCCGACGCCCGCCGGCGCGAGGCCGGCCCCCAGCGCCTCGGCCACCACGGCAAGGTCGAGCAGCCCGAGCCCGAGCCCGCCGTCCGACGGCGCGGCCGTCACCCCGAGCCAGTTGAGGTCCGCCGCCGCGCGCCGCAGGCCGGCGTCGAGTCCCGCCGAGGGTGTGTCGGCGTACGTCGCCACGCGCGCCAGGTCCAGGTGGCGATCGAGCCAGCGCCGTACGGCGCCGCCCATCGCCACCTGCTCCTCACTGAGCCCAAAGTCCATGTCACCGGTCCACTTTCGGGAATGGCACACAGTTCACATCGCCTGTGTGAAGTACGTCAAAGACGTGAACTCACCCCGACTCATTGCGTTACGCAATGAGTCGGTCATGGGTTTTGCTCTTTGACGCTCCAGGACGACGGTGCTCAGGATGGGCGTGCGCGCAGGGCCGAATCGGACAAGGAGTGGTGCACGGCATGGATCTTCGATACTCGTCGTCGGCGGAGAGGTTCCGGCGGGAGATCCGTCGATGGCTGGAGGAGTCCGTGCCGGCGCAGTGGCGCCAGCCGCGTTTCTGGATCGACCGGGACGGAAGCGAGGAGTCCCTGGAACTGCGGCGCCGCTGGGAGAAGGACCGGTTCGACAACGGCTTCGCCGGTGTCGACTGGCCCGCCGCGTTCGGCGGGCGCGGGGCCGATCACGAGATCCGGGCGGTGCACGACGAGGAGATGGCACGGGCCCGGGCGCCGATCGGTCCCTTCCTCGGCCTGACCTACCTCGGCACGGCACTGCTCGGCCCCACGCTGCTGCGCTACGGCAGCGACGTGCAGAAACGCACGATCCTGCCGCGGATCCTGTCCGGCGACACGATCTGGTGCCAGGGGTTCTCCGAGCCGGAGAGCGGCAGCGACCTCGCCGGCCTCTCGACCACCGCCCGGCGCGACGGCGACGTCCTGGTGGTCTCCGGCCAGAAGACCTGGACCTCGCTGGCGCGCCACGCCGACGCGATGTTCGCCCTGGTCCGCACCGATCCGGCGGCGGCACGACGGCGCGGCATCACCTTCCTGCTGATCGACCTGACGCTGCCGGGGGTGCACGTGCGCCCGATCCGGCAGATGTCCGGCTCGCACGAGTTCGGGGAGGAGTTCTTCGACGAGGTACGCGTGCCCGTCGACGGCAACGTGGTCGGCCGGATCGACGACGGCTGGGCCGTGGCCCGGTACCTGCTCTCCGTCGAGCGGAACGCCTCGCCGATCAGCCAGTACGTGGAGTTCGGCCACGAGCTCGACGACGTGATCGCCGCGGCCCGGCACATCCGGAAGGACGGCCGTCCGGCCATCGAACACCCTCAGATCCGGACACGGATCGCACGCTGCCGGGCCGACCTGGAGCTGCTCCGCGTTCGCGGCTACGACGCGATGACCCGCCTGGCCCAGGGACAGGACCTGGGCGCCGACGCCTCGGTCACCAAGCTGCTGTGGTCACGGACCAGGTTGGCGATCGCCGATCTGGGCGCCGACATCCTCGGTGTGGACGGCCAGCTGGGCGCCGATCCTGGCGGCGGGCATCTCGGCCATCTCCGCTGGCGCCACCTGCACGTACGCGGCCAGCGGATCGCCGGCGGCACCGCGCAGATCCAGCGTACGATCATCGCCCGCGACCTGCTGGGCCTTCCCCGGTGAGCGGGACGGCGATCGGCTCGGGAACCGTGCTGTTCCAGCTTCGCGACGGGATCGGCACGGTGACACTCAACCGGCCCGAGCGCCGCAACGCGATCTCCTGGCAGCTCGTGCAGGATCTGCTCGCCGCCATCGAGCGGGCCGGCTCCGAACAGGACCTGCGCGTCCTCGTCGTCACGGGCGCCGGTGACGACTTCTGCGTCGGCGCCGACCTCGCGCGGGTCGGGTCCGACAGTGCTCAGGACCAGGAGACGCGTACACTGCGCGGCCGTTCGGTGGCCGACGACCGCGAACGGCTGAGCCGGGCCTCGGCCATCGTGGAGACGCTCGTGCACTTCCCGTCGCCGACGATCGCCGCCATCAACGGCGCCTGCGCCGGCGCAGGGCTCTGCCTCGCGCTGGCCGCCGACTTCCGGCTCGCGGCGCGGGAGGCGGTGTTCAACACCGCGTTCGTCAGCGCCGGGGTGTCCGGTGATCTGGGCAGCGCCTGGCTGCTGACCCGCGCGGTGGGTGGCGCCCGCGCGCGGGCGCTGCTGCTCGACCCGGCCAAGCTCACCGCCGCCGAGGCGGCCGACCTGGGGCTCGTGACCGAGACCACGACCGATCTGGCGGCACGGGTCGGCTCGCTGGCCGGCAAGCTCGCCGCACAGGCGCCCAAGGCGATGCGGTACGCCAAGCAGAACCTGGCCGACGCCGGATCGGCAACGCTGCCCGATTACCTGCGGCGGGAGGTGCCCCGTATGGTCGACTGTGCCCGCAGCGGCGATGCGCGGCGGGCCGCCCAAGCCTTCCTGGAAAAGCGCAAACCGGTGTTCACCGGAGAGTAGGAGCGGCATGATCCCCCCTCTCGCGGGAATACGCGTCGTCGAGTTCGGCCACTACATCGCCGCGCCCGCGGCGACCCAGATGCTGTCCGACCTCGGCGCCGACGTCATCAAGATCGAGCCGCCCACCGGCGACCAGGCACGCGGCATCGGCGCCTACGGCGAGGGCATCGTCCTGGCCTACAACCGCGGCAAGCGCTCGATCGTGCTCGACCTCAAGCAGGCCGGCGACAGGGAGACCGCCCTGAGCCTGATCGCGGAGGCGGACGTCGTCGTGCAGAACCTGCGGGCCGACGCGCTGGCCCGCCTCGGTCTCGGGCCCGACGACCTGCGGCCGGCCAACCCCAGGCTCGTTCACGTCTCGATCCGCGGGTTCAGCTCCCGAGGCCCCTCGGCGAACCGGGCCGGCCTCGACATCGCCGCGCAGGCCGAGAGCGGCCTGATGTCGATCACCGGCGAGCTCGACGGTGATCCGCTCCGGGTCGGCTTCCCCGTCGCCGACGTCGCCGCCAGCTACGCGGTCGTCCAGGTCGTGCTCGCCGCGCTCCTGCGCAGAGAGCGCACCGGCGAGGGCGGGGTCGCCGAGGTCTCGCTGCTGGATGCCGCGATCCACCTTCAGTCGGCGATGTGGGGCGAATGGCACGTCTCCGGCCAGGAGCCGCGGCGCAAGGGAAACGGCCAGGCGACCGTGGCTCCCGCCGCAGACCTCGTCCGCACCGCCGACGGGACCATCGTCCTGTCGGCCTACACCGCCGACCACTTCGCGCGGCTGTGCCGGCTCATCGACAGGAAGTGGATGCTCGACGACCCCCGCTTCGCCGACAACCCCGCCCGGGTCGCCAACCGGGAGGCGCTCCTGGCGGAGATCTCGGGGGCCATCGGCGTCCTGCGGACCGAGGAGTGCCTCGCGATGCTGGCCGAGCACGGCATCGTCGCGGCGGAGGTGCGCACCTACCACGACGTGGCCGAGGCGCCGGACGTGCTCGCCAGCGGAGTCCTGACCACCGGGCTGGGGCCGGACGGTGACCGCTACACCGTTCCATCGCTGCCCTTCACCCTCGACGGCGTCACCGTCGAGGCGGACCAGGCGGTGCCCCGCGCCGGGGCCGACTCAGGTGCGCCCGGCTGGCGTGGCGCTTGACCTGGTGAGCAGGGCCTACATTGGATCGCACCATGAACGTCCGCGAGCTCGAATGCTTCCTCGCCGTCGTCGACCAGGGCAGCATCACCCGGGCCGCTTCCGCGCTCTACCTGGCGCAGCCGTCCCTGTCACAGATCATCCGCCGCCTGGAAGGCGACCTCGGCGTGGAACTGTTCCGCCGGGTCGGGCGCGGCCTGGTGCTCGCCCCGGCCGGTGAGGCGCTCGTCGGGCCGGCCCGCCAGGTCGTCCGTGACCTGCACCACGTCCGCCAGGTCGCCGAGGGCTACCGGGGGCTCGAGCGCGGACGGGTCGACCTGGCGATCTCCACCTCCCTCACGTCCAACTTCCTGGCCGCCTGGGTAGGCCACTTCCGCCGCGAGCATCCTGGTTTCACGGTCCGGCTCAAGCAGCACGACGGCGACACCGACGAGCTCGTCCACCTGATCAGGTCGGGCGAGGCCGAGCTCGCCTATGCGGTCGCGCCCGTGTCCCGGCAGGGAATCGACTGCTTCCGTATCGGCGAGGGCGAGGTCGTGCTGGCTCTGCCGCCCAGTTGGCGGGCCGAGTTCCCCGACCCGATCCCGGCCGCCCTGCTCGACGGCCTGCCCATGATCGTCGATCGGGGATTCGGGCGTGCGTACCTCGACTCCATCGGCGTCGAACCCACCGTCGTCGTCGATGTCAGCGAACCCGCCGGACTGGTGCCGCTGATCGTCGCCGGGGCTGGAGCCGCTGTCCTGCCGATGCGCCAGGCCCTGGACGCTCGACGCAGGGGAGCGAGCCTGCGCATGATCGAACCGCTGGCCGTACGGGCGATCTACGCCATCACCTCGACCTCTCCGCTGTCGATACCTGCCCGCAGATTCCTCGAACTCAGCAGGGAGAATCTCGATCGCTGGCGGCGAGCCGTGACCAGACGCACCGACCGGGGCATGACGCTGCTGGAGGCGTCCATCGACGCCGACAGCGTGATCGAAGCCGCATATCAGCGCCTGGAGGAGACCCCTCCCCAGCCGGCGACGGGCTTCACTCCCGCCGCGGGACTCCAGGATCCGCGGGCGGTGAGTCCCGAGGCCTGACGGGACGTTGAACGGGGTGGCGCGATCTCCTGGGTCCGGTGATCCGCGTCTACGCATGCGGTCGCCCGGCCGGTAGCCTGGAGCGGGTCCCTTGACCTGCCCAGATCGCGGGAGGCCGGCTGCGAGCTGAGTGCCGGGACGAGGCGGTGGAGATGACGAACGAGCGTCGGTCGGTTCTTCGCCGTGCCCTGCGCATTCTGGACATCTTCCAGGACGCCGAGGATGGCCTGAGCCTCTCCGAGATCAGCCGCCGGTCCGGCGTACCGCTCACCACGACCCATCGCATCGTCGGGGAGTTGCAGGAGTGGGGCGCGCTCGAACGCGATGACTCCGGTGACTACCGGATCGGGCTGCGGCTGTGGGAGGTGGCCGCCCTCTCACCCCGGTCCGTGGGGCTGCAGCGCATCGCTCTGCCGTTCATGCAGGATCTCTTCGAGACGGTGCACCGCGGCGTGCACCTCGCCGTCCGGGAGCAGGACCAGGTCGTGTTCGTCGAGCGGTTCGTCAGCCCGGAAGTGGCCAGTGATCGCCCTCGGGTGGGCGGACGTTATGCCCTCCACGCCACCGCGGTCGGGCTGGTGCTGCTCGCGCACGCGCCGCCCGAACTGCAGGAGGAGATCATCAGCGGGCCGCTGGTGGCGTTCACGTCACGGACCTACACGAGCGGGCGCGAACTGCGGCAGGTGCTCGCCGACGTCCGGCGGTCCGAATACGCGATCAGCGACCGGCAGATCAGCCCGAAGTACGCCTCGGTCGCCGCGCCCATCTACGGCCCCGACAACAGCGTCGTCGCGGCGCTCTCCCTCATCGTGCCGTACGTCGAGCCGCACGGGCCCAGCATCGCGCACTTGGTCCAGGCCACCGCGCGCGGGATCTCACGCGCTCTCGGAGCGCCTCCGAGGCAAAATCGCTCGCAGATACCTTCCGATATGCGGAAAGACGGGTAGTCGTTGCGGCGATGTGACGGGAGTCTCATTTTGGCCGGCTGGGGGGCTGTGAGCCGGCCGGATCAGATCTAGGAGTGGATCGTGCCCGTCACCGCGTTCACCTCGTCTTCCCTCACCCGTAGGTCCTTGTTCATGTTGACCGCTGCCGCGGCGGGCTCTTCCCTGCTGGCCGGGTGCGGCTCGGACGCCGCCACCACGGGCGGCGGCGGCAAGAAGACCACGTTCCTGAGCTACCTGCCGCTGGAAACCCTGTCGCTCACGCCCGAGTTGCTCGCGGTCTCGGGCGGCCACTTCGCCAAGCACGGGCTGGAGGTGACGCTGCAGCCGGTCAAGGGATCGCCGCAGGCCATGCAGACGCTGCTGGCGGGCACCGCGCCGATCACCCGCCTGGGGCAGATCGACGTCATGTCCGCGATCGCGGACACCGGCCAGCCGATGGTCAACATCGGCACGCTCACCCGGGCTTCGACCCTGCGCTTCGTGTACAGCAAGAAGAAACACCCGCTGGAGAAGCCCGAGGACTTCGTCGGTCAGACGATGGGTGTCCCGTCCGAGGGCGGGACCAGCGACAAGGTGGTCTCGCTCGTGCTGGCCGGCGCCGGACTCGACCCCGAGAAGACCAAGCGTCAGGTCGTCGGGCTCACCCCGGGGACGTTCAACCTGGTAGAGCAGGGCCGCATCGTCGGCTACGTGGTCAGCCTCGACACGGCCAACATCCTGGCCGCCCAGAACCCCGACGTCGGCGTCTTCGAGCCCGGCGAGTACGTCACCTGCGACTCGCAGGTCTACGTCACCACCAAGGACGCCGCGAAGAAGGACGCGGAGATCCTCAGGGCGTTCATGGCGGGCATCCACGACGCGCTGGCGGCGATCGTGGCCGACGACTCACTCGACGAGACCGTCAAGCAACTGCGCGGCACGTACTCCTTCTCCACCCTCGACGACGACAAAATCGCCAAGGCGAGCCTGACCATGCTGCGGAACGCCTGGACCGGCAAGGACCCGAGCAAGCCATTGCTCGTCACCGACGAGACGGTCTGGACGTCCGGCTACAAGGAGCTCACGGACGCCGGAGTCGTCAAGTCCGGCGGCGCCGCCGCCACCTGGTTCGACAACAGCCTCCTGCCCAAGACCTGAGCCGGACCGACCCAGACCTGGAGGAACCGGATGTCAACCCAGTGTGCATTTCCCCCACGGCTGCGCCCCGCCACCCCTGGTGCGGAGATACAGCCCTCAGCCGAGCCGTCCCCGGCGGCCGAACCCGACCTGATCGGGATCGGCCGATGACCCGGCGGCTGCGCAGCGAAGTCCCGGTCGGCAGCCCGCGCTGGGCCACCAGACGTGCGCAATGGCGCGCGCTCGGGCTGACCGACGACGATCTCACCAAGCCCAAGATCGCGATCGTGAACTCCTCGTCCGGGCTGGCTCCGTGCTTCAGCCACCTGGATCCCATCGCCGCCGCGGTCAAGCGATCGGTCGAGGCGGCGGGCGGTGTGGCGTTCGAGATCCGTACGGTCGCGCCGACGGACTTCATCATGAGCGCGGGCGCGGGCGGCGGTTATGTCCTGTCCAGCCGCGACCTGCTCGCCAACGACATCGAGGCCGTGGTCGAGGGCGCCCAGCTGGACGGCATGGTCTGCCTGGCCTCGTGCGACAAGACCACCCCCGGCCAGTTGATGGCCGCGGCCCGGCTCGACGTACCGGCCCTGATCCTCTCCTGCGGCTACCAGAGCTGCGGGGTGCTCGACACGGGGGAGCGGGTGGACATCGAGGAGGTCTTCCTGCGTGCGGGTGGGCTCAAGTTCGGCGGGATCACGTTCGACGGCCTGTGCGACCTGAGCGCACGCGCGATCACCGGGCCCGGCGTGTGCACCGGCATGGGCACCGCGAACTCCATGCACGTCGTCGCCGAGGCGCTCGGCATGACCCTGCCGGGCTCGGCGCCGGTACGGGCGAACAGCGAGCCGATGTGGCGGGCCGTCGAGGCGAGCGGCGAGGCGATCATCGGGGCGGTCCTCGCGGACCGCCGGCCGCGTTCGATCCTGACGCCTGCCGCGTTCGCGAACGCGGTGATGTCGGTGCTCGCGGTCAGCGGCTCGATCAACTGCGTCAAGCACTTGCAGGCGATCGCCCGCGAGGCGGACTCCGAGGTCGACGTATACCGACTTTTCGAGAATTATGCCGACACGATCCGGCCGCTGTCGGCCGTACGGCCGAACGGCGAGGACACCATCGAGGAGTTCGAGGACGCCGGCGGCGCCCTCGCGGTCCTCAAGCAGCTCGGCGACGCTCTCGTCGGTCAGGCGGTCACCGTCACCGGGGAGACGATGGGGGACAGGGTGGCCGGTGCGGTGGTGAAGGACGAGCGGATCATCCGGCCGCTGAGCGATCCGCGCGCCGGCCATCCGACCGTGGTGGTCGTACGCGGCTCGCTCGCACCCGACACGGCCATCGTGAAGCTGTCGGTCACCGAGGACCGGCCCCCGACGTTCGAGGGCGCCGCCCGCGTCTTCGACGACGCCCCGTCGGCGATCGCCGCCATCGAGGGCGGCGTGGTACGGCCCGGTGACGTCCTGGTCCTGCGCGGGGTCGGCCCGGTGGGTACACCCGGCATGGGCATGGCCTCCCAGACCGTCTTCGCGCTCAACGGGGCCGGCCTGACCGAACAGGTCGCCGTGGTGACCGACGGGCAACTGTCCGGGCTGGTCAACAAGGGCATCGTCGTCGGCGAGGTCTCGCCCGAGGGCGTACTGCCGGGTCCGCTCGGCGTGGTGGCGGACGGCGACAGGATCTCGATCGACCTGCACGCCCGCCGCGCCGACCTACTCGTCGACGACGCGGAACTGGCTCGGCGCCACGCGAAACGGGCCCGGCATCAGGTCCCTGGCGGGAAATCCGGATGGCTTCCCGTCTACGCGCGTTCGGTCGAGCCGCTTCCCCGCGGCGCGACGCTCCGTGGCAACGACCTCCCCACGACCCGACCCTGACCTGTCCACGCCGCGTCGAAACCTTCAGGAGAAGGAATGCCGCACGAGCTCACCGAGCTTAAGATCAACACTGTCACCAAGCCGGGCGGTGATCCGGCCGAGGAGCTGACCGCCGACGTCTGCGTCGTCGGGGCCGGCATCGCAGGCCTGTCCGCCGCCATTGAGGCGCGGCGGCTCGGCCGATCCGTCGTACTCGCCGACGCCCTGCCGGTTCTCGGCGGCCAGTGCGTGAACTCGCTCATCGGGCTGTTCTGCGGCGTGTACGGCAACGGACCGGAGTACCGGCAACTCACCCACGGGATCTTCGACCCGATGTTCGCGGACCTGGGCAGGACCGACGACATCCACTTCAACAAGGGCCACACGATCACCGTGGCGTACGACGAGGTGGTGCTCGGCCGGTGGGTCGAGAACCTGGTGCACTCCCTGGGCATCCAGGTCGTCCTCGGCGCGTCGGTGCTCAACGTCGACGCGAGTGACGGCCGGATCGACGCCACCACCTTCGCCACCCGGCACGGCCTGGTCCGCGTCCGGGCGGGCGGCTTCGTCGACGCCAGCGGCGACGCCTCGCTCACCTGGGAGGCCGGCCTGGCCTGCCGGGTCCCCGAGCGCACCGTCTGGGGTTCGCAGCAGATCCGGCTGGAGAACCTGCGCGAGGAGTTCAAGCCCGACCCCGCAGAACTGGTCGCCCGGGTCGAGGAGAAGGCGGCGGAGTACGGCCTGGTCCGGCGGGACGGCCTGGCGTTCTTCTTCCCCGGCCGGAACACGGCGGTGATGAACATGACGCACGTCGAGGCGCCGCTGGAGGCGGTCCGGGCGTCCAGGGCGCAGATCGAGGGACGGGCCCAGGCCGACCGCGTCGTGGAGTTCTTGCGCAAGGAGTTCCCGAAGGCGTTCGGCGCGGCGAAGGTGCGCACCTACGGCTTCCCCGGCCGTCGGCAGACCCGCTGGATCGCCGCCCTCCACCAGCTCTCGGCGGACGAGGTCCGCACCGGCTTCCGCTTCGAGGACGCGGTCGCCCGTACGGCCTGGCCCATCGAGTTGCACGACCGGGTCGAAGGATACGTGTGGGAGGTGTTCGACTCCGATCACGTCCATTACGTCCCGTTGCGCAGCCTGATCCCCCTGGGCGCGCACAACCTCGTCGCCGTGGGCCGCTGTGTGGACGGCGACGCCGCCGCCCTGTCGAGCGTCCGGGTGATGGGCCCCTGCGCGGCGACGGGACACGCCGCGGCGCACGTGCTCGACCTCGCCCGTGACGGCAGCGTCCAGGAGATCGACCGGGCCGAGCTGCGCGGACGACTGCACGACAACCTCGACGGTTAGGAGCGCACCGTGAGACTGGCGGACGATGAGAAGGCGATGCTGGACGGCGCCGAAGGGCCGGCGGTCGCCGCCGCGATGGACCTGTTGGTCCGGTACGGCGAGGCGCTCGGCGCCGAACGTCTCTGCGACATCCGCAACGTCGCCGGGACCATGACGCAGCCGTCGCCGGTGAAGGCCAAGCTGGTCCGCGAGGGCGGCTGGAACAAGGCGTTCTCGGTGCTCAACCTCGACAGCGACGACGACCTCGAGATCCCGCAGATGCGAGTGCCCACCTGCCAACTGCAGCAGGGGTTCGGCGAGGACGCGCTGGGGGTGGCGCCGTACCCGCCGAGCATGATCGAGCTCCAGGGGGACGCCGAGTCGTTCTACGGGGCGCACGGGGTCAACATCCTCGCCACCTGCACGCCGTACCAGGTGGGCAACCTCCCGGTGCGCGGCGAGCACTGCGCCTGGATGGAGTCGTCGGCGGTGGTCTACTGCAACTCCGTGCTCGGTGCCCGCACCAACTGCGAAGGCACGGCCTCGACGGGGGCGGCGAGCCTGACGGGAAAGATCCCCTGCTGGGGGAACCACCTGCCGGAGAACCGCCACGGCACCCACCTGATCGAGTCCGCCGTACCCGTCGACGGATTCCTCGACTGGGGCATGTTCGGCTACTTCGTCGGTGACATCGTGCAGGAGAACCGGCCGGTCGTCACCGGCCACCTCCGGCAGCCCGACCTGGCCGACCTCAAGCACTTCGGCGCGGCCACGGCCTCGTCGGGCGGCGTGGAGATCTATCACATCCCCGGCATCACGCCCGAGGCGGCGACGCTGGAGGCCGCGTTCGGCGGGCGCGCGATACCGGAGAAGATCGTGTACGGCGAGCGCGAGCGACGTGCGGTCTACCAGAGGCTGAACGACCAGGGCCAGTCCACCGACGTCGACTTCATCCTGCTCGGCTGCCCGCACGCCTCGCTCGACCAGATCGCCAGGGCGGCTCGCGCACTCGACGGCAAGAAGCTCAACCCGGGCACCGAGCTGTGGATGATGACCCCGCGTGCGCTGCGCAGCGTCGCGGACCGCAACGGATACACCGAGATCATCCACAAGGCGGGGGGCCGGCTGCTGACCGACTCGTGCCCGGCCATGTCCAAGTCCGCGCCCACCGGCACCCGGGTGTTCGCCACCGACTCGGCCAAGCAGGCGCACTACCTGCCGGCGATCCTCGGCATCGAGGCCTGGTACGGCACCCTGGAGGACTGCGTAGACGCGGCCGTCACCGGAACCTGGCGAGGGGAACTGCAATGATCATCGAGCTCCGAGGGCGCGGCATCGTGCCCGGCCATGCCGAGGGAGAGGCCCTGGTCTCGCACGAGACCATCTCAGGCTGGGGCGGCATCGACCCCGCCACCGGCACCGTCATCGAGCGCCGCCACGAACTGTACGGAGTTTGCTTCACCGGGAAGGTGCTGGTCTTCCCGGGCGCCAAGGGCTCCTCCGGATGGTCCGCCTTCTTCCAGAGCACCCGCCTGCTCGGCACCGCCCCGCTCGCGATGGTGTTCACCACGCTCTCCACCAAATCGGCGCTGGGCGCGGTCGTCACCCGGGTCCCGGCCGTCTCCGAGCTCGACCAAGATCCCGTGGAGGTCATCCACACCGGCGACCGGGTCACCGTCGACGCCTACCGGGGCATCGTCACGGTGGCGGGCCGGGTTCGTCGAGGAGCCGGAGATCGGACGGGCTGATGGTGGCGGTGGCCAGCAGCGTGGTGATCAGGTTGTGGTTGAGCGCGTTGCCCAGCGGCGGTGGGATCTCCTCCTCCCGAAGTCCGGGCACGTGGGCGCTGAGCCGCAGGCGTGTCCCGGTGACGATGTGGGCCGCCCGTTTGGCGGTCCACCGTTCTTCCGGACGGATGCGGCGGAGCTCGCGGAAGACCTGGTCCCAGCTCAGCGGCTGCGGCCAGGGCTCGGGCCGGAGGTAGCGCTGGCCCAGGCAGACCAGGACCAGCCGTTCGGTAGGGGTCAGGGGGTATCCCGCCGGTTCGCGGGTGTCGGCCTCTTGCCGGCTCTGCACGACCGGAGCCGCCGGCCTCATGACGATCCGTACTTCGAGCAAATGCTCTCGTTCGGGGGCGACGATGAACAGCGGTGTGTACGCCACGGGCAACGCCACGTGGTGCTGAGTGAGCACCAGCTGCCCTCCTGGAAGGCGGATCGGCAGGTGGCCGAGGTTGTGCAGCACCCACCGCCCGTCCTGGCGGCTGATGGACCCTTGCTGCCGGCTGACGTAGGGATCGTCGGGGGCGACGCAGACGTGGACGTCCGGCTCGCAACGCCCGAACACCACATCGAACCCGGCGTCGGGCGCGACGCGGATCCCGCCGTTGGTTCCCCGGACGTACAGGGTGCCCGGAACGGCCGGGTGGAGCCCGTCGGAGAGGTCGCCGAAGTCCTTCGGCAAGAAATCCACCTTGCTCGCACTCCTGCGCCTCGTCACCGCCATGCCGCGATCTTCTCCACCCGCCTCGGGGGAGTCAACCGCAAGAGATGTCATACACCCGTTACCCCTCAGTAGGGTTGTGGAAGATCTCCTGCACGGCATCACAATGGCGCATGGCTGACTTCACACCGCTCAGGCCCGGTGACCCTGAGCAGATGGGTGGCCTCGAACTCCTCGGCCGGTTGGGCCAGGGGGGCCAGGGCGTCGTCTACCTTGCCAGGACCCCCATGGACGTGCGCGTCGCCGTCAAGTGGCTGCATCCGTCCGAGGACGATGAGAGCGTCGAACGCTTCCTGCGGGAGGCGGAGGTCGCCCGGCGGGTGGCGCCGTTCTGCACCGCGACCGTCCTGAGCACGGGCGTCGAGCAGGGGCGGCCGTACATCGTCAGCGAGTACGTCGAGGGCCGCTCGTTGCAGCGGGTCGTCCGTGAGGACGGCCCCCTCGCGGGCGGGGACCTGGAGCGGCTGGCCATCGGCACCGCCACCGCGCTGGCCGCCATCCACGAGGCCGACGTGGTGCACCGGGACTTCAAGCCCGGCAACGTCATCATGGGCGCCGGCGGTCCGCGCGTGATCGACTTCGGCATCGCCCGCACGCTCGGCCCGGCCACCATGACCAGCAGCACGCAGATCGGGACGCCGGCGTACATGTCTCCCGAGCAGATCATGGGTCACGGCCTCGGCCCCGGGGCCGACATATTCTCCTGGGCCGGCACCATGGTCTTCGCCTCCTGCGGACAGGCGCCGTTCGGCAACGACGGGACAGCCGCCGTGATGCACCGGGTGCTCAACGATCAACCTGATCTGGGCTTGCTCGACGGACGGCTGGGCGACCTGGTGCGGCAGTGCCTGGACAGGGAGCCGAAGAACCGGCCGACGGCCATCGAGGTCATCACGCGCCTGGTGCGGAACCCGGAGTCAGGCACGGACCCGCTCGTGGCGGGAGCCGACCAGGCCACGCCGGACAGCGCTCCGCGTACCGGCCGGGCGAGGCCGTCACGCACGTCGTTGCTCGTCCTCGCCGGGACCACGATCACCGTGGCGGTCGTGGCGGCCGCGATGGCCGTTCCCGGCTGGCTGCGACCGCCCACGCAGGCCGCCGCCAAGCCGGCGGCCACGCCGTCGCGGGAGGCGACCGCGGCCCCGCGGATCACCCCCGTCAAGATCCCGCTCCCCGGCGGTGCGATCACCCTCTACGAGCGCCCGTCCGACCCGATCACGCTGACCGCGTACGAGGTCCACGACGACAAGCTCGACGACGACGTCGACTATGCCAGGCAGTCGTTACGGGGCGCATTCCACAAGTATCCGGATAACGTGGATTCGCTGGTCTCTCCCAACGGCCGCTATCTCGCAGGCCGGCCGGAAGACTACACCTCCGACGACTACGACTCGATCCTCATCACCGACCGGCAGGCCGGCTCGAGTTTCCGGGTCAAGACCGTACGCGAACCGATGGACACCAGCATCCGCGCCTGGTCGAAGGACAGCTCGAAGATCCTCCTCAACCTCAACCAGAAGACCGAGGACAAGCAGGGCAAGAACGTCTGGACCACCAGGGGCTTCGCCGTCCTGGATGTGGCCCGGGGCCAGGTCCGGGTGGTCGAGGTGGCCGACGACTCGATCCGGGACGGCGACTTCGGCTGGGACGGCGACGAACAAGGAGTGATCGCTGTCTCTGGGAAGGACGAGGTGCTGCGCTTCTTCGACGCCTCCGGCGACCGTACGCGAGACATCCCCGAGGTCGGACCGCTGGCGTCCGGCACCGTCGACCTCTTCTCACCCTCAGGCAAGATGTTCGTGACCGACTGCCCCGGCAAGGACGACAGCGATCACTGCATCTGGGACGCGGGCACCGGCAAGCGGCTGGACACCTTCTCCTCCGACTGCGACAAGGTGCTCGGCTGGTACGACGAATCGCACCTCTACTGCTGGGAGTACGACAACGGCGCCGACGACGAGGTTCGCGTCGTGGCCTTCGACGGCAAACTGGTGCACAGGCTGCTGGAGGCGGCGGACAAGCTCGAGGTCGCCCCTTACTTCACGATCAACCCCGCCCCTTCGTGATGCCCAGACCGTCTTTCTAGTGCGTGATCCTGATGACGGCCTTCTTCCCCTGGACCGCCAGGACCTCGAAGTCGAGGCCGTCGACGGTGCTGGGGCCTCCTTGGTCCGGCGTCTGCTCGGACATGGTCACCTGCATGCCGGACGCCGTGCCGGTGCTGAAGGTGACCGAGTCGTCCTCGACGGTGACCTTGACCGGCCACAGGCCCCACGTGTCGTTCAGCTTGATGGTCTGGCCGTCCGAGACGAGCACCTCACAACGCGCATCCCGGCAGGCCCGGAGCTTCGTGCCGTTCTTGGCCTTCGGGAGGGGTGTCGCCCGTGGCAGGGGAGTGGCCGGCGGAGAGCTCGCCGTAGGGGATGACGACGCCGGAGCGGCCGGTGACCTCGTCGGGGCGGCGGCGGGTGAGGCCGTCGGCTCCGCTCCGGAGCCGCAGCCGGCGATGAATCCGGAGAAGGCCACTGCGCCGATCACTGTCACCTGCTTGATCGATCTGCCTGGCATCGCGTCTCCCTCGCTCGCTCGGTACGTCGGCCACCCAGTATCGTGCCGAGGCTTCGGGACCCCTCCCGGCGCGATGCCGATAGAAAGGCCGCACATCTTTCGAAGGGGAAGACCATGTCCAGGATGACCATCACCGCCCTGACCCTCGCGTGCGCCATGGTCGTGACGCCTGTGGCGGCCGCTGCCCCGGCAGCCGCCACCGCCCAGCCCAGCTACCGCGGCTGCTACGACGGGAAGTGCAAGTTCACCTTCTCCGATTCCGTCAGCTTCCGCATCTCCAAGAAGCGCTACGGCTTCTCGAGGGTGTACGTGTCGAAGGAGTTCGTCGGCGGCATCTTCAACGCGGACATGGTCGTGGTGCGGGCACCCGGCCTGACCTCCTCGCTGGGCGAAGGCGCTCGGGGAAACATGCGCAGCAACGGCAAGAACACCCTCTCTTTCCGCGTACTGGCCATCACCGGCCAAGGGGCCACGATCCGTTTCACCGGATGAGCCCCGACCGTTAACGGGGTCAGAATGGGCCCCCCGCCAGCACTCGGTCTGCTCGCCGAGCGCCTGCGCGCCGATGCTCACCATCTGTCACCGGTCAGATTCCGTGATATTGGAGTTCGCCCTCGTGACCTCGCGCGGATGCGTCATGGGGTCGTGCCGGCGTGGTCCTGGTCGGCGAGGCCGGTCAGGACCGCGCTGGCCTGCCAGAGTCGCTCTTGCACGGCGGTGTCGTAGGACGGCTCGGGCGTGCGGCGTGGGCGCAGGTCGGCGAAGAACGCGCCGCTCACGTGCGCGACCTCGGGCGAGGTCGCCAGGTGTACGGCGGTGCGCGCGCCCTGGGCGGGGGTGAGCAGGAACGGCCGGGCCAGTGCGGCGATCGGTTTGAGCGCGCGGGGCACGCTGTCGGCGATGATGCCGGTGGCCACGATGCCCGGGTGCAGGGCGTTGACGGTGACTCCGGTGCCGCTCAGCCGCCTGGCCAGGGCGTATCCGCACATGACCATGGCGAGCTTGGCACTGCCGTAGGCGTGCATGGGCCGGTAGGCGCGCTCGGACTGCAGGTCGTCCAGATCGATGGTGGCCATGCGGCGCGGCCCGATCCGGTAGGCCCTGGTGTCGGAGATGGCGTCGGAGGCCACGTTCACCACGCGCGCGGGGGCGCCGGCGATCAGCCGGTCCAGGAGCAGGTTCGTCAGCATGAACCACGACAAGTGGTTGACCGCCAGGTGCAGCTCGATGCCGTCGACGCTGAGCCGGCGGTCGTGGAAGTGCGCTCCGGCGTTGTTGATGAGCACATGCAGGTGGGCGTGGCGTTCGCTGAAGGCCGCGGCCAGCTCGCGGATGGCTCGCTGGTCGGACAGGTCGGCTGCCATGGCGTGCACATCGGTGTTGCCGGTGGCCGCGGTGACCTGGTCGCGCAGCAGGCGGGCCGCCTGCATGCGGCGGCAGACGAGAACGACGGTGGCGCCGCGGCGGGCCAGCTCGGTGACGATCACCTGCCCCATCCCGCCTCCGGCGCCGGTGACCAGGCAGACCCTGCCCGCCATGGAGTCGAGGGACGGGCCGGTCATGCCGCGACCTTGAGGGCCTGGCCGACATGGGTGTCCTCGGCGGCGGCCCGCACCAGGAAGTCGGCCAGGTCGGCACGGGAGAGCCGCGAGGTCAGCGTGATCTTCAGCTCGGTGCCGATGCGATACCGGCCGGTGCGCGGGCCGTCGGTGAGCGCGGGCGGGCGTGCGATCGTCCAGCGGATGTCGCCCGCTTGGCGGATCAGTGTCTCCATCGCGTCTTTGTCGCGCATCCTGCCGCCCAGCAGGGTTCGCAGCGTGATGACGTACGGCGAGCAGTCACGGCTTTCGGCCGCCCCGTGAGCGCTCACCACGAGCAGCCGTGAGGTGGCCTTCGTACGCATGGCGGCCAGGATCGCACGGACCCCGTCGGTGCATGCCGGTGTCCCGGCCGAGCCCGCCAGCGTGCTGATCACCGCATCGCAGCCCTTCACCGTGGCGTCGACGGCATCCTGGTCGGCCAGCTCGCCGACGACGACGTGCAGGTGCTCGTGCGAGATCGGCAGGCGTGCACTGTCGCGGACCATGGCCCTCACCTCGTGCCCCGCTTCCAGGGCCCGCGCCAGGACCAGGCGGCCGGTGGCACCCGTCGCGCCGAACACGGCGATCTTCATGGCTGCTCCTCGCTCCTGAAGGTTGGACGCTCCAATCATCAGAGACAAAGATTGAATGTGTCAACCATTGGAGTTTCCTATTATCCTGGAGGCATGGAGGAAGCCGAGTCGCCGATCTATGACCTCATCGATCTCACCCTGGGCCTGGCCGAGCGCACCCATGCGCTCATCACCGAAGTCCTCGCCGAGCTCGACCTCACCCATGCCCTGGCCAACGCCATCTGGCAACTCGGCGGCACCCGCACCCCGCCCTCGATGCGCGAATTGGCTCGGGGCCTGCGCTGCGATCCCTCCACCGTCACCTTTCTGGCCGACCGGCTGGAACAACGCGGCCTGGTCACCAGGACCGTCGACCCCACCAACCGCCGCGTCAAGATCCTCGCCCTGACCGACAGCGGCCATCAAGCCAGGCGCCGCCTCGTCGAGGCCATGACCGCAGGCTCCCCCCTCGCCCGGCTCGCTCCCGACGAACAGCATTCGTTGCGCACCCTGCTGTCCAAGGCGATGGGCGACTGATCACGACCGCTCGGCCACATGACGCGATGAGCCGGCAGCGGTCGAGAGCCGCTCAGGACGAACGGCTCTCGACCACTCCCGCGTCGCGGCGCCTCCGGCGTTCCCCCAGCGGATCAGCACGGGGCTAGGGGAGGGTCCATTTCTGGTTGGCGCCGGTGTGGCAGGTCCACAGGTGTACGGGTGTGCTGTCGGCCGGGTTCACGCCGCTGACGTCCAGGCATTTGCCGGAGCTCGGGTTGAGCAGGGTTCCGTTGGCCTGCGGGGTCCAGGTCTGGGCGCCGCTTGCGTTGCACGTGTAGAGCTGGATCTTGGTGCCGTCGGCGGTGCCGGCGCCGGCCACGTCCAGGCACTTGCCCAGGGCTCGGAGGGTGCCGCCGTCCCGGGTCCAGCTCTGCGCCGCGCTCGCGTTGCAGGTGTAGAGCTGCACCTGTGTGCCGTCGGCGCTCGCGCCGCCGCGCACGTCCAGGCACTTGCCCGCCAGCCCCACCACCGGACCGGAGCCCGAGGACCTGGCGAAGGTGAAGTCGTCGACGTCGAACAGCCCGGAGCCGGTCCCCGTGAACGTCAGATAGACGTTGGCGGTGCCGGCCGGGACGTTCGACAGACTCGTCGAGACGTCCGCGAAGGTCGTCCAGCTTCCGGTGTTCGGCACCGCCACCGAGCCCAGGACCGGGCCGGTCGCGGAACCCGTACGGATCTGGATCGTGCCGCCCGGCCCGCCCGAGACCACGCGCGCCCTGAACGTGGTCGCGCCGTTCAGCGGGAGCTCGTTGTAGGCGGCCCAGTCACCGGGGTCGATGTGGCCGAGCGTCTGCCCGTTGTGCGCCCCCGCCTTGGTGAACGGCGCCACCCCGCTCTGCGCAGAATACGACTCCGCCTGCACCGCGCCGGTGGCGACCAGCTCCTTGATCCTGATGTTGCGGAACGACACCTCGTCGCCGTCACCGTGGTTCTGGATGCCGATGTGTCCGGCCAGGCCGCGCGCCGGGTCGGTGTTGGTGAAGTCGTTGATCTTGGTTCCGTTGAGGAAGACCTGGAGCCGTTCGCCCTCGACGAGGACCTCGTAGGCGTTCCACTCCGGCGGCGGGTTCAGCGCCGCGTCCCTGGCGGCGGCGTCGGGCCCCTTGAAGCCGTAGACGGAGCCGGTGGTGCGGTCGGGGGTGTCGGTCGCGTCGATCTGGATCTCGTAGCCGTTGTCCACGGCCGACCAGGGATCGCTCGACGGCGGGAAGCCGACGAAGACGCCGGAGTTGTCGTCGCCCGCCATCCGCCAGTCGAACTTCAGCGAGTACGACGAGAACTGCTTCACGTTGTACCAGAGCAGGCCGAGGCCGCCGGTCGAGGTCAGCGTGGCGTCGGCGTTGCTGAAGGAGCCCGGTCCGGCCTGCGACCAGCCGGAGGTGGAGCCGTTGTAGAGGGAGGTGTACCCGGACTCCGGCCGGCAGTCGGCCTTGGCTTGGCCGGCGGCGTACCGGATGCCGCCCAGAAGGTGGCCGCGGAAGGCGGGGTCGGTGTAGGAGGCCACGGTGTGCCCGCCGCCGGTGTAGAACGAGCGCCCGCCCTGGTAGGTCTTGCACCAGATGTGCGGATGGTCGGCTCCCATGCTGCCGCCCGAGTACGACGACTCGTCGAGGGTGGCGAGCACGCGTGCCGTGGAACGCGGGTTGGTGCGGTAGTTGTACCACTCGTCGGTGCGGGTCCAGGTCTGCGGCAGCGCGGCGGTGGCCGCGTGCCCCCGGTTCTCCACCTTGACGGCGGCCTGCTGGATGGCGGGGTGGGAGGCGAAGTAGGCGCCGACGAGCTCGCCGTAGAAGGGCCAGTCGTACTCGGTGTCGGCGGCGGCATGCACCCCGGCGAAGCCGCCGCCCCCGCGGATGTAGCTCTCGAAGGCACCCTGCTGGGTGTTGTCGAGCACGTCTCCGGTGGTGTTGAGGAAGACCACCGCCTCGTATCCGGCGAGGTTCGAGGCGGTGAAGGCCCCGGCGTCCTCGGTCGCGGTGACCGAGAAGCCGTTCGCCGCGCCCAGGTCGCGGATCGCCTGGACGCCCGCCGGGATGGCGTCGTGTCTGAAGCCCGCCGTCTTGGAGAAGACGAGCACGTCGAAGGGGGTGTCGGCGGCGACTGCCGGGCCCGCGGGTACGGAGCACCCGAGCACTACTGCGGCGACGACGGCTGTGCGAAGAATTCTGCCCATGTCACGCTCCCTTGGGGGAGCGGGGACGCCTGACGCGTCCCCGCCGGGTCGCTAGGTGAGGGTCCATTTCTGGTTGGCGCCGGTGTGGCAGGTCCACAGGTGTACGGGTGTGCTGTCGGCCGGGTTCACGCCGCTGACGTCCAGGCACTTGCCGGAGCTGGGATTGAGGATGGTGCCGTCGGTCTGCGGGGTCCAGGTCTGGGCGCCGCTTCCGTTGCAGGTGTAGAGCTGGATCTTGGTGCCGTCGGTGGTGCCGGCCCCGGCCACGTCCAGGCACTTGCCCAGGGCGCGCAGGGTGCCGCCGTCCCGGGTCCAGCTCTGCGCCGCGCTCGCGTTGCAGGTGTAGAGCTGCACCTGTGTGCCGTCGGCGCTCGTGCCGCCGCGCACGTCCAGGCACTTGCCCGCCAGCCCCACCACCGGGCCGCCCGTGACGAGGGTGAAGGCGTCCACGTCGAACAGCGCTCCGCCGGTTCCACCGGCGAAGGTGAGGTAGAGGGAGGTGGTCCCCGCGGGAGGGCTGGAGATCGCGCCGGTCACCTGGACGAAGTTCGCCCACCCGCCGGTCACCGGCACCGTCGCCGAGCCGAGCACCGCGCCGGTCGCGGAACCCGCCCGGATCTGCAGCGTGCCGCCCAGGCCGCCGGAGGAGACGCGGGCGGAGAACGTCTTCACATTGCTGATCTTGTAAGGGTCGAAGGAGATCCAGTCGCCGTTGTGGACGTCACCGACGGTCGCGCCGCCCTCCGCGCCGGACTTGGTGATCAGCGAGACGCCGGAGGACGTCTTGTAGTGCTCGGCCTGCCGGTGCTTGGGCTGGAGGATGACCTGCTCGTGGGTGGTGAGTCCGGCACTGTCGGCGTATTCGGCGTCGAAGACCGCGAAGATGTTGGCGGCCTCGTCGTGCTCGCCGTCCACGGGGACGAGGATCGCTCCCGAGCAGCCGTTCTGCGAGGTGATCTGATGGCCGTGGCTGTCGTGCCCGAGCACGTAGGTCATCTTCGCGCGGGCGCAGTCGGCCGCGCCGTCCTCCGGGTCGGAGGCCGAGATCTGGAACGGGACCACGTCGCCGAAGGCGAACAGCTGCCCGTTCGCGGGATTGGTCACGGTGACGGCCGGGGCGGTGTTGCCCACGCCCACCATCGCGTTCGCGCTGCCCGTGGCCCCCGTGGAGTCGCGTACCGTCAGGGTCGCCGTGTAGGTGCCGTTCGCGGTGTAGGTGTGCGTCGGGTTGGCCGCCGTCGAGGTGCCGCCGTCGCCGAACGTCCACGCGTACGTGATCGCGTCACCGTCGGGATCGCTCGTGCCCGCCGAGGAGAACGCCACCGTCAGGGGCGCCTGACCGGAGGTCGGCGTGGCGCTGGCGACCGCGACGGGAGCGCGGTTGCCGCCCGCGATGTAGTCGAACCTGTAGAGGGCCGAGTTGACGTCGCCGCTGAAGTAGCCGGTGCCGTAGTCCAGGACATACAGGGAGCCGTCCGGGCCGAAGGCCTGGTCCATGACCTGTTTGCCTGCCCATGGGAAGGTGTTGATCTCGCCGGGCGAGCCGTCGGCGGCGACGTGGATCGGCTTGATCCAGCCGCGGCCGAACTCGCCGGCGAAGAAGTGCCCTTCGAAGCTCTGCGGGAACTTGGTGGCCGACGGGTTCGCGGCGTTGTAGCGGTAGACCGGGCCGGCCATCGGCGACTCGGAGCCGCCGCCGAACTCCGGCGGGCTGCCCGCGTCACCCGCGTACCGGATCCAGGCGGGCTTGGCCGCCGGAAGGGTCGTCAGGCCGGTGTTGCGGAAGGAGTTGTTCGTCGGCCCGCCCGCGCAGTTGTACTTGGCCCCGCTGGTGTTCGTCGCGAAGTCCCACTCGTTGTAGGTCTCCGCCGAAGTGTTGGTCCCCGTGCAGTACGGCCAGCCGTAGTTGCCCGGCGCGGTGATCCGGTCGAACTCCACCTGGCCGCTCGGGCCCCGGGTGGCGCTGGACGAGCCGGCGTCCGGACCGTAGTCGCCGACGTACACGGCGCCCGTGGCCTTGTCCACGCTCATGCGGAACGGGTTGCGGAAGCCCATCGCGTAGATCTCCGGGCGGGTTCCCGTGGTTCCGGGCGCGAAGAGGTTGCCGGACGGGATCGCGTACGTGCCGTTCGCGTTCACCTTGATCCTGAGGATCTTACCCCGCAGGTCGTTGGTGTTGGCCGAGCTGCGCTGCGCGTCGTAGGCCGGGTTCTGGTTCGCGCGCTCGTCGATGGGCGAGTATCCGGCGGAGGCGAACGGGTTGGTGTCGTCCCCGGTGGACAGGTAGAGGTTGCCCGCCGCGTCGAAGTCGATGTCACCCCCGACGTGGCAGCAGATGCCCCGGTCGGCGGGCACGTCCAGCACGGTCACCTGGCTGGCCATGTTCACGGTGTGATCGGCGTTGAGCGTGAACCTGGCCAGCCGGTTGACGCCCTTCCACGCGGTCCAGTCCGTACCCGTGGTGGGGGCGTCGCCTGCCGGCGTGGACAGCGGAGGGGCGTAGTAGAGGTAGATGTGCCGGTTCGAGGCGAATCCGGGATCGACGCCGACGCCCTGCAGGCCCTCCTCATCGTGGGTGTACACGGGAATGGTGGCGATGACGGAGGTGTTGCCGGCGGTGTCGGTGCGCCGCAGCGTGCCGTCGCGGGCGGTGTGCAGCACCGACCGGTCGGGGAGCACCGCGAGCGACATCGGCTCGCCCATCTCGGCTACCCCCTTGGCGAGGGTCACCTGCTGGAAGTCGGCCGCGTTGATGGGATGAGCCTGGGCGGGGCCGGCGATCACGGTGAGCGAGGCGGCCACCAGCGTGAGCACGGCGGCGACTCGCATGCGTAAGCCTGAGGGCTTCGAGACTGGCATGGAGGAGATGTCCCTTCCTGACGGTGTGGCGCCAGGCGGAAGCGCAGTGCGGGCGCAAACGCTCGGGCCGAGGGGGGTGGGTCAGGGGGACGCGTGCGCCGACCGCGTCGATGGATGTGCTATGTCCCGGCGTGCCACCGCCGTCAGCTGAGGTGACGTCAACGTGTCACGCGGATCGGCGGGCGTCAAGACACGTGACCGCTCCCATTTCCATGATCACCGGAAGACAGATACGGCGATTCAGGTAGGGGCTTTTGCTTGACGATCGAAACAACTTCGTTCTACCATGCCGAAATATCGGCCTAATAGGTCGGAAATCATCCGAAAGGCTCACTTATGGTCGGGTAAGAAGCCTGCGGCGGTCAGCAGGTCTCCCTCACCGACCGGTGGAAAAGGATCGCCCCAGCTCTCGGGGCGCCCGTTGTTATTCCGCCGCCCGGTTCCCTTCGGTCCGGTCGCCGGTTCGTCCCGTCGCGCCGAGGCGGGGCGGGTCCGCGAGTGCCACCCGGGCAGCATGTCTGGGCGGCGGAGCATTTCCGCGTCCGGACAAGGGGCTCGTTTCCCAACCCAGGCGATGATCGGCATCTTGATGCCCCATCGCCGTCTGGTCCGCGACTGCGAGCACCTGCCGGCCAGTTCCGAGCTGCGAGCACCTGCCGTCCAGTTTCGAATCGCGGGTGCACTGGGCGATGACGGATGTGATGTCCCGCAGTTCTCACCCGTGGCCCCGTCCCGTCCTGGCGGCGGACATGAGCGGCCCCGACGCGCGGCGGCCCGACTGCTACGCCGAGCGATGGGTGCGGACCGTACAGGCCGAGTGCACCGACCGCATGCGGACCGTCGTACCGCAATGTTGCAGCTCTTCAGAGCAGGGCCGATCAGATTCGGTCGCGACGGACCTGCATGGAAAGTGCCGGCGGGACGGCGGTCCATGACGTCCATGCACCTGACCTCGACAGAAGCGGCGAAGCCGCATGTGATGCGCCCCTACCTGACTACTACAGATCGGTATGGGACCATTTTTGATCGTTCTAGTGTGAAATGTGATCGGCGCGCGACAGTAGTGTTACCGGCTTGTTATGTGGTCGTATCACTCTTTGATCACCTTCAGATTGTCCTGGTTCACCTCAGGAGAACAGATGCCCCTTTCGATCAGCCGCTCCATGCGAGCGGCCGCACTGGTCACGCCGGCCTGACCGCCACGGCACGCACCGGCGAAGAAGCAGGCACCTGACGCGATCGGCGTCTCGGCCCTGCCAACGCTCCACCGAACCAGGCCCCGGCACCACTCTCACATCGGCAAAGGAAGAGCTTTCCGAACGCCGACGGCACTTCCCGCCTCGACGTCGACCGTCAGCTGACATCACGCCGATGTGCCCGCGACGACACCGCCGTCCGGCGCCCGGGCACCACCGTGATTCCGTACCTGGAGTTTCAGTGGCGAAAAGTGCCGCTCGCGGCACCTCACGATCGCCACCACGTCGGCCATGCGCTTCCACCCCCCAACGGAGAGGTCCATGCAGACACTCATTCCGATACGCGCCGCAGCATCGGTGCTCGTGGCCATCCTCGTCTCGGCGTTATTCGTCGTGCCGCCCGCGCACGCGGCGCCGGCGAAGACCCCGCCCCTGTCGACGCCGTGGACGAGCCAGGCACTCGACGGAACTCCCCTCCCCGAGTACCCCCGGCCCCAGATGACCCGCCCCGACTGGATGAACCTCAACGGCGAATGGCAGCTGCGGCAGTCGGCGACGAACGACGCGCCGCAGTTCGGCGTCACGCTGCCGGAGCGCGTCAACGTGCCGTTCCCCGTCGAGTCGGCGCTGTCGGGCGTCATGCGCCCCATCAACGACAACCGCTACTACCTCTTCTACCGCCGGACGTTCACGGTGCCCCAGAACTGGGCCGGCCGCCGCATGCAGCTGCACTTCGGCGCCGTCGACTGGGAGGCGGCCGTGTACGTCAACGGCCGCCTGATGGGCACCCACCGCGGCGGGTACGACCGCTTCGAGTACGACGTCACCGACGCGCTCAACGGCGGCACCAACGAGCTGATCGTCAAGGTCTACGACCCCACCGACTCCGGCCACAACGGCAGCCACCCGGCCATCGGCAAGCAGACCCGCAGCCCGTCGGCCATCTTCTACACCCCCGTGTCCGGGATCTGGCAGACCGTGTGGCTGGAGCCGACGCCCACGTCCTCGATCTACAGCGTGGACACGTACCCGAACCTGAGCGACAACACCCTGCGGGTACGCGTCTTCACCCGGGGCAACGTCAGCGGCCACTCCGTCCTGGCCGAAGCGATGAACGGCACGACCGTCGTCGGCACCGCGACCGGCGGGTTCACCGACTTCAGCGTGCCGGTGCCGAACGCCCGCCGCTGGACCCCGGACGACCCGTTCCTGTACAACCTGCGCGTCTCGCTGCGCAACGGCTCCGGTCAGACGGTCGACCAGACCACGCACTACTTCGGCATGCGCGAGGTCGGCACCCGCGTCGTCAACGGGGTGCTGCGGCCGACGCTCAACGGCGAGTTCGTCTACCACCTCGGCACCCTCGACCAGGGCTACTGGCCCGACGGCCTCTACACCGCGCCCACCGACGCCGCGCTCGCCTTCGACCTGCAGAAGCACAAGGAGCTCGGCTTCAACATGGTGCGCAAGCACATCAAGGTGGAGCCCCAGCGGTGGTATTACCACGCCGACCGGCTCGGCCTGCTCGTGTGGCAGGACGTGCCGTCGATGCAGGCCTTCAGCCGCGACATCTCGGCCGCCCACGCCCAGCAGTTCGAGACCGAGGCGCGGGAGATCGTGGACGAGCACCGCAGTTCGCCGGCGGTCGTCGCCTACGTCCCGTTCAACGAGGGGTGGGGCGAGTGGAACCTCGCCGACACCCGCCGCGTCATCCAGAACGTCAAGAGCCAGGACCCGACCCGGCTGGTCAACGGGCACAGCGGCTTCAACTGCTGCGACTCCCTGGGCGACCCGGGCAACGGCGACATGGCCGACTGGCATGTGTACCCCGGTCCCGACGCGCCGTCGCCGTCCGCGACCCGGATCTCGATCCTGGGCGAGTTCGGCGGGCTTGGCCTGCGTACGCCGGGTCACGAGTACAGCCCGCACGGCGGCTTCTTCGCCTACGAGCAGCAGGCCAGCGCCGCCCAGCTCAACGACCGCTACACCGGCATGGTGCGTGATCTGCAGCAACTGGTCGCCAAGAAGGGCCTGAGCGGGTCGGTGTACACCGAGATCACCGACCTGGAGGGTGAGTACAACGGCCTCATGACCTACGACCGCCGGGTGCAGAAGGTCGACACGAACCAGGTGCGCGCCGCACATCAGAATCTGCTGGCCACGGCCAGGAACCAGAACGCGGCGCCGAACCTGATGCCGGGCCACGTCCGGTCGTTCCGCTCGACGACCTCCGGCTCCACCGACCGGTACCTGCGCCACGCGAACTCCGTCGCCCGTACGGACGTGATCGGCACGACGAGCCCGGACCTCGCCCGCCAGGACGCGTCGTTCCGCACGGTACCCGGCCTGGCGGACCCGCGCTGCTACTCGTTCGAGTCGGTCAACCTTCCGGGCCGCTACCTGCGGCATGCCAACTCGGTGGTGCGCATCGACGCCGACGCCGGAGGCCCGTTCGCGGCGGACGCCACCTGGTGCGCCCGTCCCGGACGGTCCGGGAGCGGCACGTCGTTCGAGTCGGCCAACTTCCCCGGCGCCTTCCTGCGGCACCACTCCGACAACGTCTACCTGGCCCGGCCCAGCGGTCCCAACCCGTTCGACGGCGGCGCCACCTTCGACGCCGACGCCACCTGGGACGTGAGCGGCGCCGCGTTGTGGCGCAGCGGTGTCGTCCTGCCGGTGGACGTTCGCCGGTCGCTGCAGGTGCAGACCCGGGGCTTCACCAACCGGTACCTGCGGCACGCCGACAGCCTGGCCGCCACGGAGGTCGTCGACGCCGGCAGCGCCGCGCTGCTGAAGAACGACGCCACGTGGACCGTCCGCCGCGGCCTGGCGGACTCCGGCTGCTACACCTTCGAGTCGGTCAACTTCCCGGGACGATACCTCCGCCACGCCGCCTCACGCGTCCGCATGGACCCGAACGACGGGAGCCCGCTGTTCGCCCAGGACGCGACATGGTGCGCCCGGCCCGGCCTGCAGGGCGGCGGTGTCACGCTGGAATCGATCAACTTCCCCGGCTCGTACCTGCGGCACTACGACAGCCAGGTGTGGTCGGCGAACGGCACCGGGGGCACGTGGAACCGTCCCCAGATGCTCACAGCGGACAGCACCTGGAACCTGACCACACCCTGGACGCCATGACGCGATGAACCGGCGCCGGTCGAGAGCCGTTCAAGATGAGCGGCTCTCGATCGCTCTCGCGTCGTGGTGTCTCCGGCGTTCGTCCCAGCGGATCAGCACGACCCCGTCGCTCGCGTGGGCCACCGGGAGGGATGTAGCAGGCCACGCCGAACTCCGGCGCGTTCGTCTTCCCGAGTACGACGGCCCCCGCGCGCCGGATCAGCCCGTCTTCGGTGGGCACGTGCCCGGCCAGGGGTGCGGAACCGTAGGACGTGGCGAGCCCGGCGGTCGCGTGGAGGTCCTTGATGCCGACCGGGATCCCACCGAGCGGGGTGTGCTCGTTTCGAGCCAACTGCTCGTCGGCCCGGTCGGCCTCGCGGAGGGCGAGCTCGGGGTCGACGGTGACGAACGCACCGAGCTCGCCGTCGAGCTCGGCGATCCGGTCCAGGTAGTGCTCGGTCAGCTCCCGCTGTGATGTCGTGGCTGCGCAGGGCACGCAGCTGTTCGGCGGCGGACAGGTCGTGCAGCCGGCTCATCGCGCTGCCGCCGGGGCCACGATGACCCGGTATGCCGAGCTCGCCACGGCGTCGAGGAAGCCGGCTGACGGGGGACGACGCCCGATGATCCGGCAGTGCATCAGCGGTCCTTCGAGCAGACCGCTGACCAGCTGAGGGTCCGGCAGCTCCGCGATCTCGCCACGTTCGACGGCCCGGCCCAGGGCCAACCGTAGCGAGCGTCCTCGATCCAGGCTCACGGTGCGGAAGACGGCCTCGGCGTCGGCGTCCTCGGCCAGATCGGCAAGCCAGCCGACCAGGCTGTCCATCCAGGGTGCCGACCACGACCGGGCGAGGTCGTCGACGTACACCCGGATGTCGGAGAGGAGCGAGCCGGTGTCGACGTCCGACACCGGCGGCAGGTGTGCGGCCAGGGTGTCGGCGACCAGGCGGGTCTTGGTGGGCCAGCGCCGGTAGACATCGCTGCGGTGCGCCCCGGCCCGGGCGGCGACCTGGGCGAGCGTCAGGGCCGCATAGCTGCCCTCGGTCAGCATGCCCCAGGCCGCCGCGAGCAGCCGGCGCTCCAGATCACGGTCGCGGGGTCGTCCCGGCATCGTTCGCTGCGCCCTCAATTCGCTACAGGTGTAGCGCTACATGGTGTAGCGCTACGTCATGTAGCGAATGTGGGCCGGAATTGAGTGCGTAGCAAGCCCGACCACGCGAGCAGAGCGGCATGGTTCGAGCGGGGCTTGAGGCTTTCCCGGCTACCGGCCCAGAACCGTCCGCGAAAGGCGGTGAAAAGTCTCCGGGCTCGGTTCAACGACAGTCTTGAAGTCATGAGTGCTGGTAACAACGAGCAGCCCGGCGCGGAATCAACACCCGCCCCGCCTGCCTGGCGGGAACTGCTGGGCCCCGAACATCTCGGAGCGGCGATCGTGCTGGCGGGCGGCGTGCTCGTCGGTGCGGTCAATATCTATCTGGCCGCTAGCCTGCTGCCGACCGCCGTGGCCGACATCGGCGGCGCCGGCTTCTACGCGTGGAATATGACGATCTACCTCGTCGCCATGGTGATCGCGACGATGCTGGTCAGCCGGCTCCTGGCCCGGTGGGGGAACGTCGGCGCCTACCGCCTCGGCTTCGCCGTCTTCCTGGTGGGCTCGCTGGCCTGTGCGGTGAGCCCGGCGATGCCGGTACTGCTGGCCGGCCGCGGCGTCCAGGGATTCGGGGCGGGGGTGCTGTCCGGGCTGGGGTTCGCCGTCATCCGCTCGGCCCTGCCGCGCCGACTGTGGACCCGCGGCAACGCCCTGATGTCGGCGATGTACGGCGTCGGCAACTTTGTCGGCCCGGCGCTCGGCGGCCTGTTCGCCCAGTTCGGCTCGTGGCGCCTGGCGTTCGTGGCGATGGCGGTGATCGCGGCGGCGTGCTGCGCGGTCGTGCCCCGGGTGCTGCCGCGCGGCGAACGCAGTGACGCGCGGGCGCCGGTCCCGGCCGTGTCGCTGCTGCTGGTCACGGCGGCCACCGCGGCTGTCAGCCTGGCCGGAGTGCTGTCCGGCACCCTGGCGATGGTGGGCGGCATCGTGGTGGCACTGCTCCTGGTGGCTGTCTTCGTCGCCTACGAGCGGCGCAGCGAGCTGCGGGTCTTCCCGCGTACGACCTACCAGGCCGGCTCACCACTGAAGTGGATCTACCTGACGCTCGGGCTCCTGGCCTTCGGCGTCGCGGTCGAGTCGTTCGTCCCGCTGTTCGGCCAGCAGTTGGGCGGGCTGCCCCCGCTCGCGGCCGGCCTGTTCGGGGCGGCCATCTCGCTCGGCTGGTCGCTGACCCAGCTCGGCAGCTCATCGGCCACCAGGGAGCGCACGGTACGCCGTTTGCGCATCGTCGGCCCGCTGCTCCTGGCGGCCGGCTTCCTCCTCCAGGGGCTGCTGCAGCGCGAGGACACGCCGATCTGGCTGGTGGTCATCTGGGTGCCGGTGTTGTTCATCGCGGGTTCCGGCATCGGCCTGGCCTACCCGCACCTGTCCGTGGCCGCCATGTCCAGCACCCAGGATCCGGAGGAAGGACGCAGGGCCGCCGCGGCGATCGCCACGGTGACGAGTCTGTCGATCGCGTTCGGCACGGCCGTGGCCGGAGCCCTGGTCAACCTCGGTGACCCGTCGATGCTCGACTCGGCACGGTACGTACTGTTCGGTTTCGCGATCATCTGCGCGATCGGCGCCGTCACCGCACGCGCGGCGAACCGTTCGAGCAGCCCGGGTTTCGGATCGCCTGGTCACCACGTGCCCGAGATCACCCGATGACCGTATCGACGCGAGGAGATTTCCATGACTGACGCCCTGCCAGAGATGCCGACCTTTCCGATGGCCCGCGCGACGGGGTGTCCCTTCGATCCGTCGCCGGAGTTGAGCCGACGACTCGAAGAAGCGCCGGTTTCACGAGTGAGACTGTGGGACGGCAGCACCCCGTGGATGGTCACCCGCCATGCGGATGTGCGTGCGCTGCTCGCCGATCCGCGGGTCAGCGTCGACGTGGCGCAACCCGGCTACCCGCACACCAACGCGGTGAGCAAGGCGCGCGACGCACACATGAAGACGCTGATGCAGATGGACGCGCCGGAGCACATCGCCCAGCGACGGCTCCTGACCCCGGACTTCACGGTCAGAAGGATGGAGGCGTTGCGGCCCCGGATCCAGCGGATCGTTGATGATCTCATCGATGAGATGCTCGCCGGCCCGAATCCGGTCGACCTGGTGGAGGCGTTCGCGCTGCCGGTTCCCTCGCTGGTGATCTGCGAACTGCTGGGCGCGCCCTATACCGCCCGCGACCTCTTCCACCGAGTGTCCCGCACGCTCGTCATGGACGAACCCGACCCCGAACAGGCCATGGCCGCCAGCGAGGAACTGAACGCCTACCTGGAGGAGTTGGTGGACGAGAAGAATGCCGAGCCGGGCGACGACGTGTTCAGCAGGCTGGCCGTCGAGCAGTACCGGACCGGCGCGATGACCCGGCGTGAGATCGCCACGGCCGGTCAACTCCTTCTGGTGGCCGGGCACGACACCACCGCGACCATGATCGCGCTGGGCACGACCGCATTGCTGGCGCACCCGGACCAGTTGAGCGCGGTCCGCGATGGCGGCGACCCCGCACGGGTGGCAGGCGCCGTCGAAGAGCTCCTGCGCTATCTGTCCATCACCCACACCGAGGCCCGCCGAGTCGCGCGGGAAGATCTCGAGATCGGCGGCCGGCTCATCCGCAAAGGCGACGGCATCATCGCGGTGAAGAGCATCGCCAACCGAGACCCCTCTGCCTTCCCCGACCCCGACACCCTCGATGTCCACCGCAGGGCCCGCCACCATGTCGCCTTCGGTTTCGGCGCCCACCAGTGTCTGGGCCAGCCACTCGCCCGAGTGGAACTGCAAGTCGTCTACAGCACCCTGTATCGACGCATCCCCACACTGGCCCTGGCCGTACCGCTGGAACAGCTGACCTTCAAGGAGAACGCGGTCTTCTACGGGGTCCGCGAACTACCCGTCACCTGGTAGATCACAAAGGAGAATCTCATGAAGATCACTATCGACCAAGACGCCTGCATCGGCTATCGCGGGGGTCTGGTCGGCCAGTGAAGCGGCACCCATCGCGGTGTTGAGACTGAAGGCGTCACCGACGGCTTCGATGAAATCTTCGCAGGCGACGACGTTCACGTGCTGAAGATCCCGCCCCATCGCTCGCGCGAACGCGTTCGCGCGAGCGATGGGTCCGCACCGCGCGCGGAGTGCGCCGACCGACTGCCGATCTTCGGCGAACGGCAGCTTCGCACCGTGCTGGACGAATACACCGATCATCACAATCGGCACAGGCCGCACCGCTCCCTCGGCCTTCGAGCTCCCACGAGTGGAACGACCGACCCACCGCTACGCCATCGCTCCGGTCCACCGCCACCCTGCCGGCCGGCGACGCCGGCAAGGCACTCCCATACCGGGGCGGGCCTTAGGGTGTGCCACATGAATACAACTACTCAGAGTAGTATTATGGGCACTCTCAGGTATGACTTGCCGGCTTCGCTGGTCGTGGTCCTCATCGCGGTGCCCCTGTCGCTGGGCATCGCCCTGGCAGCCGGGGCCCCGCTGGCGGCGGGCCTGGTCGCCGCCGCCGTGGGCGGCATCGTCGCCGGTTGGCTGGGCGGCTCGCCCGTCCAGGTGAGCGGTCCGACGGCGAGCCTGACCGTGGTCATCGCCGGCCTGGTGCACACCTACGGCTGGCGCGCCACCTGCGCCATCACCATCCTGGCCGGGGCCGTGCAGCTGGTGCTCGGCGTGTTCAAGGCAGCGCGCGCCGCGCTGGCCGTCTCGCCCGCGGTCGTCCACGGCATGCTGGCCGGCGTCGGCATCATCATCGCGCTGGCCCAGCTGCACGTGGTGCTGGGCGGCCGCCCTCAGCACTCGGCACTGGCCAACCTGACTCAGCTGCCCGGCCAGATCCTCGACCTGCACGGCCACAAAGTCATGGTCGGCGTGCTCACCGTCACCGTCCTGCTGCTCTGGGGCCGGCTGCCCAAGCACGTCAAAGCAGTTCCGGCGCCTCTGGCGGCGCTGCTCGTGGCCGCCGGCACCGCATGGGTGTTCGGCTGGAACGTCACCCGCATCGACCTGTCCGGCGCGATCACCGCGTGGGCGCCGCCGCAGCTGCCGCAGGGCGACTGGCACCACGTCGCCGGTGCGGCGCTGCTGATCGCACTGCTTGCCGGGGCGGAATCGCTGCTGTGCTGCGTGGCCACTGACAGCATGCACCCCGGCCGCCGCGCCGACCTGGACCGCGAGCTGTCCGGGCAGGGCGTGGCCAACGTGGTCAGCGGCTTCCTCGGCGGGCTTCCGGTGGCCGGCGTGATCGTCCGCAGTACCACCAACATCCGCGCGGGCGCGCGCAGCCACTGGTCGGCCATCCTGCACGGTGTCTGGGTCCTGCTGTTCGCGCTCTTCCTGGGCGGAACGATCCACTACATCCCGATGGAAGCGCTGGCGGCCCTGCTGGTCTTCATCGGCATCCGGACGATCAGCCTCGGCCACATCAGGAAGGTACACGGCCACAACGAGGTCCCCGTCTACGCGGTGACCATGGCCGGCGTGATCCTCATCGGCCTGGCCGAGGGCGTGCTGGCCGGGCTCGCCCTGGCCGCGCTGCTGGCACTGAGACGGCTGACCCGGGTGACCGTCGACAAGCGCGAGGAGCCCGATGGACGCCTGCACACCACGGTCTCCGGCTCGCTCACCTTCCTCGGCGTGCCCCGCCTGACCCAGGAACTGCGCGCCATCCCGGCCGGAGCCACCGTGGACCTCGACCTGAACATCGATTTCATGGACAACGCCGCCTTCGAGGCTCTGCACAACTGGCGGCAGGACCACGAGCAGCTGGGCGGTACGGTCACCATCGACGAACTCCACGACGAGTGGTACGCGCTGGCCGCCAGCGGTGCCCGCATGTCCCCCGCCAAGAGCCCGCCCAAGCCGGCCGGACGCTGGTGGCTGCCGTGGACCTACCGCGGGCGCCAGGACGCCGCCGCGACCGTCGTCGAGTGCCGGCTCGCCCAGGGCGCTGATGAGTTCCACCGCCGTACGGCGCCGCTGATGCGGCCTATCTTCGCCGAGCTGGCCGCCGGGCAGCAGCCCACTCACCTGTTCATCACCTGCGCCGACTCCAGGATCATGCCCAGCCTGATCACCTCCAGCGGCCCCGGCGACCTGTTCACCGTGCGCAACGTCGGCAACCTGGTGCCGTGCGCGGGCGCGGACCCCGGAGACGACTCGGTGGCCGCCGCCATCGAGTACGCCACCCGCGTCCTCGACGTCCACACCATTACGGTCTGCGGCCACTCCGGCTGCGGCGCGATGGCCGCCCTGCTCGGCGGCCCCGCGACCACGGCCGACCTGCCCCCGTTGCAGCGCTGGCTGCGGCACGGTGACGCGAGCTTGAGCAGGCTCGGTGACGAGCGCCCGGAGGACGCGCTCGACAGGCTGTGCCGGCTGAACGTCCAGCAGCAGCTCGACAACCTGAAGACCTACCGCAGGGTGAACGAGCAGGTCGATGCCGGGACGCTGAAGCTGGTAGGTCTGTACTTCGACATCTCATCCGCACGGGTGCACGTGGTCACGCCCACCGGGCCTGGACATCCGGGCGGGGATCGGCCCGCTACCCGCCACCGAGCCGAACGACGATCAGATGAAGCAGCGGCAACGCCATGAACAGCGATCATGCCCGTAAGAACAGGACTCCGAACACCAGGTCAGCGTCAACGGCCGACTTTCGGGCAGCCACGGGCCGCGCGGGGCAGACGGGCGTCGGCCCCGCGCGGCGTTCACACCAGCAGTTGTCGATCAGCGCGTCACAGTGCCCGCCGTGATCATCGTGGGGGCGTGGCGGGGACGCGGCGGGCGTCGCGCTGGTTGGCGTGCACGCTGGTGATCGTGACCGTGGCCAGGGTCGCGACGATGGCGCCGAGCGAGACCAGCGTGGGGATCTCTGGCACGGCCGGCCAGATGCCGTGTGCCCAGTGCAGGACGAGCTTGACCCCGATGAAGCCGAGGATGACGCCGAGCCCGTGGTTCAGGTGGCGCAGCTTGGCCAGGACGCCCTGCAGCACGAAGTACAGCGCGCGCAGGCCGAGCAGGGCGAAAGCGTTGGTGATGAAGACGAGGAACGGGTCCTCGGTGACGCCGTACACGGCGGGGACGGAGTCGACGGCGAACACGATGTCGGTGGCGAACACGGCAACGATCGCGAGTGCCAGCGGCGTCAGCGCGCGTCGGCCGCCCTCGAGGACCGTCAGGCGGGAGCCGTGGTAGTCGCCGGTGACGGGCATGAACCGGCGCAGCAGCCGGATCGACCGCATGGAGGAGATGTCGACCTCCTGCTCCCCGCCGCGCATCGCATCGCGCAGGATTCGCCACGCGGTGACGATGAGGATGCCGCCGAACAGCAGGAACGCCCATGTGCCGCTCTGCAGCACGGCCGCGCCGAGCGCGATGAAGATCGCTCGCAGCACCAGCGCCCCGACGATCCCGTACAGCAGCACCCGCTGGGCCAGCTCGTGGGGCACCGCGAAGGCTGACAGCAGCAGCATGAACACGAAGAGGTTGTCGACCGACAGCGACTTCTCCACCACGTACCCGGTGTAGAACTCGACCGCTACGCCGGCCCCGAACGCGTACCACGCGTACAGGCCGAAGAGCAGGGGAAGGGCCAGGTAGAAGACCGACCAGGCGACGGCCTCGCGCATGCGGACCGTGTGCGGGCGGCGGGTCATGACGAAATCCAGGACCAGCAGCAAAACGAGACCGGCGACAGTGATCGTCCACAGCGGCGCCGTGCCGATCGTCTCGATCTGGGCAGCCGACAGCAGGCCGGTGGGTGCGGGCATCGAACCTCCTCGAACGCGACAGTCGTCCGAGGTCTCCTTCACCCACCGGGGGCGGCCGCCCGGGGCCGAGGATTCGTCCGTATTGACCGGGCCGGCGCTTGGGAAGTACTCCCCTCGATCTTCCAGAGTAGGCGACATACCGGTGCGGCTCCAGCCCGGGGTTTGACGCCCGTGCGCGGCGAGCCGATAGTGGAGGGAGCACGGAGGGGAGTACCCGCCGTCCGACGTTCCAGCCGTCATCACGGCCTTCGCGCCTGGGAAGGCCCGGCGGGACGGCCCTCGCGCTCCGGCGGGCAGGGTGCGGGAAGACCTTCGTCCTCATGGCCATGCGTCCAAGTGAGGCCGAGGGAGAGTCCGCATGCCGATCGTCGTGTTCCTGGAAATCCTGCTGGGCGTCCTGCTGATCCTCTCCGCGCTCGTGACCGCCGCGGTGCTGTGGGCGCGGCCGTCGCGGCCGCCCGGCCCCTCTCGCGGGCAGCCGGTTGAGGACCGCCCCGACTGGCCGCCGAGCCGGGTGCCCTGACCCTGCCCTCATCCGCTACCTGGAGCACAGCCCGGCCGGGTGCCTGCTGAGGAGTCGGCGCGGTGTAGTTCGCCGACGAGTCCGGACGGGCTTGGGACTGCCCACAGGGCCGCACCTGGGCACTGGGAGGTCAGCTCCCGATCATGTGGTTGTTGGGCAAGGGCTCCCCGTAAGGGCGATCGGGAGACGTGCCCGAGTCTCACTCGAGGGGCAGGGGGCGGCGTGGCACGGGCGCAGTGTGGATGAGAGACGTGGTCGTGTGACCGTACGGGCGACCCGGCGGCCTAGCTCGGCGAAGCTGACTCTGGCGTCGACCTGCAGCTCGGCCAGAATACGAAGGTCAAGGGCGGCCATTCCCTTGGATTCGTATGCCCGCTCGGGTCTGATCCTTCGATTCGCCATTCTCCTGAAGTCGGACTGTCCACTCAGCCGGGGCAGGTCGAAGGCACCCGGGCCAAGCTGAATCGGCTGGTCGAGCAAGACCATCGGATCGCGGCGGCGGAACCGGCGAGCACCGTGTGCACGCCACAACAAGATCACCGCCCGGTTACGGGAAGCGGGCCGCCTGCTGAGCTACGGCGACCGTCACCTGCGCGCGGCACCTGGGTCCCGGACCGGGGCTTGAATCTCAAGTGGCTTGAGATTTCATAGTGGCCGTATGGACGACAACGAACTGTATCCCATAGGCTACGTGGCACGCCGCACCGGTCTGAATGTCAGTGCCATCCGGTACTACTCCGAGGCCGAAATCGTCGCGCCCACCCGCGTGACCGACGCGGGCCACCGGCTGTACGACATCCGCGCCATCGCGCGGCTGGAGCTCATCCGCACCCTCCGAGACCTGGACGCCGGCCTGGACGACATCCGCCGGCTGCTCGATGGCGAGACGTCGCTGCACGATCTCCTCGCGGCGCACCTGGAGATCGTCGAGCGTCAAGAGCGCGGCCTGCGGGCCAGGCGGGCCGTGCTGAGGACCCTGGTCAAGCAAGGCGGCACGGCCGATCAGGCGGAACTGATGCGCAAACTCGTCTCGATGCCCGATGAGGAGCGCGAGCGGCTCATCGACGACTTCTGGAACGACGTCGGCGAAGGTCTCGACGTGCCCTCCGGCTTCGTCGAGCGGTTGCGGACGATGCGGCCGCGCCTGCCGGAGGACCCCACGGTCACCCAGCTCGAAGCCTGGATCGAGCTGGCCGACCTGGTCCAGGGCGAGGAGTTCCGGAATACGGTCCGCTCCTACCTCCAGGACACCTACTCCACATTCCCGGGACGGGACATGGCCGCCACGCCGATCCAGAACTTCATTTACGGGACGGGGACAGCGATCATGGAGGAGATCATGGCGGCGTATCGTTCCGGGCTGCCGGCGGACTCTCCACGGGCACAGGAGCTGGTCGTACGCATGGCGGACGCGGCCGCCGGGGTCGCCGGCAGGCAGCCCACGGCCGAGTTACGTGAACGACTGGCCACGGCCTACCTCATGGCCGAGCAGTTCCAACGGGAAGAACCCGAGGAGACGACCCGGTACGACGTGACTCATGGCAGGTACCTGTCCCTGGTGGCCGTGATCAATGAGACCCCGCCCGATACGGGCGAGGAGTTCGCGGCGGTCTCGGCGTGGATGGCGGCGGCCCTTCGTGCTTCCGTCCGGCCGGGCGGGTGAACTCGGTACGCCGGAGGGGGAGACGGGCGTGGACGAGGATTCTCGCCTGTTTCCCTGTGGAAGAGTGACGAAGACGCCCTTACGCGCTATGCGGGCAAGCGACGGCAGTTCCTCGGTCGAAATGGCGAATCCCCTTGCGGTGGGATTCATCACCAAGCAGTACGCCCAGTCTGTCGCGGCCGAATTTCCCGAGACGGCGGAATCCATCGCCGCCTGGATCCGGGAGGCAGCTCGTGCGCGCGACTGGCGCAGAGTGGAGCGGCTCGCCGATCTTGCTGCCCTTCTCCAGGCACCAGGGCTCGGCGAGGTTCTCCGGGAAATCCTTGATGCGGATGTCCCTGGACTCAACAACGAAGACCTCGTCGACATCCTGGGTGATATCCAGGCGACGGACGCGGTCGCGTGCCTTTTCAGAGTGGCCGGACGCTCTGTGCAGACGGATGCGCCCGCGTACTGGCTGTGCCAGAAGGTGATTTTTTCGTTGGGGGCGATCGGCACGGTGGAGGCGCTCGACCGCGTTCGGGAGATGACGGCGCCGTCCTGGCCCGACGCTGTCCGATGGCACGCCGCATTCGAACTGGAGATAGAAGAGGAACTCGGCTTCGATGAGGATCGAATGCTGGGATGACGCGCGTATTCCGCCCATAGTGCCTCGGACCGTTGACCGGTTCGGGGCGCTATGGGCGCCTCCCGCTCTCCGAGACATTGTGTCAGCGCACAGTGAGCCCGGCAGGCCCACGGCCGGACTACGGCGTCGGGTCGCCGGTGAGAGCGGCGGTCACGGCGCCGATCAGGTGCTCCTCGACGTCACCGGCGCTCCTGCCCCGGTCGGCCGTCAGCTGCTCCCAGACGGGGATGGAGGTCATCGCCCACGCCAGGTCGGCGGCGACGTCCGGAGCCAGGCCGGGTCGCAGCCGCCCGGCGGCTCCCAGTCGGTGGGCGGCGACGAGGAAGCCCTCGTGGAGTTCGCCCATCCGGTCCGTCCAGGCCGCGGCGGCGTCGGGGTCGTCGCGGCGGGAGGCCAGCAGCACCGAGGCCACCGGGTGGATCGTCGCCACGTACCGCAACCAGACGCGCAGGAAGGCACGGAACGCCTCGACGGGCTCCTCCCCGGTCAGCGCCTTCTCGCAGCGCGAGCGGATCCCGTTCTGCTCGTCCATGTTCCGCACGACGGCCACCAGCAGGCTCGCCCGGGAGCTGAAGTGAAGGTAGACCGCCTGCCGGGAGATCCCCGCCGCGCGGGCCACCTCAGCCATCGAGACCTGGGGGCCCTGCTCGGTGATGAGCCGCCGGGCGGTCTCCAGGATGCCCGATCGCGTGCTTGACACGTGTCAAGCATAGCTCTAGCTTGACACGCGTCAAGCTGAGGCTCCCGAGGAGGCACCCGATGGACACCACCCACCCGGCGGCCGTCGCCGCGCTCACCGCGATGAGCGCGATCGGCGCCGGCGACCGGGACGCCTGGCTCGCCTGCTACGCGCCGGACGCCGTGCTTCACGACCCGGTCGGCGGCTCCCCCTTGGATCCCGACGCCACCGGGCTACGGGGGAGGGCCGCACTCGAACGCTTCTGGGAGCTCACCGTCGCCCCCAACGGGGTGCGCTTCGAGGTCACCGCGGTGCACCCCGCAGGGGATGAGGCGGCGGTCGTGGCCTCGGTCTCCGTCCGTTTCCCCACCGGCGCCTCCGTCGGCTACGACGGCGTCTTCGTCTACCGGATCGATGGCGACGGGCGGATCGCCTCGCTGCGCGCCTACTGGGACCTGGGCCCCGTCCTGTCCGCGCTCGGCGGCTGACCGGCGTGGCGGACGGCCCTGGACGACCGGGCCGGGGATCGGTCCCGACCGGAGCGGCTCGCCGACTTTTTCAGCGGCGGTCGGCGAAGCCTGTGCGGTAGGCGAAGACCACGGCTTGGACGCGGTCGCGTAGGTCCAGTTTGGTGAGGATCCGGGAGACGTAGGTTCGGACGGTCTCGAAGCTAATTGCCAGTTCCGCGGCTATCTCGGCGTTGGACAGGCCACGTGCGATCAGGCGCAGTACCTCGCGTTCGCGGGGGGCCAGGACGGCCAGCGGATCCTCGGCGGGGGTCGAGGTCGCCGGGCGGAGGCGGTCGGCGAAACGACCTATGAGGGTGCGGGTCACGGTGGGGGACAGCAGGGACTCGCCGCGGGCGACGGTGCGGACGCCGTTCACCAGCTCCAGCAGGGGAGAGTCATTCAAGAGGAAGCCGCTGGCTCCGGCGCGCAGGGCTTCGTAGACGTACTCGTCCACGTTGAACGTGGTCACCACCAGCACCTTCGGCGGCGCGACGACACCGGGGCCGGCGATGCGCCTCGTCACCTCGATGCCGTCCATCAGCGGCATGTGGATGTCCATGATCACCACGTCGGGCTTCAGGCCGGCGACCGCCTCGACCGCGGCCGGGCCGTCGGCGGCCACGCCGACCACCGCCATGTCCGGTTGCGCGTCCAACGCCGTCACGTAGCCGGTGCGGACGATCTCCTGGTCCTCGCAGATCATGACGCGGATGGTCATTCGGCACCGCCTACGGGGATCGACGCGTGTAGCCGGAAACCGCCGTCCGGTTGCTCGCCCGCGACCAGCTCGCCGCCCAGCGCGCCTATCCGGTCGCGCAGTCCGGCCAGGCCGCGACCGCCGGAGAGGTCGCTTCTGGCTCCGACGGAAACCGCGGCGGCGGCGTTCGTCACCTCGACCTCCACGCGATCGTCCCGGTAGCCGACCCGCACCGTGGTCGGGCGGCCTTCGGCGTACTTGACGGCGTTCGTCAGGCCCTCCTGCACCACCCGGTACACGGCCAGTCCCACGCCGACCGGGAGCGCGGGCTGGTCGCCGTCCTCCACAAGTTTGACCGGTTGGCCCCCGCTTCGGGTCTGTTCGACCAGATCTCGCACGCTTCCCACGACGGGTGTTGCCGACTCTCCGGTCGCCTCCAGCACGTCCAGGAGGTACCGCAGTTCGGCCAGGGCTCGACGGCCGGCGCCGCCGATCGTGGACAGTGCCGTGACCACGCGGTCCGGCGACGTGACCACGAACTGCGTGGCGTCGGCCTGCACGACGATGCCGGTGACGTGGTGGGTCACCACGTCGTGCAGCTCCCGCGCGATGCGCGCCCGCTCGGCGGCGGTCGCGGCCACGGCGGCGAGCCGCCGTCGCTCAGCCTCCTGGAGCCGCTGCCCGCGTACGAAGGCGCCGCCCACCCAGCACGCGGCGAAAAGCAGGTAGAACACCAGGAACTCGCTCAGCACAGCCGGTGAGCCGAGCAGGAGCATGGCCACGCACAGCACGACGTACGCGGCCGACGCCACGACGGCGATGACGCGCCGGTACCGCTCCTGGTGCGCGCCCACCGAGTACAGCGCGACGTATATCGTCACGGTGCCGAACTGCATCGGGTAGCCGAGCGTCTCGTGGACCACGAAAGCCGCGCCGTTGATCGCCAGACACGCGGCAGGCCACCGGGTACGTACGACGAGGGGCAGCGTCTGTGCCAGGACCAGGACGATCGTGAACGCGTCGGCCGGACGTCCTGGCAGGTTACCGAACTGGACGCTCATGATCGACAGCGCCGGCACGAACGCCAGCCCGGTGAACACAATGGCCAGCCACCGGTCCCACACCGCGGCGTCGTAGACGCGCCACACGTCCCGCAACCTTCGCGAGCGGTCGCTGACCCAGGTCCCCGACATGGCCCAGAGCCTAGCGATCTCTGATCGTCGATGCCGCCGCGTTTGTCCCCCATGCGAGCTACACGGAATGTCCCCAGCACAGTGATTCGGGACAGGGCCCGCAACTCCTACATTTCTTGCCAGCGGCCGGAACCACGGTCAACCACGAAGCCGGATCGCGGCACAACGAAAATTGGGAGAGCAGCACCATGGGAAGCACCATCCGCGTACGAATCGTCGTCGCCGGCACCCTGGCCGCGAGTGCGGTGACGGGGGCGGTGATCGGCGGGCAGCCGCAAAGCGCCAGTGCCGAAGCGACCGCCGGCCACGTCCAGACCTCGATCAAGTGGGGCGACTGTCCGAAACTCGCGCCGGGCGCCAAACGGGACCCCAGGCAAACCTGCGGCACGGTCAAGGTGCCTCTGGACTACCGCCGCCCCAACGGAGAGACCATCACCGTCGCGGTCTCCAAGATCGCCACCGCCAAGCCTGGCAAGAAGCGCGGCAACCTGCTGTTCAACCCGGGCGGCCCGGGACTGCAGGGCCTGGACATGCCCGGCCGGATGGCGCCGACGCTGCCGAAGTCAGTGCTGGACTCCTACGACCTGATCGGGTTCGACGCACGCGGTGTCGGCCACAGCACCCCGATGAGCTGCGGTCTGTCCGGCGCCGGCCTCCTCACCCTGTTCTCCTACCCCGACGCCCGCGGCTCGATCAAGGCCAACGTCACCGCCGCGCGCGCCGTCGCCAAGCAGTGCGCCACGGTCGGTGACAAGCTCCGGTTCTTCACCAGCGCGAACACCGCCCGCGACATGGATCGCATCCGCCAGGCGCTCGGCGCCCGGAAGATCTCCTACTGGGGCCAGTCCTTCGGCACCTACCTCGGCGCGGTCTACACCTCGCTGTTCCCCCGCAACACCGACCGGATGGTGCTGGAGGGCAACGTCGACCCGAGCAAGGCGTGGGCGAAGATGCTGAACACCTGGAACCAGGGCATGAACGACCGGTTCCCGGACGCGGCCCGCGTCGCCGCGGCGGACGACGCCGGCCTCGGGCTGGGCGGCACCGTCGACGAGGTCACCGACACCTTCCTCACGCTGGCCGACCGCCTCGACCGGAAACCGGCCACGGTGCCGGGCTCACCGGTGGCCATCAGCGGTGCGCTGCTGCGCGGCGTCACCTACCAGATGTTGCAGCACAACGAAACGCTCGCCCCGCTCACCCGGTTCTGGAAGGCGGCGGCCACCCTGTCCGCCGGCAAGGCCCCGACGGACGCGGACGCCGCCGTGCTCCGGCAGGTTTTCGCCGACACCCCGGCCACGCCGGGCGTGCCGGCGGACAACCAGGTCACCATGGCTCTGGCCATGATCTGCGGGGACACCACCTGGTCGCGCGACGTGGACTCCTACGCCAAGGCCACTGCGGCCGCCCGCGCGAAGTACCCGCTGAGCGCCGGCATGCCCAACAACATCACGCCGTGCGCGTTCTGGTCGAAGAAGCCGATCGAGCCGCTGGTCAAGGTCACCTCGCACGGTCCGCGTAACGTCCTGATCCTGCAGAACCGCCGCGACAACGCCACACCGTGGGCCGCCGGCCGGGGAATGCGTAAGGCACTGGGCGGCCGCGCCGGCTTCGTCGGCGCCGACCACGGCGGCCACTTCGCCTACGGCACCGGCTCGACCTGCGCCGACAAGGCCACCGTCGCGTTCCTGTCGAAGGGAACCCTGCCGGCCAAGGACCTCATCTGCGACGGACCTAAGGCCTGACCCTCAAGCCACGACCCCGCCCCCGGTCCACGACCGGGGGCTGAGCCGTGCCCGCAGCCGGGGCGAAGCCCATCGCGGCCCGGCGTACCCCAGCCCGCGGCCATAGAGGCGCTGGACCGGTCCTTCCCTGCCGCCGGCGCCGAACCGGGCTCGGCGTGGTAGGTCGCCAGCGACTGTTCCTGGTCGCCGGGGAGCGTGAAGGTCTCGTAGCGGAGCGTCAGCGCACCCGCCAGCGGGTGCGTCATCCGCATGCTGCCGTGTGACTTCTTCTTGACGTTGTGGGCCGCCCACAACGTCCGGAAGTCCTCGCCCGGTGCCGGCTCGGCTTGGCCAGGTGCAGCAGGTGCGCGTGCTCCGCGTCGGAGAGTTCAAGGACGCCGGAGATCGCGTTCAGCACCTCGACCGAGACATTGCGGGCGTTGCCCTGCTCCAAACGCGTGTAGTAGGCCACGGAGACCCCGGCGAGCTGTGCCAGCTCCTCCCGTCTCAGCCCCGGCACCCGGCGGCGCCGGTCGCGCCCGGAGAGCCCCACATCGGCCGGCTTCAGACGGGCCCTCCGGGTGCGCAGGAACTCGCTCAGTTCCGTGTGCGGGTCGAAGTGCCGCTCATGCCCGGCTCCCGAGCCGGGGCCCGGCACGGCTGCCGGGTGGGTGCGGCGGTCGGCGTGGATGGCCATGCCCTTCAGTATCGCCCCAGGTCATCGTGGCCGGAACCCGTCAGCCTGACCCTGCCGATGGTAGCCTGGCCGAACGTACGCAAAGTGAAGAGCTGGATAAACGCCGCACGGTCGGAGCAACCTGTTGGCTCACCGGAGAAATCGTCCGGGGCCACCCGACCGAGGAGCGACAGTTCATGACACCCGTCGCCGCTCACACCGCACCTGCGGTCAAGGCCCCCCGGAGCGCACCGCCGGCGAGCGCCGTCATCCCGAGGTCATCGGGCTCGACCTCGGTCGACGCCGCTCGTGCTGGGACCTACGAAGGGGTTGCGATATGTCCACACATCTCTCCACCTGGGAGTTGGCCTGCACGGTCAACGGGCGAGAGGTCGCTCTCGAGGTGGACCCGAGAGAGTCGCTGCTCGACGTGCTGCGTGAGCGGCTCACGCTGACCGGCACCAAGAAGGGCTGCGACCAGGGCCAGTGCGGCGCCTGTACGGTGCACGTGGACGGCCGGCGGGTGCTGTCCTGCCTGACGCCCGCGGTCCAGGTCGCCGGTCAGGCCGTCACCACCATCGAGGGCGTCATGGGAGAGGACGGCCGTCCGCACCTGCTCCAGCAGGCGTTCATCGACAACGACGCGTTGCAGTGCGGTTACTGCACGCCTGGCCAGATCATGTCCGGCATCGCCTGCATCGCCGAGGGCCACACCGAGACCGACGATGAGATCCGCGAATACCTCAGCGGCAACATCTGCCGCTGCGGCGCGTACGTGGGCATCGTCGCGGCGGTGCGACAGGCCGCGGACGCGACACGGAACGGGGCGTGATGTCATGCGCGCCTTCGCCTACGTGGCGCCGGAAACCGTGGACGACGCCCTGGACGCGCTCCGCACGGCCCGGCCCGGCACCAAGATCCTCGCTGGCGGCACAACCCTGTTCGACCTGATGAAACTCGACATCGAGACACCCCCCGCGGTCATCGACGTGCACCGGCTCGCCGAGCTGAACACCATCCATGTCGGCGAGCGGGAGCTGGTCTTCGGGTCCGGCGCGCGCATGGCCGACGTGGCCGACCACCCGGCGGTCAAGGCCGGCTACCCGGTCCTGGCCGAGTCGCTGTGGCGCGCCGCGTCGCAGCAACTGCGCAACATGGCGACCCTCGGCGGGAACCTGTTGCAGCGCACCCGCTGCGCCTACTTCCGTGGCGGTTCGGAATTCCCGTGCAACAAGCGCGAACCGGGCAGCGGCTGCGCGGCCATCGGCGGTCACGATCGTGGCCACGCCCTGTTCGGCGGCAGTGACTCGTGCATCGCCACCTACGCCGGCGACCTCCCCATCGCGCTGATCGCGTTCGACGCCGTCGTGGACGTCGTCGGCCCCGCCGGGGAACGCAGCCTGCCGATCGCGGAGCTGCACGTCGAACCCGGCGACGACCCGACCCGCGAACACGTGCTCGCCCCGGACGAACTCATCGTCCGCATCCGCGTGCCCGCCACTCCGGCCGGACGCGGATCCACCTATCTGAAGATCCGTGACCGCGAGTCCTACGCGTTCGCCCTCGTCGCAGCCGCCGTCGGACTGACCTTCGACGGCGACGGCGTTGTCAACGAGTGCCGGATCGGGCTCGGCGGCGTCGCCACCCGGCCGTGGCGGGCCGCCGAGGCCGAACGGAGCCTGCTCGGTCAGCGGCTGACTCCGCAGACCGCCCGCCACGCCGGTGAGGTCGCCTTCGCGGCGGCCCGGCCCGGCAGGTACAACGGCTTCCGCGTGGAACTGGGCATCCGCACGGTCGCCGACGCGCTGCGTATCGCAGGAGAGCGAGCCACCCCATGACTGTCACGAACACTTCCACCACACCGCCGCTGGACACCCGTCGCGTCGATGCCTACGAGAAGGTCACCGGCAAGGCTCGTTACAGCGCGGACCGCGTACCCGAGGGCGTCGCCTACGCCGCGTTCGCCACCGCGCGGATCGGCAAGGGCCGCATCGTGCGGATCGACACCTCGGCCGCCGCCGCCGTGCCCGGCGTGCTGCTGGTGGAGACCACGTTCGGCCCGGACGAACTGCGTGACGTCGGCTTCATCATGGCCGGCGGGCACGCTGTGCAGAGCCTGCAGCCGCTACGCGACGACCACGTCGCCTATCGAGGTCAGCCGATCGCCCTGATCGTCGCCGACAACCTGGTCGCCGCGACCGAGGCGGCGCAGCTGATCACGGCCGAGTACCGGCCGGAGCCGTTCACGGTGAAGATCGACGCCGAGGGCGCCGAGACCGTGGTGCAGGAGCAGGCGATCCCGCTGCCCGGACTGGCCGACATCAAGGTCGGCGACGCGGACGCGGCGTTCGAAGCCAGCCCGGTGCGGATCATCGGCACCTATGAACACCCCCCACAGCACCCGGTGCCGATGGAACCGTTCACGACCGTCGTACGCTGGGACGGCGACAGGCTCATCGTCAACGACAGCACCCAGAACGCGGACGCGATACGGTACGGCCTGGCCACGCAGCTCGGCCTGGATCCGGCCGACGTCGAGGTCACCACGCCCTACATCGGCGGCGGGTTCGGCAACAAGAACTCCCTGTACGGGCATATCGGGCCGATCGCCATCGCGTCCCGCCGGCTCGGCAGGCCGGTCAAGATGGCGCAGCCCAGGCCGCAGACCTTCCACACCGGCAGCTTCCGGCCGAACTCACTGCACACCGTACGCTTCGGCGCGGATGAGAACGGAAGGCTGCGCGCCGCGATCCACGAGGTCGACCAGCAGACCTCACGGCACGACCTGTTCCCGTGCGAGATCACCACGGTCTCGTCCCGGCTGTACGCGGTGCCCGCGTTCCGTGGCCGGCAACGCCTGGTGCGGACCGACGTGCAGACCCCCGGTTTCATGCGGGCCCCATGGGAGAGCCCGTCCATGTTCGCGTACGAGTCCGCGATGGACGAACTCGCCTACGCGACCGGTCTCGACCCGGTGGAGCTGCGGCTGGCCAACGACGCCGTGGCAGACCCGGTGACCGGTCTGCCGTTCTCCGGCCGGCACCTGGCCGAGTGCCTGCGCCGCGGCGCGGCCAGATTCGGCTGGGACGAACGCGATCCGGAGCCGGGATCGATGATCGCCGAGGACGGTTCGATCATCGGCTGGGGGGTGGCGGCCGGCTGCTATCCGGGCGGCATGGTGCCCGCCGTCGCGCACATCGCGGCGGCGGAGGACGGCACCGTCACCGTGGCCGTCGGCGGGCACGAGATGGGCCAGGGCATCCGCTCGGCCATCGCGCTGCTCGTCACACAGGACCTCGGCATACCGGTGAACAAGGTGATCGTGGAGGTCGGCGACACCCGACTGGCGCCGCAGCATCTCACCGCAGGCTCCTGGGGCACCGCGACCGCGCTGTCCGCCGTGCAGGCCGCCCTCGGCGAGCTGCGCAAGGCCCTGGACAACACCGAACCCGGCGACGTGGACATCCCTGCCGCTGTCCGCGGCACGGGCGAGCCGGTGGTGACGGCCGAGGCCACCACGCTCGCGCCCGGCCAGACCCCGCAGATCCTCGATCAGCTCGACAACGGCCTCCTCGCCTACGCCGGGCCGGTCTACCCCGAGTTCGTCACGTTCAGCTGGATCGCGCACTTCGTTGAGGTGCGGATCGAACCCACCACGCGACGCGTCCGGGTGCCGCGCGTGGTCAGCGTGGCCGACTGCGGCCGGGTGGCCAGCCCGGTCACCGCGACGAGCCAGGTCCAAGGGGCCGTCGTGTGGGGGATCAGCGCCGCACTGCGCGAGGAGAGCGACGTGGACGACCGCTTCGGCGGATTCCTCAACAACACGCTGGAGGAATACCCGGTCCCGGTCAACGCCGACATCCACCAGATCGAGGTCGAGTTCATCGACGAGCCCGACCTGCTGTTCAATCCACTCGGCGTGAAGGGGGTCGGCGAGGTCGGCATGGTCGGGGTGGCGGCGGCGGTCGCCAACGCCGTGCACCACGCGACCGGCCGGCGCATGCATCGGCTGCCGATCAGGTTGGAAGATGTCCTCTGAACAGCTGGCGACGTCGACGGCCGCACCATCCGCCCACGCGCTCGGCCACCGCCCGGCGATCAGCCGGCCGGACGCGCTCAGTCCGGCCGCGCTGGCCGATGCCAGACGGCACCAACCGCTGCGCGGCCTGATCGGCCTAGCCTTCGTCGTCCCCGTCACCGTACTGCTGTCCATCGGCGCGAACGGGGCCGGCCACTCGTTGATCCTGCTCGGACCGATCATCACGTTCGCGCTGCCGATCATGGCGATGATCGCGTTCTGGTGGGAGGACTGGCCCGGCGTGATGTTCCCGCGCCACTGGTCCGGCCTGTACGACACCGCGATCGTCGTGGCCGGCGGTGTCCTGCTGACCGTGCTCGGCCAACTCGTGGTCAACGGACCGGACCTGATCGGCGTGTTCGCACCGGACTCCGCCCATACCGGCACCTATCCGGCCACACTTCAGCTATCCGGCTGCATCTTCACGATCATGCTGCAACTGACTCTGGTCTGCGAACGCCGGCCGCTCGACGGTTTCGGCCGCATCCCGTCCGGCCTGGCCGCCCTGGTGCTGTGCTGGGCGCTCGGCCTGATCGCCTGGCTGGTCGCGGTGCGTTCACAGGCGATCGCGGGGGAGGAGTACGGTTCCTGGTTCGTGTCGATCGGCCTGTGGCAGATGATCTTCTACACTACGCTGCGCGGCTGGCCGTTCGCGCGGATCGAACGGAGGTGGTTGCGGCTCCTGCTCGGCAACGTGACCGTGATCGCCTGCGGGTGGGGAAGTTACCTGCTCGCCTCCGGCGGCCTCGGCTGGCCGGGCGCCCGCATCACCGCCGTGGCGGGCACCGGTATCGGGTGCGTCTTGCTGGTATCCATGCTTTTCGAGGCCTGGCCGGCGATCCGGGCGACCGACAGTCTCGCGCTGGGCCGCACCATCGCCGTGTCGGTCACGGTGATCCTCACCGCGCTGCTGGTCTGGTCGTTGCCGATGCTCGCCCACGCCCTGGGGGTGCCACCGGAGCACGAATGGGGCTGGACCACGCACGTCACGTTGAACTCGCTGAGCACCGTGGTGATCCTCCACGTCGCGGTGTGGCGACGGTGGCCGGCACGTATCTCCTCACCCGAGGACCCGTAACGTGTCGATCAGGAGCGCAGGGAACGGCAGGCCCCGCTGCCCGGGGGAGACGCCGGCGTGGCCGGAGAGTGACCTGGGGCCGAACGGCAGAGGGCAGGCCCGAGCTCCGCTACAGCGGGACGTACTGATCGACTAGGCTGCCGATCGTGTCCGCGCCTCCCCCGCTCACCGACCGCATGCGCGCCGAGGCACGTTCGATGCCCGGTCAGTGGCTGTACGCCATTGACCCGTTCTTCGACCCGGACGGCGCGGTCCCCCCGTACGGTGTGATCGGCGCGTGGCGGGTCGACGAGCGCGGCGAGACGAGCGAGGAGTTCACCCCCAACCCGAACTACCGGCCATCGCCCGTGTCACTGGGCTTCGGGGAGCCGGCCGACCCGCTCGAAGCCGCCGTCCAGCTGGCCGTAACCGGCTATTCGGACGGCGGAGACCTCATACCGCTCCTGCTGGAGTCGGAGGTCTTCGTAGGCGCAGGCGTCAAGGGGAAGATCCCGGTGTACGACACGGGAGTCGTCATGGCCTACACCTCGCAGGCCCATCTGCCGAAGAACCTTCCGGCCGAGATGTCGGACTGGCAGGTGCTGCGCGGCTCCGACCTGGTGGGCCTTATGCCCGAAGGTGTCGATCTCGTGCTCAACGCAGAGGGCCCCGCGGGCATCCGCATCCCCCGCCCGGACGGCCGCTGATCGGCCATGTCCCTTCAGCTGTCGCCGGAGTTGGCCGCTCCGCTCGCCTGGACCGGCTTGGCCGTCTGGCCGGACTCCGACGAAGACGCGATCCGTGCGGAGGGCGCGCGGTACGTGATGCTCTCGGCGCGGCTGAGGCAGTCCGCGCAGGACACGGAGGCTCATCAGAGCCACGCGTTGGAGCACAATTCCGGCGAGGGCGTGGACGCCTACCGCTCGTGGGCGGAGCGAAGCGCGCCGGCCGACCGGGCGAACCGGCTGGCCGACGCCCTCGAGCTGGTCGGCTTGGCCCTGCTGACCGCGGCGCTGATCGTGCTGCTGTGGAAGCTCGGGGTGATCGCCCAGCTCGTCGCGCTGCTGATCGCCGTCGCCAGCGCCATGGCCACGGTGGTGGTCTCCCCGGCGGCCTCGCTGGCGGCCGTCGCCGCGCGTACGGCCGCGACCCGTACCGCCCTGCGCAAGCTGCTGGACGACATCGCCCGCTTCTTCTCGCGCAGCGTGGTCGACCTGCTGAAGCGCGCGGTCATGCTCCTGCGCGTCGGCGTCGGCCGGCTGCGTGGCCGCCCGGCGGACTGGGACCCCCTCAAGGTCGCCGCGAACCGTCACGTCGACATTTCCGCGATTCGGCCCCGGCCGGGCTTTCGCGGTTCCCCCTTCTCCAGCGCGCGGCCGGTGTGGCGCCGGGACGACCGACCCGTCTACCGGTCCGACACCCGCCACCCCGACGAGATCTTCTCCCAGGGCTTGCAGCCAAGGAATCCCCTCAACACCGACCTGAACGGGTACGTCGCCTTCCTGGACGAGCGGGCGAGGAGCTCCGCCTTCGTCAGCACCAGCTACAAACCCACTATCCACCAGGAGTGGCACGAGTACGGGCGACAGGGATGGGTGTACGAGGTCAGCACGCCCGGCGGCACCGGCCTCCGGCTGCCGAACTCGAGTTACGACGAGGTCGTCTTTCCTGGTGGCGTCGCCCCGGATTACATCACGCGAGCCCGGCCGTACGAGGTGTCCCGGAAGGGGGAGACGACGGTGGGCGAGTGGCTGGATAATCCCCACGCGCGGCCCGGCTGACGGCCTCCGCGCCGAGTTGCTCGGCCCGGCGATACTCGACGTCCATCCGGCTCAGCGCCTGCTCGGTGTCCCCCAGGTCGGCCACGACCGACTCCAGCGACTCCAGCATCGCACCGACCGTCTGCACGAAGAGCCCGCCGACCAGCCCGCCGATGGGCCCAGCGCCGAACATGGCCGGCGAGCCGCCGACTTCGCCACTGCGTGCGGCGAGATCGTCCCGCGCCTGGCCGAGCCCGCCGGACGCCGTTCGCAGGGTGGACGGGCGGACGTCCAGGGGTTTCATCCGCGGCCCTCGGTCCGGCGGGCGAGATCGCCGATCTCCTGCATGAAGGCGTTCATCTTCCGCATGGACTCCTCCTGGACGCCCTCCAGCGCCCGGGCCAGTCCCGCCACGTCAACGTGTTCGTGCCTGGCCTCGAGGTTCGCGCGCAGGTCATCCAGCGCGGCGTTGACGGCGATCATGATCAAGTCGCACAGCTCGTGTGAGCCCATCCGCATGACTCGCGGATCGACCTGCAACGACGTGAGCCGGCACTCCGGGGAGACCCTCGCTGACACCCGCCCGTCCGCGGCCGTCCCCTCGCCACCGGAGAGTTCCTTCTCCGGCGGCGGCTCCTTTCCCAGCGCGTCGAGCCCGCGCCTGGCTTCGTCCAGGAACCGGTCGAAATCCTCGAAATCCACGGCCACGGGTCGAGAGAATAGGGATGGCGGCGTACGAGAAAGGGTCGTCCGGGTGAACGGCTCGTGAGTGGACCATGTCCAGGCCCCGCGCTCCCGCTGGAGACACGTGAGGGACGCATCATGGCGAACGCTGCGATCACGAGCGCTGCGATCACGGCGCTCCGGTGGGGCGAATGTCGAGATCATCTGCTGCGATCGAGTCGGCGGCCTATGCCGAGGGCATCGCCCGGGGCGCTCCGCACACGACCCAACTCGCGGACAGGTGGGACCACATCGCCACCCGACCCGCGAGCGGCATGCCGCCGTTCACGCCCTGCTCGAGCAAGGCCAAGGGCTGCGGGAGATCGCCCGCCTGCTGTCCCTGGGCCGCAACGCCGTCCGGCGCTTGATGACTCGACCGCAGAACCTTGGGAAACCGCAGGTCGAAATGGTAGGGCGCCGGCTCGAACCCGGAGCCTACGGATCGTCAGACGACCCGCAGGGTTGGACGCTGGTCCGATTCGCCCAGCAGCTCGCGGACCCGGGGGACGTGCCAGGCAAGCTGGGTGGCCAGTTTCGCCATGGTCAAACCGGTCTCGGCGATGGCCAGATCGAAAGCTTGGCGTAGCAGTACGGGTTGCTCGCCGGGGTAGTCGCTGATCGGCTCGGGGGCGAAGCCGGGCTGGTCGCGCAGGGTCTTGAGACGTTGGTAGGCGCGGCCGGCGGCGGAGTCGGAGATCAGACCGACCTCGCGGCAGCGGTACAGCAGGGAGTCGACCGACACGCCCCAGGTGTGCTTGAGCGCCACCAGGCGGCGTAGGTCCAGGCGGGTGGGCAGCTCGGGCAGGATGCTGTCCCTCGGGGTGAGGAACTCGGCGGCGAAGACGTCGGCCTCCCGCTCCTGCTGGGAGTCGCCGGAAGCGGCGTCGCCGTGCAGGACCAGGTGGCCCAGCTCGTGTGCCGCGGTGAAGCGGTATCGGTGGATGTCGTCGAACCGGTTGGCGGTCAGCACCACGATGGGCCGGGGCAGTTGCGAGGTGGAGAAGGCGTCCACGGTCGTGGCGTCCTCGTCGGGCGGCGGGAAGACCACGATGATGCCGTGGGCTTCCATGTGCCGCACGATGTGCGAGACCGGCCCGCTGCCCAGTCCCCAGAGGTGGCGCAGGGCGCGGGCGGCGAGAGCGGGCTCGCGCGGCACCTCGACGCCGGAGTGGACCTCGCCGCCGGAGAACCCTGGAAGGTCCACGTGCGGCAGCCGGACCTGTTTCTCCAGCGCGTAGGTGAGTTCCCAGACCTGTTCGACGAAGGCGACGGCTTTGGCGCGCTGGTGGGCGCGGGTGGAGCGCAGGCTGCGGAAGTGCGCCGTGGATCCGTCGAGCTTGCCGTGGGGGCGGCCGGTGAGGAAGAAGGCCGTCGGCACGCCGAGAGTGTCGGCGAGGCGGGGGATGAGGTCAGGTCGAGGACGGGTCATGCCGGTCTCGTACTGGCCGACCGCCGCGGGGGTCACCCCGATTTGCTCGGCCAGGTCCTTCTTGGTCATCGCCGCCAGATGTCGCGCCTGGGTGAGCCGGGCCGGGTCGAAGGCGTCGGCGACGGCCTGCGGGCTCGGCCCGCCGGGCATGGTGCCGATGGGGGTGAAGGGACGGGTGGGATCAGGGGTGCTCATTGTCGCCGGTGACCGCGGTTTCCTCGGGTGTCTCGCTGCTGACGGGGAAGATCGTGTCATTCTTCCGCTCGATCCGCGATCTGGCGTGCAACGCCAGGTCGGGCAGCGAGCCGTGGTCGAAGCGGGCCGCGGTGGCCGGCGGGGCGTGCCGTAGGGAGGCAGCGGGTCCGGCGGACAGGCCCGTCAGCGGGACCGGCTCGCAGTGCAGCCACCGGATCCGGCCGAACCCGTCGATCAGTTCGGCCTCACCCCAGTACAGCCGGATGAGGCCGGCCTGGGCGTTGCCGGCGTAGGCCACCGGGATCAGCCGGGTATCGGCGGGCAGCCGCTCCAGCTCGACCCGGACCGAGGCCCGCTCGGTCTCCTCCTGGGCTGACAGGTCGAGCTCTTCCTGGTGGTAGGAGACCGTAGGGCTGAAGCGATCGAACAGCTCGCGCACGAGCGCGGAGACGCGACCGTCGCTGACGCGGGCTTCGGTGATCGGTGTGCGGTCGTCCTTGGCATAGCGGAACGGCAGCAGCAGGTTGCCGTTCAGGATCACCAGGTGGTGCGGAGAGCCGTACGGCCGGATCATCTGGAAATCGGGCTCGTTGCGGAAGCCCTCGACGAGCGCCTCGTAGCGGCGGGTCATCAGGGCGCTGCCGTAGGCGAAGTTCTTGTCGCTGAGCGAGGAGCGCTGGGCGTCCTGGGCGTTGCCCACCGCTTCCAGCAGGGAGACGGCAAGCTGCCGGCGCACGGTGTCGGCACGCTCACCGAACCGCTCACGGGCCCAGCCTGACAAGGACGGTTCCGCGCTCATCTACCCCTCCATCCTGACTTCGTTCTCTTCCGTAAGATCGACGCAGGCACTTTACTTTTGTGCATCATACTCCCGATCCGAGCTGAGTTGATGTTGGTTCTCGTGTGCGAACCGCCGCCAGGTGGCGACTGGAGCGAGCCGGCCGGGCACGCCGTACTGCGTCCCCCTGACCTGCCCGGAGGTGCGACGGCGAGCGGCATGCCCCGGGTGACGGAAGCCAAGTGCCGCGGACCTATGGTGGATGGAGAGAGCGCCATCAAGCCGAGTCGGTGTCGCGGGGGAGGCTGCGATGAGAGAGCACTTCGTCTGGGTGACGACGCGTCGCATCAAGCCGGGCGCGTTGGAGGAGTTCGAACGGGCATGGCGCCCGGACCCGTATCCGGAGGGCCTGAGTCACGCCTATGCGTACTGGACCGAGGACGGGCAGGAAATCACCGGGGTGTCGTTCTGGGACACCAAGGAGGCGTGCGACTCCTGGCGGGCTTCCGAGGCCGAGACATCTCGGCGTGCGACCATGGCTCCTTACGTTCTGGAGGAGCGGGAAGACTTCTACCTCGGCCGCGAACTCGGCATTCCCGTACGGTAAGTCACGGGGCGGCCGGCGAATGGGTCGGTTGCTCCTAGTGTCATCCGCCCGAAATCGGCGATGAGGACTTCCCGGCTCCTGACGTCCCGGTCATGAGGATCAGGCCGGGCTCTGTGTGCATTCCTTCGGCGATCATCGCCGCCGGCCGGGCCGTGGCTCGGCCCCGTCCGTAGAACACCGCCGTCTAACGGTCGTCTCGACGTGACCGCGGATCCGCGGTACGGCCAGCATGCCTCCCGGTGCCGATCTCGTGCTGTGTGCTCGGTGCCGGGGGGAATGGGGGAATCGCGTACTGGTCGTACGGGACCGTCTCTGAGCCCCAAGCCGAGCGTGCGTCGTGGTCGCTTCAGTCACGGGTTCCCGCGGGGCGGCACGAACACGTACCAGGTCTTCTCCCCATCCACGCGAAGGTCGATCGGGGTCCAGGAAGTGAGGAAGGGGGCCGGAGGTCTGCGGGAGGTCGTGATCACACCGACCCAAGCGCGCCGTGCGATCGCGGCCCTGATCGAGGACGGTACGGATGACGTGCCCCCGTAGTGGCGGAAGACGCCGTGTGAGGAACATCTGGCCAGATAGCCGATCTGTACGGCGTCGTGGCCGTACAGGAAACACGGAGGGCGCATCCCCACCTGCTGGAGCCGGGCGGCGACCGCCGGCACGGCGGCGCGTGCGGCGTAGATCTGCTCGCCGTAGACGTGGACGGACCTGGCCTGGACAGCGAAGTAGCAGGCGACACCGGCGACGGCGAGCACCGCGGTGCCCCGCCGCCGGCACAGCCAGCCGATGCCCGCCGAGACGGGGAGAGCGAGCAGGGCGTAGGCGGGCAGCAGGAAGCGCGGAGCGGCGTAGCCGACGGTGAGGACGTAGGACAGGGCGAGTGACAGACCGCAGGCCAGGGCCGCCACGAGGGCACGACGCCGGGCCATCCATACGCCCAGTACCGCGAAGACCGGCACCGCCGCGAACCAGGCGACCTGCGTCAGCGGCAGCCCTCCGCATTCGACGCCGAAGCGGCACAGCAGAGGCCCGTCCAGCGCGCGCAGATGGTCGGGGAGGCTGAAGCGCAGCCCCGTCGCGTTCTCCGCCCCCGCCGCGTGCAGGCGCGCGAGCGGCCCCCCGAACCGCATGACCGCCTCGATCATCCACTCCGCCCACCCGATCGCGAGCCCGGCCACCGTGGCGAAGAGCAGCCGCGGGCTCCTGCGCACGATCCCGTACCCGACCAGCGGAAACGCCAGCCAGGTCGCATCCGAGGGGCGCATGAGCGAGGCGATCGCGAATGCCGCGACGATCCCGGCAGTGGCCAGGCGTGCCCTCGGACGCGCCTCCGCCAGGCAGGCCAGGCCCACCCCGGCGACGCCGCAATAGGCGACCCACATGTTCGGCATGGCCGCGTTGGCGTAGAACAGCGACAGCCACAGGGCGCCGAACAAGGCGGCGGCCATCGGTGCCACCGCTCCGGCCCGCAACCGGATCCACGGCAGGTAGGCCAGGAACAACGCGATTCCCGACAGGAGGCTGAGATAGACCCGGATGGCCGTCACCGAAGGGGTGACCAGCGCGACAGGAGCCACCAGGAGCTGAACCCCGCGGGCGCGTGGCGCTGTGAACTCGGCGGCGGGAACGCCGCGGGCCACCTGACTGATGTACACGCTCTCGTCCCATCCGAGCCCGATCCTCACCGTCAACGCCAGCTGAACCGCCGTGTAGCAGGCGGCCACCAGTCCCAGTGCCACGTACGAACGGACGGTGTTCCACGACCGCGGCCGACCGCTCCGCCAGGTGCTCGCCACACCGTGAGAGACGTCGGCCGTCCGGTGCGCGGCTGGGGAAGGTTCGGCCTCATCCATGCCTGCAACGCTACGAAGAGCCAGGTCAGAGGCTGTTCAGAGTACGGTTCGCGGCTGGCATCGAGGTGCCCCGGGATCGTCCGACCGCCGGCCGGTTCCGCGATGGCTTCGTCTGGATCGTCCCGCGTTTCGGTCCCACGATCAGCTGGGAGTTGCTGACCACGCTGGTCTTCGCCACCGTCTTGGCCGTGGCCAGGTCCTGGGGCCGTATCCGGGGCGGCCGGACTCCAGGCGATGCGTTCCGCCGTACTTCTGGGGGCCGGTGACGGACGCCAGGTGGGGTAGCGGAGCAGTGTGGGAACCGCGTCCGCCATCGTCACGGCCGAGCGCGCCGGTCTGGCGCGCCGCTGGGCGCCGCGCCTGCTGGCCGCGGTGGCCGGTGCGTGCCTGGCCCTTGCCTTTCCCGCCGTGAAGGCCTGGTGGTGGGCGTGGTTCGGCCTCGTGCCGTTCCTGCTCCTGGTGGCCACGGCGGGGACGTTCCGTGAGGCGGGGTGGCGGAGCTGGTGGGCGTCGGCGGGCTTCTTCGGGACGCTGCAGCACTGGGTGCTGCCGTTCCTGGGCGTGTTCTGGCCGCTGGCGGTGCTGGTCATCGGGCTGGTGTGGGTGCCGTTCGGGCTGGTCGCGTACGGGCTTCTGCGGCGTGGTTCCCCCGTCAGGGTGGGGGTGGCGCTGCTGGTGCTGCCCTCGGTGTGGGTGGTCGTTGAGGCGCTGCGTTCATGGCAGCACCTCGGCGGGGCTTGGGGGCTGCTCGGGTCGAGCCAGTGGCAGGTGCGGCCGGTGCTGGGGCTGGCCGCGCTCGGTGGCGTATGGCTGCTCAGCTTCACCCTGGTCGCGGTCAATGTCGGACTCGCGATCGCTGTGCTGCCGGACGCCGGCCGGCGGGCCCGGCTGGTCGGCGGGGGAGCCGCCGTCGCGCTGGCCACGCTCGCCGCGTGCTCCGGGCTGGTACGGCCCGAGCCCGTCATGACGGGTGTCATGCGCGTGGCGGGCGTGCAGCCGGGCCCCGTGCCCGGCGCGGAGCGGCGTGTGGCCGCGCACCTCCAGCTGACCGGCGAACTCACCGGCCGTGAACCCGATGTGGTGGTCTGGGGCCAGAGCAGCGTCGCCCTTGACCCCGGCCGGCGCCCGGACGTGGACCGCATGCTGCGCCGGGCAGCCGCCGAGGCGGGCGCCGACCTGCTGGTGAACGTGGACGCCACGGATTCTTCCGGCCGGATCGCCAAGTCGGCCTACCAGTACACGCCCGACGGGGTCGTGAACACGTACGTCAAGCAGCGACTGGCCCCGTTCGGGGAGTACATCCCGCTGCGGCCGGTGCTCGGCTGGATCGCGGGGCACACCGAGGCGGCGGAGAAGGACCGGATCACCGGTGCCGGGCCGGTCGTGTTCGAGGTGGCCGGCCGCCGGGTCGGGCCGCTGATCTCGTACGAGTCGACCTTTCCGGACCTGCGGCGCGGCCTGGCCCGCAGGGGCGTGGACGTGACGATCACGCAGGGGTCGCTCACGACCTTCCATGGGAGCTGGGCGCACGCGCAGCAGGCGAGCTTCGAGGCGCTGCGGGCGGTCGAGTCGGGCCGGCCGGCGGTGCTGATCGAGTTGGACGGCACCTCGGCGGCGTTCGACGCGCGCGGCGGGCGGCTGGCCTGGTTCCCGCCCGAGTACCGCGGCGCGTTCGTGGTGGACGTGCCGCTGTCCGTCGAGGAGACGCCGTACGTTCGGCTGGGCGACTGGGTGCTCGCCCTGGCCGGCGGGATCGCGCTCGGTGCCGCAGTCGCGGCAGCCGGCCGGCGGTGTTGTCCGATGCGACGGCGCTGGTGTCGCTGCCGTGTACCGAGCGATAATACGGCGGTCGATCAGTACCCAAACGAGTTAAATGGGATAGAAACGCCCGGTGGGCTTGTCAAGCACTTAATGAGTCGTTCGTAAGAGCGCCCCATTATCACCGACGCATGAAACGCATCACCATGACGGCCACTGTTTTCGCGCTCGCCGTCCTCACCGTCCTGCAGTCAGTTTCCGCACAGGTCATGCCCGCTTCCTCGACCACGGGGCGCGCCGGCGACGCGTCCTTCGGCGTCCCGGCGGCGATTCGCGCCGAGATGCTGGCGCAGCGGCCCGCCGCCGAGGTGGCGCACGAGATCAGAATGGCGGTGGAGAAGGAAGGTCGCACCGGGCTCGCCGGCATCGCTCTCGACGGAGCCGCGCTCGACGTCTGGTGGAAGGGCAAGCTCCCCGACCCGATCCGCAGGATCATCGACTCGGCGACGGACGTCAAGATCAGCGTGCACGGAGCCGCGTACTCACAGAACGACCTCACGAAGGCTGCGGCGGCTCTCGAGGCGGACATGCGCGACAACCCGCAGTCTTCTCTGCACTCCATCCGCTACCTCGTGGACGGCAGCGGCGTCACCGTCGAGACCACCGCCAAGGAAGCCGACATACGCGCGACGCTGGTCCGGCTGGCCGGCCGCCTCCCGGTCAAAGTGATCACTTCACCCGAATGGCGGGCCCACACCTGGCGGCAGGGCGACACGATGGATTTCTGGGGCGGCGGGAGGATCATCAACAAGACGGCCGGCTCGGGATGCAGCGCGGGGTTCGCGGTGGCGGGCGGCGCGGGCATGCTGACCGCCGGGCATTGCGGCCAACGGGGGAACGAGTTCACCAACGGCGACCTGTCCGTCACCTTCGGCTGGGCCAGGAACAAGCACACGGCCCACGACCTGCTGCTGATCCCCACGAACGCGGAAGGCCGGATCTACTTCGGCGATGCGGACGCGATCAAATCGGTGGAGATGTCCAAAGCCGTGGTCGGGTGGGACTGGGCCTGGCCCGGTGAACTCGTTTGCCAGTCCGGGGCCACCTCCGGCACCGTCTGCGGCACCCGCAACACCGATACCTACGCCATGTCGTACTGTCCCTCAAATATCCCCGGGCTCTGCCTCTCGGACATGATCCTCGGCGAGAACATCGCCAACGTGGTGGCCTCACGCCCCGGCGACAGTGGAGGCCCCGTATTCACCTTCGCCTCCGGCGAATCCGGCGAGCCCCGGGTGATCGCCAAGGGCATCGTGAGCGGCGGCAGCGGAAAGCGTCTGATCTACCAGGACTTCGGTACGGCCTGGCGTGACTTCGGCCTCGAACCCGCCATCGGCTGATCACCGTACGGCGGCACCCTGCAGGCCGGGCCGCAGAGCGGCGGCTACCAGATCAAGGCGCGGGTTCCGTGGACGACCAAGCGCAGGTACGCAGCAAGGTTCGGGATGCCGCAGATAGACGGCCTCGAAGTCACCTGGTGCGCGCGGGCGACGCCCTGCTCGCACCGGCGATCACACGCCGCCTGGTCGAGCGGTTCGCCCGCCGCGACGAGGCCAAACCAGCCGTACACCGGGACCTGTCGGAGCTGACACCCTGGGCAAGCTCGGCCACAGAGACCGGGTGCAGACCGGGTGCAGGCGGTCGTGCTCGCCTACGAGACCGGGTTGATCGCCCCAGGCTCGCCCGCCGACCGGCCGCCAGGGCAGATGTCCGGACCGTAAGAGCTGGTCGCTTGAGTCCCTCTCCCGCTCCAGTGCGATACCTAATCGCCGGTTCACCGACAGCCGACAAGACCTGAACGACTGTCCGCACCAACATGTCGGGCTGCGGGTCAGTGCGTGTTCATTCCACCAACTGCACGTGGAAGGGACAGCCGATGAGCCTCCTCATCGCGACTTGCCTCTTGCGCTGCCCGGTCCGGGCTGGTGACCGACATGGTGGAGAGCTTCATTTCGTGCGAGCACCCCCGATGAGATCGCTTCGGCCGTGCAGGGCGTCGGTCAGCATCGTGGTCAGGACGGCGACCAGCGCTTCCTCCAGATCGGCGGGCGAGATCGGCCGGAGGGTGTAGGCGTCCACGCGTTCGCCGAGCCGGTGAGTGATCCGCTCGATGACCCCGTTGAGCAGCGCGTCGCGGGTGCGGAAGTAGCGCGAGGTGGTGCCGGCCGGTACGGCGGCGACGGTATCGACGGCTCTGTGGGTTAGGCGGCGGCATGGTTTCCTTCCCTGTTGCTGTGGTCGGCCGGGCCACACCATTTCACCAGAGCCGCTTCGATACGGGTGTGATCCCCGGCCCAGGCCACGTAGCCGTCCGGGCGGACCAGCGTCGCCTCGGGTGTGGTGCCGCCAAGGGGTCTGGCGTGCCGGGCGGGTAGGCGAACTCCAGGCCGGACAGCCTGCCGAGGATGCGGCGGCGGCCGGGGGTGGTGTGGAGCAGGGTCGCCATGATGCGCCGGTTGATCTCCAGGCGCACGCGTGAACCGCTGAGCACCAGCCCGGTGAGGTGGTCGGTCATGGCCAGGACAGCCGAGCCGACGGGGTGCCGCTCGTCGTGGTACGTGTCGAGCAGCCAAGGTGGGGCCCAGCCGTGCAGAGTGGCGGCAAGCTTCCAGCCCAGGTTGATGGCGTCCTGGATGCCGGTGTTCATGCCCTGGCCGCCGATGGGCGAGTTCACATGGGCGGCGTCCCCGACCAGGAACACCCGCCCCGATCGGTAGCTGCGGGCCTGGCGGCGTTCGGCGGTGAAGCGGGAGAACCAGCGCGGCTCGCTCATGCCATAGTCGGTGCCGGCGATTTGCCGGAAGGCCTCGGGGATCTGGGCGAGGTCCCGGGTCCGCGGGCATGACCGGGGTTGGAGGATCTGTCGTTGGTGCGATGCTCCTCATGCCCGATCGGTGCGGCCCGGCGGGTTGCGCCGTGGTCTGATGATCACGTCCGGCACCGGCGGCGCGGGAAGGCGGTGCCCGTGGTAGCCCTCGACGCTTCCGAAGCGGTCCGAAGCGGCCTCCCAGTCCTGGCGGGCTCGCAGGAGCTCCTCGTGGTCGCGGACGACGAAGTTCCACCACATGACGATCTCCTCCTCGAACGGCGGGCCACCGAGCAGGATGGTGCGTGCCGGGCCGTCCGAGCGGTTCGTCACCGTCAGGATGCCGACGCCCGGCGCCACGTAGCCGAGCTCCCCCGGGGGGACCGCGGTACCGTCCAGGTGTACGTCACCGGCATCGACGAGCAGGCCGTGCTCGAATCCGGGGTCGATGGACAGCGTGACCGTGGCGTGCGGATCGAGGTCGACCTGCGCACCCAGCAGGGGTGTGAACGTCCGCACCGGAGAAGTCTCGCCTTCCACCGAGCCGAGGAAGACCCGCAGCTCGGCCCCGTCGATCCGCACGGGCTCCGGCACGTGGTGCTGGAAGTCACGCCCGGCTTCCCGGTCCGCGTCGGGCAGGGCCACCCACAACTGGACGCCGTGGAGGACCGTGGTGTCCGCAGTGGAGACCTCGGAGTGAGCGATGCCGTGGCCGCCGGTCATGAGATTGAGCTCTCCTGGACGGATGAGCGAGTGGGTGCCGAGGCTGTCGCGGTGCTCGATGGTGCCGCTGAAGAGCCAGCTCACCGTCTGCAGCCCGGTGTGCGGATGCGGCGGTAGGTCCATGCCGCCCGCCGGCACCTCGACCGGTCCGTAGTGGTCGGCGAAGCACCAGGCGCCGATCAGTGTCCGAGCCCGCTGGGGAATCGTGCGCCGCACCTGCAAGGCCCGCGGTCCGCCCAGGGGCACGTCGCGGGCCGAGAGCACCTCGACCCCGGTGGTGCTTCCGACCTGTGTCCTGGACCGCGTCACTTCCGAGGCCGCTTCTGGATTGCTCACTTGGACCACTCCACGATCGTGTTGTGCACGGCTGTCCGGGTCAGAAGTCGGAGCTCGGCGGCCTGGACGTTGGCGCCGAAGGCGGCGGTGCCCGGCTCGAGTCGGACACCCTCGGCGAGAGGTCCGATAGGCACGGGGTCGAAGCCCAGGTCGTCGACGAGCGCCGCGATCTCGGTGACGTCTGCCTCGCTGTCACCGGCGACCGCGATCGCCTTGCGGCCCGGTGTCCCGGCGGGCCGGCCCTCGTCCTCCAGGTCGTGGTACCCCATGTGGTTGAAGGCCTTGACGACGCGTGCCCCGTCGAGGAAATGCTGCACCTCCTCGCTGGAGGAGATGCCGGGCTCGAGGAACCGCTCGCGGGGCCCGTCGACCTCCCACCAGTGGTTCATGGTGTCGATGACGAGCTTGTGGCGCAGCTCGTCGGTCGGGAGCGCGCGGTACTTGCTGAGCGGAAGGGCGAGGATCACGACGTCGGCGTCCCGTACGGCTTCGACGGCCCAGACGGCGGTGGCGCCGGGCGTCAGGACGTCGATGGTGAGGGCGATCTTCGCGGGGTCCCCCGACCCCGCGACGAGTACTCGATACCCGGCGGCGAGAGCGAGGCGGGCCAGGACCGTGCCCACCTTGCCGGCCCCGAGGACGCCGATGGTGCGTACGGCGGTGCGCACCGTCATCGGGCCACCTCCAGCGTGCTGGGCTTCTCGGCGAGCAGCTCGCGCACCATCGGGATCACCTTGGTGCCGTACAGCTCGACGGCGCGCAGCCGGTCGCCGGCCGAGACGGTGCCGGCGGCGGAGTAGATCAGGTCGAAGCGCCCGACGTCGAGCGTGCGGATGGCACGGGCCATCCTGCGCGCGACGGTCTCGGGCGAACCGACGTAGAGGGAGCCGTGCTCGACGTCGGCCTCGAACTCCTCACGCCGCACAGGGGGCCAGCCGCGCAGGGCGCCGATGCGGTCGCGTACCTCCTTGTAGCCGGGCCAGAAAAGTCGCTTGGCCTCCTCGTCGGTCTGGGCAACGAAGCCGGGCGAGTGCATCCCGACCGGGTAGGCGGTGGTCTCCAGCTGTTCCGTGGCGCGCCGGTACAGGTCGACGTACGGGGCGAACCGGTCGGGCGCGCCGCCGATGATCGCGAGCATGAGCCGGAACCCGTACCGCGCGGTACGGATGACGGACTGGGGCGACCCGCCCACACCGACCCAGGTCGTCAGCCGCCCGGACTCCGTCTTGGGGAACACGTCGGCGTCCTTGAGCGCAGCGCGCGTGGTGCCCTCCCACGTGACCGGTCCCTCGTCCAGCAGCTTGTGGAACAGGTCGATCTTCTCTTCGAAGAGGATCTCGTAGTCAGCCAGGTCATACCCGAACAGCGGGAACGACTCGGTGAACGACCCGCGGCCCAGGATCACCTCGGCGCGTCCGTTCGACAGCGCGTCGACCGTGGCAAAACGCTGGAAGACGCGCACCGGGTCGTCGGAGGACAGGACTGTCACACCCGAGGCGAGGTGGATGCGCTCGGTCCTGGTGGCGATGCCGGCCAGCACCGTCTCGGGAGTGGAGATCGAGTACTCGGGGCGGTGGTGCTCACCGAGGGCGATGACGTCCACGCCGACCTGGTCGGCGAGCACCGCCTCGTCCACGACAGCGCGGATCGCCTGACCATGGGAGACGACGTTTCCCTGATCGTCGCGAGGTAGGTCACCGAAACTGTCGATACCGAACTGGACGGCGGTGCTGTCGATCATGGGTTCGCTCCTTGTGGGATCCGGGTCTCACCGTGAGGGGGATTGACGTGTCAATCCTTTAACGTGCAGAGTTGACGTGTCAATTCCCGGAGGTGCCATGGTTCAGAAGAAGCGCCGCACGATGCCCACGCGCGAGGAGCTGCGCATCTGGCGCAACTACATCGAGACCGCCGAAACCTTGCGCACCCTCCTGGAGGGACGGCTCCAGAGCGAGTCGTCCTTGTCCTCCGCTGACTATCGAGTGCTGCTCGTACTGAGCGAGGCGGATCGGAGGACGTTGCGCTCCTCCGAGCTGGCCCAACTGATCGGCTGGCAACGCAGCCGCCTGTCACACCACCTGGGGCGGATGGAGAAGCGCGGGCTCGTACGCCGAGCCCCGTGCCCCGACGACGTCCACGGCATCGACGTGCTGCTGACCGAGCTCGGAGCGGAGTCGTTCCGGCGCAGCTCGGTGCCGCACCTGCGTGACGTGCGTGAGCTCTTCGTCGACGCGCTCTCCCCGGAACAGCTGGTACAGGTCGACGAGTCCACTCAGGCGCTACGCCGACATCTCGGCCTCGAGCCGTAGCGCGTGCATCACGAGAAGGGAGCTTCCAGGACCATGCAGATGGGTCGCATCGTCGAGCATCGGGACGTCGTACAGGACCTCACCCCGACTGAGTCAACGGCCGGCGGTCACCCCATGGTGTGAACCCATATACGTCACTTCCCGAAACGAGAGGACCACAGCGATGAACGATCAGAACCAGCAAGAAGTGACCATCCGCGACAACCCCGACATGAGCCGCTTCGACGTCCTCGTCGAGGACACCCACGCCGGGTTCTCCGTGTACAAGGACTTCGGAGAGATACAGCGCATCTTCTACCACACGGTGATCTTCGATGAATTCGGAGGCCGCGGTCTCGCCGGCGCGCTCACTCGCACCGCACTGAAGACCAGCGTCCAAGCCGGATATCGCATCGTGGCGGTCTGCCCCTACGTCAAGAAGTGGCTCTCCACGCACCACGACTTCGACGATGCCACCGACCCCGTGAGCCGGGAGCACCTCCGCGCTTTGCGCTGAACCGTGCACGAGCGCGCACCATAGCCATCCGCCACGACGCCTCTCGCGCTTGCGACAGGAAGGATCCCGCGACGATGTCCGCACCCCCGCCCCCGGCGAGCAGGTTCCGCCTCATCCCGATGGCAGCCCGCGACCCTCACGAACCGGGCCGGTCGGCCAGCGTGCTCGAGCTGTTCTTCGACCTCGTCTTCGTCGTCGCAGTGAGCATCGCCTCCGTCCAGCTCCACCACGCCCTGACCGAGGGGCACGTGCTCGACGGCCTGGTCACGTACGGTCTGGTGTTCTTCGGGATCTGGTGGGCCTGGATGAACTTCACCTGGTTCGCCACGTCCTTCGACACCGATGACTGGCTCTACCGGGTGCTGACCATCGTCCAGATGGCCGGCGTGCTCGTGCTCGCCACCGGGATCGAGCCCGCCTTCACCGACGCGGACTACACCCTGCCGGTCCTCGGCTACGTGGTCATGCGCCTGGCCATGGTCGCCCAGTGGCTGCGCGCTTCACGCTCTGACGCGTCCATCCGCCGCACCGCCCAGGTCTACGCCGGGGGTATCGCGGCGGTCCAGGTCCTCTGGCTCCTGCAGCTCACGCTGCCCGACGTACCGGGCAGGATCACGCTGGTCCTGCTCATCGTCGTCGAGATCGCGATCCCGGTGATCGCCCAGAGACGCGGCGCCACCCCGTGGCACCCCCATCACATCACCGAGCGCTACGGCCTGTTCACGCTCATCCTGCTCGGCGAGAGCCTGCTCGCCTCATCCAACGCGTTCATCGAGGCCGTCCACGACACCGATGCCCTCGGGCCGCTGATCTCGATCGCCGCGCTCACGTTCGTCGTGACCGCCGCCCTGTGGTGGATCTACTTCTGGCCGCCCCACCACCGGTCCATCACCAGCTTCCGCGGATCGCTGCGCTACGGCTACGTCCACTACTTCGTGTTCGCCGCCGCCGGCGCGTTCTCCGCGGGCATCGAGGTCCAGATCGACGTTCTGACCGGGCACAGCGAGCTCAGCGACATGGTCGCCTCCTTCACCGTGACCATACCGATCGCGGTCTTCCTGGCAGGCATCTGGTGGATCGCGATCCGAGACCACGCCGACCCGCTCGTCAACGCCGTCGTCCCGCTGGCGGCGGTCCTTGTCCTGTGCGATCCGTTGATCCCCGTCCCCGTCACCCTGACCGCCGTGATCCTCGTACTCGTGATCGTTGTCCTGGTTCTGCACCCACCTGTGAGCTCACCGACCCCACCACCGCCAGATGCGACAGGCGCGCAGCCTCGCTCGACCATCGGACGGCCATCGCGACGCTGACGGCGGATCCGGCTCCTCAGCTCAGCCTCGGCTTCTGGTCTTGCGCGCTCATCACGCCGCCATTCAGCGGGCTCCAGCGGTGGGCAGGGCGTCCTGGCTCGACGCGCGCATGGGGGTGACTGCCGGCCCGTCGCGGCGGGTGCGGTACCAGACCGCCGCGGTGATGACCGCCAGCAGAACGACCGGGATCAGGTAGACGACGGAGCCGACACCGGACGAGCGGTCCGTCGAGGCGCCGAGGTCAGCGTGCAGCGCCAGCGCCAGCAGGAGCCCGAGGACGTTGTTGGCAGCGTGCAGTACGACTGCGGTCTCGATGCCGCCGGTGCGCCACGTGATGAGCGCGAACGCTACGCCGACAGCCAGGAACTGGAGGTTCAGCCAGACGTCGGTGGACAGGTGGATCGTGGCGAACAGGACGGCGGAGACGACGACGCCCAGGGTGAGAGCGGATCGCGGTCCGCGGCCCCAGCTCCCGGCGACCCGGAAGATCAGCCCACGGTAGCCGTACTCCTCGCCCGCGCTCTGCAGCGGAACGACGACGATCGTGACCGCGAACATCAACAGCAGGTCGGCAACCGCCCAGCTTCCCGCCGGGGATGGCTCCAGGGCGGCGAAAACCGTCATGTAGATCGCCCAGACCGGTGCAAGGAAGAGGATCGCGCGGCCGAGGACCGCGGGTCGGAACGCCCCGACGACGGAGTGGAGCGAACCGCCCTTGACGCCGTACAACCAGCGCTGGATGAGCATGCTCCAGGGGATCAGCAGCGCGGTGGAGGCATAGGTGGTGGCCATCGTGACCGGCGTGAACTCCGTACCGCTCGTCACGACGCTGTCCCGCCCGAGCAGGAGGTCGACCTGACCCCCGAGCTGGGCGAAGGCAACCCCGAAGCCCACCAGGCCGGCGTGCAGCAGCACTATCGCGAGGATGCCGCGGCCGATGCGGCGTTTCTCCTCCGCGAGCACCCGGTGATACGGCGCGCCTTCAGGGACCGATCCGGGCTGACCCTCCGAGCCGCCGGCGGACGAGGGTGCGGCGGACGAGGTCTCGGACAGGTGGGCCACGGTGTGTCTCCTCGAGAAGGCGTGCGTCAACAGGGTGTGCGCGGGGTAGGAGCAGCTGCTGGATCGAGCGATACGGCGCCGAACAGAGCGGGTTCTCAGCCGACGGCGTTCATGACGCCACTCGCGATCAGCGCGGTGAGCGTGGTCCAGGCGATGATCGCGAGTGCCTGCCAGATCAGGATGCGGGTCTTGCCGACGCCGGAGGCGGCGAGCATGGTGGCCGTGAAGTGCGTGGGCAGCAGCAGCGGTCCGAGCAGGCTGACGCCCGGTACGCCGTAGCGCTCGTAGGCGTGCTGGAACTTCGCGCGGCGCGCGGCGCGGCGAGAGCCGTCGGAGCGTTCGGCCGGCGTCGCCGCCAGGGTGGAGTCGCTGCCGGCCGGCATGCCGTCGCGCGCCAGGACCTTTTCGCGGCGGCGGGTCACGACGGCGTCGCGCGCACTGGAACTGAGCAGTACGAGCACGGCCACGCTGAGGAAGTTGCCGGTCATCGCGGCGATCGCGGCGACGACAGGCGGGATGCCGCCGATGATGCCGATCACGACGCCGCCCTCGCCCTCGATGAAGGGGATGGCGCCCGCGGCCGCGACGACGAGCGACTGGACGACGTCCGGCACCTGCCCGACGAGGTCCTGGAAGGTGTCGATGAGGCTCATGGTGTGCTCCCTGTCGGTGTGGGCGTCGGGGTGTCCTCCGTCCTGACTCCAGTCCACCGCTCGGGAACGCAGCTCAGAAGTGCCTCGCTGTCACCGCCTTCCGGGACCTTCGCACGCCGCATCCATGACATGTGTCATGCCGGTAGCTTGGGCGGATGAGCAGCCAGCCCGAGTCCGCTGCCGCCGTATCGGCGGCAGCGGAAGCCCGCACCGCGCTACGGCTCACCCGGAGCATCAGCGCGACCTGGTGGTATGTCGCACTGGCGGTCCTGCTCTTCGAGCCGGTCGTCGTCCTGCTCCTGGTGACCGCCCTCGTCGAGGGCGGGATCGGCGACCTCACGGCCGCCGCCGTCGGCGTCGGCGGGCTGCTGTGGTGGCTCGCGACGCTGCGCCCGCTGCTCGACTACCGGCATCGGACGGTTGACACGCCGCTGGTGAACTGGCGGCGCCACCTCGCGCCGCTCCTGATCGCGGCGGCCTACGGTCTCGCGGCCGGGCTCGTCACAGGCGTCTGGGTGGTGGGCGTCCTGCCCGTGATCCAGGTGCTCGTGCTGCTGAACTGGCCGCCGGGGGTACGCCTTCGCGTGGTGCTGGCGGCGACCGCCCTGCTCGTCGCGCTGGCAGCGATCGACGTCCGCCTCACCCTTGGACCGAGCGCCGACACGAACTGGTTCCAGCTGATCTCCCTGTCCGTAACCCTTCCGGCCATGACCGTCTCCTCGCTGTGGTGGTGGGACGTGCTCGTCGCCCTCGACCGGGCCCGGGCCTCGGAGGCGAAGCTCGCCGCGACCCAGGAGCGGCTACGGCTGGCGACGGACGTCCACGACCTGCAGGGGCACCACCTCCAGGTCATCGCCCTCCAGCTCGAGCTCGCCGAACGACTCATGCCCCGCGACCCCGAAGCGGGCATGGAACAGCTACGCGCCGCGCGCGCCAGCGTCGACGACGCACGGCAGGGCACTCGCGACCTGGCCACCCGGTTCCGCGCCGTCCCGCTGAGCGACGAGCTCGCCAACGCCGTCGACCTGCTGCGCGCCGCGGGCACGAAAGCCGAAGCCGTCGTCGATCCGGACGCGTCGCTGGCACCGGCGTCCGCCCTCGGACCCGTCATCCGGGAGACCACGACGAACGTGCTGCGCCACGGCGGCGGCCGGTGGGCCCGCCTGTCCCTCACCCGCTCGGACCGGTCGTGGCGCTACGAGATCTCCAACGACGTCGCTGACAGCGCACCGGAGAGCACAGGCGGCGGTGCCGGCCTGGAAGGACTCGCGCGACGCGCGGCCGGGGCAGGCGGAGACCTCGAAGCACGGCGCGAGGACGAGACATTCACCGTGGTCGTCACGGTCCCCGGCGAAGAAGTCCCTGCCGAAGGAAAGGTTGCCGGATGATCCGCGTGCTGCTCGCCGACGACGAGGGCATGATCCGCTCCGCACTGGCCGCGCTGTTGCGCCTGGAACCGGACATCGACGTCGTCGCCGAGTGCGCCGATGGCGCCGAAGCGGTCACCGCCGCCGAACGCCTCAAGCCCGACGTCTGCCTGCTCGACCTCGAGATGCCGCACCTGGACGGCGTCCAGGTCACCGAGAAGCTCAACCGCACCCTGGCCACCCGGTGCGTGATCGTCACCCGCCACGCCCGACCCGGCGTCCTGCGCCGAGCACTGGCCTCCGGAGCCGCCGGGTTCCTGCCCAAGTCCCGCTCCGCCGACGAGGTCGCGGCCGTCATCCGCCGCGTCGCCGCCGGGGGTCGGTACGTCGACCCCGAGATCGCCGCCGACGCGCTGAGCGACGAACGCTCACCACTGACCGACCGCGAGCTCGACGTACTCCGCGCCGCCCGGCACGGCGAGACCACCGGACAGATCGCCCGCACCCTGTCCCTCGCCCCCGGCACCGTCCGCAACCACATCTCCACTGTGCTGGGCAAGCTCGCCGTCGACACCCGCCAGCAGGCCGTAATCCTCGCGGAAGAGCGCGGCTGGATCTGATCGGCCCCGCGGCTCACCCCACGAGCGCGTCGAGTTCGGCGATCGGTTCGGGGGAGTCGCACGTCGCCGGCCGCGACGTTCTCCTCGAGGTGCGCGACCGACGACGTCCTGGGGGCGTCACCATGTTCTCGGCGCGGGCGAGCAACCAGGCGAGGGCCACCCGCGCCGGCGTCGCACCGGCTCGCTCCGCGATGCCGGCGAGCGGGCTGCCGGGCCGGAGGAGGGCTCCCATGTCCAGCGGCCACCAGGAGATGAACGGCAGACCTTCGCGCGTGCAGTAGTCGGGCACTGTCCCTGCCGATGATGCCATCCATGCAGGTCATCCTGCTTGTCTGACTGATCTCTTCGTGCGCCTGGGAGATCGAGACAAGGACGTCGAGATTCTTGCCTTGCGCCACCAGATCAGCGTTCTTGAACGGCAGCTCGGCGCGGACAGCAGGGCGAGATTCCCTCCCGAGGATCGCGCCTTCCTGGCCGCGCTATAAGTCCTCGCCGATGCCACTCCCGCTCGCAGCGGCGCAACACTCATACTGGACTCCACGGCCGTCGGTATGTGTCATTGAAGCTTGAGCGACTCGGGAAGCCGGGCGTCTGGCTCCGCGCCACCGCCGAGGGTGGCTGCTCACCTCACGGGGATGCCTCACCGGGAGATCAGGATCAGCCTGACTCCGCGAGCAGATGTACGACACCGGCCGGATTCTTGATCCAGTGGGTTCTGGAATCGAGGTTCTCCAGGGGCTCGACCTCGTCACACGGGTGGATACCGATGCCGGCCAGTTTGCTCGTCGCCGCGTCCAGGTCATCGGTGTGGAGCTGCAGCCACAGGTCGGGCTGGCTGTAGTTGTCGACGCAGTCGAGCCACAGCGTATTGGGACCGAACCGCACCGAATGAGTTCTCGAGACGGTCGGAGCGTAGGAGACGTCGTCCTCCTTGACGTCGAAGCCCAGAGTGTCGCGGTAGAAGGCCACGGTGGCCTCGTACTGTGCCTTGGGGATCTTCATGGCGATGTTCAGGCCGGCCGTGAATTCAGGCTTGTTCATTGTTGCGCGACTCCTTGGTTCGTGTCGGTGGCGTCGGTGTCAGTGGCGTCCAGTGCATGTTCCAGCGCGGCCAGCCGGTCATCCCACCTGTTGGCGAGCCTGGCCAGCCAAACCTGGGCCGTGCGGATAGCGGCTGGCTCCAACCGGTAGGGGTGGCGGCGGCCGACCGGTTCGCCGGTGCTGATCAGGCCCGCTTCGGCGAGCTGGCCGAGGTGCTTGGCGACCGCCTGGCGGCTGACCGGCAACCGCCGCGCCAGATCAGTGACGGTTGCGGGACCCGCGCGGGCGAGCTCCTCCAGCAGCGCCCGCCGCGTCGGATCGGTGAGCGCCGCGAACACCGCAACGGCCTGCCCCTCTGAATCAGGCGGCCGCATCGAGGTAGGTCTCCAGGTCGACGAGCTCCGTGTCCCATCCCTGACTGTTGGCCTTGTGGGCGGACCGGGCCACGTCGTCGGCGGCTTGGGCGAATCCGCTCTCCACCAGGCGCAGCCGAGTGCCGTCCGGTACCGGCTCCAGGGTGAAGTCCACAAGCGTCTGGGGTGCGTCATCCTCCGGCAGGCCCTCGATTCCCCACCTGAACGCGAAACGGCGTGGCGGGTCGACCACCATGATCGTGGCGACGGATTCCTCCCCGAGGTCGTCCCAACGGAAGAACGCTCGCCCGCCGGGCCGCAGATCTATCTCCGCCGCCGAGCCGAACCACCGCGAGAGCCCTTCCGCGGTGGTCAGCGCGGCCCACACCCGCTCGACGGGGTGCCGCAGCACCGCCACACGTTCGATCGCGTCCGAAACCATGCCCCACCCTTCTTCGCAACCTGTAGGTTGCCATCAATGGCAACCTACAGGTTGCAATCGTCGCCCGCAAGTCGCCGGCTCGAAGGGCGACTTACTACTGACGTGCCGAAGAGCATGAACCAACATGCGAGGGGCACCCCTGCGCGGAGCTTGAGCGGCCCAGAAATGTGACCAGCGGATATCGCTTGACGCGGGCGGTGAAGGTTGGCGTCGATACCACCGCCCCGGGGGATCCCCGAATCCTTGGCGCCATGAGGATTTCGACACAGACAGTAGGCGGCGAACACGATTTCCTGAACCCCGTCAGCTAAACGACCAAGGACGGGGAACCTCAATGTCGCTCGTACAACGTCTTCTCACCGCACTGGCGATCATCGTCGCCGGGCTCGCGACCGCGGTCCCGGCGAACGCCGCCTCGACCACGTCCGTCCATGTCAGCGGCAGCACGCTGTTCATCGTCGGGACGTCCGTCGGGGAGACTGTCAGGATCGACTTCCAGTTCGGGCTGCTCACGGTCGACTCCACCTCGGGGATCACCCCGGGAGCCGGGTGCTCCACCCAGGGGGCGAACGTGGTCTCGTGCTCGACGAACGTGCAGTTCATCGACGCGGGCATGATCGGGGGCAATGACACGGTCACCAACAACACCTCGTTGCAGTCGTCCGTTCTGGGCGGCAGCGGCTCCGACACCCTGAACGGGGGGTCCGGCCGGGACGGGTTCAACGGCGGTGCCGGGGACGACACCCTGATCGGCAACGGCGGGGTGGACGTCGCCAACGGGGTGGGCGGGTTCGACACCTGCGCCGCCGAGACCGAAAGCGGTTGTGAAGCCTGAGAAGGTGCCGGCTGGGGCGGATCGTCCGCCCCGGCCGGTTTCTCACCGTGATCGCCCAAGCCTGCCGCGACGACGAACGCCTCACCTTCACCTACGCCACCCCACCGGCGAGTCGGCCACCCGGCAGGTCGAACCGCACCGGCGGCGCCCGGGACGGCCCTGCATCCGTCGGCCGGTCAAGGCGCTGATCGTGCGGATGGCGCGGGAGAACCCGACCTGGGGGCACCGGAGTGCCGGGCAGTTCACCGCTGGAGCACTACAACACCGCCCGGCCGCACCGCAGTCTCCGACAGCTAGGCCCATCTCAGGCCGGAACCGGACCGCCATCCCCAGTCGACCTCGCCGCACACCAAGTCCACCGCCGGACCATCCTTGGCGGCCTCATCAACGAGATCTCGCCCACTACAAGGGCCATCGGCCGCATCAGGGTCGTGGCCAGCTGTCACCTGACCACGATGAGCACGTCGTGGTGTCGGGGGAAGGTCGGATCGAACGCCATAAGATACTCGGAGGAGCGATCAACGAGTATCACCGAGCAGCGTAGCCGTTCTAAAGAAGCACCAGCTCAAAGGGCGTACACGAAGTTTGAAGCGGTACGGGCCGGCAGCACATCGGCCAGCTCAGCGGTGGCCGCGATGGTTGTCCAGCACGATATCGGCCCTCGGCAGGGCGGATCCGCAGGCACCAGGAGCTCTGCGAAGTCGAGGGGCAAGTTCATCTACAACCCGCCATTTGAAAGTACTTTGAATGTCCGGATTCACATTTACAATATCGCGATCTATCGCTAATCTGCTGACCGACTCGCGTCGACGTGGCAGTTGGCGGAGTGTGTAGGGGAAATCAGCACGATGAAAGACTTGAATTCGCAGGGATTGGGGTATGCCTCAGGCCCATCGATGAACCACCCGGCTGTTACCGCAGATGTCGATCAGCTCCGCGAAATGTTAGAGCAGCATTACTCATCTTACTACCTTCGGATTATCAAGTCGCACCCGCACGGCGCTCGATACCGGCTTCTCCACCGGGGAAAGATCGCTCTGTACACCGCGTCATATGGGGCAGAGATTCGTACCGGTACGTCGGAGTCGTTTAACTTCTACGTGATCATGCCGTTGCGAGGGGCCGGCGAGGTGACGCTCAACGGGAGGGTCGTTACCGCACCGATCTCCCTCATAGGTCCCCAGCAGAAGATCGACATGCGGTGGAGCCTCGATCACGAAGTCATGCTGATGCAGATTCCGTCGGCACTCATGCAGGAGACGCTTGAGGCTTACCTGGGTGATCCTCCCAAGAAGCGACTGCGGTTCGAACCGGGGGTGGATGCCACCAGCGCGCTCGGTCACGCCCTGAGAATGCTGTCGTCGGTCGGTACGGTCGGTACGTTGCCCTTCGCGGCCTCGAAGCCGGCCGAGCATCACTTCGAGCAGTTCCTGCTGCACACCTTGCTCTCCTCCCAGTCCCACAATTACTCCCACGAACTCGGTGAGCCCTCCGCCTCGTGGACCCCTTCCGCTCTTCGGCGTGCGACCCGCTATTGCGAAGATCACGCTGGCGAACCGATCTGTCTTGGCGACATCGCCGCCGCGGCCAGGGTCAGCGTCCGCACTCTCCAACTCGGCTTCCGCGAGCATTTGCAGACCACCCCGATGGCCTATCTCCGGTCCGTACGGCTGGCTCACGCCCACGCCGATCTGGTCCGTATCGCCGAGACGGGCAGCCAGACAACCGTCACGGATGTGGCCCTCCGGTGGGGATTCACCCATCTCGGCCGTTTCGCGGCCCTGTACAGGCAGACCTACGGCCGGCCGCCGTCCAGCACCCGGCAAGGACACCGGTAAGCGTGGCAGCCGCTCCACCTGAGCAGGCCAGTTGGCCGGTGGTGACACGGAACACGGCGATCAGCGGCTTCTTCCGCCGTACACACGATCATGCCCTCAGCACATAGGCCTCCCGAACCGGCGACCCCAAACATTTTCCCTTTTTTTCGAATGGATCCTGCCGCATCGCCGGATGCCGGTTTGATTCGCGCATGAGATCTATCCGGCAGGGGGCCGTACTGGCCGCGGTCACGGTCATGACGGCGGTAGTCACTCCAGTGGCAGCGACGGCCGCGTCAAGCTCGTGCGAGGCGCCGCCACGCAGCAGCTCGGCCTACAACGACTTCGTGCTCACGTACAAGTCCGCATGCGCCACGAAGAAGAACTACTACCGGACGTTCCAGGACGTCACGGCGTCCGCTCTGGTCGACAAGCGCAACAGGCTGGCGGTCACGACGTCGACGGCGCTGGCCGGCGCGATCGCGTCGGTCAAGGTGAACAACAAGGAGTTCATCTCCAGCGGCGGCCACGGTGCCGCTTTCCAGTACGCCTTCCACGCCTGGCAGCAGGGTGAGGCGTCGACCGAGTGCTACAACCCCACGCAGGCCGGCACTCGCCTGGACGACGTAGGCCAGCCGCCGCCCTACCACGGTCCCAGCACCAGCGCGCTCTACACCATGGCCAGGTCCGGCAGCTCCATCCGCACGGCGGTGAGGCCCGCGATGTTCGTCACCCTCGCGGACACGAAACCGGGCTGGGGCAACTGCCGCAGCGCCGACCACCAGGACAAGCGCGTCCCGTTCACCATGGGCCTGTCGCCGTACTGGCTGCAGACCTCGATCGAGCTCGCCCCCGATCACGACGCGCCCACGCTGGAGAACGTCTTTCGCGCCGCCGCCACGATCACCTCGGACGACGAACGACACGATCACTTCGACGGCGTCCTCGTCGCCTACCTGCAACCGGACTTCACCAAGGTCTTCTCCTACAGCCCCGCCACCGGTCGCCTGTCGCCCAAGCCCGTGGACTCGCACACGAGCAAGGACCCCATGGTCCGTTGTACCGACGACGGCGACTACTGCCTCGGCATGTACGTCAAGCCCGACGTTCTCGGTGACAAGGCCTACTACTACACGATGACCCGCCCGCCCATGGACTACAACGGCCACTTCGGCGAGAACACCATCCAGGTCACCAGCCCCAGCGGAGCCATGGACAAGGGAGACAAGGTCACCTACGAAACCTACGTGGTCGTCGGCAACAAGAGCCGCGTCGAACACACCATGACCCAGCTCCACCGCGCCTTCAGGTAGCCGGCCCTCGGCCAGGGGGTCATACCGGCGCCGATGACGCCGCAGCCGTCGCGCCCCGCGCCCGGTGATCCGCCCAGCTGCGGCCTCTGTCAGCGGCGGAACAGCTCCAGCAAGTCCTCCGCTCGGCGGGTGCGGGTGATCCATACCTCGCGGCCCCTGCGCTCCCGCATGATCAGCCGTCCGGCGCCCAGCCGGTCGCAGTGGTACGTCAGGCCGCTGGGCGCGATCTGCAGGTCCGTGGCCAGCATGCTCATGGTCATGGGCTGTTCCAGGGCACAGAGCAGGTGTGCGCGGGCCGGGCCCAGGATCGCCGACAGCTCGTCCGCCGCGGGCGCGACGGGCTTTCGCCACAACGAGTCCGCGCCGGGCACCGGGTAGGCGATCCAGACGGCGTCCGGGCTGTCCAGGCTGACGATCACGGCGTCCTTGCCGGCCAACATGGGCACCAGAACGAGCTTCCTGTCGCCCAGCTCGAACGTGCTCGACTCCAGGTCGGAGATGAGCAGGCCGCGCTCGCCGTAGACGATGCGCTCGCTCAGCGCGCCCAGCAACAGCTCGTGGCCGCCTCGCACCGCCGCGACGCCCACCCGCTCGACCTCCCTGTCGAGTAGCGGGCGGGCGCGTTTCCACAGCGGTTCCGTGGTGTTCCAGACGTCGGCCAGGGCGCTGGCGTACCCGCGCAGCCAGTGCCCGGGCCGCTCTGCCGCCGAGCGCCAGTGCGACGGCGGCGTCCCCGGGCCGAACGCCTGCTCCAGATCCTTGATCAGAGCGTCGGGGGAGATGTCCTGCAGGGCGCTGACCTGCGACTGCACGGTTACATCGCCGTCGGTGGGGGAGCGCGGCACGATGCTGTCCGGCGCGATCGAGCTGCCGGGTACGGCCAGCGGGCGTACGGCGTCCTGGCCGAGCGGGCCGACCCGTGAGGCGATCGCCTCACGCCACATTTCGGGCAGGCCACGGCGGCGCCCCGCAAGGGCGTCGGCGATCACGGCGAGTGCGCTCAGATTGGGCGAGATCGAGATCTGGAGCTGTGGCGTGGAGCTCAACCGCAACTCGCTCCACACACTGCTCTTCGTAGCTATGTGGGTCCCCACAGGAAGGACTTTAGACAGAGGCCACATCTCCCTTGGAATGCTTCAGCGAAACTTGAAACGTCCGATGCAGACGGGTGACAGAGGGCGGCGGCGAGCGGAGGTTGCAGCGGAAATGGGACTACATGTCCCGGTTGTCCAGAAGAGTGATCCGCACGCTGTCACCATCGGCGACGGCCGCACCAGCAGTCGCCATCGCGAAACCGCAGCCCTCGACCAGAACGGTCATCACGGTCGCCACGATGCGCTTCCGAACCGGCATGGCGGGCATGTCGCGCGAAGAGGTCAGACGATCGTGTATTGCGCTGCCTGCAGCCGGTACATGGACGCGTACGGCCCGTCAGCCCGCATGAGCTCCGTGTGCCTCCCATGTTCGATGACCCGGCCGGAATCGAACACGTAGATGCGATCGGCCCGCGACACCGACGCCGGCCGGTGGGTCACGAGGATCACCGTCCGGCCGGCGGTCGCCAGCCCGGCGACCTGCTCGAAGATCTCGATCTCCGCCTTGGGGTCGAGCGCCGAGGTCGGCTCGTCGAAGACGACCACGGGCGCGTCCCTGAACCAGGCCCGGCCCAGGCCGATGCGCTGCCACTGACCCCCGGACAGCTCGGTCCCGCCCATGAACTCCCGCGCCAGCAGTGTCTCCCATCCAGCGGGCAGGGCGGCGACCACGGCGTCGCTCCCGCTGGCCACGCTCGCCCGCCACAGCCGCTCGCGGTCCCCGGCGTCGCCAGGACGGCCAAGAGTCACGTTGACGTGGGCGGTGGCCGGCCAGCGGGCGAAGTCCTGGGCGACCAGCGCCACGCGGTCGAACACCTCTCGCCGGCGCAGCCGCTCGATCGGGACACCGCCCCAGCTCACCTTCCCGGCAGCCGGGAGGTACAGGCCGCTGAGCAGCTTGGCCATCGTGCTCTTGCCTGAGCCGTTGGCGCCGACGAAGGCGACGATCTCGCCCGGCCGGCGGCGGCCGGGCGTTCCATGTCGCGCCCGAGGTGGCCGACGCCTGCCGCCGTCTGCTCGACGGCGGCCCGCTGCCCGTGGAGGCCTTGTCGGCGGATCCAGCCGACGGGGCCCGCATCGCGGAGGTCCTGCTCGGGCTCGGGTTGTGCACGATGTCACCGCACTGACAGCTGCGCCGGGACGCCGCCTGCCGATAATGCCATCCGCCCAGGTCATGTCGTTGCAGGTCTTCTCCTAGGGTGCGCGGTGTCCGGCGACCAGGAGAGAGAACAAGTACGGCATGATGATCGGGACGGGGAGATTCTCGCCCCGCGTCACCGGATAACCGTGCTTGAACGGCAGCTCGGCGCTGACACCAGGGTGAGACTCGCCTGCGAACAGGTCGCCAAGCTGATTGTCGAGGATGCCGGTGACCCAGAAGATCACATATCTTTTCTGTCCTTCAGGGTGCCTGAAGCTTCGCGCGCAAGCGTCAGGCATCCTGGAAGAGGTGGGGTCAGCGAAATCCTGCATGCGACCAGCGCGAGGGGGTGCGGCGACTGCGTCGATCCGAAGCAGTCACGTTCGTGCATGGGTTCGGACGAGGGCAACTGCTCAAGGGGTTGAGACGTGCCGTCAGTCGTCCCAGCCGCTGGCGTCGAGGAAGCCTTCCCAGGTGGTGTAGGGAACCTCAGGATGCCGCTGGTGCAGGATCTCGCCGGGCAGGGTCATGGGCGGTGCCTTGCGCGGGTCGGCGAGGGATTGCCTGATCATGGCGTCGGTCAAGGTACGGGCGCCGCCGTGGCGAGGATAAGCGGCGTGCACGCGTTCGGCATATCCGGCGGGCAGTTGGTCGGGGCCGCCGGTCAGGTCGATGCCGATGCCGTCCTGGGCGATCACGATCTCCGGCGGGCGGCGCCGCGCGAACACTGGCGACTGATGGAAGCCGAAGGAGGTGTGCAGGGCGATGCCGTCCCAGACGGTGTCGACGCGGCGGTCGGTGATGCCGTGCTGCTCCAGGAACCGGGCGGCGAAGTCGGCGCCGTCGAGTTCGAATCGCTGGCTGGTGGCGGCGCGTTCGGTCAGGCCCATGTCGTGCAGCACGCAGATGAGGAACATGACTTCGGCGTCGTAGTCCTGGCCTGGTCGGCGACCGGCCTGGGCGGCGGCTGCCCGGCCGAACAGGAAGCTGCGCAGGCTGTGGTTGCGCAGGTATGGCTGCTGCGTGTCCGTCACCAGTTGCCGGGCCGCACGGGCGATGCGCGTGGTGGGTAAGGAGAGGTCAGCGTGCTGATCCCCGGTGCCGTCGGCTGAAGCGGTGGGTGTACCGACCGCCAGACCCGCTACGCCGGCGAGGCCGGCTCCCAGCACTGTACGGCGGGGCAGGAATGAGCTCATACGGTCTCCTTGAGACGTCATTTGGTGAACGGGATGGCGTGGGAGGTGTGGAAGTGTTGGCGATAAGCGGTCGGCGTCGTGCCCAGAACCTGCAGGAACGTCCGGCGCATCGTCTCGTCCGACCCGAAACCACAACTGCGGGCGACCGAGGCCACGCCGGCGGCACTGGTCTCCAGGAGGACCTGCGCCGCCTCAACCCGGATCCGCTCGACGTACTGACCAGGGGTGAGCCCGACCTCGCGACGGAACAGCCGGGTCAGATGTCGCTCGCTCACCGCGGCACGGGCCGCCATCGAAGCGAGGGTGTGCTCTCCCGCCGGTTCGGCCGCGACCGCGTCCAGAAGCCGGCGCAACGCGGGATGGCGTGGCGTGGGGACGGCCCCGCGAACGCTGAATTGCGACTGGCCGCCCGGGCGTTGCAGGAACACGACCAGGTATTTGGCCACCGCCCGGGCGAGGTCCGGACCGTGGTCCTCCTCGACGAGTGCGAGCGCCAGATCGATTCCAGCGGTGACGCCGGCCGAGGTCACCACAGGCCCGTCACGAACGTAGATGGCATCGGGTTCCACGGCGACCCGCGGAAACCGGGACGCCAGGTCAGCGCTGGCGGCCCAGTGTGTCGTGGCCCGCCGCTCATCGAGTAGGCCCGCCTCCGCCAGCAGCAACGCTCCCGTGCACACCGATGCCACCCGGCGCGCACGATGGCTGATGTCGCGCAGCAGGTCCAGGAACGCCTCGCCGGGACGGTCACCATCGGGGTGCGCATAACCCGGTATGAGCAACGTGTCGACCGGTCCCTCAACGTCGTCCAAAGCCAGGTCGACCCCTAAAGGCACTCCGATGTCCGTACGCACGGACCGTCCATCGACCGAAGCGAGCCGTATCCGGTAACCGCCGGACCCGTGCAGAACCTGCACCGGTCCGGCCGCGTCCAGCAGCACCACCCCGTCATAGACGGCCACAACCACATCTCCCACGCCACCAGCCTTGTGGCTCGCCGGAGATGTCCACAAGGACCACTAGCCCACAGATCCGGACACGCGGTGAGCGCATGTCATGAAAGGGGATCTGGTTGCGACCCTCGTTCGGTGCCTTGTATCGGCGGGCGCGGCTTGAGCCGCCTGGGCGACCACCCCCTCGGCCACCAGGAAGTCGGACGGCTCGGTCCGGCTCCAGCGGGTGAAGGGCAGGCTGTGCTCGGTGGCTTGGACCTGGCGATCTCTTGATCTCCACGCGTCGCGGCAGGGTGAACTTCGGCCGGCGGCCGGGAGGTGTGCGCGCGAAGACCGGGAAGATGCGCTGGTCGCGCAACAAGTACAAGCGGTTACGGAGTCGGAAGAAGGCCCGAGCTCAGTGGGAAAGGGTCGTGAAGTTCTTCGCGCACTAGATCTGGGCGAGACGCCCGGGGCGACCCGACCGGTGGCACCCGCAAGAGAGCAGCTCACGGACCAGCGTCTCGCTCCACCACTGCTCAACGCGATCGGGCGACCAGTCGCGTTCGGCGGTGAACGTGGTGTAGACATCGATGCCGCACAGGCCCGCGTAGATATCGACGGCGTGCTGTACCTCCAGACCCGGGCGGAGGGTGCCAGCCGGCCAGGAAGAGAACACCGCCACCCGGGTCTCGTCGGCCCGCCTGCGGCCGTCGCGGTAGACCGCCGCCAACTCGGGCTCGGTGCGGCCGGCTTCGCGCAGCAGTGTGATGACGTCTCCGGCGCGCTCGTACAGCCGCCGGTCGTAGGCGGCCATCGCGGCCAGCTGCCGCTCAGGGCTCGCCCCCGCGGCTTCCAACTGCGTGACCTGCTGCGGCAGGTCGGCCGACAGGTCGGCGGCGTCGGCCAGTGCCCGGGTCAGCCCGGCCTTGTTCCCGTACACCGAGTAGATCGTCGGCACGGAGACACCCGCCTCGCGGGCCACGTCGCGCACGGTCGTCGCCGCCCAGCCGCGGGCGACGAAGAGCCGGCGCGCGGCCTGGGCGATCTCGGCCCGCGTGTCCAGTGCCTGCGCTGCGCGGCGCAGCGAGTCGTAGCGCCGTCGGCCCACTTCTGCACTCATGTTCTGCACCCTAAAGGGTTTACGCTGCTTATAATGAATATAAGGCACGCAAACAAGGAGGCTTCGCATGCGCTTCTCCCGGATCAGTGGCTTCGCCGCCATCGGCTTCGCCATCACGATCGTGGGCGGCAACCTGATCATGGCCCCCGCAGGTCTGCCACTGGCCGGCGCGGAGATGGCCGAGGTCGACGCGTTCTTCGCCGAGCACGGCGACTTGGTCGGTCTTGTGTCCGGGTTCCTCCCCGCCGCCTGGGTGCTGGCGACCCTGTTCGGTGCGGGCGCGGTCGCCGCGCTGTGGACATCTGAGCGCAAGCGCGGTGAGGCCTGGTCGCTGGTCGGCTTCGCCGGCCTGATCATGCAGAACATCACCTTCACCGGCGTCATCGCCGCTCGCCTCGCGCTGGCCAGGACGGCTCCGCACGACACCACCGCCACCACCGGACTCTGGGCGTTACATGACGCGCTGCTCACCCTCAACGGCACGTTCCTGGCAACCGCCCTCCTCGGCCTCTCCGTGGCCGGCCTACGCGCACAGTTCATCCGGCCATGGCACGGCGGGCTGGGCTTCCTGGCCGCCGCACTCCAATTCACCTCGGCCAGCCTCGCCTCCCTGGTCATCAAGGAGGAGAGCCCGCTCGGGCTCATCGGCCTCACCGGCTGGCTGATCTGGGTGGTCTGGATAGTTCTGTACGGCATCCGCCTGATCCGTACGACGGCGGCGTAGCCATCCGGCCCCGACGCCCGTGACGGGCCACGTTGTTCGTCGCGCCTGCGCATCCACCGCCCTGTCCCGCTCGGAAATACGGTTCCGTGCTATGAACTCGGGTTCCGGTGCATGATCAGGGCGGCGGCGCGCCGTCAGTTCGGTGGTCGGCCGCGGTGGGGTCACGCCGGACCGGCTTTGGCTTGCGGCCGTTGCCGAGACTGGTCCACCGCGGTGAGAACCGCGGTCATGGCGGCTGTCACCGTGGTCGTCACCGCGACCACCGTCGTCGGTGTCCTCAGTGTCGGCGGGATGCTCGTCCCCATCCGGCCGCCGGCTTCGCCCCCATCCGACGCTGGGACCGCCGGCGGGCGAGACACCAGGCGCCGCTTGAAGCCGCGGCTCAGAAGGTCCAGGACCTCCGGGGCGAGTGGCATGGCGTCGCGTGGACGCTCGTGGAGGCGGCGACGGCGATGCGCCCCGAGAACCTCATGTCGGCCGTCGACAAGGAGAACGCCCTCGCCCGTGCGCACGCGGCCTGCATCGGCCGGTGAGCAATTCGAGAGACAGCGGCATGCCTGCACTGTTACGAAGCCGATATTCGATGACTCAGTTTTCGGGCCACACCATGTCATGTTATGGGAAGCAATCGGCGAGGGAGAGAGCAAGTAAATGGCCGAATTGGTGATTGTGACAACCGGCGGTAGCCAGCAGGACTATCGGGCTTTTCGTAGCTTGCTCAGGAGAAGCGTCGAGAGCGTGCAGATACTCCCCGGCAGGAGACGTCTTCGGGCAGAGTTCGCTTCCGCAGACGACGTGAGCAACTTCATGCTTGTGCTCGTTACCTGGCTAGGTGCGCGACCTCAGATGGCATTCCATCTGATTACCGAAGGCGGGGAGATCGTCCTCGACGGCGACGCAAGCCCGACACTGGTGGCTGAAGCGGTGGGTGACCTTGTGGGGCAACGTCACGAGGCGGACGAGGTCCTTCCCTCAGGGGCCCTTGGTGCCCCTCGTGTCCGAAGTGAGATCGCCTGGCCTGGTCCAGTCCCCGTCGACAGCGTGATGAAGGCCGCGATCGGCCTGGCAATTCATGATCACCTCAAGCATGCCAGGGCAGCCTCAACGACGCTCGCACCGGTGACCATCTACCTCGACGACGCAGACGGCAGTTCGCGGGTCGAGCAAGCTGTCAGGGAGCTCGCCGCTGCCTTTGAGGCGGAGGCTGTGGACTGGGAACCGGCTATCCGCGGCTCTTGGTTCAGGAGGTTGTTCCTGCGCGGCAAGGAACTGGCGAACACACAGATCGCACAGGAGATCGGGAGTGAGGTCAGGCGAGCTGTCGAGCTGCACGGCCTGCATCTGGCGCAGGCCGAAGTCGACGAGAAGAAGGCTGCCGCTGTCAGCAATCTCATCCAGGCGCTCCCAGAGCAGGGCAGCGCGGCCATCATGATCGGCTCGATTTTGCTCCTGAAGGTGGAAGGTGCCCTTGTGGTGCGGGAACTCACCCAGAAGGAGCTCGCGCATCTGGAGCGTAATCCAGCGCTGTTCAAGGAGCCCACCGCGCTGCTCGCTGCCCTGCAGCACGCCTCATGCAACGCTCCTCAGGGTCTTGGAGATGCGCTGCGCGCTGGTCCGGGTTCGCTGGAACTACCGGAGTAGCGCGAGGCCCGGCAATTCCGCTGATGGATCACTCAGGCTGCCCGTGATCTCGCTCAGTCACCGGAGGCGGCGCCCGTGACCGGACGCCTGGCCTATCTGACCGTCACGAACAGCTTCGCTGCGCTGCGGTTGCTGTCGATGGGCGATCGGGACAAGGACGTCGAGATACTTACCCTGCGTCATCAGATGGCGATGCCAGCCTGTGGGGCTCAAGAACACGAATCATCGCCAGCGCTGTCCGGCACGCCCTACGCGAGTACGAACGGTTCCACAACCAGCACCGAGCCCACCAAGCCCTGAACCAGTCCGCCCCGCTGCGCACCGCCCCGGAAACGATCATGGACCCATGCCGCTTGACCTGCATGGATGGAATCTTCGGCAGGCGCACTGCCGGAGCTGGTCCATCGAACACAGCAAAACCCCAGATCAGCCCCTGTGACACAATATCCGGCACCCACAGCCGCCTTTCCGAGTGGAACAAGGCCGGCGTGGCAGCGCCTGCACGAGGTGCTGCTGGATCGGTTACGCGCTGCCGACGCTCTCGACTTCTCCCGCGCCGCGGTGGACTCCTCCCACATCAGAGCGCTGAAAGGGGGGCGCAGACCGGCCCGTCCCCGGTCGATCGAGGACGGGCCGGCAGCAAGCACCACCTGATCACCGACGCCACCGGCATCCCGCTCGCGGGCAGAACGCTAGGTCCCGGCCTGCACAAGGCACTGCGCGGGTAGTGGCTCTACATCGGCCCCGTAGGAACGATGTAGGGCAGGACAGAGGAGCGAGCGGTGTTACTGGCCGGTGACGGGGCCGGGCAGAGGCGGTCCCGTCGGGGCAGTGCGCCGGTGGCCAGGAAGGTGTTCATCGCCTCGTCGGCGCAGCCGCCCTGCCCTGCGACGCCGTGTCCGCCCTGGTCGACCGTGACCATGGAGGCCCGCCCGCCGAGTGTGGCGCGCAGGCCGCGTGCGCTCACCAGGGGCGTGGCCGGATCGCGGGTGTTCTGCAGGATCAGCACGTTGCGCGGTCCGTGGCCGGTGACCGTCACCGGCGGCTCCACGGGCCGGGTGGGCCAGGCTATGCATGGCCAGACGTTCGATGGCATGCCGGCCGTCGCGGGCCACGCCTGCTGATCGGCGGCGACCTGCCGGGCGTGCAACGCCACATCGCGTGGCCAGGCGACGTCTCCGCAGACCACCCCGTAGGAAGCGGCGAAGCGGTTGTCCGCCGGTACCCCCGCCGCCACGGCGCCACCGCCACTGATGGCACCACCGGCAACCAGCAGCCGGTTCAGTCGCGCGAGGATGTCGGCGTCCTGGGTGTCCAGTGTGTCCGCAGCGGGTTCGGACAGGACGTCCGCCAGCCCCTGCCAGGCTCCGGCCAGGATCGGAAAGGCGTCGTCGTGGTAGAGAAACCCCCGAGTGACCTCGCGCAGCATGTTGCCGTCGACCTCCGAGCCGTCCGGGTTCGGCAGGGGCCGCTCGTCCAGGGCCGTGGTCAGCCGGTCGTATGTGCGCTGTACCTCCTCTGGTGTCGCGCCGAGGCGGTAGACGGAGTCCCGCTCGGCGGCGAAGCGGAGGAAGTCGGGCAGTCGCAGCGCGACCGCCTCGTTCCAGGTCCGCCACAGGTCCCGCCACACCAGGCCCGGGTCGACGGCGCTGTCCAGTACGATCCGATCGCCGCGCCCCGGGAACAGCGAGATGTAGACGGCTCCCAGGTAAGTGCCGTAGGAGACGCCGAAGTAGGACAGTTTCGGCTCACCGAGCGCGGCTCGGATGCGGTCCATGTCCCGGGCCGTGTTGGCCGTAGTGATGAACGGGAGCAGGTCGCCGGAGTGCTCGGCGCACGCGGCCGCGGTGTCCCGTGCGAAGGTGAGGTTGCGCTCGATGCTGCCGTCCGGGGCCGGATAGGGCATCAGCAGCGTGGTCAGCCGCGTGGGGTCGAGCCCGCAGGTGACCGGGGTGCTGTGGCCGACCCCTCGCGGATCGAAGCCGATCAGGTCGTACCGCTCCAGAACCTCGGACGGCAGTCTGGCCGCCAGCCGGCTGGGCAGGTCCAGGCCGCTTCCACCCGGGCCGCCCGGGTTGGACAGCAGGATCCCGCGGCGTGACCCGGGTCGCGCTGTGCCGATCCGGGAGATCGCGATCTCGATGCTCCGTCCGCGCGGGGCGCGATAGTCCAGCGGCACCCGCAGCGTCCCGCACCGCTGACGTGGGTCGCGCAAGTCACCGGGTTTCGCCGGCGGGCACTCGCCCCAGACCGGAGCCTCGGCCACCGCCGCTTCCGGTGCGCCGATCCGAGGTCCGGCCGGTGTTGGCGTGCCCGCCGCCGCGGTAGTCATCATCGCCGCGGCGATGAACACGGTCAGCCTTGATCGCGGACTTAATCGCACTTGTATCTCCTTATAAAAGGGCAGGTTTTTTCTCAATACCAGAGAAACGGGGACTGCCGAGTGCACAAAAACCTGTCTATATCGCACAGCGGAACAAATGCCCCCAGTCGACGGGTGCCAGCAGCGCGACAATCGACTCCGGGACGCCCGCACTGAAATTTCAGCACTAGGGCTTGTATGGTTGACGCCTCGGCGAAGGGTAATCCCTGGAGGAAAGCGCGGATTCCCATTTGCACACGTCGGCAGCGAGACTGTCAATTTCAGGATTTTTGTGGACACATACGCCGACAGCCGACAGTCGGAGGCCGGCGCGCGGCGGGTGGCCGTGGGGAAAGCCTCTTACCGCAGCCGGAGGAAACGGAGGGGGCGGCTCGCCGGTAGCCGTTTATCACGCCTTCGCCACGCCGGGAGTGCGAACCTCTCGCAGGTCGGAAGGCACCGGCCCCGCCCACCATCCCAGTTACAGAACGCGTGACAGTGTGGCGACAGAGGTGGTCGCGAAGATTGCGAGCGCGGCGGAGGCGACAAGAACAGCAAGACGGCGCCGAACGACATCGGGACGCTTCGCGGATCTCATCTCTTCATATCTGACCCGGACGGGCGAAGGGTACGGTGATCGCTCGCGTAGCCCTCGCGCCCACAGCTGTGCGGGACTCCGCTGCGGTGTTCCCTAACCCCCGTAGCGGTAAGGGCCACGCCGGTGATGGAATCGCCAGCCATCACGACGGCGACGGCGCCAAGCCTGGCACGGCGACGACGGGAGCCGCGTCGCTCGCCGGTTACGGCATCAGAATGTGACGCATTTCGTTGCACTGTTCCTCCATTTTGTGAGTTCGTATTTGGGTGCTACCAGGAGGTCGTCCACACGCGGGGCCGAAGCACGAAGGGCCTCTGCGATCCACGCGTAAGGCACAGGCTCCTCGCCCGTACTGGGCGGGGTCTTGATCGCGACCACCAGGGACAGGCACCTGCCATGAGTGGCGTCGAACCGAGCCTCCTCCTGGAAGTCTTCGCGTCGAAGCTCCTCGACCATGAGGTAGGCGTGGGCAGCCGGTCACATGACTCAGCCGTGGACTGCCCGGCTCGATCCAGGCTTCGAGTTGGGTGGCGGTGGGTCCTCCGGCAGACGCGGTCGCATCGTCCGCAGCCGCTCGCGCTCCTCATCGGGCATCGAGACGAGTTGATACAGCTCGTTGTCGTCCACACCGCCACTATGGGATATCAAGTGACTTGAGACTCAAGCCCCCATCCGCCACCTGTCCTTGCAGCAGGCCAGTCCTCTGCGGGCACTACCGATCCGGTCGACGCCGACATCGAGGTTTCCCGGCGAGACCTGCTCGGCGGCCTCTTGCATGAGTACGCCCAGGTCGCATGAGGAGACACTCCCTCATCAACTGCGGCCTTTGCGAACGGCGAGCTCAGCGCCGACCTCGAGACCGGTTGGCTGATCGCGGCGACGATCGCTCTTGGGCACGCGGCTGATCAACATATCCACGACGGCGTAGTCGACTCACTCATCACAGCATCGCCTGCTGCACGGATCCGAGCGAACCTGACCAGCCGCCGAGCCTTCAAGCCACCGGACGGGCCACCGAAGGGCAGTCAGAGCGGCGGCGACGAAGGGCCTCGAACCCATCACACCGGGGGCGCACTCCCGTCACAGACCGATTCGCTCAGCCGGGTAAGACAACGACGTCTGGCGTAACTAAGGGAAGAGCCGGAGTTTCGTGTCGGCGAGCGACTGATACAGAGAGGCGTACCCAACCCATGAAGGCGATTGTGGTGACGGGCAGGAAGACCATCTGGCCTTCCTGCGGGCGCCCTTCCTGGAGGCCCGCGACCTGCTGCTGCGCAGGCGGACCGGCTGATCGGCGCGGCACGCCGGAGACGCATATCAACGCGGGCGCGATGCCGGCGCGACAGGTGGCGGGTTCCCGGGATCCACGGCTGTTGGGGCCAGCAGCCAGACCAGGGCGATCCGGCACACACGCAGGGGAAGCTCGTGACCGGTGGCACTGCCGGCGAGCGAGTGCCGATGCGCAAACTCGTCTCGATGCCCGATGAGGAGCGCGAGCGGCTCGTCGACGACTTCTGGAACGAGGTCGGCGAAGGCCTCGACGTACCCTCCGACTCGCCGCTCGTCTCGCCGGCGGCCAGATCACGCTCTGCCCCGCCCCGCCACGGCGCGAGCGTTCGCCGCCGCTGAGGACCCGCAGGTTGGCCCAGCCACGGCGCCCTCGCCGGCCACGGCGGCCAGCAGCGGGAACGCCGCCCTGGCGCAGAGGAAAGGACGAGTTCGGCGACTCGCCGTTGAGGATCTTGAAATGGGTGAGGACCTCCTGGCGTGGTGTGTATCGACCAAGAAACGCACCACCCGCCGGAGGTTCTCGTGCCCACCGTAACGCCCTGCTGACCGAACGAGGACGTCTTCGCCTGGCTCGCTGTGTCGTGGATGAGGGATGGCCGCTGCGGCGGGCCGCCGAGCGTTTCCAGGTCTCGCACACCACCGTGCGGCGCTGGGCCGAGCGCCGCACCGCCTTGCCGATCTGGCTGCACATGTACAACCATCACCGAGGACACACCGCACTGGACGGCCAACCACCCGCCAGCCGCGTCACCAACCTCATGAGACAGAACAACTAGCACAGGCAGCAGCCATCATCGATGGGAGCCGGGTCGAGCACACAACCCCGCCGTTCCTCGACGACATCCAAGACGCGGTGATCCGTGGCGTCCAGACTCGGCTTGGCTACGTCGACGGCGACGGCTCCGGAACAGAGCGGATTGTCCACGCGCTCGGCGTTGTCGCCAAAGGACCGACGTGGTACCTCGTCACTAACACTGACGCAGGTCGACGGACGTTCCGGATCGACCGCGTGTCATCCGTCGAGCCGACCGACGATCCCGTGCACCGACCCGAGGTTGGAGCTTCCACGATCGACGGCCGCATCGAGGTCGTGATCCGCGGCTACAACGAGTACGCGCTCGCGGGCGAGCTCGCCGGACTAGTCGAATGGCTCGAAGTGACCGACCCACCTGGTGAGCGGGACCACCTCACCTTGATCGGCAAGCGCTCATCGAGCGATACAGCTGAGACAGCCCCAACGATCCGCCATCCGGGACCTGTTGACCTGGGATATCGCGCCCGGAGGAGGTCAAATGGGAGATGAAGGGGGTAACCATGTCTGGACTGATCGTTGTAGGTGCCGACGGCTCGGTGGCCGCCACCGCCGCTGTGGCGTGGGCGGCCGATGACGCCCTCAGGATGCGTGCGCCGCTGCGCATCGTTACGGCGGTCCATCGCCGGCCGTATGACGCTTCGAGGCTCGCTGCCCCCGGCTTGCACGATGCCCTGACCGAGGCCGGGGGCGAAATCCTGGCGCAGGCCGAGGCCACCGTGCGTTCCCGGCAACCGGACGTCGAAGTCACCACCCAGCTCACCGAAGGCGACCCCGTGGCCGTGTTGCGCGACCAGGCCGAGGACGCCACCGAGATCGTCCTCGGCAGCGGAGGGCTCGGCGGGCACACCGGCACGGTGCTCGGTTCGGTGAGCATCCACGTGGCCGGGCACGTGCACTGCCCGGTCGTGGTGGTGTGCCCCGAACAGAATGTCCCGCATCGGGAGATCGTGGTGGGCATCGAGGACTCCGAAGCCGACGACGCCGCACTTGGCTACGGGTTCGAGCAGGCCAGGCTGCGCGGTAGCCGCCTGCGTGTGATCCACGCCTGGCAACTGCCGATTCATTCCTCCGGAATCTCCTACGACATGAACGAGGTCCGCGCCGCCCGGACCCAGGCCGTGGTGGACCGGCTCGCCCCGTGGCGCAAGCGGTACCCGCAGGTGCCCAACGTGGAGGATGTGCGCTGCGCCGATCCAGTCGAGGCCCTCGCCGACGCCTCCGCCCATTGCGACCTGATCGTGGTCGGCTCGCACGGGCGCGGTGCCATCCGTTCGATGCTGCTCGGCTCGGTCGGCCGCGGCGTTCTGCGCAACGCTTGCTGCGCTGTGGCGGTAGTCCGTACCTAGCTTGTCGCGGGTTAACTCGCCTGGGTCACGTTCCCGGCGTCCACGCCCTGGCGACGCTCGGATCGCGCAGGGTGGAAATGCGGAGATGAACCTCAGGTATCAGGCGCGGCTCGCGGCCGGTGCGACCGGCCAGCCATGTCGTCATCCTCAGCTGCCGCACCTTCGCCAGCGTGGCGAAACCTTCCCACTGCGTGATGTCGGCGCCGTATGCCTCAACGAAGGCGGCGTATTCGGCGGCGGTGTACCAGCTCACGACGTGGTAGTTCGCTACGACGACCAGGTCCCACTCGATGGGGCCGATGGCGAATCGTTCGAGGTCCAGCATGACGGTACGGTTGTCGGCGCTGCGGACGAGGTTCTTTCTGTGCGGGTCGCCATGGATGGCGCGCGGTGCATGAACGAAAGGCAGGGCATCGTACGCGGCCCGCAGCTCCTCCAAGAGGTCCAGCAGGAAGCGCTGGTCGCGCTCGTGAAGGCCGGTGGCGTCCCGGATGTGGGAGTCCTGGCGGTAGAACGGATCGAACATGGGCAGCATGCCGTCGGGCGGGGCGGGAAACGCATGCAGGTGCCGCAGTATCGCGCCGATGTCGGCCGGCCGCCCCTGCTGCAGAGCAGGGATCTCCTCCCAGAACGTGACCACCCGGCCGTCCGACAGCATCGGCTGGTCCACGACCACAGCCGATGGCCGGACCGCCGGCAGACCCTGCTCCGCTAGCCACTCGGCCACGCGAAGCTCCCGTCCAGCCATGGCCAGCGCCGTCATGCCCCACGCCACCCGGGCGACGACGCGTTCGAGCGGCAGCCTGAAGACGCCGTTGTCGCCCACGGGGCCGAGCAGCGTGGCACCCGACCAGTTCAGTCCCGTCTGCTCGCATGCGAGTTGGAGAGCGCGCAAAGCAGCCGCTGCGGTGAAGGACGCGGCCTGGCCATCGGTCGTCATGACGGAGGTTGAGGGGTGTGGGAGTTGGTCATCGCGTCCAGGATACGAGCGGGCCCATCGTCGAAGGCGGGGGAGGGACCTACTGGGTATGGCGTGCCGGACCCTGCCCCTGACCATCGGACGACATCCTCCAACACGACGGCCATGTCAGCCTCCGCCTCGGTGGCGCGAAGAGGAATCGGCCCCTGCGGAGCAGGACAGGGGCAGGCGATGCGCCGCCGAAGCCTGGCCCGGCGCGCCGCCGGACCCGTCCGTATCGCATGTGAGCACGCCCGCCATGCCAGCCGTCAGGCGCTCCCGTCCGGGGGGCCGGCGGTCGTGACGATGTCGCGATCGCGGGTCTCCGGGCCGAAAGCCAGTGCGATGAGCGTCACCACGGTCAGCGCCACCAGGTAGACCGCCACGGCCCACCAGTGCCCGGCCCAGGCGAGCAGGGCGGTGGCGACCAGGGGCAGGAATCCGCCGGCCAGCACCGAGCCCAGCTCGCGGGCGAACGCGAACCCGGACAGGCGGGTCCTGGTGTCGAACAGCTCCGCGAAGTACGCGGCCTGCGGGGCGAGCATGGCCGGGTAGAAGACGCCCAGCCCGACCGCGAAGCCGATCACGATCAGTGCCGGGGACAGGGTCTCCAGCAGCAGGAAGTACGGCGCCAGCCACAACACCGAGGCGATCGCGCCGCCCGCGTACACGGGCCTGCGGCCCACCCTGTCGGACAGCGCCGCCCACAGAGGAACCGCCACGACCTGCAACGCGGAGCCGATCACCACCGCCAGCAGAGTGAACGAGCGGTCGATGCCCAGCCGGTCCACCGCGTAAACCACGCCGAACACCGGGAACAGGTAGGCGAAGGAGTTCTCCGCGAAACGGGCGCCGATGACCACCAGGAAGCTGCGCGGGTGCTGCCGTAGCGCGGCCAGCACCGACCCCTTCGCGGCCGTCCCGGTCTTCTTCGCCTCCTCGAAGGCGGGTGTCTCATGGATGCGGCGCCGGATCAGGTAGCCGACCAGCAGGAGCAGCGCGCCCAGCAGGAACGGCACCCGCCAGCCCCACGAGCGGAACGCCGGTTCGGGGAGCAGCAGCATGAGCTGGAAGACGCCGGTGGACAGCAGGGTCGCCACCGCGAACCCGGTGGGCGCCCATGCGCCGGCGGCGCCGCGCCGCGACTGGTCGCCGTGCTCCACCGACAGCACGACCGCGCCCGCGTACTCGCCGCCCGCGGCGAAGCCCTGCACCAGCCGCAGCACGATCAGCAGCAGGGGCGCCCAGAAGCCGATCTGGTCGTAGGAGGGCAGGAAACCGATCAGCGTCGTGGCCGCGCCCATCAGCGTGATGGTCAGGACCAGCATCCGCTTGCGCCCGGCGCGGTCGCCCAGGTTGCCCAGGATGATGCCGCCGATCGGGCGGGCCATGAACCCGACGGCGTAGGTGGCGAACGCGGCCAGCGTGCCCACCAGCGGGTCGCCGGAGGGGAAGAACAGCTTGTTCAGGATGAGGGCGGCCGCCGTCCCGTAGATCAGGAAGTCGTACCACTCCAGGGTCGTGCCCACGAGGGCGGCGATGCCCGCGCGACGCGCTTGGCGCTTGTCGTGCGGGGTCGTGATTGTCACCATGGCCGTTTGTTCCTTAGGTGCTGGGGGGTTACTTGGCGGGGCGCCGGGTCACGGCGCCGCGCTGGATCGGGCCGACCAACTCGGCGTACTGGCCGAGCCATCCGCGCTCCGTCCCGGGCGCGTGGGAGGTGACGGGGCCCGCCTGGCGTACGGGGTCGGTGTCCACGGTGCGGGCGTCGAGGTCGATGGTGATGGGGTCGCCGTCGCGGACCCCGGCGAGCGGTCCGCCGTCGGCGGCCTCGGGCATGACCTGGCCGACGATCAGGCCGTGGTTGAGCCCTGACAGTTCGCCGTCGGTGACCACGGCCACCTGACCGCCGAGCCCGGCGCCGTTCAGGGCGGCGACGAAGTTGGCGGCGAAGACGGTGCCCGGACCGCCGCGTACGCCCATGCCGCGCAGCACGATCACCTGGCCCGGCCGGACAGTGCCGTCGCCCAGGCCCGCGATGGCCTCCCGCTCGCCGGCGAACACCTTGGCCGGGCCCTGGAATCTGCGCCTGGTCCCCGCGCCGACCCCGGCCAGCTTCACGATCGCGCCGTCGGGGGCCAGCGTGCCGCGCAGGATGAGCAGGCCCGGCTCGGGGGTGACCGGATCGTGCGGCTCACGCAGCACCATGCCGTCGGCGGGCCGGGCCACGGCGGCCAACTCCCCGACGGTCCGGCCGGAGACGGTGAGCGCGCCGGTGTGCAGGCGGGGCAGCAGCGTGCGCATGACGGTCTGTACGCCGCCCGCCTCGTCCAGGTCCCACACCTGATCCGGGCCGTTGGGCCGGATGGCGGCGAGTTGCACCGCGTCTCGTGCCCGCTCCTCGACCAGGTGGACGACGTCCAGGTCGAGGTCGGCCTCGGCGGCGATGGCGGCCAGGTGGCGCACGCAGTTGACCGATCCGCCGAGGGCGAGTGCGACCTCCACGGCGTTGCCGACCGCTTCGGCGGTCAGCACCTTACGGGCGCTCAGCCCTTCGTGCACCATCTCCACGATCCGCCGGCCCGCCTCCCGCGCCCGGGTCAGCATGCGCTCGGAGTTGGCCCGCGTCGGCGCCGAGCCCGGCATGGTCATGCCCAGGGCCTCGGCCAGGCAGTGCATGGTGTTGGCGGTCGCCAGCCCCGCGCAGACGCCCGGCCCGGTGATGCCGGCGTCGGCCAGCTCGCCCAGCTCCTGCACGGTCATGGTGCCGGCCGCGACGGCGCCCACCGACTCGTAGACAGTGTCGATGTCGACCGAGCAGCCCGCGAAGGTGCCGCCGCGCTGGTAGCCGCCGATCACCACGATGGACGGCAGGTCCAGCCGGGCCGCCGCCATCAGGTGGGCCGGGGTGGTCTTGTCACAGGAGGACAGGAACACCACCGCGTCCAGCACGGCTCCCTCGACCGCGGCCTCGACGTCGTTGACCACCAGGTCACGGGTGGGCATGAGGTAGCGGCCGTCACGGCCGGCGGTGGTGATGAAGTCGCTGGGGGCGGTGGTGCGGATCTCGAACGGCAGGCCGCCCGCCGCGCGTACGGCCTCGGCGACCAGGTCGGCCACGTCGTCGAGGTGGATGAAGCAGACCGAGAGCTTCGACGACGTGTTCACGATCGCGATCTTGGGCTTCTCCTGGTCCTCCAGGCTGATGCCCATGGCGCTCCACTGCGCCCGGCGCACCGCCCAACGCGAGGTGCCGGGGGTGAAGTTACTGCGCAGCGGGATCTTCGGGTGTTCGGTCACAGCGCGCTTCCGTTCTGTCTCATGGTGGATCGGACCCGCGCGCCTTCGACGCGGCGGTACGGTGTGCCCTCGTCGAGGGACAGGACAGTGGCCACCGCGGCGGCGTGGCCGTACTCGAAGCATTGGGCGGTCACCCGGGCCGAGGCGAGCGCTTCGTGCTGGGCGCTCAGGCAGCGCCCGGCCACGATGACGTTCTCGCCGGCCTCGGGGACCAGGGTGAGGTAGGGAACCTCGTAGTAGTCGTCGTCGAGCCAGTGCAGCCTGGGCCGCTCGCCGTCGTGCAGTTCGATCGGCCATGGGCTGCGCGCTATGCCGGAGGGGTCCTTGCGGCCGCTCACGACGGCGTCATTGGTCAGGGTGGCGGCGCCGGTGATCGTGCGGGTCTGCCGGACGCCCGCCTCCACGCCGGTGTCCACGACGTACGCGTCCTGGCAGCCGGGGAGGTCGCGGGCGATGAAGCGGGCGTACTCCCGGACCTGGCGCCGCCCGCGGATCTCGGCGTCGGTGAAGTCGGCGGGGTCGATCACGTTCAGCATCCGCCCGTCTGCGCCGGTCAGACGGGTCGCGTTGACCATGAGCTCGCCCGGGCGCGGGGTCGTGAAGATCCAGATCTTGTCCCGGGGGAGGTCGGCGCCGAGCTCTCTGGCCTGGCGGATGCGCTCGCTCACCCAGGGCGGGCTGATGGTGTCCTCGCCGTAGCCGGACAGGAAGGCGTCCACGTCCACGCCGCCGAGACGGAAGAACATGGTGGGGTTCTGGATCCGTCCTGCGTCGCCGAAGGTGTGCCGGCCGCCGGCGCGGGCCACCAGCGCGGCGTCGCCGGACGCGTCGATGGTGCGGGCGGCGTGCACGACACACGTCCCGGCGTTGGACGACAGCACCGCGCCCCGGTACGCATCGCCGTCCATCACCACACCGACGACCGAGGTGTGGAACAGCACGCGTACGCCGGCGGCGGCGAGCAGGGCGTCGGCCGTCTCCCGCCACACCAGCGGGTCGTGGGCGCTGGTCCAGGTCCTGCCGTAGCGCTGCGGCGGGGTCAGGCCGCCGCGTTCGGCCAGGCCCTGCCGGAAACGCTCGGTGAATCCCCAGACGACCTGCTCGGGCGATGAGCCGGCGCCGTTCGCGAGATACAGGCCGCACACGGTGCCGGACATGCCGGCCACGGCGGCGCCTCCCGCGAAGCCGTACTTCTCCACGAGCAGCACGCTCTTGCCGGCCTCCGCCGCCACCGTCGCCGCGGCCACGCCGGCCGCCCCTGCCCCGACCACGAGCACGTCCACCTCGGCCAGAACGGGGTAGTCGGCGTCGGGCGCCACCACGGCGGGCAATCGCCAATCGTCAACCGATATATTGGTCATATGCCGACGGTACATCACGACAGGGTATGATTGTCCAGTCCGAAATTTCTGCGGAAGACAACGAGGTCAGCGGATGCCTGAGCCGAACAAGACCACGCGGGCCTATGAGGCGATCGAGGGCATGATCACCTTCCAGGAGCTCGTGCCTGGATCGCTCATCTCCGAGGCCATGTTGATGGAACGCACCGGCCTGGGCCGCACGCCCGTGCGCGAGGCGCTGCAACGTCTGGCCCGGGAGCGCATGGTGGAGATCCACCCGAACCGGGGCGTGTTCGTCCCGCCCGCCTCAATCGAGGCCCAGCTCAAGTTGCTGGAGTTGCGGCGCAGCCTGGAAGCGCTGGCGGTCCGCCTCGCGACCCACCGGGCCCTGGCCGAGCAGAAGCGCCAGATGCAGGAGGTCATCGAGCATTTCCAGCACGGGGTGCCGGACGCGCGTGCCTTCGACGCGATACTGAAGCGGGCCCACGCCCTGATCGTGGAGGCCGCGCACAACGAATACCTGTCGGTGGCCATGGCTCCGCTGCAGGGGTTGTCGCGGCGGTTCTGGTTCGCGCACCTCCGCGATCCGGAGAGTGAACTGCGGGCGGCGTCACGGCTGCACGGGGACATCCTCGGTGCGATCTGCCACGGCGATGAGACGGAGGCGGTGACCGCCTCGACGCGGCTCAACGACTACCTGGTCGACTTCGCCTACGCCACCCTCAACCCTCCGGGCTAGTACGGTGACCGGCGACGCCCCCCGATATGGCGGGACGGTCAAGGGTCGGCCACAGGCGGAGGCGTGGATCTTTCTGGCGCTATGTGGCTCGTGTTCGCCGTGGCCAGGGTTTAGGTGTTAGCTCACTTCTCCAACACGCCCCTTCTCGCTGCCGGCGACGACGTTCGACGCGGCATTGGCGGCATTTGGTGAAGAGGTCGACGCAAGCGGGAGGCGATGGCCCTTCCGCCCGCTGGGCCGCTCGCGCGGGGCCTCGGCTCGGGCCTGGTTCCAGCACGAGCGGCAGAGACGATGCGCAGCAGGGCCGGCCGGCCACACCCGGCGCAGGGTCGCTCGTCACCGCAGTGCTTGTTGCGCCACAAGGTGCGGGCGGCGCAGCGTCACCCGTTCAAAATGCCCCAGGCCATGCAGTCGATGCAGCTGGCCGCGCTGCGGTCCGCGGAGTACGGCATCTCACGGAGGCGGGCAGCGAACGGCCGTCACGCTGGCGTGGTGTCACCACCGGCGCGTTCGAAGCCGCGGCGGCCCGGCCGGTCCGTCATGATCCCGATCTCTACAAGCAGCGCAACACGGTGGAACGGTGTGTCAATCGGATCAGAGAGTGCCGTGGACTGGCTTTCCGGTTCGACGAGACACCCAGCGGCTACCTGGCCGGCTTGCACATACGTGGAGCCATCATGTGGATCCGAAGCCTCCGGCCAGTTTGAAGATCCGAACTCCGTACAGGCTCACGCTGCTGCTCGGCCGCGCGTGCCCGATTGCCCTGCTCTTGCATTTGGTGGTGCCGGTCGGCGAGAAGTCATGGCTGCGGTTTCGAAGACATATCCGGTGCGGACCGAATACGGTGACCCATTGACGATCGCCCCGCCCGTAAGCCTCCCGGAGACTTTTCATGCGTACCGCAGCGGCAATCCTCTCCTTCGTGCTCGCCATCACCATCCTGCCCGCCCAGCCGGCCACCGCTGCCGTGTCGACCTCGCCGCTGCCGGGCGGCAGGACCACCTTTGTCGTCTCACAGGGTCATCTGAAGGCCGCCTCCCAGCAGAACTGGGTACGCCTGGGCAACTATCGCTTCGCCGCGAACGGCACGGTGAAGGCCGCCCTGTATCTGTGGTGGCAGCGGCATCCCAAGGCCAGACAGCGCACCGGTACCGTCCCCGATCCGAGCTGCACCACCAAGAAGGGCGGTGCTGTATCACGGCCCCGCGCCTGCGAGGTGCTCACCGCCGGGGGGTTCACCGGCGCCCCAGGGGAGAGCCGTACCGGGACGTACACCGTGGCGGGCGGCGTGCTCACCATCCGCTGGAAGATCGCCCAGACCTGGACGGAGCAGTGGTACGTACGGTCCTCGCCTGACGGCAAGCTGTCCCGCCTGGACCTCAAGCGGAGCACGCTGGCAACGCACGGGTACGGCTATGGCAGCAACGCCGCGATCAACACCCGGCGTGCGATGAGTTCGGTTAAGGCGTTCCCCGGCTCACTCAGGCAGGACCTGACGAGCTGGGCGGGCGGCAAGCTTGTCACCTCCGGCAATCAGCCGTTCGGCCACTCCGCCTTCCGCGCCTGCGCCGCCACCACCTCGTGCCTGACCTACCTGCAGCCGTCCTCGCGTGGCGCGTGCCAGAAGTCGGGCGGCTGCCCCAAGTACGGCGGCGGAACACGCCCCAACATCAGCTCCATCCAGTACTACCTCACGACGATCTCCAAGTCTGACCGCCGCGACACGCTGTGGCACTGGTGCACCTGTCTGGCGATGGAGCGCGGTGAGTTCTGCTACACCGGCAACTCCCACGTCAAACCGCTCATGCAGATCATCGACGACACGGGAGCCTTTCGCGGCTGGGTCGGTGCGGAAGCGTCCTTCTCGACCGGCGGCTCCCGGGCGGCGGACATGCTGGCAGTGCTGCGCATCTCCGACTTCCGCTGAGAGCGGTGGAGTCAACGTCGGCGCCGCGTCAGGCGGTGCGGCGGATGAGCAGGACGTGGTCGGTGACCTCGGCGGTGCGCCCGCCCGGTCCGGTCGCGATCCTGTGGGGCGTGTCAGCCCACACGCCATGCCGCCGGGTCCAGATCGATACCAGCAGCGACCTCTCGCGCGGCGTGGCGCAAGCGCGAGAGGTGGCTGGCGGGAGGGCACGGTGTAGTCAGTCTTCGCTTGCCGCCGAATCTGATCAGGGGTCATGCCGTTGTCCCCGGTCAGCATCGGGTGACGCGCGAGCCCGGCGGCGAAGGCTCGCCGGGTTGTGGGTATACCGCGCGTCAGGCCGGCGCTGGGCTGGTCGGTGCCGCCAGGTGCCGGGGATCGTCGCGGTGGAAAATCGCCAGGAGGGCGAACCAGACCAGGATCAGGATTCCGGCCGGGCGCAGGAATTCCTCAGCCAGATGGGTACCGACGAAGGAGTAGCCGGCGAGCCAGGCGCCGGTGATGACGCCGACCACACGAACCGGCCAGGAACGGCTGACCAGGGAACTCGCCACAATCCAGACGCCGGCGAGGACGTGGCCGCCGAGCCGGACCGCCCAAGCTGTGTCGTACTCGACTGCGTTGATCATCAGGATGCCGGCGAGTACGTCGAGCGCCACCCAGCCGTAGCCCGCGGCTTTGGCCCAGGGCGCCGCACCCAGGCGCGATACCAGAAAGAGGATCGAGAGGTGGAAGAAGACACCCAGGTATTCTCCCCACGCTACGTCTGGGTCCGAGAAGAAAGCGATCACGGCGGGGAGGAACAGGAGGAGGGGTAGTAGCGCCACCAGGCGCAGGCTGGCGTAGTGCCGCCGAGGATCGAGCATCGGAGACGTCCTTGTCCATCGAGCCGTTTGGTCGGGACGAACATTAGGAAGTAGGGTGTTGATATGTCAACCCTTGGGTCGGGTGAGGCGACCGAGCTGTGGCTGCGATGGAAACGCGCCCATGAGATGGTCCGTGCCGCGGTCATCGCCGAAACCACTGCGGCGTCCGGCGTCTCCGAGCCGGAACTGGGCGTCTTGGTCTGCCTGCACGAGTCCGGCGGGAGTCTGCGGCAAAACGCCCTCGCCGCCGCCCTCGGTTGGGATCGGACGCGGCTGTCGCACCTGCTGACCCGGATGACCAACCGCGGCTACGTGGCCCGCGACAAGGTTCCGAACGGGGTGGAGGTCGCGCTATGCCCGGCGGGCAGGCACGTGATCGACGCGACGTTGCCGACCCTGGAGATGGCCACCCGACGTCACCTGCTGGACCGGCTCGGCCCGGACAACGCCAAGACGCTCAAGGCCCTCATCGATCGCCTCCTGTCCGGCGAAGGAGTGGTAGCTGAGGCCGAGACCGGGGCATCCAATGCGGGGGCCAAGAGAGGCCCAGCGACAGATACTCAGCGTTACCTTGCGGCAGACCTGATCCCCTGACCCCTGCCCAGCGGCTACGGGGGGCGCAAACCGGTCGCCCGCGACGTTGAGCGCCACGGCGTTCCGCCCAGGTCATGACCCTTTAGGGCTTCCCCTAGGCTGTGCGAGCTCAAGTCATCAGAAGGGGAACGCGTGCGGCAGGGATGATCAGCCGTGCTCCTTCGCCTGGCCTACTTGACCGTCACGAACGCTTCTGCCGCGCTTCGGCTGCTGCCGATGGGCGATCGGGACAAGGATGTCGAGACACTTGCCCTGCGTCATCAGATCACCGTGCTGAAGCGGCAGCTCGGCGCTGATACCAGGGTGAGATTCACTCCAGAGGATCGAGCCTTTCTCGTCGCACTGCTGACCTCGCTGCCCCGCGAGATCCTGCGCCGGCTGCGGCTTCTCGTCCGCCCCATGACGCCCACCCACGGTCCGCTCCATCCGCGTTCTCATTCTGCGCCTGGTCCGGGAGAACCCTGGCTAGGGCTATCAGCGGGTGCACGGTGAACTCGCCACACTCGGCATCAAGGTCGCACCGTCCACGGCCTGGGAGATCAGGCAGGTCTTGATCCGGCGCCCGAGCGGGCGTCCAGCACCTGGGCCGACTTCCTGCGCTCGTGAGCCGACGCCCTGCCGGCTTGCGATTTCATCGAGACCGTCACGTTCAGTGGCCAGCGCCAGTACATCCTGGCTGTCATCGAGCACGCCACTCGGCGCGTCCGCGTGTTGGGCACCACCGCTCACCCGAGCGCGAACCGGGTGATCAAGGCGATGAAGAATCTCATGATGGATCTGGAAGACGCCGGCTGCCGGGCGCGATCCGAGACAGGGATGGGAAGTTCCCCGTCCAGATTCTCACTGACGCAGGCATCCAGACCGTACTCACCGGTATCCGGATACCCCGCATGAACTCCGTTATGGAACGCTGGGTGCAGTCCTGCCGCCACGAACTCCTCGACCGCTGCCTGATCTGGAACGAACGCCACCTGTGGCACGCCCTACGCGAGTACGAACACTTCTACAACCAGCATCGAGCCCATCAAGCCCTTGACCAAGCCGCCCCACTGCGCACCGTCCCGGAAACGGTCATGGACCCAGAGCGAATCACCGACCTGAACATAAGCCGACGAGACCGGCTCGGCGGTGTCCTCCACGAGTACTCACACGCCGCTTGAACCGCATGGATGGAATTCTCGGCAGGCGCAAAGACGAGCCGACTTGGACATGGCTTGAGCGTGCAGGCCGCCGTTGGCCGGCGACGTGACCAGGCGCACGCTGTCGCTACTGTACGCGCCCACCGTATTCCTCCACAGGGCACGCTGTGGGCCCGGTTCTCAGATATACCAGGAAACTGCCCGTGCGGTTTCCGAAAAAGCGCAGCAGGCTGTGAATAGTGGCATTATCATCAGAATCACCACACGGTCCGCCTGCTCAAGTCGAGAGATATCAATGTCGCACAAGGATAATGAAGAGTATTCGCATTTGCTGGCTTCGGTACGTGCGACGGTCGATTCGGTCAGGCGGAGTGGCGACCTCACATTGACGCTGCGGTCTGAAGTGACCGACGCCGCGACGCTTCTCGAGCTAATCCTCGGTGATTCCCAAGACCCGGAAGCCTGGAACACGCTCGGCTGGTTCTACTGGCATCGACATCTCGTCTCGCTCGATACCGAGCGCGACCAGGATGCGGCAATTGGGGCGTTCATCCGGGTAGGCGTCTTCGACGGGCCCGTAAACGCCCCCGACGAGGCCATGTCGCTCGTCGTGCAGCGTGTGGTGACCAATCTGCTGATCCTTCATCGATCGTTGCTGGAGTCCGTCGAATCGACGGGACAACTCGCCGCCGATGTGGTCACCGGATGGCGGTACGTTCTCTCGATCGCACCGATGGCGGATCCAGCTCGTGCCATGTACCTCTCGAATCTGGCCCTGGCGCTGGCGCTCTCTTTTGACCGGAGTGGCGCCAGATCGGATCTCGACGAGGCCATTGAGACAGGCCGGCGGGCATCTGAGGAAATGCTCGCGGATGATCCGCGTCGCGGAGCCACCCTCACCAATCTGGGGGCAGCCCTTCTCGATCGTTTCGACCTGCTCGGTCTCGACGCGGATCTTGACGAGTCCATCGAGGTGCAGAGCACAGCCGCTCACCTGGTAGCCGATGAAGATGTTCACCGGCGCGCGATATCCGCCAACATGGCAAATGCATTCGGCCTGCGTTTTGAACGGCGTGGCGACAGAGCCGATCTGGACAAAGCCATCGATTACGCCGAACGAGCAGTCTCGGCGGGAGGGCCGGACACCCCCGCCCTCTTCGAGGCGAAGACGAGCTTGGCCGCCGCGCTGACCAAGCGGTTCAGGGCAACCGGTCAAGAGCTCGATCTCCACCAGGCGATCGACATCATCCTCGACCAGCTCCACACGGCACCGGAAGACCATCCGGGTCGGGCCGCCAGTTTCTACAACCTGGGCTGGGCCTACCACGAGCTCTGGGAGAGCACTCAAGACCTGACTTGCCGGAGTCTGGCCGTGAAAGCATTCACGGACTGCCTGATGACGCCGTCGGTGGACACCGTCGCCCGGATCAACGCTGCCGTCACCGCGGCGAATCTCGTCGGTCACGACGATCCAGGTGAAGCGGCTCGTCTGATGGAGTCTGCGCTGCATCTGCTGCCGGCCGTGGCGCCCCGTCACTTGCCCCGCGCCGATCGGCAGCGTTCGGTAGCGCGCTTTCACCACCTGGGTCCCAAGGCAGCCGCCTATACTCTCTCCGACGCGAGCCTCTTCGATCGGCCCGGCGAGCAGGCGAGCCGGGCGCTGCGCCTGCTCGAACTCGGACGCGCGCCCCTGCTCAACCAGTCGCTGGACACCAGGGTCGACGTGAGACAACTGCGCTCGCTGGATGCCGATCTGGCCGAGAGGTTCCTGCGGCTCCGCCGTGAGCTCGACGTCGCCTCCAGTGCGGCATCGATCACTTTCGAACGGCACAGGCTGACCTCTGCATACGAAGCCACGCTCGAATCCATCAGATCGCTCGCGGGCTTCTCGGCGTTCATGCGAGCGACCGATCCCGACGAGAGGCTCGCCGTATCTCTGAAAGGTCCGGTGGCGGTCTTCAACATAACCGGCCATCGGTGTGATGCGCTGCTGCTCATGGCTGACGAGGTTCGTTCCGTGCGATTGGAACGATTGAATCAGGAAGATCTCGTCAACCGGATCGTCGCTTTCCGCCAGGCGTTGCGGGACAGCTCAGCCACCGAGCCCTACGTTCGTGCCGGCGCCGAAGACACGATAAGCGAGATCCTCGAATGGCTCTGGGATGTCGCCGCGGAGCCTGTTCTGGCCGCACTCGGCTTTCACGAGACCCCTCCGGAGGGTTCGAGTTGGCCGCGCATGTGGTGGGTGCCCGGCGGCCTGCTCGGGTTCCTTCCTTTTCAGGCGGCCGGCTATCACCGCCCGCTCGCGCAGGAGCAGCGTAGAACGGTGATCGACCGGGTGGTTTCCTCCACCGCCCCCTCGATCAGGGCCCTGTACTTCGCCCAGCAGAACGACTTCGCGCCGGAGGCTTCCGCCGAAGCATTGATCGTGGCCATGCCGCATACGCCAGGACACTCGAATCTCCCTTGCGCCGCCTCCGAGGCCGCAGCCGTCCAGAGGTACTTTCCGCGCGCGGTCGTCCTCGGCGCGGACGGCGGCGAAAGTGATCGGGCGCCGGCGACCAAGCCGAACATGCTGATGCGACTTCAGGGCTGCACTTTCCTGCACTTCGCCGGTCACTGCGTGAGCGACGTCGAGGATCCCTCGCTCAGCGCCCTTCTCCTGGAGGACCATCGCACTGATCCTCTCACCTTCGCCAGCCTGTCCGAGGTGGTCAGCGATGGCGCCTACCTGGCCTTTCTCTCAGGCTGTCAGACAGCGCTCCCAGAGATCAACGCACTGGCCCACGAGGCGATCCATCCGGCGACGGCGCTCCTGCTCACCGGATTTCCCCATGTCATCGGAACCCTCTGGGAGATCGACGATCGGCTGGCCTTCCGGTTCGCCGAGGAGTATTACGCAACGCTCCTCAGCAGGCTGCCGCCGGTGTCGCCGGCCCATGTCCTGCACGACGTGGTCCGTGCCAGCAGGGACAGCGCTCAGGGGAATTTCCCGTCCGTATGGGCGTCACACGTCCATGTGGGTGCGTGAGCGAACATTCAGCTGATTCGGCGACCGCCTGGGAGGTCAGATGCCGCCGACCACCGTTCAAGCCTTACTCATACTGATCGTTGTGGCCATCCCGGGAGTCGTCTACTACACGGTGCGCGACGCGTCCCTGGCCTCGTACCACGCGGAGAGAGACCTCGCGAGCAAGACTCTGCGTGCCATCACGGTCGGCCTCACCCTCGACGCGATCTATGTCCTCGCCTTCGGCCCGGCCCTGGCCGGCCTGGTCAAGAGCGCAGGCCTGGTGGGCCGGCTGGACCCTGCGGCGGATCCACGCCCCATCGCCGCTGCCGGTCTCGCGCTTCTCGTCATCGTCCCCGCGCTGGGGGCTGTGGCAGAGGCCCGGCTGGTCCGGCGCCGTGGCCGTGCTCGATACGATGCCACTCCGTCCGCCTGGGATCATCTGTTCCGCGACCGTGGTGGCTGCTTCATCCGGGTGAGAACCGGCGATGGCGCATGGGTGGGAGGCTGGTACGGGACCGGTTCCTACGCTTCCGCCTTCCCCCACGATCACGACCTCTACCTCACCTCGCAGTACCGCATGAACTCCGACGGGTCCTTCGGACCGCGAGTGAAGGGAACGGGCGGAGTCTTCGTGTCCGGTTCGGACATCCGCCTGCTTGAGGTCGTACATGCCCCTGAACAGCAGCCCTTGTCACCTGAGGAGGAGATCTGATGAGACACGAAGATGATCGCGGGAATCTCTTCGCCACCATTTCAGAGCTGCTGGAGGGGCCTCGAACCCCCCGCGGCTACCGTCCCGTGGACAACGCGGTCGAACCCGCCGATCCGCCGATCGGGTCGAGTGGGGTCTCCGGTTCGCCTCCTGACGAGGCAGAGGCTTCCGAGCCTCCACGCCCTTGAGCGGAAGGCGCCTGGACCAAGGCGGCCGCACGCGTTGCGACGGCCAGGTGCACGGCGACGCCGCGGGCCTGGGCGAGTCTCGTGATCTTGTCTACGGTGTACGCCGTCACCCGGCGTCTGTTGTCTTTGCCCGGGCTGCTGCTACGAAGGAGCGTCTCCAAGGAGGCGGAGCTGCTGGTGCTTCGGCATCAGAACGCGGTCCTGTGCCGTCAAGTCTCGCGGGTGCGCTACGAACCGGCTGACCGCCTGTGGCCGGCGGCGCTCTCGCGCTTGATACCCCGCTTCCGGTTGGGCGGAGATCATTCGCCGACGCCGGCCCGCACGTCATCAAGAGCCCCGCAAGCTCCGAAGGCGAACGCGCACGGCGAAAGGTCCATCGGCACCCTACGCCGTGAACTTCTGGACAGCACGCTCATCCTCAACGAGCACCATCTACGCCGCACCCTGACCCGCTACCTGGCGCACTACAACACGGCCCGACCTCACCGCGGCATCGGACAGCTGTCCCCATCGCAAGCCGAAACAGGACCGCCAAGCCCCATCGACCTGGCCGACCACGGTGTCCATCGCAAAGCCATCCTCGGCGGCCTCATCAATGAGTACCGGGTCGCCAGCCGATGGTCGGACGGCTGACACCACCCGAGAACCGGCAGGTCAGACCCCGCGTCCTATTTATGAGCCCCATACGTGCCGGCGAGCCAGGCGGTCTCGCCCTGGTGGAACGCGTCGAGCTCGGCCGGCCGGTCGTCGCCGAGCAGGTTCTGACTCACCGTCACGCCGCGGGTCGACTGGATCCAGGTGAGGAACCGGTAGGACGGCCGAAGCCCAGCGAGCTGGGCCACGTCCACCGGGAGCGCCTCACCCGCGTGGACGGGGCGCAGCTCGTCGCGCTCCATCAGGACCTCGAAGCTCATCAACTTCCACCGTCCTTCGTCCCGGACGGCACGTGAGAAGAACCGGCAGTAGGCGTGGAAGTCGACCTCCACTCCCTTCACCGTGGTCCGGTTGAAGATCTTCGCCGGGCTCTCGACGGTCGCCCGGTCGCCCTCGACCCGCGCGTAGGCGGGGAAGACCCAGTGCTTGCTGTTCCCGGTCCGCTCCATCCACGTCTTCGTCGCCTCGACGTAGGCCTCGCCGCCGCGTCCGTCGTACCACGTGGTCCGGACGTAGGCGTCGTCGTGGAAGCAGTCACGCATCACGTCGAAGAGTCGCTGGTCGCGGGCGAAGCGTTCCCGCCTCACCAGGTCGAAGAGCTCCTCGCGGTCCAGGAGGACTGCCAGCCGCTCGCTGTGGTCAGGGTTCGCCATGTCGTCCTCTCGTTCACTGCGGATAGCCGAGCACGGCCTTCACCTCGAGGTACTCCTCGAAGCCGAACCGCCCGAACTCTCGTCCGTTCCCGGACTGCTTGTAGCCGCCGAACGGCAGGCTGCGGTCGAACGGAGCGCCGTTGAGGTAGACGCGGCCCGCACGGATGCGGTTGGCGACCCTGCGGGCGCGGTCGGGGTCCTTCGACTGCACGAAGCCCGCCAGCCCGAACGGCGTGTCGTTCGCGATCTCGACGGCCTCGTCCTCGGTCTCGTAGAGCAGGATCGAGAGCACGGGGCCGAAGATCTCCTCGCGCGCGATCCGCATCTGCGGCGTGACGTCGCCGAACACGGTCGGCCGGACGTAGAACCCCTTGTCGAGCCCGTCGGGGCGCCCCGGGCCGCCGACCACGAGCGTCGCGCCCTCGTCGATCCCCGACTGCACGAGCGCGGTGATCTTCTCCAGCTGAGCCTGGCTCACCACGGGCCCCATCGTGGTCGACGGATCGGACGGGTCCCCGAGCCGGACCTCCTCGACCGCCCGTCGCGCAGCGGCGTACGCCTCGTCGCGCTGCGAGCGGTGCACGAGCATCCGCGTGGGCGACTGACAGTTCTGGCCGGCGTTGGTGAAGCACGAGTGCACCCCGGCGACGACCGCGGACTCCAGGTCCGCGTCGGGCAGGATGATGTTGGCCGACTTGCCACCGAGCTCGAGCGCGACGCGCTTCACCGTGTCGGCCGCGAGCTTGGAGACCCTGATGCCGGCACCGGTCGAGCCGGTGAGCGAGACCATGTCGATGTCGGGGTGCGCCGCGATGGCCTCACCGACCGTGGGACCGTCACCGTTGACGAGGTTGAACACGCCGGGCGGCAGCCCGGCGTCGTGGATGACCTCGGCGAGCACCATGGCGCTGAGCGGCGCGATCTCGCTCGGCTTGAGCACCACGGTGCATCCCGTGGCGAGGGCCGGGGCCACCTTCGACGCGACCTGGTTCAGCGGCCAGTTCCACGGCGTGATGAGACCGCAGACGCCGATCGGCTCGCGCCGCACGATCCCGGCTCCCATCTCCTCCTCGAAGCAGTAGTCCGCGAGCACGCGGGCCGCCTCCTCGAAGTGGAACAGCGCCACCGTGGCCTGGCGTTCCGTCGCGAACGTGATCGGCGACCCCATCTCGCGCGTCATCGTCCGGGCGATCTCGGGCAGCCGAGCCCGGAAGCCGGAGATGATCCGCTCGAGGTGCTCCAGCCGTTGTTCCACGCTGACGTGCGAGTACGTGGCGAAGGCCGCGCGCGCCGCCGCCACCGCGCGGTCGACGTCCTCGGCCGTCCCGAGGCTGATCGTCGCGAACGTCTGCTCGGTCGCGGGGTCGAGGACGCCCAAGGTCCGCGGCGCGGCCGGATCGACCCACGCACCCCCGATGTAGAACTGGTGCCTAGTGGACATGTCGCTCTCCAACCTCCTGACGAGCGTGGTCACGGTGCCGCCACGGTGAGCGGGACGTCGACGCGCGAGCGGAGCTCGTGGAACGAGATCCCCCACGTCTCCCGGACGAGGACCTGGTCCCCTCCGGTGATCTCGAACGTGGCGACGTCGGTATAGATCCGGTCCACGCACCGCAGCGCGGTGAGCGGATACGTGCATTCCCTGACGAGCTTCGGCTGGCCGGTCCTGGTGAACAGCGACATCAGCACGAAGACCTGCTTGGCGCCCACGGCGAGGTCCATCGCCCCGCCGACCGCCGGGATCGCGTCGGGCTCGCCGGTGTGCCAGTTGGCGAGATCCCCCGATGCCGAGACCTGGTAGGCGCCGAGGACGCACAGGTCGAGGTGGCCGCCTCGCATCATGGCGAACGAGTCGGCGTGGTGGAAGTACGCGGCGCCGGGCAGCTCGGTCACCGGGAACTTGCCGGCATTGATCAGGTCGGGATCGATCGCGTCGCCCGTCGCCGCCGGCCCCATGCCGAGCATGCCGTTCTCGGTGTGGAGGATGACCCCCGACTCCGGGTGGAGGTGGTCGCCGACGGTCGTGGGCTGACCAATGCCGAGGTTGACGTACGCCCCGCGGGGAATATCGCCCGCGAGCACCCGGGCCATCTCGTCCCGTCCGAGCGGGCCACGGTCGGTGTGCTCGACGATGCTCGGAGATACCACGCTCATGACGACACCTGCACGATCCGGTCGACGTAGATGCCTGGGGTGACCACGGCCTCAGGATCCAGCACTCCCGGCTCGACGACGTGCTGCACCTGCACGACGGTGGTCGTCGCGGCCGTCGCCATGACGGGAGCGAAGTTGCGTGCCGTCTTGCGGTAGACGAGGTTCCCGAGGGTGTCCGCGGTGTGGGCGCTGATGAGCGCGACGTCGGCGGCGATGGGCAGCTCGAGGACGTACGTCCGGCCGCCGATCTCGCGGGTCTCCTTTCCTTCCGTGAGGAGGGTCCCGACTCCGGTGGGGGAGTAGAACCCGCCGATCCCGGCTCCGGCGGCGCGCATGCGCTCGGCCAGGTTCCCCTGCGGCGCGACCTCGAGCTCGATCTTCCCGCTGCGGTACAGCTCGTCGAAGACCCAGGAGTCCGTCTGCCGGGGGAACGAGCACACGATCTTGCTCACCCGCCCGGCCGCGAGCAGCGCCGCGAGCCCGGTGTCCGCGTTGCCCGCGTTGTTCGACACGACGGTGAGGTCTCGCGCTCCCTGCCGGATCAACGCGTCGATCAGGTCGAACGGCAGGCCGACCGTGCCGAAGCCGCCGACCAGCACCGTCGAGCCGTCGGCGATGCCGCTGACCGCCTCGTCGACAGAGGTGCAGAGCAGCGTCATGCGACGTTCTCCAGCACGACCGCCAAGCCTTGACCCACACCGATGCAGATGGCTGCCACGCCCCATCGTTCACCGGACTCCACGAGCCGCGCCGCGAGGGTCCCGAGAATGCGCCCGCCCGAGGCACCCAGTGGGTGCCCGATGGCGATCGCCCCGCCCTTGGCGTTGACGACCTCGGCGTCCCGCAGCCCGAGCTCGAGCCAGGCGTCGACACAGGCGATCGACTGGACGGCGAACGCCTCGTTCAGCTCGACGGCGCCGATGTCGTCCCAGGTGATGCCCGCCCGCTCGAGCGCGTCGTTGGCGGCCTCGACCGGCGCGTAGCCGAACTGCCGCGGCTCCAGCGCCGCCCAGCCGCGACCGGCGATCCGCGCGACCGGGTCACGACCGATGGTCGCGGCCGCGCTCGCCGAGCCCAGCAGGACCGCGCTCGCGCCGTCGTTCAACGGTGAGCAGTTGCCGGCGGTGATCGTCCCGTCGGGCCGGAACGCCGGCTTCAGCCCTGCCAGCGCCTCGAGCGAGGTGTTGGCCCGGATGCTCTCGTCCTGGACCAGGTCGGTGCCGGGGACGGGCACCACGAGGTCGTCGTAGAAGCCCTTCTGCCACGCCTCCGCCGCGAGGCGGTGCGAGCGAGCGCCAAGCTCGTCCTGCCGCTCGCGCGAGATCGAGAACTTCTCCTGCAGCTGCTCGTTGCACTCGCCCAGCGAGGCCGTCCACTCGGCGGGCATCCGCTCGTTCACCAGACGCCAGCCCAGCGTCGTGGAGACGGCGGTGACGTCGCCTGCCGGGAACCGACGCGACGGCTTCGGCAGGACCCACGGCGCCCGCGTCATCGACTCCACGCCTCCGGCGATCGCGATCTCCGCGTCGTCGACCTCGATCATGCGTGAGGCCATCATGGCGGCGTCCAGCGACGAGCCGCAGAGCCGGTTCACCGTGGTGGCGGTCACCGAGACGGGCATGCCCGCCAGCAGCACGGCCATCCGGCCGACGTTGCGATTGTCCTCGCCGGCGCCGTTGGCGTTGCCCCAGAACACGTCGTCGACCAGGCCGGGATCCAGGCCCGGCGAGCGGTCGAGAAGTCCCTTCATCGCAGTCGCGGCCAGATCGTCGGTCCTCGTGTCGGCCAAGGCTCCGTTGAACCGGCCGAACGGGGTCCGGACCGACGCGTACACGAATGAGCTGCTCATCAGGTCGTCTCCACTTCCTGCCCCATCTCAGGAGGCGTCCTTCGCTTGCTTGCGGATGTCGTCGTAGGAGAAGTCGTTGATGGCGTCGAGAAGGTCGGTCGTGTAGATCTCCGTGGCCGGGAACGTCTTGCCCACGAGCCCGGCGGACGCCATGAACTCGACCATCCCGGTTGCCGCCTTCGGATCGATCCGGCCCCAGTCGTCGTCCTCGACCCCCTGGTCGGCCAGCCGGACCTGGAGGATCTTGACCTGGGACGCCATCGCGTCCTTCTCCGGTCCGGTGCCCCGGGTCTCCGGGTGGAGCTTCCACAGGTCGCGGATCGCGGCCTCGGGGTTGGCCTGGGCGAACGCGAAGCCCTTCGCGATGGCGCGACCGAACCGCTCCAGGACGTCCTTCCTCTCGTCGATCGTCTTCTGCGTCGCCGCAAACCCGCCGCCCCAGATGCTGGCGGTCTGGGGCACCGCCAACGGGGTGAGCGCGATCCCGGAGTCCTCGACGATCGCGTACTGGGTGTCCCAGAGGGCCAGCGCATCGACCTGGCCGCTCTTGATGGCGTTGATCTGCTGGGCGCCGGCACCGATCGGCACCAGGCCGGCGGCGTTCTCGCTCATCCCGTTGAGCTCCATCGCGGTCCGGGCGAACGTTCCGCCCGAGCTGGCCACCGCGGTCACCCCGATCTTCTTGCCCTCCAGGTCCGCGATGCTCCGCACATCCGAGCCCTGGGGCAGCTGCAGGCTGTAGATCCAGTGCGGGTAGTACGACGCGAAGTAGACCAGGTCCAGGTTCTTGGCGTGACCGATCGCGACCGGCTCACCGGTCATCAGTCCGATGTCGGCGCCGCCGGCGGCCAGCTGCTGCGCCGTCTGCGTGCCGGAGGGGAACAGCTGGACCTTGACGTCGAGCCCCTCGTCCTTGAAGTAGCCCTCGGCCTCGGGGACCACCAAGGTGGTGTAGCCGGAGTTCCAGCTGGGCGCGCTCAGGGCGAACGTGACGGTGTCGAGGTCGTCGCCGCCCGCCGAGTCGCCCCCCTCCGAACCGCATGCGCCCAGCGTTGCCACCACGAGGATGCCTGCGAACAGGCCGGTCAAGCTCTTGAGTCGTCTCGTCATCGTCGGTCATTCCCCATCAGAGCTCGTGATCGCGTCGGAAGTCGTCGTGTCGTGCCAGTGCGGGAGGACGTGCCGCCCGACGAGGTCGAGCGTGTGGCGGGCGACCTCCGGCGGCGTGCCGAACGGGGCGACCCGCAGCTGGACGGACGTGACCCCCGCCCGGACGTACCGGGCGATCGTCGCGTCGATCTCGTCGGGCGTGCCCACCATGGGGAGCTCGAGCTCAGCAGGGCCGTCCGCACCCATCCACAAGCCCCGCTCGGTGTAGTAGTCGGTCGCGGCCTTCAGGTGGCGCGCGCCGAGCTCGCGGGCGGTGGCGGCATCCTCGTGGACGACGCAGAACCTGGTGGTGGCGACCGCTCCCGTCGTCCCGCCCGGCCGTCCGCCGCGACACGACCAGTAGGCGGCCGACTGCTTGATCAACAGGTCGTCGCAGTAGTTCGTCGCGCCGTAGAATCCGTCGGCGAGCGTCGCGGCACGACGGGCCGAGGCAGCCACCTTGCCGCCCACCAGGATCTGCGGCCCGCCGCGCTGCACCGGGGGTGGGATCGCCACCGGCGAATCGGTACTCGCGTCGGCGGACCAGGCGTCGCGCAGCAGCTTCAGTGTGGCGTCGAAGGCCGCGCCGGCCGGACCTGACGCGGGCAGCCCGACCCGTTGGGCGACCTCCGGGCTGCCGAGCCCGAGGCCGAGGGTGAGCTTCCCGTCGCACAGCTGGTCGAGCAGCGCGGCCTCGTAGGCCAGCTTCTCCGGACTGTACGCGCGCAGGAGCAGCACCGCTGAGCCCAGCGCCAGGGACGTCCGTCCGGCCAGATGTCCCAGGACCATCAGGGCGGACGGGAGGTGGAACGGCTGAGCGGCCGAGTGATAGCTTTCCCCCACCCATGCGGAGTCGAAACCGTGCCGCTCCGCGCGGGCGAGCATCGTGACCGCGCGATCCACCTGCGGGCGGACCGGCTCCTGGGAGCTCAGGTCGAGCGCGACCCCCAACCGCATTCAGCCGGCGCTCTCTGCTTGCTTCATGACGTCGTCGTAGGAGAAGTCGTTGAACGCCTTGAACATCGCGTCGGTGTAGATCTCCTTCGCCGGGAACTTCTTGATCAGTCCGGCCGAGGCCATGAAGTCGAGCGAACGGGTGAACGCGGCCTCGTCGATCCGGCCGAGGGTCTTGTCGTCGAAGCCCTGTCCGTCCAGGCGGACCTGGAGGACCTTGACCCCGTCAGCCAGCGCCTTCTCCTCCGGGTCGGACCCGCGGGTCTCCGGGTGGAGCTTCCACAGGGCGCGGATCGCGGCCTCGGGGTTGGCCTTGGAGAAGACGAACGCCTTCGCCACCGCACGACCGAACCGTTCGAGGACGTCCTTCTTGGCATCGAGGTTCTTCCGGGTCGTCGCGAAGCCGCCGCCCCACGCGTCCGCCGTCTCCTTGACCGGAAGCGGCGTCAGGGTGACGCCGGCGTTCTTGACGCTCTGGTACTGGATGTCCCAGAGGGCCAGCGCATCGACCTGGCCGCCCTTGATGGCGTTGATCTGCTGGGCGCCGGCACCGATCGGCACCAGGCTGGCGGCGTTCTGGCTCATCCCGTTGAGCTCCATCGCGGTCCGGGCGAACGTTGCGCCGGAGCTCGCGACCGCGGAGACGCCGATCTTCTTGCCCTCCAGGTCGGCGATGCTCTTCACGTCCGAACCGTCCGGCACCTGCAGGCTGTAGATCCACTTCGCCCAGTAGGAGCCGAAGTAGGCCAGGTTCAGGTCCTTGTCGTGCCCGATGGCCACGGGCTCGACCGTCATGAGGCCGAGGTCGGCCCCGCCGGCGGCGACCTGCTGCGCTGCCTGGGTGGCCGACGGGAACAGGTTGGTCGTGACCTTCAGACCCTCCTCCTCGTAGAAGCCCTCGGCCTCCACGACGGCCATGACCGCGTAGCCGGCGTTCCAGCTCGGGGACGCCATCGCGAACGTCACCGACGTCAGCTTGCCGGACCCGGCCGAGTCGTCGGATCCGCTGTCGGAACCGCACGCGCTCAGCGTTGCGGCCGCGCACAGGACGGCGACCGCACCCCTCACGACCTTCATCGCTCGTCTGGTCTTCACGATGGAACCTTCTTCTTACTGGATGGGGAGTGGGTAGGTGTCTTCGTTGAGCACCCGGCCCGGCGTAAGGGAGAAGTCCAGACGCGGCGGACAGAAGATGTCGATCAGCTGGTTGGTCCCCGAACCAACAGCCTCGCTGGTGTGGATCATGGGCGGAGGGATCACGGCCACCGAAGGACTGCCGCACCGCAGGTGCCGGTCCTCGCGCCACTCGCTGCGACGCTTGGACCACGGGGTCCGCAGGTGGTGGACGTACTCCCCCTCCACGGCGAGCGAGCACTGCTCGAAGTCGTCGTGGTCGTGCGGCGAGAGGGTGTTCGGATCACGCGGACCGATCCTGGGCGCCAGGAAGTTGACCATGAAGGTGCTGCACCGCACGATCTGGCCCGGACGGACGGCGTCCTGCGTCACCTTCAGGTCGGCCAGTCGGTAGGGCCGGATGCGATAGCCCTCCGGCGGGTCCGGCCACGGCTCGAACGGCTTGGTGTTCGGGTGCGGCTCTGCGTACGAATCCCGATTGCGCGCCTTGTCCAGCAGGTCGGTGGACCGAGAGCTGAACAGCCGCACGACGGTGCAGTCGTCGACGCCGACGATCGCACTGCTGCCCGGTGGGACCATCACCACCGCCTTGCCCGAGACCGACTCGACCTCCCGCGACGCACGGACCTCGACGCTGCACTCCTCGTAGGGGAGGATCACGACGTACTCGTCCGGTTGATCATCCCGCTCCAGCACGTCGCCGGCGACCAGCGTCGTGTGGGCGAGCACGAAGTTGTGTCCGCGGAAGTACCACGTCGAGGATCCGCCAGGGGTCGTCTCGTCGGGATCGCCCGTACCGAGGTCGGAGAACTCCACGTCGGGCGGGGTGGCCAGGGTGGTCATCGTCTGTCCTCATCAGTCGTAGAGGGTCTGCTTGTGCGGCAGACTCGCTGGTTGGTAGCCGTCCGGCGGGTGAGCACTTGTGTGTCCTGGACTTCGAGTCCTGACGAAGACAGTGCCCCTGCTGGTTGGCCGGGAGAGTTGATCGTCCGCTAGGTGGGGACGCCGCCTACGCGGTGTCGGTCCGGGCTCTGGTCGCGGTCCTGGCCGTGCTCGGTGAGCAGGTCACAACCTTGCAGGGGCAGGTGGAGGAGTGTTCTGGCCAGCACCCGGCCGCTGAGATCATCGTCTCCCAGCCTGGGCTGGGAGCGATCCTCGATGCCCGGGTGCTCGCAGAGTTCGGCGATGACCGCGACCGCTACGCCAGCGCCAAGGCCCGCAAGAACTACGCCGGGACCAGTCCCGTCACGCGAGCCTCGGGCAAGAAGAGGAGCGTCCTGGCCCGGTTCGTGCACAACGACCGGCTCATCGACGCCCTGATGACCCAGGCTTCGATGGCGCAGCGCGTCTCGCCCGGCGCCCGCGCCCACTACGACAAGCGACGCGCTCGTGGAGTCGGCTACGACACCGCGCTGCGCCAACTGGCCAACCGGCTCGTCGGCATCCTGCACGGCTGCCTGAAAACCGGCACGCTCTACGACGCAGCAACCGCTTGGTCGCATCACGTCCAAAGTGCTACGGCTTGACATTCAAACTCCTGGGATGTCTTTCGGGTCGGCAGCAAGATGCCGGTTCAGTCGTCCAGGCCGAGCAGGAAGGCCGGGTTGTCGCAGAAGATCTGCCGCAGCGACCTCTCGTCCAGGCCGAGGTCCAACAGCGCGGTCGCGACGCGGATGTAGGAGTCCACCGGCAACGGCCGATCCTTCTGACCGAGGTCGGAGGCGATCACGGTGTGCTCCGGGCCGATCCTCTCGATCCAGTCCAGGAGAATCTTCGGGTCCCACTTCTTGGTCCCCTCGGGGTCGTAGAAGCCGGTCTCGTGTTCGATGAACGCTCCGTAGCCGACGAGCTCACGGCACTTCGCCTCGTCCGCACCGATGACGTAGTCGGGATGATTGAGCAGCATCCGGGTGACACCCTTGTCCTTGGCCGCGGCGAACAGCTGGGTGATCGACTCGGTCTCCATGTGACCGCCGGTCACCATCGCGCCGCTCTCCTTCACCAGGTCGAGCACCTCGTGGACCTGAGGGATGAGCTCACCGTCCTCCTGGTGGATGTCGACCCGGGACGACGGCACCTCGACGCTCGCCGTGGGGAAGCCGACGCCCTCCGGATGGCAGTCGATGTGCCGGCCGGCCGAGAACGTCGGAAACCACACGGCCCTGCCCCCCATGCGCAGTGACATGGCCACCGCCTGCGGGTTGATGCCGCCGACCATGCTGTTCAGGGTGATGCCGCCGAAGACCGGGGTGCTGATCTCCGCCAGCCGGTCGCTCATCGCGAGCAGGTCCATGACGGTGTTGTGGTGGTGGGACTTCACCAGCACGCCCCGCATGCCGAGCCGCTCGCCGTCCTTGCCGGCCTCGGCATGGTCGATGCGTCGGGGGAACGGGTTCGGGCCGGAATGGCAGTGCAGGTCAACGCAGCCGTTCAGCAGCTTGATGATGGCGGGTGTGGCAGTCACGAAGTCTCCAGGTGTCGGCGGCGTTCGCATCACAGACTGAGAGTTCGCTATCCGGTCTGTCAATAGGGCGCATTCGGAAAACGCTTCCGCGAATCCCCAGCAAAACCTTGCAGCGAGACGTAGGTCACGCTTACCCTCTGTCCGTACTGCGAACTATGCACACTCTTTTTGGACACTCAACGAGGCGGGGGCCGATGACGAAGCGCCAGGTCGACAAGCCGGTGACTGCTCGCGAGCAGGACATCCAGGCGGTGAGCCGGACCGCGCAGATCCTCGGACTGTTCGGTCCGGAGACTCCGGAGCTCTCCGTCGCGGAGACCACCCGCCGGCTCGGTCTGAACCGGACCACGGTGCACCGCTACTTCAGCTCGATGATCAGCTCCGGCCTGCTCGAGCGCGTGGAGGACTCCGCACTCGTCCGTCCCGGACGGTCGATCCTGCAGCTCGGCAGCTTCACGCTGGGACAGCAGCGCATCATGCAGATGGCGCCGGCCTACATGCGCGAGCTCACGCTCGAGATCAAGATCAGCACTGTGCTGTCGCTGTGGGGCACCTCCGGCCCGGTGGTCTCGCTGGTGGAGGAGGCCGACCATCCCACCGTGGTGACGGTGCGCGTGGGCTCGCAGCTCGCCCTGGACTCCTCGCAGGCCAAGGTCTTCCTGGCCTTCCTCCCCGACCAGTTCCACGCCGACCGACTCACCGGCAGCCTCCCCGAGTCCCAGCGCACCGAGACTCGCCGTCGTATCGAGGCGATCCGACAGGCCGGCATGAGCAGCTACGTCAACCACCGCGGCATCTGCGTCGTCGCGGCGCCGGTGTTCGCGGCGACCGGGATCTGCGCCACGATCGCGGCCGTCGGCACCGAGCGGATGCTGCCGGAGGCGCTGGACTCCCGGGAGGCCACGGCGTTGAAGGCCGCCTGCAAGCGACTGACCAAGGAGATGGGCGGCACGTGGCCCGAGGAGACCGACTGATTGCTGCCAGCACGACAACCGAGGCGCGGGCAGCCTGCGCTCGAACCAGGTGAGGAATGACAGACATGCCGACCAGCACCGACACCGACTGCGTGATCCGCTTGGACTCGCTGTCCATGCTCTACCCGACGAAGTCCGGCGGGACCGTCCAGGCTCTCGACGACGTCTCCCTCAGCGTCCGAGCCGGTGAGTTCATCTCCATCGTCGGCCCCAGCGGCTGCGGCAAGAGCACGCTGCTGCGGATCATCATGGGCCTGTCCCGCCAGACCTCCGGACAGGTCACCTTCGGGCCGTCGGAGGACACCCACCGCAACCAGCTCGGGATGGTCTTCCAGCAGCCGCTGCTGCTGCCATGGCGCACCGTGCGGAAGAACCTGCTGACGTCGCCGGACCTTCACCACGCCCGGGACGCCGCGACCCACGCGAAGGCCGCCGAGCTGCTGGTGATGCTCGGCCTGGAGGAGTTCGGCGACCGGTACCCCAACGAGCTGTCCGGCGGGATGCAGCAGCGGGTCGGGATCGGCCGCGCCCTGATGCACGACCCGCGCATCCTGCTCATGGACGAGCCGTTCGGCGCCCTCGACGCGATGACCCGCGACCAGATGGGACTGGACCTGCTGAAGATCTGGGACCAGGACCGCAAGACCGTGCTGTTCGTGACGCACAGCATCCCCGAGGCGGTGCTCCTCGCCGACCGCGTCGTGGTAATGACACCGCGACCCGGCCGGTTGGCGGACGTCGTCGAGGTCGCGCTCCCTCGACCGCGGCGGCTCGAGAACATCAACACGCCCGAGTTCGGCGAGATCGTCCTGAAGATCCGCAAGCTGCTCGACTCCGAGCACAGCGCCCACTAGGAGTCCTGATGTCCACCAACACCAAGCGCCACGCAGCCGGCCGCGAGGCACTCGCCGCCCCGGACGGCGGGACCGCGCCGGTGGATGCGCCCACGAGCTCGGACACCCCGACCCGACGCCGACGCCGCCGAATGCCGGAGATCACCTACAGCGTGCTGGTGTTCATCGGGCTGTTGGTGGTCTGGCAGGCCGTCGTGGAGATTTTCGACGTCTCCAACATCCTCGTCCCCGCGCCCACGGCCGTCGCCGGCTCCCTGGTCGACGGCTTCCAGGACGGCAGCCTGGTGACCCACTCGATCGTCACCCTGAAGGAGATCCTGATCGGGTTCGGCATCGCGGTCGGCTCGGCGCTGGTCTCCGCGGTGCTCATCACCCAGTTCCGGACGGTGGAGCGCGTGCTCTTCCCGCTGCTCATCCTGACCCAGACCATCCCGAAGGTCGCCATGGCGCCTCTGCTGATCGTCTGGTTCGGCATCGGGATCAGCTCGAAGGTGCTGACCGTGGCCCTGATCGCGTTCTTCCCCCTCCTCATCAACGCCATCCTGGGATTCCGGTCCGCCGCCTACGAGCAGGTCGAGATGCTCCGATCCTTCGGCGCGTCCCGCATGCAGGTCATGCGGCACCTGCAGATCCCGTCGGCGCTTCCGCACATCTTCGCGGGACTGGAGGTCGCCGTCATCCTGTCCGTGACCGGCGCCGTGGTCGCGGAGTTCGTGGGCAGCTCCGAAGGTCTGGGCTACCTGATCCAGGCGAGCAACTTCACTCTGGACGTGGCCAGGACCTTCGCGGTGATCGTCGTGCTGTCGGCCGTCGGCATCGCACTGCACGCGGTCGTCGTGCAGCTCGGCAAGTGGCTGGTCTTCTGGACCGCCACCCCCACCAACACCGCCAGCGAGGTCTGAGCCATGACACGGATGCGCGACGGGATCAACGGCGGCACGCTCGGGACCTGGATCAAGCTCTCCAGCCCCGAGAGTGTCGAGATCATGGCCCACGCGGGCTTCGACTTCGTGGTCATCGACCTCGAGCACACGACACTGGACCTGGGTGCCGCCTCGACCCACATCGCGATGGCCCGCGCCCTCGGGGTGGACCCGCTCGTCAGGGTGCCTGACCACGGCCTCAGCGTGATCCAGCGGGTCCTGGACGCCGGCGCGGCCGGTGTGGTCGTGCCGCACGTCGACACGGTTCAGCAGGCCCGGGCGGTCGTGCGGGCCACCTGCTTCCCGCCGCGCGGCGACCGCGGGTCCGGCGGCACCAGCCGCGCGGGTCGCTGGGGGCTGCTGCCACGGGCGGACTACCTCGAGTACGGCAACGAGCAGGCCCTGTGCGTCGTCCAGCTCGAGAGCGAGGTGGCGATCAGGAACACGAGGGAGATCCTGGCCCTCGACGGCATCGATGCCGCGTTCGTCGGGACGGCCGACCTCTCGATGTCGATGGGCGTCGCGGCGGGAAGCGACGAGGTGGACCGGCTCGTCACGTCCGCGCTGGCGGCTGCCGCCGCGGCAGGTGTTCCCATCGGCACCGCGTCCGCCACGAGTGACCAGGCCCGGGCCGCGCTGGCCCGGGGCTACGACTACGTGGTGGTCAGCAACGACACCTCGATCCTCGCCAGCGGAGGCCGGGCGATCGTGAACGCGCTGAAAGCGCCCGTCGCCGAGCGAGTCGCCCGGTGAGCGCGCCACGTGTCGCCATCGTGACGGGCTCGAGCTCCGGGATCGGAGAAGGGATCGCTCGCGCGCTCGCGGCCGACGGCTTCACCGTCGTGGTGAACTCGGCCACCTCGGTCGACGCCGGTGAGCGGCTCGCGGCCCAGCTCCCGGGGGCGAGCTACGTCCAGGCCGACATCGCCGATCCCTCCGACGCCGTGCGCCTGGTGGAGACGGCCGTGGAGCGGCACGGCCGGCTCGACCTGCTGGTGAACAACGCCGGGGTGTCGCGACCCGTACCCCACGCCGACCTGGATGCGATCACCGCTGACGACTGGCACCGGATCCTCGGCGTCAACGTCGTCGGGACGTGGCAGGTCTCCGTCGCCGCCGTGAAGGTCATGGAGCCCGGCGGCCAGATCATCAACATCACCTCGGTGGGCGGCTCGCGCCCCCTCGGCAGCTCGATCCCCTACTCCGTCAGCAAGGCCGCGCTCGACCACCTGACGAGGCTGCTGGCCAAGGCCGTGGGTCCAGACATCCGGGTGAACGCGATCGCCCCGGGGCCGCTCCAGACCCGACTGACCTCGGACAGCCTCGCCACGCGGGCGGCGCGCACCGGGGCGATGACACCGCTGGGCCGGCTCGGGCAGCCATCCGACGTCGCAGCGATGGTCCTGGCGCTCATCAAGGCCACCTTCGTCACCGGTGAGGTGATCCACGTCGACGGCGGCATCAACCTCGTCACCCACATGGACGCGCCTCGCAACGACGACGCGTGATCCGTCTTGGCCCTTGTGGTCAACCGGGGCGCTGCGCTGCGCCGATGGCACGCGCGACACCTTCAAGCCGGCCGGATCCTCGAAGCGCTCGGCCCAGGCCCGTTCGAGCACTTGGGTGAACACCTCGCTCGGCTGGGCGCCGGGGACGCCGTACTTGCGCGGTCACGCATGCGGACGCGGACGTACCGGGTGACCTCGGAAGGCCGCGTAGAGATCGGCGAAGGCATCGCGGTCGCCGCGCTGCGCGCGTTCATGTTGTCTTCGTCGCGGTGTGACGTCGGTGGATGCGTTCTTGGGCGTCGGCCACCTCGTTCCGGTACCGCTCACGCATGGCCGGGGTCTGGTCGGCCAGGAATGCCTCACCCATCGCGGTGTTGCGGCGGAAGGCTTCGGCCATCGCCACCACGATCGCATCACTGTGGGGGTCGTTGCCGGCCTCCTGGCCGGCACTGTCGCTGTCGCGGGCGGGTGTGTCCTGGCCTGGTTCGTCGTCTTCCAGGCGCGATGGCGAGCACGTCGTCAGTCACCGCGGCAGGGTGGCCGCCGACGCGGCCGACGGCGCGGGCGGCGTCCAGGCCCTCGCTGGTGGGCTCGCTGATGAGGTTGCGTTCCATCTCAGCCGCCATCTCCGCGACCATGAACAGCATCTTGTCGGTCGGAGGCGGGCCTGCCTTGACGGTGTTCAGCTGGTGGCCTCGATCAGCGTCGCCAGTACGGCGGCGACGGCGGGCGGGTCGGGTGGTTCGCCGTAGGTGACGGCGTGGATCCGGCGGCGGAAGCCGGTCAGCTCGGTGGCGTGGATGTCGGGCCGGCGGTGGGCCTGGAGCGCGAGGCCGGGCAGGGTGGTGATGCCCCTGCCGGCGGCGACGAGGGCCTGGACGACGACCATGTCATCGCTGAGTGAGGCGATGCGGGGGGTGAAGCCTGCTTGCCGGCACACGGCGATCAGTTCGTCCTGGCAGCGGCGGCAGCCGCCGATCCAGGCGGACTGGCGGTGGCCGGCGAGGTCGTCACCGGGTTGCCGGCTGATGAGGTAGATGGGGTCGTCGCCGAGGTGGACGAGGCGGAAGTTCTCCTCGTTCTCGAGTGGCGCGTCGGCGTGCTGGAAGACGAGTGCGATGTCGATCTCGCCTTGGCGGAGCATTTCGAGCGCCTCCACGGGGTGGCGGTCGATGAGGATCAGTTCGAGTCCGGGATGTGCCCGGTCCAGGAAGGCGGCCGCCTTGGGCACGATCGTGCTGAGCGCCGACGCGTTGGCGGCCAGGCGGACCCGTCCGGCCTGCAGGCCTACCTGTGCGGCGAGTTCGTTGGTGGCGGCGTCGACCCGTCCGATGATCTCGCCGGCGCGGAGGGCCAGCAGCCGTCCTTCGGGGGTGAGCCGGATGCCGCGGCCGATGTGCTGGATGAGCTTGGCGCCCGTGGCTGCTTCGAGGCGGGCCAGGTGGTGGCTGACCGACGATTGAGAGTAGTGCAGCTCTTTGGCCGCTTCGGTCACGGAGCCGTGTCGCGCCACCGCGGCCAGGACCTTGAGGTGGGTCAGGCTGAGCATTCATCGAAGATATCGATGATTTCATCGAAATATCAGCATTAGACGTCATGGATCGTGGGGTTCATGCTGGTGTCGACCAGAAAGACCCGCCCGAGAAGGAGCGCTCTGATGTCGGCATTACGCGTGCACAATTTCTCGATCTCGCTCGACGGCTTCGCCACTGGTGAGGGCCAGGCCGCCGACGCCCCGTTCGGGCACGCCGGTGAGCGCCTGCACGAGTGGATGTTCGCCACCCGGTACTGGCACGAGATGGGCGGCCGCAGGGAGGGCGGCAGCGGCGCCGACCACGCGTTCGCCGCGATGCACGGCCGGGGCATCGGCGCCGAGATCATGGGCGCGGGCAAGTTCGGCCCGCCCGGCTGGCAGGACGACCCCGACTACAAGGGCGCGTGGGGCCCCAATCCGCCGTTCCATTCGCCGGTCTTCGTGCTCACCCACCGGCCGCGGCCCTCGGTCGAGATGGACGGCGGCACCACGTTCCACTTCCTGAGCGCCTCGCCCACCGAGGCGCTCAGGGAGGCCCGGGAGGCGGCCGGCGGTCTGGACGTGCGCCTGGGCGGCGGTCCTTCGGTGGTCCGTGACTTCCTGGCCGCAGGGCTGGTGGACCATATGCATGTGGTGCAGGTTCCGCTCCTGCTCGGCCGCGGTGTCCGGCTCTGGGACGGGCTTGAGGCGCTGGAGGAGTCGTACAGCATCGAGGCGGTCTCGACGCCGTCCGGCGTCACGCATCTGACGTTCACGGCCAGGAACCGATGACCCCCTCGGCGATCGAGCCGGAGGCGGCGGACATGGAGAGCTTCATCAGGGACGTGACGTCGCTGGTCGGCACCATCGACGACCAGTATGAGCTCACCAGGCGGGTGGCGGCCCGGTTGTCCGCCCTGCTGGCGAGCGGCTGCCGGCTCCCTCCGGAGGTCACGCGGCCGTCGGACGAGCGTCACGTCACGTACCCGCTCCACATCGCCCCCGACGGGAGCTGGTCACTGGCGTCCGTCGTCTGGAACGTGGGCCAGCGCACCCCCGTGCACGGGCATGAGACGTGGGGGGTCGTCGGCATCTACGCGGGGGCCGAACGCGAGATCCGTTACCTCAAGCCCGCGGCGTCCGGGCCGTGCCGGGCGCTGACGCCCGCGGGTGAGCAGGTGTGGGAGCGCGGGCAGGTCACGGTCTGCTGCACGACCGACGACGACGTCCACGCCGTCGCGGCCGTCGGCGACGAGCCCACCGTCGGGATCCACGTCTACGGGGGCGACATCGGCGCCATCCGCCGGCGGCTGTACGACCCGGCCACGGGGGCGGTCCGCTGGTTCGTCTCCGGCTGGGACAGCCCGTCCGGCGCATGACCGGAGTCCCGCGGGCCCGCTGTCGTCGAGGCCTCCTGACATGCGTACGTCGAAACGCGTACGCCGGTACGGTCTTCAGGCGGACGACGGGGGACAGGTCGCGCCCGGCGCGGCCTGGCTGAACCTTCTGCACACGGCGCTCGCTGGTCACCACGTGTTCAGGTGTAGAGAACGTCCATGCCTGCCGCCAACGTTCAGCGAGTCCTGATTGCATCAGGACTCGCTGAAGGCCTCTCCCGCCCACAGCCCCGTGGGTGCGGATTCGCAGGGCTGCGGTGAGATCTCGGTGTGTCGGTCGGGCATGCAGCTGGCGAACGGTCCGGAGTCCTTGGACAACAGGACGGTCAGGTGCGGGTCATCGGGCGCGCATCGACGAAGCCCAGAAACGGGGCGAGTGTGACCAGCGGCCGAGAGTCGCCGGAACCGGTGCGGCCCACCCGCACCCGAGAGTGATCGCGGGAGCCCGAGAGAGGGGCACTGGCGAGGGCGAGATCAAGAAAGGCGGCCCAGGGTCACGGGCGCCCGGGCCACTTGAGGGAGCAGACATTGACCGTGCGGGTCGAGAACTTCGGGATCTGGATGAGCCTGGATCTCGGTGCGATCCGTCCGTTCGCGAGGCGCTTCACCCGGTAGGCGCCGGGCCGGCCCCGGAAGTAGTACGTGCCGTTGCTGTCGCGCGCGCTGCCCGCGACGCCCGGACCCACGACCGTGACCGACACGCCCCCCACGTGGGCACACCTGAAGACCAGCTTGAGGAGTCCGTACGGCGGTGTCGCCGCGGCCGAGGGAGGTGCGAAGCCGACGGTGGCCACGGCGAGGCTCATCGCGAGCGCGCCTGCAAGGGCAGAACGCCGGACAATGCTGAGCATGATGATCCTTTCCTGGAGAACTCGGCCACTCTAGCCTCGTCTCCCATATGCGCAGCGTGGTTCGGAAAAATGGTGCCGCGGGCGCAGAGGTACGCGTCCAGGTCGGCGGCACCCTTGAGCATGCCGCGGGCCCCGGACGGACTGGCGGGCCTGCTAGTCGCGCAGGGTCGCCTCCAGCGGAGCGGATCTGAACGATCAGCGGGGCGATCTGCTGCCGCGCGGCAGCAGGGCCGGGGCTTCGTCGGGGATCGCGGGTGCTTTCCCCGACCGCGCGGAGAAGAGGGAAGATCGCTCCTACCCCCGAAGCCCGAGTGGAGGGCCGGTATCGGTGCGTCCTGTGCCTGCGCTCTTGGCCCCGGTCCGTGCCGGGTCGTCGGCCTGCGGTAACGGTGTGAAAGAGGACCACTGTTTGGGCGACGAGAATGGGGACCACTCTGCACTGATGGTCTGCGACATGCCGCATTTGACGTAATGGGGTCCTTGGGCTATTCAACGGGTCACGCTGTGCGCGTTGATCAAGGTCGTGCCCGGAGACCTTTCCGTGTATGGATCGCGTTAATGGATCTTCGAGAGGATCCGCCGGGACCGTCGACCGCGAACTCGACGCCGGCGGGGTTTGCATATGCCGTAGCGGCATGTGGTCCAGTGAACGGTGAGCACGACGTTGAGAGGTTTCCTTCATGCACCTGCCTGCGATTCCCCGCTGGGTCAAGATCGGCGACGCTGCCGCATTCACCGGGACCACCCCCCGGGCCATCCGCCACTACCACGCCATCGGGCTGCTTGCCGAACCGGAGCGGGGCGCCGACAACCGCCGCCGCTACGGCTACGACGACATGATCCGCCTGCTGTGGATCCGCAAAATGGCGGACGCCGGTATCCCCTTGGACGACATCCGCACCGCCTTCGCGGGTGCCATCGACATCGAGCAGTCGCTCGCCCGGCTGGAGGAATCCCTCATCGCCAAGGCAGCCGCCATCGAACGCCGGCGGACCGCCGTCCGCCGCCTGCGCGAGTCCGGCAACCCCCTTGGCCTGCTCTCCCCGTTGGTCACCGACCGACTGCGCCACGTGCCGCCCGGGGCCCTGCGCCCTTCTGACCTCGATGCCCTCCTGGTCACCGAGCGCGTCTTCGGCCCGCTCGGCGCTGCCGTCCAGGCAGACCGGTTCATCGTTCTGGCCACCCAGCCCGACCTGCGGGCCGAGGACGACCGCCTGGCGGAGGCCGAGGCAGCCCTGGACGACAGTGTCTCCCCCGACGACCCCCGCGTGGACACCCTCGCCATCCAGCGGTGCGCACACGAGACCGCGTTGGACTCCGCCATCGAGGACGCCGGACTTGAAGAAACGTACGACGACCTCTTTGAGCAGTACGACGAGACTGCGGACGAGAACGAGAGCGAGACGACGATGAGCGCGTCGGAGGCCATCGGCAAGATGCCGTACGACTTCTCCCCGGCCCGCATCCGGTACGAAGAACGCGCCCTCGAACTGCTACACGCCCAGCGGCACGGCGACACCCCACAGACCAACTGATCAGCCCTCAACAGCCTCCACCGACAACGCCGACGACATCGGCTGATCATCCGACAACGGACCCGGGCTCTTCCGAACCGCGCCGGCCAGGGACCCGCGGGCCGACCTGGCCCGGCGACACGCACGCCATCGCCGCGCTCTCTCACTCGATAGGGGTGGCTCGATTTCCTTGCCGACCATGGCAACGGGCCGGTGGTGGTGGCCGCGGTGCACGGACTGGGCGGCATCGGCAAGTCGACCCTGGCCGCCCACTACGCCGCCGCACACGCCGGGACGTTCAACCCGGTGTGGTGGATCACCGCCGACACGCCGACAGCCGTGCAGGCCGGCCTGGCCGCTACGGCCACCGCGTTACCGCCGGAACTGGCCGCGGCGCTGCCGTCGGAGGCGCTGCTGCGCCCGGCACGCAGGCGAGCAATATCGTCGCGACGACCGCGAGTCCTCCGGCAGAGGGAGGCCACAGTTCGGCGCACATTCGTGCTGTCGCGCGCTGTCCCATGCCACCGATTGTCGCAAGCCGGATGCTACCGCTTTGACACCGATCGGTGCCGAACTGATACCGTCGCATTCTGTATCGATCGATGCGGAAATTTGTACAGTTCAGAGCCGCTCCATACGGCAAAGGGGAAACGAGGAACACCATGACCGAGAGTGATCTGCGTGACTGGTACATGCGCTACGCCGAGGCGCTCAACGCCCACGAGTTCCACCGCATGGACGAGTTCATCAACGACCAGGTGCTGCTCGGCGACCAGCCCGGTACCCGCGACGACGTCGTCACGGTCCTGAAGGGGATCGTCGACGCCGTTCCGGACATTCACTGGGAGGTCGACGAACTGCTGTTCGACCGGGACGGCATCGCCGTCCGCGCCATCAACACCGGCACCCCGGTGAAGGAGTGGCTCGGTGTCCCAGCCTCCGGCGCCTCGTTCAGGATCGTCGAGTACGCCATCTACAAGGTCCGTGACGGCCGATTCGTCCAGATGACGAACCTGCACGACTCGGCCGAGTTGCTCCAGCAACTGACCGCCTGACCGCCGAGAGGCTCTGGCTGATCCGCCGACCAGCCAGAGCCTCTCCGGGCGGTCAGTAGTCGTCTCCCTTCCGATGCGTCCGTGCTGCTCTTCGGAGTGCTGCCGCCTTCTGGGGTCGGGCTCTTGGGGCAGCGCCGTGCGTGCCTGGTCGGGGTCTGGGTCTCGGCGATCTCTTTGAGGTGGGCGTCCTGGGCTCGATAGGTGGAGGCCTTCTCGCGCGCGCCCGTACGTGCGAGGGTGGTCGGCGACGGAGGGGTTGAGCGATGAGATCGTTCACGGGAAAGATGGCCGTCGTCACCGGAGGCGGCGCCGGGATGGGACGCGAACTGGTCGTTCAGTTGGCCGCCGAAGGCTGTTCGGTCGCCGCGTGCGACGTCGACGAGGCCGGGCTGGCCGTCGCCGCCGAGCGAGCCGCCAAAGCCGCACCCGGCGGCGGCGATGTGCGGGTCACCACCCACCACTGCGACGTGTCGGACGAGGCTCAGGTGACGAGGTTCCGCGACGAGGTGGTCGAGCGGCACCGGACCGGCCACATCAACCTGCTGTTCAACAACGCCGGCATCAGCGGCGGCAGCAGCTTCGTCACCAGCCCGCGAGCCGAGTGGGAGCGTACGTTCGGCGTCTGCTGGGGCGGGGTGTACAACTGCACGCGTGCGTTCATGCCGCTCCTGATCGCCAGTGATGAGGGGTGCCTGGTCAACACCAGCAGTGTCAACGGGTTCTGGGCGGCCGGCCCCGGTGTGCCGATGAGCGCGTACAGTGCCGCCAAGTTCGCCGTGAAGGGCTTCTCCGAGGCGATGCTGACGGACCTGCGGATCAACGCGCCGCACGTACGGGTCGCGCTCGTCATGCCGGGGCACGTCGGCACGGAGATCGTGATCAACTCCCGCCGGATCCACGGCCACTCCGAGCCTGACGACATGACCGCCGAGGAGCTCGCGGACGCTCGCGTGCTCGCCGCCGCCGTGGCGGGCGTTCCCGCCGACCGGTTGAGTGATGAGGCGATTCGGGCTGCGGTCAAGAGCATGGGTGAGTGGTTTCGCGACAACGCGCCGCTGTCGGCCACCGACGCCGCGACCGTCATCCTTGATGGCGTACGCGCCGGCACGTGGCGCATCCTGGTCGGTGATGACGCCCGCGCGCTCGACGCGGCGATGCGTGCCGACCCGCTGGACCTGTACCGGCCCGACAGCCCGACCCTGGCGGCCGTGTTTCCCGACATGCGCCGTCGCGAGGAGTGATTCGGATTCGGCAAGCCGGTCACCCGGCGGTGCCGGAGATATCCGCAGCCGGGGATCTGCTGTGCCTCATGCTGCCCGGTGGTAACGGATCCGCGGAACGACGCACGTTTCACAGTCGCCTTGACCAGCACCTGTTACGGTTTGTGCTTGCCATGCTCCGGAATGCGCGCGCCATGCTGGGATGCGGATGGGCGCAGTTGGATCTTGGTTATAAACCTGGTGGCGAGGCGCCGGGAAGGGTGCCTCGGACGGACCGCTGGGGACGTTCAGGGTGCAGAAGCTGTACGACCGCTACGGGCGCGAGATCTACGAGCGCGCGGCCGCCGACCCGGCCTTCAGTGCGGCGATCAGCGACCTGGTGGCCTTGATGGGGGAGGAGCTGCCGCAGGAGGGGCCGTCCAAGCATGATGTCCAGTGTCATGCCGTATCGGATGCCGATGAGCACCCGCCGAGCAATCATGGGCGGGGTGATATCCCTTGACCGCCCTGGTTTGCGTTGGTTGGCAGAGTGTCCGTCAGGGAGGTGACTCTCCACGCTCGCCGACGCGGGCCGGCACTGCCCAGCATGCCCACAGTTACAGCGCCACCGATCATAGCCACCCGGACGCCATCACATAGGCTGACGACAATCGATATGAGCCGCGGGCGATCATGCGAACGCTAATCGCGGATCCGGGTCGGAGCAGTCGCTGAGTCACGGATCACCAGTTCGGGTTCGGGGTCGGTGATGACACCGCCTGCGCTTGGCCGCCCCGCGATCAGGTCGTACAGCGCCTCGACGCCGGCCCGGCCGAGTTGGTACATGGGCATCCGGACTGCGGTGACGGCCGGGCGCAGGTGTTGCATCAGCTCGACGTCGTGGATGCCGACCACTGACAGCTGGTCGGGGATGGCGATGCCGAGGTCGCGTGCGGCGGCCAGGACCCCGACCGCGCTCATGATGTTGTTGACGACGATGGCGGTCGGCGCGGTTGCCGCCTGCACGGCCTGCCGGAGCCCGTCGGCGCCGGCCTGCGCACCGAACCCGGTGGCCAGGTGCGGAGCCGGTGTCAGGCAGGCGGCGTCCATCGCCTGCTGGTAGCCCAGGTAGCGCTGCTGGGAAAGGTATCCCGAACCCCCGACGAAGACGATGTGGCGGTGGCTGAGGTTGACCAGGAACCGCGTCGCGATCTCGCCCGCGCGGCGATCGTCTACGTCGATCCAGGGATGGTCCAGTGCATGTTCCAGGATGAGGATCGGCTTGGGGTGGGAGCGGAGTTCGGCCATCACGTCGTCGTCCAGCAGTCCTTCGCCGCGGATCAAGATACCGTCGACCGTGCCCTGGCTGAGCAGCCGGGTCAGGAACTGGCTGCCGGAGCGCATCGTCTCGGCATCGCCCAGCAGGACCGTCGCGCCGTGCTCCGCAGCCGCCTCGTAGACCCCATGCCGCAGCGGTCCGTAGACCGGGTTGTCGATCTTGTTGAGGATCATCGCGATCATGTCGGTTTGGTTGAGCCGTAGCGAGCGCGCCGTTTGGTTCGGCTGGTAGCCCAATTGCTGCATCGCCTGGAGCACCCGGGTGCGGGTGGATTCCCTCATCCGGGTGTGGCTCGTGCCGTTGACCACCGCCGACACCACGGCGAGCGACACCCCAGCCGCCCGTGCGACGTCACGTTGCGTTGCCATGGTGAGAGCCTACTCGGTTCTTGACGTAACGTCTCACCATCCCTATTTTGAATTAACGTTACGTCAACAAGGAGCACATATGACATCGACACGTCGCACCGTCCTCCTGCGGTCCTCCTGGGCGACGGTGAACATCGGCGACGTGGCTCACTCCCCTGGCGTGGTGCGGGCGTTTCAGCGGTTCGCCCCCGAGGTCGAGGTCATCCTCTGGCCGGTGCGGCTGGAGGAGCGCGAACGATCCATGCTGCGGCACGCGTTTCCCGACGTGCGCGTCGTCGATGGCACTCTCGGCGGGGACGGGCCGAGCACCCCGGAGTTGGCCGCCGCCATCGACGGCGCGGACGTCCTGATGCACGGATCGGGCGCCGACGCCTTCCAGAGCACCGAGATCGATTGGTGGCGCGAGCACGTGGGCCGCCCGTATGGGTACTTCGGGGTCACCGTGGATCCGCTGTGCCCACCGACCATGGCGACGCTGCCGGAGCTGGCACAGATGGTCGATCTGCTCCCACCGTCCTATCTCGAGGACGACGTCAAGGACCGTTTCGACAGCGCCGACTTCGTGTACTGCCGCGAAACGCTGACCCTGGCCACCCTGCGCGGTCAGAAGATAACCGGGCCCGACCTCGCCTTCGGGCCGGATGGCACGTTCGCGTTCGACCACACTGACGCCGGCGCCGCCGCTCGCCTGCTGGAGGGTTTCGGCCTGCAGCCCGGTCGGTTCGCCTGCTTCGTTCCGCGGCTGCGCTACGCCCCCTATGCGAAGATCTACGGCACGGAACCGACCCGCGAGCAGATGCGGCGCGACGCGGTCAACCGGGCCACCGTGACGCACGACCTGGCGGTGCTGGCGGCGGCGATCGAGACCTGGGTACGCGTCAGCGGCCTGCCGGCCGTCGTGGTGCCCGAGATGAGCTATGCCGTCGAGCTCGCTCACGAGCAGCTTCCCAGCCTGCTCAGTCCACAGACGCTCGGTCAGGTCCGGCTCCTGGACCGGTACTGGCCGCTGGAGGAGGCGACCGGGGTCTACGCCGTCTCGTCGCTGGTGGTCAGCATGGAGTGTCATTCGCCGATCCTGGCCGCACGACATGCGATCCCGACCGTCTACCTTCGGCAGCCGACCGAGACCACGAAATCTCAGATGTTCGCCGACCTCGGCGCCCCAGACCTGGTGATCGAGCTCGACCATCGTGCCGCGGCGACGGTCGTCGCGGCGGTCACCGACATCGCCACCGACCCGGCGCCCGCGGTCGCCCGGAGCAGGAGGGTCGCGGCCAATGCCGACGACCGGCTGCGGGCGGCGGTGCAAGGCTGCGTCGCGGGCCGGCCCATCGGCCTGCCCGCACCGGTGGAGACCGGCGATGCGTAGCCTGCGCGATCGCTGGCGGCGCGACCGGGTCCTGCTGCTGCTGGCGCTTCCCGGGGTCACGGCGCTGCTGCTGTTCCACTATCTGCCGCTCGGCGGGAACATCATCGCGTTCCAGGACTTCCAGCCGTTCCTCGGAATCTGGCACAGCCCGTACGTCGGGCTGGACAACTTCGAGCCGGTGCTCACCGGCGACCCGGTGTTCCTCAACGCACTCGTCAACACACTGATCATCACGCTGATCCAGGTGGTCTTCGTGTTCCCGCTGCCGATCTGCCTCGCGTTGATCCTGAACGCGACCATCAGCGAACGGCTCAAACGCCTCACCCAGTCGATCCTCTACATGCCGCACTTTCTGTCCTGGGTCATCGTGGTCGCCCTGTTCCAGCAGATGTTCGGCAACGGCGGGATGCTCAACGCCTGGCTGCGCTCGGCCGACCTGTCCACGTTCCACATCGTCGGCGTACCCGAGTTGTTCAAACTCATGATCACATCACAGGTGATCTGGAAGGACACCGGCTGGTCGACGATCATCTTCCTCGCCGCACTGTCCAGAGTGGATCCGGCGCAGATGGAAGCCGCGGTGGTGGACGGCGCCTCGGCAGCTCGCCGCCTGTGGCACGTGACCCTGCCCTACATCCGCCCGGTGATCGTCCTGCTGCTGATTCTGCGGCTCGGTGACTCGCTGTCCGTCGGGTTCGAGCAGATCATCCTGCAGCAGGCACAGGTCGGTGCCGGTGCCAGCGAAGTACTCGACACATACGTCTACAACCACGGGATCGTCGGCGGCGACTGGGGCACCGCGGCCGCGGTGGGGCTGATCAAAGGCATTGTCGGTGTCGCGCTCGTGCTCGGCGCCAACCGGTTGGCCCACGCCCTGGGCGAGCAGGGGGTGTACGCCAAGTGACGAGCCGACCTGTGCCGACCGCGGTGTCCGTGGCGCGCCCCGCCGCGGATACAGGGCCGCGGCGGCCAAGCTCGGGCCTCAGCCAGCGTCCGGTCTGGATGGGCGAGCCCAGCAAGCTGGGGGTCGGCGCGCGGGGACTCGTGCTCGGCCTGGGCTGCCTGGCGGTTTTGGTGCCGTTCTGGGCGGTGCTCATGACCAGCATCGCCTCCCCGGAGGAGATCAACAGGGCGGGCGGCTTCGTGCTGTGGACGAACGAACCGACGCTGGACTCCTACCGGGCCGTCCTGTCCGGCGGAATCGTCACCCGTGCGCTGCTGGTGAGCGCCGGCATCACCGTGGTCGGCACGGCACTCAGCCTCGTCAGCACGATCGCTCTGGCGTACGCGCTGTCGCGGCCAGGTTCGTTGCTGCAGAAGCAGATCCTGCTGATGACGGTGTTCACCCTGCTGTTCAACCCGGGCATCATCCCGATGTACCTGACGGTCAAACAGCTTGGCCTGCTGGACAGCTACCTGGCACTGATTCTGCCGGTGCTGGTGAACGCGTTCAACGTCATCGTCATGCGCGCGTTCTTCCAGGAAATCCCACGCGAGCTGCGGGAAAGCGCCTATGTGGACGGTGCCGGGGAGATGCGCATCCTGCTGCGGATCGTCCTGCCACTGTCGAAGGCGGTCGTCTCCGTGATCGGGCTGTTCTACGCGGTGGCGTACTGGAACGCCTTCTTCTCCGCGATGTTGTACCTCCAGTCGTCGGAAAAGTGGCCGCTGCAACTGGTGCTGCGCACCTACGTCGTCAACAACACCCCGATCGGGTCCGACCAGCTCAGCTCGAACCTGGAGAACCTGCCACCACAGATTTCCGTCCAGATGGCGATTCTCGTCATCTCCGTCCTGCCCATCCTGTTCGTCTACCCCTTCATCCAAAAGCACTTCGCCAAGGGACTCATGGTCGGCGCCGTCAAGGGCTGACCGGTCGTCCACGCAATGTGGCAAGGAGACGTCATGGCACCCACCTTCAGCCGCCGCCACGTCCTGGCCCTCGGCGCGGCAACGGGGCTGGCCCCGCTGCTCGGGGCCTGCGGCGACGGCAGCCCGAGTTCGCCGAACAGCTCGGCCGGGTCGGTCAAGCTGCCCACCTACAAGCCCGTCACCGCGGCCACGCCCGACCTGGCCGCCGAGCCGGCCGGGGTGTCGCCGGGATACTTCACCTACCCGACCGCCTCCAGCGCCGCATCACAACCGGTGCAGGGCGAAGCCATCACGGCACTGACGTACACCTACGACCCGATCGCCCCCGCGCTCGGCTCGAACCCCTACTGGCAGAACCTCAACAGCAAACTCGGCACCGAACTGAAGATCACGTACGTCGCCTCTACTGACTACAAGAGCAAGGTCGCCACGACCATTGCCGGTGGCGATCTGCCCGACATTGTGGCTATCCAGGGCGTTGTCCAGCAGATGCCGGCCATGCTGAAGGCGACATTCACCGACCTCACCGAGTACCTGTCCGGGGACGCGGTCCTCGCCTACCCGAACCTCGCCGCCCTGCCCACCGATGCCTGGCGCAGCACCGTCTACGACCAGCGGATCTGGGGCATCCCCGTGCCGCGGGCACGGATCGGCACCGTGCTGTACACCCGGGCCGACCTGCTGGCCAAGGCAGGACTCGGTCTCCAGCCCAATTCGTGGGCCGAGTTCAAGGAGATGGCGGTCGCGCTGACCGACGAGCGGGCCGGTCGGTGGGCGTTCGGACAGATCCCGTTCAACACGATCCTTGAGATGAACGGGATCACCGGCAACTGGCCCGGCGGCGCCGGCGTCTGGCAGGCCGAAGGTGACGTCTTCACCCACTCCGGGACGACACCGCAGTTCATGCAGGCCCTCGAGGACACCGTCGAGCTCGTGAAGTCGGGGGTGATACATCCCGACCACGCGGGCGCGCCCAACACGAAGCGCAACGGGTGGATGCTGGCCGGCACGACCTCGTTCACCATCGGCGGGTACGCCGGGTGGGGCAAGTTTTACGGCCAGGCGAAAGACGTGCCCGGCTTCCGCCTGACCGGCATGCTCTCGCCCACCCGCGACGGCACAGGGACGCAGGTACGCACGCCCGGCCCGACCCTGTCCAGTTTCACCGCGATAGCCAAGACCGACAACGCCGACCGGATCAAGCAGATCCTCAAGGTCCTCGACTGGTTGTGCTCACCCTTCGGCAGCAGCGAGTACCTGGCCCTCCGGTACGGCGTCGAGGGCCAGACGTTCACCCGCAACGGCTCCGACCCGACCCTCACCGAGAGCGGGCGCAGCCAGGTATTCCTGCCGGTGCGGTACCTCGCCGAAGCATCGCCCGTCATCTACGAGCCGGGCAACCGCCAGGCCGTACAGGACCAGCACGACCACCAGGTCGCCGGCGTCCCGCTTGCCGTCGCGGACCCGACCCTCGGGCTGTACTCGGAGACCGCCGCCAGCAAGGCTGCCAGCGAGCAGCAGGAACTGGACTCGGTGCTGCTGGAGATCCAGCTGGGGAACAAGCCCGTCTCGGCGTGGCAGCCGGCCATCAAGAAGTTCATGGACCGGGTGGGCAACAAGATCAAGGCCGAGTACGAGGAGCAGGCGGGTGGTTGACGTGGACTCAGCTAACACTCTCACGGGGTTAGGGAGAAGACAGTGGTGAGACGGAGCACGTTTCGTTGGTACACGCGTTGTCGGGTCCGTGTGGCGGTCGTGCTGGCTCTGGTGGCGGCGGTTCTGTCGCCGGGCAGTGCCGCCGTCGCCGACATGTCGGATCTCGGCGGGCTGCTCGACCTGACGCGCCCGGGGCTCGGCGCGGTGGCGGCCAAGCTGGCCGCCGGTGATGAAGCGGGCGCCGCGAGCGAGCTCAAGGTGTATTACGCGGGCCGCGCCGACGTCCACTACCCGGCTCCGGCCGAGGGCCTGGGCGGTGGCGACTCGGGCCCCGACGAGCTCGCGGCGGGGATCTTCCGGTTCGGCGCCGAGACCCGCAACTTCTACAACAGCGCCGAGCAGCGGATCGACATCGACTGGCAGGACCTTTGGGGTGGGACGCAGACCACCCCGGGCGGCGCGCAGACTCTGATGAGCGACTTCACGTTCATCCCCAAACTGACCTACGCTTACGTGTCCGAGAGTGACCCGGCAAAGCGTACGGCGTACGCGGCGGCGTGGATGGACATCTCGCTGGACTTCTTCGCCGACAATCAGAGCTGGCCGCAGGGCCGCAACCTGTCGGCAGCCAAGCGGCTCGCCCAGCTGGTCAGCGCGTTTTCCGTGTTCCGGACCGATCCTGGCATCGACGCGAGCGATCTCGTGGCGTACCTGTCCGGCGTGCACGCCACGACGGACTTCCTCGTCGGCGTGATGCAGATACATGTCGGAAACAACTGGTACGTGTCGATGGCCCGCTCCGTCCACGCGGCAGCCGTGTTTCTGCCCGAGTTCTCGTCATCGCCTGGCTGGGAGTGGTTCGCGGTGCGCTCGGCCGAGCGGTTCCTGCGCGCGCACTTGAAGGGCGACGGTGTGTACCGCGAGCCGGCGTTCAACTATCAGGCATACGTGGCGGATATCCTCAACTCCGTCATAGCAGTCGCGGATGCCAACGGGCGAACCGTTCCTGATTCGCTCGTCCAGGGGGCGGACTGGATCGCGGATTCGCTGTTCGCGACCCGTCAGCCGAATCTCGAACCCGCGGCGATCGGCGACACGCCGAACAACTACGCGGGTACGTCGGCCATTCGCAGGAGCGGTGTACGCAACTCCTGGCCCGATTTCACCTGGGTCGCCTCCGGCCGAACGGAGGGGACCGCCCCGACGCTGTCGTCCACGGTGTTTCCGATCAGCTTCGCGGTTCAGCGTTCCGGGTGGGACGCCGATGCCCGGTACATGCTGATCAACAACCAGAATTCCAGTTACACTGCCTCGCATCGGCATCCGGACGACCTCAGCCTGGTGATGGCGGCGTACGGGCGTCCGCTGATCGTCGACTCCGGGGTGGGGGACTACAGCGCGACTCCGACGAACGACTGGATGCGCCGTACCACCGAGGCGCACAACACCATCGAGGTCGACGGACGTCCGCAGACCGCCGGCGTCCCCCGCACGACGTCGCTGTGGCGCTCGAACGCGGGCCTCGACATCTACCGCGGTGCGGCGATGGGCTACCGGCCGGTCGCGCACGATCGCGCGGTCTACTTCGTCAAGCCCGGCTTCTGGGTGGTCTCCGACGACCTCACCGGTGACACCGCCGCGCACAACTACCGGCAGCTCTGGCATTTCCCCGGTGATCCGGTGACCGTCAATCCGACGACGAAGATCGCCACGGTCGGGTTCGACACCGTGCCCGGAGCCGCACCCGTTGCCGGCGTGCGGCTCATCCCGGTGGCAACGGCCGGCGCCGCGGTAACCCCCAGGGTCCACAAGAATGGCGCCGTACGCGTCGGCGAGCAGGTACTCACCAACGTCGACTACCTGTCGTACGACTGGTCCTCCACCGGGCCGACGGGACTGGACACGGTCGTGGTTCCCGGCCAGGCCGGCGCGGCGCCCTCGGTGACGGCGAAGCGCATCGCCATGCCCGGGGTGAGTCACTCCGTGGCGACGGCGATGGAGATCGCCCTGCCAGACGCGACCGGACGCTTCTACCTTTCGCGCGAGGCGACTCCCTCGTCGAGGGCGTTCGGGGCCGCCACGACCAACGCCGAGACCGCGTACCTCGAGCGTGCTTCGGGCGGCGGGTTCACCCGGTACGCGCTGACCAGAGGGTCGTCGCTGATCGACCGAGACAAAACCGTTATCAGCGCATCCGCACCGGTGTCCGATATCAGTGTGGAACTGCGCGGCACGACCGCCCGGATCTCGCTCGGGGACCCGTTCACCGGCACGCTCTCCATCAACGCGCCGAAGGCGAACGCGGTGACGGTGAACGACACCCCGATCGCGTTCACCCGCACGGGCAACCTCATCACCGTGTCACTCGAGGAACACTTTGCCCCGGCACCCGTGCTCGACGACGAGTTCGACGATGCCGGCCTGGACCGTACCGTCCATGACTTCAACGGATCCTTTGGCGGCTGGACGCCGGTCCAGGGGACCTGGGCGCTGACCGGCGCACAGCCGGACACGCAGCTGGCACAGACCTCGACTGCGGACATGGTGTCGTTCGCGGCGCTGCAGGACGTACCCGATGACGTGGTCATGGCCGCGGACATCGTTCCCGGGGTACGCGGCCAGACGACGGCCCGTACCGGTCTCGCGTTCCGCTACCACGATTCCCGCAACTACTACCGGGCCGAAGTGCTCAACGCCACGTCGGGAGCGACGCTGCGGCTCGTGAAGATATACGACTCGACGACCACGGTTCTCGCGGAGACCGCACTGCCGATCGGCGCCAACGTCCCGCACAAGCTGGTCGTATCCGCGATCGGGAGGCATCTGAGCGCCGAAGTCGGCGATACGTCGATCTCCGCGGACGACGGACAGTTGCCGACGGGTGGTGCCGCCGCCTTCACGCATCGGCGGGCCGCGACCTTCGACAACATCGTGATCAGGGAAGGGCTCGATCAGGCCGGTTGGCGAGGAATAACAGGGTCTGTGTCCGTCGCCTCGGGCAAGTTGCATCTCACGCCGCCTGCCGATGGCCGGGCGCACGTACTGGCCGACTCGACACTGCCGACGCGCTTCTCCGAAGCATGCGACTATGTCGTGGAGACCACGGTCACGATCGACGGATCCGTCGGTAACGCAGGAATCTCGCTGCGAGACACCACGGACGCGTACGGGTATCGGATCCACGTCGGCAAGACGAGCAACGGAACCCAGTACGCGAGCATCATCCGCGAGGCTCACGCGTCGGGTCCCGTCACAGTGGCCACGGCATCCATCAGCAACCCGTTGACAGGTCCCGTGCGACTGGGTGCGGCGATTCACGGCGACCGCATCACCGTGACGTTGAACGGCGTTCAGATCCTGAAGGGTCGCGACACCGTCGTGCGCAGCGGCGGCGTCGGGCTTTACGCATCCACGGAGAGCTCGTTCGAGAACGTCACTGTCGCTCGGTCCTGCGGGGGGCGGTAGCACCTGCGGCCAAGTAGCCCCCGGCGCCGGCAACCGCTGGGACCTGTACCGCTTCATAACTCATCGCGTGGGGCTTGATCTGCGGTTTTGACCTCCGGTGACCAAGCGGGCAAGATCGCAATCCGTGTCGGTTCGGCTGCTGTACCTGTCCTTGATTCGGGTGTTCGGCTGGCTGGTGTTGCTGGGGCGTGGTCGGGCGTCCAAAGACGTCGAGATCATGGTGCTCCGCCACGAGGTGGCCTCATTAAGGCGCCAGGTCGCCCGGCCGGAGCTGGACTGGGCCGATCGAGCGGTCCTGGCGGCGTTGGCCGGTTTCCTGCCGATGGCCCTGCGCGCTCACCGACTCGTCACCCCAGCACTCTATTGGCCTGGCATCGGCGTTTGATCAAACGTTCGTGGACCTACCCCCACCGCACTGGCCGTCCCGGAACAAGCAAGGAGATCCAAGATCTGGTACTCCGTCTGGCCCGCGATAGCCGGCGGGTACATGGTGAACTCGTTCGCCTCGGCGTTCAGGTTAGCGAAGCGACCGTGCGACGGATCCTGCGTTCACGCCGGCACCGGCCGACGCCACGAAGCCTCGACACTTCTTGGCGGAGGTTTCTACGGCTGCAGGCAAAAGGGCTGCTCGCCTGCGACTTCTTCCACATCGACACGATCTTCTTGAAGCGCCTGTACGTGTTGTTCGTCATGGAGGTAGAAGCACGACGCGTTCACATCCTGGGCGTCACCGCCCATCCCACCGGCGCCTGGACGGCTCAGCAGGCCCGCAACCTGCTCATGGACCTCGGGCGCGGAGCCACCTCGTTCGACGAACGACACCCTCGATCGGTCCTGAACGAGTACGCCGAGCACTACAACAATCATCGCCCGCACCAGTGTCGTCAACGAGTACCACCGAGCCGCATGGCAGGCCGGACAAATCGCCAGCTCGGACCACGTGTACAAGTTTTGAAGCGGTACAGGCCGACGGGAACCGAGAAAGCCCAGGTAGAACGCGGTAGTGGTGAGTAGGGCGGGTGGGACTTGAACCCACGACCCACGGATTATGAGAATTCTCGGTTGACGTCGCTCGGTGCCGCTGCATGTTGATTTGTATGGCTGTGGCCGGGATTCTTTCCGCCATTGTGTCGGCCAGGGTCGCCGTCTGTCGGGCTGTATCGCGTACACGCGAGCGACCACCGAGCAATCACGTGTTCTTGACCATCACCATTATGTGCCATTCGCCCCCTTCCCGACATGGCTATGTGCCGTGACGAGGCTTCGACCCTCACTGCGGCCGAACGTGGACGAGCAACCACCGGGCAATCATGAGTAGACGATGTGCGACCTTGTCAGGATGACTTGCATCGCTTCGGAAGCGACGTGACACGGCAGACATGAGGATCATCTCGAATATCCGGTGGAGGCCGGCCTTGGCTTTGGCCTGGGTTTTGGCCTTCGCCGGATGCGCGCAGTTGCTCGGATGCGGCATCGCGGGGGCGCCCGGAGGCGCCGCCAGTCCCCGGGCCGCGGTGGACGCCTACGTGCTCGGGCTGAACCAGAACGACGCGGATGGGCTCGCTCTGCTGGCTCCGATCGGGAACGACCCGGCAGCCGACATCCGGCGGCGGCTGGAGGCGTACGGCGGCCGGCGGATCCGGCTGGAGAATGTCGACATCAGCCGCGAGATCTCGCCGGAGGTGGCGACCGCCCGGCTCGTGGGGCGCGGCACCTCTGGCCGCTATCGCGAGACCCTGGTGCTCACTCGCCAGGAGCGGCGCTGGTATGTAGCCCTGGGGGAGCATCCCCATCCGGCGAAGACCCCGGCCTCGACGGCTCGCCCTGCGAGCTAGAGGTTCTGCTCGTAACCGGCGACCGATGAGCGAGACGGGACAAGGAGCGTCCGCGACGGCCGATCGCGGGATCGTGATCTCCCGGGTCATCGACGCCCCGCGAGAGCTGGTGTTCGAGGCGTTCATCGAGGTGCGGCACCTGTCGCGGTGGTGGGGCCGGAGGGGTTCACCACCACCACGCGCTTGTTCGAGTTCCGCGTCGGCGGGGAGTGGGACTTCGTGATGCAAGGGCCGGACGGGACGGACTACCAGGAGTGGATCACCTGGACCGAGATCGTCCCGCCGGAGAGGATCGCGCTGCTGCACGGCGAGTACGGCGGCGACCCGAACGCCTTCGAGTCGGTCCTCGCGTGCGCGCCCGACGGGGCGGCGACCCGGATAGAGATGCGCACCGTGGCCGCCTACGTCACCGAGATCGTCCGGAAGGGAGCAGGGAGCTGTTGGCCGGGAAAGTGTTCTTCACCGTGTCGATGGAGCAGGGCCTCGATCCGGTCGGCGAGCCGGGCGATCTTCGCGTCCAGGCAGTCGATCTGGGCCAGCAAGAGGCCGGTAAGGCGGCCGCGCCCTTGAGGTCGGCGCCGACGGCGAAGATGAACGGCTTGTCAATCAGTCTTTGGGGCCGCCACCGCCGCCACGTACTGATCGACCTGCGCGGCCTCGGCCACGTTCAGGTTCTGGGCCTGCCAGCGCTGGCTGGTCGTCCCACAGTCACAGGTGGTCGCGCTGCTCCCCGAACACCTGCTTGATCCGCTCAACGCCGTGGTCATCCAGCAGATGCGGAGCGCGCCGAGCCGCTTCAGGGTCCGCAACTGATCGCGGTTGGCGTCCAACTGCTCCAGCGCGATCGCGGTCATCATGTCCAGGTCGCTCACTGGCCACCACTTGGGCTCGCCCAGGCTGTCCCGGCCGCCACCATCACCACGCGCCATGACTCAGATCGTCCCAGACCAGTACCGGCTGTCCGCCCTGCCTTCACCTGAAGACGCCGCCACGGACACCTCGAGCCAACTGCTACGCCGAACGCTGGATCCGCACCGTCCGAGCCGAATGCACCGACCGCATGCTGATCTACGACGAACGCCACCTTCGATCGGTCCTGAACGAATACGCCGAACACTACAACGCGCACCGCCCACACCAGTCCCGCCAATAACGCCCACCTGATCAAGACGAGCACATCGTGGTACCGCTGGAAGGCCGGATTCGGCGCCGAAAGGTGCTCAGCGGAGTCATCAACGAGTACCACCGGGCAGCCTAGCTGACACGAAGAAACACCAGCTCAGACCACGTATACGAGTTTTGAAGCGGTACACGCGTACAACCCCGACCTGACGCTGGCCTACATCCCCCATCTCGACTACGACCTGCAGCGGTACGGCCCGTCCGACCCTCGCGCCGCCGCAGCGGCCGCCGAGCTCGACACCGTGCTGACGTCGCTGCTCGACGCCGCGGCGGCGCAGTGTAGGACGGTCGTCTGCGTGTCGGAGTACGGCATCACCGACGTCTCCCGCCCCGTCGACGTCAACCGGATGCTCCGTGCGGAAGGGCTCTTGGGCGTCTACACCCAGGACGGCATGGAGTACCTCGACCCGTGGACCTCGCGCGCGTTCGCCGTCGCCGACCACCAGGTGGCGCACGTCTACATTTCCGACCCTGCCGACGTGCCGGCCGTCGCCAAGCTCTGCGCGTCCCTGCCCGGCGTCGCCGAGGTGCTCGACGAAAGCGGAAAAAGGCGTATGGCCTGGACCACCCCCGATCCGGCGAACCGGTCCTGCTCGCCGAGGCCGAGGCGTGGTTCACCTACTACTACTGGCTCGACGACGCCCGCGCGCCCGACTTCGCCCGCCTTATCGACATCCATCGCAAGCCCGGCTACGACCCCGCCGAACTCTTCTTCGACCCGGCGCACCCCGGCGCTGCCAAGCGCAGGGCTGGGGTGGCACTGCTGCGCAAGAAGCTCGGCATGCGCTACCTCATGAACGTCGTCGGCCTCGACCAGGGCGCTCGCGCCGTCCGCGGCTCACATGGGCTGCTTCCCGCCGACCCCGCGGACGCGCCGGTGCTGCTCTGCTCCGACCCGTCCGCGGCCAGGGAACGGTTCGAGGCAACGGAGGTCAAGGACCTGTTGCTCCGCCTGGGACTGGAGTCCCTTTCATCGTGACGTGGCTGGTCATAGCAGGGCCTGCCTGGCCGACGCCGGTATCCGGACCGTGATCACCGGGATTCGGATACCGCGCCCGTCAAGCCCTGGATCAAGCGGCCCCGCTACGCACCGTCCCGGAGCCGATCACGGATCCGACGCGAATCGCCGAGCTGAGCGTACGCAGACGGGACCGGCTCGGCGGGCTCCTCCATGAGTACTCACATGCCGCTTGAACTGCATGGATGGAATTATCGGCAGGCGCAATGTCGGGCCCGGTCCCCGATCCAGGCCGCTTCGAGGATCGCGGTCAGGCTGGCGGTGTCGGTCGGGCCTGGATGGTTCTGGATCAAGCGGGTGACGCCACTGGCCATCTCCGCGAAGCGCGGGAGGTCGGCGCGTGCCACGCCGATGTCCGCCAAGGTGGTAGGGATGCCGATGTCGGCAAGGAGCCCGTCGAGCCAGGTGAGGAACGTATCTGCGGCCTCGGCATCCGAGGCATCGGTCACGTCGAGCCCGCACACCCCGGCGAGGATGGCCAACCGGTCGCCGATGGCATCCCTGGCCGCGTCCAGCGCGTAGGGCAGCAGCAGCCCGACGCCCAGGCCGTGGGGCGTGTGGGTGGCTGCGCCGATGGGGTACTGGAGGGCGTGCGGAGCCGCGTTGCCTGCGTGGGAAAATGCGAGCCCGGCTAGCATGGATCCATAGGACATGTCCGCGCGCGCGTCCTTGTCGCCTCCGTCCCTGACGACATGGGGCAAGCTGCGGGCGATCCGCTCCGCGGCCAGGAGCGCGTAGTGATCGGTGATCGGGTTGCGGCCGAGGAAGACCTGCTCCACCGGGTCGCGCGGTCCGTGGGCCCGAGGTCGCGCGGTGTAGCTCTCCACCGCGTGACAGAACGCGTCGATGCCGGAGTGGGCAGTGACGGTCGCAGGGCAGGTGTAGGTGAGCTCGGGGTCGACGATGGCGAAGTCGGGCACGATGTGGACGCTGGAGACCCCCACCTTCAACTCGCGGTCCGGGTCGGTCAACACCGAGACGGGCGTGAGCTCGGAGCCGGTGCCTGACGTCGTCGGGACCGCGACGAGAGGCATGGTCGGCCCCGGCACCTTCGACTCGCCGTAGAAGTCGCGCGGCGTCCCACCGTGGCGCCGGATGACGCCGACGATTTTGGCGAGGTCGATCACCGTGCCACCCCCGATGGCGAGGATTACGTCGGCGTCCACCTCCGCGGCGACCGAGACGGCCAGGGCGACATCGGTGAGTGGCACGTCCGGAGTCGCGTCGGCGAACACCCCGACGACTTCGACCTTCTCCCGCACGGCGGCCACGATCTCGGCCACGCCCGGCTGCCCCAGAAGAACCCGGTCGGTCACGATGAGGACTCGCGAGCCACACTCGGCCACCACTCGTGGGATGTTCTGCGCGACCCCTTCGCCCACTATCAGCTGGCGTGGTCCGCGGACGGTCTCAAGCATGTCAGTGCCTCTCTGGAACGTCGGCGGTGATGTGCTGGGCGGACGTCCAGGTCACCTGCGAGACCGGGACGGCGTCGGCAAGGCCGGCTGCCGGGTGGCGCGGGCGCGCGCACCGGCGGAGTCGACGGCGTCCCCGGGTGCCGGCGGATTCGTGCCGGCCATGGCCCGGGTCCCGCCCCATGGGTGGAGGCCGGTCAGGTCATGTGCGCACAGGGCGCGGTGATCCTCGGCGGGCACCCGGAGCAGCAGGCCGGTCACGGTAGGTCGATCGCCGCGTAGGTGACGTCGAGGTATTCAAGGATGCCCTCGTGCGACCCCTCCTTGCCGATCCCGGACTGCTTCACGCCTCCGAACGGAGCCGACGGGTCTGAGATCAGACCACGGTTGATGCCGACCATCCCCGTCTCCAGCCCCTCGGTGAACCGGAGCGCCCGCTGGAGGTCACGGGTGAAGACGTATCCGACCAGGCCGTGCTCGGTGTCGTTGGCCTTCGCCATTACCTCGTCGTCGGTCGTGAACGAGATGATCGGCGCCACCGGGCCGAAGATTTCCGCCTCCAGCATCCGCGCGTCTTCGGGCACGTCGACGAGGACCGTAGGCGGGTAGAAGTGGCCCGGCCCATCCGGACGCTCGCCGCCCACCAAGACACGGGCGCCGCGATTGACCGCGTCCGCGACGAGCTCGTCGATCTTGGTGACCGAGGCCTCGTCGATCAACGCCCCGACGTCCACGCCGTCGTCGAGACCATGGCCCACCGAGAGCGCGCCCATCCGTTTGGCGAAGCGCGCCGTGAACTCCTCGCGCACCGGCTCCTCGACGTAGATTCGGTTGGCCGCGATGCAGGACTCCCCGATGTTGCGCATCTTGGCCACCATGGCACCGTCGAGCGCGACGTCCAGGTCCGCGTCGGCACACACGATCAAGGCCGCGTTGCCGCCCAGTTCCATGGAGGTGCGCAGCACGTTGTCCGCCGCCTGTCGTAGCAGCACGCGCCCGACCTCGGTCGACCCGGTGAACGAAAGCTTGCGGGTCCGACGGTCGGCCAGCAGTGCTGAGACCACCTCGCCGGCACGCTTGGTCGTCACGACGTTGACGACGCCCGGGGGAACGCCGACCTCCTCCATGATGCGGGCCAGGAACAGCATGGTGAGTGGCGTCTGGGCTGCCGGCTTGGTGATCGTCGTGCAGCCCGCCGCCAGCGCAGGAGCGATCTTGCGGGCACCCATGGCCAACGGAAAGTTCCAGGGCGTCACGAAGACGCACGGTCCGACCGGCTTCGGCACGGTGAGGATACGATATCCACCAGCGGGAGCGGTGTTGTAGCGCCCCTCGACGCGCACCGCCTCCTCGGCGAACCAACGGAAGAACTCGGCGCCGTAGGCCACCTCTCCCCGAGCCTCGGCGAGCGGCTTGCCCATCTCGAGCGTTATCAGCCGGGCGACCTCCTCGGATCGCTTGGTCAGTGCCCGGTACGTCGCGGTCAACAACTCTGACCGTTTTCGCGGCGGGGTCGCCGCCCACTCCGCCATTGCCTTGCTCGCCACGTCCAGAGCGGCGAGCCCGTCAACGACGTCGGCGTCCGCCACCTCGGCGATGGTCTTGCCGGTGGCCGGGTCCTCGACGACAAAGGTGGCTCCGCCGGCGGCGTCGCGCCAGGCGTCGCCAATCCGGAGCCGCCGGTGCTCGGGGGTCAGGACGTTCATCGGGTCACTCATTGCGTCGCCTCCTGTGATGTTCTTGGTGATGCCCAGCGTGACCTCAGCGATCGCGCCACGCGCGTTGACGAACGGGTCACACGACCTCGTCGGGGTCGAGGTTGCCCAGCGGGTCGAACGTGGCCTTGGCCCTGGCTGCAGGGCGACGCCCCGCGCCACCGATCGCCTTCTCCGGCCATGGCTGTTTCAGCGTCGTCAGGCCGTGCTCACCGGTGACGGTCCGCCGAGGCTCGATTGCCACGTACGGGCGCATGTTGACGTCGCCGCCCTGCGCGGTTACCTCCCGGCATCGGACAGCGCCAGCCCGGTGCCCGCATCGAACAGGTGCGCACGGTCCAGGTCGACCGTGACAAGCAGCCGCTCGCCCGGCGTACCGGTGACGGTGGGTCGTGCCTTGACCTTGAGGATCTCCGTCCCCACTCGGACGTCGACCACCGTTCGGTCACCGAGGGGCTCAAGGCCGTAGAGCTCACCCGACAACGATGCGTTCCCACGCTGCTCGACGGACAGGTCCTCTGCGCGCAGGCCCAGCAGCAGTGGACGACCGTCCTCAGCCGTGGTCCAGCGGGGCCGCGGCAGCGTCCAGCCTTCCGCCCCGACCAGACGATCTCCCTCGGCGTGGCAGGCGAGCAGGCTGATCGGCGGGCTCCCGACGAAGCCTGCGACCCACTGGTTGGCTGGACGCTCGTACACCTCGGTCGGCGTTCCGACCTGTTGCACCTTCCCCTCCTTGAGGACCGCGACCTGGTCGGCCATGGACAGGGCCTCGACCTGGTCGTTGGTCACGTAGACGAAGGTTCCCCCGAGGCTCCGGTGGATGCGGGTGAGCTCGGTGCGCATCTCGACGCGGAGCTTGAGGTCGAGGTTCGTCAGCGGCTCGTCCATGAGAAACGCGCGCGGGCGACGGACCAGCGCCCGGGCCAGGGCGACACGCTGCATCTCACCGCCCGACAACTGCGCGGGACGACGCTGCAGCAGACGTTCGATGTGCAGCAGGCTCGACATCTGCTCGACGGCAGCGGCGACCTCGCTCGAAGAACAGCGGCGTGCCCGCAGCGGCGAAGCGATGTTTTCGTACGCCGTGTGTCGCGGGTAGAGGGCGTAGCTCTGGAAGACCATGGCCAGGTCACGTGCGGCCGGGGCGTCACCGGTCGCGTCCCTCCCGTCCAGATGCACCGACCCGGCGTCAAGCTTCTCAAGGCCGGCGATCGCTCGCAGGGTCGTCGTCTTGCCTGCCCCGGAGGGCCCGAGCACGACGAAGAACGAGCCGTCCGGCACGTCCAGCGTCACCCCGTCCAGGGCCTGGACTTTACCGAAGGACTTGCACAGCCCATGCACTGCCACGGTTCCCATCAGGCCACCAGCTCTTCCGTGCTCACGTCGTAGACCGGCGGGGGGCCGCCGGTGTGCCGCAGCCCGACCGGTGCGTCAGCAGCGAAACGGACTGTCGGTGGCATCCGAACCCGTACGTCGCGCTGGCCGCCGTGGTCAACCACGTAGATGATTTCGTCGCCCAGCCACTCCGCCGAGACCACGCGGGCCGGGACCGAACGTTCCGCCCCTGGTTCCGTGACTTCCAGCGCCTCCGGCCGGACGCCTGCGACCAGGCAACGGTCGCGCGGCAGGCTTGGCGGTGGCGTGAGGACCAGTCCGCTCTGACTGCGCAGCTTCCCGTCGGCCACCTCCACCTCAATCAGGTTCATCGGCGGGGAGCCGATGAATGCGGCGCAGAAAAGACTCGCCGGACGGTCGTAGACTTCCAGCGGCGTGCCGATCTGCTCGACGCGGCCCTTGTTGAGGATGGCGATTCTGTGACCGAGCGACATCGCCTCGACTTGGTCGTGGGTGACGTAGACCATCGTCGTCCCCAGCTCCCCCTGCAGGTGCTTGATCTCCGTGCGCATGTCCGCCCTCAGCTCCGCGTCCAGATTGGTGAGAGGTTCGTCCATGAGGAATGCGCGCGGTCGTCGCACCAGGGCGCGAGCAAGCGCGACGCGCTGCTGCTCCCCGCCGGACAGCCGGTGCGGTCGCCGGTCCAGGAGCGGACCAAGCCGCATCAGCCGGGCGGCCTCGTCGACCCGCTCCTGCACCTCCGGCTTGGGCAGTCCCTCGGCCCGCAGTGGGAACGCCAGGTTGTCGCGGGTTCTCAGATGCGGGTAGAGAGCGTAGAACTGGAACACCATGGCGATGTCGCGCTCGGCGGGCGGCAGGTCGTTGACCAGCGTGTCGCCGATGCGGATGTCGCCCGTCGTCTGCCTCTCCAGGCCGGCTATGGCCCGCAGCGTGGTCGTCTTGCCGCAACCCGAAGGGCCGAGCATCACGAACAGCTCGCCGTCGCCGATGGACAGGTCCACGTGATCAACTGCGACCGTCCCGTCCGGGTAGCGCTTGTGCAGGGAGGTCACCTCGATGCCCGCCATCAGCGTCGCACCGCCCCGAGCGTCACACCGGCGACGAGGTGCTTGCGCACCAGGTAGGCGAAGACGAGCACCGGTAGGGCGAACACTATGGAGGCGGCGGCCACGAGACCCCAGTCCACAGTGGTTCCACCGATGAGGCCGGCGATGGCGGGTGGGGCCGTCCGCACGTCGTCGCCGGAGGTGAGGAAGATGGCGAACACGAACTCGTTCCACGAGAAGATGAGTGCGAAGACCGCCGTCGCGGCGATGCCGGGCACGAGCAGGGGAAGGGTGAATCGCCAGAACGCCTGCAAGCGGGTGTAGCCGTCGAGCATGGCGGCATCCTCGTACTCTGCGGGCACCTCGTCGACGAACCCCTTCATCATCCAGATCGTGAACGGGACGTTGAACGCGGTGTAGATGAGGATCAGGCCGAGCTTGGTGTCGATGAGTCCGACTTGGCGGTACATGAGGAAGATCGGGATCACGACCACCACGGGCGGCATGAAGCGGGTGGACAGGATGAAGAACAGTTGGTCCTTCTTGGCCTTCACGGCGAAGCGTGAGTAGGCCCAGGCCGCTGGGACCCCCAGAACGGTGGCCAGCACCGTGGAGACTCCGGCGACCACGACGGAGTTGAGGAACGAGACGGACAAGGCCGAGCGACCGCCGCCGGAGGCGACGAACACGTCCTTGAAATGGTCCATGGTGACCTTGAAGCCGAAGAACTTGGCCGGAATGGCGTAGACGTCCCGGTTCTCCTTGATGGACGTCTCGATCATCCACAGCACCGGAAAGAGCATCACGACGGCCAGCACGATCAGCAGCGCGATCTCCAGCACGGAGCGGCCCCGGCCGCCACGGCGGCGCGCGGGGGGCGTGTGATCCCGGACAGGACCTGTGGGCACGGCCTCGTCGACGGAGACGGCCATCAGTCCTCCTTGAGCTTGTTCAAGTAGCGCAGGTAGAGCTGCGTGAGCACGATGACGACGAGGACCATGAGGATCCCGTACGCCGAGGCGGTTCCGGTGTTGAAGCCCAGGAACGCGACCTTGTAGACGTGGAACGACAACGTCTCGGTGGAGACCCCCGGACCTCCGCTGGTGAGGATGTAGACGAGGTCGAACAGCCGGAAGGCCTCGATGGCCCTGAACAACACAGCAATGAGGAGCAGCGGCCACACCAGCGGAAGAGTGATGGTGCGGAACCGGAACCACTCGGACGCCCGGTCGATCGAGGCGGCCTCGTACAAGTACTTGGGGACCGCGGTAAGGCCCGCAAGTGCGATGAGCATGATGAACGGCGTCCATTGCCAGGTGTCGACCACGATCAGGGAAATCAATGCCGTTCGTTGCCCGGTGAGCCACTCCACCTGCCCCAGGCCGAGCGAGCCGAGCATGCTGTTGATCACGCCGAATTGCGCGTCGAGCATGAATCGCCAGAACAGCCCGACCACGACCGGCGACAGCATCATCGGAACCAGGAACAGAGTGGTCAGCAGTCCTCGCCCGTGCGTGCGCCGTGAGATCAGGTAGGCGATGGCGAAACCGAGCACGGTCTGCAGAGCGACCGCGCCGCACACGTAGATCAACGTCGTCAAGGCCCTCTGGTGGACCTGCGCCGAAGTCAGGATGGCGGTGTAGTTCTCGAACCCGATGAAATGGGCGGGCCCCCCGCGGGTAGCCGAGTAGTCGGTGAACGACAGGTACAACGCCCACAGCAACGGGAACACCGACATGGCGAGCAACAGCAGCAACGCGGGGGAGGTGAAGACCACGGTGAGCCAGCGGTCGCTCAAGCGGCGGGACCGACCCGGTGCAGGCGGCGTCGCAGACGCCACCTGCCCGGGGTGGTCGGTCGTCAGAGAGACGGGGTCACTCACAGTCCGCCGCCGCCCTTGCGGTTTTTGGAGTCGAGCACGCCCTGCTGCTCCTTGGCGATGTCGTCGAGCGCATCCTTCGGCTTCTTCGCGCCGTTGAGAGCCGCGTTCACGTTGGTGTTCTCAATGTCGACGAGGCGCGCGTACTCGGGCACGTTCCACATGTCCCGCATCCGCGGAACCGAGTCGGTGTACACCTGGTTGAACGGCTGGGCATTGAGGAACTCGGGCGACTCCAGGGCGTCCGTACGCGATGGCACGCCACCGGCGGCGGCCCACTTCTTCTGGATGTCAGCCCGCTCGAACCACTTCATGAAGTTCAGGGCCTCCGCCTGGTTCGTCGTGGAGGAGTAGGCCGACACGTGCATCCCCATGCCGCCGAGAGGCACCAGGTTCGTCTTCTGGCTCGGCAGGGTGGCGAAACCCAGCTTGTCGAGAATTCGCTCCCGCGTGGTGCCGAGCGTCGACTGCTTCGGGTCGAGCAGGCCGCCGCTCGCGGCGATCCAGTTGAACGCGATGCATGCCTTGCCCTGGGCGACCGCCGCGTTCACCTCGTCGATGAACCAGTTGCCGGAGCCCTTGGCGGTCAGCGGCTTCATCTTGTTGACCAGGACGTCCATCGCCTCATGGCCCGCAGCGTCGTTGAGGACGCCATCGATCTTGCGCGTCTTGGAGTCCCAGAGGTTGCCGCCGTAGACGCCGTTGACCGTGTTGTACGTTACGGCCGCGGCGTCGGAGCCGTTGGCCTGGTGGAAAGCCAGCCCGCTGACGCCGGGGTTGTCCGCCTGGCACTTCTCGGCGACTGAGATCATCTGGTCCCAGGTCTGAGGTGGCTTGTCGCCGATCAGGTCCTTGCGGTAGATCATCGTCCAGGTGTCGCCGAGCAACGGCAGTCCGTACAGGCTGGCGTTTTCGTCGCGCTTCCCCGTCTCCGCCTGGGGGAACTGGCCGTAGGCCGCCAGGAGGTACGGGTTGTAGGCCTTGACGTCGATGTTCTTCTTGACGAAGTCGGTGACGTCGAGGATGTTGCCGTTCGTCACGGCCTCGCCGATGTGTTGCGAGTCCAGGATCGGGATGTCGAAGTCGGTCTTGTGCGCTGCGAACTGGGTGAATATCGCGTCGTGCCAGTTCGCGTTCGGCACGGTGTTGACCTTGATGGTCACGTTCGACCGCTCCTTGGCGTACTCCGCGTTCGCGAAGGCTTCCAGCGCGTGGGCGGGGGGCCAGTCGAACCAGATGAAGCTGAGGGTCAGCGGGTCCTTGGTGAGCTCCGGGATGGTCGCCGGTGCCTTGGGGGCGCTCGCCTTCGCGCCGTCGTCCTGGCCGCAAGCCGCCATGGTCGTGGCCACCAACATGGCCACCATCGCCAGCTGCACCTTTCGACGGGGAACGGACAGTCGTCCTATTCGCTTTGGATACCGCATCCTCTTGCCTGCTTTCTGGGTGGGGGGACCTCTGGAGCAGTTGCTGCGTGCTTCGCCGAGCAGTTGCTGGGTTGTTCAGGCGTGTTGCAGGCGGTCGCAGGGCCTGGCCCGCAGACCGGCGTCACGAGTACGCCGCGACGTAATGGGGCTTCAAGCAGTCGAGAAGTCCTTCGGTCCTTGTTCGGCCCGGTGGTGAACCGAGTAGGACGTCGAGCATGCTCATAGGAGCTTCAACTGATCGAAGCGGAGCGATGGGTGCAGGATGGCTGGCATCCGTCACCTTTCCTATACGATCCGAGTGGGGGCGTCAACATCCCGCAGCGGTGCGACCGATGTCAACAGGTTCCCGAAGACGCAAGAAAGGACCTCATGTCACGATGGACGACGAAGCGATGATCGCGCGGCGCCGTGGAGCCATGACGGGCGGAACGCCGCCGGGAAGATCTCGCGGCCGGCTTGCCGACGAGGTGTACGACACGCTGCTCGGACAGCTGATGTCGCTACGGATCGAGCCTGGCTCCCGCGTCACGATCGACGTCCTGGCGCGAGAGCTGGGGGTCTCGCAGACGCCGATCCGAGACGCTCTCAACCGCATGGAGGCCGAGGGCCTGGTCGTGCGTGTGCCCCATGCTGGCTATCGCATTCCCCCCCAAATCACCCGTCACCGATTCGAGGACATGCTTGAGCTCCGCCTGCTCCTCGAGCCGGCAGCGGCGCGCAGATCCGCCGAACGCGCATCCTCGAAGCAGGTGGCCGGTCTGCGACGAATGCTGGAGGAGATGGCGGAGTTGGAGGGGGGCGACGGGCCCATGGCCTATGGCGCCTTCGGTCTACGCGACGCCGCTTTTCACGATCTCGTCGCCCTGAGCGCGGAGAACCAGGTCATCCGCGAAGCGCTCGCTCGCCTGCACACGCACGTGCACCTGTTCCGGCTTCTCCACGACACCCAGGTCACTCACTTGGCCATGGCCGAGCACGAAGAAGTTCTGGCCGCGATCGCCGCGCGTGACCCCGACGCCGCCGCCTACGCCATGCGTCGGCACATCCTGCTGTCCGGCGAGCGGTTCCGACGATTGTTCGACGAGGTCAAGGACGCGGACGGAATGGCGGTAAAGGCTTGACGGGCGGGCTGGGCCGAGGAATGCTAACCCAATCGGATCGGATTGGATCGGATTGGATCCACCTCACCCGCCCCAGATGCGAGGAGAAGCAGGTGCCCAGAGCACTGCTCCTGACCGGCGACGCCGCCGAGGAGCTCGACACCATGTATCCCTACTATCGCGTGCAGGAGGGCGGCTGGGACGTTGACGTCTCGTCACGGACGATGCGTGACGTTCAGCTGGTCATCCACGAGTTCGACCCCAACTCCGACGCCTACGTGGAGAAGAACGGCCGAAAGTTGCCGGTCGACGTGCCCTGGGCCGAGGTCGACGTCGAGCGCTATGACGCCCTCATCATCCCTGGGGGACGCGCCCCCGAGTGGATCCGGGTCGACGCCGACGTCAGGCGCATCACCGAGCACTTCTTCGCGCGCAACCTCCCGATCGCGCTGGTGTGCCACGGCGCGCAGGTGCCAGCTGTGTACGGGCTGCTGAAGGGTCGAAAGACGGCGTGCTTCCCCCCCATCACCGGTGACATGGAGAACGCGGGCGCGACGGTCGTCGACGCTCCCGACGTCGTGGACGGCAACCTCGTCTCCTGCCGGGGGTGGCCCGACATGCCGCAATTCGGCAGGGCGATGATGGAGCTCTTTTCGAAGTCGATCAACTCCGCATCGGCATGAGCACACCTGACCTGTCCCGGTGACGGCACTTCGGACCGTCACAGTCGACGGCTCCCCCGTCCACGTCATGGAGAGCGGCACCGGGCCCGCGGTGCTGATGCTGCACGGCTCCGGACCCGGTACGACCGGATCCGGCGCCTGGGCAACGACGGCACAGGCGCTGGGCACGTCCTGGCGCCTGGTGGCTCCTGACCAGGCGGGGTTCGGCCGTACACCGATCCCGGCGGGCTCCAGGGGTGGGCTCCGGCTGTGGACGGAGCAGGCCGCGGGCCTGATGGATGCTCTCGGTGTCGAGCACTACGCCGTGGTGGGTCACTCCATGGGCGGTGCCGTGGCGCTGGCGTTGGCGGCCGCGCGTCCCCAGCAGGTCACCCGTGTCGTGGCGGTCTCGACGATGGGCGCCCCCGGGGCGCCGCTGTCCGCCGAGCTCGACGCGGTCTGGGCCGCCCCCGCCGGCCCGCTCGGGGCACGAGACATGTTGAGTCGCCTCGTCCTCGACCAAGCGCTCGTGACCGAGTCGGCCGTCGCTGCCCGTGCAGCTGCGATGCGAGCGGGAGCGGCCGCATTCGCGTCGTTGTTCCCTCCACCTAGGGCACGTTGGGCCGACGACCTCACCCTCTCGGCGCAAACGCTGGCAGGGGTCCGCGCGCCCGTGCTGCTCGTCCACGGTGCCGAGGACCGAGTCACCCCGCTCGGGACGGCAGCCCTGCCCCTGCTCGAACACCTGGCCGATGTCCGTCTGTACGTGCTCGGCCGATGCGGGCACGTGCCGGCGCTCGAGCACCCGCACGACTTCAGGCAACTCCTGTCGTGTTTCCTCGGCCGGGAACGAGGTCACTAATTGCTGCGACAGGTCCGCAGCCCGTGCTCAAGCAGATCAGCATGAATCAGGCGTGATCCGCGCAGAAGCTAGCGCCCTCCCCGAGACCCGAGCCATGACGAGGCAGTGGCCGAGGTCATCGCTCGACATTGCGCCTGCCGACAATTACATCCGCCCAGGTCATAGACCTGCGATGGCTTCGCATGGCGGCGCGAGGTCCGGTCACCAGGAGAAAGGAGGGCGTGCGGCATGATGATCGACTGTGCTGCTTCGCCTGGCTTATCTGACCGTCACGAACGCTTTCGCCGCGCTGCGGTTGCTGCCCATGGGCGATCGGGACAAGGACGTGGAGATCCTTGCCCTGCGGCACCAGATCACCGTCCTTGAATGCCAACTCGGCGCCGACACCGGAGTAAGTTTCGCGCCCGAAGAACGGGCCTTACTCGCCGCGGTCCTGACCTCGCTGCCCCGAGAAGTCCTGCGCCGACTGCGGCTCGTCGTCCGACCGGACACCGTCCTGCGCCGGCACCGCGATCTAACGAAACGGCGTCATGCCCGCACCTGCCCACCGAAGCGGCCTGGCCGCCCGCCCACCGCCCGCTCCATCCGCACCCTTGTCCTGCGCCTGGTTCGGGAGAACCCCGGCTGGGGCTACCGGCGGGTCCACGGTGAGCTCACCACGCTCGGCATCAAGGTCGCGCCGTCCACGGTGTGGGAGATCGGCAGGCGCAGTCCTCATCGGCCTGGACCAAACGCGCGATGATCGGGACGGTGTTGCCGCCGGCCGAGGCCAGCAGGATCATCGCCCGCCGGTAACGCACTGTGCCCATCGTGCCGCGCCGTACGATGCGCTGCAGCTTCTCCCTCTTGGTCCGAGAGGCTGCGGAGCTTGACCGGATGCTGGACCCGATGGATTCCAGCTACCGCCGCAGCCTGGGCAAACAGCTGTCGGTCCACGGTTCCCGGCACCGCCTGGCCCGCAAGATCTGCCACGGCAACTCCGGTCGGATCCGACAGGCCTATCGGGAAGGCCCGGAGGATCAACTCGCGGCTCTTGGACTTGTCGTCCATGCCGTCGTTTTGGTCAGGGGTGGCGCCTCGGCCGAGCCCCGGCGGATCGAGGTGGGAGGTGATGCGCCAGGTGCTCGCAGGGCCGCGGCTTCCCGGTCGCCGACGTGGTCCAGGACGGCGACCACGTGCGGGCTGGGCGGGCCGGTGACCACGGACGTGTTCCCTGTTGAATCGACGCGTCTTCGGAGCTTCGTGAGAGGTGTGACAGGTGGGGGAAAGGTCTGTTGGGTGACGGCGAGATCGTTAGTGGTGCAGGCCGTATCCCCGCTTGAGCCTGCTCGCCGACGAGATGGCGGCGAGCAGGCTCTCGTGGTTCAGGCGTTCATGTGGGATCGGGCATCGCCGAGATCAGATGCGGTTCCACCGTTGGTTGGTGCCGCCGTGGCAGGTCCAGATGTTGAGCCGGACGCCGTTGGCGGTGCCGCTCTCGGGCACGTCCAGGCACTTGTTCGCGCCGATGGCGGTGATGGTGCCGTCGGCGTTGAAGCGCCACTTCTGGTTGTTCTGGCCGTTGCAGTCCCAGATGAGAACGCTCGTGCCGTCGGCGGTGCCGTTGTTGTTGACGTCCAGGCACTTGCTGCCATAGACGCGCAGTTCACCGGCGGATGTCGAGGTCCACTGCTGGTTGGCCTGCCCGTTGCAGTCCCAGATGTTCACTGGCGTGCCGTTGGCTTGAGACGCTTCGACCACGTCGAGGCACCGGCCCGATCCGACACCTTGGATCCGCGTCGTGGGATCGGGTGTGCCACCACTGACGCGGAACACCACGGTGCCGTGGGACGGGACACTCGCTGAGATGGCTCCCGTGGTCGTGGTGACGGCGTTGGTCCAGGCGTCGCGCAAGGAGAACGAGTTGCCGCTCAGGCCGATGGCGGAGGCGGTGGTGCTGATCGTGGTCGTGCTGCCGCCCTGGTTGAACAGGGCCACCGCGACGTCGCCGTTGCTGAGGCGTTTGGCCAGGATGCGGCGGGTGCCGTCGTTGCTGATCTGGGTGGCCTGCAGGCCGAGGGCGTCCTGGTTGATGGCGATCAGGCGGGGGTTCTTCAAGATCGTCGTGGTGGCGGCGTCCATGTTCCGGACGTCGTTGCCCGCGATGAGCGGCGAGGCCATGACCGCCCACAGGGCGAAGTGGCTGCGCATCTCGGTGTCGTTCATGCCGCCCCGGCCGACCTCCATCATGTCCGGGTCGTTGAAGGCCCCTGGCCGGGCGTAGCCCGACAGTGGCGCGTTGACGTTGACGATGTTCTGGATGCCCATCGGGTAGCCGTTGGTCTGGCCGGAGTCCCAGGTGTTGGTGATGTCCTCGGTGGTGCGCCAGATGTTGGCGACGTCGCCCCAGTTCCGCCGTGGGCCGGTCTTGTCGTGGATGCTGTTGGGGTTGATGCTGTAGAGGATCGGCCGGCCGGTGGCGGCCAGGGCGTCGCGCATCTTGGCGAAGGTGCGTACCTGGTCGTCGATGGTGCCGGTGGGTGAGCACCAGTCGTACTTGAGGTAGTCGACGCCCCAGGCGGCGAACTGGCGGGCGTCCTGGGCCTCGTGGTTGAGGCTGCCGGTCGCGCCGGGGTAGGAGCCGAAGTACTGGGCGCAGGTCTTGTCGAGCGGGGCCTGGTAGAGGCCGAACTTCAGGCCCCTGGCGTGCAGGTAGTCGCCGAGGGCCTTCATGCCGCTCGGGAACCTCGACGGGTTGGCCTGGAGGTTCCCGGCCGAGTCGCGGGTCGGGTCGAACCAGCAGTCGTCCACGACGACGTACTGGTAGCCCAGGTCCCGCATGCCGTTGCCGACCAGGGCGTCGGCAGTCTGCTTGATCAGCGTCTCGTTGATGTTGCAGCCGAAGGTGTTCCAGGTGTTCCATCCCATCGGCGGGGTACGGCCCACACCGTTCTCCAGCGCCTGGGCCTGAGGGACGGGGGTGAGCGCGACGGCCAGCGCCGTCAGCGCCAGTAGGACGCGTGTTCGTTTCCTGTTCAGCGGTGATCGGTGGTTCAGCATGGTTGGGCTCCTGTCACTGGAAGGAGGCGTCGTCGACGTAGAGGCCGTCGGCGCCCGCGGTGGTCTCGACGTAGAAGGAGGCGCTGGTCAGCGTCCCGGTCCAGGAGACGGTTGCTGTGCCGGTGAGGTGGGTCCAGCCGTTGGCGTTGACGCTTTGAGCCGGGGTGAGCTGTATGTAGCTCGTCGTGCCGTTCGCGGTCAGCGTCAGGGTCGCCTTCGCGCTGGGGGTGCCGCTCTGGGAGCGGACCCAGACGCTGGTGGTGTAGCTCTTGCCGTTGCTGAGGTGCGCGGTCACGTTCTGGTGGGGGCCTTGCCATGCCGCGGTGCGCCCGGAGTTGAGCAGCGACCGGCTGCCCGCGTGCGCGACGTCCGTCGCGGAGGAGAGGGTGCCCCCGGAAGTCGTCCAGCCCGCCGTGCCGTTCTCCATGGTGCCGTTCGCCAGCAGGTCGTCGCCGCTGCCGCTGCTCGGCGTGAACTGCCACCAGTTGAGGTTGAGCAGGTAGCCGCTGCCGCCGGCGAACCGGAGGTAGAGGTCACGGGTGCCGGTCGCGCCGGACACCGGGCAGGTGACCGTGGCCCAGTTCTGCCACCCGCCGGTGCCGGTGACGGTGCAGGTGCTTACGAGGGTGCCGGTGGCGCTGCCGAGCCGTAGCTCGATCCGGCCGCCGCTGGTGGCCGAGGCCACGCGGGCGGTGAAGGAGGAGGCGCCGTTGCCGAAAGCGACTCCCTTGACCTTGATGTAGTCGCCGTTCTCGATGTAGCCCACGTTCATGCCGCCTTCGCCAGAGGGCTCGGTCTCGACCCCGGAGGCCCAGGCGATCGTCTCGGCCTCCTGGCGGACGAACGGGTTGAGCGTGCCGGTCTGAGGCGGTCCGGCGGTGGTCATGGTGATGGTGGGGATGGTGCCGTCGGCGTTGTAGGTGAACTTCTCCACGGCCACTGACCGGGTGAAACCGCCTCCACCGGGGAGGGCGCCGTTGTGGTAGAAGAAGTACGACCCGCCGTTGAAGTCGATGATCCCGGCGTGGTTGGTGAAGCTGCTTCCCTGCCGGGGCATGATCGTCCCTCGGTAGGTCCACGGCCCGGTGGCGCTTGGGGCCGTCGAGTAGGCGATGAACTCGGAGCAGCATTCGGCGGCGAAGACGTTGTAGTAGAGGCCGTTGCGCTTGAAGACCCAAGGGGCTTCCTCATACAGGGTCGGGCGGGCGGGGTTGCCGGTGCGGGTGCCGTAGCCCGCGGTGGTGAGGGGGATCTGCGTGGGATTGCCGGAGTAGGAGATCATGTCCGTGTTCAGGCGGACGTACCAGAGGCGAGGGTTGCCCCAGTACAGGTACGCCTGGCCGTTGTCGTCGATGAAGACGTTGGGGTCGATCTCGCCGTTGTTGACCAGCGGGCGTCCGATGGCGTCCCGGAAGGGGCCGGTCGGGCTGTCGGCGACCGCGACGCCGATGGCCATCGAGCCGGTGGCGCGGTCGCGGACCGGCACGTACCAGTAGAAGCGGCCGTTGCGGTGGGCAACGTGGCCGGCCCAGGCGTTGGCGTCGGCCCAGGCGAAGGTGGCCAGGCTCATGGGCGAGCCGTGGTCCGTCCAGTTCGCCATGTCCGAGGACGAGTAGACGCGCCAGTCCTTCATGGTGAAGTACGTGGAGCCGTCTTCGTCGTGGCCGGTGTAGAGGTAGACGCGGCCGTTGTGGACGAGCGGTGCGGGGTCGGCCGTGTAGATGGTCTGCACGATCGGGTTGTCGGCTCCGGCCGCCGATGGGAACAGCACGGCAGGAAGCAGCAGGCCGACGGCACACAGAACCGTGCGCAGGGCAGATCTCACCGGTTGTCCTCCTCAGGTGGGGGGTGTTCGTGGGTCCCGGACACGGCGGATGCTCCCGGACGCTGGACCGCGTGGGCGCCGGAAGGTGCTGGGCGTTCAGCTTGGTGTTGGTCTCGATCCCGGTGCCCTGGCAGCACCAGAAGGAGTTGTAGGCCGTGCTCCAGGTGCCGCCGCCCCAGGCCGGGCCGACGCCCCGGCGTCCGCCGGGGTTGAGCGGGGTGAAGTAGGTGACGTGCCCGTGCGGGTCCGACGGGTTCTGCTGCCCGATCAGGTGGTTGAGCAGGGCGTTCTCGTAGTAGTCGAAGTAGTCGGCCCGGGTCGGCGACAGCAGCCACAGCTCCCGGGTCAGCTTGAGCATGTTGTAGGTGTTGCACGCCTCGCCGGTGTCCCTGGTCAGATGGGCGGCGATCGCGTCGGGTGGGCGGAAGTGTTCGGCCTGGCTGTTGGAGCCGTTCACGTACGTGTGCGCGCCGACGGTGATGGACCAGGCGTTGGCGGCGATGTCGCGGTAGCGGGTCGTGCCCGTCGCCTTGTACTCGCGGGCCGCCCCGATCCACTTGGGCACCTGCGTGTTGGCGTGCGATCCGTTGAGCCGGTCCTGGTTCGCGGCCAGTGGGTCGAACACGCCCGCGTGGTCGAATCGCTGGGCCGTGGCCAGCCAGCGGGAGTCGCCGGTCATCTGGTACAGGTCCGTCAGCACGGCGTTCATGCCGCCGAACTCGGTGCCGAGCATGGCCTGCATCCGGCTCGCGCCGAGTCGCGACGTGCGTGCGTCCACCCACCCGGCCAGGGCCAGCAGCACGGTCCTGGCCTGGGTGTTGCCGAGCAGCCGCCACACGTCCAGCAGCCCGGCCAGGGTCTTGTGGAGGCAGTAGTACGGCACGTTGCCGTTGGTCAGGGTGCGGTTCTCCACGGCCGTGATGTCCGATTCGGGGAAGCCGGACAGGTAGCCGCTGGAGAATCCGGCGGCGCCGTTGTTCGCCTGGCATCGGGCCAGCTCGGCCACCATGTGGCCGGCCTTGTCCCGGCAGGTGGTGTCCAGCCAGCGACCGGAGGTCAGCCGGACCTGGCCGAGGTCGAACTCGTACGCCGAGACGCCGATGTCGGATCTGGCCCAGGGGAGTGCGGCCAGAGCGGGGGAGGCGCCGGCTAACCGGTCGGCGACCGAGAGCGCGGCGGTCGCGCCCGCGGCCTGAAAGAGCTGACGACGGCTCAAGGACATCTGGAGCTCCTTGGGAATGGGGGGTGGTGACCGGCGTCCGCCGGTCACGCGTTCACCGGGTCAGGTCTTGACGCTGCTTTCCGAGGACGTTGTTAGCGTTAACATCTCGCGGGTCGAGTCATGGGGCCGTACGCGGGCTGCTCGGAAGGGGGTGGCGGGACATCCTGGGCTCCTCTTGGCCGGTAGGTATTGTTAACGCTAACAACCGAGCTTGCAGGTGTTGAGCTCGTTGTGCCGGAGTACATCCGACGGTCCGGCCTCGCGTCAACAAGAGGAATTTCTCGCCGGTACGCGCCTCGCCGCCGGAACGCCTCCTCGCGTGGAGTTTCTCCTCCGGGAAGATCGCATCACACTGCTTGTGCATGTGAAAGTTTCACAGAAGGTACGGATGGCAACAGGTAACTTGCGACCGATCAAAGGTTAAGTTACTGATCGATGGCGGTCGGCCTGCTCGATCGGAAGGGCGTTCGGCTCAGGTGCCCGGGGTGACTTGCGGTTGTTCCCCTGCGTGCGGCTGTGCGCCTGCCGATAATCACATCCACCCAGGTCATGACTCTGCGAGGGTTTCGTGTGGCGTACGCGAGTTCCGGTCGCCCGGGAGGCGGAACCGCGTACGGCAGGATGATCCGCTGTGCTCCTTCGCCTGGCCTACCTCAGCATCACCAGCACCTTCGCTGCGCTGCGATTGCTGCCCATGAGCGACCGGGATAAGGATGTGGAGATTCTCGTCCTGCGTCACCAGATCACCGTCCTTGAACGCCAGCTCGGCGCTAACTCCAGAGTGAGATTCGCACCCGAGGACCGGGCTTTTGTCGCTGCGCTCCTGGCCTCGCTGCCCCGCGAGGTCCTGCGCCGGCTGCGGCTTCTCGTCCGTCCGGACACCGTCCTGCGCTGGCACCGTGGTCTGATGCGACGGCGTCACGCTCGTACGGCCACATCCGCCCGGATCACCGCGGCCTGGCCCCCCAGGTTCTCCACGGCGGCGGCGACCTGTTTGGCCGCCTCGGCATCGCTGCGGTAGTTGACGACGACGTTCGCTCCGCCGGCGGCCAGGCGCATGGCGATCGCCCGGCCGATGCCTCTCCCGCCTCCGGTAATCAGGGCGACCCGCATGACGAGACTCCTTTCACTTGAGCAGTTCGATGACGGATGCCATGGCCCGGCGCGGCCCGCGAAGGCGGCGCGCTCCGCGACCACGGACGCGCCGTCGAAGGCGGCCGCCGATGAGCAGGGCGGGGTTCGGGCAGCGGCGCCGCAGCTCTCTGACGCCGCGTTCGAGGGTTGCGGCGCCGTTCGGCGCCGATGGGATGGGGCAGGCCGAGCGCCGCCGGCTCCCCGACGGCTGAGCTCAGGGCCCCGCCGAAGCGGAAGGGCCGCCCAACCGTCACGGCCTTCCCGCGATGAAATCGGCGATGGCCTGGGTCAACGGCCCCGGCTGATCCTCCTGGACGAAGTGCCCGGCTCCCGGGATCGTGACGTGGGGCTGTCCCTTGGCTCCCGGGATGCGCTCGGCCATCTTCTCGCCGTGGACGCGGCTGACCGGGTCGAGTTCGCCGTACGCGCACAGGAACGGGATCTCCAACCGCTCCAGCACGGCCCAGGCGTCACGATTGGGCCCGGCGGCCTCGTCCTGCGGGGAGATCGGGACGAGCAGCGGGAACTGCCGCGCGCCTTGCAGGTACGGCTCGCCGGGGAACGGCGCGTCGTAGGCGGCCAGCACGCGGGGGTCGATCTCCTTGCCGGAGCGGTGGTTGCGCGTCACGACCTCGCCCACGCTGAACGGGTTGGAGCGCTGGCTGGACTGCAGCCAGAACAGGAAGAACGGACCCATGTCCTGGTCGCCCGCGGGCAGCATCGTGTTGGTGGCGACGACGCGGCGGAACCGGCCAGGATGTTCGGCGAGCAGTCGCAGGCCGAGCAGCCCGCCCCAGTCGTGGCAGACCAGCGTGATGTCGTCGAGGTCGAGCACGTCGAACACGAGCCGGCGTAGCCAGTCGATGTGGGACTGGTAGGTGTAGTCGAAACGGTCGGCCGGCTTGTCGGAGCGCCCGAACCCGACCAGGTCCGGCGCGACACACCGATGCCCGGCGGCCACCAGCGGCGGGATGACGTTCCGCCACAGGTAGCTCCAGGTCGGCTCGCCGTGCAGGAGCAGGACCGTCTCTCCCGACGGCTGCCCGGCGCTCTCGTCGACGTAGTGCGCGCGGAGGGTTGTGCCGTGCCCGTCACCGGCGTCGATCTCGGCGTAGTGCGGGTCGAAGGGGTAGCCGGGCAGGTCGTCGAAGCGGTCGTCCGGCGTCCTCAGGACGTGCATGGCTGGTCTGTTGGTCATGCCCCCTAAGAGCGGGACGACGCCGGGAGAGTGACGCCGCCGGCGGCAATGTGACCTTCCGCACACCCGCTCAGTAGTGCGCGGCCAGGTCGAGCGGCAGCGTGGCGACGGCATGGCGACGGCATGGCGACGGCATGGCGACGGCGGCGGCGAGGAAGAAGCAGGACCCAGGTAGAACGTCGAGGAGTAGTCGCTCACCCGGATGTGGGTGTAGGCCGCGCAGACGAAGAAGAGGATGAGGCCGATCGCGGCGGCCGTCCCGACCAGGGGCACGCCGAGCAGCCCGAGGGCCAGGCCAATCGCCCCGGCCGACTTGAGGGAAGCCGATCGGGAAGATCAGCCACGACATCGAGACCTCGGCCGTGGCCAGGGCCACGACGACGTAGGCGGTGGACATGAGAGCTCACAAGAGAGTCGAAAGTCATTCCCCCCTTGGAGAGCTCCCACCGCCGGAGTGTGACTTCGTCAATCGTGGATGGTGTTTTCGTAGTCGCGACGCTTCTCCGGCGGGTAGTACTTCTCCTCCCAGCGCCGCACGTTGTCGTACCCGGGCCGGACGAACACGTCGCCATAGCCGACGTAGTCCTCGCGCTCGAACATCGCGGCGTTGTAGTCGTCGATTGGGGCCAGCTCACCGGCCTCCCGCAGCCGCAGCAGCAGCCGTCACACCTCCAGTACGCCCGGCAGGATGAACGGCGCGACCTGGATCGCCTGCCCCCACTCGCTCAGTGTGGCGATCGGCCGCGTCGGGCCCGCGTGCTGGGAGGCGATCGCGTACGCCGGGCCGAGGGTCTCGGCGAGCGCGATCCGCACCTCCTCCCAGGAGCGCAGCCCCTCGTAGAAAATGACGTCCGCGCCGGTCTCCCGCTTGTACAGCAAACCCCGGCGGATCGCCTCTTCCAGGCTGCCGCCCTCGGCACCGTAGCCGTCGGTGCGGGCCACGATGACGAAGTCCTCGTCCAACTCGTCGCGCGCGTCCACGGCCGCCTGGAGCCGGCCGATCGCCTCGGAGCCCGGCACGAGCCTGATCCCCGCCTGGCCGCCGACCTTCTTGGGCTCCTCCTGGTCCTCGATGTGGATCCCGGCGACCCCGGCGCGGATGAACTCCTGAACGGTACGCCGGGTGTTCACCGCGCTGCCGTAACCGGTGTCTGCGTCGCAGAAGATCGGGATGTCGACGGAGCCGGCGATCGTCCTGCACTGCTGCACGACCTCGGTCATGGTCAGCCAGCCGACGTCGGCGACACCATCGGTCCACCACGAACTCATGCCCCCCGCGTGGGCGGTGTGTTTGAACAGCATGCCGGGGCCGGCTCGCGGCCGAACGGGGTGCAGGTGAACCTGCCGATCCGTCATTCAGCTCTCAGGGATGTGCTGGAAACCACGCGTCGCGTCGCGCTCCGGCCACGTCATTACGTGACCTTGATAGACCGCATCTGACGCTATCTTCATGGTGGTCGTGGGCTCGCATGTCACACATCGCGGCTCGGATGACTCCCAAGGGATATCGGAGCTTCCTGCATCGGCAAGTGATCCCTCCGCTGATCACGCCGGGTACCCGGCGCGTGGCACCCGATCGGCAGGACCGGCCACTCCGACGAGGAAGACCAGAGGCCAACAGCCGACCGATGAGACAGGCAGATTCATCTGGGAGACGTCATGAACAAGCTCGAGCAGTACCTCCTCGATCGGTCGCGTTGCAGGCCGGGAGACCGGATCAAGTTCAGGGAGCTGACCGACATCCACAGCGTGCCTGTCCTGCTGCCCGCGAGCGGTGGGCTGACCCACCTGCAGTTCCGCCGGTACGCGGGCTGCCCGATCTGCAACGTCCATCTGCGCTCGGTCGCTGTACGCCACGAGGAGATCGCAGCCGCTGGGATCCATGAGATCGCGGTGTTCCATTCGCCGGCGGCGGACATGCTGCCGCATCAGGGAGCGCTGCCGTTCACGGTGATCGCCGACCCGGGCAAGGAGCTCTACCGAGCCTTCGGGGTCAGTCAGTCGCTGCGAGCCGTACTGCATCCTCGCGCGTGGCTCACCCCATTGCGTCCCAGCGCATACCCCGTGGTGGCCCGTGGCGTGATGAAGGGTGGCCGGCCGTACCCCCGGAGCCGGGAGAACGTGACCGGCCTGCCCGCCGACTTCCTCCTCGGCCCCGATGGGCGGGTCTGTGCGGTGAAGTACGGCAGGCACGCGAACGATCAGTGGACCGTCGACGAGTTCCTCGCCCTCGCCAAGGAGAGCACATGAAGATCCGGGCCGTTCTTATCGGCCCTCGTCTCCGGCACGAGTTCACCCACGCACCCGCGGTCCGGGCTGAACGTGCGTTGATCAGCGAGGAACGCGACGCGGCCGCCGCGCCGAAGGAAGCCGACGTCCGTCCCGCCACACTCGTGATCGGAACCCGTCGGTGGCCAGGCCCACAGCTCTAGCCGATGTCACACTCGCTCGACGCGCCGGGCTCTTGAGGGGTATTCGTCCTGACAAGGAGTTCCATGATGCATGACACCGCGGCCGATGCCTCCCAGGTGTTCGCCGACCACCGTGAGTTGCTGTTCTCCATCGTCTACAACATGCTCGGCAGCGTCGGCGATGCCGAGGACGTGCTCCAGGAGACCTGGCTGGCGTGGTCGGCGAGGGATCTGACCCGGATCGAGAACCCGCGCGCCTATCTGGTCCGCATCGCGGTCAACCAGGCCCTCGCCCACCAGAACACATTGCGGAGGCGCAGGGAGACCTACCTGGGCCCGTGGCTTCCCGAACCGCTGATCACCGACGACGACGCGTCCGAGCCCGCCGTACGCGCGGAGTCGGTGTCGATCGCGATGCTGGTGGTGCTGGAGACGCTCACTCCGCTGGAGCGGGCGGTGTTCATCCTGCACGAGGTGTTCGCCTACCAGCACACCGAGATCGCCTCCATGCTCGACCGCACTCCGGCCGCGGTCCGTCAAATCGCCCACCGGGCGCGCGAACACGTCCGAGCGCGGCGTCCGCGTACTCGGATCGACCGGCGAACGCACCAAGAGGTGACCGAACGGTTCATCGGCGCCGCGTTCGGCGGTGACCTGGCCGCCCTGATGGAGATGCTCGCACCCGAGGTCACCCTCTGGTCCGACGGCGGCGGCAAGTCCGCGGCGGGCGGCCCTCGCCCGATCCACGGCCGCGACAAGGTCGCCCGGCTGCTGGTGGCGAACACGCGGGGCACCGAGGGTGTGGACCTCCAGTACCGCCAGGTCAACGGCGATCCCTCCGTGGTCGTGTTCGCGCAGGACGCACCCTTCGCCGTGATGGTGCTCGACCTCGCCGCCGACGGCGAGCAGGTACGCGACATCTACGTCGTCAGCAACCCCGACAAGCTCGCCTCCATCCCGGACAAATCCACGAGGTGAGATGTCACATCTCGCTCCTGGAAAGACTCAAGGGGCTGATACGACGAGTTAATGGGAGCGATGACATGGCGAAGGTGATCGGTGCGGGCTTTGCTACCAGTGACTGAGTCGGACGTCACACTCAGGGACGCGGATTGGCAACCGTCGTAGAGCTAGACCTCTTGGTCCCCTGCCAGGACCCAGGTGCCCGGTCCGGGCGCGGCTCCCGGTCCGGGCAGCACACTCACCGAGTCGGCGTCCACCGTGCCGCCGCAGTGTGGGCAGGTGACCACCGGGCTGAACGGCCGCCCGCACGAGTGCACCAGCAGCGCGGGTGGTCCGCCCGGCGGGGTGGCCCATCGGTCCCCCCATGCCATCAGGGTCATCAGCGCGGGCACGATGTCGCGACCGGCCTCGGTCAGGTGGTACTCGTGGCGCACGGGCCGCTCCTGGTAGATGACCTTCTCCACCACACCCGCCGCGGTCAGGCGCTCCAACCGCTGGGCGAGCAGGTTGCGCGAGATGCCGAGGTCCCTGGCGAGGTCGTCGAACCTGCGCAGCCCAAGATAGAGGTCGCGCAGAATCAGCGGCGACCACGGCTCAGCGACCACACCGGCCGCCTGGGCGATGGAGCAGTGCATCTCGGCGAAACGGTTCATAACCCTCAGCCTAGTCAGTTGCTTTTCTGAATCTACCCTCTTAAGTTCAGAATCCGTACTCACTGTGGAGGTTGTCATGCCCGTTGCCCGAGCCGAGTCGACCAGCCTGCGTTACCGCGAGGCGGGCGAGGCCAAGGACCTCGACGCGCTGATCGCCACCCTCGCTCCCGACGTGGTCTTCCACTCTCCCCTCAGCGCCCGCGCACGGTTCGCCGGACACCGGCAGATGCGCGAGCTGTTCGGCGTCGCCCTCAACGTTATGGGCGGCCTGCGCTACCACACCGACGTCGGCGACGAGCGGACCCGCATGCTCGCGTCCTCCGCCCATCTGAACGGCCAGGAACTGGAGGAGAGCACACTGCTGCGCCTGAACGACGAGGCCCTCATAGCCGAGATCACGATGTGGATACGGCCGCTGCCCGCACTGACGGCCGTGATGGCGGCACTGGGCCCGGGACTGGCCCGGGCCGCCGGCAAGCCGGTGCTCTCGGCGCTGGTCGGGGCAGCGGTCAAGCCGCTCATCCTGATGACCCGCGTTGGCGACCGCACGCTGGTCCCCCTACTGGACAAGCCCTCCGGCTGACGACGGTCCACTCCAGAGCGCACTGCTCATTTGCGTGATCTGCCGGCCGAGCACGGGCCGTGATTCGCGTCTACGACAGGTTCCGATCCTGCGCGACGACAGGGTCTTCCAGTACCTGATGCGGAACGTGATCGCCGAGGCCGCCGCCCGCGGACAGGCGGACCTGGAGTGGTCAGCGTGGACTCCACCACGGCCCGCAAGGTGCGGCTGAAGGCGGCCCAACTGAGCCGCTCACAAGGCAGGCCGACCGGGAGGGTCCACTGTCCTTGTCCTGCCCCGGCCAGGCCGCCGACAGCCCGCAGTTTCGCGCCTTCCTGGCGGGTACCAAGGTCCGCCTCGCCGGTCTCCATCTACGCGGGGCCACCTTGTGGATCCGAAGCCTTCAGCCCGCCTGAAGATCCGAACTCCGTAGAGGCCCTGACCGGAAGATAGCCACCTTGGCAAGTCACGCGGCAGCGGACCTCGGCCGGTGATCGCCGGTTGGGTCTGAGCGGGTCATCATGGGTCAGGCGGTGGCGAGGGTGACGGTGAAGCCGAGGGCTTCGAGTTGCCGGACGTGGTTGCGGATCTTCCGGCCGGTGTCGATACGGCTGTTGTGGTAGATAGAGCCGAGGCCGTGGTAGCGGGCGACGGCAACCAGGGCCTTGAGTTTGCCGCGGCGTTTGACGATGCGGCGGAAGCGCTCGCCGAGGAAGGTGTCGGTCTTGCTGGCCGCGGCGGCGGCCTCGCCGAGCACGCCCTTGAGGTAGGGGTTGCCCTTGCCGCTCTTGCTGGAGCGGTGCTTGGCTCCGGACTGGATGGTGCGCGGGCAGAGTTCGGCCCACGACACCAGGTGCTCGGCGGTGGGGAAGCGGCTCATGTCGAGCCCCACCTCGGCGGAGATGCCCGCACCCTCGGCGGGCTGCAGCGCTTCGAGCAGGAGCTGTCGGGCTACCTGCACATCCAGGCGACCAGGCGCAGACGCTCGCCTACGGCCTGACCGACTCCCCCGCCGGCCAGCTGGCCTGGATCGTGGAGAAGTTCAAGGACTGGACCGACGCCAAGGACGTGCCCGAGGAGGCGGTCGACCGCGACCGGCTGCTGACCAACGTCATGATCTACTGGCTCACGGGTACGGCGGGCAGCTCGGCGCAGCTGTACTACGAGTTCGCCCAGGGGTGGGCGATGCCGGAGCCGCTCAGCGTGCCGGTCGGCCTCGCGCTGTTCCCCGCCGAGATCGCGCCGCCGGTGCGTGCGTGGGCCGAGAAGACCAACCCGGTGGTGCACTGGAGCGAGTTCGACCGGGGCGGCCACTTCGCCGCCATGGAGGAGCCCGACCTGCTGGCCGCCGACGTCCAGGCCTTCTTCAGGGGCCTTCGAACGTGACGCCTCAGCCTGTGTGACCAGCTTCCACAACGCCGCCTCGCCGACCTCGCTCAACGTCGTCATCGAGACCGGCCGCCAAGAAGCACACCACCTTCCCCCTGTCGCAGTAGGCTGCGCGCTCCTTTACCGAGGCCATCGAGGCCGGGCTGTGATGTAGGCCACATCCACCCGCCCCGCATCACATTCAATCCCCTGGCTTCACTCATAGAACGTGACCGGCAAACAGCAGAGGCGCGACAAGAGGAGAAGCAAATGCGATACAAGCGCTACACGACCGCGGTTTTCGCCGCTACTGTCGCCGCCATAATCACGGCGCCAATGACATCGCCAGCTTCGGCCAGCACGACCATGAAAGCCCAGAGCGCAAGCGCTTCCGCCGTCATCATGCGCGATGCCTCGGACTGCCCCGACGGATGGGTCTGCGTCTGGGAGTGGATCGGATACGAAGGCGCCGGAAAGAGGTGGAGGGAAGCAGGACGTCACAACCTGGGCGACGTCGGATGGCGGGACCGGATCACCAGCATCTGGAACCGCACCGATGTCCTCGTGGGCATGGTCAACTCCCGCTCCTGGCCTCAGGGTGACGAAATTCTTCCCGTAGGCCCAGGCGGCTACTACTACGATCTCGGAACGGAAAGATACCCTGGCGGGGGGACCTGGAATAACAAGATCGATAGAATCTTCATTTAGTTATGGGCGAGTCACCCGATCATAAATGGCATCACGCCATGCTCTAGAAGACTCTCGATCGGAGGGCGGTGGAACGTGCTAGATCTCTGCGTAGCGCCGCCCTGTTCAGCGACCAGTCCCCGGAAGCGGCGGCACTAATAACCTCGCCTTAGGAAGCTGACGCTGACGGATAGGGCCACCGGACGGGACCTGTTCCAATAAGCGCAGCGGCGAATGCAGTAGGCCGAGTTGACCGCCATCGGCCTGGGCCGACAACTCCTCGGTCGCCGATGTTCCCGGCAGAAACACTGTCCCCCGCCGCCTTGTGGCCTGAATCTCTATTCCCTGATTCGCGTCACACTCCAACTCTCTGGTCTCACTCTTGAGACGGCCAGCATACAAGCATGCCCTGGTCAAGGGAGAAGCAGCAGTTAAGCGGACGGCGGCCTTTACCGCTGTTTGCCGACCGAGAGGAAATCTGTGAACAAGACGCGCGCCACCCTGACCGTCATGGCGCTCGCTGGAGCCCTCGCCTCATCAGTGAGCGCTCCAGCGGCCGCAAGCCCTGCCGCTACCCAATCCCTCGAGACTCAGGCGGAGCCCACCAAAGCGCAGAGGCTCGCCCGCCTTGCGAGGCTTACCGCAGTCGGGAACGCAGGGGCACAGTTATGGGTCAGCGAACTAACAGATGCTCACCAGGGTAGAAACTATTGGCGCTGGAACTGGACGACTGACTACTGCTCGAGTTCCCCGGACAAGCCTGGGGGCTTCAATTTCGAACTCGCCTGTTGGCGACATGATTTCGGCTACAGGAACTATAAGAGCCTCAGGTCGTTCAGCTCGCCGAATAAGGAGCGCGTCGATAAGGCGTTCCTCTACGACATGGAAAGGGTCTGCAACCGCGCGTACGGCTTCCTTGAGGTGCAGCGCGCCACGTGCAGAAGGATCGCCAAGCAGTACTACAACGCCGTACGACTCGCCGGGATCCTGTGAGGCAATGCCCCGAAGGCTACCTGGGGCCACGCCCCACGGCCTTGCGTTCACACCCCGAACAGCCACCAATCACTACTGGACGCGGAGGAGGCACACATCATGACCATCACTACGGAGGACCTGCGGGTGCTGCGCACCCCGGAAGCGCGCTTCGAAAATCTGCCGGACTACCCGTTCGAGCCGCACTATGTCGCGATCGACGGCGGACGGCTGCGGATGCATTACCTGGACGAGCGGCCCGAGGATTCAGCGGCGTCGGGGGAGACCGTCCTGCTGCTGCACGGCAATCCCTCGTGGAGCTATCTGTACCGGCACGTCATTCCACCGCTGGTGGCGGCCGGGCACCGATGCGTGGCCGTCGATCTGATCGGGTTCGGCAAGTCCGACAAGCTCGCCGACCGGTTCGCCTACACCTATGAACGGCACCTCGACTGGCTGCGCGAGGCCGTGTTCGACAGGCTGGACCTGCGCGAGGTGACCATGGTGTGCCACGACTGGGGCGGCGCGCTGGGCCTGCCCCTGCTGGCCGCACATCCCGAACGGTTCCGCCGGGTAGTGGCCACCAACATGCGGGTTGTGGTGGCTGCTGATGATCTGCGGGTGTGGGTGTGGGTGTCGGGACTGGATGCGCTGTTTGCGCGGGTGGCGGGCCGGTTCGGGCGGGTGGAGCCCCGCCGTCAAGCGCGGGCGTATGTGATGGGGCTGCTCGCGCCGGTGGAGCGGAAGAACGGCTGGCAGCTGGCGGAGGCTGCCGGCGACGACGGGCCTGATCGCATGCAGCGGTTACTGAACCAGGCCAGGTGGGACGCCCGTGGTATGCGCGATGACCTGCGGGCTTATGTGGTGGAGAATCTCGGTCACCGGGACGCGGTGCTGATCGTGGACGAGACCGGCTTCTTGAAGAAGGGCACGAAGTCGGCCGGAGTGCAGCGCCAATACTCCGGGACTGCGGGCCGGACGGAGAACTGCCAGCTCGGGGTGTTCCTGGCCTATGCCTCCCCGCTGGGGCGGGCGTTGATCGACGCGGAGTTGTACCTGCCCAAGTCCTGGACGGACGACCGGCCGCGCTGCCGCGCTGCCGGGATCGGTGATGAGGTGGAGTTCGCGACCAAGCCTGCATTGGCACGGCAGATGCTCGCCCACGCCTTGGACGCGGGAATGCCGGTGTCGTGGGCGACAGCGGACGAGGCGTACGGGATGGACTCGAAATTCCGGCGCTTCCTTGAACAACGCCGGGTGAACTACGTGGTCGCCGTGCCCAAAAGCCAGGTTGTCGCGATGGGACTGCGCGATGGCGACACCCGCGCCGACACCCTGGTCGCCGCCGCTCCACCCGAGGCATGGAAACGCCTGTCCGCCGGGAACGGCACCAAGGGGCCCCGACTGTATGACTGGGCGCTGGCCACGGTGCACTTCGAGACCGAGCCCGGCTACCAGCGATGGCTCCTGGCACGCCGCGCCCTCACCCCGAACGCCAAGGGCCAACCGGAGATCGCCTACTACCTGTGCCACGGCCCTGCCGGCACCACCCTGGCCGAGCTTGTCCGCGTAGCCGGCGCCCGGTGGGCGATCGAGGAGTGCTTCCAAACGGCCAAGAACGAGACCGGCCTGGACCACTACCAGGTCCGCCGGTTCGACGCCTGGCACCGCCACATCACCCTCGCCATGCTCGCTCACGCCTATCTGGCCGTCACCGCCGCGCACGCCCCAAAAGCCCAAGCGGCCTGGTCCGCCTCACACCCGCGGAGATCCGTCGTCTCCTGGCACACCTGACCACGACAATCACCCGACCGCTCGACTTCGCCCTCGCCTGGTCCACTCGCCGCCGCCAGGACCAGACCCGCGCCCGCAGCAGCCACTATTGGAAACGCTGGCTCAGACATCACGAAATCAGGTTGTAGTACTAGTACTCCAGCCGCACTTGCTCGGTGGGCTGAGGGTCGTCGATGAGCTGGTGCATGATTGACCCTTTTTCATCCTCCGGCGGTCTGAGCAACGGGGTGGTCCTGAAGGACGGCAATGGCCTTGCAGAGATGGCCGGCCTTGCTCGGGCCGTAGCTTGCGAAGGATTTTCCAGCTCTTCAGCTGGGCGTTCGCGCGTTCGCCGGGTCCGCGGAGCCTGACGTGGGCACGGTTGGCCTGCTTCTGGGACTCGGGCTTGTTCTTGCCCTTGTACGGGGTGAGAACCGGGCCCTCGGCTCTGCGGGTGCCGAATATTCATCCGGGCAGGTCAAAGACATAGTGGACGGGCTCGGTTTCTGGTGGGTATCGCGAGCGCTGCGCATGATGGCGGCATGATGGTCGGTCGTGTTGCTGCGCTTGGCCTACCTCACGGTGACGACCACCTTCTCGTTCCTACGGCTCCTGCCGAGAAGCGATCATGACAAAGACATCGAGATATTGGTGCTGCGGCATCAGCTGGGGGTGTTGCAGCGGCAGTTGGCCAAGCCCGCGTTCACGCCGGATGACCGGTTCCTTCTCGCTGGGCTGCTTCACCGTCTGCCGGTCGCCAGGCTGCGCCACTTGACGTTGCTGGTTCGGTCGGACACCATCCTGCGCTGGCACCGCGATCTGCTGCGGCGCCGTGACGCGGCGGCCTGCGTACCCCGGCGGCGTGGACGCCCACGCACCGTCCGGTCCATCCGCGTCCTGGTGTTGCGACTGGCACGGGAGAACTGTCAACGACGGTCGAATCCTGACCCCCTGGCGACGTCTGAATCTTGACCCCCTGATGTTGTCGTTGGTTATTGTTCGTGCTCAGGTCGGGCCG
>NZ_JBITLM010000010.1:0-399647 GCF_044465295.1 Nonomuraea sp. NPDC049714 | reverse complement strand
CCGGCCCGACCTGAGCACGAACAATAACCAACGACAACATCAGGGGGTCAAGATTCAGACGTCGCCAGGGGGTCAGGATTCGACCGTCGTTGACAGACTGCCCTGGTACCGATAATCCGAGCCGAGGCCGGCGGTGGCACCAGCCGCCCGCTGCACGCCCGCGGTGGCTGGCGTGTCGTCACCATTGTCGTCAGCTTTCGATCTGCCTCAACCATGGTCACTCGGTGCCGAGTCCCGACGAAGACATCCCAGGAGTTTTGATGTCAAGCGGCGGGTTCTTGGGCCGGGTGGGGCCAGGCGGTCGTCTCGTTGTAGGGGGTGCCGTTTTTGAGGCAGCCATGGAGGATGCCGACCAGTCGGTTGGCGACCTGGCGCAGGGCGGCGTTGTAGTCGACGTCGCGAGCGCGTTGCTTGTCGTAGTACGCGCGGGCGCCGGGCGAGGCGTTGATGGCGTTGGATGCCTGGGTCATGAGGGCGTCGATGAGCCGGTCGTTGTGGATGAACCGTGCTGCGACGAGCTTCTTCTTGCCCGAGGCGCGGGTGATCGGGCTGGTGCCCGCGTAGTTCTTACGGGCCTTGGCCGAGGCGTAGCGCTCGGGGTCATCGCCGAATTCAGCGAGTACCCGGGCGCCGAGAATCGGTCCCAGCCCCGGCTGAGAAACGATGACCGGGGTGGCCGGGTGCCGGCCGAAATGCGCCTCCACCTCCTTGTGCAGGAAGGTGACCTGCTCATTCAGCGTGACCAGGACGGCGATCAACGCCCGCACCGAGGCGGCGTAGGCCTCGGTGACCGCTGCGGGCCGGTCCAGGTGATCGGCGCGGAGCGCGTCCTGGATACGCAAGACGCGTTCGGTCAGATCACCGCGGCGGCGAGCTCGCTTGAGCGCGGCGGTGATCTGGCCGGTGGTCAGCTTGGCAGCCGAACCGGGGTCGGGCGCCTTGGCCAGCAGATCCAGAGCCTCGGGCGCGTTCAGGTCCGCAAAGGCGGCCAGCGCGGCGGGAAAGTAGTCGCGCAGGGCGTGGCGCAGTCGCTGGAGTTGGCGGGTGCGTTCCCAGATCAGCGTCTTGTGCGCCCGCGCGACGACCTTGATCGCTTCAGCCTGGTCGCTGTCACCGGCGACCGGCCGCAGCTGGTGGGCGTCGGTGCGGACCATGTCGGCCAGCATGTGCGCATCGGCCGCGTCGCTCTTGGCTCCGGAGACCGCCAGACGTTCGCGGTAGCGGGCCGCCTGCAGCGGATTGACCGCATACACCGTGTATCCGGCCGCCACCAGCGCGGCCACCCACGGGCCCCGGTCGGTCTCGATACCTACGATCACCTCGGCCTCGGCGGCGTTATCGCCGAGGTGCCGGCCGATCAGGGCGTGCAGCCGGGTCATGCCCGTCACGCCTTCCGGAAGTCGCGCTTTGGCCAGTCTGCGGCCCGAGGCGTCCATCAATTCCACATCGTGGTGAGCCTCGGCCCAGTCATCGCCGACGAACAGTCGCACCGTCTCTCCCATCGCCGTCACCGCTGGTCAGCAACCTGCGGGAGAACCATCGGCGACCTAATGAAACGGTGCTCATCCCCACGGCGGGGAGGCACGACATCCCAGCAGCGATCAACTCTCCCGACCAACCTGCGGGGGCACGATCTTCGTCAAGGACTCAACGTCCAGGAGGGCCGAGTGCTCACCCGCCGGTGGTCGCTATCCACCAAGGAGTCTGCCGGATGGCCTGCTCCTAGAACTCATTAGGAGGGCTTGGCGTCGATCGCTTCGACCATGACCGGCGGGCACCGAAGTACGCGATCGTCACGGTATCAGCCGCTGCGCGGCTGGAGTGATCTGCGAGGCTTGTTTAGGTCCCGTCGTAGGCCACCTGCAGTCGTGTGGTGCCCTTAGCTGTGTGTAGAAAGGCGTCGCCATGTCCAGCCAGAGCTTCGGCTCCGGTCTCGTCCAGAATGATGCGACTGTCGGTCGCAGTCTTGACCCGCAGGGCCAGTTGGGCGGGGAAATTGGAGCGGATGGTCGTCGAGATGACGTCCGCGCTCGGCCGCTGCGTCGCTGCGATGACGTGGATGCCCGCAGCGCGGGCCTTCTGCGTTAGGCGCTTGAGCAGCGCTTCGATCTGCTTCTTCTCTTCAGGATCGCTGGTGAGGTCGGCGTACTCGTCCAGGACGACGACTATCCATGGCTTTCGATCTGCTTTGTGGATCTTGGCGTTGTACTCGACGAGTTTGCGTGCGCGGATCGCCTTCATGTCCTTATAGCGCTCGGTCATCTCTTCGACGGTTGCCTTAAGAATTTCGATCGCATCGGCGGCGTCCATACCGATCACGCCATCAAGGTGAGGGTCGTCCTCGAAGTCGACAAGCTCGGTGCCCTTAGGATCAACGAGACGGAGCCGCAGGGCACTCTTGTCATACCGGATCAAGCCCCTGAGGATCGTGTCCAGGGCAACGGACTTTCCCGATCCGGTCGTGCCGGCCACCAGCAAGTGCGGTGAGTCCGCGGAGGAGAGGTCAATAGTGACCAGGTTGCCCTCGATGTCGGCGCCCAGTGGGGCGATGAGACTCTCGGGATCGACTGGGCACTGCTGCCACAGCACCTTGGCGTCAACCCCGTACATTTCGTCGTCGATCTTGGGGATTTCAAATAGTACGGAGCCGCGGTCGCTGCGGGTGCGAATGCTGAACCCGGAGGGTAGCGCCAGAGCCAGGAAGATCTCGTCTCGCCGGTTGGTCAGTTTGTCAACGGTGACCCCAGGATGGGGGATGAACCGGAAGATGTAGAAGCCGGGCCCCTCCTGCCACTTGCCGACCTCCGGGGAGGTGACGTCGACCTTGTGGCGGACGAAGACGTCAAGGACCTTGTTGTATCGAAGCCTCAGCTCCTCCTCGGAGAGCCCACCGTGGTGAGCCTTCCGAGGGAAAAGATCCGCCTCGGGGGCAGAGTGGCGCGCAACTACCACTCCCGGCCCGTTTGTTGGAGCAGTCGTTCCGACAGCCTCGGCAGGTGCCGTCGGTTCTTCCGAGGTAGGAATGATGGTGGAGATGTCTGTCGAGGTGGTCTGGGCGGCGGGGTCAGAGACCTTCACGGTCCCGCCGAGGTCAACAAGGGGGTCTGCGTTGGCGGGGTCCTGATTTGCCCGCAGAGCGCCGATGAGGTTCAGCAGCTCGTGCTTGTTCAGCCTCACCAGAGCGTGCTTGCCGAGGCTTCCGACCATCGGAGCCGGCTGGTCGTCCTCGGCCGAGATAGCCACGGCAACGCCAGTAACCTGACCGAGCTGGACATCCGCGGAGCGTAGGGCGTCAAGGACCTTCGCCTCGATCTGACGGTGGTCGTCGTAGCCGATCACGGTACGAGCTGGAAGGTCTGCAGCCCTTAGGACGTTTCCACTCGTTTGAGCGATCGCGGCGGCAAGCTCGTCCAGCCAGAAGGGACGGTCGTGGCGAACCTCGCCATCCGAGCGAAAAGCATCCCTGCATAGGTCGGTGGTGCGGTTGAGTTGTTCCTCGGCCGAGCCGACGTCGTAAGCCTGGCGGAACTTGGACTCGGCGACCAGGACATCCAGGCGAACTATGCCGTCATCTTGGACGGTCAGCACGAAGCGGCCCAGATCGGCACGAGTCTTGAGTCCCCGGCCGAACCAGCGGTGGTGCTCGTCGAAGCTGATCCAGGTGACCAGGCTCGTGTCCCGCGGAGGGACGGGGAACTGCTGGTCAATGACGAACCGGGTGGCGACTAGGCCGACGACTTCGTTGACCGTGGTGCCGATGCCGAGGGAGCGCAGCACGGCGCCAGGGGCCACGTTGCGGCCTACCTCATAGATCCGCTTAGCGGTGCCTTCGGAGTCCTGCGGAGTAACGACCCCGATCTGCTCCAACCGGCGCCGCAGTCGCTGGACGACGAACTGCTGGCCGGTCTGCGAGCTGACAATAAGGGTGTAGGACTCGTTCTTGCCGACACTGGGCTTGACGAGGATGACGTCAGGACGGTTACGCAGGGCATCAATCTGCTCGCGTCCGATGAAACTGTCGAGGGTGACGACCCAGTGGGCCACGCGGTGCAGGGTGGTGAACAAGCCTTGGTGCTGGTCGAACTGCACCTGCATCTCGAAGTAGTCGATGCCGTCGACGCTCTCTCTGGAGACCGGAGAACGGCGGTCGTAGCGCACGCACAGGGTTGACCAGGACTCGAGTGTCTCGTCGGCGGTCTCGGGCAACAGCGCTCTTACGACGTTCTCGCTGGTTTGCGCCAGATTGTGGGAGGCCGGGTGCTTCCAGGAGTTGAAGGAGCCCGACAAGGATTCCTTCTTCGTGCTCTCCTTGATACTGGTCTGGGTGCCGAAGAGCGCCGGGGCCAGGGCGAGGTCAATGGTGTCTTCCAGCTCTGACAGGTCTGCTTCTTGTTCGGGCTCCCATGCTTGCAGGATGAGTTGGACGTCAGGCAGGAAGCTGTCCTCGGACATCTCCGCGCTGGAGAACTGCGGGTCGAAACCCTGGATGATCTCGTGATGGGTTGCTTGGGGAGCCAGCACGACCAGATCGACCTTCAGACGAGGGTTCTTGGCCCGCAATTGCTTTGCCACGCGCATGGGCAGTACGGGGTCGCCGTTGCGATCCAGGAGCAGTAAGCGTAGGCCGTCGAGCTTATGGGGGTAGGTCGTCAGGTAGTCGGTGATGACGCGAACCATCTCATCGATCGCGGTCTCATCAACGCTGGAGAGCCAGTCCTTGGACTCATTGCCGCCGTGGCGGACAGGCGCGTACTCCTCGTGCCCGGCCGATTCCCGCATCGGAATGGCAATCGTGCCGCCGGGCCCGACGAGGATCGCAGGTGTCCCATGTGGGGATATACGATCGATGGCGTCAAAGAAGAGGTCCTCGTTCTCCTGGTTGAGGCTCAGCCCTCCCTCCTTGTTCAGGGCCGTCTTGATGCTGTCGGCGGCCTCCGCGTAGTTTTTTGCCAGCCAGCGCAGCTTCAGTGGGTGGGTGGCCAGCATCATCATGCGATGGTCGGCCAGCCCGACGACGTCGGTCAGGACGACGGCCTCGAGATCTGCGTTCGGGGCGTTGTTGGGGATCAGGGCGGTGCGAGCTGCGCGAAGTATGCCTTCCCATTCACGTACGTACTCGTTGATGTTCTCGGCGTCGAGCCCGTCCGAGAACCGCTTGAAGTGATTCTGTTTGAGGCGCTCCATCTGGCCGGCGAAATGTGATGTGAGTTCGGGCACGGGCTCGCCGACCCGCCAGTGCCTGGGCTCGTTGAACTGCTGAAGGAAGGCGTCGAAGGTCAGATTGCTGGCATGGCCGGGGGGAGGTCTCCAGCCGCGGATGAGGGCCGCCATAGCGATCTGACCAGGGATGCCCAGGGGGTCCCAGCGGAAGCGCCGCTGGGCGGCACCGTCCACCTCGACCAGGATGCGCAGCGGGGCCCACTCGATGTTCGGGTCGAACGGCTCGTCTTCCTTCGGCAGGCACGGCATGTTCAGGTCCAGCAGGCACTCCCTGACCTCGAGAGTCAGGCGAAGTCCGGTGGAGTCCTGGACATCTCGCAGGGTGCGTGCGTGCAGAAAGGCGAACAGCCAGCGGCTCCACTGTCCGGTTTCCTGGTTGCCTTCAAGCCCGACGACGACAGAGCCTTCCTCTTCGTCGGAAAAATAGGTCAGCTCCCGCAGCAGGGCACGCAGTGGGTCATAGACGAATTGAGAGTCCGGAAAGGCGAGCTTTTCCACTTTGCGGCGACATCGCTTGGACAGCAGGTCGGCTAGCGGTTCGGTTCCTCCGACGGGAGCCTCGTCAAGGAAGCGCTGTGCGGATTCCTGATCGCCGCGGTCGAGCGCGTCTTCGATCACCATGTCGTCGTACTCGTTGATCCGCTCTGCGGCGGTCCGCTCGATCTCTTGACGGATCTGCTGGCCCAGGCCGATCTTCTTGGACTTCTGCTCGAAGACTTCGAGCCAGAGGGTCAGGTCCTGCTCGCGGCGAAGCTGACGAGGATCCTGTGGGCTAGAGCCACTGCGGTTGAGGTTGAGTACGAGGCTGCGCATGCGCATTTTGGCAGTCTTGGAGTCCGTACCGATGTACTCCAAGGACTCCTTGCTGAACTCGGTGGTGGCAATGCGGTCTATCAGGTCGTCTTCGGTGATCTCCTTGCCAGTGGGCTGTTTGAAGGCACTGACCCAGACGTTCTTCTTGATTCGGGCGGGCAGCGCGGCGAGCTTGATGGAGAGCCCTCGGTCCGGAAAGAGGTCAAGAGCGGGCAGTGCTGCAGAGATCTCGGGATAGACCGCTTCAGGGGTGTGGACGTGAGTTGCTGCGACTCTCTGCGCGGTTTCGACCAGGAAGGTCGCCCAGCGGTGCAAGGACCGAGGCTCCTCATCGGTGACAGCACGCCAGATCTCCGGGAGTAGGGTGGCCATGAGGGCCGGAACGGTACCGATGCCACCGGCTTCCCGCCACGCTTCTGCCATGAACCTTTCGAACCCGTGCTCGCCAGAAGTGTTGTGGTGGTCCCCCAGGATTGCAGCATCGTCAAGGGCGTTCATGGCCGCCAGCCCCTGTGCGTCCGGAGATTCTCCCCACTCGAAGAGCAGCACCGCCGCACCCTGTCCAAAGTTTCGCCACTTGGTCAGCTGGTCCTGCGGGTCCAGCAGGTAGTCAACCGGTACGCCTTCGATTGGCTCCGAGGTGCCGACCTTGACGACAACCTGACGGCCCGGCGACTCCGACAGCCTCTGGGCGGTTCGACGGAGCGCTTCGGCTACGGTCGGCCGATCGAATCCGCTGACTCGCAGGACGGCACGGGCTCCACTGATGTCGGTGACCTTGCGGAGCGCTTCGTCGGCGACGAACCGACCGAGCGCTCTGATACTACTGTCGGTCACCGGGGCTCCCCTCGGACCATGCTGGTCGCATCTGAATACTGAGTGAGCAAACCGATAGCGGCCAGCTTTTCCCTGAACGCCTTGCCATTGTGGTCAAGGAACGATGAGTCGACCTCGTAGGCCAACGGGCTCGCAGACGCGACCTTGTTCTCTACTACGAGCCCGTACTTCTCGTACAGCAGTTTACAGAACTGGTCGAACTCCATCTCAGTTCCTTGCGAGATGGTGGCGGATACCAGACTCTCGAGCATCGGGGGCTTCATGGTGAAGTGTCGGCGGCCGGCCGTCGCGTTCAGGGCCCCCACAGCGGCTAAAGTCTCGCTGAAGAATGCTCGGGGCGAGGCGACCGCGTTGCCCGCCTCCTTGGTGAATCTCTCGTAGCGGCGCCTCTTGTCCTCGTCGCCCTCGGCTTCGTCGATCATTTCTCGAGCCTGAACGTTGATCGCGTTGACGATGTCGTTACGGAAGCGGGTTAGGCTCTTCTGCGACTCTGTACGCAGCGGGGTTGCCTCGTTGCCGAAGTCCAAAAGGATCGACACCTGACCGGTGGCGCCGAGCTTCATGCGTGCGAGATGCAGCTGGTGGCGCGCCAAGCAGTACGGGACCCAGTGCATGAGGCTCTCGGTGCGCTTGGCTCTGGGGACCGTTGCGATCCGAGCGACGATGTTGCGAGTTCCTTCCCGGAGCAGATCGGGCCACGGGCTGAGATCCTCGTGCAGCGTGATTCCCTTGTCCATGCCCTCCACGGGTGCTTCGTCGTAATCGAAGTCATGCGCGCTGAGGGCTTTGGCAAGATTGCCCAACGGGGTGCCACTGTCCTGCACGAGGTCGGCCATACCCTTTCGAGTCGCTTCCTTGCGGTCGGGATCAGGGTCGCTGCGCAGGACTTTGTAGGCCCATTCCCCGCCATCGCGGAAGAGGTAACGCTCGATACTCGGAGCATTAATGCCAGGGGCAACCTTACCGGCCTGCTTGCGCTTCTTTTCGCTGTTCTTGGAGGAGGCATCGGATTGCTTGATTCGTCGTTCGACTGCGTCGTAGTGGATGAGCTCACCGACGAACGGATAGATGTGCACGCCGAACCAACCGGGTTGGCTACGACGCCCGGGGATTTCGACCAACAGGGAGGAGAACAGGGCGTGGAGCGTTGCCATCGTCTCGGGGGAATCCAGCTCGACGGCCTTGCTCAGTTCCTCGTCGCCCTCGACGATGTAGGCCTTGGTCGCGATCCGCCGGGCCAGGTCGTGCGAGGTCCTTCTATAAACCATATCGGCTCCGCCGTCCAGGAGCCCTGCGAACTTCTCCGGGTTTTCCTGATGCGCCAGGTAGACGCCGCGGGCGATCGCGAGCATCTCGAGCGGGACGTAGAAGCCGCGGCCCTGTCGTTCGAGATTCACCCCGAAGAGCCGAAGGACGACCTCAGCCTTGGAACGATCAGCCATCAGGCGCGCACCGACCTGATCTTATCGCCGACGTCGATCATGAGCTTTCTCATGGTGTTGCCCGCCAATACCTGGATCTCGTCGTCCTTGTTCGACGAGTCGGCCAGCTCTGCCAGGGATCCACTCAGACCGCGGATCTCTGCCTCGTGCTGGACCTCGCTGCGCAGGCCAGCGGCCCACCGTGTGAGCAATTCAAAGCGCAACAGGTCTGCTTCCACCGAGACCGCGTCATGCCCAGGCACGACGGCCGGGATACGGATGTAGATGGCTCGGTTGAGCCACTCGACGGCGTTCTGCATCTCAGGGGCGACGCCCGTCTGTTGCCACTGGGTGACCTGGTCAACAACCTCGACACCCTTGCTTGGTACTCGACGAGAGATCACGGCCGCACGGCCGCGGTGGGTGAAAAAGGCTGGGTCTAGTATCAGGAAATCGGGGTTGCTCCCCGCCCGGTGGATGCCCTGGACGGCCTCCAGCCCCTTGAGAAAGCGGTCTCGTACCCTGGTGTCCGCCGGGTCCCGATTCTTGTCCTGGACAATGACAAAGTCGTCGCCGGCCAGCAGGCCCATACGGGCGAACCGGTCCCTATCGTCGTCGCTGTTGAAGAAGTCAGCTCGCCGCAGGAACGTGTACACGCTTCGCAACTGTTCGGCCTGTTTCTGGGCGTCCCGACTCGTACGGACCTTCTGCAGGTAGCTGCCAGTGTCCGCGGGAGGGAAGTCGCCGGCCGTGTCCGGGTCCAGCCGGTCGTCGACCTGGCGGCGGGAAACCTTGCCGGGGTCCAGTTTTCGTAGTGCGAAGAAGGCAGGTACCAGATGACGCTGTTGCTGTGTCAGCCGGTCACCGAAAAGGGCCTGATGGTACAAGTGAGGTGCTTGCCATAATCTGTTCGAATGTGACCGCTGGTACCTGGCGTGAACGTTCTCGCAGGAAAGGCCACCCGTGAGCATGTAGCTGATCACCGATAGCGCCTGACGGGTCGTAACCACGGCCCCGGTGCGCTCGGCTGCGGCGAACAGGTCCCGGACCGCGGTCCGGCGCTGAGGCCCACGGGTGGGATCGCTGAGCTCGATGCGGTTGGCCAGGATGGGGCAGACTACCCGTGCATCGCAGGTCTCGCAGGACTTCCATCGCGACCATTTAGGCGTCGTCCACTGCTTCAGGACCCACAGGATGAGCCCGCCGTTGGAGCTGTCGGCCGCTACGGATTGGTAGTTGAGGTTGATGACAGTGACTGTGTCGTCGGGGTCGCTCACCTGCCCGCAGAGGATGCCTTGAGTGAGGGTCGTCACCAGGATCTTGGCGCGCCCTGTACCGCCTTTGTCGAGGTTATCGTCTTCAGCGGCGCACTTGCGTAGCTGGCCCTCATTCGCGCAGATGATCGCGATACCCCCATCTGCAGGGTCGAGCAACTCCACGAGCTTGCGAGCGCCGGCCTGCACGCTGAGCTCGCTGAGATCCTTGAGGATGTAAAGCGGACGTCCGCTATGGGTCCGGCCTATGGGGCGGCTGGCATCGCCAGCGTCGGACAACTCGCGGAAGACCGTCTTCCGGGTCTCTGATGTGATCGCCTCGGCATCGCCCCGCAGCCTGGCCAGGAGGCTGGCGCACAGACTTGTCTTGCCATGCCCGGCGTCCCCGGTCAGGACGATGGTCTTCGTGGTTGGGCGTTCGATGGCATCGAGCAAGTAGGTCAGCGTAACGACGGGGAACAAAGACTGCGTCCAGTCCGCCTGCAGCTCGTAGATCATCTCGGAGCTGTCGACGTCGAACGGCTGGTACCGACGTATCCGTTGGACGTGTTTGTTGACCTCTAGCGGCATGCTGCTGTCCTTTGTCGACCCGAGCCGAGAGCGTTGTGAAATTCTAGCGGTGGGGGCCGCTACCGGTAGATCAAATTCCCTGACCGATCGCTGAAGTTTGCCTGGTTCACGCTGTGTGACTGTGTTGGAGACCACGAGGATCATTGATCACCATGCTTGGTGATGAGGCACTCAATGTTGATTGCGATCGCGCTTACGATGTGTGCGACGTGGGCTTTGACGACCTCTGGGTGGCGATGGTTGTTGATGAGTTTTATTCAGGATGCCCGGGATGCCGGCAGATGAGGTGTAGAACCGCTGCGATCAGCGCGTCAGGTTACATTTAGATATCGGTCGACGCACGCACTCATCCTTGATCCTGCGGTGACCGCTCGTTCCGCCAGTTCAGAGAGGCTCGGACCGGTAGGGGATCACGCATGGATGAGCGGTGCCCCTTGCGGGCCAAGCAGAGACCGAAGTTTGAGAGGGCGTCGTTCCCTCGCTATTCGTGAACCTTGCGCTGACTGCGGTAGCTCATCCTCGGTATCGCCCAGGGCGGCCCAGAAGCATGACGTCTTGCTCGATGCTGGTCCCGCAGTTGTCTTAGGGCAGCTCTGTACGCCTCATGTGCTGGGCTACCAACGGGCTGCTCCGGCTATAAACCGTCGGAAATAATGTTGCTGTTGAGCTGCAGTCGTTCGATCGAGAACTTGTTCGTTTCAGCGCTCAGGTGATTTCCGTCAGCCTAGACGGGTCGGCAACAGAAGTGCTGGAAAGGACGATTTTTCTGCGGCCCGATGACCGTCATTTCGACGATTATTCAAACCCGGAAGAGTCACCGCTTTTGGCCGCTATTCGTAAATCCCCTAGCGGGCCTGCTGATTGACTGCCGCGAGAAGGGCGCTCCCCACTGCTTGTGCGATCGCAGGAGGAACAGCATTTCCGATCATCCGACCTATGGAGTTGAACTCCACGCGTTCCCCTGGCCGGACGAACTGGTAATTCTCTGGAAACCCTTGAAGTATCGCCGCTTCTCGCAGGGTAATCGCACGATCTTGCTCCGGATGGCCGAACCTTCCGGTGCCGAAATTGTACGACATGGTCGTGATAGTCGGAGACGGCTTGTCCCATTCCATGCGGGCGTAGACATTCTTGAACGTAGCGCCAGAAGGTCTAGTGTGGCAAGGAGATAGCAGCTCTGTTGGCCAGTCATGCCATGTCCCCCCTGGCCTGGATGCTTTGATTCGCCTCAGGTTCAGAGGGCTTAAGGCTCTTGCCTTATGCAGGCTATCAAGGTCATGCGTTCTCCCTTGAGGAACTGCCGGGAGGCCGGAAATCGCATCTCTCACCGTCGTGAATTCTTCGGGCTTGCGACTACCTCCAGGGACCCGAATGTGTCCGATGCGCGACGCAATGAGAACAAGTCGACGGCGCTCTTGCGGAAGGCCATATTCCGGGCCGTAGCAGCTCTTGAAGGAAACTTCGTAACCAATTTCTTCGAGGGAGTCGAAAAACTCCCTGAAGATCTTGGAACTCGCAATCCGAGGGACATTTTCCATGGTTACAAGCTCAGGGCGAGACTCTTTGACGAGTCGTGAAAATTCACCAAGGAGCGACCATTGCGGATCTGAAGACGTATCTACGCCTCGCCTGTATGGCGAGAAGGGTTGGCAAGGCGCGCATCCTGCCAAGAGGCGTATTGAACCTGGCTCCCATAGAAGTTCAAGCTGCTCTTTAGAGACCGTCCGGACATCTTGCTCAATGAACGGAGCCTTAATATTCTTCTCGAATGGGTATTTGCATCGAGGATCTATATCAAAACCGGCGACTACGTTCAGCCCAGCCTGCATCAGCCCATGCGACAGCCCGCCCACTCCGCAGAAGAGATCTATCGCTGAGATGCGCTTCGCCATGTCGCCCATACTCTGAACTTAGCGTAGATCGCGCGCCTCGTCGACGGGTGGAGGAGGACGACACGAGCTCATCATCGCAGTGCTCCTTGGCTGCCAGCGGCAGCCCTCTCCTGCCCCAGGTCTTGGGGGACGGGAACAGGCACGGCATTGGAGCGCTTGGGGTTCGGTGGGAATACGGAACGTAGTCGGTTGATAGTCGGTACGTGACCTTCCTGCTGACCTACGGTCTGGTCATGTCCTGAGACACCATCCTTCAGGCCTGACCAACCTTATCGTCTGGGCCGCTGTTCACCGGCCCGCACCGCGTTCCGTCTTCGGCGGCCTGGTCCGCGCCTTGCTCAGCGACGTACCACGCAAGAACTCCTGGCAACTGCCGACCACACCGGCCACTCCATCGCCAACCGCTTCGAGCACCTGCTCGCCCGAGCCAAATGGGACGCCGACCCTGTCCGCGACGAGGTCCGCCGCTACGTCGTTGACGATGTCGCCCACCCTCAAGCGGTCCTGATCGCCGACGACACCGCAGCCATCAAACGCGGCGACAGATCCGCCGGCGACGCCTGCGAGTATTGCGGCCCACTGGGCAGGTCGAAACTGTCAAGTCATGCCCATGCTGTTCATCTCTGCCTCAAACTCTATTGATCACGTGCTCGCATGGTCCTAGTTCCGGCGCCTACACCAGACACGAGTGCTGCTCGGCCGATGCGAAACTACGGCCACACCATCCCAGCGAATCTGCGGATGTAGTACCGCCGAGGCCGGTCTGGGGCAGCCGATCGCCTGTCGAGACATAAGAATCAAAGTCGGCGATCGTCCCCGGCTCAGCTGAACACTTCATTACGAGTGAAGCGGAGGACCGTCGTCGAAGGCCGACGCTGCTGCTCAACCGTGCGATGCCGTACGAGACGATTAGGCTACGTGAGGCGGTGGTGCTGTACTTCCCTGCTGTACAGCAGATCACAGCAACCCGCGTGTCCGGTGGCAAGCCGACCCGGAGCGCAGGGCCGCCAGGCCCGAGCACCGGAAGCGGTGCGGCAGCCTTGATCTTCCGCATTCAGTCAGTTCATCAGGAGAAGCAACAGCAATGCGTGCGAGCCCGCAGTCTGCTGAACTGTTTGCTGTTGATGGGGCACCGTACGGCTTGACACATACGTATCACTACGACGCATCGGATGCGCCATCAGGCGATGGAGTCAACTTGGGCGGGAACCCATCAAGATAGGCCGTCTCACTTTCGCCTTTATGCTCAACGGTCAAGCTGTAACGGGTTTTATGGGTGTTAGCTTGGATCGTTATGATGACCGGCTCGCCATCTTTTTCTAGCACCACTTTGGCTCCCCTGCCAAGGGTATCGTCATTAACCACATATTCCAGATGCTGAAGCAGATTTAAAGGAATAGCCCCTACGGTGCAGTCACCGGCGATCCTGATTCCCGTCAGATGTGCCGGACCGTCCTGTGTCTCAATGACGTATCCACGTTCTGGTGCCGCTACCTTGATGGTGTAGCCATTAGGCCGGTGCGACACCGGTTCATCTATAAAGTGCTTCTCTCGGTGCCACACCTCACGCCAAACGTCATGCGGCGTCACTAGCTCGCCGTCGAGTACTCGAATGATACGGGGAGGCGATGGGAGCTTCGGATGGACGATGGACTCAGGTCTATCCATGTTGTTAAATTGCAGGGTAATAGCATCCAGCCGATGTATCTCGAAAACGGTCTGTTTAACAGATACCCATGGCGAGACGGTGCCGTCGTCGACATCCGTGAAGGCGCGCAGGTCGACATCCTTGGCCTTGGCCATTTTTTTGGCTGCAATTGAGAAACCGGTGCGAGATACCGCTATTGCTTTATTGGCGCCTACATCTTCCCGTTTCGTCGCTATTTCTTCTATCCAGCGGACATCTTGCACGGCGTTACGGTCGCGACACTCGATGATGACAAGCAGCTGAACTGAGCCAACGCGAGCACATAGGGATATATCTACCTCTCGAAGCACGCCGGTGATCTTGCCCATAATGAAGTCCGGGGAGGAAATTTCAACGGGAGTGTCGGCGATTAGGCGTTCGAGTTTGCATACGAACTCCTCGAAAGCGCGTCCCTTCTTTTTCACGGAAGCTCCCTTCGATATGTTCGTAGGTTGGCTCAGTCTACGCCATGCGATGCACGGCCAGAGTGCGATGCTTACGTAGGTCCGATTAGGAGGCAGGCTGCAACTTATGATGTTGTTGGCAGCCCCTGGTCGCGTCGAAGGCAACGCGCGGAGTGTTAGCGTGTGGGCGGTGCTGGCCGCGACCGGCCGAAGAGCCGCAGCGCGGCCAGCGACCGCCCGACGCGCGGCAGGCCGCCGCAGGCGGGCTGCCCTTGAAACCGTAGAGAAAGTTCTCATCCGGTCGCTAGACGGACTGCCTGACCTGCAGTTTCGTCGACTTCTCGCCTCAGAGCAGTCTCAGTTGATGCTTGACGCCGTTGGGTCGAAGAAGTGCCACTGTGCCTTCAGCAGCTCGCGTCTGACGCCGGAGCAGGGTGGGCTCTTGGCCGGCGACTGGTCGGTGTCGGTCTCGTCCCGATGGCGCACTCGGAGAGGAAGATGTCGCTGGTTGTCATGGCCTGATGTCTGTGGGCACCGTCCGAGGTGTCGCTACTCAAGGATCACGCGTGGCCACTACTTACTGTGGGGCCACGATGGAGCCCTTGCCCGGCTTGGTGGTGATCAGCTCTCGTTTCCTGAGGGCTTCCATAGCCTTGCGGACGGTCACTCGTGCAACGTCGAACTCCTCTTGCAGCTTCACCTCGGAGATGAGGGTGAGGGGCGGGTAGGTGCCGTCTGCGATGCGCTCGGAGACGACGTTGGCGATCTGTTCCCACTTGTAGAGCCGTGGGTCCCATTCCATCACGGGACGACTCTAGGTATCCCTGGACCTAGCGGCATAGAACAGGCATTGCTAGGAATGCCGTAGACAGGTTAAGACAGGTTGAGTTAGGTTATGGCTATGGCGTTGGTGAGCGACGGTCCAGAGCTCCTCCGGGTGGGGCTCCGCGTGTGCGCTCAGGCCTGCCGCCCCGTGAGGGTGCATCGCGCGGCCAGAGCTGGCTACCGCTCACCAACGCCTCCCCCCGACGTTCGCGACCTGGCCCGGCGTCGCCGATCAGGGCACCCCCCGACCTACGGAGGTTGATGGACCTGTGACCGCGCTCGACGACTTTCACAGCATGCATCCCGCTTCACCCCGGCCCGATGCGCTCCCCGTGAGCTGGTCGTCCCCTCAGCCACGCTCGGTCAGAATCCGCGTCCGGGACTACACCTGCGAATGCCTGCCCCTGGTCTTCGAGCAGTGCCTGGCCGGCGGGCTGGCCTTCGTCCGGCGGCATGACCGGTCGGTCTTTCCTTGGGTCATCACTGAGGGCCCGTGGCAGAGCGTCAGCGACACCGAACTGTTGTGGCGGCAGCTCATGGCCGGGAAAGCGAGGTAGTGACACACCGAATCAACCACCAGCACACACTCAGCGTCACGATTTATCACTGATCTGTGACGGCCATTACCGCAGGTCGAAGGCTGACCTGCGGTTTCGCGCGTCCGCCGACTGGCAGTTTTTCTGCCAGTGACGCAGATCACCCGCCTTATCGTCGAAGCAAGCGACGGCGAGAGGAAGGGGCTCGGACGTGGCAACAGAGTATGTGACGCAAGGCCAGCGGATCGCGCGGGCTCGTCACCGCAAGGGCTGGGATCAAGCAACGCTCGCCGAGAAGATCGGCCGTTCTGTCTCCTGGCTGTCGAAGGTGGAGAACGGACGGATGCCGCTGGACCGGATGAGCGTCGTCGGCCAACTCGCCGAGGTACTCGGGACAGAGGTCGCCGAGCTGACCGGCCAGCCGTACCGACACGAGACAGCCGAACTCGACTCCGGTCACGCGGCGGTTCCAGGACTACGGCTTGCGCTTCAGCAGGCCTCGCTACCCAGTGGCGTCATGGTGTCGACGGCCCGGGAGCCGCGGACCTTGCAAGAGCTGGAGGCGAACGTTCGCCTGGCCGAGCAGCTCCGCCAGGACGCCAAGTTCACCGCCCTGGGTGAGGTGCTGCCCAGGATCCTCACCGACCTGATCGCGATCACCAGCAGTTCTCCAGACGATCGCGACCGGGCCGAGGCGCTGATGCTGCGGGCCTGCCACATGGCGCGGGTGTCGTCGAACCTGCTGGGACACCATGACCTTGGCTGGACGGCCGTCCAGCGAGAACTCGTCGCCGCGCAGCGCGTGGGCTCGCCTGATCTGATCGCGGCGGCAAGCTGGGATCTGTGCGGGGTGTGGCTGCACGAAGCGCAGCTCGACCCCGCCAAGGACGCGGCTCTGTCGGCGCTGAACCAGATCGAGCCGCATGTGAGCGGAGACGACACGATCAAGGCGATGTGGGGCGCCCTGCATCTGCGGGCCGCCGTGGCGTACTCCCGGCTGTGGGATCAGACAGAGGCGGAGGGCCACCTTGCGGAGGCCCGCCGCGTCGCCGAGGTCCTGCCGCGCGACGGCAACGCGTTCCAGACCCAGTTCAACCGCGTCAACACCACCATTCACGCCGTCGAGGTCAGCATGGAGCTGGGCCGGCCGCGTGAGGTCATCTCGCGGGCCGAACACGTCGAGATCGCCGAGATCGCCTCGTCCGAACGCCAGGCTCACTACTGGACCTGCACCGCTGCGGGCTACCACATGAACAGAAAGGAGAACGAAGCCGCAGATGCTCTGCTGCGTGCCGATCGGATCGCTCCTCAGCACGTCCGGAACCGTCCGTTGGTCCGCAACATCGTGCGCGACCTGCGAGACAGCGGCAAGCTGCATCGTCAACGCGAGATCCTCACCCTCGCCAAGGTGATGCGCCTGCTCTGAGTACGACAACGGAGGGCTATCCGCGCATGGCTCCCCACCCATCAGGTAACCCGGGGGCGCTTCGGCGTCCTACCTACACAATGGGGTGGTACGTGAGTCTCAGTGAGACGGAACGACAGATCTTGCTTCGCGAGCTGGCGGAAATCACGGTCGACCTGGCTGAACTCCACCAGCGCGCGATCAGCATCACTTCTCGGCTTGATCAGGGCGAGTCCGAGCGTCGAGCTCGTCCAGCCTGACCGCCAGCTTGCCCATGTGCTGACGGATCTCGCGCAACTGCTCGGAGATGATGCGGAACTCTTCGCTGTGCTCGCCGGGAGCGGGGGTGGCCTCGACATCGTCAGGGGTACGGGTGACGAAACTGCCCGACCCCTGACGGGTCTCGATGAGCCCTTCGTCGCGGAGTACGGCCAGGGCGTTGCCGATGGTCATCATGGCCACGCCGTACTGTTCGGACAGCTCGCGCGCCACGGGGAGCTGCTCCCCCACGGCATACCGGCCTGAGGCGATGTCGCGCCGGATGTCTTCGGCAATCCTCAGGTACGGCCGGCGCCGATCAGTAGGTGCCATGACTCCACATTAGAGGTTCTAGATGCCTAGGTCTCTGGGCAACCTGTAACCAATCTCGAAACGATCACGGCGTTCTCGGTTTGTAGAGCTAGATATCTAGGTATCTTGATAACCAGTACAGTCACTCGAAGGAGATCAGCCCCATGCGCACCGTCCCCATCCCCGTCGACACGAACAAGCTCACCATCACCTGCGTGAAGGCCCCACGCCCGCGCGTCCTCAACCGCGACACCGGCGAGATCAAGACCGACAAGAACGGCAACACCGTCTACGAGGTCACCGTCTCGGTGGAGGACGAGTTCGGCCGGATCGAGCTCGTCAAGATCGGTATCACCGGTGAGCCGCCCATCAAGGCCGGTGACCCGGTCAACGCGGTCGGCCTGCTCGGCTACGTCTGGGAGATCGCCGGCAAGTGGGGCATCTCCTACCGCGCCACCGCGCTCCTGCCCTTGCGGGAGGCCGCCGATGTCTGACCAGCACTGGTGGACGCTCGCAGTCCTGGCCGCTACGGCGGCCGGGCTGTGGGCCTGGCGCCGCTGGCACTACCGCTCCTTCTGGCTGACGCTCGGCTACCCGATCACCGCCGTCACCGTCGTGGCCACCTGGCGCAAGGTCGCGCTCGGCTGCGGCTTGACCAAGAAGCGGCAGCGCTTCTGGTTCACCACCGTCCCCGGCCTGGTCGCCTCCACCGGCGTCGTCCGCGTGCGGCGCAAGTGGCAGCGCATCGCCGTGGACACCAAACCGTGGATGTGGCTGCCGATGCCCACCCGGCACGGCTGGCGCGTCACCCTGCACACCCTGGAAGGACAGATCCCCGCCGACTACGCCGACGCCGCCGAACGGCTCGCCCACTCCTGGGGCGTGCACGCCGTCCGCATCACCTCCGACAAACCCGGACGGGTCCGGCTGGCCGCGACCATCCGCGACCCGCTCGTCACGGTCGACGACCTGCCGCCCTCGACCGAACTGCTCAAGGTGACCGTGGGCCGGTTGGAGACCGGCGGGCCGTGGGTGGTCGACTTCCGCACGGTGCCGCACTGGCTGAATGCCGGCGCCACCCAATCCGGCAAGTCCAACCTGGCCAACGCGCTGATTGTCGGCCTCGCGCCGCAACCGGTCGCGCTGGTGGGCTTCGACCTCAAGGGCGGGGTGGAGTTCACCCCGTACGCGCCTCGGCTGTCGGCGCTGGCCACCAGCCGGGCCGAGTGCGGCGGGCTGCTGGATGACCTGGTGGCGCTGATGACGGACCGGATGGGCGTGTGCCGGATGGCCGGCGCGCGCAACATCTGGCAACTGCCGCCCGCTATGCGGCCGGTCCCGGTCGTGGTGCTGGTGGATGAGCTGGCCGAGCTGTATTTGATGGCCGACAAGAGCGAGAAGGACGAGATCGCCAAGACCTCCACCGCGCTCCTGCGCGTCGCCCAGCTCGGGCGGGCGTTCGGCATCTACCTGTTCTGCTGCGGCCAGCGCATCGGCTCCGACCTCGGCCCCGGCGTCACCGCCCTACGCGCCCAATGCTCCGGCCGGATCTGCCACCGGGTCAACGACCCCGAGACCGCGACCATGACGCTCGGCGACCTCGACCCGGCCGCACTCGACTCCGCCCGCACCATCCCGTCCGAGACACCCGGCGTCGCCATCGTGGCCGGCCAGGACGGCCAGTGGTACCGCGCCCGCTCCTTCTACGTCTCCGAAGCCGCGGCCGAACACGCCGCCCGCACCTACGCCGACCGAACTCCGGCCTGGGCCGAGGTGATGGCCACCCAGCCGTACGAGGCCCCCGACTCCCGAACCGCCTGACCCACCAGAAGGGAGGGAAACGCTGATGCGCCGCTTGGCCGCCTGGCTGCTCGACACGGGCCCTGTTCTCGTCCTGGCCCTCATCGCCGGAGCCGGGTCGTTCACCCACATCCGCGACACCGCCACAGAACACGGCCAGCACGGCTGGATGGCCTGGGCCGTAGCCGTCTGCATCGACCTCACCTGCGTCATGGCCGCCCGCGAACGCCAACGCGACAAGCACACAGGCCGCACCCGGCGCGGCCCGCTGTCCTGGCCCGTCCTCGTCCTGACCGGCGGCATCATCCTGTCCCTGGCCGCGAACCTGCAACAGGCCGACCCGACCGTGTGGGGCTGGATTACCGCAGCTACCCCGGCCGCTGCCTTCCTCGTCGCGGTCTCCATGCTGGAGCGCCGCGCTACCGGCACCAGCGAATCGTCCCCGGACGTCTCGCAGACGTCCCCGTCCTGGACGGCGGCGTCCCCGTCCGTCCCCGACCGTCCCCAAGCCGTCCCGCCAGCGGTCCCGGCGGCGGACCGTCCCGCGCTCGTCCCCGCCCACCACGACGACCGCCAGGCCGACCGCCAGGACGACGGACCCGCACCCGACCCGGCGCTACTCGACTACGCCCGCCGCGTCGCCGACGAACACCACGCCGCTCACGGCAAGCCCATCACCCGCGACCAGCTCCGCGCCCGCCTGGGCGTCTCCAATCACCTCGCCGCCGCCCTGCTCCACACCCTGACCACCCGCTGAAAGGAGATCACCATTGACCGACGACCGGACCGCCCTCGTCCACGGCCTTATCCAACTGGCCGCCTTCCTCCAGGCCAACCCCGACGTGCCGGCCCCTCGCGGCGTCACCGTCCACCACTTCATCCCACGCGGCGAGGACGACCAGATGCGCGCCCAGCTCGACCACCTGGCCGCCCTGCTCGGCAGCGACATCGACGCCGAGGGCGGGCATCACTGCGCCTCGCTGTTCTTCGGACCCGTCGAATACCGGGCCGTGGCCATCCTCGCCGACGCCCGCGCCAAGTACGCCGCCCACGACAGCTACCGCGACTGCGTCACACCCGACACCACCGACACCCACTGAGGAGATCCGATCATGCGCATCCGCCTCGAAGGAAACCGCGCCGAGCTCACCCTCGGCCTGACCCACCTGCGCGAGGTCTTCACCGTCACCGCGATGTCGCGGGCCTACCCCGACCGCTCCCGTCCGCGCAGCTACCGCGTCTACGTCCGCATCACCCCGCGAAAGGAGCGCTGAGCATGGACGACACCTTCATGTACTACCGCTGCTGCACCTGTAGCGGCACCGGTCTCACCGACAACGACACCTGCGCCGACTGCTCCGGCACCGGCACCGGCATCGAAACCCACGGCGCCTGAATCGCTGTAGCGCCCCCCGCCTGGCCACACATCCGCCAAGACCTGTGCCAGGCCGGGGGCCATCCCACACCAGATGACTGGAGAGGACGGTCCCATCTTGCCCTGCCTTGCCCACTCCCACGCCGTCGCCGGGATGATCGACCGGCTCAACCAGCCCGACTACGACCGCTGGGCCAACCAGATCAAACGCGCCGGAGGATGCCGACAGCCCATCCACCTACGCGGCAAGGTCGACCACTATGACCAGGCCACCGGCCAACTCCTGCACCGCTACACCACCCGTACCGAACCGGACGGCATCCTGCGCGTGCCGTGCAAGACCCGCCGCGCCTCCCGCTGCCCCGCCTGCGCCGAAACGTACCGGGCCGACACCTACCAACTCGTCCGCGCGGGCCTGGTCGGTGGGAAGGGCGTTCCGGAGACGGTCAGCGCGCACCCGTGCCTGTTCGTCACCCTGACCGCGCCGTCCTTCGGCACCGTGCACACCCGGCGGGAGAAGAACGGCAAGGTCCTGCCCTGCCACGCCCGCCGCGACGCCGAGACCTGCCCGCACGGACAGGTGATGTCCTGCACCGACCGGCACGGCCCCGATGACCCCCGGCTCGGTGAGTCCCTGTGCCCGCACTGTTATGACTACGCGGGCTCGGTTCTGTTCAACGCCATCAGCCCGGAATTGTGGCGGCGCTTCACCGAAGCCCTGCGCCGGCGCTTCGCCAAGCTCTCCGGCCTGACGCTGAAGGCCCTGCGTGAGCAGGCAACGATCTCGTTCGCCAAGGTCGCCGAGTACCAGCGGCGCGGGGTCGTCCACTTCCACGCCGTCGTACGCCTCGACGGACCGGACGGACCGCAGACACCGCCACCGGCCTGGGCCACCGCCGACGCCCTGACCCAAGCCGTACAACACGCGGCCTCAGTCGTGACCGCGGATATCAAGCCGCTGAGCCGTACCTTCCGGTGGGGCACACAGCTCGACGTCCGCCGTATCACCATGACCGGCGACCTCACCGAGCAGGCAGTAGCCGCCTACATCGCCAAGTACGCCACCAAGGCCGCCGAATGCGTCGGCACCCTGGACCGGCGCATCCAACCCCTCGACAACCTCGACGCCCTACCGATCCGTGAACACGCTCGACGCCTGATCGCCGCGTGCATGCGCCTGGGCGCCCTCGACGACCTGGCCGATCTCCGGCTCACTCACTGGGCGCACATGCTCGGATTCCGCGGCCACTTCTCCACTAAAAGCCGCCGCTACTCCACCACCCTCGGAGCCCTCCGCGCCGCCCGCGAAGAACACATGCGCGCCGAGGAGATCACCACAGGTCGCCTGCCCCTCTTCGAGGAAGACACCGTCCTCGTCATCGCCCACTGGCAGTACGCCGGACAAGGCCTCTCCGCCGGAGACCAACTCCTCGCCGCCGCCATCACCGGCACCCCGCTTCCCACAGAGAGAGGCGATGCCCGATGAGCAGGCGTGACGAACTGCTGACCGTCCCGGAGGTCCTCGCCGAACTCGGCGGAGTCTCCCGCCGCACCTTCTACCGCTGGCGCGAACTCGGCCGCGCGCCGGTCTGCATCCAACTACCCAACCTCGAACTTCGCGTCTGGCGGAGCGACCTCATGGCCTGGCTCGACTCTCGACGGGAGGCAGCGTGAACACCACCTACGACGTGAAGCTCGGCGGGATTCAGCACCGCTCCGACCGCGATACTCCCACCTACATCGCTCGCTGGCGGGTGGCCGGCAAGCAGAAGTCCAAGAGCTTCAGGACCAAGGGTTTGGCCAATGCCTTCATGTCCGACCTGCGGCAGGCCGCCAAGGCGGGGGAGGAGTTCGACGTTGCCACCGGTCTGCCGGTGTCAATGCTGGCACCGCAGTCTTCCGGTCCGTCGTTCCTGGAGTTCGCCCAGGCGTACACCCTCCAGCGCTGGAACACCTCGGCGGCCAGGACCCGAGAGACGGACGCGTACGCGCTTCTCAGCCTCATCCCCGCCCTGGTTGCCGACGCGCCGCGCCGTCCCTCCCCGGCAGATCTGCGGGAGGTTCTCCGTATTCACGCGCTGCTTCCGGAGAAGCGGAGGGCTGGCCTGACCACGGTACAAGCCGCGGTTCTGAACTGGCTGGAGCGGGCATCGCTCCCGCTGTCGGCACTGGGGGAGGCGCATGTTCTTCGCGCGGCCCTCGACGCCATCTCGGTCACTTTCGCCGGTGTCCCGGCGGGCGCGAACACAGTGCGACGTAAGCGGGCAGTCCTTCGTCACCTGCTGGAGCACGCGGTTGAGCAGAAGGTGTTCAGCTGCAACCCACTGGACGAGATCAAGTGGACGGTTCCGAAGGCTGTGACGGTTGTTGACCCTCGCACGGTGGTCAATCCGGCCCAAGCGCGACAACTCCTCGACGCCGTCCCGAAGGTGGGCCGCAAGCGAGGTCTACGGCTCAAGGCGCTGTTCGGCTGCATCTACTACGCAGCGCTTCGGCCGGAGGAGGCAGCGGACCTGCGGCTGAGCAACTGCACGCTGCCGGAGGCCGGGTGGGGGCTGATCGTCCTGGAGCGGGCAAGGCCCCAGAGTACGAAGCGATGGACGAACTCAGGTAAGACTCACGAATCCCGGAGCTTGAAGCACCGCGCGGACAAGGAGACGCGAGAGGTTCCGATTCCGCCCGTCCTGGTCGCCATGCTCCGCGAGCACATCGCCGAGTACGGCACTGCGAAAGACGGCCGGATCTTCCGCACCGGCACCGGTGGAACGTACTCCAGCTCGGCGCACTCTTACGTCTGGCAGGAAGCTAGGAAGCTCGCCCTCACTCCCGCCCAGGTGACGTCATCCCTCGCCGCGCGTCCGTATGACCTACGTCATGCGGCGGTGTCGCTCTGGCTGAATGCGGGCGTCCCGGCGCCCGAGGTAGCAAAGCGGGCTGGCCACGGCGTGGACGTCCTGCTCCGGGTTTACGCCAAGTGCATGGACGGCCAGCAAGAGCAGGTCAACGGGAAGATCAATGACGCTCTCGACGAGTAGAGAAACTGTCTTCGGCCCCGGCTGCGGCTGGGGCCTTCCCTCTACGCGTTCCAGCGGTCCTGCTCCAGGCGACACGCGACACGTGGTTGTGATCGCGTCGGATCTCGGAATCTTCCGGCACGCTGGCAAACACTCTGTGAGCTAGGAGGACTATGCACGGTGATCGCTCCTCAGCCGGGGCCCCTCGGCCGCTTCGACGGCCGCCGTACGGCTTGCCCATGCGTAGGCGCACCACGCTCCATGAAGATCCCGGCTCACCCGCCGAGTCGCCGTCGCCCGATGCTCTAGCCAGCCATAGAGACGCGTCCATCTTGGGGAGGAACCCCCATTGGCCTCGGATGTACTCGACTCCAACGCCGCCGGGGGGAGACCTTCACGGCCTCAAGGACCGCTGGCTGAGGCCGGTGCTCATCGCCGGCTTCCTCTCCTGTCTGGCCCTCGGGATGTGGTCCGGTGTGCCCGGAGTGGGGACCGTATCACCAGAGACAGGTGTCGTCCCCACGCCCAATCCCCGTCCCCACACAACCGGCCACACCATGGCGATCACTCCGAGGCCGACTCTTACCTCCACCTCCCGCCCGCGGCCCTCTGCCATGGCGCGGCCAGAGCGTAAGAACGCGATGAAGACCTCGAAGAACAGGGCCACGCCGTCTGGGCGGAGTCACGGACATAGAAACCGGACCGTACGACACACCGAGCAGAACGCGGCAGGCAGGCAGCGCAGCACGAAGAAAGCGAAGCGCGGAGATCACGGCGGACGCATCGGAAAAGGATCATCTCGATCGGTTGCGGCGAAGTGTGACCGGCTCTTCCCGCCATCTGCGCCCAAGTTCCGGGTCCGCAATCGGGTGTGCCACCAAATCTACGGTTAGCGCCCAACCCTGCGAGACACGGCGCCCCTCTAGCATGTGGGTCGCGAAACGGGTTGCCAGTCATTTGAGGATTCGCTGCCACTTGTCGCCGGTCTGATGAATCAGACTGATCGCGGCACCGAATCGGTTGTCGACGGTGATGTGTGCCGAGGGTGGGCTGTTGTCGATGTCCAGGCCACTGGCGTAGGCGTCCCAGTTGGCCAGCTTCCAGGCATCGCGAGGGGCTCCGCGGAGCTCGATGTGCCGGCGCATGGACGCAACGTCGCAGCGCATCCAGATAATCGTCACTTCGACGCTCATGGCTGTGCACTGGTCAGTCAGCCGGTACGTCCAGCGGGGGTCGGTCAGTTCGGCGATGAACGGCGCGGACAGGATGGCCGAGGTGCCCGCCCGCAAGTTCGCGAAGGCGGTCTCCAGCAGGCACCGGTACTCCAGTGGCCGCACTTCACGCAGGTAGAGTTCGGTGTGCCGGTCGTGAGGATCCCCGCCGAGTGAGAGCAGCAGGCGTTCGGCCATGGCGCCGGACAAGGAATCCTTGTCGAGGAGGGCCCATCCGGTGATTTCGGACAGATATCGAGAGAACTCGCTCTTTCCGGACCCGGCATAGCCACCCACAAGGACGAGCGTCGGCGCGGGGGCGTCCCGGCCGTTACGGCCACGCCATGCGTCCAGAACGCGGCCGAGGAGTCCCGCCTGTTCGGCATCTGATACGGCTTGAGCAACCCTCGTAAGGCTTTGCTCGATGACCTTGGCGGCGAGGTCGCTGGTGGCTGGCGGGGGCAGAGCTGATTCGGAATTCTGCACTGCTTCATCTTTGCCGGGTGTGCCTGGCGCGCGGACCGTGATCCCGCGATATCTCCGCCAGTCCGCGATGAGAAGTCGGGCAATGAGGCCAAGATCTAGACTTATCGTGACTAACCGTACATGAGCTATTCCACTTTAATATGAGGAGGTATTACGGGTTCACCTGAGAAGTCCTTTGTGTTTGACTCCTGGCGTGTAGCCACGCCCTCTGGGAGGGGCCATGGGGGAGTTCGTCGGGATCGATCCCCTCGGGGCAGAGAAGCTGATCCGTCAGATGGAGGCCGGGAAGAACGTCCTGGCCAGGGCGCGGCCGGGGCTCGAAGCGGCGATCAGGGAGGCCGGCGATGAGTGGGCCGGCCGCGAGGGCGTTGCAGCCATGCATCGTAGTTGGGCGTTCTTCCACGAGTCGCAGCAGGATCTCAAATGGCGTATCGGGACCATCAAGCGGATCGTGCCGACCCAGCAGAAAGGCATGCTGACCGGCACCTTCCCCTTCACCAGCGGGACTGAGGCCGCGGAGGCGGCCAAGCGGGACGCGAACGCCATCACTGCCGCGCTCGATTACCACGACCAGTTCCTGTCCGGGCCAAGCTGGGCCGGAGTGGAGAAGGCCCTGTCAGCGCTCAAGGGCAGGATCGACGATCCGAACTACTCAGCGGCCCTGCTGACCGCGCTCGGTCCCACAACCTTCCAGAAGTTGCTCCGTGACTGGATGAACACACAGGCCCCAGGGGCTCGTAGAGGACTGACACCGGACGCACTCAACCGCGCCGGTGAGGCCTCGCCTGGACTGCTGACCAGGGCCTTCGCCAGCGCTGAGAGCTCTGGACGGCTCGGGAACGAGTGGCAGAAGATGGTGGAGACAGCACCCTCGGACATCCTCACGTCCCTCGTCGCACTGGCTCCCCAGTCCGGCACCTTCCTCAACCGGGTAGCGACCAACCTGCTGAACCGCCCACCGAACTCCGACTCGTTTCCAACTGATCCCAACTGGAACCTGCACAACCTGGCGAAGGCGTACGAGGCGAATCCAGAGGCGTTCCGGCGCCTGCTGGCCGAGCAGCCGAACGAAGCCGGCGTCATGCTGGACGCCTACACCATCAGGTCGTCAGGCGTCCCTGCGTACGAGGAGGCGTTGGCCAAGGCGCTGCACGGGGCGTTGAAGCCCGGCGCCGGGGCTGACGACATGCGAGAGCGGGCCTGGATCACGGTCATCAACAGCATCGGATCCGAGCACACGTTATGGGTGGGTGGTGGTATCGGCACCTTCGCCGATTCGCCGATCAGCCGGGTTCTGGCCCAGGACATCACGCCCATCCTCGACAAGCTCGCTAGGGGCCAGGCTGAGCGGAACTCGCCAGACGTGCCGTACCTGGAGCCCAGGGCGCCTTGGGACAAGCTCGATCCCACGGTGAGCGCCCGGTTCCTGGGTGCGCTGATGCAGGACTCCGCCGCGGCCGACACGTTGATGAAGGCGGGTCAGAACTACACCTGGGAACTGGACATGGGCCGCTTCCATCCCTTCGACCCAGATCTCTACGGGCGGGCGGCACATGTGAACTTGGCCGCGCGGACGGGGGCGCTGTCGAACCTGCTGCTTTCCGGCTCGACATACGCCGAGTGGAGCGACGACGAGTATGCCGAGCGAATAGCCGGTTACCTCCTCATGCCCGTCGACTTTTTCAACAACAAGTCGATACCCATCGACAGCGCGCTTGTGTCCACTGGTAAGGACAAGGGCCTCGACGACGTCAAGGACGTCATGAAAGGAATGATCACGGACTATCTCGACAAGAAGACGCCCAAGGACGCCGGAGTCGTTGCCAACGCTCTGGTGGAACAGCAGGCGAACTTCCTGGTCAACTCTCTCAAGGAGCACGGGCAGGCCCCGCTCGCCGCAGAAGACAGAGAGTTGATGCGGGAAGCAATCAAAGGACGACTCCTTAGCGCCCTGCTCCAAGCGCTCCAAAGGCGGGGTGGTTGAGCATGCCCGTCAAACATCAACTGCTTCGCGAGGCCGACGAGAAGGAGGCGCTCGCCTCCACCTTCACCAGATACGCGCGTACCTTGGCCGAAGCGTTCGAAGGCATCCCGTCGAAGCCTGGCGACAGCGAGTCCTACTGGAAGGGGCCCGCCTCAGAGCGATATCTCACGCACGCCGTGCGGCTCAGACGCGAGATGAGCGACCTGGAGAACTCGTGCCTGACCACAGCCGAGAACCTCCGTCGCCGCGCGAGGCAACTTCGTGAGGACGCCGCGAAGGTGCCCGACCCCATGTGAGCGCGTTCAGCCGGCGCGAGGATAGCACTCCGTCTTACCGACGATCACCAGGTTGGGAGCCTCAGAGGCTCGTCCGACCAGCACGAAAGTTAGATGAGCTTCCGCATGGTGTGTCACCACGACGCCAAGCTCGTCCTCGGAGACGTCAAGCTCGTCCACTACCTCCCGATAGCCCAACGCCTGAAGCTTGCCTTTCAGTAGCCCGATGCGGCTGATCGGATCCTGGCCGGCCAAATTCGCGAAGTTCCCCTTAGCCGTGAAATACCGCTGGATCTCGCTCGGCTTGCATGAAGTCGTCCGGTCCTGGTTGGCGCGCTCTTCAGTGAGCCCGGTCAGGTCCGTCTTGACCATCGACAGCAGTGCGTTCCCGTCGTTCACGAGCTGCTGTGTCGCTTTCTCAAGCGTCGGCCGCTCTGGCTCTCCCGAACAGGCCGTCAGGGCTGCGAAACATACGAGTAACGCAGCAACTGACCTCGAACTGGCATCAAGGCGCACGACCCGGACCTTATCCCGTCCGGCCCTGCCCGTACATCGATTCGTTGCAGCTATAGCGAGCCGTGATAAAGGTAGGCACACGCAGTCGACACGGTGCCGGTCCCGGTCAGCATGGGGCACAGCCGCGACTTGAAACCGTCGCTCACTTCGGAAAACGCAGCCAAGTTCGTCCGCCCGTATGTCCTTGATCAGATCAACGGCACCTGTACCCAAGTCGGACCTGTGGCGGCTGTGCTCGTACGGTCATCGCACCCACGTCTGCGGCTCAGATGATTGAAAAGGAAGGATGAGCGTCTGGCCCGCCTCGACCGCCTCCCTGACGCTCTTTGCGAGGACCTCACTCGCCGCCAGTGACTGCTGGGTCAGGTACCGCATTCCCTCGGCGTCATCGGTTTGTGCCAGCAGGGCGCGATACCGCTCATTGTCCCCCAGCATCTCCTGCGCGCGGAGCGCGGCGTCGGCTTCCTGGACACGCCGGGCGTACTCTTCGACGATTCCAACGCGCTGCATCGTTGCCCGGACCGAGCGTGACAGCGCCGCCTCCTGAGGAGCCAGGACCGCCTTAAGTTCGGGGGTGAGCACAACACCGCGGCGGGCCTCTAACTGACGCTGTGTCAACAGAGTCTGCGTGAGCAGCAGTCGGGCGATCTCCCAGGTCTCGCGAGGCAGGATGACGTCGTTAGCTACGTCATCCAGCAGCCTCAAGCGTTTGACATGTGAACCATGCACCGTCAGCGCGGCCTTCCGGACGCGCTCCAGGAGCATTCTGGATTTAGGCGTGAGATCGTTTACGACGACGAGTCGGTCATTCAGAGGCCCGAACCGGGGGTCGGGCACGCCTTGCGCGCGGAATTCGGGGATGAATCCATCGATGATGCGGAGTTGTTCCTCCTCAGTCAGGGAGGGATCCAGCACCATGTCGACGGATCGCCGAACGCGGTCGCGGGCTGCCACCAGCCTGCGCGCGGCTAGGTCACGCTCGATCGCCGCACGATTTCGTTCTCGTATGATGCAGATCCCGGCAACAATCGCGCAAGTCAGAACGAGCGTCCCAAGCACGGCGAAGAGGTCGAGATACCGACCGATGTTGACCAGTAAGCCCAGGTAGAGATAGATGCCCAGGAGTGCAAGAAGCATCATCCCCCAACTCGGACGTCTCTTGGCCATAACTTCCCCATCCTGGCGGAAAGCGCTGATTTGAAGGACCGGAGACGAAGAATAGTGTGCGTTATCTCCCCGCGCCAGGCACGAGGCGAACGTACACAGGCAGGTGCGCGCGGCCTGCGAGGCTCGGCGTCATTTGACCGAGGCCCCCTCTAATGCGTATCTCATTATGGCGCTGGGTCTGGGAGATGTGGGTCTGGGCCGCGTCGATGGGCTCGTGGCACTCGGCCCCCGCGCGGCCACTGGGTGCGACGCGTCATACATGACTCTTCAGCCTCAGTCGGATACGTCCTCGTGCCGCTCCCCTCGGTTGTCTGCAGGGGCGCTGACAGTGTGCACGTGTTGGCGCGATCATCTGCAACAACGCCCCAGGCTGCGCTCCACCGGCGGCAGGTGATCGCTAGTGCTGTGACCAGAAAGGTCCACCGGCCTCGGCATCCCCGCTTTCCACCTGGTGTCCCGCTTCCGCCAGGACGATGACGGCCCGCTGCTCTCTCTGCTGGGGAACCAGAACCAGGTCGGCGTGGGAAGTCGAGGCGACGAACACCGGTATCGCCGCCTCTGCCAGCGGCTGGACAATCGCCGCCAACATCCCGGGAATGTCCAGACCATGAGCGGTGGCGTCACCGTAGAAACCGATCCACCGTTCCCCTGAGTCCAGAGGCCGGGCCGCACGGACAACGGTCAGCCCTTCCGGTCCGCGGACAAGCACGACCCAGTCGTCCCCGGGCGACGCCGCATGCGGCAGTTGCTCAATGACGAACGCTGGGGAAACGACGCGCAGGTGTTGAGCCGTAGGCGAGTTCATGGACGGGTGTCTACCAGAGATCCTGCGACCCACGCTTGTTCGGCCAGCGGTACCCGGCGAACGTTTCCGGTCACAGCACTAGGCGGCCTCCCGGGCGGGTGTAGATCCGCTGTTCTGATCTTCTTCGGGCTCGTCCCGGACGGTGATAGCGGGTTACGGGGAACCCGAGTAACCCAGAATCAGGGCCTGACTTGGGGAAACACCATAAAGATCATCCCCCGTATGTCCCCTGATCAAGGTCCTACGGCTGCATACGGGGGCCTTCGGCGGCATAGCAACGGTCTGGAAAGCAAAAGACCTGCGGCCAAGAAACCGCAGGTCAGCGTACGAAAAGCCTGGTGGAGATGAGTGCCCCCGGCAGGATTCGAACCTGCGGCACCCGCTTTAGGAGAGCGGTGCTCTATCCCCTGAGCTACGGAGGCGGACGACGTAAGCCTAGCGAAAGTTCGGCAGTGCGTGTGCCGTCGGGCTGGGGTGAGTTCTAGGGGTGTTGGTTATGGGTGGTGTGAGCTGCGGTAAAGCCATGACAAGTGATCACCTTCCGGTGTGTGTCCGGTGGGTACCGTCGGCGCCGTGGATGCGAGGCGACGTACACAGGTGCGCAGGCGGCCCGTCGTGCTGTTTGCGGCGTTGCTGGCGCCGGCGATCTTCGCTGGCGGGCTGATGGCGGGAGAGGCGGGCCGGTACGAGGGCTCGAAGGTGCGGCTGGACTCCAAGGGGGAGGAGTGGGTGGCGTTCGAGCCCGTGTTCGTGCCTGCTCCTGCTCATCCCAGCCGGCGGTATGTGGCAGCGGTGCCTGCGCCGGTGGTGGAGGCGCCGGTTGTCCGGGTGGTCGCGGCGCCTCGGCAGGTTGAGCCGTCCGTGCCGGCGCGGGAGTCTGTGCCGACTCCGACCGTGGAGGCGAGTCCCGATGCGTCTGCGACCTCCCGGTCTCAGTGTCCGGGGGCGTGGGAGGACACGTGGCTCTGGGAGTTGTGCCGGGAGAATGAGCAGCGGCCCGGGCGGGGGCAGTCTGGGGGATTGCTCGGTGGGCTTTGAGGGAGACGCCGTCCTGTTCTGCGGCATGGGTCAGAGATACGCCGTCGGGGCCGCCTTGCGAGCGAAAGCTTGAGCGGGCGAACGAACCCGGCCACCTTCCCAGCCGTACTGACCATGTAAGAGCCGACATGAACCGCGCCGAGCCCCCGAGAGGGCCCACGGGCGCAGACAAGGAGCTTTCACGGCCGAGCCGTACAAAAGCGTCGTTCGTGTCCTAACGGCTCTTCGGAGTTCGGTCCGGACACTCGGAGGGCTGTAGTAACGTGCGTGCCGGACCCGGGTCACGAGTTTGCAAACGGAGGAGTCGAACGTGCCAGCCCCTCGATCAGCAGGTCTGATCGCGGTCGTCATGGCGATGACTTCGCTGTTCGTGCTGCCCGACCAGGCGCAGGCTCAGGTCATGACTCAGGCCGAGGCGGCGGAGCAGCGCCGGCAGGACCCCTCGAACCTCACCGAGCTCCGCAAGGAGGCCGAGCAGGCCGCCAAAAAGCTCGAAGACGCGACCAAGGCGCTGGAGAAGCGGCAGGCCACCGCCAAGGCGGCCCGGGATCAGCTCACGACCAAGCTGAGGCTCCTCCGGGAGGCCGAGCTGCAGTTGGGGCGGATCCGCCAGCCGGTTTCGGAGCTGGCCGAGCTCCTCTACGAGCAGCCGATCGGAGCCGACGGGGTCGTGCCCTTCCTGTCGGGTGACGCCGACATCGACATGCTGCCGGCCATGGGCAGCGTCAATTACATGTTGTCGGTCCGCCAGCAAGCGGTCGAGCGGACCAGTGCCCTGGCTCAGCAGACGGAGACCCTGGCCGGCGAGGCGCAGGAGCTCAGGGCGGGCAACCTGCTGGCCGAGGCGCAGTTGGCGGCCGAGGTGGACCTGCTCAGGAAGCAGTCGGACAAGATCGTCAAGTCGCTCACCGCGGCTCTGGTGAAGCTGGGGATCAAGATTGACAAGGTGGGGCGGGCGGCGCTCGGCTGCAATCCGCTGAGGGCGGCGACAGCCGGTAACTATCCCAACGGGCTCATTCCCCGGGCGATGCTCTGCCCGTTGCAGCAGAAGGGCCACAGCCTGCGGGCCGACGCCACGATCGCGTTCGTCAGCCTGAACGAGGCCTACAAGCAGACCTTCGGGCGGCCGATCTGCGTGACCGACGCCTACCGGAACCTGACCGAGCAGCAGTCGATCTACTATCGGCGGCCCGGTTTCGCGGCCGTGCCCGGGCGGAGCAACCATGGGCTGGGGCTGGCCGTGGACCTCTGCGGTGGGGTGGAGAGATTCCGGTCGGCGGAGTTCAACTGGATGGAGAAGAACGGCAAGAGGTATGGCTGGTTCCACCCGGACTGGGCCTACAGCAGCCCGTTCGAGCCGTGGCACTGGGAGTATGACCCGAAGATGGACAAGCTGCCCTAGGCGGCGGCGTCGAGCTCGGTGGTGCAGAACGCGCAGCGGGTGGCCGCCAGGGGGATCTCCGACAGGCACTCCGGGCAGTCGCGGTGGGTGAGCTCCTCCTGGGCTTGCGCACGGTCCTTGAAGTGTGTGTACGGCTTGACGATCAGGAAGTAGAGCACCAGCGCCACCAGCAGGAACGAGATGACGGCGTTGATGAAGTCGCCGTACATGAAGTTGGACCGGCCGACGGTGAGCCTCAGCGACGAGAAGTCGGGCAACCCGCCGAACGCCGAGATCAGGGGCGTCAGCAGGTTGCTCACGAAGGAGCTGACCACGGCGGTGAAGGCCGCTCCGATGACGACCGCCACGGCGAGGTCGATGACGTTTCCGCGCATGAGGAACTTCTTGAAACCACTCATGGCTACAGATCGTAAATGATCGGTCACTTTAAGTGTGGTTGGATCGTGATCGACAGGTGTCCGCCGGCTTGGGCGCCTGCCAGCTCGTTGGCCTGGGACGGGGTGGTGGCGAGCACCACCAGGGCGCCGTGGTCGTCCTTGGCGGCCGGGATGGTGAGCACGGTGACCTGCTCGGCCACCGGCCTGGCGGGCCGGCCCTCGTGGGCCGCGAGCACGCTGATCGTCGAGCCGGGGGAGATCAGGCGCACCGCGTCGGGGTCGGCGATCCGTACGGGCGTCGCCACGGCTCCCGGCGGTAGCCGCAAGGAGTCCAGCAGTCGCACGTCCGTGAGCGGCTCGCCGCGCCGCATCGCGGTCGCGAGCACACGGCCCGTGGCGCCGGTGCGCAGCGCGCCGTCGGGCGGGTGCGGCAGGGAGACTGCGCGGAGGTCTCCAGGGCGGAGTACGCCGGGGGACAGGTCGCGGGCGGCGACCAGCACCGCAGGGCCGGCCGCCGGACGTAGCGCCAAATATCCGGATGTGACGGCGACGGCGGCGAGCGCGGCGGCGATGAGCCGGCGCCGCCGCTCGCACCGTCGTAGCCAGATTCGGATCACGGCAGCTCGAAGGGGAGCTTGACGCCGTCGAGCGCCGAGCCGCAGGCGCACGTCCGGTGCTCGGGCAGCGCCCGCACCGCCTCGGCCACCAGGGTCCGCATCCGGGTCACGTTTCGGCCGAAGAACTCCAGCACCTCTTCGTGGGTGACCCCCTGGCCGGCCTCCACTCCGGCGTCATGGTCGGTCACCAGCGACAGCGACGTGTAGCACAGGGCCAGCTCCCGGGCCAGGACCGCCTCGGGGAAGCCGGTCATGCCGACGATCGTCCACCCGTTGCCCTGGAACCACTGTGACTCGGCCCGCGTGGAGAAGCGCGGGCCCTCGATGACCACCAGGGTCCCGCCGTCGACCGTTTCCCACTCGCCTGAGCGGGCGGCCGCCACGGCGACCGCGCGGCCCGACGGGCAGTAGGGGTCGGCGAACGAGACGTGCACGGCCCCGCCCAGGTCGTAATAGGTCTGGACGCGCCCCGAGGTCCGGTCGACCAGCTGGTCGGGCACCACGATCGCGCCCGGCCCCACCGCCGCCCGCAGCGAACCGACGGCACTGGGCGCCAGCACCTGGCGCACCCCGAGGGAGCGCAGCGCCCACAGGTTGGCCCGATAGGGGATGCGGTGCGGGGGAAAGCGGTGGTCGCGGCCATGCCGGGGGATGAACGCCACCGAGCGCGAGCCGATGCGCCCGACGGTGACGACATCGCTGGGCGGGCCGTAAGGGGTGCTGAGCTCGACCTCCTCCGCGTCGTCGAGCAGGGAGTAAAAGCCGGAACCGCCGATGACGCCGATATCTGCGCGATTAACCATGGCGCAGAGGGTAGCCGCATCGTGGTCGGGCCAGGAGGGGCCGAGCGGAGTTCTGTGGATAACGGCTTTTCAGCCTGTGGACAACCATCGCTCCGTAAAGTGATCGTTCCGGCACAGAGAGTATGATCAGCGCATGCGGCATCGGGGTCTTGGGCTCATCATCATCGCGCTCATGCTCGGCATGCTGCTGGCCGCACTCGACCAGACCATCGTGTCGACGGCGCTGCCGACCATCGTCAGCGACCTCGGCGGCCTGGCGCACCTGTCGTGGGTGGTGACGGCCTACATCCTGGCCTCCACGGTCTCCACCCCGCTGTGGGGCAAGCTCGGCGACCAGTACGGCCGCAAAAACCTGTTCCTGGCCGCGATCGTCATCTTCCTGGCCGGTTCGGCGCTGTGCGGGCTCAGCCAGAGCATGGCGCAGCTCATCGTCTTCCGGGGGATCCAGGGGCTCGGCGGCGGCGGGCTGATGGTGCTGGCGCAGGCCATCGTCGGCGACGTCGTGTCGGCCCGCGACCGGGGTAAGTACCAAGGCTACTTCGGTGCCGTGTTCGCCGTCTCCAGCATCGTCGGGCCGCTGCTCGGCGGCCTGTTCGTCGACCATCTGTCGTGGCACTGGGTGTTCTACGTCAACCTGCCCCTGGGGGCGGTCGCGTTGTTCGTGATCGTCGCGGTGCTGCCGGGCGACAGGACCCACACCAGTCACCGGATCGACTACGCCGGCGTGGTGCTGCTCGGCGGCGCCACCTCATGCCTGGTGCTGATCGCCACCTGGGGTGGCACGGTCTTTCCGTGGCGCGATCCGGTGATCGCCGGGCTCGCCGTGGCGGCCGTGGCGATGCTGGCCGGGTGGGTGGTCGTGGCGCGGCGGGCGCGGGAGCCGGTGCTGCCGCTGGAGCTCTTCCGGATCAGGGCGTTCACGATGTCGTCGATCGTCGGGTTCGTGGTGGGGTTCGGCATGTTCGGCGCGCTCACCTATCTCCCGCTCTACCTGCAGATCGTGCACGGGGTGAGCGCCACGCTGTCCGGGGTGTACCTGCTGCCGATGATGGCGGGCATGCTGACGATGTCCGTCATCAGCGGGCAGGCCATTTCCAAGACCGGCAAATACCGCTATTTCCCCATCGTCGGCACGGCGTTCGCGACCGTGGGCATGTTCCTGCTGTCCACGCTCACCGAGTTCAGCAGCCTGGCGGCCCTGGGCGTCTACCTGCTGGTGCTCGGAGTGGGCCTGGGCATGACCATGCAGGTGCTGGTGATCGTGGTGCAGAACGCCGTCGACTTCAAGGATCTCGGCGTCGCCACCTCGGGCGCCACGTTCTTCCGGTCGATCGGCGGCTCGTTCGGGGTGGCGACGCTCGGGGCGGTCTTCACCGGGCGCCTCGCCGCCGACGTCAGCGAGGTGCTCACCAGGACGACGCTGCCGGCGGGCTTCGATCCGGCGACCGTCCAGCAGGACCCCACGGTCATCCAGCGGCTGCCGTCCGATCTGGCCGCGGAGTTCCTGCATGTGTACGCCGACTCCGTCGCCACCGTGTTCCGGGTGGCGGCGCCCATCATGCTGGCCGCGTTCGTCCTGACCTGGTTCATCCCGCAGCAGCGGCTGCGGCAGACCACCAAGGCCGCCGACATCGGCGAAGGGCTGGGCGCCACGTCCGCCGAGCGGTCGTCGCTGGCGGAGGTCGAGCGAGGCCTCGTCCGGCTCGCCGACGCCAACCTGCGCAAGGGGTTCTACACGCGGATGGGCGACTTGGCGGGGCTGGAGGGCATGTCGCCCGAAGGGGTGTGGATCATCGCCAGGCTGGGCGGCGAGGACTGGGTCTCGGCCCAGTCGCTGGCCGAGCGCGCGCAGGTCAGCAGGAGCCACGGCAGGCCGTACGCCGACCAGCTCATCGACGACGGCTTCGTCGAGCGGTCACGGGACGGCGACCACCTACGGCTCACCACGCGCGGCCAGGAGGCCGCGCTGCGGCTGCTGCGCAGCTCACGCGAGGCGCTCAGCCGGCTGGTGGCCGACTGGGGGCCTGATCCACAGCTTGAGCAGCTCCTCGACAGGATCGCTCCGGAGCTGCTCGGGGCGCTGGGGGACCGGCCTCGCTAGTTGGCGGCGGCGGCGGGAGCCGGCGTCGAGGCGGCGGGCTTGCTGCTCTCGGCGGGCTTGCTGTCGCTGGACGACGATGAGCCGGTCTCGGCGGGCTTGCTGGAGGGAGCCGAAGAGGTCGACGACGAGCGGTTGTCGGTGCGGTAAAAGCCCGACCCCTTGAACACGATGCCGACGGCAGAGAACACCTTGCGCAGGTTTCCCTCGCAGCTCGGACATACGGTCAACGTGTCGTCGCTGAACTTCTGGACGACCTCGAGCTGCTCACCGCAGTCGTTGCAGGCGTACTGGTAGGTCGGCACGCGCTCCTCCTAAAGGCTTTGGCACTCGAGTGATGCGACTGCTAATGGTAACTGATGCGTCCAAACTCCTATTCCAGTCCCCGCTCGCCGTACCATCCGGCCAGTTTCCCGCGGCGGCTGACGGCGCGCAGACGGTGTTCGACCTGGTCGCGGTAGGCCACCGTGGTCACGATCAGGAGCTGGTCGTCCGACCTGATCCTCGTGTTGTGCGACGGCACGAACGACTTTCCTTCGCGGACGATCAGCGTCACCTGGGCCCCGGGCGGCAGCCGCAGCTCGAAGATCTCCACGCCGTGCAGCTGGGAGCCGGGAGGGACCCTGACCTGCAGCAGGTCGGCGTTCAGCTCTTCGAGCGGCGCGGCCTCCACCTCCAGATCGTGCGCCTCGCCGGGGGCGGTCACCCTGAGCAGCCGGGCCACCAGGGGCAGCGTCGGCCCCTGGAGCAGTGTGAACACGATGACGATCACGAAGACCTGGTTGAAGATGTCCTTCGAGCCGTCGACCCCGGCCGCCCACGGGATGGTCGCCAGCACGACCGGGATGGCGCCACGCAACCCCGCCCAGGACAGGAACGCCTGCTCGCGCAGGCTCACTGTGCCCAGCCGCGCCAGCTGGGCGACCAGTGAGCTGGCCAGGACCGTCAGCGGCCGCGCCACCAGCACGAGGATCGTCCCGGTGATCAGGCCGGGCACGATCGACGACGGCATCTCCTTCGGGCTGGCCAGCATGCCGAGCATCACGAACAGCCCGATCTGCGCCAGCCACGCCGAGCCCTCCGCGAACCCCCTGGTCGCCGCCCGGTGCGGCAGTCGCGAATTGCCCAGGATCAGGGCGGTCAGGTAGATCGCCAGAAACCCCGAACCGTGCAGCAGCACGGCCCCGGCGTAGGAGACCATGGTCAGCGCGAGCACGGCGATCGGGTAGAGGCCGGAGGCCGGCAGGGCGAGGCGGCGCAGCGCGTACGCCCCGGCGGGGCCCACGGCGAGGCCGACGGCGGCGCCGATCAGCAGCTCGACCGTCGTCTCCAGCAGGAAGACGCCGACGCTCGGCGCCGCGTGTGCGCTGCTGCTCAGCAGCACCACGGCGATCACCGTGGGCGCGTCGTTGAACCCGGACTCGGCCTCCAGGATGCCCGCCAGCTTGGGCGGCAGCGGCAGCCTGCGCAGCACGGAGAACACCGCGGCCGCGTCGGTGGGGGCCAGCACGGCCCCCAGGATCAGCGCGGTGGTGACGTCGACGCCCAGCAGGAAGTGCACCGGCAGTGCCACCGCCGCGATGCTGACCGCGACACCGAAGGTGGCCAAAATCAGCGCAATAGGGACCGATCCACGTACGTGGGTCCAGTTCGTGGTCAGGCCGCCCTCGGCCAGGATGATCGCCAGCGCGAGGAAGCCGATCTCCTTCGCGATCCCCGGGTCGCTGAACGGGATGCCGGCTACGGAATCGCCCAGGACGAGACCGAGTCCCAGGAACAACAGCAGACTCGGCAGACCGCTGCGATGCGCCACCCGTACGGAGACGATGGCCGCGATGACGATCGCGGCACCAAGAAGGAGCCAGACATCAAGCGTCATCTGGCCCCCTCTATGTGTGTGTGGTCACTTAAGACTAATGAGTCCCGATGGTGTGACCGCAAAGCGGATCGGCCTGTCATGCGGCTCGGCCGGCACGTCGTCCCTGAGCTCGCCGTCGTGCAGCAGCGCGACCGTGGGCACGTTCGGCCCCACCCGGCTCAGCGCGCGGTCGTAGGAGCCGCCGCCCCGGCCGAGGCGTACCCCGGTCACTCTGTCCACGGCCAGCGCGGGGACGATCACCAGCGCCGCCGTGCGGATCGCGTCGATCCCACGCCGTGTGTCCACCGGCTCCATCAGGCCGAACCGGCCGGGCGCGAGCGTGTCGGGACCGTCGTACACCGCCCAGTCGAGATCATTGTCCTCCCGCAGGACCGGCAGCATCACGGTGGCCCCGTGTTTCCACAGGGCGAACACCAGCCCGTGCGTCTCCGGCTCGGTGCCGATGGACCAGTAGCAGGCGACGAGCCCGGCCATCTGCGCCCAGGGCTGGTCGAGGAGCGTTTCACGGATATTGGTGGCGTTCGAGCGCAGTTGCTGGGGTGTGAGTGAGGCGCGCGCCGAAATCAGCTCACGGCGCAGGTTCAGCTTGTCCACAGGTACCTCCACTAGGGTCTACTCATGGCTGACTTCGACCCTGTGACGAAAGCCGTCGTGCCCGCCGCGGGTCTGGGCACCCGGTTCCTTCCGGCGACCAAGGCGACACCCAAAGAGATGCTGCCCATCGTCGACAAGCCCGCCATCCAGTATGTCGTCGAGGAGGCCGCCTCCGCCGGGCTGCTCGACCTGCTGATGGTGACGGGCAAGAACAAGCGGTCGATCGAGGATCACTTCGACCGCGCGTTCGAGCTGGAGGAAGTGCTCGAGGCGAAGGGCGACGAGCACCGGCTCTCCCAGGTCCGCGAGCCGGCCGCCCTGGCGACCCTGCACTACGTACGGCAGGGCGAGCCCAAGGGGCTCGGCCACGCGGTCCTCTGCGCCAAGCACCACGTCGGCGACCATCCGTTCGCGTGCCTGCTCGGCGACGACCTCATCGACCGGCGCGACCCGCTCCTGCAGCGCATGATCGAGGTGCGCAACATGTACGGCGGCAGCGTGATCGCCCTGATGGAGGTCCCCAAGGAGCAGGTCTCCCTGTACGGCGTGGCCACGATCGAGGCGACCGGCGAGGACGACGTGGTGCGGGTGACCGACCTGGTGGAGAAGCCGCCGGTGGACGAGGCGCCCTCCAACTGGGCGATCATCGGCCGTTATGTCATCGACCCCGCGGTGTTCGAGGTGCTGGAGAACACCCCGCCGGGCCGCGGCGGCGAGATCCAGCTCACCGACGCGCTGCGCACGCTGGCCGGGCAGAGCGCGGCGGAGGGCGGGCAGGTGCACGGCGTGCTGTTCCGCGGCCGTCGCTACGACACCGGTGACAAGCTCGACTATCTGCGCACGGTGGTGAAGTTCGCGGCGGACCGGCCGGACCTCGCGCCCGACTTCCTGCCCTGGTTGCGAGAGTTCCTCGATGAAATCAGTTGACGCGCACCTGGCCGACATCCTGGCCACGGTGCGCCCGCTCGCGCCCCTTGAGCTGGAGCTGGAGCAGGCTCTCGGCGCGACACTGGCCGAGCAGATCACCTCCCCGGTGCCGCTGCCGCCGTTCAACAACTCCGCCATGGACGGCTATGCCGTACGGTCCGTCGACATCACGCAGGTGCCGATCACCCTTCCGGTGATCGACGACGTGGCCGCGGGCTCCGGCGAGCTGCGTGCCATCGGCCCCGGTCACACGATGCGGATCATGACCGGTGGCCCGCTGCCCGCGGGCGCTGACGCGGTGGTGCCGGTGGAGTGGACCGACGGCGGCACGGCCTCGGTCCGGATCGACCGCGTGGTCGAGGCCGGCAACGCCATCCGGCACGCGGGCGAGGACGTGCCGTCCGGCGCGGTCGTGCTGGAGGCCGGCACGGTGATCCGGCCCGCCCAGCTCGGCATCATCGCCGGGGTGGGCCGCCGCCGCGTCCTGGCCCGTCCCCGGCCGCGCGTCGTCGTGCTCGCCACCGGCGCCGAGCTGGTCGAGCCCGGTCTTCCGCTCGGCCACGGGCAGATCTGGGACTCCAACAGCTTCACGCTGACCGCCGCCGCCCTCGAAGCGGGCGCCGACGCCTTCCGCGCGCCGACCGTGGGCGACGACCCGGCCGCCTTCCTGGAGCAGCTCGACGCCCAACTCCTCAGGGCCGACGCCGTCATCACCAGCGGCGGCGTCTCCATGGGCGCCTACGAGCCGGTCAAGGAGGCCCTCGCGCCTCTCGGCACCGTACGCTTCGAGAAGGTCGCCATGCAGCCCGGCATGCCCCAGGGCTTCGGCGTCGTGGGCGACGACGAGGTGCCGGTCTTCGCGCTGCCCGGCAATCCGGTCTCGTCGTTCGTCTCTTTCATGCTCTTTGTACGGCCTGCGCTCGGCAGGATGCGTGGGCTGCCCACCAGGCAGGCCGAGACGGTCACCGCCCGGGTCGCCGGAGCGTTGCGCTCGCCCGCGGGCAGGCGGTCGTTCCTGCGCGGGCAGCTCGACGACGGCGGCGAGGTGACGCCGCTGCGCGGGCAGGGCTCCCACCAGCTCGCCGCCCTGGCCTCGGCGAACGCCCTGATCGTGGTGCCCGAGGACGTCACCGACGTGCCGGCCGGCGAGAAAGTACAGGTGATCAGGCTGTGAGTGAGTTCACCCATCTGGACGAGACCGGGGCCGCGCGGATGGTCGACGTGTCGGCCAAGGACGTCAGCGCCCGCACCGCCACCGCCACCGGGCGGGTGCTGCTGACCGGCGAGGTCGTCGAGCTGCTGCGCTCCGGCGAGGTGCCCAAGGGCGACGCCCTGGGAGTGGCGCGGATCGCCGGCATCATGGGGGCGAAGCGGACACCTGACCTCATCCCGCTCTGCCATCCCATCGCCCTGCACGGGGTGAAGGTGACGCTGGACGTCGAGGACTGGGGCGTGGGCATCACCTGCCGGGTCAAGACCGCCGACCGGACGGGTGTGGAGATGGAGGCGCTGACGGCCGTCACGGTCGCGGCGCTGGCGCTGATCGACATGGTCAAGGCCGTCGACCCGGCCGCGGTGATCAGCGACGTGCGGGTCGAGGAGAAGACCGGCGGCAAGACCGGCCTCTGGACGCGGCCATGATCCGGGCGCTGGTGGTCACGGCGTCGAACCGGGCATCCGCCGGGATTTACGAGGATAAATCCGGACAACTGCTGGTGACGCTGCTCGGCGAGGCGGGCTGTACGGTCGACGGTCCCGTCGTGGTGCCCGACGGCGAGCCCGTGGAAGGCGCGCTGCGCGACGGGGTCGCCGGAGGCTACGACGTGATCGTGACCACGGGCGGCACCGGGCTGACCCCCACCGACCTGACGCCCGAGATGACCGCCCGAGTCATCACCCGGGAAATTCCCGGCATCGCGGAGACCATCCGCTCGGCCAACCGCGACAAGGTCCCCGCCTCGATCCTCTCCCGCGGCCTCGCCGGTCAGGCGGGTGCCACCCTGATCGTCAACCTGCCCGGATCCAGCGGCGGCGTACGCGACGGCGTCGCCGTGCTCGCCCCGATCCTCCAGCACGCCGTCGACCAGATCCGCGGCGGCGACCACCCCCGTTGATCCCCACTGATTCCCGAGTGCACGAAGTGACCGGAATCGAGCCGTGGCGGCATCGGGCGTGATAGGGGGATGATGAGAGATGTGGATCGACTACGCGGCTGGCCTGCGACGCTGAGCGAAGGTCCGGTCGGCCTCCGGCCGCTCCGGCTGGGGGATGTGCGCGCATGGCGCGACACCCGGGTGCGCAACGCCGACTGGCTACGCCCCTGGGAGCCCAGCAACCCCGAAACGCCCTTGTTCAAGACCGGACTCGGACCGTACATCTCCATGGTCGGCACGCTGCGCCGCGAGGCCAGGCAGGGCCTCGCCCTGCCCTGGGTGGTCACGTACGGTGGTCGCTTCGCGGGACAGCTGACCATCGGCGCGATGGTCTGGGGCTCGGCCCGCTCCGCACAGGTCGGCTACTGGATCGACGGCGCGCTCGCGGGCCGGGGCATCACCCCCACCGCGCTCGCCCTGGCGGTCGACCATTGTTTCTTCACCACGGGATTGCACCGGCTGGAGGCGAACATCCGACCCGAGAACCAGGCCAGCCGTAGGGTGGTTGAGAAACTCGGATTCAGGGAAGAAGGCATTCGGCGTCGTCAACTCCACATCGATGGAGCCTGGCGCGACCACATCTGTTACGCGTTGACCGTTGAGGACGTTCCTGGCGGGCTGCTCGTGCAGTGGCGTCGCGCTCGTGAGGCAGCAGCTCACGGCGGGTCTCCAGTAGAAGAGGTTTGACGATCTCGCGACACACCGCATCGAATGCTCGTCAACTAGTGACACACGGTCTTACGGTGCGTGACGTGAGCACATTGAAGGCGCCAGAAGCACAGAGGCGCTTTCGTGCTGCCCGGAGGTGCCCATGAGCGGCGCCTTCCTCTACCTCGCCATCGTCGTCATGTGGCTGTGTGTCCTGATCCCGATGTGGCTGCGCAGGGACAAGACAAACCTCGCCGAACTGGCCGAACTCGAGGAACACTACACCGGCGAGCACCAGCTCCCCGACCTCGCCGAGGCGGACGGCACGCAGGAGTTCGAGACCGCGCCGGCGGAGTACGAGCGCGTCGACCCCCGCCAGTTCCGGGCCAGACGGCGAGCCATCATCGTCGCCCGCCGCCGCCGGCTGCTCTTCTTCACCGGCCTGCTCGTGGTGGCCACCGTGGTGACGGCCGCCGTGCGGGTGATCCCCTGGTGGGCCGTCGCGCCGGCCTGCGGCATCATGCTCGGCTACATGGTGTTCCTGCGGATCGCCGTACAGGTGGACCGCGAACGGCGGCAGCGGGCCGTACAGGCGCGCGAGCGGGCGCGGCGCGTGCGCGCACAGCGGCGCGCGGCGGAGATGGCGGCGCAGGCGGAGGCGGAGATCATCGAATTCGCGGCCCGGCAGGGGGACGTCCTCTTCGACCAATACGCCGAACCGCCCAGGCGAGCGGTGGGCGACGGGTAAGTGTGGCGCGGGGACCCCTGGAAGTTTGCTAACCTGGTCGAGTCCTTGGGGATGTAGCGCAGTCCGGTAGCGCACTTCGTTCGCATCGAAGGGGTCAGGGGTTCGAATCCCCTCATCTCCACCCAGGTAAAAGGCCACTTCCGATCATCGGAAGTGGCCTTTTTGATCTTCTGAGTGACAAACTGAGTGACATGCTGGCGAGCCGCTAGGCATCCCCGAGGTCGTCGAAGATACGGTCCATGGCCAACGCGCCGGTTTGGATCACGGGCCGGATCTGATGCCGGTAGACGGTCTCGGTCACAGCTGTGCTGGCGTGTCCGCACGTCTTTGCGATCTCGTCTATCGACAGACCGCCGTCGTCGGAGAGCAGCGACACGAAGCTGTGTCGTAGCTCACGAGGTGTCCAGGCGTTGGCATAGATGCCCTTGATGCCTCTGATCGCGTTGCGGAACTCGCGCCGTACGTTGTGGGCATCAAGCGATGTGCCGATGCGGCTTGTTGATCGTTACCAGGAAACGTTGAGGACCTTCCCAGTTCTAGATCTGATCCCGCGCCCCTGGCTACATCTCACCATGCAGGGCATCGGATTCACGGACGAGATCGGCAATGGGGCAGTACAGGCGATCGAAGACGCCCTTCGATCAGAGCTACGGCGGACAACTCCTCCTGTCGTGACCTTCCATCGGCCAGTCATCGTGCCGAAGCTATCTACCTACCGGCCGTACCTGCCACGCCGATCCAGAATCTCCGGGCGGCTTGCCGCAGGGCCATCACGACGACACGGACCATAGATCCTGACTCACGCCCATACCGTCCGCATGTCAGCATCGCGTACGTCAATGGGGAGAGTCCAACGGACCGCATCGCGCAGGCACTCACCATGACCGACACGGACGCCATCGAGGTCACGATCTCACACGTGTCACTCATGGTGTTCCACCGTGATCGCCGCATGTACGAGTGGACTAAGGCAATCCACATCCCCATTGGCGACAACCCAGCATGACGGCGGCACGGCCGTAGAACCTGTGAGAACTTTCTCTACAAACTGAACCTGTGAGAACTTTCTCTACAAACTTAAAGCGGCCCTGACCGGGCCCGCACGCGCCGCCGACTCGGCGCGGGCCGGACACGTCCACTTAGGCTCCCGTGCCGTCCCGCAAAACGCCGGTCGGCAGGCGCGGACGAGAACAGGGCCGCAAAGCTGGGAAGAGCAGAGCTCGGGTCACGGGGTCGAGCTCATCAGCGCAAGCACACGTGATTACGGCGCCGGCCTTACCGCATTGCCTCCGGCGGGGGCGCTCCGGCTCCGGGCAGGCCGAGATCGTCAGCTGAGGTGGCTTCGGGTTGCGGTGGAAGCCTGCCCGCCTACCGCCGTCCCAGAGCAAGCCCTAGCAGACCAGCCGCGGGGCCGCCTTCGCTCCATCACGGCCCTGGGCGCCGGGCGACCGGGGGCAGCCCCGCGGCTGGCCCGCTACCCCTACGGATGGGACGACGGCAGACGGGCAGGCCAAGGGTGATGCTGGCGGGAACATGCGCATCCTTCGTGAGCCGTCGAAAACGTATCCACGACATACCAGAAATATACCGCCGCACTCTATGGTTGCATCCACAACCTTGGCAGGACATCCAGGATGCTATCCGGTGATTGTCGGGTGTTCGCTCGACATTTATTCGGCCATCGTTGAACTAGCCTCTAGTATCAACTTCAAGGGAAGGCGTTTTGTGAAGCGATTCTTTACGATTGCCATGCTGGCAGCAGCGACTTGTTTGACGCTGACGGTCAACGCGGCCCCGGCCAGCGCAGATACTTTCGTGAAGTACTACCCCTCTAGTAAGGCGTGCTACAATGCCGCCAAGATTATGAACGCGCTCGCTATCGGGAAAACGCGGTACTATTGCTCGTCCAATTCGCGCCTCGCCATCTATAAAGTGATGCGTGTGACGAAATAGTGCGGTTGTCTGGCCAGGCAACACATGTGCTCAATCGATCCCCTCGGATGCTTCACACCGAAGCGATCAGAAGTCGCTGCCGGTAAGCGGCCAAGTGACAAAGTGAGTGACACCGAGGGTGCCCAGAGTGACCCGGCGGCACACTACGATGCACATGAACAGGCGGATTGACCTGGCAATACGCAAGGTGGAGCGATCAACTCGAATGCTTCGCATCGAAGGGGTCAGGGGTTCGAATCCCCTCATCTCCACCCAGGGCCGTTCTTGAGACGGCCGGACTGAAGTTGATGGATCCCGTCTGATCATGGCGATCAGGCGGGATTTTGTCGTTTCAGGGGTTTCCGAATTTGGTTCGTCCTGGTTGGGGACCGTGGAGCGGGTGTCTGGGAAGGCCCGTGTGGTGTCAGGCCGCTGGCGGGGGAGCGAGATCAGGCGAGCACCTCCTGGCGATCGACGCACTCTTCCCCAGGCGGCAGGAACACCATGCCGGCCTGGCCCGATGGCCCGAGCTGCAGGGGATGACAGACTTCTTCGCCGAGCCCTTTCCGAGGGCCTCCACGAGGACGAGGACGACCTCGACGACCGCGCCGACTACGACTGGAGAGCCGCCTGCCTCGCGGTCATCCGACCGCACCACCGGGGCGCGGCTGACCGGCGAGTGGCTGGAGCGGCCGCATCCTTACGTCACGGTCCGCATGCCCGACGCGACTCGCTGACCCCCGAACGGTCAACGCCCGGGCTGCGTACGCGGGAAGCGATCTTCTCAACCCTCTTGCGCCCCAGACCAGCCTGTTCGTGAACGCCCCAGCAGGTGGGAAGGCCTGGTTCCAGAACATGGAGCCGGGCCTTTCGTCATGCCGCTGATTAGCTCCACCAGTCCTTGTCGGGCAGCGTGAGCCACACGTCAGGTTGATCTGTGATCGACCGGGCGTCGGTCGGTCGCAGGCTTGCACCGGCGAAGCAGTAGGCCACGGCTTGGCCGTGGTAGAGGTAGGCGGTGAGGATGTCTTCCGCGGGTTCGTCGGTGGAGGCACTGCCCCCGCCGGGGTGGGTGTCCCATTCCTCGATGACGCCGTTGCGGGCGACGGCTCCCTGGTTGCCGCTCTTGGGGTTGGCGAACATTCCGTAGCAGACAGTGCCGACCGACAAGCGCTCCATGACGCCGGGGGTGGACGCGTTGTATCCCCACGGCTGGAAAACGACGCATCCGCCGGGCACGTCCGTCATGCCGATGACGGCCAGGCTGCCATCGAGGTCCGAGAAGGGATCATCCATGATCTCTTCGATGTCGTCGTCATCGGCCGGTATGGCCTCCAGTCGCCGGGCCGCCTCGGCGGCGGTGATGCCGGCCACGCAGGCGACGCTGAAGCCGTCGTCCTCAAAGCGGCCCAACGCGGTGATCAGATGCCTGGCCTCGGCCACGGCGGCGGTCTCGGCGGCAGACAGGCCGGCCTCGCCGGCCGGAAGAGTGAACAGACCAGGGGTGGGAGTGGCCTGGCTGAGCCGTCCGGGGGACCAGCCGTTCATCATCGGCCGCCACGGGTCCGCTCCGGCGGCGACCAGGGCGCGGGCGTTGTCGGGGCGGTTGTTGAAGACGGCTTCCCACATGATGCACGGGGCCGACAGTTTCGGGCCGTAGCCGTTGACGCGCCCGCGGACGCACGCTGCTTCTGGCCGGACTGTCCTGGGCATGGGGGATCTGGCAGATCCTGCGCGGGCCGTTGGCGGGGCCGCTGCCTCAGCAGGACCGGAACACCCTGTGGTTGCGCGTGGCGCTCTACGCCGCGACGGCTACGACGTGGTTGCTCCACGTCACCGCGTCGTGGGCCTGGGCGTATGCGACGGTGATCGACTCTGCGGTGATGTGGGCGGTCGTGCTGTTGTTCATGCGGGTGTTGGGCGGTGACCGGCCGTACACGCGGGGCGCGGGGGTGCTGGGGGACGGCGACCGTCGCGTATGGTATCGCCGCCCTGGTAGTGCCGATCTTTCTGGTATTGGCGGCATTGCCGTTCCCGGACGAGGGAAGCGCCGTCGAGGCTCTCGGGGTGGTCTCGAGCGTCCTGATCTGGCTGGCCCGCTCCGCTCACGATTTTGCCGCGCCACGCCACCAACCGGCTGCCCAGACCACGCTGGGAGCATGAGCCGAAGAGCAGCGGCGCAACAGGTCAGTCGTTCTCCAGGGTGAGCAGGCCGCGCCGGAAGGCCACGGCGACGGCCGCCGCTCGGTCGTTCACGCCGAGTTTCGCGTAGATGTGCAGCACGTGGCTCTTGACCGTGGCCTCGCTGATGAACAGGCTGCGGGCCGCCTCGCGGTTGGTGGAGCCCTGCGCGATGAGGCGGAGCACCTCCAGTTCGCGGGCGCTCAGCGAATCGGCGGGAGCGCGTACCTGGCCGAGGAGGCGGGTGGCGACCGATGGGGAGAGCACGGCCTCACCTCGTGCCGCCGTGCGGACCGACCGTACGAGATCTTCGCGCCCGGTGTCCTTCAGGAGGTAGCCGGTCGCGCCTGCCTCGATGGCGGGCAGGACGTCCTTGTCGGTGTCGTACGTGGTGAGGACCAGGACCCGGGCGGGGAGGCCCAGCCTGGCGAGCTCCGTGATGGCGGCGACGCCGTCCATGACGGGCATGCGCAGGTCCATGAGGATCACGTCGGGGTTCAGCGCCCGCGCGAGTTCGACGGCCTGCGCGCCGTCGGCGGCCTCGCCGAGCACGTCGAAGTCCGGGTCGCCGGCGAACATGCCGCGGATGCCGTCGCGCACGATGGGGTGATCGTCGGCTATCAGCAACCGGATGGGCGTCTCAGCCATGTACGGTCTCCCGCGCGATCGCGGGCACGCTCGCGGAGATCGCGGTGCCGCCTCCGGGCTCCGACTCGATCTCCAGGGTGCCGGCCAGGCGGCTCACGCGCTTGCGCATCGACGTCAGGCCGAAGCCGCCGCCGTCGGTGACGCGTTCGGGGTCGAATCCGGCGCCGTCGTCACACACGTCCAGGGTGACCACGTCGTCCATGTACGACAGGGTCAGCCCGACCCGGCGGGCGCTGGCGTGCTTGGCGGCGTTGGCCAGGGCTTCCTGAGCTGTGCGGAGCAACGTCTCCTCGACCTCCGGATGCATGGGACGGACCGTACCAGTTGTGGTGAAATCAGCACGGGTCGCGTTGAGCTCCGACCATTGGGCGACGACGGCCTCCAGCGCCTCGGGCAGGGGCGCGGCCTCCAGCTGGCCGGGGCCGACCGCGTGGACGGAGCGCCGGGCCTCGGCGAGGCTCTCGCGGGCCAGCCGGACGGCGTTGCCGACGTTGCGCCGCCAGTCCTCGGCCTGCTCCGCCGCCTGGAGCTGGGTGATGATGCCGGTCAGCCCCTGGGCGAGGGTGTCGTGGATCTCGGCCGCCATGCGCTGGCGTTCGTCGAGCACGCCCGCCTCCCGCGCCTGGACCAGCAACTGGGCGTGCAGGCCCGCGTTCTCCCGCATCGCTTCCTCAAGCTGGATCACCATCCGGCTCCGCTCGGCGCTGCGCTCGGCCGTGATCTCGCCGACGAAACTGAACAGGCTGACCGCCAGCACGATGGCGACCGTGAAGAACAGAAAGGTGAGGATCCCGTACGGGGTGAGCTCGGGCGGCTCGCCGTTGTAGGCCGTGACGCTGATCGCCGCCGTGGCGGTGATCCCGGCGAGTCTGGCCTTTCCCCGCAGGTACTGCGACGAATGGAAGAACCCGGTGAAGCCGAAGAAGCTCGCGAACCACATCCCCCGCGTGCTGAGCACCGCGATGAGAATCACCAGCCCGGCGACGTAGAGACCCTTCCTGTCGCCCCGCGACATCACCCAGATCCAGGCCGCGGCCAGCAGGGTCAGGCCGAGCGTGGTGAAGCGGTGACTCCACGCCTGCTCCCCGGTGACCCAGACGAGCCCGGCGGAGAAGACCAGCAGGACGTACGGCGCGGCGGCCATCTGACGCGCGAGACGCCTCTCCCACAGGTCCAGATGCCCGTTCACCGAGGTCACCTTTTCACTCCCATCGGAAAAGTCTGGCGGCGGCGACACTCATGATCACCGCGTACGCGGCCAGAACCCCCCACAGGAGGAGGCTGGGCGAACTACCCGCCCAGACGTCCTGCAGCGCTTGCCTGAATGCCCCCAAAGGGGTGTATCGGCCGATTGACGCCAAGATAGTGGGCATCTGGTCCACGGGCTGCATCAGGCCGGCGAGGAAGGCCATCGGGAAGTACAGCAGGACGCCGATCCCGTTGGCGGCCCGCCCGTTGGGGGCCAGGGCCGCGATGAGCAGGCCGACCGCGAACATCGCCGCCGTGCCGAGCAGGAAGGTCACCACGGCCGGCAGTGCCGCGCCGGGCAGCCGGGCGCCCAGCACGGTGCCGGCGACCGTCAGGAGCAGCCCGCAGGCGGCCACCACGAGGACGAGCTGCAGGATCAACTGCACCACCAGCATGCTGCCGGGACGTACCGGGGTGGTGGAAAGCCTGCGCAGGATGCCCCTTTCGCGATAGGTCGCCAGGGTAGTGGGCATCAGGTAGAGCCCCACCAGCCCGACGGCGATGGCCAGCGACATCGGCACGAGCACTGTGTCTCCCGGCTCGATCGAGCTGCCGAAGACCACCAGGATGAACAGCGGGATGAGGAGCGCGAACATCGCCCCCGGCTCCCTGACCAGCAGCTTGATTTCGACGGAGGTGAGTTTGGCGAGAGCGGTCATGAGGGGTTCTCCGTCAGTTGTCAGAGGTGAACGAGCGGCCGGTGAGTGCGAGGAAGGCGTCGTCGAGCGTGCGCTTGTCGATGCGCAGGTCGCTGACCAGCACGTGGTGGCGGGCGAGCCGGGCGGTCACGGCGGTGGCGAAATCTCCCCGGCCGGTGACCACCACCCGGTTGCCCGTCCTGCTCACGCCGGAGACGCCGGGTACGTCGTCGAACAGGCCGGCCGGGTCGGCGCCGTTCTCCGTCATCACCGTGAACCGCATGTGGTGCTCGGCATCGATCCCCTCGATCAGCCCGGCCGGGCTGTCGAGCGCGATGACGGAGCCTCTGTCGAAGACGGCGACCCGGTCGCACAACTCCTCCACCTCGTCCATGAAGTGGCTCACCAGCACCACGGTCACGCCGCTCGCCCGGACCTGCTTGATCAGCTCCCAGGTCGTCCGGCGGGCCTGCGGGTCGAGTCCCGTGGTCAGCTCATCGAGGAACGCCACCCGGGGATTGCCGACCAGCGCCAGCGCGATGAACAGCCGCTGCTTCTGACCGCCCGACAGCTTGCCGAAGCGGGCATTTCGCTTATCAGCCAGCCCCCACTGCTCCAGCAGCTCACGCCAGTCACGAGGCTTGGCGTAGAAGGAGGCGTACAGGTCCAGCGCTTCCCAGACCTTGAGGTTCTCCGGCAGTTGCGTGTGCTGGAGCTGTACCCCGATCTGCTCGCGCAGCGCCCGGCCGTCCTTGACCGGGTCGAGCCCGAGCACCCGGATCCGCCCGGCGTCCGGCCGCCGCAGCCCTTCCACACACTCCACGGTCGTGGTCTTGCCGGTGCCGTTGGGGCCCAGGATGCCGAAGATCTCGCCGTCCTCCACGGAGAACGACACTCCGTCCAGAACTGTCAGATCCGCGTACCTCTTGGTGAGGTCGGTGACTTCGATGACTGCCATGCCTCAAGCATCTTTCACCTGGTCAGCAGGCGAATCGACTGAGCGGCCACGATCGGACATGGATGCGGCTGACGCCAAAATCAGCCGTTCGGTTGATGCGCTGCGAGGCCGGAAGGATGCTACCTCGACAGCACCTCGTACAGGTGCCGGGCCTCGTGCAGCACGAGGCTCGACCCCTTGCGTGCGGTCATTTCCGCCAGCCCGTCGATCTCCCCTCTCGCGTCCGCAAGCGTGGCCGCCCGTGCGGCGACGCTCAGCAGTTCGCCCAGCCCGGTGCGCGGTCGTTCGCCATCGGGGGGCATCAGGTGGGGCAGGGCCACGGTGAGCATCTGCCACACCTCGGCGTGCGCGCCGGCGTCCGTCAGGTGGCCGAGCGCTGCGGCGATCCGCTTGAGTACGACGAATTCGAGCCGGATCAGCTTGACGAGGGCCGCCCCGAACGCGGCGGCCGGGAACCGCCCGCGCGCGGCCAGCGTGAGCGCCGCGTCGGCCGCCGCCGCCCGCTGCTCGTCCCGCCGGTGGCCCAGCCCGCTGACGAGCACGGACGCCGTGGCCGCACCCACCGGGCCGTCGCCGTGGACCAGGGCTGCCAGGGTCTTCATCCTGGGGTCGTTCGAGCTGGACAGGCCAGGCCCGGAGCGGATGAGCCAGGCGGCCACGATCTCGCTGTGCGACGGCATCATCACCGGCCACCACAGGACGTCGTTCCGGTAGGAGAGGTAGAGGTAAGGGGAGTCGAGGACCCACAGCTCCTCCAGCCAGTCCGGCAAGCCCTCGGGCGGCACGACCTTGGGCAGCAGCCGGCGGTCGGACAGGTAGTACGCCTGCCCGTTCTGCACCGTCCAGTCCACGTCGGGATCGGGCTGACCGCCGTCGCGCAGCCAGGCGGCCAGTGTGCGGCCCGCCTGTGAGGGCAGTTTCTCCGCTCGTACGAGCAGGCCGGGATCGGTGCTCCGGGGCAGCCGCAGCAGCGCCTGCTTGAAGTCGGTGGGCAGCGGCTCGGTGCTCGCCAGCCGTTCCATGCGCTCCACCAGGGTCGCGGCGTCCACCTGGCCGGTGGGAGCGGTCGGCGTGGCGAGCAGCGCGGGGATCGTCTCGCCGCGCTCGAAGAGCGCGATCACCTCCTCCAGGCGGTGCCGGAGCAGACGCTGGGGTGGCCAGTCCTCAGAGCCGTGGTACGTACGCGTCTCGGCCAGCGACGCGCTCACGCGCCGGCTTTGCTCGGGCGCCACGATCGCCAGGGCGCAGCGGGCCAGCAAGGTACGGGTGTCGCGGTCGTAGGCGTTGCGATCGAACACCTGCCTGTCCGGGTCGCCCGGCAGTGATCGGGTCTCCTCCCACCACTGCCATAACGCCGCCGTCATCGCGTCACGATCGCCATGGGTCAGCTCGACCAGCCCGGCCAGGACGCGTTCGCAGCGCAGCGGTTCATCGATCCAGCCCAGCGCCCGCAGCTCCGTGACCAGCTCGGCCGGTGAGGTGAACGGCGGCGCGAGCCCGGGCAGCGGCGGCACGCGCAGCACGGCGGCGACCGGCCGCTCCGGCTCCATCTCGTCGATCGGGCCATAGGCAGCGGCGACGCGTTCGCGCAGGGCGCTGGGCAGCCTGGTCGCGGCCTCACGGATCGACTCGCGGCCGGCGGAGTCCGCGTAGGGGGCCAGCTTGACCGCGAGCCGTACCGCGCGTTCGCGCAGGGCAGGGGTGTCCGCATCGAACACGGCGGCCAGCGCGGGCACCGCGCCGCCGCTCCTTGACGCGGGTGTGCGCGCCAGCCACTGTACGGCGGCCCGCAGGAGGCCCTTTTCCGGCCGATAAACCAGCGACCCCATGACCTCGGCGAACAGCTCGTCGTCCAGCAGGTCCGCGGCCTCGGCCCGCTGCAGCTCGTCCACCGCGAGCTGCGCCAGCGGCGGGGCGGCCGACGGCATCAGGCGCACGAAGTCCAGGACCGGGATGTCCGCCGGTGCGGGCCGTAGCAGCCGCCACAAGCGTACGAACGGGGTGATCTCCTCATCCGGGCCGCCGCCCATGAACCGCCTGACGCAGCCGCCGAGGAGCGTCGCGAGCGGCACCCGGCCTGTGGCCGCCAGTTCGGCCAGCTCGCCGATAGTGCTCCTCCCCAGGTCCCAGCGCAGCTCCAGGGCCAGGGGAGCGGCCACGCCCTGCGCCTCGAACAGGCGTGGCAGCAGGGCGTCGAGCAGCGGATCGCCGTCGAGTCGGTTGCCGCGGACGCGTCGCCGCCAGACCTGCCGCCAGACCCATCCGGCGACGAACGCGTCGCCGTCCGGCGGCACAGCGCCCGTCTCGGACACCAGTGCGGCGGCCAGCTCCCAGCCCGGCATGCCGTCGCTGCGCCGCGACGCCCTGCCGGTCGGCGGCCTCAGCCGGCCCGCCAGCCGGGCGGCCAGGTCACGCCGCCACTCCAGGGGACGGTGCCGCAGCAGGGACACGATGTGGGCGGCGTCCTGCTCGGGGGCGCGCGGCTCGCGCAGCTCCCTGCGGTTCAGCCAGGTCGCCACCTGCTCGGCTCCCGGCAGGCAGGCCGCCCCCGCCAGCCGGTACCCGGACGCCAGCGCCTCGACCTCCCATCGGGCCTCGAACCCGCCCCGGAGCTCCTCAGCCAGATGCGCGGGAAGCTGTCCAGCGACCGCTTTGCGGCCCAGGTCGTTCAGCCCGTCCAGGAAGGCCGCCAGATCCTCGTCGTCACGCGCTTCGATGCGGTCGAGGACCTCCTGCCACGGGTTCATCCGGGCACCTCACACAAAGAATCGATCATGGTCCCGGACCCTAACCACCGGCTCCGACAATCCGACGGTGCTCTACGACCGGAATCCCGGGGCGGCTGGACGAAAAATGACGTGATCCCGGCTGATCATGGTGATCAGCCGGGCTCCCGCCACGGATCGCCGGGGGATGAGGCAGATGTCAGGCCGCCGGCGGAGATCCGCTCGTCATTCTCGTGGGTGTGTCATCGGGGGGGCGGATGAGTCGGGTCAGGAGGGCGGCGACGAGGGCGGTACCTGCAGCGGTGGCCAGTGCCGGGGAGTAGCCGGAGACCTGTGCGGCAGTCTGGCCGGTGGTGGCGATGGCGACCAGCGCTGCCAGGCCGATGGCGCCGCCTACGTACTGGTTGGTCGTGGCCATGCCGGAGGCTGCTCCGGCGATCGCGCCGGTGACCCCTGCGGTGCAGGCCGCGAAGGCGCTGACGAGGGCGATGCCGGCGCCGAGCGACCACAGCGCGGTAGGAGCGAGGAACTCGGTGACCAGCTGGTCGTCCGGGCCGACCGCGGTGGCCCACCAGGCCAGCCCGGCAGCCTGGATCGCCAGGCCGATCAGCAGCGCGTTGCGGGGCCCCCGGCGGAGGAGTCTGGGGGCAAGCTGGGTGCCCGCCAGCATCGCCAGCGGGATCGGCAGGTAGATCACCCCGGTCATCAGGGGGGTGTAGCCGCGTACCCGCTGCAGGTACAGGGTGATCAGGAAGAACGTGCCGATCATCACCGCTCCCACCAGGGCGATGATGGCGTTGCCCAGGACCAGATCCCGCCGGCGCAGCAGCGCGGTGGGCAGCAGGGGCGCGCGGGCGGTGCGCTGGCGGATGCCGAAGGCGGCCAGCAGTATCACCGCCAGGGGCAGGACGACCAGCATCGGGGTCGAGGTCCAGCCTTGGACGGGGCCTTGGGTGACGGCGTAGGTCAGCGCAGTGACACCGGCGGTGCCGGTGAGGGCGCCGATCAGATCCAGGCCCCCGCTCGCCTGGGGCCGGGTAGCCGGGAGCGTACGCAGCCCGACGGCGACCACGGCCACGCCGACAGGGACGTTGACCAGGAATATCCACGGCCAGCCGACCGAGGTCAGCAGGCCGCCGAGCAGCACCCCGGCCGCCGCGGCGACGCCGCCCATGCCGGTGAAGATGCCGAACGCCCGGGCGCGGTGGGGGCCTTCGGGGAACAGGTCGGTGATCAGGGCCAGCGCCGAGGGAATCACCAGGGCACTGCCCAGTCCCTGGACCAGCCGCGCGATGATCAGTTGCCAGTCGGCGACGGCCATCGCGCAGCCCAGCGACGCCACCGTGAACAGCACCGTTCCGGTGATGAACAGCCGGCGTCGGCCCACCAGGTCGGCGGCCCGGCCGGCCAGCAGGAGGAAACCGGCCAGCCCGAGCAGGTAGCCGTCGACCACCCAGGCCAGTCCGCCGGTGGAGAATCCCAGGTCGTGCTGGATCGACGGCAGGGCGACGTTGACGACCGAGGTGTCGAGCACGGTCATGAACTCGATCAGCGCCAGGACCGAGAACGTCGTCCAGGGGCTCCTTCCCGCCCGAGCCTGTGCCGGGGTCTCCGCCTCAGCTCCCCGTTTCCGCCCCCGGCCCGCGGATTGGCCGCCCGTTCGCAGGCTCACTCGAAGCCGCCGTTGACGCCGATGACCTGGCCGGTGATCCAGCGGGCGTCGTCGGAGGCCAGCAGGGCGACCACATCGGCCAGGTCGGTCGGCAGGCCCAGGCGGCCCAGCGGGGTGGAGCCGATGATCTGCTCGACCATCGCACGCGCTTCCTCGGCGAGCATCTCGGTGTCGGTGGGGCCGGGAGCGATGGCGTTGACGGTGATCTTCCGTGGGCCGAGCTGGTGTGCCAGTGACCGGGTCAGCATCTCCACGCCGGCCTTGGTGGCACCGTACGCGCCCATGAAGGCCACCGCGCCGTTGGGAATGCCGGCGGAGACGTTGATGACGCGGCCTTGCTCGCGCAGCCGGGAGGCCGCCTGCTGCCCGGTGAGGTAGACGCTCTTGAGGTTGGTGGTGACCAGGGCGTCGAACACCTCCTCGGGCAGATACTCGATCGGCGCCCCCGCGAACATCGCGGCGTTGTTGACCAGGATGTCGACGCCTCCGTACTCGCGCTCGGCCGTGTCGAACAGGCCCGCCACATCGGCGGCCCGGCCCACGTCGCCCGGAGCCGCGACCGCGCGGCCACCCGTGCGGGCGATCTCGTCGACAATCTGGTCCGCCTGGTCGGCGGCCCCCTGCCGGGCCGCCCGGTAGTTGACCACCACGTTGGCGCCGTCGCGACCGAGCCGCTGCGCGATCGCCCGGCCGATGCCCCGGGTGGCCCCGGTCACCAGCGCCGTCTTGCCGGCCAGCCCGGTGGATCCAGGGCCTTCGGGCGTGGAGGACGCGTTGGGCTCAGGGGTTGTGGGGTGTGCGGTCATGGCCGCCTCCGTTTCTCTAAAGGTCTTTACAGAAAAGGACCGTAGCAGATTCTGTAAAGGCCGTCATAGAATGGGGGGCATGGCCACCCACCGACGAGGACGCCCCCGCGAGTTCGACCGGCAGGCCGTGCTGCAGGTGATCTTGCGTCAGTTCTGGGAGCACGGCTACGAGATGACCTCCTTCCCCAAGCTCACCCAGGTCACCGGCATCGGCGCCCCCAGCCTGTACGCGGCCTTCGGTGACAAGGAGTCGCTGTTCGAGGAGGTCGTGCAGACCTACGGACGCACTTACGGCGACTTCTCCAACCGCGCGCTCGCCAAGGAATCCACCGCCCGTCAGGCGGTCGCCCGGATGTTGTACGAGGCCGCCGCCGAGTACACCGATCCTTCTCATCCGCCCGGCTGCCTGGTGATCACCGCCGCGACCAACGTCAGCGCCAAGACCGCCGGCATCGCCGAGCGGTTGCGTGGCCACCGCAACCAGACGGTCCGGGACGTCCAGGCCAAGATCCAGGCCGACATCGACGCCGGGCGGCTTGCCGCCGACACCCAGGCTGCGGCGTTGGGCCGGTTCTTCGCCACCGTCCTGCAGGGCATGTCCCAGCAGGCATGCGACGGCGCGACCCGCGCCGAGCTGGAAGCGGTCGCCGATACCGCGCTGGCAGCCTGGCCCGCCGACAAGCAGTGAGAGGAGCCTTCGGCCGGGCCCGCCGGGGGTGCGTACCCGCGCTACACCTGTTCCAGCCAGTCCCACAAAAGCCTCTCGCGTTCGGCGTCGTAGGACTCGGCAGACGACCTTGCGGCCCGGGTGCGGTGGATGTAGGCCCCGGTGGGGGCGGGTGTGAGGCCGAGGATGGTGTCAGCGAGCTTGCGGCCTGCGACCCGCGGGGTGTCGACGAGTGGTGTGGCCAGGAACAGCGGGACGATCCATTTCATCGTGAACCGAAGCCTCCGTCCGGCGTCCCGCGCGAGACCGGTGCCCGACACCAGGCTCGGGTTGTAGGAGACGATGTCGATGCCGTCGGGCAGGCGACGGGCCCACTCGTGGACCAGATGGATGCCGCCCAGCTTGCTCGTGGTGTACGCACGGCGGCCTGCCCTGATGCGTGCCGGGCGGTCGAACGCGCCCGGCCTGGAGAGGGTTTCCGGGCCTGCCCAGTGTGGCGCCGGCATCGTGCCGCCCGTATGCCGGAGGTCGCCGAAGTGGGCGTCGCTGACCGTGACGACGACGCGCGCCGGACTCTGGAGGTGGGGGTGCAGCCGCCTGAGTAGCAGGTGGGTCGCGATGACGTTGACCGCGAAGGTCAGCTCGTATCCGTCGACGCTCGTGGTGAGGGCGTTGGAGAGGTGGACGCCGGCGTTGCAGACGATGCTTCGCAGCGGGGGAAGGTCTCCCGCGTCGAGAAGGTCCTCCACCTGTGCGGCGGCCGCTTCGACGCTCGCCTTGCCGGCGAGATCCGTGTCGATCAGCGAAACGTACGGGGAGGCCTCTCGCAGGCGAGGCAGCGCCCTGGTGCCGGAGGCTCCTCGCGCGAGGATCACCAGATGGGTCTCGGGGCTGCGGCGAAGTACGTCCTGCGCTGCTTCGAGACCGATGCCTCGGGTGGCGCCGGTCATGACGACGGTCCGGGTGGCTGCGCTCATTGCTGACTCCAGGTGGGGTGCAGGCGCGAGGACCGCTAGGTGGTCGGTCCGGGCGGCGCTCTGCCTCGTGGTCCTCGACGACTCTGCGGGACCTGACGTAGGTGAGGAAGACCTCGTCGAGCCTGGTACCGGCAGGACCAGGCACGTGAGCTCCACAGCCGGCGGCGGACGGCACAATGGCACTGTGCCGAAAAATGATCGGGTGGACTTCGGCGGGTTTCTGCGTCGTCGGCGAGCTGCGATGACGCCCCCGGATCGCCCGGGCGACGGGCGGACGTCACACCGGAGGGTTCCGGGGCTGCGGCGCCAGGAACTGTCCGAGATCGCCGGGATCTCCGTCGACTACTACACCCGCCTTGAGCAAGGCCGGGCGCCGCGTCCGTCGCGCGAGATCCTTGCGGCGCTGGCCCGAGCGTTCGAGCTCTCGGGCGCCGAGCGAGATCACCTGTATCGGCTGGCCGGTGAACTGCCCCCCGAGATTCACGCGCCCGGCACCGAGATCCGGCCAGGACTCCTGCGACTGCTGCGCAGCCTTGAGGACACCATGCCGGTCACCGTTCACGACGGGCGCCTGGACCTGCTGGCACGCAACGCCGCCGCCGCGGACCTCCTCGGGCCGCTCCCGGACAGTGGGCGGTACGGGCGCAACATCGTCCATCAATCCTTCACCGCTACCGCGCTGTGCGAGGTCCTCGGCGATGAAGGGGCCGACCAGCTTGCCCGGGTGGCCACGGCCGAACTCCGCTCGGCGCTGGGCCGATATCCGGCCGACGAGTACCTTCAGTCCCTGCTTGAGGAGCTGTCGGCGACGAGTGCCGCCTTCCGGAGCTACTGGAAGCGAGACGAGGTCGGAGCGCTACGGTCCGCGGCGAAACGCGTGCATCACCGGACCCGGGGGTGGCTGGACTTCGACATCGAAGTGCTGCACGACCCCGAAAGGGACCACTGGGTCATGCTCTATGCCCCCGCAGGCACTGGGTGACAGGCGTCCGCCAGAATCTACACGATGATGATAAAAATCGACGTCGTGTAGAATTTGAGCTAGGGGGCGGTTCAGCCCCATTCGAGTCCTCTCTGGAGGAGTAATGCGGAAGCAGAAGTGGCTCATCACCGGCGTCAGTACAGGCCTTGGGCGTGCCTTCGCCCAGGCCGCCCTGGCCGCCGGGCACACCGTCGTCGGAACGGTCCGCTCGGAGGAGGACCTGCGGGCCTTCGAAGGGCTCGGACCCGGGTACGCTCACGGCCGCATCCTGGATGTGACCGACGACGACGCCGTCTCAAGGGTGGTCGCGGAGGTGGAGCAGAGCGTCGGCCCTCTGGATGTCGTCGTCGCCAACGCCGGTTACGGCCTGGAGGGCACCTTCGAGGAGACCCCGCTGGCCGAGGTGCGGCGGCAGTTCGAGGTCAACGTCTTCGGGGCCGTGGCCACTCTGCAGGCGGCACTGCCCCACATGCGCCGGCGCCGACGCGGGCACCTGATGGCCGTCACCTCCATGGGCGGGCTCATGGCCGTGCCCGGCATGTCCGCCTATTGCGGCAGCAAGTTCGCCCTGGAAGGCATTCTTGAGGCACTGGGCAAGGAGGTCGCGCAGTTCGGGATCCACGTGACGGCGATCGAGCCCGGCTCCTTCCGCACCGACTGGGCCGGACGATCCATGACTCGCGCCACGCGGTCCATCGACGACTACGACGAGCTGTTCATCCCCATTCGTGAAAAGCGGCAGAAGGCCAGCGGGAACCAGCTGGGCAATCCGGCCAAGGCCGGGGACGCCGTTGTGCACATCGCGTCGGTCGACCGGCCGCCGTCCCATCTCGTCCTGGGCTCGGACGCGCTGCGACTGGTCACCGCCGCGCGCACGGCCGTGGACGAGGACATCCGCGCATGGGAGACGCTCTCCCGTACGACCGACTTCGCCGAGGGCGCTCAGCTCTGATGCCCGGCCACCACCCCGCGCGCAGCCGACGCACCACCGAACGCAAGGGCGACGTCCGGGAGCGGGCCATCCTGGACACCTGCGAAGCCCTGCTGGCGCAGAAGGGCTACGACGCCATGACCGTCGGCGACATCGCCCAGGGCGCCGGCATCACCCGCGGCGCCCTGTACTTCTACTTCGGCTCCAAGCAAGAAGTGGTCACGGCACTCGTGGCCCGGACCGTTGAGCACCTGTGGGAACGGTCCCGCGCCACCGCGGAGACCGACGAGCCGCGCCAGGCCATCACAGCGGCCATGCAGCGCACGGTCGAGCTGTGGAACGAGCACGGCCTGGTCATGCGCACGGCGATCGACCTGTCGTTGACCGTGCCGGAGATCGGCGAGCTGTGGAGCCGTACAGCTGACCTGTTCACCAAGGCCATCACGGCTGTCCTGGAACGAGCCGGCGTTCAGGCCGGCACCGAACCAGACCAGGCGTCAGCGATGGCACGCGCCCTGTGCTGGATGATCGAGCGGACCTTCTACCACGCCTCGCAAGAGTCCCGCGAGAAGCTGCAAAAGGCCTCTTCGACCTGCGAACACATCTGGCTCACCAGCGCCGGCCTGACGCAAGGGAACCGGTGAAGGAGACCTGGAGCCGGGGGAACAGGAGGCGATCGTCGGCGCCTTGAGGGGCCCGGTTCGGTGAGTTGCCTCCGACCGGTGCGAAGGGCTTACACCGGCAGGGTGGACAGGTGCCCTGCTCACCAGGTGACCGGGAGTTCGTGAACGCCGTAGATGACGGCGTCGTTCTTGAACGGCAGGTCCTCGGCCGGTGCGGCGAGCCGCAGGGTGGGGATGCGGCGGAACAGCGTGTCGAAGACGATCTGCAGTTCCATCCGGGCCAGGTTCTGGCCGAGGCACTGGTGCGGGCCGAACCCGAAGGCGACGTGGTGGCGGGCCCCGCGCTCGATGTCCAGCTCGGCCGGATCCCTGAACACCGCCGGGTCCCAGTTGGCCGACAGCATCGAGACGATGACGCCCTCGCGGGCCTTGATGCTCACCCCGCCGATCTCCACGTCTTCGGTGGCCACCCGGGAGGTGACCCCGTCGGCGATGGTGAAGTAGCGCAGCAGTTCCTCCACGGCCATGGGCGTCCGGCTCGGGTCGGCCGTGATCAGGGCGAGTTGTTCCGGATGGGAGAGCAGCCCGACCACGCCGAGCGAGATCATGTTGGCGGTGGTCTCGTGGCCGGCGGTCAGCAGCAGGAAGGCCAGGCTCACCAGGCCCTCGTGGTCGACGGTGCCCTCCTGGCGCTGCCGGGCGATCTGCCGGCCGAACAGGTCGTCGCCGGGCTCGGACTCCTTGCGGGTGATCAGGTCGTCGATGAAGGCGCGCAGCTCGGCGAGGGCTCGCAGGCGGTCTTCCATCGAGTTCCGGCTCACCATCATGGTGGTGCGGCTCTGGAAGAAGTCGTGGTCGGTGTAGGGGACGCCGAGCAGTTCGCAGATCACCAGGGAGGGCACCGGCAGGGACAGCGCCTGCACCAGGTCGACCGGCCGTTGGTCGGCGGCGAGCAGGTCGTCGATGAAGTGGTCGACGATGTCCTGGATCCGCGGGCGCAGCGCGGCCAGTCGTTTCACGGTGAACTCGCTGATCACCGGGCGGCGGGCCGCGGCGTGTTCCGCGCCGTCCATGCCGAGCATCAACGGCGGCTGGCTGCGGAACTGCCGCAGGGTCGCCGCGTCGAGGGTGTAGAGAGGGAAGCCGTCCTTGCGCTTGTCGGAGGAGAAGCGGCCGTCGGCGAGAACGGCACGGGCCTCCTCATGCCCGGACACCCACCACGCCTCGCCACCGCTGGTCAGGCGGATCTTGTTGATCGGCGCCTGCTCGCGCAGTCGCTCGTAGGCGGGGGGCGGGGCGAACGGGCAGCCCCGCTCGACCGGCAGTTCCAGACCGGCGAGTTCGTCGGCGACGTTCTTCGTCATGAATGATCTCCTGGTAATGGATCTGGCGGAGTTGGTCGTGTTCGTCGGCGGCGTCGGGAGCATGATCGACGCCGAGGCTGCGGGCCGGCTCGGCGCCGGTGTTCACCGCAGGGTGAGCGGATTCTCGGCGGCGATGCGGGTCAGCTTCGCCGGGTTGCGGACGTAGTAGAGGCCGGTGATGCGGGCGCCCTCTACATCGATCGCTATGACGCCGTCGATCTCGCCGTCCACGCGGACGAGGAGTGCCGGGTTGCCGTTGACCACGGTGGACTCACCGGTGAGCGCGACTTCGGCCTTGCCCAGGCCGGCGACGATGAAGCGAGCCACCTTGTCGGCGCCGGTGATCGGCCGCGGCGCGGCCCGCTTGACGCCGCCGCCGTCGCTCACCAGGACGATCTCGGGGGCGAGCACGTCAAGGAGGCCCTGCAGGTCCCTGGCTTCGAGCGCGCGCTGGAACGACTCCAGGGCCGCCCGCGCCTGGCTCGGGGAGACCACCTCGCGAGGGCGGCGGGCATCGACGTGCCGGCGGGCGCGGTGCGCGATCTGGCGGACGGCCGCGGGGCTCTTGCCGACGGCGGACGCGATCTCGTCGTAGCTGACGGTGAAGGCTTCGCGCAGCACGAAGACAGCCCGCTCGGTCGGCGACAGCATCTCCAGGACGAGCATGAGCGCCATCGACACGCTCTCGGCGAGCTCGACGTCCTCGGCCACGTCCGGCGCGGTGAGCAGCGGCTCGGGCAGCCAGGAGCCGATGTACGCCTCCTTGCGGCGCCTCATGGTGCGCAGCCGGTCGAGCGAGCGCCGGGTCGTGATCCGGACCAGGTAGGCGCGCTGGTCGCGTACCTGCCCCATGTCGACCTTCATCCACCGCAGCCAGGTTTCCTGGAGAACGTCTTCGGCGTCGGCCGCCGATCCGAGCATCTCGTAGGCGACGGTGAAGAGCAGGTTGCGGTGGGCGACGAACGCCTCGGTGGCCGAGTCCACCCGATCGCCACCGGCGAGGGGCTCGGCCGCGCCCGTCGTCGGCTCGCTGCGTTCGTTCATGGCCCGGCTCCTGCCTGTTGGCTCTCAACTCCTGCTCCATGCACAAGACGCCGGCCCTCGCCGCTGTGTGACACCCGTGACCGGTGGCGTACGTCACAAGACCGCACTGTCACAGGGATCGGGTCGCCGACGCCTCATGTTCGTCAGAACGCAGCGCGAACGATCCGCATGGCACACAACGCCACGAGTGACCGCGCCGCAGCCGCCCGTACAGAAAGAACGGAAACAATCATGAGCAAGGTTTGGTTCGTCACCGGTTCGTCCCGCGGCCTGGGCCGCGACTTCGTCGAGGCGGCGCTGTCTCGCGGTGACAAGGTGGCCGCGACCGCCCGGAACATCGGAAGCCTCGACGAGCTGGTCGCCGCCTTTGGCGACGCGGTGCTCCCGCTGGAGATGGACGTGACCGACAAGGCCGTCGTCTTCGAGAGCGTGCAGCGGGCCAAGGAACACTTCGGCCGTCTGGACGTCATCGTGAACAACGCGGGCTACGCCCAGCTGGGCGCGATCGAGGAGCTGACCGAACAGCACCTGCGCGACCAGCTGGAGACCAACCTGTACGGTGCGGTGTGGGTGATTCAGGCCGCCCTGCCCTACCTGCGTGAGCAGGGCGCCGGGCACATCATCCAGCTCTCCTCGGCGGCCGGGCTCATCGCCATGCCGCTCGGCGGCGCTTACCACGTCTCCAAGTGGGCCCTGGAAGCCCTGAACGACTCCCTCGCCCAAGAGGTCGCCGACTTCGGCATCAAGGTGACCGTGGTCGAGCCCGGCGGCTTCGCCACCAGATCCGGCAAGAACCCGGATCCCCTCGACAACGGCCACATGGCCGAGGCCGACCCGGTCTACGACGGCCTCCGTCAGCGCATCGCCCAGTTCGCGGGAAGGCAGCCCGCCGGCGACCCGGCCGCCGCGGCCCAGGCACTCCTCAAGATCGTCGACTCCGACAGCCCTCCCCTGAGGGTGCTGTTCGGCCAGGGCTTCTACCCGCTGCTCCAGCAGGTCTACGCCGAGCGGCTGAAGACCTGGGCCGACTGGCAGGACCTTTCGGTGGAGGCTCACGGCAAGCTCGATCAAGAAGGTCGCTGACCCTCCGGTGGTCCGCACCGCGCCGGGCCGCGGGCGGTGTCGGGTCACCACTGGGCGATGAGCGGTGTGTCCGGTTCGTGCTGCCGCCAGGCTTCGTTGAGTCGGGCGAGACGGGTGGGGGCGGCGATGCCGCGCACGGTCGCGATCTTGCCGTTGGCGAGGTCGAACGCCACGGCGCCGATGACCCGGTCGTCGCCCAGCACGAACAGGAGGGCGGGGGCGCCGTTGACGAGCGCGTAGTGGATGGCGGGCGTGCCGCCGGCGAAGCGCCGTTTCGCGGGGGTGGGTGTCAAGCCGGCCCGTGCGACGGCGGCGATACGCTGCGGAGTGTCGTACCGCAGCAGCTTTTCGGTCAGGCCGGCGCCGTCGGAGATCGCGGTGGCGTCGTCGGTGAGCAGCGCGACCAGCCGTTCGGTGCGGCCCGAGGAGACGGCGGCGAGGAACTCCTCGACGATCCTGCGGGCGGCTGCCGGGTCGACTTCCCCGCCGCGGCGGTGCGCGGCGGTGATGCGGCGCCTGGCCCGGTGGAGGTGCTGCTGACTTGCGGATTCGGTGATGTCGAGGATCTCGGCGATCTCGGCGTGGCTGTAGGAGAAGGCCTCGCGCAGGAGGTAGACGGCCCGCTCGAAGGGTGACAGGCGCTCCATGAGCGTCAGCACGGCCAGGGAGACCGATTCGCGCTGCTCGACAGTGTCGGCCGGGCCGAGCATCGGGTCGCCGTCGAGGAGCGGTTCGGGCAGCCAGGCGCCGACGGTGCGTTCGCGCCGGGCGTGTGCCGAGCGGAGCCGGTCGAGGCACAGGTTGGTGACGACCTTGGTCAGCCATGCTTCCGGCACCTTGATCCGCTGGCGGTCGGCGGCCTGCCAGTGCAGGAACGCATCCTGAACGGCGTCTTCGGCGTCGGCGGCGGAGCCCAGGAGCCGGTACGCCAGCGAGGCCAGCCGGTTCCGGCTGGCCTCGAACCGACTGGTGTCGAAGCGCTCAGCGGCGGTGCTTTCCACGCAAATCACCCTAGGCGGGTACGCGAGCGCCTTCTCGGCGGGCGGCATCCGGCACGTCGAGGCAGCCCGCGGCCAGGCGGAGCTTGCGCTTGGGCAGGCCGAAGGTCGGGTGCGAGGTCGCCCACAGAGAGGTCTTGAGGATGCCGGACTTGATCCGCGCGACCTTCCGGCCGCCCATGTACGTCGGCTTCGCTTGCCCTTCGTCGTCGACCATCTGCAGGATCCCGTCCCGCCGCCCGAGGCTGATGTGGTTGTAGGAGTAGACCAGCTTGGTGTTCACGATCTTGCGGCCGGTCAGGCGTCCCACGATCGCGTGGATCGCCTGCCCGCCGGTGAAGCCGGCCGAAGCGCAGGACATCGGCAGCGGCAGGCCGGTGTCGCCGATGGCGTGGGCGCTGTCGCCGGCGGCGTAGACGTTCGGGTGCGAGACCGACCGCATGGTGCGATCGACGATGATCTGACCGTTCTCGGCGACCTCCAGCCCGCCGGCGGCGGCGATGGGATCGACCGCGAACCCGGCCGTCCACACGGTCGCGTCGGACGCCAGGGAGGTGCCGTCGGCGCACAGCACCCGCGTCGCTTCGACGGCTTCGACGCTGGTGTGCTCCAGGACGGTGACGCCCAGCCGGTCGCAGGCCTGACGCAGGTGGCTGCGGGCTCCGGCGGCGAGCTGGGCGCCCAGCTCGCCGCGGGCGGCCAGCGCCACCGACAGGCCGGGCCGGGATTCGGCGATCTCGGTGGCGGTCTCGATGCCGGTCAACCCGTCGCCGACGACCAGCACGTTCCCGCCTTCGCCCCGCCTGTCCAGGCTGTCGAGGCGCTCGCGCAGGCGCAGCGCCGAGGGCCGGGCGGCGATGTCGAAGGCGTGCTCGGCCACGCCGGGGACGCCGCGGTCGGCGCCGTGGCTGCCCAGCGCGTACACGAGCGTGTCGTAGGCGAGCTCGCCACCGCCGTCGGCGTCGGCCACGGCGACGGCCTGGCGTTCAGGGTCGACGGCGGTCACACGGGCCAGGCGCAGCCGTATCCCCGTGCCCGCGAAGACGTCGGCGAGCTTTTGAATCTCGATCTCCTGGCCGGCCGCCAGCTGGTGCAGCCGTAGCCGCTCGACGAAGTCCGGCTCGGCGTTGACCACGGTGATCTCGGTGTCCGCCGGGGACAGCCGGCGGGCCAGGTTCCCGGCCACGTAGGCCCCGGCATAGCCGGCGCCGAGGACGACGATGCGATGCTTCATGTGCTGCTCCTGTCGGTTCGCTGGCTTCTGTGAGTTGAGCGGAACGGCGCCCCGATTGCTGACAGAAACTGCATGTGGCATGGCTCACAGAGCGGCAGGAGCGCCGGTTCTGGTCAATTCGTGGGCCGGCGGGCCTGGTTCGCCTCGCGGATGACCGCCCAGGCGTCCCCGACCGGGCCCAGGTGCCGGAGCTTGTCCGGGTTGATCACCGTTCGGATCGTCTGGATCTGTCCGTCGAGGATGTCGAGCGCCAAGGTGTTGAGGACCCTGCCGTCCCGGTCGCGGAAGATCGCGCCCGGCTGGCCGTTCACCTCGCGCGGCTCCACGACGGCGCCGGCCCTGACGAACAGCGAGACGAGCGTGGCGAGCACCCCGGCCACGTCCTCGGCGCCGAGGAAGACGGGCCTCCAGAGCGGGGCCTTGCCGCCGCTGTCGCCGATCAGGCGAACGTCGGCGGCGAGCAGCTTCCGCAGCCCGTCGACCTCTCCTTCCCTGAAGGCGTCGAAGAACCGTTCGGCGAGCTGTTGGCGCTCTTCGCGGTCGGCCTCGAACCGGGGCCGGCCCGCGTCCATGTGGCGGCGCGCCCGTACCGAGAGCTGGCGGCACGCCGCCTCCGAGCGCCCCACCGCCGAGGCGACCTCACCGAAGCCGAACCCGAACACCTCGCGCAGCACGAAGACCGCCCGCTCCAGCGGGCTCAGCCGCTCAAGCAGCAACAGGGCCGCCATCGACACCGAGTCGGCCAGCTCCGCCGACCGCGCCGGGTCCGCATAAGGGTCGGTGAGCAGCGGCTCCGGGAACCACTGCCCGACGTATTCCTCCCGCCGGACGCGGGCCGACCGCAGCACATCGATCGAGATCCGGCTCACCACGGCCGACAGGAACGCCTTGGCCGAGGCGGGTTGTGCCGGGGTGGCCTCGTAGCGCAGCCAGGTCTCCTGGACCGCGTCCTCGGCCTCGCTCACACTGCCCAGGATCCGGTAGGCGATCGAGAACAGCAGAGGCCGCAGCTCCTGAAACTCCTCGGCCCTGCTCACGCCGACTCCTCCTTGAAGCCCTCGCGCCAAGAGGGATAACGCAGCTTCCAGCCGAGCTCCCGCTTGGCCTTGGCGTTGGAGAAACCGCGCCCCCCGGTCATCATCGTCACCGCCGTTTCCCCCGCCAGCGGCCGGGCCAGCAGCGGGTCCTGCTCGGTCTTCACCCATCCGCCCTTACGGATGCCGTGCCAGGCGGCGTAGCTCTGCGCGACGAAGTGGACTACGCCGACCGCCTCGGCCACGGCCAGCAGGTGGTCCGTCCCGTCGGTGCCCATCCGCTCCAGCAGGCCCAGCTTGGCCGTGCTGGTCGTCGTCGTCACCTGGTGGCCACGGGCGACCAACTGCGGCACCAGACGCCGCCCCAACACCCCGGCTACGAACACCCACATGATCATCACCTTCCTGGTGTAAGCGTCTCCCCCTCCCGAGACGAGACAGCCCGGCCGCCTGTGACAGGGGAGGCGGGGCTGCACTGAATCTTCGACCGCAGCCCGGATGTCACAGAACGGCCGGGCTGTCTCGTTTCGGGGGACAGGAACCGGAAACTCGGACATAACCAGAGAAGGACCGTCGTCATGCGTATCGCAGTCTTCGGAGCCAACGGCCCCACCGGCCGCCTGCTCACCGACCAGGCACTCGCCGCCGGACATCAGGTCGCCGCGGTCACCCGGCGGCCGGACTCGTTTCCACTGCGCCATGATCGGCTCGCGGTGGTCGGGGCTGACGTGCTCGATCCGGTGGCCGTCGACGCCGCCGTGGCGGATCGGGACGCGGTGCTGTCGACGCTCGGGGTACCCGCTGGGAAGGAACCGATCAGCACCTATTCGCAGGGTGTGGCCAATATCGTCGCCGCGATGAAACGGCATCGGGTGCGTCGGCTCGCCGTGGTCAGCTCAAGCGGGGTGGAGCCGCACCCGTACTCCGACGGCGGTTTCCTGTTCAACCGGCTATTCCTGCCATACGTGACGCGGGTGCTCGGTAAGACGTTGTACGACGACATGCGGCGGATGGAAACGCTGGTCCGCGCCGGCGATCTGGACTGGACGATCGTGCGCCCGAGCGGGCTCTACCACCTGCCGTCGGTCACCGACTACACCCTTGTGAAGGGCCACGCCGACGGCAGGTTCACCGCCCGTGCGGACCTGGCCGCGAGCATGCTGGCCCTGCTGGACGGCGACCGCTACGTCGGCGCCACCGTGGGCGTCATCACCACCGTCGACAATCCCACCTTGCTCCAGTGGATCCGCCGCGAAGCACTCGCCAAGAACTGACGCGCGCCTGACCCTGGGACAAGCACTCAGCCGCGAGGAACCGCTCGCGGGCCGCGACGTCCAAGCCGGTCGACGGCTCGTCCAACAGAAGCAGCGGAGGATCGGGCAGCAGTGACCGAGCGATCAATGCGCGCCCTCGCTCGCCCTGGGACATCGTCGGCCACGGCGTTATCGCAGCAAAAGCTTGGGCCTGGTGTGTTACTGAAAACGAGAGCTCTTCCTGTCGTGGCTCCGCATGACAGCGTTTACGTCGCCTGCGAAATGCTGGGCCCCCAGCGCCTCACCATCATTGAAACAAGCATCGCGTCGAAAACAATAACGGAGTGGAACCGCTTGTTCCGCTGGGTGCGCCTGTGGGGTGGTGCCGCGCTAAGATCACGTCCCGTGCTTTCGGATGGTTTCTGGCGGGTTATAAGAATTGGATTAGCAGGTCTGATTCTTGCGGCGGCGGTCGCGGGCCTGGCGCTCGGCGACGCCTGGCTCTGGGTGGCCGTCGAATGGTCGCCGCCGGCCTATGCGGGGCTCTACGAGCGCGGCGGGTTCGACACTCTGACGACCGGTGCGCTGCTCGTGGCCGCCCTGGTGAAGGCCGCGCTCCTGTGGCTGATCCTGCGTGCCCCCGCGCCTGGACCGCTGGACCGCGGAGAGAAGGCGCTGCGCCGGCTGCTGTACCTGGCGGTGGTGTACGCCATGCTGTGGTACCCGATCGCGTTGCTTCCCGACGTGGTGGACGCGGCATTCCAGCTCGCGCTGTGGACCGCGGTCTACGTCCTCTATCTGCTCGTCATCCGCTGGCGGTCCCGCATGCTGCGTGTGGCGGCCGCCGTGATATTCGCGGTCGACCTGGCCGGGACGGCCAACGAACTGCTCGACGAACTCGACCTACCAGAGTTCGGATCGGGCGACATCTTCGTACTGGTTCTGCTACTGAGCGGGGTGACGGCGATCATCATCACGGTCGTCGGGCAGCGGCGCGACGGCCGGTGGAGCCGGGGCACGCAGGCAGCCGGGTGGTTGTCGGTGGGCGTCTACGTGCTGGCGATCGCGTTCAGTTTTCTCTTCGTGCGGATCTTCAGCGACGGCCATCTGGCGATGCTGGTCATGATGGACGCGCTGGGGCTCGTCAGCACCGTGTGGCTCGCGGCGACCGCCCGGGAAATGCCCACCGAGAACCGCCCGGTGGACCTTCCGCCCGCGCGGCGGCGCGTGCTCCGCGTCGCGGTGGCGGCCGTGGTCGTACTGCCGATCATCGCACTGATCCCCCCGGAGCGGACCGCGCACCTCACCTACACCGGCTGGTCGATGGACTGCTACGACCGGCCCAGCTTCGGCGACCTGAAACCTGCGGAACGCGACGCCGCGTTCCTGTGCCGGGCGCGGAGCACAGAGGCCGGAGTCGCGCCCATGTTCCCGGACAGCCTGGCGGACCAGGAGGTCCTCGCGTACGGGCGGGCGCTGTGCCGGGCAAAGGACCGCGACGAGCAGGAGGCGATCCTGACGCGGGCCGGGAGCGCGCGGCCCGCCTGGGGCGCGGACCCGTGGGATCTCGTCTACGTCTGCCCGGAGATCATCGGGGCGACCCGTCCGGAACTGCTGCGGTCCTCCAGGGAGACGAAGGAGGCGAACGCCGCCTACATCGCCGAGCAGAACGCGAGGTGCCGCGACCCGTGGCCCCGCAAGAAGGGTGTCGTCCAGGCGACGGCCAACTACTTCCTGTTCGTCGACGGCGATCATGGCTATCTGGTCCACGACCCCAGGGACGAAGCGGCCGACAAGGCGGCGGAGCAGGCGATCGACAAGCTCTACGACGACCGCGCCCTCGTCGGGGTGGCCGGCAGCGCGGTGCTCGTCGGGCACCTTGAAGACGTCTCCGACGTGTGCCTTACGGTGAAGGCCTTCCGCACCGCGCCGCCACGGCGGACGGCCGGGTGGGATCAGGTCACCGAGGTGCCGATCGTCAGCCGCAGCGGCCGGCTCACCGTGCCGGAGAAGGGCGAGGGCGGAGACGTGGGCGCGGGTGCCCCGATGCCGAACCTGGCGATCAGGGGGAAGGGCCGCTACCGGCTCCGTGTCTACGTGCGGGTCGGCGACGCAGGGGAGGAGCACCTGGTCGTCGTGTTCCCGGGTACGTCGAGGAAGAGGCTCAAGCTGAAGCAGTGAGCTCGTCGGGACTGACTATTCGTGGGGGCAGGTCGTGAGGCGTAAGACTCCGCACCCGGTCGTACGGAACCGCCTTCAACGCAGGGTGACTTGATTCCCGGGGTGAGACGATGACCGCCATGTCGAGAATCGAGTTCTCCTACGGAGTGCCAAAGCATGGATGGGCTGTCGTCACCATTGTTCACGAGAATCGTGAAGCCAGGATGGTCGTGTCCTATGTGACGGATGCTCTCCGGGATCTCCTGTACGGCCTGGTGCGGATCACTCAGGGGGATGACTTCCGCTTCTCCTGGGATGACGAGCCCACCGAGTATCGATGGGTATTCGCACATGAGGGCGGTGCGGTACGGCTGCGCATTCTTACGTTCATAGACAGGATGAGGCCGGAGCCGGACGAGGCGGGGCGGGAGGTCTTCGCACTCCTGTGCGAGGTGGGTCCGCTTGTGAGGGCGGTGGTCCGGTCAGTGAGGCGGCTGCTGTCCGAGATGGGCGAGGAGGAGTACGCCCGGCAGTGGGGAGGCCAAGCCTTTCCATCGCGCGAGCTGAATGTCCTGGAATCTTGGCTCAAAGATCACTGAACCAGATCGACTTCAGACGTCAGGAGGAACAGCAGGCCGGTCAGATCTTCGCCTTGGGGCACGCGAGTGCAGGCTCCGCGTGCGATGAGCTGTTCGGTGATCTCCCAGATCAGCTCGTGGGAGATGATCGCCTGTGTAGGTGGGCAAGCAATGCCGATCATGGCGTGCGGGGACGACGAATTCGGAGCGGGTCACGCCTTCGTTTTTCCCTAAGGACGATCCATGGTGCCCGAGGACTTCCCCGGCCGCTACTCCAGCGGGGATAGGCAGCCATGCCACGTCCAGCGAATCAGCGTACGACTTGATAAGGAATCTCATCCGGAACAGGTTCCTTGAACGAGTCGCCGTCTCGTAATTCCGTTTGAACTTGCTGGTCCATTTTTCGCTCACTACCTTGTGACCGTCCGGAATACAGGCGCCGGATGTGCGACATATGGCGATGAGAAACCGGGGTTTCCCATGCATGCGATTCGTATCAGCGAGTACGGCGGTTCCGAGGTCATGAGCTGGGCCGAGTTGCCCGATCCTGTGCCTCGGCCGGGAGAGGTGCTCGTCCGGCTCGGTGTCGCCGGGGTGAATTACCTGGATGTCGGGGCCCGGACGGGGCCGGCTCCTGGCTGGGCGATGCCCGCGATCCTGGGGGTCGAGGGCATGGGGTACGTGTCCGCCCTCGGTGACGGCGTGCGGGACTTCGCCGTCGGTGACAGGGTCGCCTGGTATTACCGTCCGGGCAGCTACGCGGAGCGACTCGCCATCCCGGCGGAGTCGCTGGTGCGGGTGCCCGAGGAGGTGGAGGACGAGACGGCGGCGGCGGTCATGATGCAGGGGCTCACCGCCAACCATCTCACCACCGAGACCTACCGGATCAGGCCGGGTGACACGGCGGTGGTGCACGCCGCCGCCGGTGGCGTGGGGCTCATGCTGACCCAGATGATCAAGGCGAGGGGTGGCGTCGTCGTCGGCCTGGTCTCGCGGGAGGAGAAGGTGCGGGTCGCGAAGGAGGCCGGGGCCGATCAGGTCATGGTCTCCAGCGGTGGCGGCTTCGAGGAGCGGGTGCGGGAAGTGGTCGGCGGCGAGGGCGCGCACGTGGTGTACGACGGCGGCGGGGCGCCGACGTTCCGATCGTCGCAGGCGGTTCTGCGCCGACACGGTGTGCACGCCTTCTACGGTCCCCTCATGGGTGTTCCCTCGCTCACCCCGACGGAGTTGCCCAACAGCATCCTGCTGTCCCATCCACTCGTCCGCGATCATGTGCCCACCCGGGAGGCGCTGCTCGCGCGTACGGCTGAGGTGTTCGACTTCGTCAGGAAGGGGCTGCTCAGGCCGATGATCGGCGGGCGCTACGCCCTCGCCGACGCGGCACGGGCGCACACGGACCTCGAATCCCGCCGCACCGTGGGGAAACTGCTGCTGCTGCCCTGAACGGATGACCGGAGAATCAACCGGCCAGGGGGATCGCCGCCCGCAACCGGGTGATCCACCAGTCGATCGCGGTACGCAGATGGCTGGAGTCCCCGGTGGACAGCATGATCGACACACCGCCCTGGATGGCGGCGAGCAGTGCGGCGGCGCTCTCGTCGGCGTCGACGGACATGGGGAGCAGGCCGTTTCGCTGCAATGCCCTGATCCCGCCGGCGAGTTTCTCCTGCCATCGTCTCAGGAACTCGATGACGACCGCCTGCGCGCCTGGCGTGTTACGTCCGACCTGCAAGAACAGCGAGTACAGCGGGCACTGGTCGCCCTGCGACTCGTAGCGCTCCACGAGGGTGTCCCGCCAGCGGTACCAGGCGTCCCAGGTGTCGAGGCGGCCCAGACGCGGCAGCTGATCGTTCAGTATCTGGTCCGCCTCGTACCGCGCGACCGCGAGCAGCAAGGCGTCCTTGCCTTCGGGAAAGTAGTGGAAGAGCTGGCTCTTGCTGGTGCCGGTTCGCGATCGGATGTCGTCCAAGGTGACGTCGGCGACCCCCTTCTCCCGGAGGATCTCGGCGGCGCCTTCGATGATGCGCGCCCGGGTGGCCTGCCCTTTCGGCGTCAGCACACGTTGCATGGCCTCGCTCCCCGCCTTGCTGCACTTGGCGGTCCACTTTAGTGCGCTTCGGCCGATGGCGATCAGCCCTCACCGGACGGAGGCAGGGCGGAAGTCCCGGAGGTGGTGGCGCTGGATGTGTGCATGGAACGCTGACATGCAGTCGGACAGGAACCGGGCGGTGGCGGGCACGGTGACCGTGCCCGTCTCGTCGATCAAGCCTTGGGTGAACTGGATATAGGCCTCCGGCTGGGCCAGCACCGGCGGGGGGCTTGAGTCTCCAGCATGATCACCCGAGCGGCCGGCCAAGGCCTTGTTCATGGCCGAGCAGACCGCTCTTCTCGCTTCGGTCCAGTGAGGATTCCTCAGGTGGGCCGGAAAGGGGAGAGGCCAAGCCGTTCCGCTGCGCGGCCCGCTGCAGGCGGGCGGTCAGCGTGCGGAGGTGGTCCACCAGTTCGGGCGGCTCGCGGACGTCGAACTCGAAGCCGAACGCGGCGACCCACACCGCGAGGTGGTCGAGGCTGTCCGAGCCGATGCGCAGGATGCAGGTACGGTCGTCGACGGGTTCGACCACCCCGAGCGTGGGCGGCACCTCCTCGGCCACTTCCGCGGCCGAGCCGTGCATGGTGAGCACCGCCCGGTAGCGGTGGCCGTTCGCGGGCGTCCGCATGGCGAAGTAGTCCACCAGGTCCCCGGCGGGCAGCGACCTCGGGAGGAACCGGGGGCCGGTGGGGACGCGCGTCGACAACCTGTCGGCCCGGAACCTCCGCCAGTCCGAGGCGCCGGTGTCCCAGGCGAAGAGATACCAGCGCCGCCCGTTCTGTACCAGTCTGTACGGTTCCACATCCCGTACGCTCGCGGAGTCGTCATGCGAGACGTAGTCGAAGCGCAGCCGTTGGTGGTCACGCACCGCCGAGGCGATCGCGATCAGCGTCGACGGGTCGGCCGTCGAACCGGGCATCGGCAAGATCACCATGGCCGAGCTGAGCGTGTCCACCTGGTGGCGCAACCGTGCGGGCAGCACCTGGTCCAGCTTGGCCAGCGCCCGCACGGAGGTCTCGCCGATGCCCGTGATCGCGCCGCCGGCCGCCGTGCGCAGCCCGACCGCCACCGCGACCGCCTCCTCGTCGTCGAGCAGCAAAGGGGGCAGGGACGCGCCGGCGCCCAGCTGGTAGCCGCCCCCGACGCCGCCGATCGCGTTGATCGGATAGCCCAGAGTGCGCAGTTTGTCGACATCGCGCCGAACGGTTCTGGGACTCACGCCGAGACGCTCGGCCAGCTCCTTCCCCGACCAGTCGCGGTGGATCTGGAGCAACGCGAGCAGGCGGAGCAGCCGGGCCGAGGTTTCCAACACACGATGATGCTGGCACCGATCGCGGTCAGAACATGACCGCGACAGGTCTCATCCGAGGCTCTCGAAGAACCGCCGCACGTCCTCGGCGAACACCTCAGGCTCCTCCATGGCGAAGAAATGACCGCTTTCGTCCTTCTGTGACCAGTGCACGATGGCGTGGTCGCGCTCCGCGTAGGGCCGGATGGCGTACTCATGCGATCCGGCGAGCAGCACGCCCGTGGGTACGGTGCCGCGCGGCTTCGGCACCCAGGCCATCGGGTCGTTCATCTGCTCGTAGTAGATCTGGGCCGAGGAGCCCGCGGTGCCCGTCAGCCAGTAGATGCTGACGTTGGTCAGGAACCGGTCGCGGTCGATGGGAGCCCCGGCCCACCGGTGGAAGATCTCGGCGATCCAGGCCAGTTGCCCGGCAGGGGAGTCGGTCAGGCCGAACGCGAGCGTCTGCGGCGAACGCGACTGGATGGAGACGTAGCCGGAGGTGGCCTCCTCCAGGTCCGCCGAGCGCCGGCGCTCGATCTCGGACAGCCGCGCGTCCTCTTCCTCGATCCCCGCCGGGAACGACAGGACGCCGTTGAGGTGAATGCCGACGACGCGCTCGGGGGCGAGGTGGCCCATCTCCGGGGCGACGAACGCGCCGGTGTCGCCGCCCTGAACGCCGTACCTCTCATACCCGAGCACGGCCATGAGCTCGACGAACGCCCCGGCCATCCGCGCGGCCGTCCAGCCGGGCGTGGCCGGCGGCGACGAGAACGCGAACCCGGGAAGCGAGGGGATCACCAGATGGAACTCCTTGGTCAACGGCTCGATCACGTCGAGGAACTCGACGAACGAGCCGGGCCAGCCGTGCAGGAGCAGCAACGGCAGCGCGCCGGGATCATCAGAACGGATGTGGACGAAATGGATGGTCTGCTCGTCGATGACGGTCGTGAACTGCGGCAGCTCGTTCAGCCTGCGCTCCTGCGCCCGCCAGTCGAAGCCCGTGAGCCAGTATTCGACCAGTTCCCTGGTGTACGCCACCGGCGTGCCCCGGCTCCACCCGGTCCCGGGCAGTTCCGCGGGCCAGCGGGTCCGGGCCAGCCGGTCCCGGAGAGCGTCGAGCTCGGCCTGCGGCACGTCGATACGGAAGGGGATCACGGAGGTGTTCTCGGTCATGAGCGTGACCGTAGGATGAATCGCGGTCAGGTCGCGTCCGCCGGTCACGCATGATCGAAGGTCCCGTGAGGCGGCGGTGGGCGCGCCGGCTCTCAACGGCCGGTGACCCCTTCAGCCGCCCGGAGGTGCAGTGTCCACACGTGAGGAGCCGGCGCCACCGAGGACGAGGGCTCTGACACGGACGAGGCTGTGCTGGGCGAGTGCCGCGCTGCTGTCGCTCCTTCCGCATGGCGGGTTGCTGATCGCCGACTGGGGGGTGCGGATCTGCGCCTATCCGGACACCGAAGGCGGGCACGCCGGTCGTTACGTGCTCGGCCTGGGGTTCGGCGCTCTGGCCACGCTCCTGCCTTTCGGGTTGATGGTGTCGGCGGTGGTCGTACGGCGCGTGTCGTACAGCACGGGCCGCCTGCTGGCGTGGCTGGCGGCCGGGGGAGCGGTCATGACGGCGGCCTACTACGCGCTCTCGGTCTTCGCCTTCTTCTTCCCTTACTGTCCTTCGGGCTCGCAGGGGCTTGTGTTCGTGCTTCTCCTCTACGGCGGCATAGCCGGGCTCATCCTCATCGCCGGTACGTCCGCGCGCCGGGACCAGGTGACGCCTGAGCGATCAGGGGCGCAGCATGCGGGCGGGGCGGGTGGCGTACAGGAAGAGCAGGAGGAGGGCGGAGCCGAGCAGGGCGGCGCAGTACCACAGCGGTGAGAGGCCGAAGGCGAGCTCGCCCTGCGGGCCGGTGCCGAACAGGCCGTCAGGGTACAGGGGGAGGGCGAAGCCCCAGGCCTGGCCAGGCTCGGTGGGGAGCGCGCCGGCCACGGCGATCAAGGTCAGGGTCAGGATTGTGGCGTGGACCAGGCGCTTGGTGCGGTGCAGGACGGCGGCCAGGATGAGCAGCGCGGGGGCGCCGACCCCGACGAGCAGGTCGAGGGCGAGCCAGGACAGGGCCGCCGTGTCGCCGGCGATGCCGAGGAGGTAGCTCTGGATCGGGCCGCTGGGGCCGATCCAGAACGGCATGCCGTGCGCGAGGTTGACGGCCGCGGGGATCAGCGGGAGGGCGATCGCCAGCGCGGGCAGCGGCCACCGCCGGGACGGCGCGCTGACGGGTGGCGACTTGGCCGGCCACGGGCGCGGGCCGGTCAGCTCGTGCGCGGAACGGGCCGCCCAGACCAGCCCGAAGACGCTGAGCGCCCGGAGCAGCGACAGGGCCACGAGGGTGTACGACACCTCGCCGTAGGCGAACGTCACATACGACGAGGGGTGCAGTAACGACGTGACCAGGGAGACGATGCCCATCCACACGGTGGCACGGGCCCAGCGGGGATCTCTTGCCTGGGCCACCAGGATCGGCACCACCCACGCCACCTCGAGCAGGCCGTCCAGCCTGACCAGGCTGAGAACCTGCGCGAAGGCTTCGAGCCCGAGGCTGTGGGAGAGGGTGAGACCGAATCCGGCCACCGCCTCGATCGTCCCGGTGACGAGCATGAATCCGGATCTCTGTGGAGATCAAATGAGGGTACTCTGCCGGACGTGCGGCAATTGATCAGGTCTCGTGGGGTATGGCTCGGGCTTTTGGCTGCCTTGGCGGCGGCGGCGATTGTTGTGTTCGTACGTTCCCGCCGGCACTCGACCGGTCCGGTCCGGCCCAGCGAAACTCCGGCACCGGTGGAACAGTGGCCTCCCACGCCCATTCTCGGCGCCCCCACCGCAGAGGACCTCAGCCGCTTCGCCGCCAGGCCTTCCGTTCTCGACCGTCCCGGGTTCATCAAGTTCTTCGAGCCCCGCGAGCCGAGAGAGCCGCTTGAGGAGCCCGTCCGACGCCGCCTGCTCCGCTGGGGCGTGGCCGGGTTCGCGCTGGTCCTGCTCGTTGCCGGCACTCAGATGCTGGAATCCGTGGTCTTCTCCAAAGAAACGGCGACGGTCGTCCGCGAAGAGCCTTACTCGGACGTTCCGAATGGCGATCGCCTTCCTCAACCCGTCACGAATGAGGAACCGCCGGACGCCGACGAGGACTGCAACCCCAAGAGCACCAGTCCGCGCGTTCGCAAGATCAGCACGAAGGTGACGAAAGCGGTCAACCGGCAATGGCGGCGGATCGAGACCTGGCTGAAGACCAACGCACCCGCGACGTATCGCACGCTCGGCGAACCGGGGGACGCCAAGGCCATCGCCGCGGCGGAGGCGCGCATGGGCCTGCGGTTCCCCGACCCTCTGCGGGCCTCACTGCTGCGCCACGACGGGGCCGAATCTTCGGAGAACACCTGGGCCTTCGGCTTCCTGGGCCACTCGAACTTGAGCGTCCGGCAGATCCGTGACGAATGGACGTCTCTCTGCCAGATCGACGGGGAGGACGAGGTGTTCTCCGATCCGCGAGCGGAATGGTGGGACGGGAGAATGATTCCGTTCGCCGCTGACGGAGTGGGTAACGACCTGGTGATCGACTCGCTGATGCGCGATGTCGGGGAGACCGATCATGAGGGCACCATGGGTTTCACGCCCGGAGAGGTCCGGATCCGCTCGTACTACGCCCTGCTGAAGAGCACCGCCGACGCCATGGAGAACGGCGGCTCCGTCGGCCGTTGGCGGCCCCGGGCGGTCGGCGGTGAGCTCGAATGGGACGTCACCGAGGCGGACCACAGCCGGTGACACGTCGATTCAGCGGGAGACCACGTCGGCGCCTCGCGAATGGACGCTGCGCGGGGCCGAGCCGGACGAGGTGTTCCGACGAGGTGTTCCCCGGCCTGCTCGACGCCGTCGTCACCGCCGAGCGGTCATCCGTCCGAGGGCTCGACCACCAGGGTGTTCTGGCAGGCGGTCAGCAGCCACCGCCCGTCCTCCTTCGCCATGACGAACAGCGGTGAGCCCGCGTTCGTCCCGTCGGAAGTCCGGTACACCTGACGGATCTTCACGGCGGCGACGTCGGGCCGGATGAACAGCACGTGCTCGATCTCGAACGTGACCGTCGACCCCTGCATCCCGCCGGGAAGCACCTGATGGGTGAAGGCCGAGATCGCGTCGCGGCCGAAGAGACGCTTGCCGTGGCCCGTCGTCCAGATGGCGTCGGCGTGGAAGAGGGCGAGGAACTCGTCGGGGAGCTCGTGATTCTGCGCGTGCTCGACCGTGGCGACCACCTGCCTGATCGCTGCGAGGTCGTGGTCGTGGTCGAGGTCGGTCGCGGAGGCCGGCTGTGTCGTCGTCATGGAGATGACGGTAGAACCCCAAGTCGACTTGAGGTCAACCCGGCTGATCGGCCGCGTCCTGGCCGCCGGGAACCCACCACTGCTCGCCGTCGAACGTCGATGCCCGGGTGGTCGGCGGCTTTCCAGGAGACTGGGGAAAGATACTCCCCTTGTTATCCCTGCGCCCTATTTGCGTGGCTATCGCGGCGAGGTCTTCGGGGGAATACAGGGTACGCGCGCCGGAAATGGAGAGCCCTGCGGCGGCTGCCAGTGTTCTCAGCCGGTACGGTTCGGGACGGATGAATTCTCTGCCATATGCGATGATTAATCGTATTTGGCGTTGTATGTCCTGCTTTTGCGTGGCCAGTTCGCTCAGTCTGGCCAGCACCGGGTCGTCCAGCACCGAGGCTCGCGCGGCCAGTAACAGCTCGCCGACCAGAGTGCGGCGTTGCTCGTGCGCCGTCTTGAAACGCTCCGCGAACTGCTCCTCTCCCTCGTCCCAGCTGCGCACGGGCGTGGGGGTCAGGATCTTGGCCAGCTCCCTTGCGATCTCTTCCATGGGGAAGAGCTTTCACCGAAGAGTGCGGAAAGTGCAAATTTGTGCGGGCGTCGTGAGAGGAAGTAGCTACCTCTGGGGTGGATGAATCCTCTACCCGCGTAGAGATTTCTACCTCTGGGCGGTTTTTATGATCCTAAGGCGGGACATTGAGCGCCGAGGAATGCTGATCTTGTGCGATTCTCAAATCGCGCGCATGCGGCGTGGGCTGCTCAGTGAATGAGCGGCCCTTCTGTTGGAGGCAGAAAGGCCGCTCGCACGGTTAGCCACGAATTCAACGAAGGAAAACCGCATGAAGAGACTACTAGGACAACGCCCCGAGCCGGAAGCGAAGTATGCAGAGGAGAAGGAGCCGATCCCACAGCGCTGGGTCGTCATCCTCGTCACGTCCGCCGTGGGCGGAGCGATGGTGGGAAACACCGCCGGGGCCCTTCCCTGGGGGCTCACGACGACGATCGCCATCATCGGGCTCCTCCATTCCGTGATGCGATGACCCGCCGCCATCGGAAGCCGGCCGCGGCTCGGGGTGAGCGGTCACACCACCTGGACCAGGTGCTTCCCGCGGACGCCGCCGGCCTCCAGCGCGCGGTGCGCGCCGGCGATGTCGTCGAGGGGGCGCACCGTGTCCACGACCGGGCGCAGTGCCCCGCTCTCCACCAGGTCGGCCAGGTCGCTGAAGAGCCGGTGGGTGGGGTTGCCGCTGAAGAACCGCACGCGGCGGGAGCCGTACACCGTGGACGCCAGGACGTAGGCGATCGACGTGACCATCCGGCGGGTGTCGAACGTGATCGACACCATCCGCCCGCCCGGCGCCAGCAGGCGGCGGTAGGCGCTCATGTCGGTGCCCGCGGAGTCGAAGATGACATCGAACGGGCCATCCCGAAGCAGGTCGGCAGGGCCGGTGGTGGCGTAGTCCAACGCCTCGTCGGCGCCGAGGTCCCGTACCAGGTCGAGGTTCTTGGCCCCGGCCAGCGCGGTGACGTGCGCGCCCCAGGCCCGGCCGAGCTGGACGGCGACGTAGCCGATTCCGCCGCTCGCACCCCGTACGAGCAGACGCTCGCCCGCCTTCAGGCGGGCCTTGTCGCGCAGCGCGGTGATCGCGGTCGTGCCGGCGGGCAGCGCGGCGGCCTCAACCAGGTCGAGGCCGGCCGGGACGAGGGCGACCTGCCGGGGGCGGACCACCACGAACTCGGCGGCGCTGCCGAAGGCCCCGCGCGGCAACGCTCCCCACACGCGGTCGCCCACCTTGAGCCCGGGGTGGGGGGAGCCGAGGGCGGCGATCTCGCCGGAGAAGTCGATACCCGCCCGCTGCGGGAACTTCCGGCCCGTCACCAGCTTCAGCTTGCCGGCCCGGCCCGCGACCTCGCCGCCGTTGACGCTGGTGGCATGGACCCGCACCAGCACCTCGCCGGGACCGGCGACCGGCCTCGGCAGCGTGCTCACGTAGAGCACCTCGGGTGGGCCGTATTCGGCGAACATCGCCGCACGCATCTCGCTCATCGTCATCCCGTCCATAGAGGCGTATCCCGAGGTCACGGGCGCTATGACTGCCAAGCTAACCGACAAAACGGACGAGGTCGTCCACTTAGCTCGATGTGAGAAATGTTGCCGCCGGTCGCTCTCGGATAGAAGATCGCGGGTTTACTCGTTGGCGCATCGCGGAGGGCGGGCGTAGCTTTCGTGAGATGGGAACCCTTGAGATCGCCTGCGACGAGTCCGGTTCCGAGGGGGAGAAGCTCATCGGGGGCAACACGGAGGTCTTCGCGCATGCCGGCGTGCTGCTGAGCGAGGAGGCGGCGGCCGAGTGCATCAGGGAGACGCGCGATCGGATCCGTTCCCCCGCCACGGAGTACAAAGCCAACCATCTCCTGCGCAGCAAGCACCGCGCGGTTCTGGTGTGGCTGCTCGCGCCGACGGGGCCGATCTACGGGCGGGCGCGCGTCTACCTCGCCGACAAGGCGTTCTTCGCCGTACAGAAGATCTTCGAGATCGCGTACGACGGTCCGCGCGGGCAGGCGCCGGCCGTCGAGCTCTACCGCACCGGGCCCGCTGCGTTCGGGCGGGAGCGGTGGACGGCGTTCCTGGAGACGTTCAACGAGGTGATGCGCGGCAGGGTGGACCCCGAGGCGTTCGATCTCGTCGTGGCGAGCCTGGCCGGGATGGGGGGACGCGCCGGGGAGATCGTCGGGTCGCTCGGCGGGCTGCCGGCGCGGCGGGGGGCGATTCCGCTGCTCGACCCGCTGATTCCGGCCATCGTCCAGGCCGTGGCGCACTGGGGGGAGGGGACACGGCCCGTTTCGATCATGCATGACCAGCACAACGGGTTGACGGAGGAGCGGATCGCGCACATCCGGCGGGTGGCGCCGCTGGCCGGGTTGCGGCTGGCGGACTCGTTCTACGAGCCGCGCGTCCAGGTGGCCGACTTCCTGGCGGGGGTGGCCAGGAAGATCGCGGAGGAGGAGCTCAACGGCCGGGGCGACACGGAGCTGGTCCAGCTGCTGCGGCCGTATGTGGATCCGGCGTCGGCGTGGGGGGACGAGCGGAGCTGGGCGTCTCTCGGGCTGGGGCAGGTCGCGGTGTGACGGTGTACGCGACAGCGGTTAAGGAGGCGTGCGCCTCTTATAGATAGTGCTACTATCCAAGTATTGGATAGCTTCCCTATCTAGAGGAGAGGTCATGTTCGTCGTCATCGGCGTACTCGTGGTCAGCCTGCTGGTCTTCCGGCTGCTGGGGGCGCTGGGCGTCCGCCGGTTCGCCACCTGGCGGGTCAGCGCCGCGCACGCGCTGGCCGCCATGCTCGTGCTCACCGCCAGCGCGCACTTCGTCCCCGCGGACGTCACCTTCATGCCCAACCACGCCGACATGGTGCGCATGGTGCCGCCGTTCGTCCCGTTCCCGAGCTTCATGGTGTACGCGAGCGGCGTGCTGGAGTTGCTGGGCGCAGCCGGGCTCGTCCTGACCGGCACCCGGCGAGCCGCCGGGATCAGCCTGGCCGTGCTCTTCGTGCTGCTGCTCCCGGCCAACGTCCACGCCGCGCTCTCCGACGCCCCGTTCGACGGCGGGACGGCCACGCCGCTGTGGCTGCGGATCCCCGAGCAGGTGCTCTACATCGCCATCGCCCTGTGGGCCGCCCGCTCCACGATGCCCGATCCGGCGCCGGCCGCCCGGGCGGATCGGCGCGCCGAGCACGCCGTCCGCGGCTGAGGGGCCAGCGCCGTCAGGTGGAGTTGACGTACTTCCTGGGCCGGAGCGCGTGCGCCCGCAGCGCGGCCAGGGCCGCGAACTGGCCGGGACGCGTCATCCGGATGGCCAGGTCGTCGCCGAAGGCGAGCTCAAGGGCGGTGAGCTGGCCGATCAGCGCCGTGATCGGGGCGGACACGTCCTCCAGGCCCGTCGCCGGGTGCCAGCCCTCGCCGCCGACCACCTCCGCGACGCGCTCACGCAGCTGGGCCGGCGACATCAGCACACCATCGGCGAGCAGCATCAGCGCTGCCTCGCGGGCCGACACCTCGAACTCGTGCTCGCCCCTGGCCAGCAGCAGCCTGGTGACCGACTCCCACATGGCCTCGGGCGAGCTGAGCAGGAACCGGCCGTGGTCGGTGAGGGCCAGCCGGGAGCCGTCGCGGCTGAGCGCGCCGAGCTCATGCTCGGCCAGTTCGCGCAGCCTGAGCGCCTCGGGCGACGGGGCCAGCCGCAGCGGCAGGCTGCCTTCGGCCAGCGAGAGCAGCCCGTGCAGGGCGGGCAGTGGTTGCGGGGTGACGGGCGCGTACAGCCGCACCTCGAAGGGCTGGGCGAGCTCGCGCCTGGCCGGGCCGCGGCCGAGCACCCAGCGGTTGAGCCGCTCGCCGTGCACGCGGTGCAGCCAGCTGTCGCCGCCCAGGTCGGTGCGGGGCTCAGTGAGCCAGCGCTGGGTCAGCGCGACCCGGTCGACGGTCTCGCCGGCGACGATGGCCAGCTCCAGCGCCGCCGAGCAGGCGACGTGCGCGCCGAGCTCTTCGGGGCCCATGATCATGCTCCACTGCAGCTCGGGCACGTCAGGCGGGAGGACGCCCGTGGCCTGGAGCGCCTCCTGGTAGGCGCCGGTGCCCACCTCCTCGCCCTCGTGGGCGTAGGCGTGCAGGATCCGCGTCGTGAGCGGCGACGTGCAGAGCGCGGCGTAGCGGTCGAGGCCGCCGAGCTCCAGCAGGCGGCCGAGCGAGTGAGCCAGCCGCTCGTGGTCGCCGCCGACTTTGAGCGGCAGCGTGTACCAGAGGAACTCGCAGACATCGAGCTGGGTCACCGTTTCCAGCGGCTCGCCGCCGGTCAGCCATTCGACAGCGGTCCTGGCGTCGTCGGCGAGGTCCGGGGCGGACCGCTCCAACTCGGCGAGAAGCGCGGTGACGTCTGGTGCACTCATGCCACGAAGTTTGCCGTATGGACCCCAGGCCTGACGATGACCGAATCCGGTGCGTATTGGGTCTTGCACAGCGACTACCCTACGAAACCACTATTTGGCGGACTGTGACCGGGTTAGATCCATCGTGTGTCGAACAACATTCTGGCCTTCCACTCAGCGTAGGGAATCAGTTCGGCCGACAGTACAGGATGCAGCCACCAGAAGTTGATCAATGCCAGCAGGGCGTAGGCACCGACGATGGCGGCCCCGAAGGTCCGCCGCGCCGGGAGCCTGCCGTCGGCGGTCTTGACCGCCGGGCCGATCAGCCATCCGGCGCACAAGGTGATGGCCAGCACCATGAACGGCACCATGGGGATCGCGTAGAACAGGAACATGGTGCGGTTGGCGGCGAAGGCGAAGTAGAACCAGGGCAGCCAGCCCACGCCGTAGGCCAGCAGCACCGCGCCCGCCCGCCAGTCACGGGTGGCGACGTACCAGACGACCAGCGCCACCAGCGCGGCCAGCGCGCCGAACCAGATGACCGGCGTGCCGACGCCGAGCACGGCCTCGGAGCAGTCCGTGGCGCCGGGGCAGGCGCCCTTCCTGCTCTCGTAGTGGAAGGCGACCGGGCGCAGCAGCAGCGGCCAGGACCACGGCTCCGACATGTAGGGGTGGGAGGTCTCCAGGCCGTTGTGGAAGGTGAAGACCTGCCATTGGTACTGCACCCAGGAGCGCGCCGAGTCGAGCACGAAGTAGAACGGGCCGGAGGAGGTGGCCTGGTCCCAGTTGCGGCCGTAGCCGAGCGCGGTGGCGAACCAGCCGGTCCAGGTGGCCATGTAGGTGACGAACGGCACGAGGGCGAAGGCGATCAGCCCGTTGGGCACGTCCTTGGACATGGCCCCCAGGTACGGGTGCCGCACACTGGCGGCGCGGCGCGCGCCGAAGTCCCACAGCAGCGACAGGAGGGCGAAGGCGACCGCGAACGCCAGGCCGGACCACTTGACCCCCATCGCCGCGCCGAGGCAGATCCCGGCGGCGATCCGCCAGGGCCGCAACCCCAGCGGGGGCCCCTGCGGCGACAGCGGCGAGGTCTCGTACCAGTCGACCAGCCGCTCCCTGGCCCGATCCCGATCGACCACCAGACACGCGAACGCCGCCAGCACCCAGAACATCAGGAAGATGTCCAGCAACGCCGTCCGCGACAACACGAAGTGCAGCCCGTCCAACGCCAGCAGCAAACCCGCGAAACACCCCAGCAACGTCGACCGCGTCATCCGCCGCGCCACCCGCGCCAGGATCAGGATCGACAACGTGCCCACCACCGCCGCCGCGAACCGCCACCCGAACGGCGTCATCCCGAACAACCACTCACCCACCCCGATCATCCACTTGCCCAACGGCGGGTGGACGACGTAGGCGGCGCACTCGCCGGCGTTCGAGGGGGTGCACTGCTGCCAGATGTCGGTGTTGCCGGCCAGGATCGCCTTGTCGGCGTCCTTGACGGGGGTGCGTTCGACGAGCCAGGTGATCAGGGAGAAGCCGTCTTTGGCGTAGTAGGTCTCGTCGAAGACGATTGCCTTGGGATGACCGAGGTTGATGAAGCGGATGATCCCGCCGAAAACGGTCACGATCAGGGGGCCGATCCAGCCCCACATCCTGCTGCCGCGCATCGGCGGGACCATCCGGTCGCGCACCGAAGGCATGCGAGGACCGCTCGGGTCAGACTCCGGCTCACCAGAGGTCTGGTACGGGAAATCGGTCACCGCCATTCGGACATCGTACGGGGCTGAAGCCGGTGGTTACCCAGGAAACACGGCTCAAAGGGGATGGCCTGCCACAATGGCCGGGTGACGAACGACGGCAGGTTGGTGCTGGCAGGAGCCCCTATAGGCCAGGTGGGGGATGTCTCGCCGAGGCTGAGGGAGGTGCTGGCCAGCGCCGACGTGGTGGCCGCCGAGGACACCAGGAGGCTGCGCAGGCTGGCGAACGACCTCGGCGTGGAGCTCGGCGGGCGCGTCGTGTCCTACTACGACGCCAACGAGGCCGGCCGGGCCCTGGAGCTCGTCGAGTCGCTCAAGCAGGGGCGCACGGTGGTGGTGATCACGGACGCGGGCATGCCGGGCGTCTCCGACCCCGGCTACCGGCTGACCCACCTGGCCGTCGAGGCGGGCATCACGGTCACCGCGCTGCCGGGGCCGAGCGCCGTCACCACCGCGCTGGCCGTCTCCGGGCTGCCCAGCGACCGGTTCTGCTTCGAGGGCTTCCCGCCGCGCAAGGCCGGCGACCGGGCCCGCCGCCTGGCCGGCCTCGCGCAGGAGGAGCGCACGATGGTGTTCTTCGAGGCGCCGCACCGGCTGCACACCTGCCTGGAGGCGATGGCCGAGGCGTTCGGCGCCGATCGGCGGGCGGCCGTCTGCCGTGAGCTGACCAAGACGTACGAGGAGGTCAGGCGCGGCGGCCTCGGTGAGCTGTCCGAGTGGGCGGCCGAGGGCGTCAAGGGCGAGATCACCATCGTGGTCGCCGGTCATGTGGCCGATGCGGGCGAGCTCGACGTGACGGCGCTCGTGGCCGAGGTCGACCGCCGGGTGGCCGCGGGCGAGCCGGCCAAGACCGCCGTCGCGGACGTGGCCAGGGGCGCCGGTATGCCCAAACGAGAGCTCTATGACGCAGTTCACAGAAGATCGGCAACGCCATAGGCTGCAAATCGTGAGGAACTGGGGGGTTTCCCGACAGAGTCTTGTCCCTGCGATGCAGGAGAGCGCTCTGTGGGGCTGGATCGGCACGCTGGCCGTGGCCGTCTTCGGCGGGATCCTCCGGTTCGTCAGGCTCGGCGAGCCCAAGGCCGTCGTCTTCGACGAGACCTACTACGCCAAGGACGCCTACGCGCTGCTCAAGTACGGCGCGGAGCGGGCCATGCTGGGCGACTCCGACAATCCGATCGCCGACAAACGCCTGATCACCGAGAACCTGGACATTTTCAAGGAGTGTCCGAGCGTCCCCGAGTGCGCCTCCTTCGTGGCTCATCCGCCGTTGGGCAAGTGGATGATCGGGGTGGGTGAGTGGTTGTTCGGGATGACGCCGTTCGGGTGGCGGTTCGCGGCGGCGGTGGTGGGCACGTTGTCGATCCTGATTCTGGCGCGGGTGGCGCGGCGGATGACGCGGTCGACGTTGCTGGGGTGTTTCGCGGGTTTGCTGCTGGCGTTGGACGGGCTGCATTTCGTGTTGTCGCGGACGGCGTTGCTGGACATCTTCCTGATGTTCTGGGTGCTGGCGGCGTTCGCGTGTCTGGTGGTCGATCGGGATCGGGCCAGGGAGCGGCTGGTCGACTGGTACGAGACCTCGCCGCTGTCGCCGCAGGGGCCCCCGCTGGGGTTGCGGCCCTGGCGGATCGCCGCCGGGATCTGCCTCGGCGCGGCCTGTGCGGTGAAATGGTCGGGGGTCTTCTTCCTGATCGCCTTCGCGGTCATGAGCCTGATGTGGGACATGGGCGCCCGCCGCGCCATCGGCCTGCGCGAGCCGTACAAGGCGACGTTCGCGCGGGACGTGCCCTCCTGGCTGGCCGCGGTCGCCGCCGTGCCCGCCGTCGCCTACGTGCTGACCTGGACCGGCTGGTTCGTCACCGCCAACGGCTGGGGGCGCAACTGGGACCAGGCCACCTCCTCGGGGCCGGCCTTCTTCGTGGTCGACTCGGTGCGGTCGTGGCTGAAGTACCACTTCGAGGTGCTCGGCTTCCACAGCGGACTGGACGACTACCACCAGAACATGTCCGACCCGTGGACGTGGCCGGTCCTGTTCCGGCCGGTGTCGTTCCACTACCCGGCCGAGCTCCCGCCGTCGGCGTGCGGGGCCGACAGCTGCTCACAGGCCGTGCTGGGGGTCGGCACCCCGGCGCTCTGGTACGGCGCCCTCCTGGCCCTGCTGGGCCTCGTCGTCTGGTACGTCGCCCGCCGGGACTGGCGGGCAGGGGCCGTGCTGCTCACCTACGCCGCGGGCTGGCTGCCCTGGGTCTACTACGCGACCGCGCAGAACCGGACGATGTACCTGTTCTACATGATCCCTCTGGTGCCGTTCATGGTGCTGGCCCTCACCCTGGTCGCCGGTCTGGCGCTGGGCAGGGCCGACGCCGAGCCGGCCAGGCGGGCGGCCGGGGCCGCCGCCGTGGGGGCGTTCGCGCTGATCGTACTGATCAACTTTTGGTGGTTGTATCCGGTTCTGTCGGCCGAGACGATCCCGCACTCGGACTGGTGGGCACGGATGCTGATGGACTCGTGGGTAGCGCCCGCACCGAAGTGACGCCCCTGCGCAGCGTGATCGCGGCCGCGATGCAGGCCAGCGGCACGGCCGGCAGCACGTAGCGGTAGTCGAACTCCGCCGTCGCGGCCGGCGCGAGCAGCAGCCCGAACGCGCCCAGCCACGGCAGCAGCACCGGGCCGCCGAACGACCGCCAGCGCACCACGATCCCGTACAGGCCGACCAGCATGATGCCGCCCAGCATGATGCCGCGCAGGTAGAACACCTTCTGGTAGCCGGACATGATGTCCGCCCACGGCGAGACGATCCTGGTCTCCGGCGGGCCGGCCTCGTAGGCGTACGCGTCGGTGTCGGTCCGGCCCTGGTAGGAGGGCCAGTTGGGCAGTCGCTTGTTGTTGCCGGTGCTGTCCAGCTCGTAGTACGGCTTGAACTCGTACATGTTGTACGTCGCGGCGTCGGGGAAGCGCGGCCGGCCCCAGTGGAAGGCGCGCAGGAAGTCGCGGGCCACGACCTGCAGATAGTCGCCGGGCTGCGACACGATCGCGCGGATGGCGAACGCGCTGGCCGCGTCGTTGGTGATGTCGGTGAACTTCTTGCCGCTGCCCCACCGGTGCAGCACCTCGCCGGTGCCCTGGCCGTCGCCGCTGCCCTGGCCCCACAGGTACCACTGGGCGTAGTCCTTGCGCTGGTGCACCGGGTCGTTGATGCACAGCAGGACCAGCTCAACCTCTTTGTACTTGTCGATGTCCATTTTGTCGCAGTCGGCGAAGATGGCCGTGCGCATGTAGAGGATGAGCCCGTCGCTGTTGGTCATCGCGAACTTGCCGAAGCTCGCCGCGAACCAGCTCATGTACGCCACCACCGGGATCGCGCACGCGGTCACCACGGCCACCACCGGCTTCCACCCGGTCCGCTTGATGAGCAGGTAGACCACCACGAGCGCGAGAATCGGCAGGCCGATCGAGCGGGTGAGCCAGGTGAGCGCCAGCAGCAGGCCGACGACCGCGCCGACCTTCCACGACATCCGCCGGTGCCACAGCACCAGCGTGATCACGCCCACGACCAGCAGCGTGAACATGGCGTCGGACATGATCAGCTGTTCGAGCTGGATCTGGTAGGCGTCGAACAGCACCGGCGCGGCGGCCAGCGTGGCGCCCCACTTCGGCAGCGCGAACTTGCGGCGCAGCAGGGCGTAGATCAGCACCGCCGTGGCCAGTCCCATCAAATGCTGCGTCAATGTGACCAGAGTGAGACTGTGGAACGGCTTGAGCAGCAGCAGCCAGAACCCGTAACCGTCGGGCCGGATCGGGTGTGGCCTGGGGTGCAACGCCACCGAGACGTACTCGTAGGAGTCGTTGAACCACATCGCCGGGCCGTAGCCGAGCATGGTGACGATCCGCAGCAGTCCGCCCAGGGCGAAGGCTGCGGCGAACACCCGATGACGGCGCAGGAAAGACCGTGCACGAGCCATCCGACCAGGGGCGGAGTAGTCCACAGGGGTAATCTCCGCGACGCTCACCATGCTGTAAAGAATGCCAGTCGTTTCCTGGACTTGCCCCGACCATTCCTGGGCACAGGGCATGATGGTGTGCTGGAAGAGCCTTAAATGAAGGGTTGAGACGTGGAACTGACGGTGGTCATGCCCTGCCTCAACGAGGCGGAGACCGTGGAAGTCTGTGTGCGCAAGGCACTGGCGTGCATGGCGGAGCACGGTATCGAGGGCGAAGTCCTGATCGCCGACAACGGCAGCACGGACGGCTCGCAGCAGCTCGCCCGTGAGGCGGGGGCCCGCGTGGTCCACGTTGACGAAAAGGGCTACGGCAATGCTCTGATGGGTGGCATCCGGGCCGCTCGCGGCACCTACGTCATCATGGGCGACGCCGACGACTCCTACGATTTCACCTCGTTGATGCCTTTTGTGGAGCAGCTCCGTGATGGAGCCGACCTGGTGATGGGCAATCGGTTCAAGGGCGGCATCGCGCCCGGCGCCATGCCCCCGCTCCACCGCTATCTCGGAAACCCGGTGCTGTCGTTCGTCGGCCGGCTGTTCTTCCCGTCGGCCATCGGCGACTTCCACTGCGGGCTGCGCGGGTTCCGCCGCGACTCGATCCTCAAGCTGCAGCTCCAGACGGGCGGCATGGAGTTCGCGAGCGAGATGGTGGTCCGCTCCACGCTGTCCGGCCTGGACGTGCGCGAGGTGCCGACCACGCTCTCGCCCGACGGCCGCTCCCGCCCGCCGCACCTGCGCTCCTGGCGTGACGGCTGGCGTCACCTGCGCTTCCTGCTTCTCTACAGCCCCAAGTGGCTCTTCTTCATCCCGGGTGTCCTGCTGATGGTGGTGGGCCTGGTCGCGGGCACCGCCCTGACCTTCGGCCCGGTCGAGATCGGCGAGCTGGCCTTCGACGTCGACACCCTGGTCGGCGCGTCGGCCGCGGTGGTGATCGGCTTCCAGGCCGCACTGTTCGCACTGTTCACGAAGGTGTACGCGGCCGAGGAGGGCTTTTTGCCCGAGTCGCCACGGGTGCGCAAGCTCATCGACATCGTCTCGCTGGAGAAGGGCCTGGTGGTGGGCGGCCTGCTGGCGCTGGCCGGCCTGGTCGGCCTGGTGATGTCGCTCGTGCACTGGCAGGTCCGCAGCTTCGGCGCGCTGGACCCGCGCGAGTCGCTGCGCCTGGTCGTGCCGTCGGCCACGGCGCTCATCATGAGCTTCCAGACGATCTTCGCGTCGCTGTTCATCAGCATCCTGGGCATCCGGCGCACCCGCGAGTCCTCCATCGACGTGGCGGCCAAGGCGGCGGAGGAGGCGGCCGAGGCCATCTCCCGCGAGGAAACCTCGGCGGGCTCGCGCTAGCGGTTCCGTTCGAGACGTGGGGCGGCGGCCCGTAGGCTTGGACTCATGTCCCAGCACATTCTGACCGCCGTCGCGTGGCCCTACGCCAACGGCCCCCGCCACATCGGGCACGTCTCCGGGTTCGGCGTGCCCTCTGACATCTTCAGCCGCTACCAGCGGATGGCGGGTAACAAGGTGCTGATGGTCTCCGGCACCGACGAGCACGGCACACCCATCCAGGTGCAGGCCGACAACGAAGGCGTCACAGCCAAGGAGCTGGCCGACCGCTACAACCGGGTGATCGCCGAAGATCTCACCGGGCTGGGGCTGTCCTACGACCTGTTCACCCGCACCACCACCAAGAACCACTACGCGATCGCGCAGGAGATCTTCAAGGGTCTCTACGACAACGGCTATATCTTCCCCAAGATCACCATGGGCGCCATCTCCCCGTCCAACGGGCGGACCCTGCCCGACCGCTACATCGAGGGCACCTGCCCCATCTGCGGCTACGACGGGGCGCGCGGCGACCAGTGCGACAACTGCGGCAACCAGCTCGACCCGATCCAGCTGATCAACCCGGTGAGCCGGGTCAACGGCGAGACCCCGATCTTCGTGGAGACCGAGCACTTCATGCTCGATCTGCCCGCCTTCGCCGAGGTGCTGGGCTCCTACCTGCAGTCCAAGCAGGGCGAGTGGCGGCCCAACGTGCTCAAGTTCGCCCTCAACCTGCTGGGCGACCTGCAGCCGCGGGCGATCAGCCGCGACCTCGACTGGGGCGTGCCGATCCCGCTCGACGGCTGGCGCGACCAGCCCAACAAGCGGCTGTACGTCTGGTTCGACGCCGTGGTGGGCTACCTTTCGGCCTCCATCGAGTGGGCCAGGCGCTCCGGCGACCCCGAGGCCTGGCGTCAGTGGTGGCAGAATCCCGACGCCCGCGGCTACTACTTCATGGGCAAGGACAACATCGTCTTCCACGCCGAGATCTGGCCGGCGATGCTGTCCGGCTACAACGGCGTGGGCGCCAGGGGCGGCTCACCCGGCTCCCTGGGCGCGCTCGACCTGCCGTCCGAGGTGGTCTCCAGCGAGTTCCTGACGATGGAGGGCAAGAAGTTCTCCTCCTCCCGCCAGGTCGTCATCTACGTGCGCGACTTCCTGGCCCGCTACGACGCCGACGCGCTGCGCTACTACATCGCCGTGGCCGGCCCTGAGAACCAGGACACCGACTTCACCTGGCAGGAGTTCGTCAACCGCAACAACGGCGAGCTCGTCGCCGCCTGGGGCAACCTGGTCAACCGGTCGGTCTCCATGGCGGCCAAGAACTTCGGCTCGATCCCCGAGGCGGGCGAGCTCTCCGACGCCGACCGGGCGCTGCTGGAGCGCTCGCGCAACGCCTTCGGCCCCGTCGGCGCGGAGCTGCGCCGCTCCCGGTTCAAGAACGCCATCACCGAGGCGCTCGACGTGGTCCGCGAGGCCAACAAGTATCTGGCCGAGCAGGAGCCGTGGAAGCTCAAGGACGACACGGCCCGGCAGAAGTCCATCCTGCACGTCGCCCTCCAGGTGGTGGACGACGCCAAGACCATGCTGACGCCGTTCCTGCCGGGCTCCTCCAACAAGGTCTACGCCATGCTCGGCGGCCAGGGCGTCTGGTCCGGCATGCCGGAGATGCGTGAGGTGGACGAGGACGGCGGCGAGCCGTACCCGGTGATCACCGGCGACTACGACGGGGCGGCCCGCTGGGAGCACCGGCCGATCAAGCCGGGCACCCCACTCGCGCCGCCCGTGCCGCTGTTCAAGAAGCTCGACCCCAAGGTCGTCAACGAGGAGCTCTCCCGCCTGGGCGAGTGAAGTCGTAGTCGGTGAGGGAGACGGCCTCGGCCGTCTTCCGCACCGACCTGGCCATCATCTTCTTCCACGGCAGATACGGCAGGACCTTGTAGTTCTTGTCCATGACCCAGGCCATGAACCGGCTCTCCGGCACCATCCACTTGCTCGCCCCCTGCCCCATCTTCTGGCAGCCGTCGGCGTAGTCGCGCATCACCCGCTCGTAGCGGGCGAACGCCGCCCGATGGTCGCCGCCGGCCGCCGCGAGCTCGCCCGCCAGCACGTACGCTCCGACGATCGCCAGCCCGGTGCCCATGCCCGACAGCGGCGACGGGCACCAGGCGGCGTCGCCGAGCAGCGCCACCCGCCCGCGTGACCAGCGGTCCATGCGGATCTGGCTGATGGAGTCGAAGTAGAAGTCCGGTGCCCGCACCATCTCGCCGAGCAGCCGCGGCGTCTCCCAGCCGACGCCCGCGAACGCCTCGCTCAGCAGTCGTCGTTGCTGGGCGACGTCGCGCCGGTCGTAGTCCAGCGGCGGCGAGGCGAACCAGAACACGGCCCTGGCCTCGGCGTTGTCCCTGGCGCTGTAGGAGCTGACCATCTTGCCGGGCGTGCTGTACGTCAGCCCGCTGTGGTCGAGCCCGAGGTGGTTGGCCGTGGTGAAGACGGCGCAGTACAGGCCCAGATGGTGGTTGTAGTCCTCCTCCGGGCCGAAGGCCAGCGCGCGCACGTTGGAGTGCACCCCGTCGGCGCCGATCACCAGGTCGAAGTGGCGCGTCGGGGCCTGTTCGAAGGTGACCTCCACCTTGTCGCCCACCTCGGTGAGCGAGGTGATGGAGTCGCCGAAGACGTAGGTGACGCCGTCGCCGGTGGCCTCGTACAGGATGCGGGCCAGATCGCCGCGCAGGATCTCCACATCCCCGGCGAACAGGTCCTCGGGCATGGCCGTCAGCTTCTTGCCCGCCTCGTTGACGCTCCACAGGGCGCCCATGTGGGTCTGCTCGCGCTCGACGTCGCCCAGGACGCCCATCCTGCGCAGCACGGTCAGGTGCGCCTCGCCGCGGAAGTCGACGGCGTAGCCTCCGTCACGCAGCTCGGGCGCCCGCTCGACGATCGTGACGGTGTGGCCGGACTGACGCAGCCAGTGGGCCAGGGCCGGGCCGGCGACGCTCGCGCCGGAAATCAGGATGTCCATGCCCGAGAGCGTGCTCGGCCCCGCTCACCGTGACCTCACCTACCGCTCACCGGTGAGCATCTCCATCGAGCGCCGCGGTGAGGCGTCGACGACCGCGGCGGAGACGCCGACCAGCCGGCAGACCTCCTCGTACTCCATCCGCGCCCCCTCCTCCCGGGCCCGCGCGAACCCTTGCTCCCCGAGCACTTCCCGCGCCACCGCACCCGTCCGCGTGTTCTCGGGCACGTCCACGCCGCGCATGGCGGCCGCCGCCCCGAGCAGGCGGGCAGCCCGCTGCGCGGCGGCGTGACCGGCGCCGCGGAGCTCCAGGGCGGCCAGGGCCTCGATCGCGCCGGCGCAGTCCGGCAGCGCGCCGATGGCGACCGCCACCTCCACCGCCTGCACGTAGGCCGTCCGGGCGGCGTCGACGTCGCCGTCGGCCTCGGCCAGCCCGCCCATCCCCACCAGCAGCCGGGTCCTGCTGCCCACGCTCTTCAGCCAGTGCGGGTCCGTCAGCCGCAACGCCTGCTCGTACAGGCCGCGCGCCCCCGCCAGGTCGCTCTCCCTGAACGCGGCGTCACCGAGCCCGCGCAGCGCCGAGGCAACATACGTCGGCAGGCCCGCCCGCCGGGCCAGCTCCGCCGCGCGTTCGTAGTCGGCTCTGGCCCCGGCCAGATCGTGGTCGATGCGCTGATCGCCCCGGTTGCAGAGCAGGTCGGCCAGTGCCTCGGTCGCGCCGAGCTGCTCGGCCAGCGCCAGCGCCTCCTCGGTGTGGGCCAGCGCGGCCCTCTCGTCGCCCCGGATGCCCGCGAGCCAGGCGAGCGCGTCGAAGACGTTCGCCGCCCCCCAGCGGTCGCCCAGCCCCCGGAATCCGTCCAGCGCCGCCACCAGCCCCTCCTCGGCGGCGGCGAAGTCACCGGCGGCCATCTGCGGGTAGGCCCAGATCAGGCCGGAGACCGCCCGCTCCCAGGGGTCCGGGCTGCCGGTCGCTCGCCCGATCACCGTCAGAGCGGCTTGGGCGTCGCTCGACCCGGCCGTGATCATCGGCCACAGGAACGTGATCAGCGGCCGCCGCCGCGAACCCGAACCGCTCACGACCATCGCCCGCGCGGCGGAAAGGTAGCGCTCCCACGAGAGAGCCTCGCCGGTGCCGCCGGCCGCCGCGGCCAGCAGGCAGAGCACGTAGTCGTCGCCGAGCGCCGGGTCGGGCTCGGGACCGGCCGCCTCCAGCAGGGCGAGCGCGGGAGCGGCGCCGATGCCGCGCATGCCGCGCATCCACAGGTAGGACGACTGGGCCGCGAGCAGTCGCATACCGAGCTCGACGGCGCCGGATTCGGCGGCCCAGCGCAGTGCGGCCTGCAGATTGTCATGCTCGGCCGTCAGCTTCTCCAGCCAGTCGAGCTGCTCGGCCCGGCGCAGGTGCGGGTCGGCCTCCTCGGCCAGGGCCAGGAAAAGCTCCGCGTGCGCACGCCGGACGGCGGGAGCCTCGGCGCCGAGCCGTTCGGCGCAGAATGCGCGGATGGTGTCGAGCATCCGGTAGCGGCCACCGGCCGCCTCGACGAACGACTTGTCGGCGAGCGAGTCGAGCACATCCTCGGCATCGTGCGGCGACCGGGCGCACACCTGGGCGCACACCTGGGCCACGGCCGCGGCGGTCGCTCCGCCGGAGAAGACCGTCAGGCGCCCGGCCATCTCCTGCTCGGCCTCCGTCAGCAGGTCCCAGCTCCAGGCCACCACGGCGCGCAGCGTCTGGTGGCGGGCGTCGGCCGTGCGGCTGCCACGCGCCAGCAACCGGAAGCGGTCCTGGCCGGCGAGGCGTTCGGCGATCTGCGCCGCCTCGTGGGTGCGCGTCCGGGCGGCGGCCAGCTCGATCGCCAGCGGCAACCCGTCGAGCGCGCCGCAGATCCGCTCGACGGTCTCGTCCGGGGTGAACCCCGGCCGGACCGCCGCCGCCCGCTCGCTGAAGAGGCGTACGGCGTCCTCGGGGGCGAGCGGACGTACGGGCCACAGGTGTTCGGCCGTGATGCCCAGAGGCTCCCGGCTCGTCGCCAGGATCCGCATCCCGGGGCAGGCGGTGAGCAGCCGCTCGGCCAGCACCGCCGCATCGGTCACGAGATGTTCGCAGTTGTCCAGGACGAGCAGCAGCGGGCGCTCTCCCACGGCGGCGATCAATCGCGCCAGCGTGGCGGGCTCGCCGCCGGGCGAAACCGCGCCCGCCGTGCCCGTGCCTGTGCCCGCGACCGTGCCTGTGCCCGTGCCCGCGATCGCCGGGCCGCTCAGGAGGCCGCTCTCGCGCACGCCGAGCGCGGCGAGCACGATCCGAGGGATGCCGGCGCCGTCGGGGAGCGCGGACAGCTCGGCCAGGCAGGCGTCCGGATGCGACCGGGCGGCCTCCACCGCCAGCCTGGTCTTGCCCGCGCCACCCGGCCCCAGCAGCGTCACCAGTCGCGCCGAGCCGAGCAGCCCGCGTACGGCCGTCACGTCCGCGTCCCGGCCCACGAAGCTGGTCAGCCTGGCGGGCAGGCCGGGCCCCGGGGTGTCGCCGCGGAGCAGGTCGCGGTGCAGCTCCGCCAGCTCGGGCGCGGGGTCGGCGCCGAGCTCCTCGGCCAGCAGCCGCCGGGTCCGGTCGAACACCACCAGCGCCTCGGCCTGCCTGCCGTCGGCGTGCAGCGCCCGCATGAGCTGGCCGCGCGGCCGTTCGCGCAGCGGGTGGTGCTCGATCAGCTCCCTCAGCTCGGGGATGGCCGCGCGGTGCGCGCCCCGGCGCAGGTCGGCCTCGATCCGGTCCTCGATCGCGGCCAGGCGCCGCTCCTCGAAAGGCACGGCGTGCGCGGGTCCGAGGTCGGCGACCGCCCGGCCATGCCACAGCGACAGCGACTCGCGCAGGAGCGCGGCGGCTCCGGCCGGGTCGCCGCCGGCGAGCGCCTGCCGACCGGCCTCGGCCAGCCGCAGGAACCGATGGGCGTCCACGTCGTCGGGGTCCACGGCCAGCCGGTAGCCCGAAGCGGCCAGTTCGACCCGGATGCCGTCGCGGCGCAGCCTGGACACCTGAGACTGCAGGGCATGACGGGCGTCGCTCGGCGGCTGCTCGCCGTACAGGATGTCGATCAGCCGGTCGCGGCCGACGATCTCGCCGGGGCTGAGGAGCAGGCACGCCACGAGCGCTCGCCTGGCCTGGCCGCCGAGGGGCACTTCGGAGCCGTCCGCGCGCCAGGCGCGGGTGCTGCCCAGGATGGCGAAGCGCATGGACGCTACTTTAGATCGCGTGAGTACGATTCCCGCCGCGCCGGAGCCGCTGTCCGCGCAGGTGTTCGACAGTCACTGCCATCTCGACATCATGGTGGGCGACCGGCAGGCGTCCTCCGGCGATCCGGTGGCGCAGGCCGCCCAGGCCGCCTCGGCCAGTGTGCGGAGCATCCTGGACGACGCGCGGGCCGTGGGGGTCACGGGCCTGGTGACGATCGGCTACGACCTGCCGTCCTCGCGCTGGAACGCCGCCGTGGCGGCCGGGCACGAGGACGTGCACGCGGGGGTGGCCGTCCATCCGAACGAGTCGCACGCCGCCACACCTGAGGCGCTGGCCGAGATCGAGGCGCTGGCCGGGCGGCCCGAGGTGCGGGCGGTGGGGGAGACCGGGCTCGACTACTTCCGCGACTGGGCGACCAGAGATGAGCAGCACGCGAGCTTCCGGGCGCACATCGAGATCGCCAAGCGCACCGGCAAGGCGCTGGTCATCCACGACCGCGACGCGCATGACGACGTGCTGAAGGTCCTCGCGTCCGAGGGAGCGCCGCCGGTGGTGGTGTTCCACAGCTTCTCCGGCGACGCCGAAATGGCCAAAAAGTGTGTCGAGGCCGGATACTTCATGTCATTTTCCGGGCCGGTGACGTACAAGAACGCCGGTTATCTGCGTGAGGCCGCGCGCGTCGCGCCCGTGGAGCTGATGCTGGTCGAGACCGACGCCCCCTACCTGCCGCCGGTGCCGCACCGCGGCAAGCCCAACGCGCCCTATCTCATCCCGCTCACCCTGCGCTGCCTGGCCGAGGTCAAGAATGTTCAACCGGATGAGCTGTGCGCGGCCATCAGCGCCAACGGAGTCACCGTCTTCGGCGAGTGGTGACCATCTTTCGGTGAAGTGACGAGGGCGGCCGGAGGGCCGTCACTAGCGTCGGGCGCCTCATGTATTTCCGGAGGTCGCCCGTGCGAGGAAAACGGCGTGCGCCGCGTCCCAAGATCCCCTGGCGTTCGCCGTGGACGCCGGTGATCTGCGTGGCGGGTCTGCTGTCCGTGACCGCCATCGCGGTCATCGGCAGCCTGGCCAAGGACGTGCTGCTGGTGGTCGACGGCAAGCCGATGGCGGTCCGCAGCTTCGCCGCGTCCGTGAGCGAGTTGCTCGGCGACCAGGGCGTGCCGGTCGGCGACCGCGATCTCGTCCGGCCGGCCGCGCAGGCGAGGATCGTCGACGGCGCCCGCATCGAGGTGCGCCACGCCCGCCCCATCAGGCTGACCGTCGACGGCCGCACCACCAACCGGCTGGTCACCGCCACCACCGTGCGCGACGCGCTGGCCGAGCTCGACCTGGCCCGGGCCGGCAAGCTGTCCGCGCCCAGGCACCGGCACGTACCGCTGTCGGGCATGTCGCTCACCGTCTACACCAGACGCACCGTGTACGTCTTCGCCGACGGCACCCGGCGCCGGACTACCACGACCGGCCGCACGGTGCGTCAGGTGCTCAAGCAGAGCGGCATCCCCCTCGCACCCGGCCATCTCGTACGGCCCGCGCCGGACACCTTCCCCGCCGAGGGCACCCTCATCACCGTCCTGCCCCCGCGCACCGAGCCGATCGAGCCGGCCGTCATGCAGCTGAACTGGGCGGCCCTGGCCCGGTGCGAGTCCGGCGGCGACCCGGTCGCCTACAACCCGAGCGGCCCCTACTACGGGCTCTACCAGTTCAGCCTGCCGATGTGGCAGCTCGTGGGCGGCACCGGCATGCCCCAGGCCTGGCCCGTGGAGGAGCAGACGTACCGGGCGCAACTCCTCTACCAGCGGGTCGACGGCAAGTGGAAGGGGCAGTGGCCCAACTGCGGCGCGCACCTGTTCGGCTCGTCAACCGGCCAGTGACACGCCGAAGTCGACCCCCTTCGTCGGCTGCACCGCCTCCAGCCCGTCGGAGTTGCGCGCCGCCACCGACACCTTGCCGTACGGGAGCCCGTCCGGCTGGCCCACGAACAACTTGTTGCCGCTGAAGGCCAGCGCATGCCCGAACAGCCCGTCGGCAGGGGCGAACCGCCTGGCGTCCTTGCCGTCCGCGGCCGTGACGATCCGTACACTGCCGCCGTAAGGTGCGCCGATGGCCAGCCTGCCGTCCGCCGAGGCCGCCAGCGAGAAGCCGAACGCCTCAGCGCCCGGCTGCGCCACCCGCGTGGTCGGGGCCAGCTTGTCGTCGTAGAGCTGGACGTACCCGGGGCCCGGAGCGCCCACCGCGGGGCCCACGCCGTCCACCCAGGCCACCGCGTAGCCGTACCTGTCGCCGGAGGCGTCCGTAGGCGAGTCCAGCTTGACGCTCACCAGCTCCTCCGCCAGCACGTCCGCCACGACCACCACCGAGCCCGAGTCCACCTTGCCGGCGTCCACCTGCTGACCGGCGCCGTCGTCGTTCTCGTACGGCACGCCGACGACCAGGCCGTTGCCCTGCCCGAAGGCCAGCGACCAGCCGAACTGGTCGCCCACCTCGCTGTTGCCCCGCACATCCGTGGATCCCTGGCTGATCCTGATCAGCTCGCCGCTGCCCCGGCGCACATAGACCGCGCCCGCGTCGGCGATCTGCCCGTCATCCTCGTACGGTGCGCTGATCGCCACCAGGTCCCCCCGAGCGGCCATCGACCAGCCCAGGCGCGCGCCGCGCTGAGGATCGGGAGCGACGATCCGCTGCGTCGGCGGCGGCGCCGCGCCGCCGAAGATCACGTACGCCGCCCCGGCGTCCTCGCGTCCGTCCACATCGGTGTACGGCGCGCCCACGACCAGGTCGGCGCAGACATCGCCGTCGACCTTCGCCAGCCGCACCGACCAGCCGAAGCCGTCGCCCTCCGAGAGCTCGGGCGCGGGCACCGGGACCACCTTCCCGCCGGACAGCACATGCACGGCACCCCGCTGCCCCTCCGCGAACGGGTCGCCCACGGCCACGTCGTCCACGCCATCGCCGTCGAAGTCGCTCGCCCCGGCGCAGGCCGCGCCGCTGGCGCTGGCGCTGGCGGTGGCGGTGGCGGCCTGCGGGGCGAGCCAGGCGGCGGCCACGAGTAAGAGCACCGACAGTACCTTCACAGCTTGACCTCGATCTGCTTGCCGTCATTGAGCATGGTCGCCGACAGCTGCACGGGCCGGCGGTAGAGCGGCACGTCGAACACGAAGACCCCGTCGATCCGGTCGCCCGGCGCGATCGCCGCGACCGGCTGCGGGCCGTCCAGCGGGTCGTGCCGGGCACCCCGGTCGTCGAGCAGGCTGACGACGGGGTCGCCGATCTCCCGGAGCTTGCCGCCCGGGTTGACCATGGTCCAGCGCACGACGCAGAGCTGGCCCTGGGTCTGGGTCTTGTCCTGGAACTGCTTGAGCCCGCACTCGGGGGCGCCCGGCACGATCACCATCGGGTCGTCGAAGGCCGCGCCGAGGGCGAACCGCCGGCCGACGTCGTTCGGCCGGCCGTCCGCGGCCTGGGAGGCGGTCGCGGTGACGCCCGAGCCGCCGACGTTGCGGCTGGACGTCACGATCAGGACCGCTCCCGTCACGGTGATGGCCAGCAGCGCCGCCGCGGCCGCGATCAGCCAGCGGGTGCCGCGCGGCCGCTGGTAGGCGGGATCGGTGCTCGTGTCCGAGCTCGCGTCGGGCGGCGGGATCGTGGGCGTGGGCCGTAGCTCCTGCGGGGTGACGCTCGCCTGCCAGCTCGCCAGCTCCTCGCGGGCCGCCGCCTCCTCCCGCCGGGCCAGCTCCGCCACCGACACCTGCTGCCGCTCTTCCTTCTGGGGTCGCTCCTCGGGTCGCTCCGGGCTCTGCTTCTCGATCCGGGTGGCGTCACGCGGTGGCGGCGTCGCGAACGTGGCCGTGATGTCCGGCTTGTCGACGACGTTCTGTGGCGGCTCCCAGTCGGTGAGCAGCTCGTCGGCCACCAGGGTCGGGGGATTCTCCGTCACGGGCACGGGTTTCACGCCGCCGCCGACCAGCGCCAGCAGCAACTCCTGCGCCGTGGGCCGCTCGCCCGGCTCCATCGCGGTCGCGCGCCGTACCAGCTCGTCGAGAGGCGCGGGCAGCGCGCCCAGCTCTGGCGGCGTGTGCAGCACCCGGGTGGCCAGCGTGATGGGGTCGCCACGGCCGAAAGGGTGCCGGCCGTTGCCCGCGTAGGCGATCAGGCAGCCCCAGGCGAAGATGTCGGCCGCCGGGGTGACCATCTCGCCGCGTACCTGCTCGGGGGCCCACCAGCCGGGACTGCCGAGCAACTCGCCCGACAGCGTGAAGCCCGTCTCCCTGTCGAGCGCCCTGGCGATGCCGAAGTCGATCACGCGCGGCCCGGACAGCGACAGGATGACGTTGGCCGGCTTGAGGTCGCGGTGCACCAGCTCGGCGACGTGGATCGCGGCCAGCGCGGCCGCCACGCCCAGCGCCACTCCGTGCAACGGCCCCGGATCCAGTGAGCCGTACTTCGTGATCTGGTCCGACAGCGGCGTGCCGGCGATGTACTCGGTGACCATGTACGGCCGGCCGTCGCCGGTGTTGCCGTTGTCCAGCACCTGCGCCGTGCAGAACGACGCCACACGGCGCGCGTTCTCCACCTCGGCGTGAAACCTGACCGCGAACCCCTCCTGATTCGCGAACTCCGCCTTGACCACCTTGACCGCGACGAACCGCCCCGTCGGCGCCCGAGCGAGGAACACAGTGCCCATGCCGCCCTCGCCCAGCCGCCCGAGCAGCCGGTACGGGCCGATCTCGCGTAAGTCCGTCGGGCGTAGCGGGGCAGCGCCCGTTGGCTCCATGAGGGTCGTCCCTTCTTCGTCCACCCATCCTCCCCTTATCCCGTCCCCGTCCGCCATCACAGGTTGTTCGATGCGGGAGACTGGTTGGATGATGAGGCTTCTGGGCCCTGCAGAAATACGTATTTTGGCGGACAAGCTAGATCTGCGCCCGACTAAAAAGCTAGGCCAGAATTTCGTGATCGACGCGGGGACCGTCCGGCGCATCGTCCGCGTGGCCGGGGTGGAGTCCGACGACGTGGTCATCGAAGTGGGGCCGGGCCTGGGCTCCCTCACGCTCGCGCTGCTGCCGGAGGCCCGGCATGTGGTGGCCGTCGAGATCGATCCGGTGCTCGCCGGACAGCTCCCCCTGACCGTCGCCGAGCGTGGCCTCGCCGAGAAGCTCACCGTCGTGGCCGCCGACGCGATGAAGATCACCGCCGCCGACCTCAGGGGGTTCGCGCCCACCGCCCTGGTGGCCAACCTGCCCTACAACGTGGCGGTGCCCGTGGTGCTGCACGTGCTGGAGGCGCTGCCGTCGCTGCGCAAGGGGCTGGTCATGGTGCAGGCCGAGGTGGCCGACCGGCTGGCCGCCGCGCCCGGGTCCAAGGTGTACGGCATTCCGTCGGTCAAGGCCGCCTGGTACGCCGACGTACGCCGGGCCGGCCCGGTCGGGCGCACGGTCTTCTGGCCGGCGCCGAACGTCGACTCGGGCCTGGTCTCCCTCACCCGCCGGGAGCCGCCGTCGACCACGGCCAGTCGCGAGGAGGTGTTCGCGGTGGTGGACGGGGCCTTCGCGCAGCGGCGCAAGACGCTGCGGGCCGCGCTGGCCGGCTGGGCGGGGAGCCCGGCGCAGGCCGAGACGGCGCTGAGGGCGGCGGGGGTGGATCCGTCGGCCCGGGGTGAGCAGCTCGACGTGCACGCCTTCGCCAGGATCGCCGAACAGAAGCCCTAGCCCTTCTGTCCACAGGTGTTCGCGGGGGTGGGGCGTTCATCCACAGAACCGCGTTCGGCTCGATGGCGGCTCGAACATGTGAGCGATCCTGAGGCCTCCTTACAACGCAGGAGGCTGACCATGACCGCACACATCTGCTTCAGGTGGCTCGCGCTCAGCGGCGGGCTCGCCGTCATCCTGGGCACCCTCACGGGCACGGCCATCGCCACCGTGTCGGAGGACCCGGGCGCTTCATGCTCCGCACTCGTTCCGGACTGCTCGCCTGTCGTCAAGATCGAGCGTGACGCCCGCACCAGGGGCGGCATCGCGGCCGCCGCCGCCCTCAAACAGCTGGGCACCCCGTTCTCCTGGGGTGGCGGCTCCTCCTCAGGGCCCACCAGAGGCATCGGCGTGGGGGCGCTCACCATCGGCTTCGACTGCAGCGGCCTGACCATGTACGCCTGGTCCCGAGCGGGCGTCCGGCTCGGCCACTACACCGGGGCCCAGTTCCGCCAGGGCCGCCGGGTGCCGTTGGGTGACCTGCGCACCGGTGACCTGCTCTTCTTCGGTGGTGGCTCCGGCGACCCGACCCACGTGGGCCTCTACCTCCAGGGCGGGCTGATGATCCACGCCCCCAAGACCGGCGACGTGGTCAGGACCACCCAGTTCCTCGACTCCCCGTACTACCGCGCCGTCTTCCGCGGCGCGGTCCGTCCGGGCTGACGTGCCGGCCTGACCTGCCGGGCTGACAGGCCTCCTACCTCGTCGCACGCCCGTCGCCTGCACACACCTCGACCAGCGCCGCGACCAGGGGCGCCAGCAACTTCTGGTCCTCCGGCCTCGACGGCTCATACTCCGTGATCCCGAGCCCCGCCACCCCGAACCGCTCGGCCACGGCCGTGACCAGGGCGAGGAGCTGGTCAGGGCGAAACCCGTCGGGACTGGGCGACCCCACGGAGGCGAAGACCTCCGGATCCAGCACGTCAAGATCGATGTGTACGTACACGACCGGGTCAGTCGTCCCCCCGGCCGCGGCGATCGCGTCGGTCAGCGCGACCGGATCGGCCGCCCGTACATGCCGCACACCCGCGCTCCCCACGAACGCCGCCTCGGCCGGATCCAGGTCACGGACCCCGGCGAGCACGACGCGCCGCGGATCCACCGCCGGCGCGGCCACCAGGCCACGCGGTCCTTCACCGGTCAGCGCACGTAGCACCATCCCGTGAAACGCCCCCGAAGGAGAGGACTCAGGAGTGTTGAGGTCCCCATGAGCGTCGAACCAGACCACCACCAGCCGATCCCCATACCGCCGCCGCGCAGCGGCCACCGGCTCCAACTCGACCCCGCAGTCACCTCCGACGGCGACCCAGAGCCCGCCGTCCGCCTTTGCGAGGGCCTCCCGCACTCGCGCGGCCGTGCTCACCAGGTCGTTCTCTACCTCCACGAGCACCCGCTCATCGGCGGGCACCATGGCGGCCAGCAGCCGCGCCCCTTCCCGCAGCCGCTCGGCCGTCGGCGCACCCGACCCCCGCCACTGCGGCACCTGTACAACCGTCACCCTGGTCAACGCGTCTCCCTCACAGGCAGCCTGCCAAATCTCCATGCTGTCCTGCCGACCGGTCCAGCGTCCAACCGATTCCCTCGGTCAAGGCCGACGCGCAAGCTCCCCACCGACGGCCGGCGCTCTTCAGCTTCGCAAGTTCACCGGTGACCGCCGAGACCGCGAGACCGCGAGCCCGCCGAAACCGCCGAACCAGCCGAAACCACCGAGCCCGCCGAGAGCGCTGAGACCGCGAGACGGTCGTTGACCGGCGAGATCGGCGGTGGCCCGCGAGGCCGTCGGTGGCCGGCGAGGTGCCGGCGCGAGGCGCATGGGGCCCGACCGTGCCCCGCTAGGATTGACTGTCCTTGACCGCGCCGGCGACGAGAGTGGCAGAAGATCGATGAGTTCGGTGACCGTACGGGTGCCCGCGAAGGTCAACGTGCAGCTGTCCGTAGGCCCTCTCAGGGAGGACGGCTACCACGACCTGGTCAACGTCTTCCACGCCGTGTCGATCTTCGATGACGTGGTGGCGCGGACGTCCGACTCCATCACCGTGGCCGTGACGGGCGAGTGGGCCGACCAGGTGCCCGTGGACGACACCAACCTGGCGATCCAGGCGGCCCGTGCCCTCGCCAAGCACGCCGACGTCGGCTACGGCGCCGACCTGGTCATCCACAAGTCGATCCCGGTGGCGGGAGGCATGGCGGGAGGCAGCGCCGACGCCGCGGCCGCCCTGATGGCCTGCAACGAGCTCTGGGGCCTCGGCCTGCCCATCGACGCCCTCATGCGCATAGCCGCCGACCTGGGCAGCGACGTGCCGTTCCTCCTGATGGGCGGCACCGCCCTGGGCACCGGCAGAGGCGAGCTGCTCACCGAGCTCCCCACCACAGGCACCTTCCACTGGACCTTCGCCACCGCCGACGGCGGCCTCTCCACCCCCAGCGTCTACGCCGAATGCGACCGCCTCCGCGCAGCCGCCCTCACCAACGCCCCCTCTACCGGCGGCTCCTCGTCCGGTGTGCCCTCGCCGGGCGGTGCTTCGGGCGGTGCTTCGGGCGGGGTTCCCTCCGCCGGCGGAGGCTCCACCGGAGGGCCTGGCTCCTCGGTCGGTGGGGTCTTCTCGGCTGAGCCTGACCCCGGTCTGCTCGCCGCCTTGCGCGCCGGTGATCCGCACGCCCTGGGCCGGCACCTGTCCAACGACCTTCAGCCCGCCGCTCTGTCCCTTCGCCCCGGGTTGGCCGCCACCCTGGAAGCGGGTCGCCGTCTGGGTGCTCTGGGCGCGCTCGTCTCGGGCTCCGGCCCCACCTGCGCCTTCCTGGCCGAAGACGCCGCCCACGGCGCTCGCCTGGCCCAGGCACTCCCGGGGCGGGCCCCCATCCGCAGCACGATCACGGCCCACGGCCCCACTCCCGGCACCACCGTCCTCTGACCCTCCGCCGTGCGCATGGCCACGGCACGCGGACCGCCGCGGCGGTCGTCTTGCCGACGCCGCCTTCGCGGAGGATGCGCTCACCGTGAGCCGATACCCTGGGGACACAATGAACCTGGTCAATCTCGAGTCCGTCTCCCATGCCTACGGCCCCAAGCCCCTCCTCAGCGACCTGTCCCTCGGGGTCGAGGCCGGGGAGCGCATCGGCGTCGTCGGCCGCAACGGCGGAGGTAAGAGCACGCTGCTGAGCGTGATCGCCGGTGACGTGCGCCCCGACAGCGGCAGGGTGACGCACACGCGGGGCCTGCGGGTCGGCGTGCTGGCGCAGCGGGACCTGCTCGACCCCTCGCAGACCGTGCGCGAGATCGTGCTGGGCGAGCTGGCGGAGCACGAGTGGGCGGGGGATCAGCGGGTCCGGGAGATCCTCGGCAACCTGATCGGCGATCTGGAGCTCGACGCCAAGGCCGGCGAGCTGTCCGGTGGCGAGCGCAGGCGGACGGCACTGGCTCAGCTGCTGATCGCCGAGCATGACCTGATCATGCTGGACGAGCCCACGAACCACCTCGACATCGAGGCCATCGCCTGGCTGGCCGCCCACCTGGCCGGTCGCAGGAGCGCGCTGGTGGTGGTGACGCACGACCGGTGGTTCCTGGACGCGGTCTCCACGCGGACGTGGGAGGTCGTGGACGGCCGGGTCGAGCGGTATGAGGGCGGATATGCCGCCTATGTGCTCGCCAAGGCCGAGCGGGCGCGCATCGCCCAGTCCGCCGAGGAACGCCGCCAGAACCTCATGCGCAAGGAGATCGCCTGGCTCCGCCGTGGCCCGCCGGCCCGCACGTCGAAGCCCAAGTTCCGGGTGGACGCCGCCCAGGCGCTGATCGCGAACGAGCCGCCGCCGCGCGAGAGCGTCGAGCTGCTCAAGTTCGCCGCCGCACGCCTCGGCAAGACCGTGTACGACCTCGAAGACGTCACGCTCCACGCCGGGGGCCCCGATGCCGGGCCGCTGGTGCTCGACGACTGCACCTGGCAGTTCGGGCCGGGCGACCGGGTCGGGCTCATCGGCGTCAACGGGTCCGGCAAGTCGTCGGTGCTGCGGCTGCTCGCCGACACGGTCAAGCCCGACTCCGGGCGGGTAGTCCGAGGCAAGACCGTACGGCTCGCGCACCTGTCGCAGGAGCTCACCGAGCTCGACCCGGCCCGCAGGGTGCTGGAGACCGTCGAAGAGGTCCGCAAGTACATCCAGGTCGGCAAGAAGGAGTGGACGGCCTCCCAGCTCCTCGAACGGCTCGGCTTCAAGGGCGAGGCGCAGTGGAAGGTCGTCGGCGACCTGTCCGGCGGCGAGCGGCGGCGGCTGCAGTTGCTCAGGCTGCTCATGGACGACCCGAACGTGCTGCTGCTCGACGAGCCGACCAACGACCTCGACATCGAGACGCTGAACGAGCTGGAGGACCTGCTCGACGCCTGGCCCGGCACGCTCATCCTGGTCACCCACGACCGCTACTTCCTGGAGCGCGTCACCGACCGCTGCGTGGCGCTGCTGGGTGACGGCCAGCTGTCGTTCCTGCCCGGCGGGGTCGACGAATATCTTGAGCGCCGGGCCTCGGGCTCGGCCCTCACGGCCCGCGTGGCCGAAGCCGCCGCCACCCCCGCCACCCGGTCCGCCCCCACCGTCCCCGATGCTGACCAGGGGCTCTCCGCCAAGGAGGAGCGCGAGCTGCGTAAGGAGCTCAACCGCCTGGAGCGTCAGCTGGACAAGCTCGGCGACCAGGAGGCCAAGCTGCACGCGCAGATGGCGGAGGCGGCCAGCGACTACGCCAAGCTCGGCTCCCTGGACGACCGGCTGCGCGACATCCTCGCCCAGAAGGAGACCGTCGAGGCCGAGTGGCTGGAGCTGGCAGACCGCCTCGGTGACTGACCTCGGCTCCTGACTCCGCCGGACCAGGCAAGGTGCGCACCACATCGGTGTGCACGCCGGGGGCAGAAGCACTCATCGGCGCCCGCCCTCTGTCCTGGCTGGGGGCGGGTCGCCCTGGGAAGTGCCAGTATGGCCGTTATGGCGATCTTCGTGCATGAGGCAGGGCCTCTGGATACCCCGGCGGTGGTGCTGCTCCACGGGGTGGGCACCAGTGGCTGGATGTGGACCAAGCAGGTGCGCGTGCTGGCCGAGAGCTTACGCGTGCTCGTGCCGGACCTGCCCGGTCATGGGCGGAGCAACGCCCTGGACTGGGTCTCGATCGCCGACACCGCGGAGCAGGTGGCCGAGGTCATCGCCTCTCGTGCGACCGGCGGCAGGGCGCACGTCGTGGGCTTGTCACTCGGCGGCTACGTGGCCGTGCACCTGGCCGCGAGCGCCGGGCACGTGGTGACGACCGCCACGGTGAGCGGGGTGAACGTGCTGCCGTTCCCGCATCCGGGCAGGCTGCGGCTCATGGGCGCGCTGATGGCTCCGGTGATGAGATGGGGGCCGGTGCTGCGCGCCAACGCCCGCGCGCTGAACATCCCCGCCGAAGACGTGGGCGGTTATCAGGAGGCGGCGCGGGCGACCAGCCGCCAGGCCTTCCGCCGGGTCAACGAGGAGGCTCTCGCCTTCCGACTTCCGTCCGAGGCGGCCACCAGTCGATGCCCGGTGCTGGCGGTGGCCGGGGGAAATGAGCACGACCTCACCAAACGCTCATTGCCGGAGCTGGCCGCGGGCTTCCCGGAGGGGGAGGCGCGTCTGGTGCCCGGGGTGGGGCATGCCTGGAACGGGGAGAATCCCGACCTTTTCACGGCCATGATCATGGCCAGGGTCATGGCACCCCGCTCCCCGCGGGCCTGTCAGGTGTCGAAGGGGGCCAGCAGGGTTCGTAGCAGGGCGGCGAGGGTGTGCTGGTCGTCGGGGGTCAGGCTGCCGAGCAGGTCGTGTTCGCGCCTGAGCAGGTCGGAGAAGGCAGAGTCGACGCGGGTCAGCCCGGTCTCGGTCAGGGTGACGAGCACGCCGCGGCGGTCCTCGGGGTCGGGGCGGCGGCGGACGAGTCCGGCCTGGGCGAGGCGGTCGATGCGGTTGGTCATGGTGCCGGAGGTGACGAGCGTGGCACGGAGCAGCGCTCCTGGGCTCAGTTCGTACGGCTTGCCGGCCCGGCGCAGGGCGGTCAGCACGTCGAACTCCCAGGGCTCCAGGTCGTGCTCGGCGAAGGCGGCCCGTCTGGCGCGGTCGAGGTGCTTGGCCAGTCTGGAGACCCGCGAGAGCACCTGGAGCGGCTCGACGTCGAGGTCGGGGCGCTCCGCCCGCCATGCCGCGACGAGCCGGTCGACCTCGTCCTGCGGATCGTGCGTCATGCGAACGAGTGTACTGTCTTGACATCGAGATAAATATCTCGATACGAATTATCTTTATGTCAAGAGATATCTGGGACCCCGAGACGTACGGCAGGTATGCCGACGAGCGGTCACGGCCGTTCTTCGAGCTGATGGCCAGAGTGGCGGCGGATGATCCCGATTATGTCGTGGACGCGGGCTGCGGGAACGGCCAACTCACCAGTGAGTTGGCCCGGCGCTGGCCCAGGGCCACGGTGGAGGGGTTCGACTCGTCGCCGGCCATGATCACCAAGGCGCGTGAGCTGGACGGCGCGCCCAGGTTCACCGTCGCCGACGTCATGACCTGGCATCCCGACCGGCCCGTCGACGTGATCGTCTCCAACGCCGTCCTGCAGTGGGTGCCCGAGCACCGCCACGTCATCGAGCGCTGGATCACCGCGCTGAGCCCGCAGGGCTGGCTGGCCTTCCAGGTTCCGGGCAACCACGCCGCCCCCAGCCACGCGATCATCCGCGAGCTGTGCGCCTCGCCGGCCTGGTCCGACAGGCTCGGCGACTACGACAGGGGAGACCCCGTCGGCACCGCCGTCGATTATCTGGACCTGTTGAGCGGCTGCCCCCGGGTGGACGCCTGGGAGACGACGTACGTCCACGTCCTCCACGCGCCCAAGGGCGAGAACCCGGTGCTCAACTGGGTCTCCGGCACCGCCCTGCGGCCCATCCTGGACCGCCTGCGGCCGGACGAGGCCAAGCGGTTCACCGCCGAGCTGGCCGAGCGGTTCGAGGAGGCCTATCCGGCACGGGACTTCGGCACCCCCTTCCCGTTCCGGCGGATCTTCGTGGTGGTGCAGAAATGATCAACGGGCTGGCGCATCCGGCGTTCCTGGTCGACGACCTGGACGCGCTGGCCGCCAAGCTGCCCGGCGCGGTGCCGGGCGCGGCGTTCGGGGGGTTTCGCCGGGTCCACGTCTCGGATCCGGTCGGGAACAGGATCGAGCTGATGCAGCGCGCGTGATGTTCACCTTCGGGTGACATCATGGTTGAAAGCGGACTTTCTTATGAGGTGTCGTGGGCATTGAGATCGAGGACAAGTTCGACGTTCCGCCTGACTTCGAGGTGCCGGATCTGACCGGTCTCGCCGAGGCCACCGGTCCGAAGTCCTTCCAGCTCGTCGCCCTCTACTACGACACACCGGATCTCAGGCTGGCGGCCAGGGGCGTGACGCTCAGGCGCAGGCGCGGCGGCTCCGACCCCGGCTGGCACCTGAAGCTGCCCCAGGCCAGGGGCGTTCGGCAGGAGATCACGCACCCGCTCACCCGTACCAAGGCCGTGCCGGACGAACTGGCGGAGCTGGTCCGCGCCTACACGCGCGGCGCGGAGCTGGGGGTGGTCGCCGAGCTCGCCACCCGGCGCAGCGTGACCGTCCTGAGCGACGGCGACAAGCGGCTCGTCGAGATCGCCGACGACCGGGTCAAGGGCACGTCCTTCCTCGGCGACGAGCCGTTGGTGGTCCGCTGGCGCGAGGTCGAGGCGGAGCTGCTCGACGGCGACGAGCGGCTGCTGGCGAAGGTCGGCAAGCGGCTCAGGAAGGCCGGCGCGACGCCGTCCGCGGCGGCCAGCAAGCTCGCCAAGCTCCTGGAGCCGCCCGCCGCCCCCCGCGCGGCCCTGGACGCGGACACCGCCGGCCACACCGTGCTCGGCTACCTGTCCGGGCAGGTGGCCGCCCTGCTCTCGCAGGACCCCCGGGTACGGCGGGCCGAAGAGGGCGGCGTGCACCGGATGCGGGTCGCCGCGCGCAGGCTGCGCAGCGCGCTCAAGGCGTTCAAGTCCGTCGTGCCCGACACCGGCGAGCTCCAGGAGGAGCTCCAGTGGCTCGGCACCGTGCTCGGCGAGGTCCGCGACCTGGAGGTCATCAGGGCCAGGTACGGCGACGAACTGGCCGCGCTGCCATCCGAGCTCGTGATCGGGCCCATCCGGACCCGGCTCTGCGACGACCTGGCCGAACGCGAGCGGGAAGGCTACGACAGGATCAGGGACGAGCTCAGCGGCGACCGCTACTACGCCCTGCTGCGCGCCCTCGACGCGCTGGTGGCCGAGCCGAAGCTGGGCAAGGCGGCGGCCGAGCCTGCCGCGGACACGCTCAGGGACGTCGCGGCGGCCAACTGGGCGCGCGTCACCAAGGCCTACGACACCGCCCAGGCCATCGCCGACCCCGAGCAGCGCGAGATCGCCATGCACGACGTGCGCAAGGCGGCCAAGCGCGCCCGCTACACCGCGGAGGCGCTCAAACCGACCCTGGGCAAGCCCATGTCCAGGCTCGCCAAGCTGGCGGAGGCCGTACAGGAAGTGCTGGGGACGCACCAGGACGGGGTGGTCGCGCAGGAGCGGCTGCTCGCGGAGGCCGGCCGCGCCCGTGAGGCGGGCGAGGACACGTTCACGTACGGGGTGCTCGTCGGTCTTGAGCGCGCGACGGCGGAGCGCGCGCACGAGGAGTTCCCCGGGGTCTGGACGGAGACCTGTGAGGCGGTCCGGAGCCTCCTCTGAGCGTCCCCTGAACGCCTCACGTGTCGTGCCGCTCGGCGCCGATCACCTGCCCGTCCAGCCGGTGCAGGACGGTGAAGCCGCCCTTGGGCAGGTGCTCCTCCTCGCCGCCGAGCGCGGCGAGGAGGGACGGCAGCACCTTGCCGTGGCTGCACACCACGGCGGGCGCGGTGAGCTCGCCGACCAGGGCGGACGTCTTGGTCGGGTCCCAGGTCTCCTCGCTGAGCAGCGGCTCCGGTGTGATGTCCGCGCTGTACGGTTCCAGCGTCTGAACGCATCGGAGGCTGGGGGAGCTCAGCAGGATCTCGGGCCCGTAGGCGGCGAGCACCGTGGCCAGGACCGCCGCCTGGGCCTGCCCCTCCGGATCGAGCGGGCGCCGGGCGTCCTCGCCCTGCCAGGTCTGCCGGGAGCCGGCCGAGCCATGCCGGACCAGGACGAGCGGGACGGTGGACAGGGGCGCGGCGGTCAGCGTGCCGAGCAGGTCCACGTCCCAGGCATAGCTGAGCAGCTCCCGTGCCCGGTCGAGAGACACCCAGCGCAGCTCGTCCACCTCGTCGCCGGGCACGAACCCGCCGTCGCCGGTCACCCGAGCCGCCCAGTAGTCGACCCTCTTGAGCAGGCCCTGGAGCGGGTAGCGGACGGTCGGCAGGGGGCGGCCGAGCACGACGGTGAGCCCGGTCTCCTCGCGCACCTCGCGGAGCGCGGCGGCGATCACGTGCTCACCGGCTTCGAGCTTGCCCTTGGGGAAGGTCCAGTCGTCGTAGCGGGGGCGGTGGATGACGGCCACCTCCGGCCCGCTCTCCGCACCCCGCCACACCACGGCTCCTGCGGCGCGTAGCGGGTCAGTCGTCAACGGTCCTCCAGCGGCGGGTCGCGATGAAGTGGCTCTGCAGGTCCTCGCCCTGACTGCGGCTCCAGGTGCCGTCCGAGTCCAGCGACCAGGCGGTCGTGGTGTCGGCCATGGCGTGGTCCATCAGGTCGATCAGGTACGCCTTGTGCTGCGCGCTGGTCACCTTGACCAGGGCCTCCACCCGGCGGTCGAGGTTGCGGCGCATCAGGTCCGCGCTGCCGATCCACACCTCGGGCCGCCTGCCCAGGCCGAACTCGTACACCCGCGAGTGCTCCAGGAAACGGCCGAGGACGGACCGCACCCGGATGGTCTCCGACAGGCCCGGGATGCCGGGGCGCAGCGTGCACACGCCCCGCACCCACAGGTCGACCGGCACGCCCGCCTGGGACGCCCGGTAGAGGGCGTCGATGAGCGGCTCGTCCACCAGCGAGTTCGTCTTGATCCGGATGCGGGCCGGGCGTCCCGCCAGCTGATGGGTGATCTCCCGGTCGATCCGGGCCAGCAGTCCGCCGCGCAGCGAGTGCGGCGCGACCAGCAGCCTGCGGTAGGCCGAGTGGTTGGAGTAGCCGGTCAGGTGGATGAACAGGTCCGTGACGTCCTCGCCGACCAGCGGGTCCGCGGTGAGCAGGCCGAAGTCCTCGTACTGCCTGGCCGTCTTGGGGTTGTAGTTGCCGGTGCCGATGTGGCAGTAGCGGCGCAGCTCGCCGGAGGACTCCTGGCGGACGACCAGGGCGAGCTTGCAGTGAGTCTTGAGGCCGACCACGCCGTAGACGACGTGGCAGCCGGCCCGCTCCAGCTTGCGGGCCCAGGAGATGTTCGCGTGCTCGTCGAAGCGGGCCTTGATCTCCACGACGACCACGACCTGCTTGCCCGCCTCGGCCGCGTCGATGAGCGCGTCCACGATGGGGGAGTCGCCGCTGGTGCGGTAGAGGGTCTGCTTGATCGCCAGGACCTTCGGGTCGGCGGAGGCCACCTCGATGAAGCGCTGCACGCTGGTGGAGAAGGAGTCGTAGGGGTGGTGCAGCAGCACGTCCCGCTCGCGCAGCATGGCGAACAGGTCGTCCTCGGCGCTGATGGCCTCGGCGGGGACGAACGGGCGGTAGCTGAGCTCGCCGCGGTCGAGGTCGGCGATGGCGTGCAGCCCGGTCAGGTCCAGCGGGCCGGTGATGCGGTAGATCTCGTGCGGGGCCAGCTCCAGCTCATCCACCAGCAGGTCGAGCACCTCGCGCGAGATGGTGTCCTCCACCTCCAGCCGGACCGGCGGCCCGAACCGGCGCCGCCGCAGCTCCTTCTCCAGGGCCTGCATGAGGTTCTCGGTGACGTCCTCGTCGACTTCGAGGTCCTCGTTCCTGGTCACCCGGAAGACATGGTGCTGAACGATCTCCATGCCCTTGAAGAGCTGGCCCAGATGGGCCGCGATGACGTCCTCCAGCGGTACGAACCGGTCCTGGGAGGCGGCCACGAAGCGGGGCAGCTGGGAGGGAACCTTGACCCTGGCGAACACCGTGTGATCGTTGGCCGGGTTACGCACCACGACCGCCAGATTCAAACTCAATCCAGATATGTACGGAAACGGGTGGGCGGGGTCGACGGCCAAGGGTGTCAGGACGGGCCTGATCCGCTCCCTGAACAGCTTGCGCAGCACCGTGCGTTCCTCGCGCCCCAGCTCGTCCCAGCGGACGACCTCGATGCCCTCAGCCGCGAGCTTGGGCCTGATCTGCTCGTGGAAGGCCGAGGCGTGCCGTTTGGCCAGCTTGTCGGCGACGGTGGCGATCCTGGCGAGTTCCTCGCTCGGCTTCAGCCCGCTCTTGGTCCGAAGCAGCAGGCCGGTCGCCATCCGGCGTTTGAGGCCGGCGACCCTGACCCGGAAGAACTCGTCCAGATTGCTGGCGAAGATGGCGAGGAAACGCACTCGCTCCAGCAGCGGCAGTGCGGGGTCTTCGGCCAGCTCCAGCACCCGCTCGTTGAACTGCAGCCAGCTCTCTTCGCGGTTGAGGAATCTGTCCTGAGGCAAGGCTAGATCGTTACCGGTTTGCAGCGGCTCAGCGGACATAAAGGAAATATGCCCCATTTGGTTGAACGGAACGTTAACAGGACCGCAACGACTTATTCCGGCTGATCCGGTTGCGCGAGCAGAGCGGCTCTCTCGGCCAGCCGAGCCTCCCGCTGGCGCAGCTTCTCCTCGCGCTCGCGAGCCTTCTCGGCCTCCTTCAAGAGCCTCTCACGCTCCTTCTCGGCCTCCTTCAGCAGTCTCTCCCGCTCCTTCAGCTCGCGCACCCTGGCCTTCTCCGCCTCGCGCAGCTCCCGCTGGCGGACCTTCTCGGCCTCCTTGAGCTCCCGCTCGCGCGCCTTGTCCAACTCGCGCAGCTCCTTGTCACTGGCGCGCGGTCCGGGCACCTTGGCCGCGACCTGGTCACGCGTCGCCGTGGTCGTCGCCGCGGTCATCGCCGGCTGCGGGTTGAGGCCGGTCAAGCCGTTCCAGGCCAGGTTCACCACGTGCGCCGCCACCTCCTCGCGGCCCGGTTTGCGCACGTCCAGCCACCACTGACCGGTCAGGGCCACCATGCCGACCAGCATCTGGGCGTACATGGGCGCGAGGTCGGGGGAGTAGCCGCGGGCCGCGAACTCGTCGGCCAGCACGTCCTCCACCTGGCTGGCGATCTCGCTGATCAGGCTCGCGAACGTGCCGGTGCCCGAGGCGGCGTGCGAGTCGCGGACCAGGATGCGGAAGCCCTCGCTGCTCTCCTCGATGTACCGCAGCAGGGCCAGCGCGGCGCGTTCGAGCTTGACCAGCGAGTGGCTCGCGGTCAGCGCCTCGGTGATCATGCCGAGCAGCTTCTGCATCTCCCGGTCGACGACGACGGCGTACACGCCTTCTTTTCCGCCGAAGTGCTCGTACACCACCGGCTTGGAGACGTGCGCGGTGGCCGCGATCTCCTCGATCGAGGTCCCGTCGAACCCCTTCTGCGCGAAAAGCGTCCGGCTGATCAGTATCAGCTGCTCTCTTCGTTCTTTTCCGGTCATACGCCTGCGAGATCGGGATTCGGTCACGGTTTCCATAATGGCGGTGCCTGACGAACCGCAGGGCCCCGATGGAGCGGTGTCAGGCAATCCGCTTCGCCGCCAGCCGCTCGGGATTCGGCCAGCGTACGTTGTACACCCAGCCCAGCCTCTCGAAGATCCGGATCAGGCCGGCGCTCAGGTCGATCTGGCCCTTGAGCACGCCGTGCCTGGCGCAGCTGGGGTCGGAGTGGTGCAGGTTGTGCCAGGACTCGCCGAAGGACGGGATCGCCAGCCACCACACGTTGCGGGACTTGTCACGTACCTGGAAGGCCTCGTCGCCGAACACGTGGCAGATCGAGTTGATCGACCAGGTGACGTGGTGCAGCAGCCCGATGCGGACCAGCGTGCCCCAGAACAGCGCGGTCAGCGCGCCCTGCCAGGACCAGGTGAGGAGCCCGCCGAGGATGCCGGGCAGCAGGAGGGAGACGAGGGCCAGCGCGCCGAACGCCCTGTGCAGCTTCATCACGTCGGGGTCGCGGCACAGGTCCGGGGCGTACTTCTCGCGGTTGGTGCGCTCGGCGTCGAACAGCCAGCCCATGTGCGCGTAGAGCAGGCCCTTGGTCATCGACTTGAAGCCGGGGCCGAAGCGCCACGGCGAGTGCGGGTCGCCCTCCTTGTCGGAGAACTTGTGGTGCTTGCGGTGGGTGGCGACCCAGTCGAGCACGGACATCTCCAGCGAGAGGCTGCCCGCGATGCCCAGGGCGATCTTCAGGGGCCGCTTGGCCTTGAACGAGCCGTGGGTGAAGTAGCGGTGCAGACCGACGGTGACGCCGAGACCGGACACGACGTAGAAGACACCGGCGATGACGACGTCCGTCCAGCCGAGCAGTCCCCACCCCCAGGCCATCGGGACGGCGGCCAGGATCGCGACGATGGGCAACCCGACGACCAGGGCGAAGGAGACGAGCTCGGCCTTGGTACGTGGTTCTGGTTCGACATCGGGCTTCGGTCCGGGTGTCGGACGGTCGGCGATAACGGTCATGGGCTGCCTCTCACGAGCTGTCTGGGAACTATGTCCGTCCTACGTCACCGTAACTTACGCCATCGTAGGTAAGGAAGACCTAAGACATGACGGAGTCCCGACGGGTATGCGTTGATTCCATGCCTTGCGGCGTTTCGGGCGGTCTGTTATAAGCGCCCACGGCTCCAACGTGCCCGTCAACCGGCGATCTAGTCCGCCGAGGGGGATCGGAGGGCGATATTCGGGCGCGCACGCCTGTGCGGGGTCGGTATCGTAGGACCGTGTCGGATGCCACGGTGTCCGCCTGATTCCCGGATCGTCTAATCGGCAGGACAAGTGGTTTTGGTCCACTTTGTAGGGGTTCGAGTCCTCTTCCGGGAGCTTTTCGGCTCGCCCTCCCGAAAGCCCCCCTGGAAGAGAGCTCAGGGCGGCCAGGTATCCTCACGGTGTCGGGAGGGTTGCGGTGCGATAGCCCGCATATGACCCTGAGACCGTCCAGCCACAGGGAGCCTCAGTCCGTGAGTGTGCCGCGCCCGGCCGCCGTCATCGTCCTCGCCGCCGGCGAGGGCACCCGGATGAAGAGCCAGACCCCGAAAGTCCTGCATGAGTTGTGCGGCCGAGCCTTGGTCGACCACATGCTCTCCGCCGCCAGGGACCTCGGTCCCGAGCGGCTCATCGTCGTCATCGGCCACGCGCTGGAGCGAGTCGGCGCCCACCTGGCCGAGACCAGCCCGGACGCGCGCGCCGTCGTCCAGCACGAGCAGCGCGGCACCGGTCACGCGGTCCGCACCGTGCTGGAGGAGACCGGCACCATCACCGGCACCGTCCTGGTCACCTACGGAGACGTGCCGCTGCTGCGCACCGAGACCATGGCCGAGTTGCTCCAGCGGCACGAGTCCGACGGCAACGCGGTCACCGTGCTCACGGCCGAGGTGCCCGACCCCACCGGCTACGGGCGCATCATCCGCGACGACGGCGGGGCCGTGCTGGAGATCGTCGAGGACAAGGACGCCAGCCCCGGCCAGCGGGCCGTCAAGGAGATGAACTCCGGCATCTACGCCTTCGACGGCGAGCTCCTGGCCGACGCCGTCAAGCGCGTCTCCAGCGACAACGCCCAGGGCGAGGAGTATCTCACCGACGTGCTGTCGATCCTGCGCGGCGACGGTCACCGCGTCGGCGCGCACGTCGCCGGCGACTACGCCGAGGTCGAGGGCGTCAACGACCGGGTCCAGCTGGCCTTCGCCCGCAAGGTGCTCAACCAGCGGCTGCTGGAGCGGCACATGCGCGGCGGGGTCACCGTCGTCGACCCCGGCAGCACCTGGATCGACGTGGGCGTGCGGATCGAGCCCGACGCCGTCATCCACCCCGGCACGCAGCTGCACGGCCGCACCGTGGTCGAGGCCGGCGCCGAGATCGGCCCCGCCACCACGCTGACCGACACCCTCGTCGGCGCGGGCGCCGTGGTGCGCAACGCCGTCGCCGACGGCGCCGAGATCGGCCCGCAGGCCAGCGTCGGCCCCTATGCCTACCTGCGCCCCGGCACCGTCCTCGGCCGCAGCGCCAAGGCCGGCACCTTCGTCGAGATGAAGAACTCCCAGGTCGGCGAGCGCTCCAAGGTGCCCCACCTGACCTACGCGGGAGACGCCACGATCGGCGACGACGTCAACATCGGCGCCGCCGTGGTCTTCGTCAACTACGACGGAGTCACCAAGAGTCGCACCACGGTCGGCGACGGCGCGTTCGTCGGCTGCGACACCATGCTCATCGCCCCGGTGACGATCGGAGACGGCGCCTACACGGCCGCCGGCTCCGTCATCGACGGCGATGTGCCGCCCGGCGCCATCGGGGTGGCCAGAGCGCGTCAGCGCAACATCGAAAAGTGGGTCTTGCGCAGGCGCGCGGGCACCAAATCAGCCGCGGCCGCCGAGCGGGCGCTGGCTGAGCAAGAACAGCGGGAGAGTGGCACATGACCGAGCTCGCCGAGGTCATCGGTACAGACAGCGGGTCCGTGGAGGACGTCTCATGACAAGCCTCAAGCAACCGGGTGAGAAAGCTCTCATGCTCTTCTCCGGCCGGGCCTATCCCGAACTGGCCGAGGAGGTCGCCGAGCACCTCGGCGTCTCCCTGACGCCCACCAAACTGATCGACTTCGCCAACGGCGAGATCTACGCCCGCTACCTCGAATCCGTCCGCGGTTGCGACGCCTTCGTGCTCCAGAGCCACACCGGTCCGATCAACCAGTGGATCATGGAACAGCTCATCATGGTCGACGCGCTCAAGCGGGCCTCCGCCAAGCGCATCACCGTGGTCATGCCGTTCTTCGGCTACGCCAGGCAGGACAAGAAGGGCCGGGGCCGCGAGCCGATCACGGCCAGGCTGATGGCCGACCTGTTCAAGACCGCGGGCGCCGACCGGCTCATGTCGATCGACCTGCACACCTCGCAGATCCAGGGCTTCTTCGACGGACCGGTCGACCACCTGTTCGCCATGCCGGTGCTGGAGAACTATCTGAAGAACCGGCTCGACCTGGCCAACACCACCATCGTCTCGCCCGACACCGGCCGGGTGCGCCTGTCGGAGCGCTGGGCCGACACGCTCGGCACCCCGCTGGCCTTCATCCACAAGAGGCGCGACCTCGACGTGGCCAACTCCGTGAAGGTCAACGAGGTCGTCGGCAAGGTACGCGGCCGCACCTGCGTGCTGATCGACGACATGATCGACACGGCCGGCACCATCTGCAAGGCCGCCGACGCCCTCTACGACCAGGGCGCCACCAACGTGATCACGGCCGCCACGCACGCGGTGTTCTCCGACCCGGCGGTCGACCGGCTGAAGAACTCCCGGATCTCCGAGGTCATCGTCACCAACACGCTGCCGTTGCCGGAGGAGAGCCGCTTCGACAAGCTGACCGTGCTGTCGATCGCCCCGCTCATCGCCCGAGCCATCACCGAGGTGTTCACCGACGGCTCCGTCACCAGCATGTTCGAGGGTGACACCTGAGCTGCGCCGGCGCTGTAGACTGGCCCGGTTGCGCTCGTAACGCCTTCCGCTAGGGCGGGTGAGGGGGAGCGCAAAATCCGATCTTCCGCATCCCTAGGAGATGTCGTGTCCGAAGTACGTATCACCGCTGAGTCGCGCACCGTGTTCGGCAAGGGCGCAGCCCGCAAGATCCGCCGCTCCGACAAGGTGCCCGCCGTCCTCTACGGGCACGGCACCGACACCAAGCACCTGACCCTGCCGGGTCACGAGGTCCTCCTCGCGCTGCGCACGCCCAACGTGCTGATCCGCCTGGCCGGTGACGGCATCGACGAGCTGGCGCTGCCCAAGGGCGTCCAGCGCGACCCGATCCGGGGCTTCATCGAGCACGTCGACCTGCTCCTGGTCCGGCGCGGCGAGAAGGTCACCGTCGAGATCCCTGTCACCACGGTCGGCGACGTCAACTCCGAGGGCCTGCTCGACCAGCAGCTCGTGTCCGTCTCCGTGGAGACCGAGGCCACGCACATCCCGACCGGCATCGAGGTCGACGTCGACGGGCTGACCGTCGGCACCGTCATCACCGCCGCTCAGCTTTCCCTCCCGGAGGGCACCACCCTCGCCGCCGACGCGGAGGCCGTGATCCTCCAGGTCATCGGCAAGCCGACCGAGGCTCCGGCCGAGGCCGAAGAGGGTGCCGAGGACGGCGCCGCCGAGGCCGCCGAGTAATTCGTCGCGATCACGGGACAGCCGGCACCGCGCCGGCTGTCCCGTTCCGCGCTTGAGGGGAGCACATGGACCGCTGGCTGATCGCCGGGCTCGGCAACCCGGGGCCCGAATACGCGGGTAACAGGCACAATGCGGGCTTCATGGTGCTCGACGAGCTGGCCGCCAGGGCGAGCGGGCGGTTCAAGGCGCACCGCAGCCGCTCGGAGGTGCTCGAGACCCGGGCCGCCGTGCTCGCCAAGCCGCTGACGTACATGAACCTGTCCGGCGGGCCGGTCAAGGCCCTCGCCGACTTCTACAAGATCGGCCCCGAGCGGCTGATCGTGGTCCACGACGAGCTCGACGTCCCCTACGGCGCGCTGCGCGCCAAGCTGGGCGGCGGCGACAACGGCCACAACGGGCTCAAGTCGATCACCAAGGTGCTCGGCACCCGCGACTACCTGCGCGTCCGCTTCGGCATCGGCAGGCCGCCCGGCCGGATGGACCCCGCCTCCTTCGTCCTGAAGGACTTCGCCACCGCCGAGCGTAAAGACCTGGCGTTCCTGGTCGACCGGGCCGCCGACGTGGTCGAATCGCTGATGGAACGCGGCCTCGAAGCCACTCAGAACGACTTCCATCGCGCCGATCTGAACATTTCCGGCCCTCCACGCTGACCTCCGCATAGGGCCGTTCGCGGGTTCCCTGTCGTCGCCGACCGCTACGATTTGGTGACTGTCTGTTCGCGATCGGTCACTCGGAGGCGTGTGTGCACGACGGACCCCACGGTGAGGCGCTGCTGGCCCTCGTCGGATCCGGTCCCGAGGTGGCCTGGCGCGTCGGCCCGCGCGTGCCCTGCTGGGTGCGCGCCTACAAGATCCAGGCCTTGGCGGCCGACCTGCTCGCCGCGAGCGCGGGTTCGGCCGCCGCCTTCGTGTTCAGGTTCGGCGAGGTCACCGCACACGCCGCCCCCTATCTGGTGGCGAGCGTGGTGCTGCCGCTGGTGTGGATCTGCGCGGTCGCGCTCAACAGGGCCTACGAGCCCCGGCTGATCGGCGTCGGCTCAGAGGAGTTCCGCCGGATCGTGCAGTGCGGCGTCGCGCTGACCGCCGCGCTCGCCATCGGCTCCTACGTGACCAAGACCGACATCGCCCGCGGCTACGTGGTGCTCGCCCTGCCGCTGGTCACACTCCTCACCCTGGTGCTCAGACACTGCCTGCGCCGCTCGCTGCACCGGCGCCGGGCGCGCGGCGCGTGCATGCGCAAGGTCGTGGCGGTCGGCCACGCCGCCTCGGTGGACGAGCTCGTCCGGCTCTTCCGCAAGGAGCGCCATCACGGCATGGAGGTCGTGGCGGCCTGCCTGCCCGACGAGGCTCCCCAGGGCAGCGTGGCCGGGGTGCCCGTGTTCGGCCACTTCAGCGACGTGCCCCTGGTCGTCGACCAGGTCCGGGCCGACACCGTGGCCGTGCTCGCCTGCCCCGAGATGGACGGCCTGGCGCTGCGCCGACTGGCCTGGCGGCTGGAGGCCACGCATACCGAGCTGGTGGTGGCACCCGCGCTGATGGACGTCGCCGGGCCGCGCACCACCATCAGGCCCGCCGCCGGGCTGCCGCTGCTGCATGTCGAGCACCCCGAGCTGACGGGCGCCCGCCAGCTCGTCAAGAACGTCTTCGACCGGCTGGTCGCGCTCTCCTTGCTGGTGCTGCTGTCCCCGCTGCTGACCGCGCTGGCCATCGCCGTCCGCGCGACCAGCCCGGGGCCCGCGCTGTTCAGGCAGACCAGGGTCGGCAGAGACGGCGAGCTTTTCACCATTGTGAAATTCCGCACTATGCGGCGCGGCTCCGAACGCCAGAAGATCACCCTCGTCAGCGACCGCGACGGGCCCCTGTTCAAGATCCGCAACGACCCGCGTGTGACCCCGCTCGGCGCGTTCATGCGCCGTCACTCACTCGACGAGCTGCCTCAGCTCATCAACGTCACCCTCGGCCACATGTCGCTGGTCGGGCCGCGCCCGCCGCTGCCCGAAGAGGTCGCCCGCTACGGCGACGACGTGCGCCGGCGGCTCCTCGTCCGGCCCGGCCTGACCGGTCTGTGGCAGGTGAACGGCAGGTCGGATCTGTCCTGGGAGGAATCCGTCCGGCTGGACCTGCGTTACGTGGAGAACTGGACCCTCATGCTGGACCTGCAGATCCTGTGGAAGACTTGGTCGGCCGTCGCCCGCGGGCAAGGAGCTTATTGATGACGATTCGTGACGACCACGCCCTGGCTGCCGACCTGGCCACCGAGGCGGGGGAGCACCTGCTGCAGGTCCGACGGCGGGAGGGTTTCGCCGACCCGGCCGTCCTGCGATCCGCCGGGGACCGTGCCGCGCACGTACTGCTGATGGAGTCGCTCGCCAGGCTGAGGCCCTCCGACAGCGTGCTGTCGGAGGAGGCCACCCGCGAGGAGCGGATGGATCCGCGCCGGCAGAGCGCGGATCGGGTGTGGATCGTCGACCCGCTCGACGGCACCCGTGAGTTCTCCGAGGAGGGCAGGTCCGACTGGGCCGTCCACGTGGCGCTGTGGGAGCGGGGAGTGCTCGCCGCCGGGGCCGTGGCGCTGCCCGCGCAGGGGCGCACGCTGACCACCGTCGAGCCGCCCAAGCTGCCCGCCTACGACGGAGGCAGGTTCCGCATCGCGGTGAGCCGCACCCGGCCGCCGGAGTTCGTGCAGAAGCTCGCCTATCTCGTCGGCGCCGATCTGGTGCCGATCGGATCGGCGGGCGCGAAGATCTCCGCGGTGCTGACCGGAGAGGTCGAGGCGTACGTGCACGCGGGCGGTCAGTACGAGTGGGATTCGGCCGCGCCGGTCGCCGTGGCCCTCGCCGCGGGCGCCCACGCCAGCCGGATCGACGGCGCGAAGCTGACCTACAACCAAGTCGACCCCTCACTACCAGATATTCTGGTTTCCCTACCGGACTTGGCGTCAACTCTGCTCGCCGGGATCCGGGACCTGCATCGATAACCGCCGGAGGAGAGCCCTCATGCTCCAGCGCGACTACACCACGTCGCAGCTCGACGTCCTCGAAGCCGAGGCCATCCACATCATGCGCGAGGTGGCGGCCGAGTTCGAGCGTCCCTGTCTGCTCTTCTCCGGCGGTAAGGATTCCATCGTCATGCTCCGCATCGCGGAGAAGGCGTTCTGGCCCGCCGCCATCCCGTTCCCGCTCATGCACGTCGACACCGGGCACAACTTCGACGAGGTCATCGAGTTCCGCGACCGCCGCAGCGCCGAGCTCGGCGCCCGCCTGATCGTGGCCAGCGTGCAGAGCTCCATCGACGCCGGCCGCGTGGTGGAGCAGACCGGCCGCAGGGCCTCACGCAACCGCCTGCAGACGACCACGCTGCTCGACGCCATCGAGGAGCACGAGTTCGACGCGGTCTTCGGCGGCGCCAGGCGCGACGAGGAGAAGGCCAGGGCGAAGGAGCGGGTGTTCTCCTTCCGCGACGACTTCGGCCAGTGGGACCCGAAGAACCAGCGCCCCGAGCTGTGGAACCTCTACAACGCGCGGATCAGCAAGGGCGAGCACATCCGGGTCTTCCCGCTGTCCAACTGGACCGAGCTGGACATCTGGGACTACATCCGGCGGGAGGGCATCGAGATCCCCTCCATCTACTTCGCCCACACCCGCAAGGTCTTCGAGCGTGACGGCATGCTGCTGCCCGACGCCGACATCGTGCAGCGGGGCGACGATGAGCCGCTGTTCGAGTCCGTGGTGCGCTATCGCACGGTGGGTGACATGACCTGCACCGGAGCCGTGCAGTCCAATGCCGCGACGGTCGAGGAGATCATCGAGGAGATCGCGGCGACCCGGATCACCGAGCGCGGGGCCACCAGGGCCGACGACCGTGCCTCGGAGGCCGCCATGGAGGATCGCAAGCGGGAAGGCTACTTCTAAACCGATGGACATTCTGCGTTTCGCCACGGCGGGAAGCGTCGACGACGGCAAGTCCACCCTCATCGGGCGGCTCCTGTTCGACTCCAAGGCGATCTTCGAAGACCAGCTGGAGGCCGTCGAGCGCACCTCGCGCGACCGCGGCACCGAGTACACCGACCTGTCGCTGCTCACCGACGGCCTGCGGGCCGAGCGGGAGCAGGGCATCACCATCGACGTCGCCTACCGTTACTTCGCGACGCCGCGCCGCAAGTTCATCATCGCGGACACCCCCGGGCACATCCAGTACACCCGCAACATGGTCACCGGCGCCTCCACCGCCGACCTGGCCATCATCCTCATCGACGCGCGCAAGGGCGTGCTGGAGCAGTCACGCCGGCACGCCTTCCTCACCTCACTCCTGCGCGTCCCCCACCTGGTGCTGGCCGTCAACAAGATGGACCTGGTGGACTACTCCGAGGAGCGCTTCGACGAGATCCGCGAGGAGTTCACCGCCTTCGCGTCCAAGCTGAACGTGTCCGACCTCACGTTCATCCCCATCTCCGCGCTCAACGGCGACAACGTGGTGTCCCGCTCCGAGAACACCCCCTGGTACCAAGGCACCTCGCTGCTCCACCACCTGGAGAACGTGCACATCGCCTCCGACCGCAACCTGGTCGACGTGCGCTTCCCCGTCCAGTACGTCATCCGCCCCCAGCGGGCCACCGACCACGCCTTCCACGACTACCGCGGCTACGCCGGGCAGGTCGCGGGCGGGGTGCTCAAGCCGGGTGACGAAGTGGTGCACCTCCCATCCGGGCTGACGACCAGGATCGCCTCCATCGACACCTTCGACGGGCCGGTGGAGGAGGCGTTCCCGCCCATGTCGGTGACGCTCCGGTTCGAGGACGACCTCGACATCTCCCGGGGCGACATGATCGCCCGGCCCAACAACCAGCCGCAGGTCGCCCAGGACGTGGAGGCGATGGTCTGCTGGATGGCCGACGGCGTGAAGCTCACGCCCCGCTCCAAGCTGACCATCAAGCACACCACCCGCACGGCCAGGGCCCTGGTCCGCGACCTGCAGTACCGCCTCGACGTCAACACCCTGCACCGGGACGAGGAAGCGACGTCGCTCGGCCTCAACGAGATCGGCCGCGTCACGCTCCGGATCACCCAGCCGCTGTTCGTGGACGACTACGGGCGTAACCGGATGACGGGCGGCTTCATCCTGGTGGACGAGTCCACCAACGGGACGGTGGGCGCCGGCATGATCATGGACGTCCGCTGACCTTCCGGTGCCGGGTGCGTGGGCCGGGCCTGATGGGTTCTGGCTGGGTTGGCCGGGCCTGACGGGGTTGTGGTTGCGGATTCGTACCGAAAACATCTGTGCTGGTCGGTCCGGCCGATGTGCTCTGATGAGCACGTCGGCCGGACCTTTTTGAATTCCCGAGCCTGGCCTTCCTCCGCGCGGAGGCCGTACGGGCGCGTGCGGTTTTCCCGGCACGTGGCGTAACGCGGGTCTGAAGGTAGATCTCTTGGCGGTTCGGTGACCATGCGATTACTCTCCGCGCTAGCATCTCCACGTTCCGTGTTCGCGACGTGAGGGTTCACGCTTGTGACCGATCGTTCGACCGCTCCCCGTGTGATCTTCCTGGGCGGCCTCGGCCGTAGCGGCACCACTCTGCTCGAACGGCTTCTCGGCCAGTTGCCCGAGGTCGCGCCCCTCGGTGAGGTGGTGCACCTCTGGGAGCGCGGCGTCCTGGCCGACGAGCCGTGCGGCTGCGGCCGGCCGTTCACGACGTGCCCGTTCTGGCGCGGCGTCGGTGAGCGCGCCTTCGGCGGGTGGACGTCCATGCTGGCCGAGCGCGTCATGGCGCTACGCCATCGGGTCGACCGCACGCGCCGGTTGGCGCGCATCGCCCACGAGGACCTGCCGGAGTACGTACGCGCCTACCGCCGTGTCTACCAGGCGGCGGCCGACGCGGCCCAGGCCCGGACGGTGGTCGACTCCAGCAAGCACGCCTCGCTCGCCTACTGCCTGCTGGAGGCCGGGGTGAACGTGCACATCGTGCAGGTGGTCCGCGAGCCCCGGGCCGTCGCCCACTCCTGGCGCAGGACCGTGGCCCGCCCCGAGGACGGCAGGCCGATGACCCGCTGGGGCCCCGCCCGCACCGCCGTGCACTGGACGGCCCAGAACCTGGCCCTGGAGCTGCTGGCCGTCCGTGGCGCCCCCGTCACCCGCGTCCGCTACGAGGACCTGCTGACCGCGCCGCACGACACGCTGACGAACCTGGCTCAGGACCTCGGCTTCACGGCCCCGCGCCTGCCGTTCCTGCAGGGCACGACCGCCTACCTGACCACGGCGCACACCGCCTCGGGCAACCCGATGCGCTTCACCGCCGGGGCCGTCGAGCTGGCCAGGGACGACTCCTGGCTGCGCGGCCTGCCCCGGCACCACCGCGGCCTAGTGGCGGCCCTCACCTGGCCGCTCAGAGCCCGGTACGGCTACGGAAGGGACACCGCGTGACGCCTGCCTCGGTGGGCGTGGTGATCCCCACTCGCGGCGACCGCCCCGCCCACCTGCGCGCAGCCGTCGAAGCGGCCCTCACCCAGGACTACGAAGGCACCGTGACCGTAGCGGTGGTCGTCGACGGCGGTGACCACCGTGCCGTCGCCGACAGCCTTCACCCCATCCCTGTCGGTGCCGTTCTCCGGTCGGCCGTTGACGGTGGGGAGCGGCGTGTGGTCGCCGACCGTGTGCCGGGTGTGCGCGTGCTGGCCAATCGGCTCACTCCGGGGTTGCCGGGGGCCCGTAACACCGGCATCGCCGCCTGTGACACCGACCTGATCGCCTTCTGCGACGACGATGACGTGTGGCTGCCCGGCAAGCTCGCCGCTCAGACGCGGCTGCTCGCCGACGCGGGCGCCGAGTTCGCCAGCTGCGGCATCGAGGTCGAGTACGGGGGGCGGCGGGTGCCGAGGCTGGCCGGGACCCGACGGGTCACCGCCGCCGACCTGGTGCGCTCGCGCATGGTGATGGTGCACTCGTCGACGTTCCTGTTCAGACGTGGCACGGTCTGGGTGGACGAGAGCGCCCCCAGCGGCCAGAACGAGGACTGGGACCTCGCGCTCCGCGCCGCCAAGCGACACCCGATCGCCAACGCCGACGAGCCGTTCGTCCGGGTCCGGTGGGGCGCGTCCCACTACGTCGCCCGATGGGCGGACCGTATCGCCGGGCTTGAGTGGATGCTCGCCCGGCACCCCGAACTGGCCGTGGATCCGCGCGGCGCGGCACGGATCTACGGTCAGCTCGCCTTCGGCCACGCCGCCCTGGGGCACCGCCGTGACGCGGGCCGCTGGGCCGCCCGCACCTTCGCCGCCCGCCTCGGCGAGCCCCGCGCGCCCATCGCCCTGGCCGTGGCCGCGGGCCTGATCCCCGCCTCCACCGTCCTGGCCCTGCTCCACCAGCGCGGGCACGGCATCTGATGATCCCGGCTCCAACGAACCCCACAGAAGACCTGTCCGGCAAGGCGTACGGCCAGGGGACGCTTGGGCGTGCGGTGAGGGGGATGGCGAGGCGTACGGCCAGGGGACGCCAGGGCGTGCGGTGAGGGGGAGGGCGCGGTGAAGAGCAAGGGGGATGGTGGGGTGGGTTGTAGGGCGGCGCGGGTGGTGGTCGGGGGGGTTGGGTTTGATCCGGTGACCGAGGGTGAGGTGGCCGGGTGGGTGGAGGGTGAGCTGGCCGCCGGTAGGGGTGGGCACATCGTGACCCCGAACGTGGACATCTGCCGGGCCGTGGCCGGGGACGCCGCGCTGCGGGAGCTGGTGAACGGGGCTGAGGTGGTGGTGGCTGACGGGATGCCGCTGGTGTGGGCGTCACGGCTGCTGGGGACGCCGGTGCCCGAGCGGGTCACGGGGGCGGACCTGATCTGGTCGCTGAGCGATCGGGCCGCTCGGTGCGGGTGGCCCGTCTATCTGCTCGGCGGCCCGCCCGGTGTCGCCGCGGCGGCCGCCGCCGAGCTGGCGAGCCGCCATCCAGGGCTGCGGGTCTGCGGGGTGGACGCGCCGCCGTACGGGTTCGACGCGACCGCGCGAGGCAGGCGGCGGGCGCGGCGGAAGGTCGTGGAGGCGCGGCCGAGCCTGGTGTTCGTGGGGCTCGGGTTCCCCCGGCAGGATCTGCTCATCGGCGAGCTGCGTCGGGAGCTGCCCGGAGCCTGGTTCGTGGGGTGCGGGGCGGCGATCGGGTTCGCCGCCGGCACGGTGTCACGGGCGCCCGGGTGGATGCGCGGGGCGGGGCTGGAGTGGCTGTTCCGGCTGGCCTGTGAGCCCGGCCGGCTGGCCAGGCGCTATCTGGTGGACGGCGTGCCCTTCGCGCTGCGCCTGCTGCTCTCCTCGGCGGTCACCCGCCTGCGCCTCAGCGGGGCGGCGGGTCGGCGGTCAGCGCTCTGATCCTGTCGATCTCGTCCTGGGTGAGGCCCCGGGCGCCCGCTTGCAGGGCCGCCCGCGAGTTCATCGGTCGGTAGCCGGTGCGCGACAGTCCTGACCAGGCGAATCCCCGGTCCCGCCCGCCGGGGGCGGTGCACGCCTCCATGACGCGCTCCTCGGCGGCCGGGGTCCAGGTCAGACCGGCGTACTCGTACAGGCGCTTGAAGCCCGTCCGGGGGTCGGCGGCGAGATCGTCGTAGGACGTGACCAGGATGCCGGAGGTGCGGGCGAGGATCTCCCGCGTCACCCGCCACAGCGCCGCCGCCTTGGCGACCCGGTCCTGGGAGCCGACCAGGACGCGCAGCCGCAGCACCTGGGGATGGTCACGGACGAGCAGGGGCTGTTCGAGGAGCTCGTGGAAGTAGACCGTCCAGCCGAGCCGCTGCCAGCTCGCCACGAATGACACCGGGTCGCGGACGAGGGCGATCACCCTGCACCCCAGCCGCTCGGCGAACCAGCCCGCCGACAGCACCGCGAACGGGTCGTCCAGCAGCGCCCGCCGCCCCGCGAGGCGGCCCAGCGTGAAGGCCCCGCCGTAGCGGAGCATCCGCGCCAGGTCGTACGGGGAGCGGTTGGCCCGCAGTTCGGCTGCCCAGCGGTAGCGCAGCGCGACGGTGTCGCGGAAGGCGGGCAGCCAGGTGGGGGAGTTGTCGTCGCAGATGTACTGGAAGCGGTGGCGTACCTGGGCGCGCAGGACGCCGGGGCAGCGGCCGGGCGGGTGCTGCGGGTTGAGCGGCTCGTTGACGTAGATGAGCTCGCCACCGGCGGCCAGCATCTTGCCCACCCAGCTCGTGCCGCTCCTCGGCAGCCCGGTCACCAGCACCGGGGGACGGTCGTTCCTGCCGCTCGTGCCGTTCATGCTGTGGCCCAGGTGCGCAGGCGCAGCGCCGACAGGCTGTGGCGGCCGAAGGGGCGCAGGCCGTAGCGGCGGTGGAGCTGCCAGAGCGGCAGCGCGTTCTTGACCAGCACGCCGGCGGACCAGCCGAGCGCCGCGCCCAGCGCGCCGTGGGCCGGGACCAGCGCCAGGTCCAGCAGGACCGTGCAGGCGCAGGCCGCGACGAGGTTGCGCAGGCTGGCCGTGGTGTGGCCGGCGGCGGTCAGCACGACGTCGACCATGCCGGACGCGGTGGCCGCCATCATCGTGGCCGCCAGGACCAGCGCCACGGGCACCGCCGCGCCGTAGTCGTCGCCGAAGAGCCGCAGCAGCCAGGGGGCGGTCAGCGCGTAGGCGAGCCAGACGGGCCAGGTCAGCAGCACCAGCCACATGGTGGTCGCCTGATAGAGCTCCCTGGCCCCGGCCAGGTCGCCGTCGGCGAGCGTTCTGACCAGGCGTGGTTGTACGGCCCGCGCCAGGCCCTGGTTGGCGAGCTGGCCCACGATCTTGAAGCGGGTGGCGGCGGTGTAGACGGCCGCCTGCACCGGGCCGGCGAGCAGGGCGACGATCACGATGTCGAACCGCTGGAACACCGCCTGGATCGCCGCCGCCACCGATCTCGGGGCGGTGTGCCGCCACAGGTCCCGGCCGGCGCCGGGCAGGCAGGGCGTGCGGGGCGCGCGACCGCGCAGGGCCAGCGCCGCCAGCACGAGCACGGGCAGGTACGGCAGCGCCCACGCGACAGGCAGCGCCCACGCGGCGGCGACGGCCGGACCCGGGAGCCAGGGCGACGTGCCCGCCAGCGCCACGGCGCCCACCAGGACGAGCTGGCCCACCGGGAGCAGCACCCCGTCAAGCAGCACCGTGGGGCGCAGGGCGCCGAAGCCCCGGCCGGCGGCGAGCAGCACGTCGGCCACGGCCATGACCGGCAGGGCCAGGGCCACGGGGCCGAGCCATGGGTACAGCAGCACGCCGACGACCGTCGCGGCCCCCGTGACCGGCACCAGGGCCGCCCGGATATATCCCGAAATACCGTGATATTCGTGGGCGCTGGCTCGGGCGATGAAGTACACCAGCCCGTTGCCCGCGTCCAGCTTCACGATCCCGGCGGCCATCAGCACCAGCGCGGTCACCGTGAAGAACGCGCCCGCCTGCCCGGCAGGGAAGGCCCTGGTGACGACCACGACGAGAGCGAACTGGGCCAGCGCGGCCACCACCGCCCCCGTCAGCCCGGCCACCCCACCCCGAGCCACCCGCCCGAGCGCCGCCCGCCGCTGGGTCAACTCCGCCATGATGGCTCACCGCCCAGCCAGCTCACCAGGCGGGTGTCGTACGCCTCGAAGTGGTCGCGCAGACTCCGGCGGAGAGAGTTCGGCAGTGGCCTGGGCAGCGGCCGGCCGTTGTGCCGTTCGAACGCCGGCTCGCCCAGCGGGGGCACCCCCAGGAAGTCCAGCACCCGGTCGTAGGCCTGCCGGGGGTCGGCGAAGAAGCGGTGACTGTCGAGGACCAGGATCCGCTCCCGCCCCAACAGCGGCTCCAGCCGGTCGAGCTGATCGGCGTAGCGCCCGCGCGCCAGGTAGCCGTGGTGGCGGTGGGAGTGGTGCGCGGCGTGCGGCCGGGCCCGCAGGCTCTCCTCGGCCCCCGCGAGCCGCCCGGCCTCCAGCTCCAGCGCGTGCTCGAAGTCGGGCTCCGTCTCGAAGCCTCTGGCCAGCTCGTGGGCGTGCGCGGAGCAGGCCCGCTCGACCGGGTCGCGCACCAGCACGATCAGCTTCACCCCCGGCAGGTCGGCGGCGATCCGCTCCCCGGCCAGCGGATGGAACAGGTAGTACGGCGCGGACTCGAACGCCTGTGGCGCGCTGCCGTGCCGCCGGGCGAGCAGCGCCGCGCCCACCCGGAGCGGGAAGTGCGCCCGGTACCAGGCGGGCCCTCGCCAGTAGGCGGCGTCGAAGTAGTGGACCCCCTTGTGCAGCACCGGTTTGAGCAACAGGGGGTGCTGCGCGAGCGCCCGGTAGAGCGAGGTGGTGCCGCACCGCTGCGCCCCGGCGATCAGGAACGACGGCAGGATCCGCGCCCCGGAGGTGATCCGTCCGGTGGTGCGCGACACGGACAGCGCCGATCGCTTCATGGCCTTCACGTCAGCGACTCCTGGTGGTCGACGACCGGGCTGAGCCAGCGGCTCGGCGGGCCGAGGGGTTCGTGGCCGTCGGCGGCGTGCCGGTCGGCCAGCGCGATGAGGTAGTGCAGCGCGGTCTGCCTGGCCTGCGCGGCCGACAGCCCGAGCGGCGCGAGGGTCCGCACCGCCTGGGCGAGGCAGGCGCGCGCGGCGGTCGGCGGGTCCATGCGGCGCAGCGCCCGCTGGAAGAAGTGGTGCACCGCGTCGAACCCGTAGGGGACGCCGGTCGCGTAGCGTTCCCAGTCCCATACGAGCAGCCGCCCGTCGGCTGACGGCGAGACGTTCCACGGGGACAGGTCGCCGTGCCAGGCCGCGCCGTCGGGGCCGCCCGTGGCCGCGATCTCCTTGACGGCCCTGACCAGCAGCGGGCCGGGCACCCGGCGGCGGCGGACGGGCAGCGGCGACAGGGCGAGCAGGCTGAGGCCGCGCCAGTCGCCGTGGTGGAGCACGGTGGGTGGGACGACGGTCTTGAGCGGTCGTCCGGCCAGTTCGCGCAGTGCGGCGGCCTCGTTGTCGATCAGCGTGCGGGCCCGGTCGGTGTCGCCCACCTTGACGAAGGCCAGGCGGGCGCCGTCGCTGTGCACCTCCAGGACGGGCTTGCGGTTGGCCCGGCGCGCCGGGCGCACGCGCAGGACGGTCTCCACCGGCACGCCGAAGACCTCGCCTAGATGGGCCGAGATCGACCCGTCGATGGGCAGCAGGATGCGCGGCCCGGCCAGCCGGTGCCACCAGCGGCGCGGCGCCAGCCGGCGAGGCAGCCGCGCGTGCGGGAGCAGCGTGTGGGCGCGCGGATCGCCCTGGCCGGGATAGAGGAGCCGGAGCGTGTCGCCGAGGTAGCTGAGCCTGATGTCGGTGTCGGTCATGCGGGATTTCTCCACAGGAGCGCGAAGGAGATGAAGTAGAGGCTGAGCGGCGTGACCAGGCCGTCGTAGACGAACATGTAGAGCAGCACCAGGCCCATCACCAGCACTCCGGCGAGCCCGATCGGGGTCCTGTCGGTCCAGTGGCGGCGGATCGCGCCGACGAAGAAGGCCACGTAGAGCGCCGCCCCCACGAAGCCCTGCGTGATGAGCATCAGCCAGAGCTGGCCGTCGCCGCCCAGCGGGGGATGGCCGCAGCCGGGGCACCAGCCGGTCTTGCCGGTGGTGATCGTGCGGTGGTTGCCCGTGGCGTTGCGGGTGTTGCCGAAGCCGATGACGGGCGAGTGGGTCGCGGCTTCGATCGTGGCCGACACGGTGAAGGCCCGGATGCCGTTGGAGTGGGGGTTGTCCAGCCGCTGCACGACGAGCGGGGCGAGCGGGCTGAGCGCGAACACCAGCGCCCCCGTCGCCGCCGCCGCGCAGAGGGTGATCCTGGTCCTGCCGCCCACCCGGACGATCAGGTAGCCGACGGCCAGCCCGAGGCCGATCCACAGGCCCCGGTTGAGCGAGTAGGCGATCGGGACGGCCGCCAGGGCGATCACCACCACGGCCAGCGCCTTACGGCCGCGAGAGCCGTACACCCACCAGCCGACCACGAACCAGACGAGCAGCACCGACACGTTGCTGCCCCACGCGTTGGCCCACTCGAACGGCGCCTCCGGCCGGGGCGAGGCGTAGCCGAGCACCTTCTGGGTCTGCGCGGCGGTGGGGTGGATCAGGTTCTGGACGAACGAGTTGTCGGCCAGCCAGCCGGGCAGGACCAGCTCCACCGGCGAGGTGAAGGAGAAGCCGGGAGCCAGCACGCCGAGCAGCCCGCCCGCCACGGTGGTGATGAACAGCACGCCGAGCATCCGTACGAGCCGGAGCTGCGGCAACTCGCGCTCGGTGAGGTTGCCGAGGTAGAGGACCATGGTCAGCAGCGACAGGTAGAGCGTCAGGCGCATGGAGTAGCCGACGAGCCGGCCCAGGCCGAGCTCGCCGTAGGTGCCGGGCGGCATCTCCCCCAGCATCAATCCGCTCACCAGGTAGCCGGCGAGCAGCAGCAGCCACAGCCCGAACCCGCGCGGCACCCGGATCGGCCGGCGCCGCCACAGGATGATCCCCATGGGCACGGCCAGCACGACCACCGACAGTCCGCCGAAGCCGAGCGCCCACCAGACGGGATAACCGAGCAGCAGCGCGGCGATGGGCCACGCGGGCCCTGTCACGCCTGCTTGCCCGGCGGCTGCTGGAGCGCGTGCAGGGGCGTGGTCTCGGCACTCGCGGGCGGCTCGGGCTCGCCGCTGGCGACCAGCTTGCCCAGCGACGTGTGCTGGGGAGCGTAGGGGGCGGGCGTCAGGTCCGTGGTGATCACCGCGCCGATGATCGGCACGTTGTGCCGGCTGAGGTGCCGTACGGTGGCCGCGACCTGGACGGAGGTCGCCCGGCCCAGCCCGATCAGCAGCAGGGCCGCGTCAGCCCTGGCCAGGTCGCTCACGTCCGCGCCGCTCAGCACCGACAACGGCGCGCTGGTGGCCAGCGGGGCGGTCACCCGGGAGGAGCCGAGCTCGGCCGGGACGGACCTGACCAGCAGTCGCTTGCCCGGGCAGGCGGCGAGCACGGCGGAAGCCAGGTCGTGCAGCGCGGCGGGGTCGCGCGGGTGTGACAGGTCGGCCAGGGCGGGCAGCCCGGTGAGCCGCTCGACGTCGGCGCCGCTGCGCAGCCGGGTGTCGAGCCGGTCGCGCAGCGCCGCCGCGGCGGCCCCCAGCAGTAGGCCCGCCATGAGCCCGGAGCCGAGGTACAGCGGCAGGGTGGGGGAGCTCGGCGCGGGCGGCGCGACGGCCGGGCTGATGACCGATCCGGGGGTCACGGCGAGAGTCCTGAGCGCGTCGTACTTGAGCGTGAGGCTGTTGGCCTGCCGGTTGAGCACGCCCTGCCGGTGGGTGGCGAGCGTGTGCGCGGCGGTGCCCCTGGTCAGCCCGCCGAGCTGCTTGATCACCGCGCTGAGCGAGGTGTTGACGTGCTTGAGCTTGGCCAGCAGGAGCTTCTGCTGGGCGAGGATGGCGGCCTGCGCGCTCTCGGTGCGGTGGGCGAGGTAGGCCTCGGCGTAGGCCCGCGAGCCGGCGGCGGCGGCGGCCGGGTCGGCGGCGCTGTAGGAGATCGACAGGACGGACGAGTTGGGCGGGACCGTCACCTGGGCGGGCTCCAGGGCGGTGGCGCGCACCGCCTGGGCGGCCTTGGCCGCGACGACGGAGGACAGGGCGATCTGCGCCTCGGTGTCGAGGTTGAGGGGCTCGCGCTGGCGGGTGGTCACCTGGTTGACCTGCTCGGTGGTGCCCACGGGCGTGACGAGGACCTGGGTGGTCGCGGTGTAGGCGGGAGGGACGATCCGCAGCAGGGCCAGCCCCGTCGTGCCCCCGGCCAGCACGCAGCCGAGCAGGAGCAGCCAGCGCCTGCGGAGCAGCGAGAGGTGCTCTCCCAGGTCGGTGCCGGAGCGGTGGGCCGGGCGATCCGGCGACAGGCTCATGGAGGCGGGTCTCCCTGCAGTGAGTTGCGCGTTGTCGCCCTTCGGCGACTCTGCGTAACGTGCCGAGGTGTGCGCCCACTATAGGCGGGCCAGATATTACCCAGCCAGATTACCCAAGATTTTCTCTTGTACGACCAGCGAATCGTACCGCTATAAAGCGAGAAATCGGGATTTATTGGTGAGCCAGATGCCCCTCTGGCCTGCCCTGACTGCTACTCCGGCTGAAGTTCCCGCATGGGCGTGGCATGGTTCAGGTTGATAGGGCGGGGGTCGCCCAATGAGAGGGTTGAAAGTTATGGCGCGCTGGAATTATTCGTATAGAGCGGTAAATGGTAATTTGAAGGCTAATGTCGCCAAAGGTGTGGTCGGCAAGAGCGTCATTCCGGCCTTGGTCGTCCTGCTGGCCGCGTGCTCGGGCGCCGAGCCACGTGTGCCGGACGCCGGCGCTCGGAGCGCGACGGCGGGAAGCGGCAGTCCGGCGGCGGCGAGCGCGCCCGCCTGCGCCGTCACCGGCAAGCTCATCCCCTCGTGCGGCGCGTGGTGGGGCATCGCCCCGGAGATCTTCACGGGCGCCCGCCTGGAGGAGGCGCTGCACAGCGCCGAGTCGCGCATGGGAGCGACGGCCGACCTGGTGCACGTCTACCACCGGGGCAAGGAGTTGTTCCCGACCGAGCAGGAGATCCGGCTCGCCCGGGACCCGGCCAGGCCCCGCCTGCTGCTGATCAACTGGAAGCCGTCGCTCGGTCACACCTGGGCCGAGATCGCCGAGGGCGCCATCGACGCCAGGATCGACCGCCTGGCCCACCATCTCCGGCGGACCTTCCCCGAGGAGTTCTTCCTCACCATCCATCACGAGCCGGAGAACGACGTGGACACGGCGGCGGCGTCCGGCATGGGGGCCGACGACTACGCGGCCATGTTCCGGCACGTCGTGCTCCGGCTGCGCGACCGGGGCGTGAAGAACGCGGTGACCGTGATGACCTACATGGGCGCGCCCAACTGGGCCTCCAAGCCCTGGTTCGAGGAGCTCTACCCGGGCGACGACGTGGTCGACTGGGTGGCGATGGACCCCTACGCCGACAGTCGGGTGCACGACTTCGGCAGCCTGGTCAACAAGACCCGCGAGGACTTCGACGAGTGGCCCGGGTTCTATCGCTGGATGCAGTGGCGCTTTCCCGGCAAACCGGTCATGGTCGCGGAGTGGGGGGTGTTCGAGCGGGCGGACGACCCGGCGTTCAAGCGCGCGTTCTTCGAGTCCGTACGCAGCCAGGTCCGTCGCTATCCGCAGATCAAGGCGCTGGTCTACTTCGACTCGCCGAGCGCGCCGAGGGGCGACACCCGCTTCGACACCGACCCCACGGCGGACCGGGCGTTCACCGAGCTCGCGCGAGATCAGCACTTTCGAGCGACGCGCGTGCCCCGGCCCTGACCCGCAGGCGCCAGCCGACGACCATGGCCAGCGCGGTCACCGCCACCACGGCCAGGGTGACCAGGTCGGCCACGCCGAGCAGCTTGAGCGCCGAGGCCAGCAGCACGACGGCGAGCATCGCCCTGATGAGACCGCCGGGAGCCCGGGAGGAGACACGGGCGCCCAGATAGACGCCGGGGATCGAGCCGATCAGCAGTGAGAGCGTGAGATCGAACCGGAAGTCGCCGAACAGCAGGTGCCCCACCGCCGCCGAGACCACCAGCGGCACGGCCTGGACCAGGTCGGTGCCGACGAGCTGGTTGGCCTTGAGCGCCGGATAGAGGGCGATCAGGGCCACGATGATCAGAGAACCCGAGCCCACGGAGGACACGCCCACCACCAGACCGCCTACCGTACCGACCAGTAGGGTCGGGATTGGGCGTACGACGATCTCCCGTGCTTCCGCCGAGCCGCCCCTGTCGCCCAGCCACGCCTTGATCCCCAGGCCCGCGACGGCCAGCAGCAGCGCGACGCCGAGCGCGTACTTCACCCCGTCGCCGACCGCGAACGCGCGCGCCAGGAACACCCCGCAGAACGCCGCCGGGACCGACCCCACGCAGAGCCAGCCGACCAGGCGCATGTTCACGGTGCCCCGGCGCAGGTGGACCATGCCGCCCACCGGCTTCATCACCGCCGAGGCCACCAGGTCGCTGGAGACGGCGGCCAGCGGCGGCACGTTGAAGAACAGCATCATCATCGGCGTCATCAGCGCGCCGCCGCCCATGCCGGTGAGCCCGACGACGATGGCCACCAGGAACGAGCCGAGGATCAGGGGGAGATCGATCACCGGATCCACCGTCCGTTGCGCAGGGTGCCCAGCACCTGTTCGACCGCCGCCTCGACGGAGATGTGCGTGGTGTCGACGACCAGGTCGGCGTCGTCCGGCTCCTCGTAGGGATCGGAGATGCCGGTGAACTCGGGGATGAGGCCCGCGCGGGCCTTGGTGTACAGGCCCTTGCGGTCGCGGCGCTCGCACTCCTCCAGCGGGGTGGCGACGTGCACGAGCAGGAAGTCGGCGCCGACCGACTCGACCATCTCGCGCACCTCCTCGCGGGTGGCGGCGTAAGGGGCGATGGGGGCGCAGATGGCCAGGCCCCCGTGGCGGGCGGCCTCGGCGGCGACGAAGCCGATGCGGCGGATGTTGAGGTCGCGGTCGGCCTTGGAGAACGTCAGGCCCTTGGAGAGCAGGTGGCGCACCACGTCGCCGTCGAGGTAGGTGACCGTGCGGGTGCCGAGCTCCAGCAGGGTGTCACGCAGGCCGCGGGCGATCGTGGACTTGCCCGATCCGGACAGGCCGGTGAAGAACACCACCAGGCCGCGGCGGTGCGGCGGGCCGGGGATCTTCACCGGCTCGGGCCCGGCCAGGTGCTCGGTGGCGCCGTAGGAGAAGGCGATGTGCTCGCGCAGCTCCAGGTCGATCTCCGGCTCCTCGCGCGGCGCCAGCGGCACCGGGACGACGATCGTGGTCTCGGGCAGCTGGTCCCGGGCCTTCAGCGCGGCCCTGACCACGGCCGGGCCGGCCTCGCCGTACGACAGCGGGAGCAGCAGGATCACCGCGTCGAGCTCCTTGGCGGTGGCGAGGATCTCGCTGAGGTCGTCGAGCGGGCCCCGCATGGTGACCGCGAGGGCCGGACGCCCGCCGAGCTCCACGCGGACCTCGTCAGGGGTGCGGCGCAGCCGGGCGAACGGGCCGTGCTCGGCCGCGCCCAGCCCGCGCACCGGCCCGGCGGCCGGGCCGTCCGCCGGGTGCTCGGTCACGGTGAGCACGGCGAGCGGGACGCCCTCGGGGTCGAGCAGCGTGACCTCGTCGCCGGGAGCGACGTCGCCGGGCAGGTGGATGGTGATGGGGGCCGGCCATGGAGTGCCGTCGGCGAGTGTGCCGCGCTCGTGCACCAGATGGACGTCGTCGTGGCCGAGGAACCCGGTCAACGGCTGGAACGCCCCGGAGAGCAGCAGCTCCAGGTCGGCCAGCTCACGCGCGTCGGGGGTCCACTCCACGTCATTCATCCCAACTATTCCGATTACATTGGTAGGAAACAATCCTAGCCACTGTGACCGGCGTGTCGCTAGATGAGCCGGGCGAAGTGGTATTGCGGTTTTCTGATGACCATGGTGATCTCATCGTGCGTGGCAGGGTAGCGCCCCCGGCTCAGCTTGGCAGCCAGGCTCACGGCCGCGCTGCCCACCCGGCCCATGGCGGGCCCGCTCGTCGCCGTCTCCTCGTCCATGACCAGCAGGCCACGGGTCAGGCAGAAGGCGTGCATGCCGTCGGCCGAGGTCAGCGGCTCGTAGACGGCGGGCAGCGGCCCCGGGGTCCCCGCCGCCACCAGGCGCCGCCAGACCAGCCGGCGCGCCCACGACGGGATCATCCTGTCCAGGGCCCCGTAGGCGGAGTCGCGGTCGCGCATCCGCAGCAGCACCAGGCCTCCGGGCCGCAGCGACTGCAGGAGCCGGTCCAGCACCAGCTCCGCGTGCTCGATCCGCTCCAGCAGGAAGGACAGCTGGATCACGTCGAACGACCTGGGCGGCAGCGGCGCGGAGCGCAGGTCGCCCAGCGCCCAGGTGACCAGGTCGGCCCGCTCCTCCACCACTCTCCTGATCGCCGGCCGATCCTCATCGACCCCCGACGCCCGCGTCTCGATCCGCTCCACGGTCAGTGGCTCGTCGTGCGCACACCCGGCGACCAGCACATCCAGCCGCCGGCCGAGCTGCCCCGCCCACTGCTCCCGGATGCGCTGATCGAACAGATCGCCCCTCGGGACTACCGATCGCACCTCAGACATGTGACCCACAGTAATCAATAAATGGCCGAGAGTGATGCACATCTCCCTGGTAGCGTCCGGAACCGTGATGCGGGTGTACGTGGGGAACGCGGTCATGGACGGGGCCGGCGACGACGGATGGCTGCTGGGCCACTTCAAACCCGGCGGCGACGTCCGGCACAGCGACGACGTCGAGATCAAATGGGGTACGCACGCGGCGGGCGAGGAGCGGGCGCGCTGGGTGAGCGGTGAACGGCGCACCGCGCTGCTGGTGCTGATCAGCGGCCGGTTCCGGGTCGAGTTGCCCGGCCGCAGCGTGCTGCTGGCCGAGCGCGGCGACTACGTGGTGTGGGGCGAGGGGGTCGACCACTCCTGGCGGGCGGAGGAGGAGTCGGTCGTCATGACGGTGCGCTGGCCCAGCGTGGCGGGCTACAAGGTGCCGTAGGGGGCGCGGGGGCATGGCGGCGGGCAAGTAGGCTGGTACGCAACACCCCCGCGCTGGCTTGGCCGGGGGTCGTCGTGTTGCCATCTGGGGCCTATCTGATGAGTCTTTCCGGACTGCTCGACCTTCTCACCGCTGATCCGAAGCTGACCGCAGCCCTGGAGCAGGGCGGCGACGTCTCCCTGGTCGCGCCCGCCTCCTTGAGGCCGTTCGGCGTGGCCGCGCTGGCCGGACACGACCAGCGGACCGTGCTGGCCGTCACCGCGACGGGCCGGGAGGCCGAAGACCTGGCCGCCGCGTTGACGAGCCTCATCGAGCCGAGTTCGGTGGCCGTCTTCCCGGCTTGGGAGACGCTGCCGCACGAGCGGCTCTCGCCCCGTTCCGACACGGTGGGGCAGCGGCTGGCCGTGCTGCGGCGGCTCGCGCACCCGGTCAAGGGTGACACCGCCGCCGGCCCGCTCAACGTGATCGTCACGCCGGTCAGGGCCCTGCTGCAGCCGATCGTGCGGGGGCTGGGCGACCTGGAGCCGATGCGGCTCAAGGCCGGCGACGACGCCGATCTGGACGAGGTGGTCGCCAACCTCGTCGGCAACGGCTACCACCGGGTCGACATGGTGGAGAAGCGCGGCGAGGTCGCGGTGCGCGGCGGGCTGCTCGACGTGTTCCCGCCGACCGAGGAGCACCCGCTGCGGCTGGAGTTCTGGGGCGACACGGTCGAGGAGATCCGCTGGTTCAAGGTGGCCGACCAGCGCTCGCTGGAGGCGGCGGAGGACGGCCTGTTCGCGCCGCCCTGCCGTGAGCTGCTGCTGACCGAGGAGGTCCAGGGCCGGGCCCGCGAGCTGGCCGAGCGCCACCCCGCGCTGGCCGAGGTGCTCGACCGGCTCGCCGAGGGCATCCCGGTCGAGGGCATGGAGGCGTTCGCGCCGGTCCTGTGCGGTGAGATGGACCTGCTGATCGACCACCTGCCCGCGAGGGCGGCCGTGTTCGTCTGCGACCCCGAGCGGATCAGGGGCCGGGCCGAGGAGCTGGTGCGCACCTCGCAGGAGTTCCTGGAGGCGTCCTGGATCACCGCCGCGGCCGGCGGCGAGGCGCCGATCGACCTGGGCGCGGCCGCGTTCCGGACGCTGGAGGAGATCCGCGACCACGCGGACTCGCTGGGGCAGCCGTGGTGGTCGATGGCCCCGTTCGGCAGCGGGATCGAGCTGGCCGCGCACGACTCCGAGGCTTACCGGGGAGACACCCGGAAGGCGCTCGACGACATCAAGGGCTGGCTCGCCGAGGACAAGGCGGTCGTGCTGCTCAGCGAGGGACACGGCCCGGCCGAGCGGATGGTCGAGCTGCTCAAGGGCGTCGACGTTCCCGCACGTCTAGAGAAATATCTGGACAAGGCGCCCGAGCCGAAGGTCGTGCACGTCACCACCGGGCTCATCGAGCACGGCTTCATCACCCCCGGCCTGGCCGTGCTCACCCACCTCGACCTGGTCGGCCAGAAGGCGTCCACCAAGGACATGCGCCGCCTGCCGTCGCGCCGCCGCAACATGGTCGACCCGCTGCAGCTCAAGGTCGGCGACAACGTCGTGCACGAGCAGCACGGCGTCGGCCGCTACATCGAGATGGTGCAGCGCACCGTCCAGGGCGCCACCCGCGAGTACCTCGTCATCGAGTACGCCAAGGGCGACCGGCTGTACGTGCCCACCGACCAGCTCGACGAGGTCACCCGTTACGTCGGCGGCGAGGCGCCCACGCTCAACCGGATGGGCGGCGGCGACTGGGCCAAGGCCAAGTCGCGGGCGAAGAAGGCGGTCAAGGAGATCGCCGGCGAGCTCATCCGCCTCTACTCCGCGCGCATGGCCTCACCCGGCCACGCCTTCGCCCCCGACTCGCCGTGGCAGCGCGAGATGGAGGACGCCTTCCCCTACGCCGAGACGGGCGACCAGCTGGAGGCCATCGACGAGGTCAAGCGCGACATGGAGCGCGGCGTCCCGATGGACCGGCTGATCTGCGGCGACGTCGGCTACGGCAAGACCGAGATCGCGGTACGGGCCGCGTTCAAGGCCGTGCAGGACGGCAAGCAGGTGGCCGTGCTGGTGCCGACCACGCTGCTGGTGCAGCAGCACCTGTCCACCTTCGCCGAGCGGTTCTCCAGCTTCCCCGTCTCGGTCCACCCGGTGTCGCGTTTCCAGACCGACGGCGAGATCAAGGGCACCCTCGAAGGGCTCCGCACCGGCGCCGTGGACCTGGTGATCGGCACCCACCGGCTGCTCAGCCCCGAGGTCAGGTTCAAGGACCTGGGTCTGATCATCATCGACGAGGAGCAGCGCTTCGGCGTCGAGCACAAAGAGGCCATGAAGCACCTGCGCACCCAGGTCGACGTGCTGGCCATGTCCGCCACGCCGATCCCGCGCACGCTGGAGATGGGGCTCACCGGCATCCGTGAGATGTCGACGATCCTCACCCCGCCGGAGGAACGCCACCCCATCCTCACCTTCGTCGGGCCGTACGACGAGAAGCAGATCGCGGCCGCCATCAGGCGCGAGCTGATGCGCGACGGCCAGACCTTCTTCGTGCACAACCGGGTGGCCTCGATCAACCGGGTCGCCGCCCGGCTGCGGGAGCTCGTCCCGGAGGCCCGGGTGGCGGTCGCGCACGGGCAGATGAACGAGCACCAGCTTGAAAAGATCATGGTCGGGTTCTGGGAGCGCGACTACGACCTGCTGGTCTGCACCACGATCGTGGAGTCGGGCCTCGACGTGCCCAACGCCAACACGCTGATCGTCGACCGGGCCGACAGCTACGGCCTGTCGCAGCTCCACCAGATCAGAGGCCGGGTCGGGCGGGGCAGGGAGCGGGGCTACGCCTACTTCCTCTACCCGCCGGAGAAGCCGCTCACCGAGACCGCGCACGAGCGGCTGGCCACGATCGCCCAGCACACCGAGATGGGCGCGGGCATGTACGTCGCGATGAAGGACCTGGAGATCCGCGGCGCCGGCAACGTGCTGGGCGCCGAGCAGTCGGGCTTCATCGCGGGCGTCGGCTTCGACCTGTACGTACGGCTCATGTCCGAGGCGGTCCAGGAGCAGAAGGCCAAGCTGTCGGGCGAGCCCGTGCAGGCGGAGCAGCACGACGTCAAGGTCGAGCTGCCGATCAACGCGCACATCCCGCACGACTACGTGACATCCGAGCGGCTGCGGCTGGAGGCGTACAAACGCATCGCCGCGATCTCCACCGACGGCCACATCGGCGAGGTCCGCGACGAGCTGACCGACCGGTACGGCAAGCCGCCCGTCGAGGTGGAGAATCTGCTGGAGGTCGCCCGGTTCCGGATCATGGCCAGGCGGGCCGGATTGACGGACGTCACCCTGCAGGGACAGAACATCAAGTTCGGTCCCGCGAGCCTGCGGGAGTCGCAGCAGGTCCGGCTGGACCGGCTCTACAAGAAGGCCATCTACAAGCAGGCGGCGCAGACGCTGCTGGTGCCGGTGCCCAAGACCAAGCCCCTGGGCGGCCGGCCTCTGCGGGACCTGGAGTTGCTCAAATGGTGCGGTGATCTGGTTGAGGCGATGTTCCTCGAGCCCGCACGGGTAAGCTAGCGGCGGTTTTTGGCGGAAAGGGAAGCATGTGAAGTCGATTCGAGTGGCTCTGGCCGCTACAGCGGCGGGGGCCGGCCTCTTCGCGCTGACGGCCTGCGGGACGACGGTCGAGGCCGGTGCCGCGGCGGTCGTCGGGGACCAGCGGATCTCCTCCCAGGATCTCAAGCGCAACGTTCAGGAGTTCGAGGCCGCACTGAGGAAGGCCCGGATCGACCCGGGCCAGCTCGGCGTGCCGATCTCCCAGTTCGTCCTGTTCCGGATGACGAACCAGCTCCGCTACCAGCAGATCGCCGACAAGCACGGCGTCACGGTCAGCGAGACGGAGATCGACCAGGCGCTGAAGCAGCCGGGCCAGCAGCAGACGCCCGAGATGAACCTGCTGACCAAGGGCGTCTCGCCGGCCAACCCGCGCGCCTACCTGCGTGCCGAGCTCGGCGCCGCCAAGGTGATCGAGAAGTGGGGCGGTACCCAGAGCCAGGACGCCGCGGCGAAGTGGAACGAGGAGTACAACGCGGTCAAGCCCGTCTTCAGCCCCCGCTACGGCTCCTTCACGCCGGATCAGGGCTTCGTCGACCCGGGCCGGTTCGGCACGCCCGCGCAGCCGCCGCAGCAGCAACAGCAACAGCAACAGCAGCAGCAGTAGGGCCGGGTATGCCGCTCGTCGTCGTCACCACCTCGCCGCGCATCGCGCCGGGCCTGCTGAGCCACCAGGCCTGGCAGGCGTTGCGGTCCGGCCAGGTGCTGACCGGCTCACCGGCCCACCCGCAGCTGCCCTACCTGGCGGAGGCGGGCGTCGAGGTCGCCGTCGTGACCCCGGACGCGGCGGAGCTGGCCGGGCGGGCGGTGCGCGAGACCGTGGTCTGGCTCGCCGACGGCGACGACGAGGACTTCATGCGCGCGCTCGGCCACGCCGCGGTCGCGCTGGAGGAGCCGCCGCTGATCGAGGTGGTGCCCGGCTCCTACGACCTGCCGGGCGCCCGGGTGCTGGACCTGGTCGCGGTCATGGACCGGCTGCGCACCGAATGCCCCTGGGACCGCAAGCAGACGCACGAGTCGCTCGTGCCGTACCTGCTCGAAGAGGCCTACGAGGTGCTGGAGACCATCGAGGGCGGCGACTATCCGGCGCTCCGCGAGGAGCTCGGTGACCTGCTGCTCCAGGTGGTGTTCCACGCCCGGGTGGCCGACGGCTTCGACATGGACGACGTGGCCGCCGGGATCGTCGAGAAGCTGGTGCGCCGCCACCCCCACGTGTTCGGCTCGGTGCGGGCGGAGACGGCCGACGAGGTGAGCGACAACTGGGAGACGATCAAGGCGGCCGAGCGGGCGTCCAAGGGCAGCCGGTCGCTGCTCGACGGCGTGCCGATGGGACAGCCGGCGCTGTCACTGGCCGCTCAGCTCGTACGACGCGCCGAACGGGCGGGCGTGCCCGCCGGGCTCGCGTCAGCGGTCGGACAGGGGATCGCCCGAGAGCTGTTCGACCTGGTCCGCCGCGCCCAGGAGGCGGGGCTGGACGCCGAGGCGGAGCTGCGCGCGGCCGCCCGCTCCTACCGCGATCGGGTACACGCCTGGGAGTCCCGGCAGCCTCCTCAGTAGCGCCACGCATCCCGAAATGCCAGGATTTACCCGTTACGGGGGAGGTCTCTGATGTCTCGGTTACGCCAGCTGCAGCATGGCGAGCTGCGCGAGGTCGCGGGCTACCGCCTCCTGCGTGGCCTGGGAGACGGCGGGCAGGGATCGGTCTACCTCGGCGAGGACCACGGCGGCCGGCAGGTCGCGATCAAGATCCTGCACGCCAGGCTGCTCGGCGACCGGCGGGCGACGCGCAGGTTCCTCCAGGAATGCGAGCTGGCCGAGAAGGTCGCCGCCTTCTGCACGGCCAGGGTGATCGGCTCCGGCCTCGTGGCCGGCCGCCCGTACATCGTGAGCGAGTACGTCCCCGGGCCCTCGCTGCAGGAGTCGGTGGTCAGGGAAGGCGCCAGGACGGGCGGCGCGCTGGAACGGCTGGCCGTCGGCACCGCCGCCGCGCTGAACGCCATCCACCGCGCGGGCATCGTGCACCGCGACTTCAAGCCGGCCAACATCCTGCTGGGCCCCGACGGGCCGAGGGTGATCGACTTCGGCATCGCCAAGGCCATGGAGGCGGGCACCACCGCCAGCAGCGTGGTGGGCACCCCCGGCTACATGTCGCCCGAGCAGATCGCCGGTGAGCCGGCCAGCGCGGCCTCCGACATGTTCAGCTGGGCCTCCACCGTGGCGTACGCGGCCACGGGCCGGGCCCTGTTCGCGGGCGAGTCGATTCCGGCGGTCATGCACCGCATCCTGACCGAGGAGCCGGACCTGCCGGACGTGGCCGAGCCGCTCCGCTCGTTGCTGGCCGGCTGCCTGGACAAGCGGCCCGCCGCCCGGCCGACGGCCTCCGACGTCCTGCACGCGCTCATGGAGGGCGACGAGGGCCTGCGCCGGTACGGTGGCGGGTCCACCGGCGCGGCGAGCCGGCGTCCCGGCAGGGCGGTCACCGGAACCCGCCGGACGGCGACGGGCGGCCGAGCCGAGGCCCGGCCGATGAGAGCGCGCCCGTCCGTACGGCGACGGCCCGCGACCGGCGACGTGCCCGAGTCCCCGCGACGTCGGCCGGTGACGGGTGACGTGCCCGAGTCCCCGCGACGTCGGCCCGTGACCGGCGACGTGCCTGGGTCCGTGTGGGCGCAGGTCGAGCACGACGGCCGGCACAGCGGGGAGCTGCGCCGGGGCGTCGCCAGGCCCGCTTCCCCGGTGCGCCGGAGGCGGGCCAAGGCGGCGGGGGCCGTGGCCGTCACGCTGGTCGGCGGCATCACGCTGGGCCTGCTGTGGCGCGGTTCGGACAGTCCGCCCGCCGGCACCTCCGTGACGAGCGAGCCCGCCGCGGCCGAGCAACTCGGCAGGCCCTTCGGGCTCGGCAAGCTCGTCGACGCGCTGGCGGTCGGCGTGCTGGACGGCAGGACCGTGGTGGCCGCCGCCGCTCCGCAGGCGCGTAACGTCCAGCTCTGGGACCCCGCCACGGGCGAGCGGCTGGCCGTCTCCCCGTCGTCGGACGCCGCCTCGGGCGTCACAGCGCTTCAGTTCGTCCAGGTCGACGGGGTGCCCTCGGTCGCCTGGTCCAGCAAGGACGGATTCGTTTCGCACTGGGCGCCCGGCTCTCCGGTCGTGACGGCCAAGGTGTGCGGCAGCGACGCCGTGATGGCCGCCGTGCCGCGCAAGGAGGATCCGGTCGTCGCCGTCGGCTGCCCCAACGGCCGCCTCCAGGGCTGGGACCTGCGTACCGGAAAGAAGACCGGTCCGTTCCACGCCTCGAAGGAGCCTGTTTCCCAGCTCGCCTGGACTGGGGAGGACGGCCTGGTGGCCTTCGGCTCTCGGTGGAACGGGCTGCGGCTGGCCAACCTGTGGGGCGGCGCTCAAGGCATGTCGCCCCAGGTGGCAGGCGAGGCGGCGGGCGAGGTGCTGGGCGAGGGGGCAGGCGGGGAGACGGGCGAGGTGCTGGCGATCGCCGCCGCACCGGGGCAGCCGGTGGCCGTCGGCGTCCGTGGCCGGGGCGCCGACCTCCACGACCACCGCACCGGCCGGCGCAGGTGCGCCGTCGCCGCGCCGGACGGCGCGGAGCTGACCAGGCTGGCCATCACCGGGGCGGGCGGCCGTGGCCTGCTGTACGGGAGTGGCGGCGCCGTGCTGCACGTGTGGGACACCGGCTCCTGCGCGCGGCTGGCCTCCGTGCCCGTGCCGGACCAGGTCACCGCCCTGGCCGTGGGGGAGATCGGCGGCCGTCAGGCGGTGGTGGCGGCCACCGGGGGCATGATGCGCGCGTGGACCGTGCGGGGCGGACGGTGAGCGTACCGATAGGCTCTGAACGCATATTGCCTTTCGAATTAGGAGCGCATCCCGTGGCTACCATCGAGGTCGTTTACGCTCGCGAGATCCTCGACTCCCGGGGCAACCCCACGGTTGAGGTCGAGGTGATTCTCGACGACGGCAGCACCGGCCGTGCGGCGGTGCCCAGTGGCGCGTCCACCGGCCAGTTCGAGGCCGTCGAACTGCGTGACGGCGACGCACGCTACGGCGGCAAGGGCGTGCAGAAGGCCGTGCTGGCCGTCACCGACGAGATCTTCGACGAGGTGCACGGCGTCGAGGCCGAGGACCAGCGCATCGTCGACCAGATCATGATCGACCTGGACCGGACGCCCAACAAGGCCAAGCTCGGCGCCAACGCCATCCTGGGCGTCTCGCTGGCCGTGGCCAAGGCCGCCGCCGACAGCGCCGACCTGCCGCTCTTCCGTTACGTCGGCGGTCCCAACGCCCACGTGCTGCCCGTGCCGATGATGAACATCCTCAACGGCGGCGCGCACGCCGACACCAACGTCGACATCCAGGAGTTCATGATCGCGCCGATCGGGGCGGAGACGTTCCGCGAGGCCGTGCGCATGGGCACCGAGGTCTACCACGCGCTCAAGGGCGTGCTGAAGGAGAAGGGCTACGCCACCGGCCTGGGCGACGAGGGCGGCTTCGCCCCCAACCTGCCCTCCAACCGCGACGCGCTCGACCTGATCCTGGTCGCCATCGAGCGGGCCGGCTACACCCCCGGCACCGACATCGGCCTGGCGTTGGACGTGGCCGCCTCCGAGTTCCACAAGGACGGCGTCTACACCATCGACGGCAAGGGCCTGTCGGCCCAGGAGCTCATCGCCTTCTACGCCGACCTCGTCGACAACTACCCGCTGGTCTCCATCGAGGACCCGCTGGACGAGAACGACTGGGAGGGCTGGCACGCGATCACCGAGGCGCTGGGCAGCAAGGTCCAGCTCGTCGGCGACGACCTGTTCGTGACCAACCCGGAGCGGCTGGCGCGCGGCATCAAGGAGGGCACCGCCAACTCCCTGCTGGTCAAGGTCAACCAGATCGGCACGCTGTCGGAGACGCTCGACGCGGTCGCCCTGGCCCACCGCAGCGGCTACACCTGCATGATGAGCCACCGCTCCGGCGAGACCGAGGACACGACGATCGCCGACCTGGCCGTCGCCGTCAACTGCGGTCAGATCAAGACCGGCGCCCCGGCCCGGTCCGACCGGGTGGCGAAGTACAACCAGCTGCTGCGCATCGAGGAAATCCTCGACGACGCCGCACGCTACGCGGGTCGCGGGGCTTTCCCGCGTTTCCAGCGCTAGTTTCGGGTACGGCTCGCGGCGGGGCGACATGCCCGGCCGCGAGCCGCGCCGGAGCCGTACGACGGATTGGGGGTGCTCAGCATGGCGAAGAGACCGCAGCTGACCGGCAGGGCCGCCATCCTCGCGATCGTGGTGTGCGCGATCGCGATGAGTCTCGCCTACCCCGTGCGCGAGTACATCGCCCAGCGCCGCAACATCGCCGAGCTCCGCGAGGAGAAGGCCAGGGTCCAGGCGGAGCGGCAGAAGCTGGTCGCCGAGAGCGAGCAGATCCGCGATCCCAACTGGATCAAGCGCACGGCCAAGGAGCGGCTCCACTACTGCGGGCCGGGCGAGAAGTGCTACGTGGTGATGGACGCCGCGCCGGGCAAGGATCAGACGGCCGTGAAGCAGGCCGCCGCGCTCCCGCCGTGGTATCAGACGCTGTGGGAGTCGGTCGAGGCGGCTGACACCGGCAAGGGACGCAGAGCGGGAGCAGGGGAGAAGGCAGGCGTTGGAGAGCAGTGACGTGGAGGCGGTCCAGCGGCAGCTCGGGCGGCCGCCGAGAGGGCTGCGCGGTGTGGCGCACCGCTGTCCGTGCGGCAATCCGGACGTGGTGGAGACCGCGCCTCGGCTGGCGGACGGCTCGCCCTTCCCGACCCTCTACTACCTGACCTGTCCCAAGGCGGCCTCCGCGATCGGCACCCTGGAGGGCTCGGGGCTGATGCGGGAGATGCAGGCCAGGCTGGCCACCGATGCCGAGCTGGCGGCGGCCTACGACGCCGCGCACCACGACTACGTCGCCAGGCGCGACAAGATCGCCGAGGAAGAGGGCCTGGAGCCGCTCCCGCGTGACATGCAGAGCACCGGCGGCATGCCGAAGCGGGTCAAGTGCCTGCACGCGCTCGTCGCGCACGAGCTGGCGGTGCCGGGCGCCAATCCGTTCGGCAGGGAGGCGCTGGACGCCCTCCCGGACTGGTGGAGTGACGGACCATGCGCGTAGCGGCCATCGACTGCGGCACCAACTCGGTGCGCCTGCTCGTCGCCGACGTCGACGACGACACGCTGACCGAGGTCGAGCGGCGGATGGAGATCGTCCGGCTGGGCCAGGGGGTCGACGAGACCGGCCGGCTGGCGCCTGAGGCGCTGGCGCGGACGTTCGGCGCGATGCGCGGCTACCGCAAGCTGATCGACCAGCACGGCGTGACGGCCACCCGGGTGGTCGCCACGAGCGCCACCCGCGACGCGGCCAACCGGCAGGAGTTCGCCGACGGGGTGCGGGAGATCTTCGGGGTCGAGCCGGAGGTGGTCTCGGGGGCGGAGGAGGCCGAGCTGTCGTTCACCGGCGCGACCAGGGGGCTGGTGCGGTTGTCGCCGGAGACGGAGGTGCCGCAGGGGCCGCTGCCTCCTTACCTCGTGGTGGACATCGGTGGTGGCTCGACCGAGTTCGTGGTCGGCTCCGCGCACGCCGAGGCGGCCGTCTCGGTCGACATCGGGTGTGTCCGGCTGACCGAGCGGCATCTGCGCGCGGCCGGGGATCCGCCTTCGGCGGTGGCGCTGGAGGCCGTGGTGGCCGACATCGAGGCGGCGCTCGACCGGGTGGAGGCGGAGGTTCCGGTACGGCGGGCGCGCACGCTGGTGGGGCTGGCCGGTTCGGTGACGACGGTCGCGGGCATCGCGCTCGACCTTCCCGCGTACGATCCGGAGCGCATCCATCACTCTCGGATATCCGCCGGGCAGGTGCATGAGGTGACGCGCAGGCTGCTGTCGATGACCCATGGTGAGCGCGCGGCCGTTCCGGTGATGCATCCCGGACGAATTGACGTGATCGGAGTCGGTTCCCTGATTCTGGACCGTCTTGTGCGGCGCTTCGGGTTTCCGCAGGTCGTCGTCAGCGAGCACGACATTCTTGATGGAATTGCCTGGTCCATAACTTAACGTTGCGACCAGATTGGGACATATCCCCATTGGGTGTCCTGTTGAGTGCGCAATCCTTTTTGTGCTTTAGTGATCGCGTGCATTGCGGGGGCTTTGCCATATTGTCGGACACGGATGCTGTCGACGTGGCAACCGTTCCCGGGTGCGTCCTCCCCTCACGGAATGGAGCACTCCTGTCATGAAGTCCTCTGCGTTAGCGCGGAAGGCGGCGGCGTTCGGCGCCTCCACCGCCATGATGGCCGGTCTGGTGGCCGGGCTGGCGGCCAGTCCCGCCCAGGCGGCCACCTCCGGCTCGGCGGCCACGGCCGCCACCGCCAAGGCCAAGGTGTCGGTCTCGAAGCCCAAGGTGTCGACCGGCGACTACCAGGGCTCCTGCCCGGTCGACGTGAAGTTCTCGTCGACGGTCAAGGTCAAGCCCGGCAAGAAGCGGACCACGCTCGCTTACCGCTGGCTCCACGCCGACGGGTCCAAGAGCAAGGTCAAGACCGTCACCGTCAAGGGCACCCGTACCAAGTCCATCACGGTGAGCGAGAAGGCCACCTTCAACGGCGACCTCAAGGGCTGGCAGGCCCTGCAGGTGCTGAGCCCGCGCAAGGTGACCTCCAAGAAGAGCTACTTCTCGGTGTCCTGTCTCAAGCTGGACGCCAAGAAGCCCGAGGCGCGGGTCTCGGCCCGGGCCTGGGCGAGCCCGTCTCGCTACGTGGGCGCCTGCACGCCCGGCACCAAGATCGACATTGTCGGCAAGATCAGGGTCGACCGTCCGTCGTGGGTCCGCTATCGCTGGGTCGTCAACGGCGATGTCGTGGACTACGGCAAGGTCAGGGTGTGGGACTCCCGCACCGTCAGCGTCGGCGTCTCGCCCCGCCACAGCCAGCACGGCTCGGCGGTCCTCGAGGTGCTCAGCCCCGACCGCACCACCTCCAACCGGGCCCACTACAAGGTCTGGTGCAAGGACTACACCCCGCGTCCCGTCCCGTCCGTGAAGGTCTTCGCCACTGGGATGTCGGCCTCGACGGACAAGGACTGCAAGGTCAGCGCGAGCGCTTCGATCCGCTCCACTGGCTCCGCCCGCGTCCAGTGGACCTGGTCGCTGAACGGCCGGACCGTCTCCAGCGGTCAGGGCTACTTCCACGGCCGCGACTCCAAGAGCGTCTCACTGCCTGCCCAGGCGCTGAGTGGCTCGGCGAAGGACGGTGGCAGAATCGTGCTGTCGGTCCAGGGCCCGAACAACAGCGACTCGACCGGGGCGGTCTACGCCGCGTGCGCCAAGCCGGAGCCGGCCGTCACGGCGACTCCGGTTCCCACGGTGAAGCCGACCGTCACGGCGACCCCGGTCCCGTCGGCGAGCCCGGTTCCTTCCGAGGTTTCCAGCAAGTAGCCGAGACGGGGCTGATCGACGGCCAGGTCGGCGTCGGTCCGCCTCGGTGAGGTGAGCGGTTTCTCGACCGGGTGGCGCCCTCATGCGCCGCCCGGTCTTCCGCGTCCGGCCTTCGCCCGGGAGGGCACCCGTGGCTCATGAGCGGGACTGCGGTTCACGGGTGGGCTCGGTGGTCGGGCACCATCGGTGTCATGAGTTTCGTACCGCCCGGCACCGGCTGGCCCGACGATCCGGCGACCGCCGACACCCCGGTCGCGCACGACCCCGCCGACGTGCGCGGGCTCGCGGCCACGAGTGACACCCTCGCGGAGCTCACCGCCAGGCAGTCGGTCTGCCGGGCCTGCCCGCGCCTGGTGACCTGGCGCGAGGACGTGGCGGTGGCCAAGCGGCGGGCGTTCGCCGGGGAGACCTACTGGGGGCGGCCCGTCGCCGGGTGGGGCGACGAGCGTCCCCGCGTTCTGATCGTGGGGCTGGCCCCGGCCGCGCACGGCGGCAACAGGACCGGCCGGATCTTCACCGGCGACCGCAGCGGTGACTGGCTGTTCGCCTCGCTGTACCGCACCGGTCTGGCCACGCAGGAGACCAGCACGCACGCCGGCGACGGTCAGCGTCTGATCGGCGCCCGGATGCTGGCGTCGGTGCGCTGCGCGCCGCCCGCGAACAAGCCGCTCCCGCAGGAGAAGGCGGCCTGCCTGCCGTGGATGGCGCGGGAGATCGCGCTGGTCGCGCCGACCGTCCGGGTGATCGTGGCGCTGGGCGGCTACGCCTGGCAGGCGATGTGGCCGGCGCTCAAGGACGCCGGTTACGTCCTGCCGCGTAGCCGGCCGCCGTTCGGGCACGGGGTAGAGGTCCCGGTGCGGCACGGTGACGCGGGTGACGCGGTGGTCACGCTGCTGAGCTGCTATCACCCCAGCCAGCAGAACACCTTCACCGGCAGGGTCACCGCCGCGATGCTTGACGACGTCTTCACCAGAGCGGGGGAGTTGGCAGTGTGACGCGTCGCACCATCCGGGAATTGGCCTTTTGCGCGACGGAGACGTACGCTGCTTGTGAAAGCTTTCACAAAGTCTTTCCACGAGGGATGGGGCCTCAGGATGAGTAAGCACGTTCTGATCGTCGGCGGCGGTTACGTCGGCCTCTACACAGCACTGCGCCTGCAGCGGAAGCTCGCCAGCGAGCTGCGCGGCGGCGAGGTGCGGATCACGATCATCGATCCCCAGTCCTACATGACCTACCAGCCGTTCCTGCCGGAGGCCGCCGCGGGCAACCTCTCGCCCCGGCACCTGGTCGCGCCGCTGCGGCGGATCCTGCCCAAGGTGCGGATTCTGAACGGCCGGGTCACCAAGGTGAACCACTCGGGGCACACCGTCACCTTCCAGCCCGCCGAGGGCGCGCCGCGTGACGTCTCCTACGACGTGATCGTCATGGCGGCCGGCTCGATCTCGCGCACCCTGCCGATCCCCGGTCTCACCGACATCGGCATCGGCTTCAAGACCGTCGGCGAGGCCATCGCGCTGCGCAACCGCGTGCTGCACCTGCTGGACGTGGCCGAGTCGACCGACGACCCGGAGCTGCGCCGCAGGGCGCTGACCTTCGTCGTGGTCGGCGCGGGCTTCGCCGGGGTGGAGGCGCTGGCCGAGCTGGAGGACATGGCCAAGCACTCCACGCGCTACTACCGCAACCTCACGCCGGCCGACATCCGCTGGGTGCTGGTCGAGGCCACCGACCGGGTGCTGCCCGAGGTCGGGCCGGAAATGGGCAAGTGGACGCTGGAGCAGCTGCGCGAGCGCGGCATCGACGTGAAGCTGGAGACCCGGCTGGAGTCCTGCGAGGGCGGCCACGTGGTGCTCTCCGACGGCTCGGAGTTCGAGGCCGAGACGCTGGTGTGGACCGCGGGCGTCAAGCCCAGCCCGGTCGTCGCCGAAAGCGACCTGCCGCTCGACGAGCGCGGCCGGCTCAAGGCCACGACCAAGCTCACCCTCGCGGGCACCCGGGACGCCTTCGCCGCCGGTGACGCGGCCGGGGTGCCCGACGTGACCAACCCGGGCCAGTACTGCGCGCCCAACGCCCAGCACGCGGTCCGCCAGGCCAAGGTGCTGGCCGACAACATCGTCCGGTACCTGCGCGGGCAGGAATTGGTCGATTACCGGCACAAGTATGTCGGATCGGTCGCCGGTCTCGGCCTGCACCAAGGCGTCGCCAACGTCTACGGCGTCAAGCTTCGCGGATTCCCTGCGTGGTTCATGCACCGCACCTACCATCTGTCGCGGGTGCCGACGCTGAACCGCAAGGTCCGCGTCGTCGTCGACTGGACCCTGGCCCTGTTCTTCAAGCGGGAGACGATCTCGCTCGGGGAGATGGAACATCCACGCGAGGGATTCAGGGCCGCGGTCAAGACGATGCGCCGCTAGCCCTTCGCGCGCAGCGCCCCGGCGATCACTCGCGCCGGGGCGCTTTCGGCACCCACCCGAACTGATCGGAAGGGGATTCACGGGTGGGGCTATCAGCGGTGACCGTGCTAGGCGTGGACAGGCCAGGCGTGATCGCCGCGGTCACCGGTTCGCTCGCCGACTGCGGGGCCAACATCCAGGACTCGACGATGACGTTGCTCGGCGGCCATGTGGCGATGATGCTGCTGGTCTCGGGCGACCTGAGCCCTGACGAGCTGATGAAACAGCTCTCCGTGCCCGATCTGGTGGTGACGGCCTCCGCCGTGGAGGCGTACCGCTACTTCCGCGGCCAGAGCGACGGCCTCGGCTACGTGCTGACCGTCCACGGCCCCGACCGGCCCGGCATCATCTCCGGGATCAGCGCCGTGCTCGCCGCCGACGGCGGCAACATCACGGGGATGAGCACCCGGCTCACCGGCCGCCTGTACGTCCTCATCGCCGACGTCGAGCTGCCCGAGAACGTGGACGTGGCCGCGCTCATGCGCAGGCTGGCGGCCGTCGGCGCCGGGCTCGACTCCGAGATCACCTTCCGCCCGGTCGAGCCCGACCTGCTCTGAGCCCCCTGGCGGACCCTGCCGGCCGCCTCCGAAACCGTCCAGGAGATCAACGTCAGGAGATCGACGTGCCCGAACGCTCAAGCCCCCGCCCGGTGAACGGGCCGCGAGGGAAGGCGCGTCAGGTGCTCGGCGCGCCCGACCCCATCCTGTCCTCCCCGGCCGAGCAGGTGGACCCGACGGCCCCCGAGGTGGTGGCCGCGGCGGCCGACCTGCTGGCCACCCTCCGCGACGAGCCCGCCAGAACCGGCCTGGCGGCCCCCCAGATCGGGCTGAGCTGGCGTCTGATCGCCTTTGACGCCGGTCGCCACCCCAGGAGTCGGTCCTGGGCCGGAGAGCTCGTGGTGGTCAATCCTCGCCTCACGGAGGCCTCGCGCTGGGACTGCGGGCGCGAGGGGTGCACGTCCGTGGCGGGCCTCATGGGTGATGTACGCCGAGCGTCCCGTATCACGGTAGATGGGCGTTTGCCAGGAACCGGGAAGCCCGTCACCATCGAAGCCGATGCTTTCGAAGCTCGGTGCATTCAGCACCAACTGGACCATCTGGACGGCGTACTCTTCCTGGACAGAGTGTCAGGAGCCATCTCACTTCATCGCAGACTTCACACTTGTGACGCCTGATACGAAGTTGTGCTCCTCGGAAGCATGGTCCGTTTCGTATGATTGCGGCGCCCCCGTAGCCCAATGGCAGAGGCAAACCCCTTAAAAGGGTTGCGGTGCGGGTTCGAATCCCGCCGGGGGCACCGACCATCTACCATCCGAAATGCTTCCGAATTCGCTCCGTTGACCTTGGGAACTTCCCGGCGGGCGCGTTCGTTGACCACCTGCTTGGAGTCTCGAAACCACATAGATCATGAGTGCGAGTTGACCTAGGTGCCGTCCGGTCCCATAGGCTCGGCGCACAGGAGGCAGCGATGCAGAGTAGAAACCCCGTTTTCAGTAGGTCACGGCAGTCGGCGGGCTGGGGCGCCCCGGCTCCGAGCCCCGACCAGCTGCAGAACATGTACGACGCCCCTTCCTACGCTCCGCCGACCCAGCCCGCCTTCCGGGCCATGACGCTGGACGACGTCGTCGTCCGCAGCTTCATGACGCTGGGCACCCTGGTCGTGACGGCAGCCGCGGCCTGGTATCTCGACGTGTCCCCCGGAGTGGCCATCGGCGCCGCCATCGTGGCGCTGGTCCTCGGCCTGATCGTGTCGTTCACGCAGAGCAGCAACCCGGCGCTCATCCTGGGTTACGCCGCCTTCGAGGGTGTCTTCCTGGGCACCATCAGCAGCCTGTTCGAGGGACAGATCAGCGGCATCGTGATCCAGGCGGTCCTCGGCACCGCCATGGCGTTCGGCGGCGTGCTGGCCGTCTACACACTACGGATCGTCCGGGTCACCCCGAAGATGGTGAAGTACGTCATCGCGGCGGCCGTCGCGGCCCTCGGTCTGATCCTCGTCAACCTGGTGGCCGGCTTCTTCGTCCCGGGCGGGCTCGGCCTGCGCGAGGCGGGCACGCTCGGCATCGTGTTCAGCGCCGCCATGATCCTGCTCGGCTGCTTCTTCCTGCTCCTCGACTTCGACTCGATCGAGCAGGGCGTCAAGCAGGGCGCTCCGGCCAAGTTCGCCTGGCAGTGCGCCTTCGGGCTCACGCTGAGCCTGGTCTGGATCTACCTTGAGGTGCTCCGCCTGCTCAGCTACTTCTCCAGTAGCGACTGATCCCGCGTCTCGACGAGAGGGCCCCGCCACACTTGGCGGGGCCCTCTTTTCGTGCTATAGGAAATCTACCCGCATAACGAAACGATCACAGCTTGGGGTCTTGCCATTCGGCAAGCGGTGTTGCAGGGTCAAGCAAAGGACCTTAATCCGTGGAGGTGCCCATGTCCTTGAACCACTCACCGGAGACGCAGACGAAGCTCATCGCAAGGGTCCCGGCCATAACGGGACGCGAACTCCCCGAGTGGTTCCTAGCCATCGACAACGGCCCATCCTTCCTGAGGTGCGACGAGCGGGCCAACTGGCTCGCCGACGAGCACGGGCTGACCCACGGCTACGCCGCCGCGATCGTGCACGAACACGAGCGGTTCCGCCGTAACCGCATGGGCTTCATCTAGGCTCATCGCTGACCCGCGCCCGTGCCGTCCGGCACGGGCGCGCAGCCATGACCGCAGCCATGACCGCTCCCACGGCGCGCGTACCCGCGCACACGGATCCGTACGCGCGATCATAGGCTCATGGACCTAGACAAGGCGCGGGACTTCCTCGCCCGCCACCATCGCGCCATCCTGCTGACCGCGCACCCCGACGGCCGTCCCCAGATGTCGCCGGTGCTGGTGGGCGTCGACGACGAGGGCCGCATCATCGTCAGCACCAGGGAGACGGCGGCCAAGACCCACAACGCCCGCGGCAACCCCCAGGTGGCCGTCTGCGCCTTCACCGACGGCTTCTTCGGCGAGTGGATCCAGGTGGAGGGCACCGCGGAGGTCGTCTCGCTGCCGGACGCCATGGACGACCTGATCGAGTACTACCGCAGGATCTCCGGCGAGCATCCGGACTGGGACGACTACCGGGCCGCGATGGTCCGCGAGCGCCGCGTCGTCCTCCGCATCACGCCGCACCGCGCCGGCCCCGACCGCCACGGCTGAGCCGGCCGGGCGTTTTGTGCGGCCCGGCCGGTGCGCCGGTCAGCTCAGGCGCTCCAGAATCATCGCCATGCCCTGGCCACCGCCCACGCACATCGTCTCCAGGCCGATGCTCTTGTCGTGGTGGCGCAGGCTGTTGATCAGGGTCGAGGTGATGCGGGCGCCCGTCATGCCGAACGGGTGGCCGACCGCGATGGCGCCGCCGTTGACGTTCAGCCGGTCGAGGTCGATGCCGAGGTCCTGGTAGGACGGGATGACCTGGGCGGCGAACGCCTCGTTGATCTCCACCAGGTCGATGTCCTCGATCGCCATCCCGGCGCGGGACAGCGCCTGCCTGGTCGCGCCGACCGGGCCGAGGCCCATGATCTCGGGCGACAGGCCGGTGACGCCGGTCGAGACGATCCGGGCCAGCGGGGTGATGCCCAGCTCCGCGGCCTTGACGTCGCTCATGATGACCACCGCGGCGGCGCCGTCGTTGAGCGGGCAGCAGTTGCCCGCCGTCACGGTGCCGTCGGGGCGGAAGACCGGCTTGAGCGTGGACACCTTCTCGTAGGTGGTGCCGGCGCGCGGCCCGTCGTCCTTGCTGACCACGGTGCCGTCGGGCAGCGTGACCGGCGTGATGTCCTTCTGCCAGAAGCCGTCGGCCAGTGCCTTCTCGGCCAGGTTCTGCGAGCGTACGCCGAACTCGTCCTGCTCCTCGCGGCTGACGCCCTTGATCTGGGCGAGGTTCTCGGCCGTCTGGCCCATCGCGATGTAGATGTCGGGCACCGCGTCGTCCTCGCGCGGGTCGTGCCAGCTCTGGCCGCCCTGCCCGGCCGCCTTGGTCCTGCCCCGGGCCTCGTCGAAGATCGGGTTCATGGTGTCGGGCCAGCTGTCGGAGCTGCCCTTGGCCAGCCGGGACACCGTCTCCACCCCGGCCGACACGAACACGTCGCCCTCGCCCGCCTTGATCGCGTGGAACGCCATCCTGGTGGTCTGCAGCGACGAGGAGCAGTAGCGGGTGATCGTGGTGCCGGGCACGTCGTCCAGGCCCAGCATCACCGCCACCACGCGGGCCATGTTGAAGCCCTGCTCACCGCCGGGCAGGCCGCAGCCCAGCATGAGATCGTCGATCGTGTGCGGATCGAGCTGGGGCACCTTGGCCAGCGCCGCCTGGATCATCTGCACGGTCAGGTCGTCGGGGCGGATCTCCTTGAGCGATCCCTTGCCTGCCCGCCCGATGGGCGAGCGGGCGGTTGCGACGATGACTGCCTCGGGCATGGCCCCTCCTTTGTCAGCACAGGACTAGAACTATATTCCAATATCCCTTCTGTCATCACGCCCGCCCCCACTGTTTTTCGGTACGGCGACGCTAGCCGTACATGCCGGGAGCGGTGGCGGTGCGGTCGTTGGTGGCGTGCACCGCGCCCTTCTCGTCGCGCCACAGCCGCCAGCCGTGCTGGCTGCCGGTGAACCAGGACGGCGGGGTGGCGGCCTCGGCGATCCGCTTGCCGGTGGCGAGGTCGTACTCGCACAGGGCGGCGGTGGAGTAGAAGCCGGGGGCCTGGCCCTTGAGCGGGAGAGGCTTGGGATCGGTCACGCAGAAGGACCAGCCCCGCTGCTCCTCGACCGGCACCGGCTTGCCGGTGACGAGGTCGAAGGCGCTGCCCTTGTGGTCGTGCTTGAGGAAGCCGAGCTTGTCCATGCGGTTGGGGAAGGCGAGCCACCAGCCGGAGCCGGGGACGTCGGCGGCGGTGATCTGGCCGACGACGCGGCCGGTCTCGGAGTCGAGCCTAGCGAAGCCGCCGTAGGAGCCCTGCCGGTCGACAGGGCGGACGACGGGGGCGAAGCCGGGGCTGCCGCTGGGATAGACGCGCACCACGGAAGGGCGCATCCAGTTGATCGTGCCGTCGCCGATCTTGACGGAGAACAGGCCGAAGGTGGAGACGTTCTTGGTCTTCGGGTTGGTGTAGGGGGCGACGTAGCCGATGAGGTTGTCGCCGGTGGCGCCGAAGGCCCAGCCCCCGGACATGTCGATGCCGGGGCCGAGTGCCTGCTCGATGGGCTGCTGCCACTGGAGCTTGCCGGTCTTGAGGTCGTAGGACTCGATCATCGGGTTCTTGGCCAGGCGCAGCATCAGGACCCGGTCGCGGTCGGACCACTCGACCTCGGCGATGCCGGGCAGCTTCCACTTGAGGTTGCCGGTGTCGGGGTCGAGCACGACGACGCGGGCGCCCGCCGTGGCGGTGTGCTCCGACAGGCAGACGTACGGGCCGCAGCGTTGCGGGCCGAAGGTCGAGTGGATCGGCCTGGTCCACTTCTGCTTGCCGGTGCGGGCCTCCCGGGCGACGAGGGTGGCGTTCCAGCGGCCCTTCTTGGCCGGGTCGAGGGCGACGATCGTCGCTCCCTTGGCCGTCTCCACCAGGGCGGGGGCCGAGACGCCCATCCCGGGGAGGCGGCCGGCCATGGTGGCGGGGTGGGCCCAGAGCTTCTTGCCGTCGGCGAGGTCGAGCGAGACGGTCTCCAGTGCGCCGTCAGGCTTCATGGCGGTGGTGGTCACCACCCCGCCGGCCGCAGCCATCCGGCTGACGGCGTTGATCTCGGTGTTGTGCCAGGTCGGATAGGTGGCGGTGGCTGCATCGCTGTTGGAACAGCCGGCCAGGGCCAAGGTCCCGGCGAGTGCGAGAGCCGGTTTCGCGAGAGGCCGGAGCACGGGCAATTCACTCCAAACTGGGGAACACGAGTGACGGCTCCAGCGCGGAGGGTGACCGGTTTCAGGCGTCGTTGAGCCCCTCCCCAAGACGCCGGCGGAACAGCGCCGCCCACTTTCCGTGGGTGCCGCTGGTCCGCCCGGCGACCCGGGTCGCGGACACCTCGGTGCCGGGCTCCTCCGCGGCCGTGGCCGCCGCAAGGTAGATCGGTTGCAGTCCTTCGCCGCGCGCGGGTCGCGGCTCGGGCCACAACCCCAACGCAGCGCACACCGAAGGTAGCACCGCGTAAGCGGCCTGTGCGTAACCTCGGTCAGATGGATGGAAACGATCCGGTCCGAACATTTCGCCCGGGTTTGTGTGGAATTCCGGTCCCAGGAGGTCGGCGAACGCCACCGTACGGCCACCCGCGTCCACCACCGCGACCGTCTGCGCGGCGGCGATCTGGCGGCTCCAGCGCCGGGCCACCCAGCGCAGCGGCTGGGCGAGCGGCCGGACCGTGCCGAGGTCGGGGCAGGTGCCGACGATCACCTCGGCGCCCACGTCACGCAGCCGCCGCACCGCCTTGATCAGGTGCCGCACGGAGGTGGCGGGCGAGGTCGCGGTGATGACGTCGTTGGCGCCGACGAAGAGCACCGCCACATCCGGCTCCATCGCCAGCGCGGCGTCCACCTGCTCGTCCAGCTCGGCGGAGGCCGCCCCCGACTTGCCCACGACGCACAGCAGCACCGGGCGCTCGGCGATCGCGGCCAGCCCGTTGGCGAGCATGACCGCCGGTGTCTTGGCGGGATCTGTCATGCCGAGCCCGATAGAGGTGGAATCGCCCAGCATGGCCAGTTTGATCGGCAGGCCGGGGTAGTCGCCGTAGACCCCGTCGGCAGGTGGGCCGTCCATGCCGTGCGGGCGTCCGATGGTCTTCCTCGCCAGCAGGCTCTCGGCGATCAGCAGCCCGTAGGCGGTGGCGCCGAGCGCCGTCAGGCCGCCGCCTCCCAGCGCGGCGGCCGTGGCGATGCGTCGTGCCGCGCGTGCCGTGCCCGCTGTCCAGACCACGTGTGCCTCCCTGGCCGAACTCGGCGGTAGCGTTTGCATGAAACTAGCCGAGGGCCTGCCACCTGCACGGGATCTCGGCCTCGGACCTGCTGACCAAGCTTTGGCAAAGAAGGTGACACCTCGGTGCGCGTTTATGATTCCCTGGTCGAGCTGATGGGCAACACCCCACTCGTCCGGTTGCACAAGGTTTCGGCGGGAATGCCGGCCCAGGTGCTCGCCAAAGTCGAGTACTTCAACCCCGGTGGGTCCGTCAAGGACCGCATCGCCGTCCGCATGATCGACGCTGCCGAGGCCTCGGGCGAGCTGCGGCCCGGCGGCGTCATCGTCGAGCCGACGTCCGGCAACACCGGCGTCGGCCTGGCCATCGTGGCCCAGCAGAGGGGCTACCGGTGCCTGTTCGTGGTGCCGGACAAGGTCGCCCAGGACAAGATCTCGGTCCTGCGCGCGTACGGCGCGGAGGTCGTGGTCTGCCCCAGCGCCGTCGCGCCCGAGCATCCGGAGTCCTACTACTCGGTCTCCGACCGGCTGGCCCGCGAGATCCCCGACGCCTGGAAGCCGGACCAGTATTCCAACGTCAACAACCCCGACTCCCACTACCACTCCACCGGCCCGGAGATCTGGGAGCAGACCGAGGGCAGGATCACCCACTTCGTCGCGGGCATCGGCACCGGGGGCACCATCAGCGGCACCGGCCGCTACCTCAAGGAGGTCTCCGGCGGCAGCGTGAAGATCATCGGCGCTGACCCGGAAGGGTCCGTCTACTCCGGCGGCTCCGGCAGGCCGTACCTGGTGGAAGGGGTGGGCGAGGACATCTGGCCGGCCACCTACGACACCAAGATCTGCGACGAGATCATCGCGGTGTCCGACAAGGACTCCTTCAACATGACCCGCAAGCTGGCCCGTGAGGAGGCGCTGCTGGTCGGCGGCTCCTGCGGGATGGCCGTGGTCGCGGCGCTCCAGGTGGCGGCCACGGCGGGGCCGGACGACGTGGTCGTGGTGCTGCTGCCCGACGGCGGCCGCGGCTACCTGTCCAAGATCTTCAACGACGACTGGATGGCCGACTACGGCTTCCTGACCACCACCTCGGAGGAGGGCCTGGTGCGCGACGTGCTGGCCCGCAAGGGGGCGAGCCTGCCCAACTTCGTGCACGCGCACCCGCACGAGTCGGTGGGCACGGCCATCGCCACCATGCGCGAATACTCCGTGTCCCAGCTTCCGGTGATGAACGAGGAGCCGCCGGTGATGGCGGCCGAGGTGGTCGGCTCGATCGTCGAGCGCGACCTCCTCGACGCTCTCTACCACGGCAAGCTGACCTCCGACGACCTGGTCTCGCAGCACATGTCCGCGCCGCTGCCCATGATCGGCAGTGGCGAGCCGGTGTCGATGGCGGTCGAGGCGCTGAAGTCGGCGGACGCCGCGGTGGTGCTCGAAGAGGGCAAGCCCGCCGGCCTCCTCACCCGCCAGGACCTGCTCACCTTCCTGGCCAACCACTGATTCGGAGCGGTGCGCCGCCGCTCGGGCGCGGCTCGACCGGCGTCCGCTTCGGTGCAGAGGTCACCGTGCCGACATCAGGTCCGCGGTGATGGGCACCTCGGGCAGGCCGGTGTTGGTGACCAAGGCGAGCTCGTGCCCGCGGCTGGTCGGCTGCCATTGGCCGCCGACCAGGGGGACGAGCGCGATGTTGGGGGTGGGGCCGCTCGTCCAGTCCAGCGACCCCGCCATGGTGGTGATGCGGGTGCTGCTGATCGCCTGGGCGATGGCGTGGCGGTCGGTGGGGTCGGCAGCGCGGGCCAGGGCATGGTGGGCGACCTCGATGAGGGCGTGGGCCAGGCCCAGGGGCTGCAGCCACGGGTTGCCCGTGACCTGCTGGTATGCCGTGGCCAGGTCGGCGGCGGTGGTGCCGTCCAGGCTGGAGCGGTAGGGGTGGTGCGGCGTCCAGTAGACCAGGGTGCCCACTCGCGCCTGAGCCAGTTCCTCGCTCCCGGCAGCTCCGGTGTGCGGGTAGGCCAGCCACCGCGAGCAGGTGATCAGGCGCGGGTGCAGCCCGGATCGGTGGGCCTGGCGGTGGAACAGCGTCAGGTCGGCGGCGGTGGCGGCGCTGGTGACGATGTCGGCGCCGTGCCGGCGCAGCTGGTCGACATGGTCACTCAGATCGACGGCGGGCTCCCGGTAGCCGCCGGGGTCGATCAAAGTGTGGCCGCGTTTCCTGGCCACGGGCGCGAAACCGTCACGGTCGTGGCGCAGCAGACGGCCTTGTAGGTCGTCGTTCCACAGGCATCCCACCGTCTGCGTCGCACCCAGGCGCTCCCACATCTCGGCGAACACGGTGGCGATGTCGTCCAGGCCCCAGGCGAAGTGGTAGGTCCATGCGAATCGTTGGTGCTCCTCGGCGCCGGCCCGGTGGACGTAGGCCTGCCAGGGGAAGGTGGTCGACACGCAAGGCACCTGGAGTTCTTCGCAAGCGTCGACCACTGCGGGCAGCACCTGGGTGCCCGCCATGGTGATCACGACGTGTGCCTGTTCGTCGGTGGCCAGTTCCCGTACGGCCTGGCGGGCGCGGACGGGGTCCGATCGGCTGTCGCGGATCGCGATGCGCAACGGGTGGCGGCGGCTCCCGTTGCGTAGGTGGGTCAGTCGTGGCGCCAGCCATGGGAGCAGAAATGACAGCGGATCTCCGAGCCGGGCCAGTCGCCCGGTCAGGGGGATCACGGCGCCTATGCACACCTGCGGATCTGCCATCATCACCTCGGTCTGCGGTCGTCGGGGCAGGGGTGTGGGGGCCTGGGCGGGCAGACCCCCCGGGCGGCTGCCCGGTCGTTACCCGTGCACGGTCACGCAGGTGGTGCGGCTCATGATGGAGATCGTCTCGTTCCCGCAGTTGTTGCTGTGGCCGGAGGCGTTGCGGGCGAACAGGAGGTTGGACAGGATGCCGCCGCTGGGGCCGGCGATGTCGCCGCCCTTGCCGGGGTTGTGGCGGTCCTTGGCGATACAGGTGCGCTCTTTGAGCAGGGAGAGCTTGCCCGTGCCGCAGAGGTTCGCGTGGCCGGAGGAGTTCCGCCCGGAGATGTTGGACAGCAGGCCGCCCGGGCCTGCGTCGCGGTCGCCCGTGGCGGCGCCGGCGGCGCCGATCCCGGCCGGCGCGGCCATGATGCCCGCCACGGCTGCTGCCACTACGAAGATTTTCCGTACTGTCTGCATGGTTCCCGTCTCACTTGTGCGGAAGGTTGTGCCGCCTGGTCGCATCCTGCGATCGGGCAGCACTGAGAGTAATGGAATCATCGCGTTCGGTTATAGAAATCTTCAAACGCCATGGTTCTGAGCGGCTGTGCCGGCCGGGCGGGGGGTCAGTGGAGAGGGAACTCGGCGCGGATCTCCCAGGCGCCCTCGGGGGTGAGGCCGGCGTCGAGGTGGCCGCCGAGCGCCTCGACCCGCTCCGCCATGCCCACGAGACCGAAGCCGCCGCCGAGGCGGGAGACCCTGGGGTCCGAGACCGAGTCGTAGTTGCGCACCCGCAGCACCACGACGGCGTCGTACCGCCGCAGGTCGGCCTCGACCCAGGCGGCCCGCGGCGCGTGCTTGCGGACGTTGGTGAGCGCCTCCAGCAGCACCCGGTGCAGGGTCGTCAGCACCTCGGGGGCCAGCGTGCGATCGTCGATGCCCTGGCCGATCTCGAACGCCACCTTCGGACCCTCCGCCGAGAAGCGGTCGGTGAGCAGCCGCAGGTCCGCGAGCGAGGTGCCGGGGCTGCGGGACGCCTCGTCGGCTCTGAGCACGGTGACCATCCGGCGCATCGAGGTGAGCGCCTCGCCGCCGGCCGTGGCGATGGCGTCGAGCGCCGGCACCACGGCCGCCGGGCTGGTCTCGGCGACCGTACGGGCGGCCTGTGCCTGCACGACGATGCCGGTGATGTGGTGGGCGACCAGGTCGTGCAGCTCCCTGGCCAGCTCCAGCCGTTCGGCGCGTCGTACGGAATGGACGGCCTCTTTACGGCGCTCCTGCTGGAAGCGCAGGTAGCCGCCGACGCCGGCGATCGTCGACCAGGCGGCGAACAGCAGGAACGCGAAGGCGAGGGCCTCGACGCTCGAGCTGCGGCCGAAGGCCTCGGTCATGAGCACGATCAGGCCGGCGCCGGTCAGGATGGCCGCCGTGCGGACCGGCTCCACGTGTCTGATCACGCCGAGGGAGAGGACGAGCAGCGCCCCCGTCTCCGCCGCGCCGGGCATGCCGGTGGTGCCCGAGAATCCCATGATCAACGAGGTGAGCATGGAGAGGGCGAACATGATGCCCAAGGTCTCCACCCGGAAGCGGCGGCGCAGGGCCACGGCCGCGATCCCGGCGACTCCGCAGCAGAACACCAGAATCTGGAGCCCCGCGGAGGTGATGGCGACGGCCAGGTCGGCCAGGAGCATGAGGCCGAGCCAGCCGAACATGGCGATCTCGCTCAGCCGGCGGATCCAGTAGACGACGCGTTTGGATTCCCGCACGGTCCGAGCCTAGGCCGCAAGTCGTAGAGGTCGTATCGACCATTCGGCCGAGCACGGGGGAGAGGGACCGGCCCTTCAGCCGAGGCGGGGACAGGGGGTGGGGAGCGATTCTGGATGAGCCGGAAGGGGGCGACCATGGTGGTCATCGGATTCGTACTACTGGGTGTCGGGCTGGTCATCGGGGTGCTGCTGGCACTGACCGACCCGGTGCTGCTGTCGCGCATCAACGGGGAGCCCGCTGAGGGGGCCAGCGGGCGGCACATCAGGGTGCGCGAGGCGGAGATCGTACGGCTGCCGCGCAGCAGGGCCGATGACCGCCGGGAGCCCACGGCCGCCTGAGACCGGCTCGCGCGGTATGGCGCGCGAGCCGCAGGGCATCGCGGGGGGTGATGCCCCGGCGCGGCCCGCGCTCTGTTGGGGAACGGAGCGCGGGCCGCGTCCGTTACGGTGGCGGTATGACCAACGGTTTCGAAACCCTGGCGATCCACGCAGGTCAGGAGCCTGATCCTGTGACCGGCGCGGTCGTGCCGCCGATATACGCGACCTCCACCTACAAGCAGGACGGTGTGGGCGGCCTGCGTTCTGGATACGAATACAGCCGCTCGGCCAATCCCACGAGGACGGCGCTCGAAGAGGCGCTGGCGGCGGTGGAGGGCGGGGCGCGCGGGCTGGCGTTCGCCTCCGGGCTCGCAGCCGAGGACACCCTGCTCCGCGCGGTGTGCAAGCCACAAGACCACGTCGTCATCCCGAACGACGCCTACGGCGGCACCTACCGGCTGTTCGCCAAGGTGCACGAGCGCTGGGGCCTGCACTACGACCCGGTGCCGCTCGGCGACCTGGACGCGGTGGCGTCGGCGCTGACCCAGAAGACGAAGGTCATCTGGGTGGAGACGCCCACCAACCCGCTGCTCGGCATCGCCGACATCGCGGCGCTGGCCCGGCTCGCCCATGACAACGGCTCGCTGCTCGTCGTCGACAACACCTTCGCCTCGCCGTACCTCCAGCAGCCGCTGGCGCTCGGCGCGGACGTCGTCGTGCACTCGACCACCAAGTACGTCGGCGGCCACTCCGACGTGGTCGGCGGCGCTCTCGTCGCGGCCGACCAGGGGCTCGGCGACGAGCTCGCCTACCACCAGAACGCGATGGGCGCGGTCGCGGGGCCGTTCGACGCGTGGCTGACGCTGCGCGGGCTCAAGACGCTCGGCGTGCGCATGGACCGCCACTGCGACAACGCCGAGCGAGTCGTCGACCTGCTGCTCGCGCACCCGAAGGTGACCCAGGTGCTCTACCCGGGGCTCGGCGAGCACCCCGGTCACGAGGTGGCCGCCAAGCAGATGAAGAGGTTCGGCGGCATGGTGTCGTTCCGGGTGGCCGGCGGCGAGGCCGAGGCGGTCGAGGTGTGCAACCGCACCGAGTTGTTCACGCTCGGCGAGTCGCTCGGCGGTGTCGAGTCGCTCATCGAGCATCCGGGCAGGATGACGCACGCCTCCGTGGCCGGCTCGCCGCTGGAGGTCCCCGGCGACCTGGTGCGCCTGTCGGTCGGCATCGAGACGATCGACGACCTGCTCGCCGACCTGACACGGGCGCTCGGCCAGTGATCAGGTGACGCTTCGCGCTGTGGGCTAGGGGTCACACGGCGACGGTTGCTGATTCGCCGCCACTTCGTCCCTGGGACGGCATCCGCAGCCCTGGACCTCCACTTGCGAAACGCGTCCGCCCGTCACCTTGCCGGCTTGACGGGCGGACGCTCGCTCTCGGCGGATGCTGACCTCCGACTGCGATAGAGCACCGTCATGATGGCCGGGATGTGTTTGGCCTCGGCCTTGTCCAGGGCTTTTGAGGCCAGGAAGAGCAGGACCAGTTGCCTACATATGTAGGCCATGAGCCATGCAACACCGCCGATGAGGTAGGCCCACCACGGCATGCTCGACAAGAGTGCGCTGCTCATCACGTGTCCTCTTCAAGGGGCATGACCTTGTAGTGGTTGGTATAGGTCGTGCGGTAGGCAATGGCGATACGCCTGGTGGCCGGCACGATGCCGCTGGCGCAGATGCACAGTGAGATCAGGCCGATCGGGCCATTCGCCAGGGCCATCACGAGGACGCAAACCGTCGCGGCGCCCGTCAGCGTGCCACCCAGAGCCGCACGGATGACGGTGTCGTCGTTGGTGGTGTCGAGCAGCTCGCCGATGACCACCTTTCCCGCGCCGGCGAAGTACAGGCCGCTGGCGATCGCCAGGATCACGGAGGTCACAACCCCCAGGGCGGGCGATTCGACCACCATGCCGACGAAAACGCCGACGAAAAAACCCGCGCCTGAGGCAAGGACGGTGACAATTCCCGCGGATACACCGCCGATGAGGCCAAGGACGAAGGCGATGGCCGTCAGCCCGATGAGCAGGCTTCTGGAGCTGCGTCTGCGGCTGCCATGGGGAGCCAGCTTGCGTACGCTCCGGTGTTGGTCGACGGCGAACGTGAGAGCCCGGATGATGCGTATTGAGGGGCTTCGGACCTCGTGATCGTCAAGGATGGCCGGGAGCTCTGCCGTCCACTCCCCGGTAGTAGCTTGGCGCGATGTCGATCGGCAGCTTGAGGCAGGCGCTGCGGATGAGGCGCTTCGCATTCCGTAAGGTACGGGGATGAAGGGCCATCACACCGCCCCTTGTGGCGAAGGCCTGGACGGTTGGAAGCCGTTACTCGTGGCGTCCAGGGACGCCCGAGCCAGCTCCTCCCGAGCGATGCGAATGCCGTCCCCGGTCAGCCGGTAGTACTTTCGCGGCGGACGCCCCGCCTCGTCGGCCGACTGCGACTCCCACTCGGCTGTGACCAGCCCCTCGTCCATGAGTCTGGCGAGCATGGGATAAAGCGTGCCGCTGGCCAGTCGGGCGGCCTTCATCAATTCGTAGCCGTAGCGGTCTTCCGTGGGATCTGCCAGAAAGGCCGCCAGCACCCGCGCCAGGGGCCCGGTTAGCTTCATGACTTAAATCTACCTATGTAGGCTACATATGTCGAGGCTACTCCTCCCTGGCTTGAGGAGTGGGTCATTCATGCTCCGCCACGTGTGCTCCGGCGGGCCGCGGTGACCGCGACAGGTACCTCGAACCCTCAAGATCGTGAAGCGTCTCCGGAAGGCTAGCCGGGCACCACCATCAGGAAGAGGATCACCAGCCAGATCACCGCGAGCAGGCCGCTGATGGCGGCGATCCGGCCGTTCTGCACCTTCGCGTCGTCGTCCTTCTCCTCGCTCTGGAGGGCCTGGACGGCGCCGCGCAGGTCGCGGTCGATGATGAAGAGCAGCACGATGCCGACGATGAACAACGTCATCGACGCCGTCATGTACCACTCGCCGAGCACCCCGCCGCCCAGCACCACGCCGAGCACCACCCCGAACACGAAGACGCCCAGCGCCGCGACGCTGTAGATCCGGGTCGTGCGCTGGATGTTGCGGAGCACGGGCAGGTTGTTGTCGCGGATGGCGCGCGGCGCGGCCATGGTTGCGGCGGTCAGCGGCCCGATGGTGAAGACCGCGAAGCCGATGTGCAGCCAGAGAAACAGGGACGACATGCGGGAGAGACTAGTCCCCGGCGATCTCGGCCGGGGACTCGACACTCTCTTTGCTTTCGGCGGAGCAGCGCATGATCAGCTCGTTGCCGACGATGGCGATGATCATCAGCGTGATGAGAATGACGGCGATCATTAGCACCCCCTCTTTCCCCGTAGCGGGCGGAAATACCGCCCGTAATGACTAGACGCTTGGGCGTCGGCACGAGTTCGGCCCAGGTATCGTTGTGCACCGCTGGATTTTCCTTACCTTCTGGGCACAAGGGGGTGCCGTCCGTGACCATCAGGCACGTCGAGCCGTATTCCGATGAGTGGCTGCAGCAGCCGGTCTGCTACGTGCGGCTAGTCGTCGAGCTGCTCGGAGCCGAGGTCGCCGACTGGTGGGAGGGCCCCTGCGATCCGCGCGAGGCGACCGTTCGCCTGGCGGACGGGGCCGCGCTGGTGTGGGACGAGGAGAGCGGCTGGCGGCTGGGCCGCCTCGTCTCCGGCGGTCCCGGCGAGCGCACCGAGCTGACCGGGTCCCGCTATCTGGGCGGCGGGCTGCTGCCCAGGCCGGAGCGGGTGCCCGCGGCGCTGGCCGACGCCCGCGCGGGCGTCGGCGCCTGCAGCGCGTGGCGTCCCTGCTACCGCTCCCACCGCAACTGCCACGACGGCTTCGACCTCGCGCTCGATTTCTACACGCGCCTCATCGACGCCTGACCGCTTTTACCCGCGCCTCATCGACGCCGGGCCGCGCGGGCCGGGACGTCAGCGTGCCCGGCGCACGCGCAGGAAGTCGCTCACCACGTATTCGCCCAGCCGGTCGGCGTCGGGCGAGAAGACGCGCCCGCCGTTGCGCCGGGCGACCTCGTCGACGAACTCCTTGAGCCGGTCGTCGCCCGCCAGCATGAAGACGTTGAGCGTGGCGCGGCGGCGGGTCATCTTGTCCACCTCGGCCAGCGTCAGCTCCAGCGTCTCCGACGACGGCGGCCACTCGAAGGCGGAGCGGCCGTTGCGCATCAGGTGGGCGGTCGGCTCGCCGTCGGTGACGACGAGCACCACCGGCTCGAAGTCGGGGTGGCGATCCAGGTGACGTCCCGCGATCAGCAGCGCGTGGTGCAGGTTGGTGCCCTGCACCATGTCCCAGTCGAGGCCGGCGAGCTCGTCCGGCTGCAGGACCCGCGCGTAGTTGGAGAAGCCGATGATCTGTACGGCGTCCTGCGGGAATTTGGCGGCCACCAGCGCCTGCAGGGCCAGCGCCGTCTGCTTGGCCGCGGCCCAGGTGCCCCGCAGGGCCATCGAGTAGGACAGGTCGACCAGCAGGCAGATGGCCGCGGCGCTGCGCCGCTCGGTCTCGGCCACCTCGAAGTCGTCGACGGACAGGCGCACGGATGTGCCGGCACCGGAACCGGTGCGCAGGCCGCCGCCGCGCACGCCGTTGACCAGGGTGCGGACCACGTCGATCGGCTGCTCGTCGCCGAACCGCCAGGGGCGTGACGAGCCGGTGAGCTCGCCCGCCGAGCCCGCGTCGTGCTGGTCGTGGTCGCCCCGCCGCCCGGCGTCGAGCGAGGAGAACACCCGGCGCAGCGCGGTCTCGCCGAGCCGCCGCACGGCCTTGGGGGTGAGCTCCAGCTTGCCGCGGCGGCGCAGGAGGTAGCCCTGCTCCTCCAGCTCCCGCTCGATCCGCTTCAGCCCTTCGAGGTCGTCGACGGCCGAGCGGCCGAGGGCACGGCGGACCGCGGCCTCGTCGATGTCGTCCAGCCTGGCCCCGGGGTAGTCCTGGCGCAGGGCGGTCTCCAGCTGGGCGAGGTCGGCCAGCTCCTCCAGGGCGGTGACGGCGTCGCCCATGCCGAGCGGCTCCTCGCCGGTCATCCGCTCGCCGGCGTCCCAGGCGAGGTCGGGGCGGCGGGCGGCGAGGGCCTCGCCGAGGCGGCGCATCTGGTCCGACAGCCCGGACTGGTCGAGGGTCTCGTCGATCAGGTTGCCGAGCTCCTCGCGCTGGCGCGGGGTCATCGAGGCGAGCATGCGCTGGGTGGCGGCGGCGCGGCGGGCGAGGGCGTCGACGAGCTCGTCGAGGTTCCGGGGCTTCTCCGGGAACATGTCGCCATATTTCGCGATGAAGTCGTCGAAGTCGGCCTGCTGGTGCTCGCCTCGGGCGTCCTTGTCCAGCATGTCGTTCAAGTCCGACATCATCTGGCGGACCCGCTCCATCGCCTCCGGGTCAGGATTCGCCAGCGCGTCGCGCAGCCCCTTGAACTGGCTGTCGAGAACCTCCCGCCGCAGCAGGTCGCGCAGCTCCTCGAAGGTCTGCCTGGCGGCGGCAGAGCGCCACTCGTAGGGCGTCAGCGCCTGGATGGCGCCGGCGGTGTCGTCGGGCAGGGTGTCGAGCTCGGCCTCACGCAGCCGGGCGTCGTCGGACGGGTCGGGGAACAGCTCGGCGCGCTCCTGCCCGATCGCCTTGTCCAGCAGCGCCCGTGCGCGCTCCAGGGTGCCGTCGAGCCGGCCGCTCTCCCGCAGCTCCCGGCGGCGTCGGCGTACCTCTCTGAGCATGTCGTCGAGGCCCCGGCGGTCTCGCGCGCCCGGCAGCCCGCGCTTGAGCAGGTCGCGCAGGGCGTGCACGGGCGTGGAGCCGGACAGGATGGCGTCGCCCATCTCGTCGAGAGCCGCACGCACGTCGTACGGCGGGGCGAGGGGGTCCGGGCCGTCGTGGAACTCGCCATAGCGGTAGGCCGTCACGGACCCACGCTAACCCCAGATGCTCCCCTTTGCGGACCCTGAGCCCGTACGTGTGGGTCCGCCTGTGGTGAACAGCGCCGAGGCGGCCCCGCCGGCGAAGCCGGGCGAGACCGCCCCGACGGTCAGGTCCGGTAGACGGCGACGCCGTCGAGGTCGTCCTTCGACAGCCGGCGCATCAGGTAGAGGCCCTCCAGGGTGAACTCCAGCGCCGCCGCCGCGTGTCCCGGAGACTCCTCGCCGGCGCCCATGCCCAGCGCGGTCATGATCTTGGCGAGGCCGTTGACCGGGCCGATCCGGTGCAGCAGCTCGCCCGCGCCGATCAGCTCGCCCGACTCCACCTGGTTGCCCTCGGCGAACTTGTCGGTGAGCGGCGACAGGTCCAAGCCGCCCAGCCGGCTCCTGAACGTCTCGGCCGTGGCCCGGCGCAGCAGGTGGGCCAGGATCTCGGTCTCCCTGCCCTCCTCGCTGACCTCGAACTCGACCTTGCCGCGCAGGCTGTGCACGACCGGGGCCAGGTCGCACACCCGGGTCACCGCCTGCTCCTCGCCGGCGATCGCGGCCCTGCGCACGGCGGAGGCCGAGGCGGTCTCGGCGGCCGCGATCGAGAAGCGCGCCGACACGCCGGAGCGGGCGTCGACGGCCGTGGACTCGCGGACCAGCCGGGTGAACCTGGCGATCGCCTCGATGAGGTGCTCGGGGATGTCGGCCCCGATGTCCGGCACGGTCTCCTGCCGGATGAGCGTGAGCTCGTCCTCGATCGTGAGTGGGTAGTGGGTGCGGACCTCGGCGCCGAAGCGGTCCTTCAGCGGGGTGATGATCCGGCCCCTGTTGGTGTAGTCCTCGGGGTTGGCGCTGGCGATGAGCAGGATGTCGAGCGGCAGCCGCAGGTTGTAGCCGCGCACTTGGATGTCGCGCTCCTCCAGCACGTTGAGCAGCGAGACCTGGATGCGCTCGGCCAGGTCGGGCAGCTCGTTGACGGAGAAGACGCCGCGGTTGGTGCGCGGGACCAGGCCGTAGTGGACGGTCTCGGGGTCGCCGAGCCGCCGCCCCTCGGCGATCTTGATCGGGTCGATGTCGCCGATCAGGTCGCCCACCGAGGTGTCGGGGGTGGCGAGTTTCTCGCCGTAACGCTCGTCACGGTGCTTCCACGCCACGGGGAGCTCGTCGCCCAGCTCGTCCGCCAGCGCGCGGCAGCGACCGCAGACAGGGGAGTAGGGATGGTCGTTGATCTCGCATCCCTCCACGACGGGGGTCCACTCGTCGAGGAGGCCGGTGACCGTGCGGATGAGCCGGGTCTTTCCCTGGCCCCGCTCACCGAGCAGGACCAGGTCATGCCCGGCGATCAGGGCCCGTTCGAGATGGGGCAGGACGGAGTCGTCGAAGCCCACGATGCCTGGGAAACGGGGCTCGCCCGCTCGGAGTTTGGCCAGCAGGTTTTCGCGGACCTCGGCTTTGACGGTGCGATGAACGTGGCCGCTCTCTCGCAACTCGCGAAGAATACGAGGCTGATGCACGGGATCGAGACTACGTCCCTCAGAGATGATGCGGGGAGAGTTTCGCATCTGGCGGAGATTTCGGATCTTGACTATTAGGTGACGGTTCGTGTGCGTGCTTGTCCTTTTAAGGGGGAGAATCGGGCCTAGGGGACTTGGACCTGCTGAGGGAGGCGAGAGGCGTGGCACTGATGACGAGCCGCTTCGCTGACGGCCTCGCCGTGGATTCCGATCTGGTGACGGCCGCGGAGAAGGCCGTCGGCCAAGCCCTGGCGAGACTCAACGGGCAAGCCGACCTGGTCTGTTTCTTCATCTGCGGCGAGGACCCAGAGGACGTGGCCAGGGCGGGCGAGCGCGCCATGCGGCTCGCCCCGGAGGCGCAGGTGATCGGCTGCAGCGCCACCGGGGTGATCGGCGACGGGCAGGGCGTGGAGCTGACGCCCGCCGTGAGCGCCTGGGCGGCGACCCTCGACGGGGCGGAGATCACGACCTTCGCGCTGGAGACGCTGACCGCCGAGGACAAGTTCGTGGTGGTCGGGCTGCCCGAGCGCGGCGCCGACGACCATGTGGCGATCATCCTCGCCGACCCCTACTCCTTCCCGACGGACGCCTTCGTCGAACGGTCCGTGGAGGTGCTCGGTGACCTGCCGTTGATCGGCGGCCTGGCCAACGGGCTCCAGGGCCGCGGGTCGGTCCGGCTGTTCGCCGACGGCGAGGTCTACACCGAAGGCGCGATCGGCGTGCTGATCAGCGGAGCCGTACGGGTCAGCACCGTGGTCAGCCAGGGCTGCCGCCCGATCGGCCCCAGCATGGTGGTCACCCGTTGCGAGGAGAACCTGCTGCTGGAGCTGGCCGGGCAGCCCGCCCTCTCCCGCCTTGAGGACATCGTCAGCGACCTCGACGAGGACGACCGCGAGCTGGTGGCCGCCGGACTGCAGATCGGCGTGGCCATGGATGAGTACGCCGAACGCCACGAACGCGGCGACTTCCTGATCAGAGGTGTGATCGGCATCGACCCCGAACGCGAGGCCGTGGCCATCGGCGACATCGTGGACATCGGCCGCACCGTGCGCTTCCAGGTGCGCGACGCCGCCACCGCCGACGAGGACCTCTACGACCTGCTCGACGCGCACCGCGAGGAGCTCGGCAGGGTCGACGGCGCGCTGCTGTTCTCCTGCAACGGCCGCGGCTCGGCGATGTTCGGCACCGCCGACCACGACCCCGTCGCCCTGCGCGACACGCTCGGCCCCATCGGCATGGCCGGGTTCTTCGCCGCCGGCGAGGTCGGGCCGGTCGCGGGCCACAACCACGTGCACGGCTTCACCGCCTCCGTGCTCGTCTTCTCCTCCTCCGGATCGGCGGGCGGCGCGTGATCCTGGCGATCGACGTGGGCGGCACCAAGATGGCCGCCGCCCTCGTCGGCCCCGACGGCACGCCGCGGCGGATCACGCGCGTCGCCACCCCGCAGCACGCGGACGGGCAGACCCTGTGGAAGACCCTCACCGACCTGATCGAGCCGCTCTCCGGCGAGGTGGAGGGGGTGGGGGTCGGCTGCGGCGGCCCGATGACCTGGCCGGACGGCGAGGTGTCACCGCTCAACATCCCCGGCTGGCGCGGCTTCCCGCTGCGCGCCAGGCTCGCGGCCCGCTTTCCCGGCCTTCCGGTACGGATACACAACGACGCGGTCTGCGTGGCCGTGGCCGAGCACTGGCAGGGCGCGGGCCGTGGCAGCGCCGACATGCTCGGGATGGTGGTGTCGACCGGGGTGGGCGGCGGGCTCATCCTCGGCGGACGCCTGATCAACGGCGGCACCGGCAACTCCGGGCACATCGGGCACGTCGTGGTGGAGCCCGAGGACGGGCCGCGGTGCGGGTGCGGCGGCCACGGCTGCCTGGAGGCGGTCGCCAGAGGCCCCGCCCTCACCGAGTGGGCCCTGTCCCAGGGCTGGACCCCGGCCACCCCCACCGGCAGAGAGGGCACCGCTCCTGGGGCCGCTGACCGGGGGGACACCGGCCGGGAATCCGAAGGCAGGCGAGCGGTGGGTCCGGGGATCGGTGATCCGTGTGCGGCCGGTCCGGGGATCGCCAATCTGGGGGCCGCCGGGGTGGGAGTCGTCGGGTCGGTGGCCGCCGGTGCTGTGGGGGCGGAGCCGTACCGGGAGGATCGGGCGGTCACCGGGCGCGCGCTGGCGGCGGACGCCCGGGCGGGTGACGAGGTGGCCGTGGCCGCGATGCGGCGGGCCGGACGCGCACTGGGCATCGCGATCGCGTCCGCCACCCATCTGTGCGACCTGGACCTGGTGACCATCGGCGGCGGCCTGTCGCAGGCGGGTGAGCCGCTGTTCGGGCCGCTGGAGGAGGCGCTGCGCGAGCACGCCCGCATGGACTTCGCCCGCCGGGTCCGGGTGGTGCCCGCTGCCTTGGGCCAGGAGGCGGGACTGGTCGGCGCGGCCGCGCTGATCTTGGCCGCGGAGCGCTACTAGGCGGCCATCGCCATGCTGCTCGGGGTGATGTTCCGGCCTTTGACCAGCAGCCACAGCATGAGGACCACTTCGCCGACGAAGGTGAACACGGCGGCGTCGGGTGTGTGACCGAGCACCGCGCCGAAGCTGTCCACGAGGTATCCGAGCCCCGCGATCCCGAGCAGGACGCCCACCACCCTGGCCCACCGGTAGGCCAGGTAGCCGAGAAGCAGCAGGTGAAGGCCGAAGAAGGTGACCAGGTTCTCCAGGACGGCCATCGCGAAGAGGGATAACCCCGCGACCAGGGCAGGCCCGCGCATCGTTCCGGACGAGTTCATTTCCCCTCCTGGGGCTCGAACACGAGTCAGGTAAAGAATCTTTGACATCGTCAAAGTAACAAAAGACGGACATCGTGTCTATGATTCTTTACATCAGGAGGAGCGGTGTCCTGGCGCCGGGGGCTTGCCAGGTCAGAGGGTGGGACGCTTCGGCTGGAAGAGCCAGGCGTCGAAGAGAGCGTCGAGCTGCTTGCCCGACATGCGCTCGGCCAGCGCGACGAACTGCTCCGTCGTGACGGAGCCGTACTGGTGCTCGCTGGTCCAGGTCTTGAGCAGCTCGAAGAACGTCTCGTCGCCGATGGCCCCGCGCAGCGCGTGCAGCGTCATCGCGCCACGGCTGTAGACGGACTCGTTGAACAGGTCGTCGGGCCTGGCGCGGCCGGGCGGGTAGGCCCAGATGGAGTCGTTCGCCGGGCGCTCGTAGAAGGATTTGAAGGAGGCGTCGGCGGTGCCGGTGCCCTTGTGCTCGGCCCAGAGCCACTCGGCGTAGGTGGCGAAGCCCTCGTTGAGCCACAGGTCCTTCCAGCGCTTGATGCTCAGGCTGTTGCCGAACCACTGGTGGGCCAGCTCGTGGGCGATGATGTCCGCGCCGGGCTCGAAGCCGCCGTAGAGGGGCTTGGTCTGGTTCTCCAGCGCGTAGCCGGCCGAGAAGTCGTCGACCACGCCGCCCGTGGAGGAGAACGGGTAGCGGCCGAACACGGTGCCCCAATGGTCGGTGATCTCGGCGGAGAGCTTGTAGAGCTTGTCCAGCGAGCCGGCGAACTTGGGGTCGACCGCCGCGAGGTTGCGGATGCCGCCCGGAGTCGTGCCCTGCCGGAGCCGGAACTTGCCGACCGTGGCCGTCGCCAGGTAGGTGGTCATCGGGTGCGCTTCGCGCCAGGTGAAGGTGGTCTTGCCGCCCGAGGTCCGCGGCTTGCCGGTGAGCTCGCCGTTGGCCAGCGCGGTCACGCCCTTGGGCACGGTGATCTCGAAGTCGAAGGTGGCCTTGTCGGCGGGGTGGTCGTTGCCGGGGAACCAGGTCCTGGCGCCGTTGGGCTCGCAGGCCACGAACGCGCCGTCGGGGGTCGGGATGAAGCCGTACCGGCCGAGGTTGGAGGAGTCCACGACCGGCTGCGGGACGCCCGCGTAGGCCACCTTGACGGTGAAGGCCGACCCCTGCCGCAGCGGCGCGGCGGGGGCGACGGTCAGCTCGTGGCCCGCGCGGGAGAACGTCGCGGCGGCCCCGTCAACGGAGACCTCGCTCACCTTGAAGCCCTTGAGGTCCAGGTTGAACCGGGTCAGCGACTGCTTGGCCGTGGCCTGGATCGTCGCCACGCCGTCGAGCCGCCGGCCCGCCGGGGTGTAGCCGAGCTTGAGCGCGTAATGGGAGACGTCGTAGCCGCCGTTGCCGTCGAGGGGGAAGTCGGCGTCGCCGATCCCCGGCGCGCCGGCCTGGGCGGAGAGTCGCTCGGCCGGGCGGGCCGCCCCGTCGGACGGCCCGCAGGCGAGCGCGCCCATCAGGGTGGCCAGGAGAACGGCGGCCTGCCGCTTGGTGGACCTCATCTGTGCTACGTCCCCCTTCGATGCGTGACCACAAGACTACGCTGAGTCAGGCACCGCTGGAGACGCCTCGGGTCAGAGGTTTCCCCTGCGCTCCTGCTCGCGCTCGATGGCCTCGAAGAGCGCCTTGAAGTTGCCCTTGCCGAACCCGAGCGAGCCGTGCCGCTCGATGAGCTCGAAGAAGACCGTCGGCCGGTCCTGCACCGGCTTGGTGAAGATCTGCAGCAGGTAGCCGTCCTCGTCCCTGTCGACCAGGATCTTGCGCTTCTTCAGCTCCTCGATCGGCGCCCTCACCTCGCCGATGCGGCCGCGCAGTTCGGGGTCGTCGTAGTAGGAGTCGGGCGTGTCGAGGAACTCCATCCCGGCCGCGCGCATGTGGTCGACCGTGGTCAGGATGTCGTTGGTGGCCAGCGCGATGTGCTGCACGCCGGGCCCGCCGTAGAACTCCAGATACTCGTCGATCTGCGACTTCTTGCGGCTGACCGCCGGCTCGTTCAGCGGGAACTTGACCTTGCGCGAGCCGTCCGCGACGACCTTGGACATCAGCGCCGAATACTCCGTGGCGATGTCGTCGCCGACGAACTCCGCCATGTTCGTGAAGCCCATGACCTTCCGGTAGAACTCCACCCACTCGTCCATCTTGCCGAGCTCGACGTTGCCCACACAGTGGTCGACGGCCTGGAACAGCCGCCCGGTCCTGGTGGCGGGCGGCGCGACGAGCGGCGCGGCGGGCTGGTAGCCCGGCAGGTACACGCCGCCGTAATTGGCCCTGTCCACGAGTGTGTGCCGCGTCTCGCCGTAGGTGGCGATCGCCGCGAGCACGACCTTGCCGCGCTCGTCCTCCATCGTGTACGGCTCCGCCAGGCCGCGCGCGCCGTGGGCCACGGCGTGCCGATAGGCCGCCTCCACGTCCGGGACCTCCAGGGCCAGGTCGATCACTCCGTCGCCGTGCTCGGCCACGTGCCTGGCCAGGTCGGTGCCGGGCCTGATCGAGGACCGGAGCTCGAACCTGGCGCTGCCCGAGGTGAGTACGTAGGCCACCTCGTCGCGGCTGCCGTTCTCCGGCCCGCGATAGGCCACCAGCTTCATGCCGAAAGCCGTCGAGTAGTAGTGGGCTGCCTGCTTGGCGTTGCCGACGGCGAACACCACGGCATCCATCCCGTTGACCGGAAAGACATCGCTCATAGAGCTAACTCTCGATAGAGATGGACGAGTTGTGCAAGAGTTGCTTAAAATAGTGGACAATCTGCCCACTGCTGGACGGCATCCACCGGAGAATCTGTACACCATGACGATCGATGAGCTGGACGCCCGGTTGATCGCGCTGCTGTCCGCCGAGCCGAGGCTCGGCGTGCTGGAGTGCTCGCGCAGGCTCGGCGTCGCCCGCGGGACCGTCCAGGCACGGCTGGACAGGCTGGCCGCCCGGGGCGTCATCACCGGGTTCGGCCCCGACATCTCGACCGAGGCGCTCGGCTACGACGTCACCGCCTTCGTCCTGATGGAGATCCGCCAGGTCGCCGGGCACGACCCGGTCGCCGACCGGCTGGCGCTCATCCCCGAGGTGCTGGAGGTGCACACCATCACCGGCGGCAGCGACCTGCTGTGCCGGGTGGTGGCCCGGACCAACGCCGATCTGCAGCGGGTCATCGACGAGATCGTGGACGTCCAGGGCGTGCTCAGAACGTCGTCGATCATCGCCCTGGACACCCCGGTTCCGTACCGAGTCCTCCCGTTGGTCGCCGATGTCCCTCGCCGGGCGGCGCGCGAGCCGTAGCATCGGCGGAGGGACGATGCACCGTTATCGATCGTTTACCCTTGTGACCTTCGCCCAGGTGACGGGGGGATCGACGGACGTGATCGGGGGGTGACGGCATGCGGAAGCGGCGATGGCTCCGTATCTCACTGATTGTCGGTGGCTCGGGGTTCCTCGTGCTGGCCGCGCTTTTCGGCATCGCGTGGGCGATGACCCCCATCCCGGACACCACCCAGAAGGACGCCACGGCGCAGGGCTCGGTCATCTACTACCGCGACGGCAAGAGCGTCATCGCCCGGCAGGGGGTCGACCGCCGCACCGTGGAGCTGGCCAAGGTGCCCGAGCACGTGCGCGACGCCGTGATCGCGGCCGAGAACCGCTCGTTCTACGAGGACGGCGGCGTCTCGGCCAAGGGCACCACGCGAGCCCTGTGGTCGACGCTCACCGGCCAGCAGCTCCAGGGCGGCTCCACCATCACCCAGCAGCTGGTGCGTAACTACTACAGCGGCCTGAGCCAGGAACGGTCCATCACCCGCAAGTTCAAAGAGATCATGATCTCGATCAAGGTCGACCAGTCCAAGTCCAAGGACTGGGTGCTGGAGCAGTATCTCAACACCATCTACTTCGGCCGCGGCGCCAACGGCGTCCAGGCCGCGGCCCAGGCCTACTTCGGCAAGGACGTCGACGAGCTCGGCGTCGCCCAGGGCGCCTACCTCGCCGCGGTCATCCAGCAGCCCAGCCGCTTCGCCGACCCCAAGGGCGCCGACCTCGACGCCGCCGAGGTCCGCTGGCGGTCGGTCGTCCAGGCCATGGTCGAGACCGGCGCGCTCACCGCCGAGGAGGCCGCCGAGCAGAAGTTCCCCAAGCTGACCGCGCCGAAGAAGCCGTTCCAGCTCAAGGGGCAGGCGCAGTACATGCTGGAGCAGGTGACCTCGGAGCTCAACCGGCGCGGCTACTCCGACGAGGACATCAACGGCGGCGGCCTCAAGATCGTCACCACCTTCGACAAGAAGCTCATGGAGGCGGCCGAGCGCGCCGTCAAGGAGACGCTGCCGGACTCCACACCCAAGAAGGTGCGCACCGGCCTGGCCGCGGTCGACCCGGCCACCGGCGAGATCGTCGCCTTCTACGGCGGCAGCCCCGACCAGACGAAGTACGACAACGCCTTCTCCGCCAAGGTGATGGCCGGCTCCACCTTCAAGCCCTATACGCTGGCCGCCGCGCTGGACAACGGCTTCGAGCTGTCCACCAGGGTCAACGGCAACTCCCCGATGCGGGTGGCCTCCGCCCCCGACACCCCCATCCCCAACGACAGCGGCCGCTCCTACGGGCAGATCAACCTGGTGAGCGCCACCCAGAACTCCGTCAACACCGCCTTCGTGGACCTCGCCCAGAAGGTGGGCACCGACAAGGTCGCCGCCACCGCCACCGCCATGGGCATCCCGGCCCAGCAGCTCGGCCCGCACGTCGAGGCCGCCACCTTCCCGCTCGGCGTGGCCTCCGTGAGCGCCGTGCAGAACGCGTCCGGCTTCTCCACCCTCGCCAACGGCGGCGTCCACATGGAGGCGCACGTGGTCAAGCGCGTCACCGGCGCCGACGGCAAGAAGGACACGATCAAGCCGGTCGCCACCGAGGCCGTCAGCAAGCAGGCGGCGGCGGACGCCACCTACGCGATGCGGCAGGTCGTGCAGTACGGCACCGGCACGGCGGCACGGCTCTACGACCGTCCCGTGGCGGGCAAGACGGGCACCACGGACGACTCCCGGTCGGTCTGGTTCAACGGCTTCACCCCGCAGCTGGCCGTCGCGGTGGACATGTTCCGCTCCGACAACAAGCCGGTCAGCGTCCCCGGTTACGGAGTGCAGTTCGGCGGTCAGCTGCCGGCGCAGATCTGGCGGGCGTTCATGACCGAGGCCATGCGGGACAAGCCCGTCGAGGACTTCCCCGAGCCGTCCGGCCTCGGCTACACGCCGGACTACTCCGCGCCGGAGCGCGACTACGACGAGCGCCCCACCACCGCCCCCACCCGGCAGCCGGAGCAGTGGGACGACGTCCCGGAGAACGAGGCCACCGAGCCGCCTCTCATCGACGACGCGCCGATCGAGGAGGGCCCCGTCGAGGAGGAGCAGGGACCTCCCGAGCGGGACACGGACCAACCGGCCGAGCCGGACCTCCAGCCCTCCGGCCGCCCCGACGACGGCGAAGCCGACCCGGCCGACCTCGGCTGACCACCCGGTCGCGCCGCCACCCGGTCGCGCCGCCACCCGGTCGCGCCGCCACCCGGCCGTGTAGATCTGACGATCAGGCGGCCGGGGCGCGGTGGGGCTAGCGGTCGGCCAGCTGGGCCCGTAGGTCTTCGGGGGTGGTGACGGGCAGCCGGCAGGTGAAGCCGCGGCACACGTAGGCCGCCGGCGCGCCGGCGATCAGCTGCCGCCCTTCCAGCAGCGGCACCCCGCCGTCCGCGACCCCGCCGTCCGCGACCCCGCCGTCCGCGACCCTGCCGGCCGGCGTCGCGGGGCCGCCCAGGGCGATCACCAGGCCGGGCACGTCGGCGAGGTAGGCCTCCCGATGCAGGATCTGGGTACGCGGGTCGCCGGGCGGCCCGACGACCGCCACCTCGACCGGCCCGTCGAGCGCCGCCCGCGCCACCGCGAGCCCCCAGCCGGCGAACCGGGCGTGCTTGGCCGCCAGCACCGAGACCGTGCCGAGGGCCGCGTGCGCCGCCTCCCGGTGCCTGCTGGAGCCGGTCAGGGCGGCGTACGACAGCAGCGCCCCCGCCGCGGCGTACTGCCCAGAGGGCGTGGCGTTGTCGGTGGGGTCCTGCGGCCGCTGGAACAGCCGCTCGGCGTCGTCCGCGGTGTCGAAGAAGCCGCCTGTCCCGTCGGCGAACCGGTCGAGCAGGGTGTCGAGCAGCGTGCCCGCCAGCCGGAACCAGCGCGTCTCCCCGGTCGCCCCGTAGAGGGCGATCAGCCCCTCGGCCAGGTTGGCGTAGTCCTCCAGCACTCCGGCGTTCGTGCCCGCCCGGCCGTCGCGGGAGGTCCGCAGCAGTCTGCCGTCGGCCACGTGCACCCGTTCGAGCAGGGTCGCGGCGGCCTCCGCGGCCGTCACCAGGTCAGGCCGGTCGAGCGCCATGCCGGTCTCGGCCAGGGCCGCGATGGCGAGCCCGGTCCAGCCGGCCACCACCTTGTCGTCCCGTCCTGGACGTACGCGCTCCTCCCGGGCGGCGAGCAGCCGCTCGCGCACGCTCGCCAGCCGGGCGGGGTCGGCGGGGTCCTGCGGGAGCTGCAGGACGGATGTGCCGTGCTCGAACGTGCCGGTCACGTCGAACACCTCGGCCGCCCACGCCCCGTCGTCGTCGCCGAGCACCTCGCTCAGCTGCTCGGGCGTCCAGACGTAGAAGCGGCCCTCCTCGCCCTCGCTGTCGGCGTCCAGGGCGGAGGCGAAGCCGCCCTCGGCGGTGCGCAGCTCGCGCAGCAGCCAGTCGGCGGTCTCCAGCGCCACCCGACGGGCCAGGGGGCCGCCGCCGGCCCGCCACCAGTGGGTGTAGACCCGCAGCAGCAGCGCGTTGTCGTACAGCATCTTCTCGAAGTGCGGCACCACCCAGCCGGCGTCCACGCTGTAGCGGGCGAAGCCGCCGCCGAGCTGGTCGTAGATGCCGCCGCGCGCCATCGCGGCGAGCGTCGTGCCGCTCATCTCGCGCTCACCGGAGCGCAGCAGGAACTCCAGCACCATCGACGGCGGGAACTTCGGCGCGCCGCCGAAGCCGCCGCGCACCGGATCGAACGACTCGCGCAGGTTGCGTACGGCCGTCTCCAGCGTGTCCTCGGTGGGCAGCGGCCCGCTGGGCAGGGAGGCGCTGGAGTTGAGCACCTCCACCACCTTCGAGCCCTGCTCCAGCACGGTCGCCCGGTCGTTGGCCCACGCGCCGGACAGGCCCTGCAGCAGCCGCTGGAACTGGGGGCGCGGGAAGTAGGTGCCGCAGTAGAAGGGATGCCCCTCGGGTGTGGCGAACACGGTCATCGGCCAGCCGCCCTGCTGGGTCATGGCCTGGGTGGCGCTCATGTAGACGGCGTCGACGTCGGGGCGTTCCTCGCGGTCCACCTTGATGTTGACGAAGTTGTCGTTCATCAGCCGGGCGGTGTCGGGATCCTCGAAGCTCTCGTGCGCCATGACGTGGCACCAGTGACACGCCGAGTAGCCGACGCTGATCAGCAGCGGTACGTCGCGGCGCCGGGCCTCGGCGAACGCCTCCTCGCCCCACGGGTGCCAGTCGACGGGATTGCCCGCGTGCTGCAGCAGGTAGGGGCTCGTCGCGTCCTGCAACCGGTTCATTACTTCACTTTAGACGGTCGCTCCGGTGACGATCGCGGTGACCTGGTGTTCTCCGGGCGGCTGTGTGCGCGGAGGAGCGGGGGCGTAGTTTACGGATCGTGGACCTCGACTACGTCTGTGCGCACGCCGGCCGTCCCGCAGCCGCTCTCACTCGCAGGGACGTCGCACGCGCGCTGCTCACCGTGCCCTCTGGAGTGGCGCTCGTGGCGCTGCCCGACCTGCGGCGGGAGCTTCTGGCCGCCGGTAACCCGCTGTCGTCGTCGTTCTGGGAGTCGGCCAGGACGACGCTCGGCTCGATCGAGTCGGGGGCCGCCACCGTCGGCGACGTGCAGCGCTGGGTCGAGTCGACGGGGAGCGAGCCGATCCTGATGACGCCGAGCTATTTCGTGTGGGCGGAGGAGAACGAGCGCGGGCCGGTGGCGGAGGAGATGTTCGACCTGCTCGTCGCCTACCTGGAGGAGCGGATGCGCTCGGGGGAGATCGACCCGGACGCGCTGGCGACCGGCGACCATCGGGCCCGCCGCGCCTACGAGGAGCTGCAGGAGCGCTGGCTCAGCACGCCGCTGCCCGACGGGCGGGTGCCGGGCTTCGTGGTCAGCGACGAGCAGGACGAGGAGCTGTACGCCGCGGTGGGCGAGGAGGAGGCACTGGCGCTGTCGGAGCTGCACCGGATCATGGGCGAGCTGGACAAGCAGCCGGATCTGCCCGTGGCCGACCTCGCGCGGGCCGGCACCCGGCTGCGGGGGCTGCTCGACCGTCCCGGCTATCCGGCCAACGTGCTGCGCGCCTGCGCGGGGTTCGAGGACAGGCCGCTGCCCGACGACGACACGGAGCTGTGGCTGGCGGTCGCGGCGGGGATCGCGGGGCCGCTCTCCGACCTGCCGGAGGAGGCGGACCTGCTGGAGGAGTTCGTGGACCTCGACCGTGAGCTCAGCGACGAGGACACGGTGCTGGCCAACCTGTTCGCCATCCAGTACGCCGACTGGCTGGCGGCGGTCACCGCCCTCGTCAGGCTGGGGCCGGGCGTCCTCGCCTCACCCGAGCGGATCGCCCGGCTGATCTCGGAGTCCGAGGACATCGACGCCTACGACGAGGGCCCGGACGACCTCGGCGCGACCGAGGTGCTGTTCGGCCCGGTGGTGAGCCTGTGGAGGCACCTCGGCATCGTCGACGAGGACGGCGTGCTCACTCCGCTGGGCTGGTGGGGCCTGCCCAAGGCGCTGGAGCGCGCCTGGTCACCCGTCGACTAGATCTTGGTATTCGGGGTGGCGCTCGATGTAGGTCACCACGTAGGGGCACAGGGGCACGACCCGCAGTCCGGCGTCGCGGCTCGCCTCCAGGGCGTGCTTGACCAGCCTGCCGGCCAGCCCCTTGCCCCCGTGCTCCGGCTGGACCTCGGTGTGCGTGAGCACGATCTTCGCGCCCCGCAGGCGGTAGTCGGCGAACCCGGCGACCTGTCCGTCCACGAGGACCTCGAACCGGCTCTTCGCCGGGTCGTCGACCACTTCAATCGTCGGCATCTACTCGGATTTCTTGTCGAGGTCGGCCTCGTGCGGCACTTCGATCCTGGCGATCTGCTTGTTCATGGACTTGACCAGAACGTACAGGGCCAGGCCGATGAGGGCGACGACGGTGAAGCCGAGAATGCCCGGGCTGATATCACCTGCTGCTAGAACGTGCACACATCCAGTCTGCCACCTGGGTGCCGTGCTCGGTTCGGCGGCTCAGTGCCTCGGCGGAGAGGTGGCTCAGTGGAGAGGTGGCTCAGTGGCAGGCCGGTGAGCTCTCCTCGGCGTGGATGCCGGCGAACAGGTCGTCCTCCGGCAGCTCGGTGTCGACCAGCGAGCGCGCCAGGTGGTAGTCCTCGGTCGGCCAGACCTCCTCCTGCACCTCACGCGGGCACTGGAAGAACCAGCCGTCGGGGTCCACCTGGGTGGCGTGCGCGAGCAGCGCCTCGTCGCGGATCCGGAAGTATTCGGCGCACCGCACCTGGGTGGTCACGTGCCACTTGGTGGGCCGGTCCTCCCACCGGGAGATCCAGTCGGCGTACGGTGAGCCGAGGCCGCGCGCGGTCATCGCCTCGTGCAGCGCCTCGAACCGGTCCTTGCTGAAGCCCATGTGGTAGTAGAGCTTCAGCGGCTGCCACGGGTCGCCGGTGCCGGGGTAGCGGTCGGGGTCGCCCGCCGCCTCGAACGCCTCCACCGAGACCTTGTTGGTCATGATGTGGTCGGGGTGCGGGTAGCCGCCGTCGTCGTCGTAGGTGATGATCACATGCGGCCTGAACTCGCGCACCGCGGCGACCAGCGGAGCCGAGGCGTCCTCCAGCTTCTGCAAGGCGAAGCAGCCTTCGGGCAGCTCCTCCTCCTCGTTCTCCGGCAGCCCCGAGTCGACGAATCCCATGAAACGCTGCTCAACGCCGAGGATCTCTCGGGCCCGGGCCATCTCGGCTCTGCGCACCTCGGCGATGTTCGCCACGATCTCAGGGCGGTCCATCTTGGGGTTCAGCACGGAACCACGCTCACCGCCCGTGAGCGTACAGACCAGCACGTCCACGCCTTCACGGACGTAACGTGCCATCGTCGCAGCGCCCTTGCTCGACTCGTCGTCGGGGTGGGCGTGGACGGCCATCAGCCTCAGCGGTGCACTCACGGGCTCGATGTCTCCTCAGTAGGGACCGATCACTTGCCCAGAGAGGTTAGTTTCTGCTGGGCGGTCGCGAGGGCGTGGCCCCCGCAGGCGACAATTGTCTCGGATAACGCTCAGGGAGTGCAGGGAGATTCCGCCATGGCCACCAGAGATGTCGAGAACGGGCCCGTTCTCGGCACACCCGACGACTTCCCCGACCGTCCAGAACGCGGCGGGCGGCTCGTCGTGCACGTCGTGATCGGCGTGCTCGTGGCCATCATCGCAGGTGGATGGGGTTATGTGATGTGGTCGATGACCGGGAGCAACACCGGCGCGGTGGCGCAGGTGGTGTCCTTCGACGTCGACCCGGCCCAAGCCGAGATCACCTTCACCGTCAGCAAGCCCTCCGGCAGGGCGGCGGTCTGCCGGATCAGGGCCACGGACGTGGACCATGCAGAAGTGGGCAGCAAGGAAGTAAGAATTCCCGCTGGTGAGGGTAGTAAGCAGCTCAAGGAACGCCTGGACACCAGTGTCCAGGCCACTTCCGTGCACGTGCAGTACTGCAATCTCGTATAGTGAGACATTTGGGGAAGCGTTCGCGCGGTTGGCTTGTTAGTCTTTCGCGATTCAACCGCATGCAACCTTCAGTGATCTCAGGGCCCCCTAGCTAGCAAGGAGAACCCGTGGCCGACTCTCGCGATGAGAACGTCACATGGCTGACGCAGGAGGCGTACGACCGCCTGAAGGCCGAGTACGAATATCTCTCGGGGCCCGGGCGCGTCGACATCGCCAAGAAGATCGAGGCCGCCCGCGAAGAGGGTGACCTCAAGGAGAACGGCGGCTACCACGCGGCCAAGGACGAACAGGGCAAGATGGAGGCGCGGATCTTCCACCTCCGGCAGATCCTGGACAGCGCGCAGGTGGGTGAGGCCCCCAAGACCGAGGGGGTGGTGGGCCCCGGCATGACGGTGACCATCCGCTTCACCGGTGACGACGACGAGGTGACGTTCCTGCTCGCCTCCCGTGAGGAGAGCGGCTCCCCGATCGACGTCTACTCGCCACGGTCCCCGCTCGGTGCGGCGATCAACGGCAAGAAGATCGGTGAGAAGGCGACGTACAGCATGCCCAACGGTCGTCAGAACACCGTCGAGATCCTCGAGGCTGTGCCGTACATCGGCAACTGACCCCCGAAGAACAGCTCCGCCGGGCCCACGCTGGCCCGGCGGAGTTCGCTCGTTCCTCGGGGATCGGCCAGGACCTCAGCTTCCTGGTGAGCACGAGGCGGCGGCGTGACACCCGCAAGCTGATCCCGTTCATCGTGGTGGCGCTGGTCGCCGTGCTGACGGCCGACGTGCTGCTGCTCGCCGAGATCAGGCAGCCGGCCGAGCCGGTCGTCACGGAGGCCGTACGGGTCCGCCCGGCTCCGAAGCAGAGCCTGATGGCGCAGTCGGAGACGGTGCAGCCGGTGAAGCCGCTCGCGGGCCTGCACAAGCCCAATCTCTTCGTGGTGACGCGCAAGCCGCTCACCCAGGCCCACTTACAGAAGGTCGCCCGGCTGCCGGGGGTGCGCGCGCTGGAGCTGGCCGACGCCGCCAGCGTCACGCTCGACGGCAAGCGGGTGCAGACCCTCGCCGTCGACCCCTCCTCCTTCCGCGCCTACACGCCCAAGGTGACGGCCGCCTCGGACGCGCTGTGGTCCAACGTGGCGGCGGGTGACGTGGCCGTGTCGTTCGTGCTGGGCAACGACGGCGGGCTGACGCTGCATCGGAAGGTGAGCGGGCCGGCCGGGCCGCTGCGGATCGGCGCCTACGCCACGACCGGCTTCGGCGGGGTGGACGCGGTCGTGTCCAAGCGGACCGGCCGCACGCTGGGCCTCCCGCGCGACAACGCGCTGATCATCAGTGCCCCGAAGGCCGACTCGGCCAAGCTCCGCGACAGGCTGGAGAAGCTGCTGCCGAAGGGCACCCAGACGGCCATGGTCAACCCGGTGCTGCCCGTACGGCAGACCAGGCAGCGCAACTGGCCGACCGGGTCGTTCATGTCGGGTGAGCAGCTCACGGCCGCCTTGGAGGCCGCCGCCTCCAAGCTCGGCACACCGTACGTGTGGGGCGCCGAGGGGCCGACCACCTTCGACTGCTCGGGGCTGGTCCAGTGGGCCTACGGGCAGGCGGGGGTACGCATGCCGCGCGTGACGCACCAGCAGTGGGTGACGGGGCCGCAGGTGCCGCTCAGCGATGCGCAGCCGGGTGACCTGCTGTTCTGGCGCAATGACCCCACCAATCCCGGCTACATCTCGCATGTGGCGATCTACTGGGGCAACGGCAAGATGCTGCACGCCCCCCGCACCGGCGACGTGGTCAAGATCGCCCCGGTGAACACCCGCAACCTGGCCGGTGTGGTCAGGGTGAGCCCGCAGGCCGCCACCCAGGTTCGCTGAGCCTTCTGGTTCCGTACGAGACCGCCTCGTTCTGGTGCGTGCTATTTTCCGGCAACTATGTAATGTTGATTACATGGCAAGCGATGACATGACAGCGCAGATGCGCGGCTGGTTCACCGGGCGGCTCCCGCAAGGCTGGTTCACCGGCCCGCCCCAGGTCACCAGGGACCGCGAGGAGATCGCGGTCGTCGGCACGCTGCCGGATCCCCCGGCGGGTGTGGAGGAGGCCGAGCGAGGGGCCCTCATCGACGGGCTGATCGGCCGGTTCAGGGAGGAGACGCGGGAGCGGCGCATCGAGATCGCCAAGGAGGCCGAGCGGAAGTTCCGGCAGAAGGTCTCCTGGGGTGTCACCTGTGGTGGTGAGACTGTGATGTTCACCACACTCTCCGTGCCCGTCATGACCAGGTTGCGGCAGTCCGAGCGACAGGTCCTCGACACGCTCGTGGCCGCCGGGGTGGCCCGCAGTCGCAGCGACGCCCTCGCCTGGTGCGTCCGCCTGGTCGGCCGCAACACCGACACCTGGCTGGGGGAATTGCGCGACGCCCTGCAGCATGTGGACCGGGTCAGGTCCGCGGGGCCCGACGTCAATTCGTGAGCGGATTGGACTAAACCATTCGGCACATTGGTTTAGACCATTTCGATTGGCCTAAACCAGCGTGCCGGCGACTTTCTTTTAAAACGTGTCCCGGTGGGTAGGCTCCCCCAATCGTCAAGGCCGCTGCCTGCGGCGACAGCCGAGTCAGAGGTCTATGCCAATTGGCTTTCCGGTGTCGTCGTCGTTAATGATGAGCGGGCCCTGAGAGAGTGGAGGAGCCGCAGCCGTGTCTGTTTCCGTGGAAGTTCCCACGCCTACCGCCAATGCCGAATTGGCCGCGTGGGTGAAAGAGATAGCCGCCCTTACCGAGCCGGACCGGATCGAGTGGTGCGACGGCTCGGAGGAGGAGTGGACGCGCCTGACCAACCTCCTGGTCGACCAGGGCACGTTCACCCGGCTGGCCAAGCGGCCCAACAGCTTCTACGCGACCTCCGACCCGAGCGACGTGGCCCGGGTCGAGGACCGCACCTTCATCTGCTCCGAGCGGGAGCAGGACGCCGGGCCGACCAACCACTGGATCGCGCCGGCCGAGATGCGCAGGACCTTCGGCGAGGTGTTCAAGGGCAGCATGCGCGGCCGCACGATGTACGTCGTGCCGTTCTGCATGGGGCCGCTCGGCGGCGACATCTCCCAGCTCGGCGTCGAGATCACCGACTCGCCGTACGTCGTGGTCTCGATGCGGGTCATGACCAGGATGGGCGATCGGGCGCTGCGCCTGATCGAGGAGCGCGGCGAGTTCGTCAAGGCCGTCCACAGCGTCGGCGCGCCGCTGGAGCCCGGCCAGCAGGACGTCCCGTGGCCGTGCAACTCCACCAAGTACATCAGCCACTTCCCCGAGACCCGCGAGATCTGGTCCTACGGCTCCGGCTACGGCGGCAACGCCCTGCTCGGCAAGAAGTGCTACGCGCTGCGCATCGCCAGCGTGATGGCGCGTGACCAGGGCTGGCTGGCCGAGCACATGCTCATCCTCAAGCTGACGCCGCCCTCCGGGGAGCACCGCTACGTCGTGGCCGCCTTCCCCAGCGCTTGCGGCAAGACCAACCTCGCCATGCTCCAGCCGACCATCCCCGGCTGGAAGGTCGAGACGGTCGGTGACGACATCGCCTGGATGCGCTTCGGAGACGACGGCCGGCTCTACGCCATCAACCCCGAGGCCGGCTTCTTCGGCGTCGCGCCCGGCACCGGCGAGACCACCAACGCCAACGCGGTCAAGACGCTCTGGGGCAACAGCATCTTCACCAACGTCGCGCTCACCGACGACGGCGACGTGTGGTGGGAGGGCCTGACCGACAAGCCGCCGGCGCACCTGACCGACTGGAAGGGCCGTTCCTGGACCCCGGACAGCGACGAGCCCGCCGCCCATCCGAACTCCCGCTTCACCACGCCTGCCTCCCAGTGCCCGATCATCGCCCCCGAATGGCAGGACCCCAAGGGCGTGCCGATCTCGGCGATCCTGTTCGGCGGCCGCCGGGCCACCGCGGTGCCGCTCGTCACCGAGTCGCTGAGCTGGGAGCACGGCGTCTTCCTCGGCGCGAACATCGCCTCGGAGAAGACCGCGGCGGCCGAGGGCAAGGTCGGTGAGCTGCGCCACGACCCGTTCGCGATGCTGCCGTTCTGCGGCTACAACATGGGCGACTACTTCGCCCACTGGCTGGACATCGGCCGCCGCCAGGGCGCGAAGCTGCCGCGCATCTACTACGTGAACTGGTTCCGCAAGAACGCCGACGGAAAGTTCATCTGGCCGGGCTTCGGCGAGAACAGCCGCGTGCTCAAGTGGATCGTGGACCGGCTGAACGGCGAGGCCAAGGCCGTGCCGACCCCGATCGGGCTGGTGCCGGACTCGCTCGACACCGAGGGGCTCGACCTGCCCGAAGAGGACCTGCGCACGCTGCTGAGCGTCGACCGCGAGGTGTGGCGCGAGGAGGCGGCGCTGATCCCGGCCCACTTCGACACGTTCGGCAAGCAGCTGCCCAAGGAGCTGTGGGAGGAGTACAACGCCCTGGTGGACCGCCTCGGCTGACCTTGTGCGACGCGGCCGGCCCGGCTAGCTTGGCGGCCCCGCAGTGCTGCCGAGGGAGCCGGGACGGACACGGATGGACAACGTCTTACTGATCGCGGCCATCGGCGTGGTGGGGCTCGTCCTCGCCGCAGACCGAGCCGCTCAGCGTGCCGCCGACAAGGCCCGGGGCAGGGCGGGGGCGGGAAGCTTCGGCCACGACCTGTCCCCTTATGAGCTGGCGTACCTCTCCGGTGGGCCGCGACGCGCGCTCAACGCGGCGCTGGCCGTCCTCGCGACGGCCGGCGCCGTCCGCGTCTCACGGGGCGCGCGCGTGACGATCGTGTACGGCGCCCGCCCGTCGCCGGTGCCGATCGAGCAGGCGGTGCTGGACGTCCTCGGCGCGCGGCCGGGCGGCTGTACGGCGGGTGAGCTGCGGCACGCGCTGGCGGAGCACCCGGCGCTCGCCGAGCTGGCCGGTGGTCTCACCCGCCGGGGCCTGCTGCTGCCCGAGGGGGCGGTGGCCGACGCCGCGAACGGCCGCCTGAGGTGGCTCATGGCGGCCGTGGCGGCGGGGTTCGTCTTCGAGGTGACCGCGATCGTGCTGGCGGTGGCCGGCGTGGCGGGCAAGGAGGGGAAGTTCCTGGGGGCGCTGCTGTTCGGCGCGTTCGGGGTGTTCGTGGGCCTCTCGTCGATCTACAAGGAGCGCCGCAAGCAGCGTGACCGGGTCAGCAAGGAGGGGCGCCAGGTGCTGCTGTCGGCGCTGCGCCGCCATCCGCGCGGCTTCCGCGACCCGGGGTCGCTCAGCCTGGCCGTCGGCGTCCCCGTGGCGCTGTACGGCCTGGGGGAGGTGGACGATCGGATCATCGGCGAGGAGTTGTCGGCCGGGAGCCCGGGAGGCGACATCGCCGGATCCTGCGGGACCTACGCGGACCCCTCCTCTGGCTTCGGATCCTCTGGTTCCGGGGATGGCGGCGGGGGTGGTTTCGGGGGCGGAGACTTCGGCGGTGGCGGCGGATCCTCCGGCTGCGGCGGAGGCGGCGGGTCAGGTGGTTGAGACCTTCAGGCGGGAACCTTTCCGCCTCTCGCGGGCGTCTACTGGATACTCGTAGAGGAGGCGGCCATGGGAGTCCTTGTAACGCTCATCCTGGTCTGTGCCGTATTGATCGCAGCCGTCATAGCGACGACCAGCTCGCTGAAGAGCAGATACGCGCGCATGCGCGGGGCCGTGGACGCGGGAACGCGTGAGCTCGGCGCCTACGAGGTCGCCTATCTCGCGGGCGGCGCGCTGCGGGCGGTCAACACCGCCATCGCCGTGCTGACCCGGGCGGGGCTGCTCCGCGTCTCCAGAGGGGGCCTCCTGCACCCCGTCGCGGGCGCGGCTCGCCCCGGCGACGACCTCGAACGGGCCGTCCTGGCGGCGGCGGGCAGCGGGGCCTCAGCCCACGAGGTCCGCCACGAGGTCGGCAAGGGCCAGGAGATGACCGCCATCCACCACCAGCTGATCGCCCTGGGCCTGATCGCGCCCGAGGAGGCGACCGGGACGGTCCGCTCGCGGCTCAGGCGCCTGGCGCTGCTGTCGGTGCTGTGCCTGATCCTCGTGCCAGTGACCCTGCTCTGCGTGCTGTACCTGCCCGAGGCGGACACCATGGCAGGGGCAGTGCTGGCCGTGGGCGCGATAGCGCTGGTGGTGACCGGGATCTCCGGGCTGAGCACCTATGTCCGGCTGCGGCGGGCGCTGCGGAGCCTGGTCACCTACGCGGGCCAAGAACGGCTGAGCAGGGCCAAGAGCACGCACCGGCCGGGCGCCCCGGCGGCGACGGTGTCGGACATCTCCATGCCGGTCGCCCTGTACGGCCTGAGCGCGATGGGCGACCCCGAGACCGAGGCCGAGCTCAACGCCCGCGACAACGCGGTGCCGCCCGGCGGCAGCTGCGCCGGCGGAACCTGCGGCGGCTCCCACGACACCACCCAGAGCTTCGGCGGCGGCGACTTCGTCGGCTCCAGCGGCACGAGCTCCAGCGGCGGGAGCGGCAGCCACAGCGCCTCCAGCAGCTCCTGTGGCGGTGGCGGCAGCTCGTGCGGTGGTGGCGGCGGCTGTGGCGGAGGCTGCGGTGGTGGCTGACCAGCCACGGGAGCATGCGGCGTCGGCTGACCGATCTCCGGAGCATGCGGCGTCGGCCGATCGTCGATCGGAGCACGCGGCGAGTGGGAGGTGGGGTCGGATGGGGCGGCTGGGGTTGGGCATCGGGTGGCGCGCGGAGATCGATCTCACCGTGGAGCGGCTGGCCGGCGTCGAGTTCGTCGAGGTCATCGCCGAGAACATCCGTCCCGCCTCCCTCCCCGCGTCGCTGCGGGTGCTGCGCGAACGCGGCCTCCCCGTGATCCCGCACGGCGTGAGCCTCGGCGTCGGCGGCGCCGAACCACCCTCCGCCGCCACCCTCGCCCACCTGGCCGCCTGCGCCCAGGCGCTGGACGCCCCGCTGGTCAGCGAGCACCTCGCGTTCGTCCGGGCGGGCGGCGTCGAGGCCGGTCACCTGCTGCCGGTGCCCCGCACCCGCGACGCCCTGAAGGTCGTCGCGCAGAACGTGCGCCAGGCCCAGGACGCGCTGCCGGTCCCGCTCGCCCTGGAGAACGTGGCCGCCCTCTTCGGCTGGCCAGAGGACGAGCTCACCGACGCCCAGTTCCTCGGCGAGCTGGTCGAGCTCACCGGCGTGCACCTGCTCATCGACGTCGCCAACCTCTACACCAACCAGGTGAACCTCGGGCTGTCGGCCGTCCAGGCGCTCGACGACCTGCCGCTGTCGCAGCTCGCGTACGTGCACGTCGCCGGCGGGGAGGAGCACGGCGGCGTCTGGCACGACACGCACACCGCCTCGGTGCCCGAGCCCGTCCTCGACATCCTCCGGGAGCTCTGCGCCCGCACCCACCCGCCGGGCGTCCTGCTGGAGTGGGACGACCACTACCCCAGCGACGAGGCCCTCGCCGCCGAACTCTCCCGCATCCGAGCCGCCACGACCACCCCCACCCCATGACCCCCGACCCACCCCCAACCCAGCCCCCGAGCGCGCCCACGGCTAAGTTCTCTGGCTTGTCCGATGGGCAGTTCCCGTGCACGCCCACCGCACAGTCGCCGAGCTTGTCCGACGGGCAGCCGTCGGGTGTTCCTGCTGAGCGGGGCCGGAGGCAGTCGGCTGGGCAGGAGCCGCGGGTGGCCGGTGACCGGGATCCCGGTGGGGAGGATGGTGCGGGTCGGCGGAGGTTGGCCGAGGCGCAGGCGCGGGTGGTGGCGGCGTTGGTCAGCGGTGCGGAGCCGCCGGAGGGGTTCGACGCCGCGCGGTTGAGGGTGCAGGCGGGGAGCCTCGTGGCCAAGCGCCGCAGTGTCGTGGCCAGGCTGCGGCCGGATGCGGCCCGGGCGGCGGGGAAGGATCTGGCCGCCGACTTCGCCGCCTACGCCCGCTCCCGTACGGTGCCGCCGCCCGGTTATCGCGCGGACGCCGACGACTTCGCGGCCTGGCTCCGCGCCCAGGGGAAGATGCCCACCGCGCCTGCCGGGCCCACCGCGCCTGCCGGGCCCACCGCGCCTGCCGGGCCCACCGCGCCCGCCGGGTTCGCTGAGGCTGCGGGGCCGGACAGGTCGTCCTGGTGGGTCAGGTTGTGGCGGCGTTCTCCCTGATCAGGCGGCGCGCTTCCGGTCAGGTGCCCTCTTCCCCGTCGGCAGGCGGATTTCCTCCGGGGCAGACCCTCCCCGGAGGAGGGCTACGCTGTCGAATACGCACCATTCCGCCGTGCCCAAGTGGCACGGGTGGTGAGTGGCGGCTGCCCGGAGGCCTGTTAAAGACCTGCGGGACGGGCGGGCAGGGCAGGTGAGTGGTGCTCGTGCCGGCGGCGTTCGGCTGGGTTCGTGTACGGGCTCATGGACGGCTTCGGGCGGGTCGGAAGGCCGCCTGGAGCCCGTGGATGGGCACGGGCACGGGCGAAACGCGGTGATAATTGCCTGTTGGGTCGTCCGACCTGAGGTACTGCAGCGCTGGGGAGGGACTCCGTGGGCCTGCGCGATGTGGTCTACCGGGTGTACGAACGCCGGCTGGAGGCCAAGCTGTCGAAAGACAGCGTGCCCCGGCACGTCGGGGTCATCATCGACGGCAACCGCCGCTGGGCGCGCGCCATGGGGATGCGGGACGTCGCGACGGGACACCGTAAGGGCGCCGACAAGATAGCCGAGCTGCTCACCTGGTGTCGTGAGACCGGTGTCGAGGTCGTCACGGTCTGGATGCTGTCGAACGACAACCTCAACCGGCCCAGCGAGGAGCTCGAGCCGCTGCTGGGCATCATCGAGGACGTCACGCAGGAGCTCGTGGAGCTGGGGTGGCGGATCAGTCCGGTCGGAGCGCTCGACCTGCTCCCGGACAGGACGGCTAATGTCCTAAAAAATGCGAAAGAAGTAACATCACACCGTCCGGGCCTGATTGTGAACGTTGCAGTTGGGTATGGAGGAAGGCGTGAGATTGCCGATGCGGTGCGCTCACTCCTCCAGGAGCATGCGAGCAGGGGCGCGAGCATCGAGGACCTCGTCGAGGTGCTCGATGTCGAACATATCGCGGAGCATCTCTACACTCGCGGCCAGCCCGACCCGGATCTTCTCATCCGGACCTCGGGCGAACAGCGTCTGTCGGGCTTCATGTTGTGGCAGAGTGCTCACTCAGAGTTCTACTTCCACGAGGCCTACTGGCCCGACTTCCGCAGGGTGGATTTCCTGCGGGCGCTGCGTGATTACGCTGCGAGACACCGACGTTACGGTTCCTGACGGGACATCTGGGTATCCAGAACGTAACGTTGGAAGTGTCCGGTCGCAGACCGAACACTCCGGAGAGGTCCCGCCTTTGCACCAACATCTGCCGAGGGGGGCCGGAACCCGGCACCGCCGGCATGTCGCGGTGGGAGACCCGGGTCCGGTCCGATTCCCGCCTCGTCTGCAGGGCGCCCGACCGCTAGGGCGCCCGGGGGAGAACGTGTGGCAGTGTCCTCGAGCAACCCTTCGACCAACCCCGCCAAGCGCACTTACGTGCTGGACACCTCGGTCCTGCTAGCCGATCCGGCGGCAATGACCCGCTTCGCGGAGCACGATGTCGTTCTGCCGATCGTCGTGATCACGGAGCTGGAGGGAAAGCGGCACCATCCCGAGCTGGGCTATTTCGCCAGAAAGGCCCTGCGCTACTTCGACGACCTGCGCGTTGAGTACGGCAGGCTGGACGAGCCCATGCCGACAGGGGACGGCACGATCAGGGTTGAGCTCAATCACAGCGATCCGTCCATCTTGCCCGTGGGGTTCCGCCTGGGCGACAACGACACGCGCATCCTCACCGTGGCCCGTTCGCTGGCCGCGGAGGGGTGTGACGTCGTGCTCGTCTCCAAGGACCTGCCCATGCGGGTCAAGGCGGCCTCGATCGGCCTGTCGGCGGAGGAGTACCGCGCCGAGCTGGTGGTCGAGTCCGGCTGGACGGGGATGGCCGAGGTCCAGGTGACCGCGGAGGGCGTCGAGACGCTCTTCGAGCACGGCACGGCCGACCTGGAGGAGGCCAGGGAACTGCCCACGCACACCGGCCTGCGGCTGCTGTCGGCGAAGGGATCGGCGCTCGGGCGGGTGCAGCCGGACAAGTCGGTGCGGCTGGTGCGCGGTGACCGTGAGGTGTTCGGGCTGCACGGCCGCTCCGCCGAGCAGCGCATCGCGCTGGACCTGCTCATGGACCCGGAGATCGGCATCGTCTCACTCGGCGGCAGGGCGGGCACGGGCAAGTCCGCCCTGGCCCTCTGCGCGGGGCTGGAGGCGGTCCTGGAGCGCCGTCAGCACCGCAAGGTGGTCGTCTTCCGCCCGCTGTACGCCGTCGGCGGTCAGGAGCTCGGCTACCTGCCCGGCGGCGAGGGCGAGAAGATGGGCCCGTGGGCGCAGGCGGTCTACGACACCCTGGGCGCGGTCACCACGCCGGAGGTGATCGACGAGGTGCTCGATCGCGGCATGCTGGAGGTGCTGCCGCTGACGCACATCCGCGGCCGGTCGCTGCACGACGCCTTCGTCATCGTGGACGAGGCCCAGTCGCTGGAGCGCGGGGTGCTGCTGACCGTGCTCAGCCGCATCGGCGCCAACTCACGGGTGGTGCTCACCCACGACATCGCCCAGCGTGACAACCTGCGGGTCGGGCGGCACGACGGCGTGGTGGCCGTGGTGGAGAAGCTGAAGGGGCATCCGCTGTTCGCGCACGTCACGCTGACCAGGTCCGAGCGCTCGCCGATCGCCGCGCTGGTGACGGAGATGCTGGAAGACCTGTCCATCTAGCTCACTTGAACTCGCCGCACGTGCGCCGTCCCTCCGTGGTGGTGGAGGGGCGGTCCACGTACTGGCGGATGATCTTTACTTCCTCGACCGTCGTGTCCTGCTGGGCGGTGCACACGATCTGCGCCTTGCCGAGCTCGGTCAGCGTGCCCTCGCCCTTGATGAACACGGTCAGCGTCGAGGTCCGCGGCAGCTTGACCTCGTCGCGCTGGACGGGGTTGAGCGAGTCCTCGATGCCCTCGAAGACGAAGCCGCGCAGGGCGGTGTCCCGGTCGCCGAGCGGCTGGGTCGAGGCGTCGAACAGGGCGGTGAGGAGGCTGCTCACCGAGTCGGAGTCCACGTCGGCGGGCTCCAGCGTGAGCTCGCCGTCCTTGAGCAGGTAGATGGTCTTGGACGGTGGCGGGACCCGGACGACGGGCGGGCCGCCCCGGTCGATCACGTCGGTGGGGGAGATGCCGCAGGCCGCCGTCAGGAGCAGCGCGACCGCCGCGAGCGCGTGCCGCCTGCTCATGGGTGCGGGAGCCAGACCGTGAAGAGCGTGCCGGGAGTCTGCGCCCGTACGGAGATCGTGCCGCCGTGCAGGTGCACGTTGGCGCGCGCGATGGCCAGGCCCAGGCCGCTGCCCTGGCTGCGGGAGCGGCCCGCGCCCGCCTTGTAGAAGCGGTCGAAGACGTGCGGCATCGCCGCCGCCGGGATGCCCTGGCCGTGGTCGCGCACCTTCACCTCCAGGCCGTTCTGCGTGGCTCTCGCGCTGACCTCCACCGGGGGCGCGCCGTGCTTGAGCGCGTTGCCGACCAGGTTGGCCACGATGACGTCGAACCTGCTCAGGTCGAGGGTGACGGTCAGGCTCCGGGAGGAGGTCACCTCGACCTGCTCGCTCCAGCCTCGCACTTCCAGGCAGTCGTGGATGGCGTCCGACACGTTCACCGGCTCCAGGTTGAGGGTGGCCGTGCCCGCGTCGAAGCGGCTGACCTCGATGAGGTGCTCGACCAGTTCGCGCAGCCGCTCGATCTCGCGCAGCACCAGCCGCACCGCCTCGGCGGGCGCCGTCGGCAGCCGGCTGGCCTCCTCGGAGAGCATGTCGGCCACGGCCGTCATCGCGGTGAGCGGCGTGCGCAGCTCGTGCGAGACGTCGGCGACGAACCTGCGCGACATCGCCTCCAGCGAGCGCAGCTCCGCCACGCTCAGCTCCAGCGCCGCCGCCGCGTCGTTGAACCTGGAGGTCAGCTCGGCGAGCTCGTCCTGTCCGTGTACGGGCAGGCGCGTGTCCAGGCGGCCCTGGCCGAGCGCCTGAGCCGCCGCGCTGAGCCTCCGTACGGGCAGCAGCACCTGTCTGGCCGACAGTACGGCCACCACCAGGGCGATGAGCACGATGGCGGCGCCGCCCTGGGCCAGGGTGGCGCGCAGCGTGGCCAGCTGGCTCTCGTCGTCGCGCAGCGGGAAGAAGACGAACGCCCGTAGCCCGGTGGGCTCGGGGGCCTTGGCGGTCGCGCGGTGGACCTCCGCGCCGACGATCAGCCAGAGCTCGCCGCGCAGCGTCTTGCGCTGGGTGACGATGTTCTGCTTGGAGCGGCCGTGCAGCTCGTTGGGCACGTCGTTCATGGTCATCGGGCCGTCGGTGTGCGTCAGGTCGCCGTACTCCAGCACGACGCTGCGGCCGGGGCCGTCGAGTGCCTGGGACAGGTTGGACAGCTCTCTGGTGCCGGGCTCGGCCTCGCCCGGCCTGAGCCTGCCGATGGGGAAGCTGATCTGGTTGAGCTGCCTGGTCACCAGGTCGACGGAGGAGTCCTCGGCCCGCTTGAGCAACGCCGTCTTGGCCAGCTCGAACCCGATGGTCGCGACGAGGACGGACGCGGTGACGGCCACCAGGGTGAAGGTGATGACCAGGCGCGCCCGGAACCCGGTGGGCGGCCGGATCACGGAGGACTGAACCGGTAGCCGAAACCGCGCACGGTGTGGATGAACACCGGCTCCGCCGGCCTCGGCTCGATCTTCGCCCTGACCCGCTGCACGCAGGCGTCGACCAGACGGGAGTCCGCGACGTGCGTGTGGTCCCAGACCGCGCGCAGCAGGTAGCGCCGGTTGAGCACCTGGCCGGGATGGCGTACCAGCTCCAGCAGCAGGCGCAGCTCGGTGGGCGTCAGGTGGATCTCCTTGCTGGCCAGCATGACCTTGAGCGCGCCTCTGTCGATCATGAGGTCGCCGAACGAGATGCGGTCGGAGGTGGCGGATTCGGCCCGGCGCAGTACGGCGCGGATGCGGGCGTCCAGCACCCGCGGCTCGACCGGTTTGACCACGTAGTCGTCGGCGCCCGCCTCCAGGCCGACCACCACGTCCAGGTCGTCGCCCCGCGCGGTGAGCAGGATCACCGGGAGCTGGTCGAGCTTGCGGATGCGCCGGCACACCTCGACGCCGTCGATGCCGGGCAGCATGACGTCGAGGATGACGATCTCGGGGCGGCGCGAGCGTATGTGGTCCAGGGCCTCCTCACCCGTCGCGTAGGCCGTGACGGAGTGCCCCTGCCTGGTCAGCGCCAGCTCCAGGGCTGTGCGCACAGAGGGGTCGTCTTCAACGAGAAGGATGCCTGCCACGGGCACATTATTAGTCCATGTCGCGTATATCCGGGTTGTGTCACGAAACCGTGACGTGCCGGGGATGTGGCTCTGAAGTCCCTGCGGCAGGCTGATTACGGTCCGCCCTTCGGTTACGGGAGCCCGAAGGGCGGACCATGCCACTGTGACCAAAATCACAACCATGAGGAAAGTCCGGGCTAACCTGCAGGTTAGCCAACAGATGGCAAAGTAAATCCCGCGTTTCGGTTGCGGAGTACCCCCCAAGGCAGGGCAAGCTCATGGACCGTGAGCCCAGGTCCGAAGTTGAGTGAGCGCCCAGCGCGCAGCGCCTCCCGCCCGGCACGCCGGCGCTCGCGGCTGACCCCGAAGCGGATAGCGATCATCGGCCTGTCCGTCGTGGTCGTCTTCGGCGGTGGCGGATACGTCGCCTACCGCGCGGTCCAGAACGCCAACGCCCCGCAGACCGACGCGTTCTCGCTGGAGGACCTCGGTGCGTTCGCCAGTGGCGACCTCAGCGCGCCCGACCCCGAGACCGACGCGCTCAAGGAGGCGGCCACGCAGGCGTACAAGGCCGCCGAGCTCAAGGCCGCACGCGAGGGCAAGGACCCGCTCGACGTGATCGAGATCAAGAAGAAGGCGCCGGGCGGCGACGGTTTCCCGCCCGCCAACTTCCCGCCGGGCAGCGACCCGTCCCCCGGCACCAACAAGGCCACGGCCAAGAGCATGCTTGCCTCGGCCGGGTTCGGCCAGGACCAGTGGGGCTGCCTGGAGTCGCTCTGGATGAAGGAGAGCGGCTGGAACGAGCGGGCGATGAACCGCTACTCCGGCGCCTACGGCATCCCCCAGTCCCTGCCCGGCACCAAGATGGCCAGCGCGGGCGCCGACTGGCAGACCAACGCCGCCACCCAGATCAAGTGGGGTCTGGGCTACATCAAGGGCCGCTACGGCACTCCCTGCGCTGCTTGGGGGCACTCCCAGGCCAAGGGATGGTACTAGCGGGTCAGGTTTCCTTCTGTAATCGGCAAGCCGTCGCGACCGCCCATGTATGACCGCGCACGCTGGCGGCATGGGTGTGAAGGTCAGTGTGATCGTCAATGTCCACAACCCGGGGGATCGCGCCGATGCGTGCATCCGCTCCACGCTGGAGCAGACCCTGCCGGCGGACGACTATGAAGTGATCTTCGTCGACGACGGGTCCACGGACGGGATCGCGGAACGGCTCGACACCGTGGGCGCCGTCCGCCGCAACGTTCGGGTGCTGCACCTGCCGCACACAGGATCACCGATGCGCGGGCGCAACGTCGGCCTGGCGTCCGCCCGGGGCGACTACGTCTACCTGCTCGACCAGTACGACAGGCTGGAGCGCGACGCGCTGGAGCGGATGCACGAGCGGGCCACGGAGACCGACGCCGACGTGCTCGTCGGCCGCCTGGTGCGCGACGGCGGCGCGCCGATGACCGCGTTCGACCGCAGCAAGGCCCGCGCCGACATCCTGCGCGACCGGCTGCTCACCCTGCTCACGCCGCACAAGCTCTACCGCCGCGCCTTCCTGGAGGAGCACGAGCTCGGCTTCGCCGTGCCGGGCGGGCCCATCGCCGAGCAGGACTTCGTGATGCGGGCCTACCTGCAGGCCAAGGTCATCGCCGTGCTGGCCGAGCACGTCTGCTGCCACCTCGGCGAGCGCACAGTCATCGAGGAGCACCCGCGCACCACCGTCCGGGAACTGCGGGCGCTGCTCGGCCACATCGACACCTATGTCGGGGAGGGCCGCCAGCGCGACCGCATGTACGCCCACTGGTTCCGCACCGCCGTGCTGCGGCCCTTCCTCACGGCCACGTTCGCCAGCTCCTCCACCGACAGGGGCGCGTACTTCCGCATGATCCAGGACCTGGTCGGCGAGCGTTTCCCCGACCGGCTCGACCGCTACCTGCCCGTCCAGCTCAGGGCCATCGCGGCGCTGATCCGCGCCGGGCGGCTGGACCAGCTCGTCATGCTGGCCAACTCCTCACGCCGGGCCGGGCTGCGCGCCGACCTGACCGAGGTCCGCTGGGACGCGCACGTCCTGGTGCTCGGGCTGGCCGTCGAGGTGCTGGCCGGGGACGGCAGACCCGACAGGTTCCGCACGGACGGCGACCGCCTGTTCTGGAGGCCGCCGCGGGCCATCGACGCCAAGCTGCTCCCGGACCACGTCACCGACGTCACCGACGCCGTCGAACGCGCCCGCATCGAGGTCTACGTACGGCACGCCGAGACCGGGGACGTGCACTTCCTCCCGGTGGCCTACCAGGTCGAACGGGTGCCGGAGGGACGCCGGCACGCCCGCGTGCGGATCACCGGGGAGGCCAGGGTCGACGTGATCGCCGCCGCCCAGGGCGAGCCGCTCAGGCCCGGCCAGTGGGAGGTGCACGTACGCATGTTCGGCGGGGCCTACCAGGCCAGGAGCCGGGTGCGGCGCACGGACGGGCCGCTCAACTGCCTCGGCGTGCTCGCCCAGCGGCCCAGGATGCGGCTGGTGGTGCCGTGCTGGACCGACGACGGCCGGCTCGGCCTGGCCGTCGAGCCGCGCTCGTTCACCGAGTCGATCGCCCTGGTGTCCCCGGGGGTGCGGGCCAAGCTGGTCGACGAGCACCTGTTCGTCGTGCTGCCCGTGCCATATGTGCCGCCGAGCGGCGGGCCGCCGCTGGAGCTGGTGCTGCGCGGCGCCGGCCGGCGGCCCCGCGAGGTGTCGGCGCCCGCGCTGGTCGAGGCCGGGGTGCCCGGCAAGATCGCGGGTCAGCTGGTGGCCAAGGTGCCGGTGAAGCGGCGAATGCCGGGCCGCGACGCCCTCGGCCCCGGCGCCTGGCTGCCGTCGCTGCGCAGCACGGAGGAGGAGATCGGGCTGCGCTTCGCGCTGGAGATGCGCAGAGGGAAGGTCGAGGTGTGTCCCAGCTCGGCGGTCACCCCGCAGCGGCGCTCGCCCATGGGCCGCGACACCGCGCTGCACCGCCTGGGCCGCCGCCTGCCCGGCGCGCGGCACCTGGTCCGGCTGGCCCGCGCGGGCAGGCACCGCTACCTCAAGGACTGACCATCCCTCCCTCAAGACCGGCCATGGTGCCGTCACCCACAGGCTAAGCGGAGGTTGTGTGGCCGAGCCGGTGCAGGCGGAGGGCGAGCTGGATCTCCAGCGCCCGCTCCGGCTCCTGCCAGCCGTCGCCGAGCAGCCTGCCGATCCTGTCGAACCGCTGAGTGACGGTGTTCACGTGGATGTGCATGAGCTCGGCCGTGCGTGACGGCGACCCTCCGCTGCCGAAGTAGGCGGCGAGCGTCCCGGTCAGCGCGGTGCCCCGGCGGGCGTCGTAGTCGATGACCGGGCCGAGCACCGAGCCGACGAAGCCCCGCACGTCGCGGCCGTCGCCGATGAGCAGCCCGACGAAGCCCAGCTCGGCGGCGCTCGCGCCGTCGCCCGCCCGGCCGAGCGCGATGAGCGCCTCCGCGCAGCGCCGCGCCTCCTGATAGGCGGCGGCGACGGGCACGTCACCGGCCGGCGCCGCGCCCGCCGTCGCGGGGGAGTGCAGGGACGCGCTCAGCTCGGCGGCCAGGCGCTGGGCGAGCGGGCCCGCGTCCGCTCCCGGCAGCAGCAGCACCACCTCGCCGGCCCGGCCGGCGGCCAGCCCTTGCCTGATGGTCGCCTCCGACGAGGCCCAGAACGCGGCCCGTTCGCGCTGCGCGTCGTGCTTGACCACCACCACGACGTGCGGCGCCGACAGGTCGACGCCCAGCCTGCGGGCGCGTTCGTCCAGGCCGGGCGAGCCTGGGTGGGAGATCAGGTCGTCGAGCAGCTCGCCGCGCACCCGTCCCTCGGCCTCCGCGACGCTCCTGCGGAACAGCAGCAGCAGCGCGCACACCAGCGCGGCCCGCTCCAGGATGCGCTCGTCGGCGTCGTCGCTGCGCAGGACCAGCGTGCAGAGCGGCTCCCCGCCGACGTCCACCGACGCGATCCGCAGATCGCCTTTGCGCACCGTACGGCCCAGCGCCCGGGACGCCTGCGCGGCCTCGGCGACGCCGGCGTCGAGTTCCCCGGCGTCGCCGGTGAGCGGCCGGCCGAGGGCGTCGAGCACGGCCAGCGATCCGCCGAGCACGTCCGTCACGACGGCGGCCACGTCCTCGATGCCGCCGCCGCGCAGCACCAGCGAGGTCATCCGGTCGTGGGCCGTCGCCGCTCGCTCCACGGCCTCGGCGTGCCGGCCGGCGGCGCGGTGCGCCTCGGAGAGCTCCTCCAGCGCGTTCCTGGTCTCCTGCAGCAGCCTGGCGTTGTCGAGCGCCACGGCCGCGTGCGCCGCCAGGCTCGCCAGCAGCGACACCTCCTCCTGCCCGAACGGCCTGGCGGTGCGGTTGGCCGCGAACAGCACGCCGATCACCCGCCGGCCCAGCCGCAGCGGCACGCCGAGGATCGCGACCAGGCCCTCCTCGATGACGGCCTCGTCGATGTCGCCCTCGCGGCGGAAGCGCGCGTCGTCGAAGTACTCGGCCGTCGTGTACGGCACCCCGGTCTGCGCGACCAGTCCGCCGAGGCCCGCGCCCATGGCGAGCCTGAGCGCCCCGAACTTGGCCGAGATCGAGCCGTCGGTCACCCGCATGTAGGTGTCGCCGCGTTCGGGGTCGTGCAGCGTGAGGTAGGCCGCGTCGGCGGCGAGCAGCCGCCTGGCCCGGTGCACGATGGCCTCCAGCACCGCGTCCACGTCCCGCAGCGCCGACAGGTCGCCGACCGTGTCGTAGAGGGCGGACAACTCGGCCTCGCGCCTGGCCCTGCGCCTCAGCAGCGCCCGCACCTTGAGCGCCTCGACCTTGGCGCGTTCGAGCTCCTCGACGGCCGCCGGATCGGCTCCGGCGGCCCGGGCCTCGATGATCGGGCCCTCGAACTCGACGGCCGAGGCCTGTCTGGCCAGCAGTTCAAGAAAGCGTGTGCTCATGGCCTCCACTTCGCCGACCCTATGCCCTCGCCGGTTCGGGACACATGGGCGCAGCCGACATGACCGGGCGGTCGGTCATGTGTGCGTGCCGTCCGGAGGGGGAATCTCCCTGACGCTGATACCGTATGAGGCATGACCGCGTATCCGTGCATGTGGTGGCCCGCCGACTAGGCGGACCCACCAGCGCATACGCATCCTGGCCGCCTCGACGAGGCGGCCGCCGGCATCAGCAGGGACGCCCGTCGAGCACTCGACACACGAAAGGGCGTCACATGACCGGCACGACCACCTGGGCCACCCTGCTCGCCACCCTCCTCGACCGCGAGCCCCTCACCTCCGTCCAGGCGGCCTGGGCCATGTCCCAGATCATGTCGGGCACCGCGACGGACGCCCAGATCGCCGCCTTCGCCATCGCGCTGCGCGCCAAGGGCGAGACCGTCGCCGAGGTCGCGGGCCTGGCCGACGGCCTGCTCGCCGGCACCTCCGCGATCAGGATCCCGGGCGACACCGTGGACCTCGTCGGCACCGGCGGAGACCGCGCGAACACGGTGAACATCTCCACCATGGCCGCCATCGTCGCCGCCGCGGCCGGCGCCAAGGTCGTCAAGCACGGCGGCCGGGCCGCCTCCTCCACCACCGGCGCCGCCGACGTCCTGGAGGAGCTGGGCGTCGCCATCGACCTGCCCCCGGCCGCCGTCGCCCGGGTCGCCGAGGAGGTGGGCATCACCTTCTGCTTCGCCCCCACCTTCCACCCGGCGCTCCAGCACGCCTCCCGCGCCCGGCGCCAGCTCGGCATCCCCACCGTCTTCAACTTCCTGGCCCCGCTCACCAACCCGGCGCTCCCCGCCGCCCAGGCGGTCGGCGTCTACCACGAGACCATGGCGGAGGTGATCGCCGGAGTCCTGGCCGAACGCGGCGCCTCCTCCCTGGTCTTCCGCGGCGACGACGGCCTGGACGAGCTCACCACCTCGGGCCCGTCCACGGTCTACGTCGTACGCCGCGGCACGGCCACCCGCACCCGCCTCGACCCGGCCGACCTCGACATCCCCTACTGCGACCCGGCCGACCTGCGCGGCGGCGACGCCGCCCACAACGCCGCCGTGGCCCGCGCCGTCCTGTCCGGCGAGACCGGCCCGATCAGGGACATCGTGCTGCTCAACGCCGCCGCCGCCCTGGTGGCCGCCAACGGCGCACCGCCTGCCGACGAGCTCACCCCCGCCCTGGCCCAGGCCTGCAAGCAGGCGACGGAGGCCGTCGACACCGGCGCCGCCACGGCACTGCTGGCGCGCTGGATCACCGCCACCCAGCGCGCCGGCACGAAGAAGGCATGACCAGGGCTCAGCTGGGGCGGGTCATCGGCAGGACGTCCAGCAGGGCGTCCAGCTGTTCCTCGGTGAGGGTGCCCTTGCTGATGTGACCGCGTTCGATGACCACCTCGCGGATGGTCTTGCGCTCGGCGAGGGCCTGCTTGGCGATCTTGGCGGCCTCCTCGTATCCGACGTGCCGGTTGAGCGGGGTCACGATGGACGGGGAGGATTCGGCGTACTCGCGCATCCGGTCCTTGTTCGCCGTGATGCCGATCACGCAGCGGTCGGCGAGCAGGCGGGAGACGTTCGCCAGCAGGCGGATGGACTCCAGGATGTTGCGGGCGATGATCGGCAGCTGGACGTTCAGCTCGAAGCTGCCCGAGGCGCCGGCGAACGTGATGGCGGCGTCGTTGCCGATCACCTGGGCCGCGACCATGGCGGTGGCCTCGGGAATGACCGGGTTGACCTTGCCGGGCATGATGGACGAGCCCGGCTGCAGGTCGGGCAGGTTGATCTCGCCGAGGCCCGCCGTGGGGCCCGACCCCATCCAGCGCAGATCGTTGGCGATCTTGTTGAGGGAGACGGCCACCACCTTGAGCTGACCGGAGAGCTCGACGATGGAGTCCTGGGCGCTCTGCGCCTCGAAGTGGTCCATCGCCTCCCGGAAGCCGATCCCGGTGGCCTCCCGCAGCTTGGCGATCGCCAATTCGGCGAAGCCGGGCGGGGTGTTGATGCCGGTGCCGACCGCCGTCCCGCCCAGGGGAAGCTCCAGAACGTGCCCGAGCGCGGACTTCACCCGCACCGAGCCGTGCTCCACCTGCGTGGCGTAGCCGCCGAACTCCTGGCCGAGCGTCACCGGCGTGGCGTCCATCAGGTGGGTCCTGCCGGACTTCACCATCTCCTGGAACTGCAGCTCTTTGGTACGCAGCGCCGTCGCCAGGTGCTCCAGCGAGGGCAGCAGGTGGTAGCTCACCTCGGTCGCCGCCGCCACGTGGATCGAGGTGGGGAAGACGTCGTTGGACGACTGGGAGGCGTTCACGTGGTCGTTCGGGTGCACCGGGCGGCCCAGCCGCTCCTCGGCCAGGGACGCGATGACCTCGTTGGCGTTCATGTTGGACGACGTGCCCGAGCCGGTCTGGAACACGTCGACGGGGAAGTGGGCGTCATGCTCGTTCTCGGCCACGTCGGCCGCCGCCTGGGCGATGGCCTCGGCCAGGTCCTTGTCGAGCACCCCCAGCTCGCCGTTGGCCTCCGCGGCCACCGCCTTGACCAGGCCGAGCGCGGCGATGTGGGACGGCTCCAGCGGCCGTCCCGAGACCGGGAAGTTCTCCACCGCTCGCTGGGTCTGCGCACGCCACCTGGCGCCGGCCGGGACGCGCACCTCGCCCATCGAGTCATGCTCTATGCGGAACTCGCTCATGCCTCCCAGTCTGGCTCACGCATCGCCGATCAGCCGGGAGCGGCCCCGCGTTGAGCTGTCAGCTTGAGCGGTGCCAGCTTGAGACTTGAGAGCTGTCAGCTTGAGAGGAGCGCCACGATCAGGATGGCGATCACCACGGCGGCCGAGGCGGCCACGGCCATGAGGATCAGCATCCCGTTGCGGCTGCCGTTCGACTGCTGCTCGGGCTGGCTCGCGATGGAGAACAGATCGGTGCCCAGGCCCTGCGAGTCGGGCCGCTCAGGCGGCGGGCCCAGCGGAGGCTGCTGTCCCTGCGGGAAGGGCTGCTGTCCGCCCTGGTAGGGCATCGAGCCGGGCTGGCGGCCCTGCTGCCCGGGGTGCTGGGCGGGCGGATAGACCTGGAGGCCGGGGGAGCCGTTCTGCGGCCTGGACGGGTGGACGCGGGTGGCGGACATGGCGCTGTCGTCGCCCGGCCGCTGCGGGGGCGGGCCCTGCGGCGGGGCGCCCTGCTGGGGGGCGTCGTGGGGAGGTGTCTGGGGGAGCGGGGACTTCGGGCGCATCAGGCTGACGGTTCGCTCGGGGTCCACGGGCTGCTGGCGCGGTGCGGGGCCCGTACCTTGGACCGGCGGCCCTGACAGCCCCTGCTGCGGCCACCCGGGCGGCTGCTGACCGGCAGCACCGGCAGCACCGGCCTGTCCCGGCGCACCGACGGGAGGGCGGCCCTGTCCCGGCGCACCGGCTGCGGGACGACCACCTTGCCCCGGAGCGCCGCCAGGAGGACCCCCGGCCTGTCCCGGAGCGCCGGCAGGAGAGCTCCCGGCCTGTCCCGGAGCGCCGCCAGGAGGACCTCCGGCCTGTCCTGGAGCGCCGAGGGGAGGCGGGCCTCCGGCCCGTCCGGGGGCGCCGGCCGGCGGGCGGCCCTGTCCGGAGGCGCCGGGAGGACCCCCCGGCTGCCCTGGTCCGCCCGTCGGCCGGCCTGGCGCGCCGGGGGCGGCTACCGGAGGGTTGGCGGGCGGCTTCGGCATAAGGCTCTCCTGGTCGGTCAAGGCCTCAGCCGTGATCACCGGCATCTCGCTGGTAGGCGTGTCCGCGACCATCCTGAGCATGGTCTCCGCCGTGGCGGCGTTGAGCCGCTTCTTGTAGTTCTTGTTCAGCAGTCCGTCGAGCACCGGCCGCAACTGGCCCGCCTGGGTGGGCACGTCGGCGCTCTCACTCAGCAGCGCCGCGAGGGTCTCGGCGATCGTGGAGCGCTCGTAGGCGGGCCGCCCCTCGACGGCGAAGTAGAGGGTGGCCCCGAGGGACCAGATGTCGGACTCGGGCCCGGTGTACTCGCCCCTGGCCCGCTCGGGGGCGGTGTAGCCGGGGGAGCCGATGACCATGCCGGTCTTGGTGAGCCGGGGGTCGCCCTCGGCCTTGGCGATGCCGAAGTCGGTGAGCACCACCCGGCCGGTCTCGGTGATGAGCACGTTGCCGGGTTTGACGTCACGGTGGGTGATGCCCTGGGCGTGCGCGGCGCGCAACGCGCCGAGCAGGTCGACGCCGATCTCCGCCACCAGCCGAGGCGGCAACGGGCCCTCCTCGTCGATCACCTGCTCCAGCGAGCGGGCCTCGATGAGCTCCATGATGATCCATGGGCTGTTGTCCTGGATGAGCACGTCGTGGATGGCGGCGACGGCGGCGTGGCTGATGCGCGCGGCGAGGCGTCCTTCGCGGACCATGCGTTCGCGCAGCTCAGCGCGCTGCTGCTCGGTCAGCCCGGGGTCCTGGCGGATTTCCTTGACCGCCACCTCGCGCCCGAGGGCGCGGTCGCGGGCTCGCCACACGGTGCCCATGGTGCCCCGGCCCAGGGGCGAGATGAGCTCGTAGCGCTCCGCGAGCAGGCGTGTCTGGTGTTCCGGCATGAGAAGAAGATATCGATTCTCGGTTGGGAAGTGCTTTACCCTCGCTTGCGAAGTTCTCTTGGCCAGAACCGCCGAGGAAGGAACAACTTTATCACCGTCGCTTTCAAACGGGCATAAGCGGACGGAGCCGGTCGAGATTCGCCTCGTTTCCGGTGGACGCCCTCACCCGGCCTGCGCTCCTGCCGCTGCACGGGCATGCTGAGCGCCGCCGCGGTGGCCTCGGCCCGGTGCAGCCCTCGATGCGAGGGCCTGCGTGGGAAAGACGGCCCCCCGAGCGCCACCGCCGGGCGCTCCGGCCGGCGCGGCGTCAGCGGCTCCTCCGCCGAGCCGCCCGCGGCCACCCGGGCGAGCATCAGTGAGGCGCGCACGGAGTCGAGCCGGGTCTGCGGGTCGATGCGCAGCAGGGCGTCCAGCACCGGAGCGATGGGCCCCGCCTTGGTCATCGGGATCGGCTCGCCGCTGGTCAACGCCGCGAGCGCGGCCGCCGCCGTACGACGTCCGTGCAGGCCTCTGCCCTCGACGGCGGTGTAGAGGGTCGCGCCGAGCGACCACAGGTCACCGGCGGGACTGGCCTTCGAGCCGAGCACCCGCTCTGGAGCGATGTAACCGGCGGACCCCAGCACGATGCCCGCCTGAGTGATGGAGACGTCACCTTCGAGCGCGGCGAGGCCGAAGTCGGTGAGGACCGCGCGGTCCTCGGTCACCAGCACGTTGCTGGGCTTGACGTCGCGGTGCAGGATGCCCTTGGCGTGGACGGCGCGCAGCGCGCCCAGAATCTGGCGGCCGATCTCCGCGGCCCGGCGCGGGTGGAGCGGTCCCTCCTCCTGGATGAGCTGCTCCAGGGACTTGGCGCGGAGCAGCTCCATCACGATCCACGGCCGGTCGTCCTCGGTGACCACGTCGAAGACGGTGATCACGGAGGGGTGCGCGACCATCGCGGTCGCCCTGCCCTCCCGCTCGGTGCGGGCACACAACTCGGCGCGCAGCTCCTCGTCGAGGACGGTCGGCAGCCGGACCTCCTTGACGGCCACCTCTCGGTTGAGCAGCTCGTCATGTGCCCGCCAAACGGTGCCCATGCCGCCGCGTCCGACCGGCTCCACCAGCCGGTAGCGCGCGGCGAGAAGGTAACCGGAGGGCGCACGCATGCCTGGCAGCTTACCTATTCGTGTAAACCGACCAGTAGAGGCAGGGCCGATAATTTGTTGCGAATCGAAGTCAACTGGTCTGACTTCTCACGTCAGCGATCCCAGGGTGACATGTCATGGCGCAGCGTGGTCGTGGACGCACCGTACCCCTGCGGCCGGAAAGTCGAGCGCCGGCTTGCAGAAAGGAACTCTGATGGCCGTCAGCAAGTTGTAAGGCTGTGGTAAGAGAGCGAAGGCATGGTGGATCCATCGGGAAGGAATCCTCATGAAGTGGCCGAAAGTGTCGGTGTCGGTCGTCAGAATGAGGACATAACCCGAGGTCGGACAGCAACGGAATACGTCAAGGACGTGATGAAGATGCGCCAGATACAGGTTCGCCGCCGGTCCCGCAGGCCGCGCGCGACCATGCTGGACCTTCGCACGCCGTCAGGGCGCCAGCTGCCCTACTAAGATCAATTCCAGGAGCGCCATCTGAGAGGTGCACGATGTGCAGTCACCACCCCGAATGTCCCAGTGCCGACTCGCTCGACCGTGAGGCCGCGCACGTGATCCGCGCCCACCCCGACCAGGGCTGGAGCCTGCTGTGCAACGGCGTGGTCCTGTTCGAGGACACCGGTCTGCTCCTTCCCGACGGCCGGATCGTCGCGCCGCACCGGGTGTCGGTGGCCGCCTGAGCGGCCGGGCCACCGCGCCCGGCGCCGAGGCGGACCGCCCGGCGGGCGATCCTGCCCGGCGCCCCACGGCGTCCGGCGGTCAGCGCCGCCCGATCGACAGCACCGGCCCGGTGCTGTCGGTGAAGAAGTCCTCGCCCTTGTCGTCGACGACGATGAACGCGGGGAAGTCGACCACCTCGATCTTCCACACCGCCTCCATCCCCAGCTCGGGGTATTCGAGCACCTCGACCTTCTTGATGCAGTCCTGCGCCAGCCGGGCCGCCGGGCCGCCGATGGACCCGAGGTAGAAGCCGCCGTGCTGCCGGCAGGCGTCGGTGACCTGCTGGGACCTGTTGCCCTTGGCCAGCATCACCTTGGAGCCGCCGGCCGCCTGGAAGCGCTCGACGTAGGAGTCCATCCGGCCCGCGGTCGTCGGCCCGAACGAGCCGGAGGCGTAGCCCTCGGGCGTCTTGGCCGGGCCCGCGTAGTAGACGGCGTGGTCCTTGAGGTACTGCGGCATCTCGCCGCCCGCGTCGAGCAGCTCGCCGATCTTGGCGTGCGCGATGTCACGCGCCACCACCAGCGGCCCGGTCAGCGACAGCCGCGTCTTGACCGGATACTTCGACAGCTCGGCGAGGATCTCCGGCATCGGCCGGTTGAGGTCGATGGAGACGACGTCGTCCGACAGGTGCTCGTCGGTGGTCTCGGGCAGGAAGCGCGCCGGGTCGGTCTCCAGCTTCTCCAGGAAGACGCCCTCCGGCGTGATCTTGGCGAGCGCCTGGCGGTCGGCCGAGCAGGAGACGGCGATGGCCACCGGGCAGGAGGCGCCGTGCCGGGGCAGCCGGACGACGCGCACGTCGTGGCAGAAGTACTTGCCGCCGAACTGGGCGCCGATGCCGAGCTTCTGCGTCAGCTCGAAGACCTTGGCCTCCAGCTCCACGTCACGGAAGCCGTGCCCGGACGCCGAGCCCTCGGTGGGGATCGAGTCGAGGTAGCGGGCGCTGGCGTACTTGGCCGTCTTGAGCGCGTACTCCGCCGACGTGCCGCCCACGACCACGGCGAGATGGTACGGCGGGCAGGCGGCCGTGCCGAGCGAGCGGATCTTCTCCTCCAGGAAGGCCATCATCCGCTTCTCGTTGAGCACGGCCTTGGTCTCCTGGTACAGGAACGACTTGTTGGCCGAGCCGCCGCCCTTGGCCATGAAGAGCAGTTTGTACTCGTCCGGGTGACCGTGCGGGTCCTCGGCGTACAGCTCGATCTGGGCGGGGAGGTTGCTGCCGGTGTTCTTCTCCTCCCACATGGTCAGCGGGGCCATCTGCGAGTAGCGCAGGTTGAGCTTGGTGTAGGCGTCGTAGACGCCGCGTGAGACGTGCTCGGCGTCGCGGCCGTCGGTGAGCACGTGCCGGCCGCGCTTGCCCATGACGATCGCGGTGCCGGTGTCCTGGCACATGGGCAGCACGCCGCCCGCCGAGATGGAGGCGTTCTTGAGCAGGTCGAGGGCGACGAACCGGTCGTTGCCGCTGGACTCGGGGTCATCGATGATCTTGCGGAGCTGGGCCAGGTGTGACGGGCGCAGGAAGTGGGAGATGTCGTGGATCGCGGCCTCGGTGAGCTGCCGCAGCGCCTCCGGCTCCACCTCCAGGAAGGTGCGCCCCGCCGCTTCGACCGTCCGCACCCCCTCCGCTGTGATCAACCGATATTCCGTGTCATCGGCGCCCAAGGGCAGCAGGTCGGTGTAGTCGAAGTCGGCCATAGTCATCCTTTCGATCGCGAGGAAACCTTACGCTCCCGGCGCGGCTCTCCCGCCGTGGGGGATGATTCTTCACGGCCAGGCCCGGGAAGGCCCGGAGCCCGCGCGCTGAGTCCCACGAGGATGCCGGCGATCACCAGGCCGGCGCCCAGCAGGTCGTAGGCGGACGGGATGGCGAGGCCGAGGACCAGGCCGGTGACGATGGCGCCGACCGGGATGAGCCCGGCGAACAGGCCCGCGCGGCCGGGGCCGAGCTTCGGCAGCGAGGTGTACCAGAGCAGGAACGCCCCCACGGTCACCACGACCGCGAGATAGGCGAAGCCCAGCGACTCCGCGAGCGTCGGCACCCGCAGCATGCCGGCGCCCTCCCGGACCAGTCCGACGGCGGCCAGGATGGGCGCGGCCAGGACGGTGGAGTAGGTGGACACCCTGATCGCGCCCAGCTTGGGCAGCAGGGGAAGGGCCATGAGGGAGAAGGAGATCTCGCCGACGAACGCGCCGAGCGCCCACAGCAGGCCGGCCAGGTTGCCGCTGCCCAGCCCGGCGGCCAGCGTCGCGCCCGCGACCACCACGGTGGCGCCGGCGAGCAGGCGGGGCGCCGGGCGGTCGCCCGCCAGGGCCAGGGCGAGCGGGACGGCGCCGAGCACGGTGCCCACCAGCGCCGGGCCGGAGGCGCGGGCGGACTCGACCACGCAGACGTTGAAGATGGCCAGGCCGGTCAGGGCGAGGCCGCCGAGCAGCAGCCACTCACGCGGTGTCAGGCGGACGAAGCGCAGCCCGAGCGCCCTGGTCACGGCGAGCAGGACGACGGCGGCCAGCAGGTAGCGCACCGCCTGGCCGCCGTACACGGGATAGTCCTTGACCAGGGCGGACACCCCGGCCAGCGTCCCGACGCTGAACATGGCGGTGGCGGCTCCGGCGACTCCGTTTCTCATGTGTCGGATGCTAGGGAGACAATGGTCCCCCTAAACAGTCCAATGGCCGACGATGAAAAAGGACCAATGTGGCCGACCTCCATATAGCGATAAATCGCGAAAAAGGTGGAATGGCCGGACAGGTCGCGTCCGAGCTGCGCGCCTCCATCCGGCAGGGCCGGCTGGCCCCCGGCACCCGCCTGCCCGCCAGCCGTGACCTCGCCGCCGACCTCCAGGTCTCCCGGGGCGTGGTGGTGGAGGCGTACGAGCAGCTGGTCGCCGAGGGCTTCCTCATCTCCCGCGTGGGCTCCGGCACCCAGGTGGCCCCCGTCACCGCCCCGCGCTCCCGGCCGCCGGCGACCGGCGAGGAGCCGCGCGCCCCCTTCTACGGGCACCGGGCCACCTCGCCCGACCTCGGCCACTTCCCGAGGCAGCGCTGGCTGGCCTCGGTCAAGCACGTCCTGACCACCATGCCGGGCGACGCCCTCGACTACGGCGACCCCGGCGGCGTGCCGGAGCTGCGCGAGGAGCTGGCCGGATACCTCAGGCGGGTGCGGGCGGCCGACGTCCGGCCGGAGAACGTGGTGATCGTCGGTGGCGTCGCCCAGGGCCTCAGCCTGATCCTGCGCGTGCTGGCCCGTGACCGGCGGGTGCGGCTGGCCGTGGAGGACCCCACGAGCCACCGCCAGGAGCCCCTGCTCCGCCGGGCGGGCGCGGACCTGTTCCCGGTCCCGGTGGACGGCCAGGGGCTGGACGTGGCGAAGCTGCCGCCGGCCGACGCGGTCCTGCTCACCCCGGCCCACCAGTACCCGACGGGCGTGGTGCTGTCACCGGCCCGCCGGGCCGCGCTCATGGAATGGGCCCGTCAGGGCGACCGGACGATCCTGGAGGACGACTACGACGCCGAGTTCCGCTTCGACCGCGACCCGGTCGGCTGCCTGCAGGGGCTGGCGCCGGACCGGGTGATCCTGTCCGGCAGCGTCAGCAAGGCGCTCGCCCCCGGCCTCCGGCTGGGCTGGGTGGTCGCTCCCGCGTCCCTGGCCGAGGACGTCCGGCGGGCGCGGGGCGAGCTGGACCTGGGCTCCCCGGTGGTCGAGCAGTACGCGCTGGCCCACTTCCTGCGCACCGGCGGCTACGACAAGCACCTGCGGCGCATGCGCAGGGAGTATCACCGGCGCCGGGACGCGCTGGTCGGGGCGCTGGCCGAGCAGTTGCCCGAGGTACGGGTGCGCGGCATCGAGGCCGGGCTGCACGTCTACCTCGACCTGCCGGACGGCTGGGACGAGGGCCGGACGGCGGCGGCCGCCCTGGAGCTGGGCCTGTCCGCCGAGCCCGTCGGCATCATGCGCTCGGCCGCCGGACCGCCCGCCGTCGTGGTCGGCTTCGCCCGGCTGCCCGCACGCAAGGCTGCGGAAGCCGTACAAGGCTTAAAAGACAGAATGTCTGGACAAAATATGCTTTAAAAGCCTTGGAGGGGTCATGCGTGTGGGGTTGATGGGTCTGGGCCGGATCGGGGCGTTCCACGCCGCGACGCTCGCCGCGCATCCGCTGGTGGACGAGCTGATCGTGGCCGATCCGGTGCGCACCTCGCCGCACGGCCGTCCCGGTGATCCCTTCCAGGCGGACGCCGTGGTGATCGCCACCCCGACCAGCACCCACGCCGAGCTCCTCGTCGAGGCGTGCCGGCGCGGCATCCCGGCCTTCTGCGAGAAGCCGGTGGCCGGCGGCGTCAAGGAGACGATCGAGGTGCTGGAGGCCGCACGGGGCAACCGGGTGCAGATCGGCTTCCAGCGCCGGTTCGACGCCGGTTACGTGGCCGCCGCCGAGGCCCTGCGCGCCGGTGAGCTGGGAGAGCTGCACCGCGTGCACCTGATCACCGCCGACCCGTCGCCGCCGCCCGCCGCCTACATCCCGCTGTCCGGCGGCATCTTCCGCGACTGCCACATCCACGACTTCGACATCCTGCGCTGGGTGACGGGCCGCGAGGTGGTCTCCGTCTACGCGACCGGCGCGAACCGGGGCGCCGCCTTCTTCGGCGAGGCCGGCGACGTCGACACCAGCGCCGCACTGCTGACGCTCGACGACGGCACGCTCGCCACCGTGCAGGGCTCGCGTTACAACGGCGCGGGGTACGACGTCCGCATGGAACTGGCGGGCACCCAGGCCACCAGGGCCGTCGGCCTCGGCCCGCGCGCCCCGCTGTCCACGACCGAGGGCCTGCAGCCACCCGGGGAGCCGTGGCCGGACTTCGTCGCCCGGTTCGCCGACGCGTACGCGGCCGAGCTCGACGCCTTCCTGCGCGGCGCGGACGGCCTGTGCTCGATCGAGGACGCGCTGGCCGCGCTCTACGTCGCCGAGGCGGCCGAGCTGTCACGCCGCGAGGGTCGCCCCGTGCAGGTCGCGGAGGTCCGGGACACCGAGACCTGACCGCCGCGCGGCGCTCGCCCGGGGCGGCTAGGCCCGGGTCTTGAGCGCGGGCTCGAAGCCCCTGGCCAGCACCACGATCGCGGCGGCCAGCACCAGCGGCGCGACGAAACCGAGCCGCATGTCACCGACGTCGGCGAGCGCGCCCACCAGGCCGGAGCCGACGATGAAGCCGACGTAGTTGAACAGGTTGACCCTGGCGATGGCCACGCCGGTGCCCGCCGGATCCAGCCGTCCTGCAGCGGAGAACGACTGCGGCGCCACCACCGCCAGGCCCACGCCCGTCAGCCCGAACGCCACGATGGCCAGCGGCTGGCTGGGAGCGGCGACGATGCCGAGGAAGCCGAGCGTGGCGATGGCGCCGCCGAGCCGGACGACGGTGGCCGGGCCGTACCTCCTGACCGCCACGTCCCCGCCGAGCCGCACGAGCAGCGTCGTCGCCTGGTAGGCGGCGTAGGCCAGCGGGATCACCCGCGCGTCCGCCGCCAGGACGTCCTGCATGAAGACCGTGCTGAAATTGGAGACCGCCGCGTCCCCGACGTACAGGAAGCCCATCGCCAGGCAGAGCGGGATGATCGGCCGCCAGGGGAACCGGCCGACGGCGGCTCCGGCCTGGGTCTCGGCCTTCTCCTCCGCCGTCGTGCACAGCTGCGGCCCGGCGTACAGGGAGCCCGCCACGGCCACGGCCATCGGGATCGCCATGACGGCCTCCAGCGGCAGGCCGTCACCGACGGCCGCCACCCAGAGCGCCCCGGCCAGGCTGAACACGCTCCACAGGCAGTGGAAGCCGTTCAGCACCGCCCGTCCGTACCTGCGCTCGACCGCGACGCCCTGCATGTTCATGCCCGCGTCCACCGCGCCGACGCCCAGCCCGAACAGCAGCAGCGCAGGCACGAGTAACAGCACGTTCGGGGCCAGACCGGCGAGCACGACGGCGACGGCGACCGTGGGCTGGGCCAGCCGCAGCAGCGTCTTGCTGCCCAGGCGGGCGGCGATCGAGCCGGCGGCCACGCTGCCGACCCCGGCGAAGAGCGGCACGATGAGCAGGAGCGCGGTGAGCGCCCCGGTGCTGAGCTGGTGTTTGTCCTGAAGGTGGGCGACCTGGGTGAGGAGTGTGGCGAAGGACAGTCCCTGCACCGCGAAGACGACGAACGTCGCATGGCGGGCCTGGCGATCACGCGTGGACGGCACAGTGGCCTCCCTGACCGGGGGGAAATCAAACGTGAGGCGGGGTCAGGTTAACTGGCTGTCGAGCGCTCCACCAGTGGTTGGCCGTTCTCGGCCGGTACGCGTGCCCCGGCGAGCCGCTGCCCCGCGGCCCACACGCCGAGCGCCGTCAGCGCCGCCACCTCGATCACCGCCAGGCCGCGCTCGACCAGGCCGATCGGCATCACCCGCCACCACGGCAGCCCGCTCTGCGCGCCGATGGCCATCACCGCGGCCATGCTCAGCACGAACAGCACCGAGAGCAGCCCGAAGACGAAGGCCGTCAGCGACGCCGCACCCCGCTCCGCGCGCCGCCACGGCCTGGCGATGATCAGCGCGGCCAGCGGGAGGCTGAGGAAGGCGACGACGCTGCCCGCCCGGTGGATGCTGCCGCTGAGGCTGGGCCCCACGGACCAGTCATGCTTGGGGAAACAGGCGATCACGAGCAGCCCGGCGCTCCATGCCATCAGCGCCAGTGTGCCGGCGGTCCCCGCCATCCGCCTGCGCGCCAGCGAGATGCCGATGGCCGCCGACCCGGCCGCGAGCAGGGCGATGCCCAGCCCGAAGACCCACCCGTACTCCCGCAGGCCGTGCTCGCTGATGGTGCCCCTCAGCGGATCCAGCTCGCCGAGGGCGGCCAGGTCCAGTCCGAGGATCAAGGTGGCGCCGGCGCCCACTCCGCCCAGACCCCAACGTGCCGCCCGATGCACGACCACCCCTCTCTTTGTCGGCTTCAACAGCCGGAAACCCCGACGGATTCCGGCTTTCAGTAAACGAGGCATGGTGTCTTGTAAAATCGGCTGATGGCAGGCAGACCGCGGAGCGAGGTGGCCAGGCAGGCGATCCTGCGGGCCGCGTTGGAGCTGTGCGAGCGCGACGGGTACGCCGCCGTCACGCTCAAGGGCATCGCCGAGGCGGCGGGCACCGGGCGCCAGACGCTCTACCGATGGTGGCAGACCAAGGCCGAGCTGCTGCTCGAAGCCCTGACCGAGGTGGTCGGCCGGCGGCTGCCGATGCCGCCGGAGAGCGGCGACCCGCAGCGGGACCTGGTGGTCTTCCTGAGCGAGACGTTCGCGGTCGCCCACGGCCTCGCCGGGCGGGTGGTCGTCGGGCTCATGGCCGACGCCCAGAGCGATCCGCGCTTCGCCGCCGAGCTGGACGCCAAGCTCATCGGCCCACGCCGCCGCGCCCTGCGCGTCGTACTCGAACGTGGTGCGCTGCCCGCCGGCGTGGACCCCGAGCTCGCGGTGGACATCGCCTTCGGCGTCATGTGGTACCGCCTGCTCAACCGCCACGCCGAGGTCGACGAGAAACTGGCCGAGGACGTCGCCGCCCTCGTCGCCCGGATCCGATGATGTGCCTCTTCAGGGGGAGCGCTCCGGATTCTGGCGGGATATGGTCTGAACTGTGAACGAACGCCCTGGATCCTGGTTGCCGCGCCTGCAGGAAGTCGGGGAACGGCTGGCGGAGGAGTGGACCTCGGCCCGCCGCGGCGCGCCGGATGAAACCTCACCCCAGCCGCACGAACTGCGCGCCTCCGACGCCGACCGCGAACGCGTCGCCCAGGTGCTCCAGGACGCCCACGCCGACGGCCGCCTCATGCTGGACGAGCTCGAAGAACGGCTCACGACGGTGTACGCCGCCCGCACGCTCGGCGAGCTCGCCCAGGTGACCGCCGACCTGCTGCCGCCCGAGGAGCAGCCGCTCAACCTGGACGGCAGGCCGGTCTCGGCGATCTTCAAGAAGGAGCAGCGCGGCGGTCGCTGGGTGGTGCCGGCCGAGTTGAGCGTGACCGCCATGTTCGGCACCACCAAGCTCGACCTGCGCGACGCGATCCTGCAGAACCGGCGCATCGTCATCAACGCCACCCTGGTCTTCGGCGGGCTGGAGATCCACGTCCCCGAGGGGCTCGAGGTCATCCGCGTCACCAAGGAGAAGACCGTCCGCCTCACCAAGCGGCCGAGCGAGCCGGACTCGCCCGTGGTCGAGGTGCGCACCAGCAACTTCCTCGGCGAGGTCAAGGTCAAGGAGCCGCCCCGCCGCAAGCGCCGCCGCTGACCCTCAGCCGCCGCTGACTCCGAGCCGGACGGTGATCTTCAGCCGGACGGTGGTCCTCAGCCGGACAGTGGTCCTCAGCCGGACAGTGGTCCTCAGCCGGGCGATGATCCTCAGCCGGCGGTGTCGAAGTTGATCGCGCTGTAGGCGCGCAGCTTCCACAGCTGGTGCTCGCTCTCGACCTTGCGGATCGTTCCAGACCGCCCGCGCATCACCAGCGACTGCGTCATCGCCACGCCACCCCGGTAGCGGACGCCGTCCATCAGCTCGCCCTGGGTGATGCCCGTCGCCGCGAAGAACACGTCGTCGGACCTGACCAGGTCGTCCGTGGTCAGCACCTGGTCCAGGTCATGCCCGGCCGCGATGGCCTTCTGGCGCTCGGCCTCGTCCAGCGGCCACAGCTTGCCCTGGATGACGCCGCCCAGGCACTTGAGCGCGCAGGCCGCGATGATGCCCTCAGGCGTGCCGCCGATGCCGAGCATCAGGTCGATGCCGGTGCCGCCACGCGCCGCCATGATGGCGCCCGCCACGTCGCCGTCGGTGATGAACTTGATCCGCGCGCCGCTCTCCCTGATCTCCTTGACCAGCCGCTCGTGCCTCGGCCGGTCGAGCACGACCACCGTGACGTCGGAGGGCGAGCAGTGCTTGGCCTTGGCGACGGCGGCGATGTTCGCCTTGACGGGCGCCTCGATGTCCACCACGTCGGCCGCTTCCGGCCCGGTGACCAGCTTCTCCATGTAGAACACCGCCGACGGGTCGTACATCGACCCGCGCTCGCTCAACGCGATCACCGAGACCGCGTCGGGCATGCCGAGCGCGGTCAGCCGGGTGCCGTCGATCGGGTCCACCGCCACGTCGCACTCGGGGCCGCTGCCGTCGCCGACCCGCTCCCCGTTGTAGAGCATCGGGGCGTGGTCCTTCTCGCCCTCCCCGATGACCACCACACCGTTCATGGACACGGTGTTGATCAACTGGCGCATCGCGTTCACGGCCGCGCCGTCGGCGCCGTTCTTGTCGCCTCGTCCCACCCAGCGGGCCGCCGCCATGGCCGCCGCCTCCGTGACCCGTACGAGCTCAAGGGCGAGGTTTCGGTCGGGGGCGCGCTCGCCCGTGGCCAGCGCGGCAGGTACGGACGTCTGATCGGACATGATGAGAGGCCTCCTAGGAACGACTACCTCGATCGTAGTTGTCCCTGTATCCCCGGTCAGCGGAGGATAATGTGCCACCCATGAGCAGCGATGTGGAACAGCCGGTGGCAGCGCGTACATCCGAGCGCGGAGCGGCCACCCGCACGGCGCTCCTCAAGGCCGCCAGGGACGTCTTCGTCGTCAGGGGATTCGCCGAGGCGGGCGTGACGGAGGTGGTGGCCAAGGCCGACGCCAGCGTCGGCAGCCTCTACCACCACTTCGCGGGCAAGGCCGACCTCTACCTCACCCTGTTCGAGGAGTTCCAGGCCCGGCAGACGGAGCGTACCAAGCAGGCCGCCCGCGAGGCCCGCGGCTCCGGCGAGACCGACCCCATGCGGGTCTTCATCAGCGCGGCCCGCGCGTACCTCGAAGGCTGCCTCGCCGAACGCGAGCTCGCCGCGCTGTTCCTGCGCGGCGACGGCCCGCCCGGCTTCGAGGTGGTCATGCGCAACCGCCTGCGCACCTGGGCCCGACGCAACGCCACACTCTTCGACGACGGCGAGAACGCCCTGGTCGTGGTCGTCACCGGCGCCCTGGCCGCCGCCGTCACCGAGATCGTCCAATCGGGCGACCGCGAACTGGCCGAGGACGTGCTCACCATCATCGGGCAGATCCGGCCGGCCGCTTCGGCGACCGGCCCCTCCAGCGGGTAACCTCGCCAAATGTGCGACGGTTCACCGAAGGTTTCTACGGCTACGCGGTAGCCCTGTTCGTCTGTCTCGGGGCGGCCGGACTCTTCCTGCTCGTGACGCCGCAGAGCAGCGGGGAGCACATCCCCAAGCTGGACTACTCCATCACGGTCGCCAACTTCAGCCGTACGGTGCCGTACCAGGTGTGGGCTCCCACCAAGGACCCCGAGGGCTGGGTCCCCAACAGCAACAAGATCGCCACCGGGGAGAACGGCGCCCAGGTCCTCCACCTCGGCTACGCCACCGGCGAGCGGGAGCACGCCATGATCATCCAGAGCGACGAGAAGCCCCCTGCCGGGTTCGCCAACCGCATGGCCAACTCCGACAAGATCGTCGGCACCGAGCAGATCAACGGCCGGTCCTGGGAGCGGCGCTTCCGCGAGGACAAGAACCAGCGCACCCTGGTCCTCCCGCTGCCGGACGTGACCGTGGTGGTCACGGGCACGGCCGACTGGCCAGAGCTCACCGAGATCGCCACCCTCCTCCAGCAACGTCCTAAGCCGACCGCCTGACCCACTCCTCTGACCCGCTCTGCTCTTGGCTGCGCTCTTGTCTGCTCGGTGAGGCGGGACGCACTTGTCGGTGGCTGACCCTAGGGTGGGCGGGTGGCAGACGAGAAGGCACCCTCATACGAGCAGGCCCGCGAGGAGTTGACCGAGGTGGTGCGCCGCCTGGAGACCGGCGGCCTCACCCTGGAGCAGTCCATCGAGCTCTGGGAGCGGGGAGAGAAGCTGGCCGCCATCTGCGAGGAGTGGCTGCAGGGCGCCAGGGTCAAGCTGGCGGCCGCGATGGCCCGCAGATCCGACCCGACCGCCGCCTCACCGGACGACGCCCCCTTCTAGCGTGGTGACGCTCCAACTCTGACACCGAGACGCACCTGCCCTGGCGTCGTGACGCTCAAGCTCCGGCCTTGTGACGCATCGGATTGCGCTCTGTGGCGCCGCAGACGTAACTCTGTGGCGCAGCAGACCTAGCTCTCTGTGACGCCAGGAGCGGCAGGCGCGTTGTCGGGCTTGGGGCGGTGGGGCCGTGATCAGGCGCGGTGGAGGGCCACGACCGGGATGCGGCGCGTGGTCTTGGCCTCGTACTCGGCGAATCCCGGCGCGATCTCCACCATGCGCGCGTAGAGCCGGTCGCGCTCCTCACCCTCGATGAAGTCGGCCTTCACCTCGAACGTCTCCGTGCCGATCTCGGCGGTGGCCTGGGGCGTGGCCCGCAGGTTGTGGTACCACGCGGGGTGCTGGTCGGCACCGGCGTTGGAGGCGATGACGATGTAGCGGTCGCCGTCCTCCATGTACATCACCGGGCTGGTGCTGCGCTTGCCGCTCTTGGCGCCGGTCGTGGTGAGCAGGACCAGGGTCGCTCCCTGGAAGGGGCCACCGACCACGCCGGCGTTGGCACGGAACTCTTCGATGATCTGCTTGTTGAAGTCGTTCGGCATAGCGATCTCCCTAAGCGGACGGTTCTCCGTATAACCGCGGAGACTAACCGGAGATTCCTCCGGTTGCAACGGAGCTATGCTCGCCCTGTGTCCCACCAGTTGCCGATCGTCGGGCAGCCGCAACCTGAGCGCGCCGACGCGGCCCGCAACAGACAGAAGATCATCCAGGTGGCCGCGCGCATGATCGAGACCAGCGGGGCCGACCAACTCTCGCTCGACGAGGTGGCCCGCGAGGCCTGCGTGGGTGTGGGCACCGTCTACCGCCGCTTCGGCGACCGCGCCGGGCTGGTGTACGCGCTGATCGACGAGCGCGAACGGCGCTTTCAGGAGGCCTTCCTGAGCGGCCCACCGCCGCTCGGCCCCGGCGCGGACCCCGCCGAGCGCGTCGCGGCCTTCCTGCCCGCGCTCATCGATCGTGTCGTCGACCAGCAGGACCTGCTCTTACTGCTGGAGATCGGCTCGCCGAAGGCCAAGTTCCGGGGCCCGTACAGGCTCTACCACACCCACCTGGCCGGCCTCCTGGCCCAGACCCGTCCGCCTGCCGACCCCCACTTCCTGGCCGACGCCCTGCTCGCCCCCCTCAACGCGCACCTGATCAGCTACCAGCGCAAAGAACGCGGCCTGAGCGTCGATGCCATCAAGAAAGGCGCCGAAACCTTGGCCCAAGCCCTCACCCAGCCAAGAACCTGAAGCCCAAACACGGCTAGAGGGCTGTAGCGCTCACGTGGCCAGGGGCCTGACGCGCTCACCCGGCCAGGGGGCTGAAGTGCTCGCGCGGTGGAGGGGGCGCTTGCGTCGCTGGGAGGCTGAAGGCTTGCTGCCAGGGGGCTGATGAAGGGCTTGCGCGGTAAGGGGTGTTCGCGCAGCCTGTGGACGGGAGGCCCGCGTTGGAGGAGTACGGGCGTGCACGTCTTAAGGCGCTGGCCAAGGCGGAGGAGCGGTCCTGCGGTCAGGGCGTCTTGGAGGAGCTGTCCGGTTTCTTGCGGGTTTTACCCGGCTTTCCGGGCTTGTCCACGGCTGACTGATCGTCAGCGCGTTGCTCCTCACCCTGTTGCTGCTCAGCCTGACGCGCCTCGGCCTGCGGTGCCTCAGTCCGTTGGTCCTCCACCGCCGGTGGGGCCTCGGCCGGCCTCTTCTTGGCCGTCTTGGTCTGGACCGGTGTGTCCGCGGTCGGTCTGTCCCCGGTCGGCTTGGTCTCGTTCGGCTTGGTTGCGGTTGGTTCGTCCCTGGTCGGCTCGTCCCCGGTTGGCCTGGTCTTGGTTGGTTCGTTGGTGGTTGGTTCGGTGCGGACGGTTAGGCGGTCGTCGGGGAGGCGGAGGGTGAGGAGCGTGCCCGGTGGGACGTCCTTGGCGCGGCGGACCACCTCGCCCGAGGGATGCTGGACGATGGCGTAGCCGCGCTCCAGCGTGGCCGCCGGGGACAGGGCGACGAGCCGGCCGCGGATGTGGGTGAGGTCGTCGCCGGCCCGGTCGAGCGAGCTTGTCAGCGACCGCCGGGCGCGCTCGCGCAGGGCGTCGACCTGCTCGGCCCGGCGTTCGAGCTCCCGCACCGGGTCGGCCAGCGACGGGCGCGAGCGGACCGAGGTGAGCCACGACATCTCGCGGTCGAGCCAGCCGCTCACCACCCTGCGCCCTCTGTCGCGGAGCTGGCGGACCAGCGAGAGCTGCTCGCCGACGTCGGGGACGACCTTCTTGGCGGCGTCCGTGGGAGTGGAGGCGCGCACGTCGGCCACCAGGTCGAGCAGCGGGCTGTCCTGCTCGTGACCGATCGCGCTCACCACGGGGGTGCGGCAGGCGGCCACGGATCGTACGAGCGTCTCGTCGGAGAACGGCAGCAGGTCCTCCAGGGAGCCGCCGCCACGGGCCACGACGATGACCTCGACGTCTGCGTCCGCGTCGAGCTTGGCCAGCGCCTCGGTGACCTCTCCCACCGCGTAGGGGCCCTGGACGGCCACCTCCTCGACCTTGAACCGCACGGCGGGCCAGCGGCGCCGGGCATTCTCCAGCACGTCGCGCTCCGCGGCCGAGTCGCGGCCACAGATCAGCCCCACCGTGCCGGGCAGGAACGGCAGCCGCCGCTTCCTGTCAGCGTTGAACAGGCCCTCGGCCGCCAGCAACTGGCGCAGCCGCTCCAGCCGGGCCAGCAGCTCGCCCACGCCGACGGGGCGGATCTCCAGAGCGGTGAACGCGAACGAACCTCTGTTGACCCAGAAGTCCGGTTTGACGTGCACCACCACCCTGGCGCCGTCGGCGGGGCGCGGCATGGTGGCCTCATAGACTCCGCGCGGAGCGGTGACCCGGGCCGACACATTGGCCACCGGGTCGCGCAGCGTCAGGAAGACCGTGCCACCGCGCGCGCTCAGGTCCGTGATCTGGCCTTCGACCCAGACGGTCCCGAGTTTGCCGATCCAGCCGCCCACCATCTGCAAGACGGTGCGGATCGGCAGCGGAGACTCGGGTGAGGTCTTCGAGGTCATGGCGGAAGACTACGGTGCCGCGGTGACTATTCTCCGGCCTGCAGCTTGGCCAGGCGGTTCTCGTACATCCGCACGACCTCGGGGCGGGCCTTGGTGGCCTGCTCGAAGGCGAGGCACGCGCTGATCTGCTCGGCCGACTTGCCGCGCATCCTGGCGCGCAGCGAGGCGACGGTCAGCTCCGAGTAACCCGGCAGCGGCTCGGCCAGGCCGGTCACCGAGGCGGGGGCGGTGTCGCCCTCGGCGGCGGGCACGGCTTCGGCGGCCTCGGCCAGCTTGTCACCCTCCACGACGGGCTTCGGCTTGGCAGCCCTGGGCTTGGTCGCCCTCGCCTTGGCAGCCTTCGGCTTCGCCTCAGCGACCGGAGCCGACGCCGTCTCGGCAGCCGTGTCCACAGCGGGCTTCGCCTCAGCGACGGGCTTCGCCTCAGCAACCGGCTTCGCCTTGGCAGTCGTGTCTACGGTCGGCTTGGCCTCGGCGGTCGGCTTCGGCGCGGCGGCCGGCTGGGGCTCGGTGGTGACAGGCTCGGTGACGGCCGGCTTGGCAGCGGTAGCGGCAGCGGGCTCGGGAGCGGCCACGGGCTCCGTGGACGCCACGGGAGGCTCGGGAGCGGCCACGGGGGCGGACGTCGCAGCCGCAGGCTCAGGAGCCGCCGTCGGCGCGGACGAGGCCGCAGTGGGCTCGGAGGCGACGCTGGGAGCGGTGGAAGCGGGAGCGGCGGGAGCGCTGGTCGCGCTGGGCGCGGGCTCGGCGACCGCCGGGGACGGCTTGGCCGGGGAAGCGCCGCTCTCCGGCTCCGCCTCGGTCTTCGTGGCGGGGCTGAAGATGACCGGGTCCGGCTTGGTCTTGGCGGTGCCGTTCGACTCGGCCGCGCCGGGGCGAGGCGCGAAGATCACCGGCTCCCTGCGCGCCGGCTTCTCCTCCTCGGCGGACGCGGCGACCTCGGCGGCCGGCGCGGACTCGTGCTCCTCCTTCTTCTCCTCCTTCGCGCCCAACCCCTTGATCGACTTCTTCACGCGGTCGACCAGCCCGAGCGCGTGGCCCGCGGCGCTGAGCGTGCCCTGGACGACAAGGAGCGGCAGATCCTTCGCTTTCTTGTCGGTGACGGTCTTGGTGATGTTGCGTATCACGTCGCTGAGGGACATGTACGTCTCCCTGGGAGGTCTGTATCGGACGGCCAGCATGGCAAACGGCGGGCAAGCACGCACGCACGGGCCCGTTGGCCGCTCTCACGTAGCATAAGAAGTATGGAGCCCCAGACCCCTACTTCCCGCCGAGTCCTCGTAGCCAAGCCCCGCGGCTACTGTGCCGGAGTCGATCGAGCCGTCGTAGCGGTCGAGAAGGCTTTGGAGCAGTACGGCGCGCCCATCTACGTGCGCAAGCAGATCGTCCACAACACGCACGTGGTCAAGACGCTCGAGGCCAAGGGCGCCATCTTCGTCGAGGAGACGGAGGAGGTGCCCGAGGGAGAGATCGTGGTCTTCTCCGCGCACGGCGTCTCGCCCGCCGTGCACAGTGAGGCCGAACAGCGCAAGCTGCGCACCATCGACGCCACTTGCCCCCTGGTGACCAAGGTACACAACGAGGCGAAGAGATTCGCCGGCCAGGACTACGGCATCCTGCTCATCGGCCACGAAGGGCACGAGGAGGTCGAGGGCACCGCCGGCGAGGCGCCGGAGCACATCCAGCTCGTCGACGGCCTCGGCTCGGTGGACGGCATCCAGGTGAAGGACCCGGAGAAGCTGGTGTGGCTGTCGCAGACCACGCTGTCGGTGGACGAGACCGTCGAGACGGTGGCCCGGCTCAAGGAGCGTTTCCCGACGCTGATCGACCCGCCCAGCGACGACATCTGCTACGCCACCCAGAACCGGCAGGTCGCCGTCAAGGAGATCGCGGCGCAGTGCCAGCTCATGATCGTGGTCGGCTCCGAGAACTCCTCCAACTCCAAGCGGCTGGTGGAGGTGGCCAAGGACCACGGTGCCGACGCCTCCTACCTGGTCGACAACGCCACGTTCATCCGGGACGAGTGGCTCGACGGCGTCACCACGGTCGGCGTGACCAGCGGCGCCTCGGTGCCCGAGGAGCTGGTGGATCAGGTGCTGGCCCGGCTGGCCCAGCACGGCTTCGGTGACGTGGAGGAGGTCGAGTCGGTGCGGGAGAGCATGCGCTTCTCCCTGCCGCACGAGCTCCGCAAGGACCTGCGGGCGTCGTAGCGCCTGAGCGGCCCGGGTGGTCAGTCCTCGGTGCGCGGGGTGCCGTACACCTTGGGCTCGAAGTAGCCCTCAGGCTCGGGGACGAACGACTGGCGCGGGCGCGGCGCCTCCGCGCCCGCCCGCAGCTCGTCGCGTAGTTCGCGGACGTTGTCGCGCAGCCCGCGGCCCCAGGCGACGCCGAGCACGATGGCCGATCCGGCGAACAGCCAGGGCGCGCCGTGCGACAGCGAGCCGTACAGGCCGAGTGCCAGCGACTGGATGATGCCGACCGAGCTGAGCGCCCGGCCGAGCTCCACGAAGAGCGTCGCGACGAAGAACACCAGCGGCGGCGTGACCACCAGCGACAGCAGCTCGCGCGGGTTGACCAGGATCACGCCGAGCAGGCACGCGGACACGAACGCCAGCCCGATCAGCGGCTGCAGGCCGAACAGGGCCGCCAGGACGTATCCGGCGAGGGTGGCGAGCAGGATGAGCGCGATGGCGCCACGGGCGGTCAGCCTGACGGCCGATCGCTTGCCTTTCCCGGTCATTGGCCCCGCCCCCCTTACTGCGACCCGTTGGCCAACTTACCGTTCGCGTGCGAAATGAGAGACGTGGTTTCCAGCAGTTCGGGAGAGGACAGGGGCCTGGGCAGGCTCTCGACCATCTCGGGCGGGTCGAGCTCGCCGTCCACCACGCCCAGGTCGCGCAGCTTGCGCGCGCTGACCAGGACGCGGCTCTCAAGAGAGCCGACCGACTTGTTGTACGCCTCCACGGTACGCGTGAGCGCCCTGCCGAGCGACTCCACGTTCCTGCCCAGCGACGACAGTCTTTCGTACAGCTCCTTGCCCAGCTCGAACACCGCCCTGGCGTTCTCGCTGAGCGCGGCCTGCTGCCAGGCGTAGTGGGCGGTGCGCAGCATCGTGATCAGCGTGGTCGGGGTGGCGATGTGCACCCGCCGCGTCATGGCGTACTCCAGCAGGCTCGGATCCCGCTCCAGCGCGGGCGCGAGGAACGCCTCCCCGGGGATGAACAGCACCACGAACTCCGGCGACGGGTTGAACCCCTGCCAGTAGGCCTTGGCGGCGAGCCGGTCGACGTGCTCGCGCACGTGCCTGGCGTGCGCGTCGAGCCGTACCGAGGCGAGGGACTCGTCGGCGGCCTCCGCGGCCTCCAGGTAGGCGGCCAGCGAGACCTTGGAGTCGACCACGATGTTCTTGCCGCCGGCCAGCCGCACCACCATGTCGGGCCGCTGGGCGCCCTCGGTCACCTGCTCGTCGAAGTCGCAGTGACGCTGCATCCCGGCGATCTCGGCGACCCTGCGCAGCTGCATCTCGCCCCAGCGCCCGCGCGCCTCGGGCCGCTGCAGCGCGCGTACCAGCGCCATGGTCTGCGACCGCAGTTGCTCGTGGCTGTGCCGGACGAAATCCATCTCCCTGGCCAGCTCGGCGCGGGCGGCGCGCTGACCGGACTCGGTGTCGCGCAGCTGCGCCTCCACCCGCGCCAGCGCGTCCTTCAGCGGCTCGACCAGGTGCTCGACGGCCTGCCTGCGCTGCTCCAGGTCGCCGCTGGCCTCGGCGCGGCTGGCCGACAGCCGGGTCTCGGCCAGCTCCAGGAAGCGCACGTTGTTGACGTCGAGCGCCCGGGTGGACAGGGCCTGGAAGCGCTCGGCGAGCTGCTCCTCGACGTAGACGAGCTTCTCGGCCGAGGATCTGGCCCTGGCGTCGGCCTCGGCCACCCGCACCGCCGCTCTCGTCCTGGCCAGCAGGAACCCGATGGCAGCGCCGGCCAGGAGGCCGATGAGCAGGCCGATGAGGAGGGAGACGACGTCCATTCGATCGATGATTGCAGCACATCGGGCCGGGATCTCAGCCCGACACGCCTGGGCCCCTCGCGGCCGTAACCTGCTGCGTCGCAGGAGCAAGTAAACTCGCTGGGCGTGAGCCTCTCCATCGGCATCGTCGGCCTGCCCAACGTCGGTAAGTCCACGCTGTTCAACGCGCTGACCAAGACCGGCAACGCCCTCGCGGCCAACTACCCGTTCGCCACCATCGAGCCCAACGTGGGCATCGTGGGGGTGCCGGACGAGCGCCTGCCCAAGCTGGCCGAGATCTTCGACTCGGCCAAGATCCTGCCCGCCAAGGTGGAGTTCGTCGACATCGCGGGCCTGGTCAAGGGCGCTTCCGAGGGGCAGGGCAGAGGCAACCAGTTCCTCGCCAACATCCGCGACACCGACGCGATCTGCCAGGTGATCCGGGTCTTCAACGACCCCGACGTCACGCACGTCGACGGCGACATCTCGCCCAAGCGCGACATCGAGACGATCAACACCGAGTTGATCATGGCGGACCTGCAGACGGTCGAGAAGGCCATCCCGCGCCTGCAGAAGGAGTCGCGCCACAACAAGGACAAGAAGGCCGCCCTGGAGGCCGCCGAGGCCGCGCTCGCGGTCCTGGAGACCGGCAAGACCGTCTTCGAGGCCGGGCTGGACGGCGCCGAGCTGCGCGAGCTCCACCTGCTGACGGCCAAGCCGTTCCTGTACGTCTTCAACCTCGACGCCGACGAGCTGACCGACGACGACCTCCGGGCCCAGCTGTCCGCCCTGGTCGCGCCCGCCGAGGCCGTCTTCCTCGACGCCAAGATCGAGTCGGAGCTGGTGGAGCTCGACGACGAGGAGGCGCTGGAGCTGCTGCAGTCGGTCGGCCAGCAGGAGTCCGGCCTCTCGCAGCTGGCCAGGGTCGGCTTCGAGACGCTCGGCCTGCAGACCTACCTGACGGCCGGGCCCAAGGAGAGCAGGGCCTGGACGATCCCCAAGGGCGCCACCGCGCCGGAGGCGGCCGGCGTGATCCACACCGACTTCCAGCGCGGCTTCATCAAGGCCGAAGTCGTCTCCTTCGAGGACCTGGTCGAGGTCGGCTCGATCGCCAACGCCCGCTCCGCCGGCAAGGCCCGGATCGAGGGCAAGGACTATGTCATGCGCGACGGTGACGTGGTCGAGTTCCGCTTCAACGTCTGACCGAGCTCCTGTGCGCGGATAACGCTTTGAAACGGCACTCGCCGGTCGCCTAGCGTGGGCGGCGTGCCCGATCCGATCTTCGGCGACCCCCGGCTGGCCCGGATCTACGATCCGCTCGATCCCGACCGGGGCGACCTCGACGTCTACGCCGCCATGGTGGACGAGTTCGGCGCGCGCCGGGTCCTGGACGTGGGCTGCGGCACCGGCTCGCTGGCGTGCCTGCTGGCGCGGCGCGGGGTCGAGGTGACCGGGGTGGACCCGGCCGGGGCCTCGCTCGACGTCGCGCGGGGCAAGCCGGGCGCGGACCGGGTGCGGTGGATCCTGGGCGACGCCACGACGCTGCCGCCCCTCCAGGTCGATCTGGTCACCATGACCGGCAACGTGGCGCAGGTGTTCCTCACCGACGAGGACTGGGCCGCCGCCCTGGCCGGGGTCCGGGCCGCCCTGCGACCGGCGGGCGTGCTGGTCTTCGAGACCCGTGACCCGGCCCGCCGGGCCTGGGAGGAGTGGGACCGGGCACGCACCCACGCCGTCACCGACGTGCACGGCGTCGGGGTCGTAGAGTCGTGGTGCGACGTGCTGGAGGTGTCCGGTCCGCTGGTCACCTTCCGGCACACGTACGTCTTCGCGTCTGACGGCGCCGTCCTCACGTCCGACTCCACGCTGCGGTTCCGGAGCCGCGGGGAGGTCGAGCGGTCGCTGCGCCGGGCCGGGTTCGGTTGCCGCGAGGTCCGCGACGCGCCCGACCGGCCGGGGCGTGAGCTCGTCTTCGTCGCCGGCGAACTTGATTGAGGGACAACTGCGGCGTCAACCACTTGGGCCGCCCGCGCGTCGAATCCACACGGCGTTCACGCTGACTCGGGAGGCCCCTCATGAGACGCATCATCCGGAAACAACGCCCAGCGCCCAGGCTCACGGGCATCAGCCTGGAGGAGGAGCTCGCCCTGCTGAGGGTCGAGCTCATGTACGGCCTGCGCGTCAACCGCGAGGCCTACCTGCGCAGGAAGGTCGACGAGCGGGAGGAGCTGGCCACCCAGATGCGCGCCCGCGACGCCACGAGCATGCTCGCGGAGCTGCGCGGGTCGCTGGAGCGGGCGGTGCAGCCCACGGTGGTGGACCTGCACGCGCGCAGGCAGCCGGTCGGCAACCAGGACCCCGAGCCCGCCTGACGACGACCCCCGGATACGGACGCGCCGCCTGCCCGGTATCGGGCAGCCGGCCGTTCCTGTTTTTCGGTACGTCTCCGCAGGTCAACGGCACCCGGCGTGATGAGGACAGGATTTCGTGGCTGCCGGGCTATGCGAAATTAGGTCTCTGGCCTGGTCAAATGCCCATTCGACAGGGAACCCTCACAAGTTGGCACTCCGATGCGTCCCATGCGCACTCGGTTTGCTACCGGACGGCGATGCCTGCAGCATGGGCATGGCTTTCCTGGAACAATGGCGGAGACCGGATAAGGTGACTGCTTCACCGCGGATGATGGGGATCGGCAACGGACGACACCGCGCCAGCCGGGGCGATTGGCGCGAGCGGAGGCGTGATGGCTCGTAGGTCAACCGTCCAGCACGGTCCTCGGATCGCTGGCGACCCCGAGCTTTCCGTACGCTCAGACACAGCCGCCTTCGACGCGCCGCCTCCGCGCAGGCCGCGACGTGGCGGTTGGTCGGGCGGCGGCGGGCGTTGGCTGGTGTGGACCGGCCGCATCATTCTCTGGGCGCTTATCGTGGTTATCGTGGTTAATGGGATCCGTGCACCTTTTGAGCGGTTTACCGGGCAGAACACCGCCGCTCCGAATGAGACCGTGCAGCCGGAGAGTGACTTCCCGACTGATCGTGGCATGGCATTCGCCGCCCAGTTCGCCGGCGTTTACCTGAATTTCAGTCCCGAGGACGCCGTGAGCAGGTCCGGCAAGCTGGCCGCGTTCCTGGCCGACGGCATGGATCAGCAGCTGGGCTGGGACGGCAACGGCAAGCTGGGCGCCGTCGCCATCCAGCCGTACGACATCGAGGTCACCGACGACGCCAACGCCGTGGTCACGGTCGCCTTCCAGACGGGCAGCCGCAGGCTGCACCTGTCCGTGCCCATCTACTACTCGAGTGACGGCAGCAGGTTCGTCGTCTCGGGCTGGCCCGCGATCCTGCCCGCGCCGGGGCCCGCCGACCTGCCGCAGGTGGCGCAGGCGGAGAGCGACGACGCGGCGGCGACCGAGCTCAAGCCGCAGCTCGAAGGCTTCTTCCGCAACTACGCCTCGGGCAACGGCGCGGAGTTGCAGCGCTACGTCACCGCCGGCACGAGCCTGCCGAGCTTCGCCGGTGCCTTCTCCTTCGCGGAGCTCAAGAGCGTCGTGGTGCCCGTGGGGGGTGCCACCCGAGAGATCCAGGCGGTCGTGGTGTGGGTCCTGCCTGACGGCGCGGCCGCGACCACCGACCCCATCGCCACCGACGCGAGCGCGGGAGCGGGCCGCCTCCAGCAGGCCTATCGCCTCACGGTCGTGAAGCAGGGCGACAAATGGTACGTCGACGACATCCGCGGCGCCGGTCGGGCCGTTGGATAGACGCACGACCGCGCTGCTGATCGGCACCCCCCCGGGAGGACACGAAGTGATCTTGAAAACGATAGTGCTCAACCTGATCGAACTGACGCCGACACCCGCACCCACAGGCGTCAACACCGAAGGACTCGCCGACTTCCTGCGCGCGTTCTTCGCGCCGCTCTTCCTTGTGGTCGTCTCCGTGGTCGCGCTGTTCTTCCTCTTCACCCGCGAGATCACGAGGTTCGTGCAGTTCCTCATCCTGGCCGTGGCCATCGGCGTGATCTTCTACGTGCCCAACATCATCGAGGTGACCGCCAAGGCGATCGCGGGAGCCCTGGGCATCCAGTAAAGGGTTGAGACCGCTCCTTGGCGGTCATGAACGAGCGGGTGGAGAGGAGGACCGCGTGGACCTGCCTACGTATACGAACATCTGGCGCATCGAGAAGCGGCTCTACAAGCTGTACGACCTACGGCTCCCCATGCCGCTGCCCATCGTCTGGATCGGCGTGTTCGTCGGCGTCTTCGTGCCGTGGTCGCTCCTGCTCTGGCTGGTCGGCGTGCCGGTGGAGATGCCCTGGCACGTCCTCTACCTCGTACCCCCCGGGATCGTGACGTGGCTGTCGACCCGCCCCGTCATCGAGGGCAAGCGGCTCACCGAGCTGCTCGAATCCCAGCTCCGCTACCTCGGGCAGCCGCGCGCCTGGTACCGCCTCGCGCCCGGGGCCGAGCCCGAGACGATCAGTTTCTCCGGCCGCGTCTGGCGCGCCTCGCCGGCCCGGGTCCGCGTCAAGTCGACGCGCAAGGCCCGCCAGGCCCAGCGCAAGCGCTCGGCCCAGCGCATCGCCGGCCCGCGCCAGGTCCGCCCCGCCGTGGCGGCCGCCGCCGTCGCCGCCGCACAGGCCCCGCTCGCCGAGTCGCCGTCCCCCAGCGCGGGCTGGGGCTCCCGGACCCGCCCCGGCGCCGCGCCCGCCCTCGGCACCACCGCCCTCGCCCTCCCGCCGTCGCGCCAGGACCACGAGCCCGTACGCGATCCCCGCGCCGAGACGAGAGATTCGGCGGAAACACCGGCCGCCCCCAGGACCACGACCACTCCGAAGACCGGCCAGGACACCCCGGCCCGAGCACGGACCCCCCGAGACCCGCAGAAGAGCACCGCGAGGGACCCGCAGAGCACCGCGAGGGACCCGCAGAGCGCGGCAAGGGACCCGCAGGGCGCGGCAAGGGGCTCTCAGGGCGCTGTGCGTGGTTCGCGGGATGTCGGGCGCGATTCGCAGGGCGGGGTGCGGGACGGGAGGGACACGTCGGCCGCGCTCCGTCTGGTGCGTGATGCCCCGGAAGGCGCATCCACCGGCCGCGGCTACGGAGAAGCGGGGCGCGATGACGTCCGCACCGCCGGCACCGTCGGTACTGCCGGCACCGGCAGCGCCGCCCGAACCGCTCGCGGCGATGCCTCCAACGGTCTGCATGACGGCCCGCGCACCGGGCGTGACGCTCGCGGTGACGCGCGGGCTGAGCTCGATGCGGTCGAAGGCGCCGTACAGGATGACCTTGACGACGCCCGGCACGAGGCGGCGGCGGGCGGCGTCGCTGAGAGGGCGGGCGAGCGGGCGTCCGGTCAGGCCGCAGGGAGCGAGGCAGGCGGGCGGAGTTCGCGTCAGGGTGAGTCGGGTGAGCGTGCGGGGGGGCGGACCTCGCGGCAGGCCGCGGCGGGTAAGCCGATGGACACGGAGGCGCTGCGGCGGTTGCGGAAGCTCGCCGCCAGCGCCGACGCGCCGTCAGAGGCTTCGGCCCTGCCGGGCGGCGAGGACGAGCGGACCGCGGACGAACACGGCCGGGACGACGAAGTCGCCAGGAACCAGCACCGGAAGGGGCAGCCGCCGAGGCTGGGGCCCGCTCTGCTGCTGCCGGACGCCCAGCGGGGCTGGTCGCCGCTGACCCCCGACTCGACGCCGGTGAAGCTGTCCCGCCCGTTGCGAGGCAAGGGGCCGGACTCGGAGCTGCCCGCGTTGCCGGTCCACCATGACGACGCGGTTCCCTCGGTGTCCGTTCGACCCGAGCGGGTGGATCCCGCTCAGCACGACGATCCCACCCGTCCCGAGCAGGCCGACGAAGAGCTCCAGGCCCCCACCGGCTCCGCACGTCGGGACGACGAGGGGCCCACCCCTGAGAGGGACGTTTCCGAGCGCCCCCAGGGCGTCGAGGAAGGGCCTGTAGGCACCCCAGAGGGCGAGGAAGCCCCGTCCACGTCGTCGACAGCCCCGGAGGTCCCGTCCGAGGCGCTGCGGCCACTGGAGAGCCTGCCGCCCACGCCCCATCACTCGTCCGCACGACCCGAGCAGCCCGAGTCCGCCGAACACGAACCGTCCGAGCCCATAGAGGCTCAGCGGTCCGAGGGCGCGGCACATGGGCAGTCCGAGTCCGTGGAGGCTCAGCGGTCTGAGAGCGCGGAGTCCGAGTCGTCCGAGCGTGTTGGAGCCGAGCGGTCTGCGGAGGAGCGCCGGCAGTCCCCCGCGCGCCGCCCATCGCCGCAGCGTCTGCGCTCGGTCGAGCCTCTGGAGCCGGTCCAGGACCGGGAGCCCGAGGAGGACGGTCGGTCCGCCGAGCGTCAGCAGCGTGTGAGGCAGGAGCAAGAACAGGAGCAGGAGCAGGAGCGGTCCGTGGTGGGGCTGGAGGCGCGTGAGGGGGGTGCCTCGGGGGCGGCGATGGAGCAGGAGCGGTTGCGGTTCGTGGGGCGGCCGCAGGCGCCGGAGCGGCGGGATGTCGCGGCCGGGCCGCCCGTGCCGGTGCCGAGGACCGAGGAGCGGGAGCCGCGGGTACGGCGGGTGGAGTCCGTCGTGGGGCGCGACTCCGGCGGCTGGCGGCGGATCGCTCAGGTGGTGGTCGGCGGCAACGGGGTGCGGACCGACGGCTCGGAGATCGACGAGGCCAGGGCCAGGGGCGTGTTCGGCGGCAGCCGCAGGATCGTGGTGCTGGGATGTACGGGCGGTGCGGGCCAGAGCACGACGGCATTGATGCTCGGCCACACGCTGGCCCGCTACCGCGACGACCGGGTGGTGGCGGTGGACGCCGCGACCGGCGGCGGGAGCCTGACCAGCAGGATCGAGCAGGAGACGCCGGAGACGCTGACGTCGCTGCTCGCGGGCCTGCACGGGGTGAGCGGCTATCTGACGATGCGCGGCTTCACCACCCGTACGGCGTCCGGGCTTGAGGTGGTCGGGGCCGACAGCGACGCGGAGGCCGAGCAGCGGCTGGCCGATCGCAACCTCTTCTCCGACCACCGGCTGGGCGAGGCGCTGAGCCTGCTCGACCGGCACTACAAGCTGACCGTCATCGACCCGGCGGCCTCGCTGGCGGCGCGCGTGCTGCCGTACGCCGACCAGCTCGTCCTGGTGCTCCCCGCGAGCGAGGAGGCCCCGGAGGCCGTGGCGATGACGTACGAGTGGCTGGACGGCCACGGCTGCGCGGACCTGAGGCGGCGGGCGGTCATGGTGGTCAACGGGGTGAGCAGGCGTTCGATGGCGGACGTGGAGCAGGCGGAGGCGGTGGCCAGCGGCAGGTGCCGGGCCATCGTCCGGGTCCCCTGGGAGGACGGGCTGGCGCCGGGCGGCGACGAGGTCGTCGATCCGGGGCAGCTGCGCGCGGCCGGGCGGCGGGCGTATCTCGCCCTCGCCGGGGTCGTGGTGGCGGGCTTCGCGGCACAGCGGATCCGACCGAGCGAAGAGGAGTTGGCGAGTGACCCCCCGGGCACGAGAATCGGTGAGCGATAAGTGAACATGCGAGCAGGTATGGCCAGTTCATGCGCCGAGGGGGCGGCATGAGCAGGGCGTCCCGAGCGCATCAGCGCCTGGCGGTCCGCTACTTCGACGACCGCATCCTGCTCACAGACTCCTCCGCATGGGCGTACTTCCGTCTCCCCACGGTCAGCTACGAGTTCGTCACGCCGGAGGAGCGGGAGTCGCTGGCCACCAACATCACGATCGCGCTGGCGGCGATCAGGATGCCGGACGCCGAGGTCCACCTGCGGGTGGCGCATCGCGCCTATCCGGCGGCCGAGTGGGCGATGGCGCTCAACTCCACCTCCGACGAGGGGCCGGGCTGGCGCGACTACCTGGAGGAGATGTACCGGCACGTCTGGGCGAAGGACTTCTGGTCCAAGGAGGTCTATCTCGGCGTACGGCTCGGTCCCCGGGGCAAGCAGCTCGGCAGCGGGGTGCTCTCGCAGCTGTTCGGCTTCTACCAGCGGACGGAGAAGGCGCTCGGCCTCGACGACGACCACGTGCCCGACGGCGAGATCCGCCGATGGACCGAGCAGGCCGAACGGCTGGGCCGGGCCCTCTCCTCCAGCGCCCTGTACGCCCGTCACGCCACCTCGGTCGAGGTGGCGTGGTTGTTCCAGCACGCGGCGGCGGGGGCGCTGGCGGACGCGCCGCCGTCGGCCAGCCCGAAGCGGCGCTGGGGCAAGGGCGAGATCGAGTCGCTGGTCGAAGGCGAGATCCACAACGGCAGGTCGCTGCTGCGCATCGTGCAGCCGCAGGGTGACTCTTATGTGGCGCATCTGTCGTTCGCCCGGTTCCCCGACATCATGCCGTTCCCGGACGGCGAGCCGTGGATGCACTTCTCCGACCAGCTGCCCTTCCCGGTGGAGATCTCCTCGCGGATGCGGCTGATCCCCCCGGTCAAGGCGTCCAGGGATGTGGCGCGCAAGCTGGCGCACGCCCGCGACATGGACATCCACATCCGGGAGGCCGGCGCGGAGGCGCCGCTGGCGCTGGCCGAGCAGATCGACGCGGCCCGCATGCTGGAGCACGGCATCACCAAGGAGCGACTGCCCTTCGTGTACGGATGGCACCGGCTGATCGTGTCGGCCCCGTCCGAGGACATCTGCGTGCAGCGGGTGGAGGCGGTCGTCGAGCACTACCGCGACATGGGCATCGACGTCGTCAACTCCACCGGCGACCAGTTCTCGCTGTTCTGCGAGGCGCTGCCGGGGGAGAAGGTGGGCGTCAACGCCTACGCCCAGCGCCAGCCGCTGCGGACGATCGCGGGCGGCATGGCGACGGCCACCGTGGACCTCGGCGACCGGCTGGAGGACGCAGGTGAGGGCTGGCTGGGCCCGTACATCGGCGAGACCGTCGGCAGGGCGCGCAGCATCGTGCACTTCGACCCGCTGCTCGCGGCCAGCCGCAACCGCCCGACCGCCATCGCGATCACCGGCGAGCCGGGCGGCGGCAAGACGACGCTCGCGCTGCTGATGATCTACCAGATGGCCCTGCGCGGGGTCACCGTCGCGGTGATCGACCCCAAGGGCGACGCCGAGTCGCTCGTGCAGTTGCTGCAGAAGCGCGAGCGCAAGGCGCGGATCATCCCGCTCGGCTCGGCCGCGCCGGGGCTGCTGGACCCGTTCTCGTTCGGCGACGACATCGCGGCCAAGAAGACGATGGCCACCGAGACGCTGCGGTTGCTGCTGCCGAGGATGTCGGAGGAGCGCGAGTCGGCGATGATCCAGGCGGTGGCGGCGGTGTCGAACGCGCCCGACCCCTCGCTCGGCAAGGTCGTCGACTACCTGGAGCAGACCGAGGACGCCGCGTCGAAGAACCTGGGCGCGGTGCTGCGCTCGATGTCGGAGATGCACCTGGCCCGGCTCTGCTTCGACCCCTCCGGCGGCGACCAGATCGACTCGGAGGGGTGGACCACCGTGTTCACCCTGGGCGGTCTGACGCTGCCCGACGTGGCCACCACCAGGGACGACTACTCCTACGAGCAGCGCCTGTCGGTGGCGCTGCTCTATCTGGTCTCCCAGTTCGCCCGGCGGCTGATGAACGGGCTGGACCGGCGAGCGCCCAAGGCGATCTTCCTCGACGAGGCGTGGGCGATCACCTCCACGCCCGAGGGCGCCAAGCTGGTGCCCGAGGTCAGCCGGATGGGCCGTTCCCGCAACACCGCACTCGTCCTGGTGTCGCAGAACGCCGGCGACCTGCTCAACGAACAGGTGACCAACTGCCTGTCCTCCGTTTTCGCCTTCCGGTCCACCGAACGCGTGGAGGTCGACCACGTCATGTCACTGCTCGGGGTGGAAGCATCTGAGGAGCACAAGGCCGTCTTGCGCTCACTCGGCAACGGTGAGTGCATTTTTCGTGATCTGGACGGCAGGGCAGGGCGGATCGGGGTGGATCTGATCTCCGAGGACCTGCTCCGCTGGCTCGACACGAACCCGACACACGACAAACCCGACGGCAACGGGCATGATCTTCAAGGGGGAGTGGTCCGGGCGCAGGAGGTGCGGTCATGAGGATCCGACTATCCAGACGGTTGACGCTTGCCCTGGTGGTGCTGCTGGGCATCCTGGTGGTGCCGCTCGTCGTGGGCAGCATGTCGCCCGCCGCGGCGGCGCCCTGTGACCTTTCGGGCGAGCTCGCCCCCGAGGTGATCGGCAGCGGCACCGACGGCCTGATGGCGGCGCCGGTGCCGGAGGGCGGCGTACAGCCACCCACCACCAACTACGGCCAGTTCGGCATGAGCGGCCAGTTCTGGCACACGCACGAGCTCGGCTGCTCCGACATCGCCGCGGTCCTCGGCAACTCCTGGGCCAACACGATCTTCCTGTGGGCCAAGGCCGTCGACCGGCTGACGATCACCACCTACCAGGCGGCGGCCACCGAGGGACCGCTCCAGTCGATCAAGGACGTCGTCGACGACATCGTCACGAACCTGGCGCAGGCCATGTACTGGCCCTACCTGCAGCCCATCGTGATCCTCGGCGCGATCTGGCTGGCCTGGTACGGCCTGATCCGCAAGCGGGCCACCACCACCGCCGAAGGCGTGATCTGGATGGTGCTCGCGGTCACGGTGGCGACCTGGTTCCTCAGCCGGCCGCAGGACTTCACCGGGCTCGGCAAGATCGTCACCGACAAGACCGGCGAAGTGGTCAACTCCGCGTTCTCCGGGCTGCCCGGCGCGGGCGGCGCCTCCTGCCTGCCGCCGCCCGGCGACGCCAGCCCCGACGTCAAGGCCGGCGGGTTCGGCCAGAACGGCACGCCGGGCGTCGACCAGAACGCCGACGCCCTGTGGTCCACGCTGGTGTGCAAGCCCTGGCTGATGGGCCAGTTCGGCACCGCCGACCCCAACCAGCCCATCGTCCGCGACTTCGGCCGCGTCATGCTGGAGACCCAGTCCATACCGGCGGCCACAGCGGCCAACCCCGCGCCGGACAGAGCCGCCCACCAGGCGAAGTACATCGAGATCGCCGACAAGCTGAAAAACGACTCGCGTTACTTCATCTTCTCCGGCCGGGACTGGACGAGCAGGCTCGGCGTGGCCATCGGCGCGCTCATCGCCGCCCTGGTGGCGGGGGTGCTCATCTTCCTGGTGGCGGTCTCGCTGCTGGTGCTCAAGGTGGGCTTCCTGTTGTTGCTGATACTCGGGCCGGTGTTCCTGCTGATCGGCGTCCATCCGGGCAGCGGGCGGATCATCGCCATGCGCTGGGTGGAGATGCTGATCGGCACCCTGCTCAGGCAGGCCGTGCTCGCGCTCGTGCTCAGCGTGCTCGTGTACGGCTACGCGCTGATCATCTCCACGGCGATGCCCTGGGGGTTGCAGATCCTGTTCATGGCGTTGCTGACGATCGCGGTGTTCTTCTACCGGCGGCCGTTCCAGCATCTGTTCGCCTCGATGGGCGGTCACACGCTGACCACCCGCATGCTCGGTGAGGCGGCGAGTTCGCCGGTGCTGGAGCGGGCCTCGAACGTGCTGCCGCCGGTCGCCTCGGCCAGGATCGGACGCTGGGGCGCGCGTAAGGCCGAGCCCCTCATCCACGCGGCCACCGGCGGCGTGGCGGGCGGGGTGGCCTCCGCCGTCGCGCAGGGCCGGGCCAGGGGCGAGGAGTCGGAGGGCGCGGCGACGCCGTCGGGTGTCCGGGTGCCCGCGCCTCTGGACACGGACCAGCAGGGCGGCAGGGCGGCCGGCAGGCAGGGACCGGCGCCGCGTCAGGGTGACGCGCCGCCGCTCAACCTGGGCGGCACGCCCACCCGCACCCGTGGCGCCTCGCCCGGGGCGGGCCCGCGCGGCACGGGAGGCGGCACGGGCGCGTCCAGCGGCGGCACAGGCAGCACAGGCGGCACAGGTGGCTCGGGTGGTGGCGGCTGGTTCGGCGGCCGTTCCGGCGGTGGCTGGGCGCCTCGCGGTGGCTCAGGGGGCTCTGGCGGCTCGCGGAGCTCGGGTGGCTCCGGCGGCTCCCGGTCGGGTGGCTCACGGTCGGGCGGCTCCCGCTTCGGCGGGTCCGGCGGCTCGGGCGGTTCACGGTCGGGCGGGTCAGGTGGCTCGGGCGGCTCCCGGTCAGGCGGGTCCCGTTTCAGCGGGTCCGGCGGCTCGCGCCGCTCCCGCTGGAGCGACTCCCGGTCGAACGGCTCGTCCAACGGCTCCTCGGGCGGCGGCATCTTCGGCCGCAACCCTGACGGCCGGGTCTTCGGCGGCGGGTCCGGCGGGTCCGGCGGCGGGATGTTCGGCGGCTCCTCCGGCTCCGACAGGCGTTCGGAGCCGCCACCGCTGTGGGGCAGCTCCCGTAAGGACGAGCCCCCGGTGCCGTTCTGGCTCAACCCGTCCAATCCCGACAAGGACTGATCATGGCCCAGCCCGGTGACAGGCGAGGGGTGGCCTTCGCCGCCGTCGTGGTGATCATCGCCGCTGTGGGGCTCTACCTGGCGCTGTGGCCGGATCCTGAGGAGCCGGTCGCGGAACAGGCGCCTGCCGGCGTCACCACGAGCTCGCCCGTCGTCGAGAGCACACCGCTGGCCACCGCCAGCGACGCGCCCTTCGACGTCTACTCCTACCTGCCGATGTCGAAGGAGCAGCTCGCCGCCGCCGCCGACCTGGCGGAGCGGTTCACCGTCGAGTACGGCACGTTCCGCCACGACGAGGACCCGGCGGCCTACGCGGCGCGGGTGAAGCAGTACACCACGGCCGAGCTGGGCGACATCCTCGCCAGGACCCTGACCTCGCCCGGCACGGTGGAGCGCAACCGCGCCGACGAGGTGGTCTCCACGGCGACGGCCGCGCTCAAGGAGATCCGGCAGGTGGACAAGACCTCCGTCGTGTTCGTGGTGGCCGGCACGCAGCAGCTCGCCACGAAGAGCGGCACCAAGCAGCTGGCGGAGGAGTACGCGGTCACGGTCAGCCAGCTCGGCTCCGACTGGCGGGTCTTCGAGCTGCGGCCCGCCGGCGAAGGTCAGGACGGAGACCCCGAAGGGTGAACGTCTCCCGCCCTCGCGTCCTCCTGGCGGTCGTGGTCGCCGGGATGCTGCTGCTGGCCCTGGTGATCATGTCGCCGATGATGATGACGTCGATCCCGTCCTTCATCGGCAACGGCGGCGAGCAGCCCGACTGCACCGACGACGGCACGCGGGTGCAGGAGGCCTCCGACTCGGCCGCCGCCGACATCCCGGCCGAGTACCTGGAGCTCTACCGGAAGCACGGCGAGAAGGTCGGCGTCCAGTGGAGCGTCCTGGCCGCCGTCGGCAAGCGTGAGACGAACCACGGCCGCTCCGACCTGCCGGGCGTGAAGAGCGGCACCAACTACGCGGGCGCGGCCGGCCCGATGCAGTTCCTGATCAGCACGTGGGGCGGCAAGGCCAGGATCCCGATGTCGTCGCAGTTCAACGGCTACGCCTCCGACGGCGACGGGGACGGCGTCGGCGACGTCTACAACCCCGACGACGCGATCCTCGGCGCCGCCAAGATGCTCAAGCGCAACGGCGCCCCCGAGAACGTGCGGGGCGCGCTGTTCGTCTACAACCGCGCCTGGTGGTACGTGGACCAGGTCCAGGAGATCGCCAGGGGGTACGCCAAGTCCGGTGAGGTCGAGGTGCCGCCGGAGGCGGACGACGCCTGTGACGACCCGCTGGTCGAGGCCGCGCCCAGCGACGTGGTCGCGAAGATCCTGGCGTACGCGCTGGACCAGCGTGGCAAGCCGTACGTGTGGGGCGGGACCGGGCCGGACTCGTTCGACTGCTCGGGCATCGTGTTCGCCGCCTACCGCGCCGCGGGGCTGTCGATCCCGCGCACCACGTTCACGCAGTGGCCGTTCGGGGTGAAGATCGAGCAGGGCAGCGAGCAGCCGGGGGACTTAGTGTTTTTCGACGCGGGGCCCGGCACCTCGCCGAACAATCCTGGACATGTGGGGATGGTCGTGTCGAAGGGGAAGATGGTGGAGGCGCGCTGCCGCCTGTGCGGGCCGATCAAGGTGACGGCCTACGACAACCGGGACAAGATCGTGGGCTTCACCCGGCCGCTGCGGAACCCTGACGTGATCGCCCAGTTGGAGAGGCTGGAGAACGCCTGATGACGGTGATCGTGGTCGCCGCGGTGATCCTCGACCCGGGCGGCCGGGTGCTCGCCGCGCAGCGCGCCGACCCGCCTGAGCTGGCAGGGGGATGGGAGTTCCCCGGCGGGAAGGTCGATCCGGGGGAGAGCGAGATCGAGGCCCTGGTGCGCGAGTGCCGGGAGGAGCTCGGGGTCGAGGTCGGCGTCGGGGAGCGCGTCGGTGGGGACTGGCCGCTGAGCGAGGGGTACGTGCTGCGCGTCTGGTTCGCCACGGTGACATCGGGGACCCCGGAGGCGAAGGAGCACCTGGCGCTTCGGTGGCTGGAGCCGGGCGGATACTACGACGTGGAGTGGCTGGGGGCCGACCTGCCGGTGATGGAGGCCGTGGAGAAACTGCTGTCGCAAGGGTTGAATAGTTGCTCTGTGTGACATAAGTATTACTGGTAGTAATCGTCGCATCGGGGGAGGCGGCTTCAATGAATCGGGGCTGGATCGTGGGCGGAGCCCTGGTTCTGGTGGCGGCGCCGGCGGTGCCCGCGGCGGCGGCCGGGGTGACCATGGTGCTCGACCGGGTGGACGACTCCGCCGGCCTGCGCACCGGGGTCAGCGCGGGGGACGTGCTGCGGTACCGGGTGCGCTTCAACGGGGCGGCGCCCGACGCCCGGCTGGCCGTGGCCACCACGCCCGTCCATGCCCTCACCACCCTGACCTGCTCGTCGCCGTCCCGCGTGAAGCAACCGGCCAACGGGACACCCGCCACTGACCCGCAGGCACTGACCACGCGGCAGCCGCTCGCCTCGCAGGGTGCGGCTGAGCCGACGGTGTCGCAGGCTGAGCCGACGGCGTGGGAGGGGGCGGTCGAGCGTGATGGCTCGGCGTCCGTGATGTCCTCTTCGGGGCTCGGCGCGGATGCTGCTCCGGCCTCCGGTGAAGGGATCTCAGCCGGCTCGTCCGACGGCGTCTCCGCTGCCAGTGCGCTCGCCGCGCGGACTCTCGCCGGCATGGAGGCCTCGGGGTCGAGTACGGCGGTCGCGGCCGGAGCGCGGGCGTGCGTCCTGGGCGAGCTCTCCGGCCGACGGGCCGTGGACGTGGTGCTCACCGTCCCGGAGGGGGCGGGCGAAGTGGCGCTCGCGGCCGTGGCCAGGGTGCGCCTGGGGGGCGGGAAGGGCCTGACGACCATGACCGAGGCCACCGGCGTACCGGTGCGGGGCGCAGAGCCGGACGACGCGCCCGCCCTCGGCGGGGAGGCGGTGCGCGTCGGCCCCGAAGCCAGGGCCAACAAGCGCCAGACCGTACGGCAACGCGAGGCGAAGACGGTCACGAGGACGCGACGGCAGACCCGCGAGCCGGGGACGGCGGAGGTCCCCCAACAGCCCGAGGTGCCAGGGTCGACCGAGGTCGCCGAGCAGTCGGTGACCTCGGCAACGGCCGAGGGCTCCACGAACCAGGGGGAGCCGGGCAAGGCCGGGGTCGTCCGGCAGTCGGGAAAGCCTGGCAGGGCCGGGATCGCCGGGAAGCCGGGCAGGGCCGGGGTCGTCGTCGGGCAGCCGGGGAAGCCGGGCAGGGCTGAGGGCGTGGGAGAGCTCAAGAAGGCTGACGTACCGCAAGGCAGGGAAGCCGGCGCGCCTGAGGGCCTGCGGCCTGCGGCTGAGGCCGTACGGCCGGGGGCTGAGGCTGTACGGCCGGGGGCTGAGGCCGTACGGCCAGATGGGCCGGCCGGTAAGGGCTTGCGGCGGGTTGCTGAGCAGGCACGATCGGGCGATCAGGCCGGTGGGGGCCTGCGGCCAGGGCAGCAGGGCGGGGAACGCGTGCCGCAGGCCGCTGAGCGGCCTGGCCTGAAGGCCGCAGAAGGTTTGCGGCCTGGTCTGGAGGCTGGCGGTGCGCGGTCCGGCCTGGAGGCGAGGGACGCGCGGTCCGGCCTGGAGGCTGGGGGTGTGCGGCCTGGTCTGGAGGCTGGGGGCGTGGAGGTTGGCGGGGGCGTGGGGCGGGGTGGTGTGCCGGTCGGCGGCACCGAGGCGGGGGTGGCTGGGGGTCTCTGGCGGGAGCCTCCTCTCGGAGCCGCGCGTGAGGGGAAAGGGGAGAACGCGGCGGAGTTGCCTCCGGCGGTCCTTCCCACCGCGTCCGCGTCGCCCTCAGTCACCGGCGTGTCAATGGATGCCCCGGGGGCGCCGCTGCCCCGGGCGGTGGCCGCGCCGCAGGTGCGGTTGCAGGCCGCGGAAGTGGTGAATCCGCTGGCCGGAGGCCGTGGGCTGTCGGCGGCGGCGGGAGGGATCGCGGTGTTGATGGCAGGGCTGTGGGCAATCAGCAAGGCGCATCGGGGACGTACAAGGAGAAAGGTGTTGTAAATCGGTCTTTACTGTTGCATTTACCCGACTAGTATTCCCTTGACCATGGTTGCGGGATTGCGCGGAGGGCACTGGTGGCACGTACCGGAGCGACGGCCGTGTCCGCGGTGCTGCTCGCACTGACCTTGACCAGCGTGGGCGCCAGCCCCTTCGTCGGCTACGGCGCGAGCGCCTCGGCCGTCGCCTACGATCCTATCGAGATCGAGCCGTGCGAAGCCGGCGTCGAGTGCCCGCCCGAGACCACTGTCACGGTCACCACCACCCTGCCGACCCCCAGCTCCGAGGCCGAGGCGCCGGAGACGACGATCACCAAGACCGTCACGGCGAATCCGACGCCGAAGTCGACCCCGACTCCCAAGCCGACGAAGACCACGAAGGCGCCGGAGCCGACGCCGGTCACGCAGACCACCGCGCCGCCGCCGGCGACCCTGCCGTCGCAGACCGTTGAGGTGCCGAGCGTCTCGGCGACGCCCCAGGACACCGACGTCGTGCTGCCTCCGGTGACCGGCACGACGGAGGCCCCGACCTCGCCGCCCCCCACCGAGGGCCAGTCGGCCGAGACGGACGAGATCCCGCTCGAGATGCGCAACGCGGCGCCGGAGTTCGACCAGCGGAGCCTGACCCAGCAGCTCAGCATCCCCGCGCTGGTCCTGGTGCTGCTCGTGCTGTTCGCGGTGCTCATCTTCGAGGGGCGGCTGCGCCGCATGGCCCACGCCGCGGCGGTCCGCAAGGCCGGACCCATGGCAGGAGTCATGACCGGGCACCCTGGCCATCCCGACCCGCACGGCTATCCGGCGGGCCCCGGCTACGCCACGGCCGCCATGCCCGCCCCCGGCTATCCGGGTGGCACGGCGTACGCGCCGATCATCAGTTTCGTCCCGGTGCAGACCTATCCGGGCGGTCAGGTGCAGTACGGCGCGGTCTATCAGGATCCGAACGCCTACACCCAGCCTGGCTACGTTCCCGACGAGCCGGCGCCGGCCCAGCCGGAGCCCGTGGTGCTGCAGCCGGACCAGTTCGACTCCTTCAGCCACCAGCCGGAGCCCGGAGGGGAGATGTACCGGCCGCCCCACGGGGACACACCGCTGGAGACGCCGCTGAAGACGTCGCCGGAGACCGAGGTGTACCGGTCGCCGTTCGAGCCGGTGATCCCGCCGGAGGCGCCGCCCGCCGACATCCCGCCCGGCGGCGCGAAGCCGTACGAGGACTCCCCGGAGCGGCCGCTGCCCTCGGCCTCGGCCGCCGAGCCGGGCGACTCCGAGCCGTGGGGCGGCGTGCTTCCGCTGCCCGGCCACAGCCCGGCGCCCGAGAGCGCGGACATCCCGTGGCCGGCCGAGACGCCGACCGAGACGCCCGCCGAGACGACGGTCGTCCAGCCGCTGCCTCCGGCGGGCAAGCCCAAGCGCGGGATCGGCCGCCGCCGGAAGTAGTCCACCCCGGACACGCGACGTGGCGGGACCCAGGGGCCCCGCCACGTCACCTCACGTCACCGGCTACTTCGAGCGCTTGAAGATCTTGTTGCCCAGCCACACCAGCGGGTCGTACTTGGTGTCGACCACGCGCTCCTTCATCGGGATGATCGCGTTGTCGGTGATCTTGATGTGTTCGGGGCAGACCTCGGTGCAGCACTTGGTGATGTTGCAGTAGCCGAGGCCGTGCTCCTCCTGGGCCGTCTCCTTGCGGTCCGGCACCACGTCGTACGGGTGCATGTCCAGCTCGGCGATCCGGATGAGGAAGCGCGGCCCGGAGAAGGCCGGCTTGTTCTCCTCGTGGTCACGGATGACGTGGCAGACGTTGTTGCACATGAAACATTCGATGCACTTGCGGAACTCCTGGCCCCGCTGCACGTCGACCTGCTGCATCCGATACTCGCCCGGCCGGACCCCCTCCGGAGGCGTGAAGGAGGGGACCTCCCTGGCCTTCTCGTAGTTGTAGGAGACGTCGGTGACGAGGTCCTTGATGACGGGGAACGTCCGCATCGGCGTGACGGTGATCGTCTCGTCCTCGCTGAACGTGGACATCCGCGTCATACAGCCCAGCCGGGGCTTGCCGTTGATCTCCATGGAGCAGGAGCCGCACTTGCCGGCCTTGCAGTTCCAGCGGACCGCGAGGTCGGGGGCCTGGGTGGCCTGGAGGCGGTGGATGATGTCGAGGACGACCTCGCCCTCGTTCACCTCGATGGTGAAGTCCTCGAGTTGGCCCTCGCCGCCTTCTCCGCGCCAGACCTTGAACTTTGCCTTGTAGCTCATGACTTCGCGATCCTGTCGAATTCGGCCATCTCTTCGTCGGTGAGGTATTTGGACAGCTCGTCCCGATCGAAGAGCGTGATCAGGTCGTCCCGCATCGCGGGCTGGGCCTTCTCCTCGATCGTGATCGACGCGCCGTCGTCGGTGGAGCAGGTGAGCAGCTTGCGCCGCCACTCGGGCCGCATGCCGGGGAAGTCGTCGCGGGTGTGCCCGCCCCGGCTCTCCTGGCGCAGCAGCGCGGCGCGGGCCACGCACTCCGACACCAGGACCATGTTGCGCAGGTCCAGGGCGAGGTGCCAGCCGGGGTTGTAGATGCGAGTCCCGGCCGCGCCGACGAGCTGGACGCGCTCCTTGAGCTTCTCCACGACCTCCAGCGCCTCGGACACCTCCTCGGCCTTGCGGATGATGCCGACGAGCTCGTTCATCGTCCGCTGGAGCTCTTGGTGCACTTCGTACGGGTTCTCGCCGGAGCGGTGCAGGGGCGCCTCGGCCTCCTCGCGGGCGGCGTCCACCTGGGACTGATCCACCTTGGGCCGGGCCGCGAGCCCGTCGAGGTAGGCCGCCGCGCCCGCGCCCGCCCGCCGGCCGAAGACCAGCAGGTCCGACAGCGAGTTGCCGCCCAGCCGGTTGGAGCCGTGCATGCCGCCGGAGACCTCGCCCGCCGCGAACAGGCCGGGCACGGAGGCCGCGCCGGAGTCGGCGTCCACCTCGACGCCGCCCATGATGTAGTGGCAGGTCGGGCCCACCTGCATGGGCTCGGCGGTGATGTCGACGTCGGCCAGCTCCTTGAACTGGTGGTGCATCGACGGGAGCCGCCTCTTGATCTCCTCGGCGGGCAGCCGGGTGGAGACGTCGAGGTAGACGCCGCCCTGGGGCGAGCCACGGCCGGCCTTCACCTCGGCGTTGATGGCGCGCGCCACCTCGTCACGCGGCAGCAGCTCCGGAGGGCGGCGGTTGTTGGCCTGGTCGGTGTACCAGCGGTCGCCCTCCTCCTCGCTGGTGGCGTACTTGTCCTTGAAGACGTCCGGGACGTACTTGAACATGAACCGCTCGCCCTCGGAGTTGCGCAGCACACCGCCGTCGCCGCGCACCGACTCGGTGACGAGGATGCCGCGCACCGAGGGCGGCCAGACCATCCCGGTCGGGTGGAACTGGATGAACTCCATGTTGATCAGGTTCGCGCCGGCCAGCAGGGCCAGGGCGTGGCCGTCACCGGTGTACTCCCAGGAGTTGGAGGTGACGACGTAGGACTTGCCGATGCCGCCGGTGGCCAGGACCACGGCCGGGGCGTCGAAGAGGACGAAGTTGCCGGTCTCGCGCCAGTAGCCGAAACCGCCGGAGATCCGGTCACCGTCCTTGAGCAGGCGGGTGATCGTACATTCCTGGAAGACCTTGATGTAGGCCTCGTAGTCGCCGTGCGTCTCGTAGTCCTCCTGCTGCAGCGCGACCACGCGCTGCTGGAGGGTACGGATCAGCTCCAGGCCGGTGCGGTCGCCCACGTGCGCCAGGCGGGGATACTCATGGCCGCCGAAGTTGCGCTGGCTGATCTTGCCGTCCTTGGTGCGGTCGAACAGCGCGCCCCACGCCTCAAGCTCCCAGACCCGGTCAGGGGCCTCCTTGGCGTGCAGCTCGGCCATCCGCCAGTTGTTGAGGAACTTGCCGCCCCGCATGGTGTCACGGAAGTGCACCATCCAGTTGTCGTCGGAGTTGACGTTGCCCATCGCGGCCGCGGCGCCGCCCTCGGCCATGACCGTGTGGGCCTTGCCGAACAGCGACTTGCAGACGATCGCGGTGCGCTTGCCCTGCTGGCGCGCCTCGATGGCCGCCCGCAGCCCGGCGCCTCCTGCGCCGATGACGATGACGTCGTATTCGTGACGCTCGATTTCCACTGAAAGATCCTTACGCGAACGGGAAGGCGATGATGCCCTTGGCCACCAGGCGGACGTAGAAGTCGGCGCCCATGACGGAGAACATCGAGGCCCATGCCAACTGCTGGTGCCGGGCGTTGAGCTTGGAGACGAACGTCCAGGCCCGGTAGCGGACGGGATGGCGGGAGAAGTGGTTGAGCCGGCCCGCGGTGATGTGGCGGCAGGAGTGGCAGCCGAACGTGTAGCCGAGGATCAGGACGGCGTTGAGCACCAGGATCCAGGTGCCGAGGCCGACCGGCTTGTGGATGAGCGCGAGGATCGCGTCATAGGTGAGCACGCCGCCGATGAGGACCGCGAAGTAGAAGAAGTAGCGGTGCACGTTCTGGACGATCAGCGGGAAGCGCGTCTCACCGGTGTACTTGCCGTGCGGCTCCTGCACCGCGCACGCGGCCGGCGACAGCCAGAAGGAGCGGTAGTACGACTTGCGGTAGTAGTAACACGTCAGCCGGAACCCGCCCGGCAGGCCGAGGATCAGCAGCCCCGGCGGCAGGGTGTACCAGTCACCGAACGGCGCCCAGCCCAGGAACCTGGCCCCCTCGGGGCACGAGGTCGCCAGGCACGGGGACGAGAACGGTGCGATGTACGGGTCGACGAAGTAGCTGGTGTCGAGGATCGCCCACACACCGTAGACAAGGAATGAACTGAGCCCGAGGAACGTCAGCAGCGGAGCGAGCCACCATCGGTCGGTGCGCAGCGTGCGCACCTTGACTTGGGCACGCTGCCTTCTCACTGGAGCTGCATCGGGCGTCGTCTGGGTCATCGCGGACCTCTCCACCTCCCGCGGACCCCGCACGCCTGGGATCCGGGTTCGTTCGTTGTGGCGCGTATGCGGTCGGGCTGAGCCGTACCGGCGCGCGTTGGTGTGGGATACGTTACGACGACCGCATGTGGATTTGTGAGGAGCATCACTCACTTTTTCAATGACCCGCTGTGATTCCTGTCACGTACCCCCGTCAGGGGTACTGCCCAGGTGGGGCAACTTCACCACGGTCACGAAAAAGTTATCGATTTGGCGGACAACCCTTATGAATTGCGCAAAGTCCACCGGCTTGGAGACATACGCGTTCGCGTGCAACCGGTAACTGTGCAGGATGTCCTCTTCGGCCTCAGAGGTCGTCAGGATCACCACCGGAATCATCCGCAGATCGCTGTCGGCCTTGATCTCGCCGAGCACCTCCAGGCCGCTCTTCCTGGGCAGGTTGAGGTCCAGCAGGATGAGATCGGGCCGCGGCACGCCGCCGTAGCCCTCCTGGCGCCGCAGGAACGCCATCGCCTGCTCGCCGTCGGTGACCACGTGCAGGCGGTTGCGCACCTTGTTGAGCTCGAACGCTTCCCTGGTGAGCAGGATGTCGCCCTGGTCGTCCTCCACGAGGAGCACTTCGATCGGTCGCCAGTCAATCATGGTCGCCCTCTCCGGCGGCGGGTAGCGTCCAGCGGAATGTGGTGCCCTGGTCCTCGCCGCTCGCGTCGAGCCAGAGCTGCCCGCCGTGAAACTCCACGATCTTGCGGCAGAGGGCGAGCCCGATCCCGGTGCCGGGGTAGACGTCCCGCGGGTGCAGCCGCTGGAAGATGAGGAAGATCCGCTCGGCGAACCGGGGCGCGACCCCGATCCCGTTGTCGGAGCAGCTGAACTCCCACATGTCACCGGACCTGGTGGCGCCGATGTGGATGCGGGGCGGCGACTCGGAGCGGAACTTGACGGCGTTCTCGATCAGGTTCTGGAAGAGCTGGGTGATCTGGGTGCGGTTGCCCAGCACCGTGGGCAGCTCGTCCGCGGTGACGGTGGCCTCGGCGTCCTCGATCGCCGCCGACAGGTTCTCCAGTGCCGCGTTCAGCGCCGGCCGGGTCGCCACGGCGCCGCGCCCGTTGGTGACCCGGCCGACCCTGGAGAAGTCGAGCAGGTCGTTGATCAGGAGTTGCATCCGCTTGGCGCCGTCGACCGCGTAGTGGATGTACTGCTTGGCGCGGTCGTCGAGCTGGTCGCCGTAGCGCTGATCGAGCATCTGGGTGAAGCTGGCGACCTTGCGCAGCGGCTCCTGCAGGTCGTGGCTGGCCACGTACGCGAACTGCTCCAGGTCCCCGTTGGAGCGCCGCAGCTCGTCGGCCTGGTCCGAGGCGGTGCGCCAGGCCGACAGGATGCGCCTGCGCATGGAGTCGACGTGGCTCGACAGCTCGGCGAGCTCCGCGGGCCGCTCGACGCCCAGCCTGTGGTCGAAGTCGCCGCCCGCGACGGTGCGCACCTGGTCGGTGAGCTGGGCGATGGGCTTGAGCACGGCGAAGTACACGATGAACCCCAGCCCCAGGCCCGCGGCCAGGAGCACCAGGAACAGCACCCACAGCGCCACGTTCAGCAGGCCGATCTGCTCGGCGACCTCGGGCTTGGGGTTCATGGCACGGGCGTCGGCGATCATCTTCATGATGACCGCCGCCCCGGCCAGGAACGCCGCCGTGGTCACCGCGGCGGCGAAGACGAACCAGCGGGCGACCGGCAGCCGGCCGATCCCGGTGGCCGGCTTGGGCGGAGGCAGGGGATGAATGCTCATGTGACGCTCCTGCTGACGAGCATCGCGGCGAGGTCGTCGCTGAGCGTGCCCACATGCCGGATGAGCCGGTCGAGGTCGATGGTCCCGTGCTGCCTGACGAGGTCCACCAGACCGTCGACGCCCAGCAGCTGCCTGTCTTCGCCGACCGCCGCCTCGATCAGGCCGTCGGTGTAGAGCATCATCGACCACCGCTCGCCCAGCGGCACGTCGATGACCGACCACTCGATGTCGGGGAAGATGCCGAGCGGCGGCCCGGACGGCCCGCCGCCGAGCACCTCGACGACGCCGTCGCGCACCAGCACCGGAGGCGGGTGGCCGACCACCCGCATCCTGGCGTGGCTCAGGTCCGGCGTGATCGTCGCCATGCACAGCGTGGTGAAGATCTCCGGCGCCTTGCGCTCGGCCCGCAGCAGCGTGTCCATCGTGCGCAGCAGCAGGTCACCGCTCTGCCCGGCGAGCACCAGCGTGCGCCAGGCGATGCGCAGCGCCACCCCGAGCGCGGCCTCGTCGGGGCCGTGCCCGCACACGTCGCCCACCACGATGTGCACGAAGCCGTCGGGGGTCTGCACGGTGTCGAGGAAGTCACCGGCGAGCCGGGAGCCCTGCGTCCCCGGCAGGTAGCGCGTGACGTGCTCCAGCTTCTTGGTGCGCAGCAGGGGAACGGGCAGCAGGCCGTTCTCCAGGCGGGCGTTCTCCTTGGCCGTCAGCTCGGCCTCGACCAGCCTGATCTGCGCCAGGTCCGCCCGCTTGCGTTCCATCGCGTAACGGATCGCCCTGGCCAGCAGACGGGCGTCGACGTCCTGCTTCACCAGGTAGTCCTGGGCTCCCGCCTGCACGGCCGCCACCCCGACGTGCACGTCGCGCAGACCGGTGAGGACGAGCACCGCCGCGTGCGGGGCCATCCGCAGCACCTGCTCCAGCGCCTCCAGGCCGGTGGCGTCGGGCAGCGAGAGGTCGACCAGCACGCACTGGATCTTCGAGGTCAGCTCGGCCCTGGTCTCCGCCAGGCTGCGCACCCAGGTGATCCTCGGTGGCGCTTCGGCCTGCCTGAGCAGCTCCTCGACGAGGAACGCATCCCCGTCATCGTCCTCTATGAGGAGCAGCGTCAGCGTTTCGGAGAGAGTTGCCGTCACACACGCCTCTTCGGGAAGTGGGGCCGTCGGTGCTCATTCTGCGATGAGTTCCACCCCTTGTGGAAGGGTGCCGTCCTGTCCGGCTTCGAGGACGAAGGCGAGCAGAGTAGCGCGGAACGCCTGCGCCGCGCGGGTCGGCTCCACATCCTTGCGGTGCGCCAGCGCGATCGTCCTGGACAGACCCGGCGGCGCCAGCGGCGTGCCCGCCACCCCCGGCCGCCCGTCCAGCACCATCGACGGCACCACGGCCACGCCCAGCCCGGCCTCGACGAACCGCAGCACCGCGTCCATCTCGCCGCCCTCGATGGCGAACCTCGGCTCGAACCCGGCCTGCCGGCAGGCCGCCAGCGTCGCCTCCCGCAGGTCGTAGCCCCGCCGGAACATCACCAGCGGCCGGCCGCGCAGGTCGTCGATGCGCAGGTACGGCTTGCGTATCTGATCGTGCGCCGGCGAGACCACCACGAGGTTCTCGCGCAGGATGTCCTCGGTCACCAGGGAGGGGTCGTCATGCTGCAACGGCATGATGATCAGCGACAGGTCCAGCTGGCCGCGGGCCAGCGCCCGCACCAGGTCACGCGAGCCGCCCTCCTCCACCAGCAGGCCGATGCCCGGGTAGGCGTCGTGGAAGCGGGCCAGCACGTCGGCCATCAGCCCGGCGCACAGCGACGGCGTCGCCCCCAGCCGGACCCGGCCCCGGCGCAGGCCGGCGAGCTCGGCGACCTCCTGCCTGGCGGTGTCGGCGTCGGCCAGCATGCGGCGGGCGAGCGGGAGCAGCGCCTCGCCCGCCGGGGTCAGCGTGACGTTGCCCCGGGCGCGCGAGAACAGCGGAGCGCCGAGCTCGGTCTCCAGAGCCTTGATCTGCTTGCTCAACGACGGCTGGGCGACCCGCATCCGCTGGGCCGCGTGGGTGAAATGCCTGCTCTCCGCCACCGCGACGAAGTACGCCAACTGCTGCAGCTGCATGTGATTTTCCTCGCACCGGCTGACTCGGATGTCCTTATGTCGGCCGTACAAACCAGACATCATAGCCGGGGGCTATGGAAACCAGGCCCGCGATGACTTGGACGAACCGTTGCTGGGTACCTAGCGTCGGAAGATGTGACAGCCACGATAGAGCGCGGCGCCGCTACTGCGCCGATCCCCCCCAAGCCCGCTGACAAGCCAACGCGCGGTAGGCCACGTGGGTTCCTGGCCTCGTCCAACGGCAAGAAGGTCGTCATGGCCGTCACCGGGGCCGTGATGGTGCTCTTCCTCGTCGCCCACATGCTGGGCAACCTCAAGATCTTCATCAGCAGGGACTCGTTCAACGACTACGCGGCCGCCCTGCGCACCCTGCTGGAGCCGCTCGCGCCGTACCGGACGCTGCTGACGATCGTGGAGGTCGTGCTCGCCGTCTCGGTCATCCTGCACATCTGGGCCGCCGTCTCCCTGTCGCGCCGCGCCCACGCCGCCCGACCGGTGAAGTACGCGGCGAAGAAGTCGCAGGCCGGCGGCTACTCCACGCACATCATGCGGTACGGCGGCGTCACGATCGTGCTGTTCCTGGTCTGGCACCTGCTCGACCTGACCTTCGGTGTGGTCAACCCGAAGGGCCCCGTCTCCACCCCGGCCGACCGGATGATCGCCGGGTTCGACCCGTCGCGGTGGTGGATGACGCTGATCTACCTCGTGGCCGTGGTCATGGTCGGTCTGCACCTGCGGCACGGCATCTGGAGCGCCTTCCAGACGCTCGGCTGGGCCAACCGCAACCGCTACAAGGCACTGCGCACGGGCGCCGCGCTGGTCTCCGCCGTACTCGTCCTCGGCTTCCTCGCCCCGCCCCTCGCCATCACGTTCGGAGTGATCAAGTGAAGTACACCGAGGGCTCGCCGATCCAGGACACCAGGGCTCCCGAAGGTCCGATCGAGGACCGCTGGGAGAAGCGGAAGTTCGCCGCCAAGCTGGTCAATCCGGCCAACAAGCGCAAGCTCAACGTGATCGTGGTCGGCACCGGCCTGGCCGGCGGGTCCGCCGCCGCGACGCTGGGCGAGCTGGGCTACAACGTCAAGTCGTTCTGCTACCAGGACACGCCCAGGCGCGCGCACTCCATCGCCGCCCAGGGCGGGATCAACGCGGCCAAGAACTACCGCGGCGACGGCGACTCGGTCTACCGCCTGTTCTACGACACGGTGAAGGGCGGCGACTTCCGCTCCCGCGAGTCGAACGTCTACCGGCTGGCCCAGGTCTCGGTGAACATCATCGACCAGGCCGTCGCCCAGGGCGTGCCGTTCGCCCGCGAGTACGGCGGGCTGCTCGACACCCGCTCCTTCGGCGGCGCCCAGGTCTCCCGTACGTTCTACGCCCGCGGCCAGACGGGCCAGCAGCTGCTGCTCGGCGCCTACCAGGCGCTGGAGCGGCAGGTCGCGGCCGGCACCGTGGAGATGTTCACCCGGCACGAGATGCTCGACCTGATCGTCGCCGACGGCCGGGCGCGCGGCGTCATCGTGCGCGACATGGTGACCGGCGAGATCGAGCGGCACGTCGCCGACGCCGTGGTGCTCGCCACCGGCGGCTACGGCAACGTGTTCTTCCTGTCCACGAACGCCAAGGGGTGCAACACCACGGCGATCTGGCGGGCGCACGAGCGGGGCGCGTACTTCGCCAACCCCTGCTACACCCAGATCCACCCCACCTGCATCCCGGTCTCCGGCGAGTACCAGTCGAAGCTGACGCTGATGTCGGAGTCGCTGCGCAACGACGGCCGCGTCTGGGTGCCGCTGCGCAAGGGCGACGACCGCGTCCCCGGCGACATCCCGGACGACGAGCGCGACTACTACCTGGAGCGGATCTACCCCGCCTTCGGCAACCTCGTCCCCCGGGACATCGCCTCCCGCGCCGCCAAGAACGTCTGCGACGAGGGCCGTGGCGTCGGCCCCGGCGGGCTCGGCGTCTACCTCGACTTCCGTGACGCGATCGGCCGGCTCGGTCGCGACGCCGTGGAGAAGAAGTACGGCAACCTCTTCGAGATGTACGAGCGCATCACCGGCGAGAACCCGTACGAGCAGCCGATGCGCATCTACCCGGCCGTCCACTACACGATGGGCGGCCTGTGGGTGGACTACGACCTGCAGTCCACGATCCCCGGCCTGTTCGTGGTCGGCGAGGCCAACTTCTCCGACCACGGCGCCAACCGGCTCGGCGCGTCCGCGCTGATGCAGGGCCTGGCCGACGGCTACTTCGTGCTGCCGACCACCCTCGGCGACTATCTGGCGGCCGGGCCGTTCGGCGAGGTCGACGAGGAGGCGGTCGCCGAGGCCGAGGCCAAGGTGACGTCCAGGATCGAGCGGCTGCTCGCCGTCAACGGCACCCGCACCCCGGACTCCTTCCACCGGGAGCTGGGCAGGCTCATGTGGGACTACTGCGGCATGGAGCGCACCGAGGAGTCGCTGCGCAAGGCGCTGGAGCGCATCCCCGAGCTGCGTGCCGAATTCTGGGCGAACGTCAAGGTCTCCGGCACCAACGAGGAGCTGAACCAGGTGCTGGAGAAGGCCGGCCGGGTGGCCGACTTCTTCGACCTGGCCGAGCTCATGTGCCTGGACGCCCTGGTGCGCTCGGAGTCGTGCGGCGGCCACTTCCGCGCCGAGTCGCAGGACGCCGACGGCGAGGCCCTGCGCGACGACGAGCACTTCGCGCACGTGTCGGCCTGGGAGCACTCGCCCACGGGTGAGCCGGTGCTGCACAAGGAACCGCTCGAGTACGACTACGTCAAGATGAGCCAGCGGAGTTACAAGTGAACCTGACCCTCAAGGTCTGGCGTCAGAGCGGCCCCTCCGACTCCGGACGGATGGTGAAATATCGAGTTGAAGAAGTGTCTCCGGACATGTCCTTCCTGGAGATGCTCGACGTCCTGAACGAACGCCTCATCCTCGAAGGCGACGACCCGATCGCCTTCGACCACGACTGCCGCGAAGGCATCTGCGGCATGTGCGGCATGGTCATCAACGGCGTCGCCCACGGCGAGCAGGTGGCCACCACCACCTGCCAGCTCCACATGCGCCACTTCGAGGACGGCGCCACCATCACCATCGAGCCGTGGCGGGCCGCGCCGTTCCCGGTGGTGAAGGACCTGGTCGTGGACCGCAGCGCGTTCGACCGCATCATCCAGGCGGGCGGTTTCGTGTCCGTCCCGGCCGGATCGGCGCCCGACGCGCACAGCCTCCCCGTCCGCAAGGAGGACGCCGACTCGGCCTTCGACGCGGCCACCTGCATCGGCTGCGGCGCCTGCGTGGCGGCCTGCCCCAACGGCTCGGCCTCCCTCTTCACCGCCGCCAAGATCACCCATCTGAGCCTGCTGCCCCAGGGCCAGCCGGAGCGCCTCTCGCGCGCCAAGGCCATGGTGGACCAGATGGACGCCGAAGGTTTCGGCGGCTGCACCAACACCGGCGAGTGCACGGCCGTCTGCCCCAAGGGCATCCCGCTGGACACCATCGCCCAGATGAACAGCGACTACCTCAGGGCCAACGCCAAGTAGGTCTTTCTTCAAGAGAGCCGTACGGATGCCGTACGGCTCTCTTTCGTTTCTCCTTCCGTATCGCGACGCCTGGGAGATGGGCGCAACCTTTCGTCCGGTGGGTGGCGTTGATACGGGTGAGAGGAGATCACCTTGGATCGTCACGACGACTTCCGCGAGTTCGTGCTCGCCCGCCAGCAGTCGCTGATACGGACGGCGTACTTGCTCACGGGAGACGCGCACCTCGCCGAGGACCTGCTGCAGAGCGCCCTGATCAAGGTCGCGGGCCAGTGGTCCAAGCTGTCCGGCGGCCATCCCGAGGCGTACACCCGCAAGGCGCTCGTCAACCAGTACATCTCATGGGGGCGCCGGCGGCGGCTGGAGGTGCCGAGCGCCGATCTGCCGGAGCGTGGCGCCTCCCATGATGACGCCGCGCTCCAGCGGATCGTGTTACGCCAGGCTCTGGCCAAGCTGGCGCCCAAGCAGCGGGCCGTGATCGTGCTGCGGTTCTGGGAGGACCTGACCGAAGCGCAGACCGCCGAGGCGCTCGGCTGCGCGCCCGGCACCGTCAAGAGCCAGGCGCATCGCGCGCTGGCCCGCCTGCGGGCGCTCGCGCCCGAGTTGGCATACCTGCTGAACGATCTGGAGATCGAGGAGGTGGCCCGATGACGAGGCTGCATGAGGCGCTGGACGGCATCGCCGCAGAGGCACCTCTGGTGGACCTGGCCGACGTGGCCGTGGCGGGCCTCCGGCGCCGGCGGGCCAGCGCCGTGCTGGCCGCCGTCGCGACGGTCGCGGTGGTGGCCGTGGCGAGCGCCGCCGTGGCGTTGCCGTGGCAGCGAGCCGACCGCACGGCCGCGCCACAGCGGGTGGACACCATTGCCGACCTGCCGGACGGGGCGGTGGGGCCGATCGCGTACGCGTTCCAGACGACCTGTACGACCCAGAGCAACCCGTTCCGCGTCGACTGCAGCCCGGTCGAGTGGCGGGTGGTCACCCGGAGCGGCAAGACCTACCGGGTGCCGCAGGCGCTGGTCAGCACCACCAAGGACCACAGCGTGCCCATGGCGGTCAGCCGGGACGGGCGCATGATCGTCTACTACAGTCGCCAGGCCCAGGCGCACGTGGTCCGCGACCTGGTGGGCGGCACGCAGGTGATCTCGCCTGTCGCCGTGAAGGAGGAGCGGATCGGCATCGGCTCCATGCTGGCGCTCTCCGACGACGGCCGTTACGTGATCTTCGATCCGCGTGAGGGGACCAAGGATCCCGGGCTGCTGATCGACGTCCGTACCGGCAAGAGCAGGCCGGTGGACGGCAAGTACGAGGTGATCAGCATCAGGGGCGGCATCGCCGCGCTGGTCCGTTACATCAAGACCGACCTGTGGCGGATGCCGGTCACCGGCGGCGGCCGGCCGGTGCGCTTCGACGGGAAGTTCATCATGTTCAGCGAGATCGCCCCGGATGGCCGCACGGTGGCCGCCTTCGAGTTCCCGGACCAGACCAAGCGCAAACTCACTGTGCTGGACGCCAAGACCGGACGAACCTTGCGGAAGGTGTCCATCCGCGGGCTGCCCGGAGGTCGTAACAGCGCTGTGGCCGGCACTGCTCTATGGACCAGCGGATCCAAGGTCGAGGTCGTCTACCGGCACCGGGACGACACCCGCACGTACGCGGTCGACGTCAACACCGGCCAGGCACGCCAGGTGGCCGGCTACCCGGGAATGGGGAACGCACAGCGGCTGGCTCTGCCCGGGGTCGCGAGCCAGTGAGCGCGGGCGGCCGGCGGCGAAAGGGCCGCTCAGCCGACCCGCGTGTACGGCCCGTCCGACTGTTTCATAGGCCTGCCGGATGGCTAGAGTGATCGGCTTCTGGCCGTAGGGGAGCAGCCGATGTGCTCCCCGGCGCTCACTTTCCGGGAGGCCCGGTCATGAGAGCCGCCACACCGTCCAGAATCCGCGCGAGGCCGAAGGAGTAGTCGAACCGCCGCTCCTCCTCGGGAGTGCCCGCCGGGTAGTCGAACGCCCCCGCGTCGATCGCCGTACGCAGTGCTGGGAAACGCCGTTCGTCGGCGAGCGCGCCCAGCAGGGTGCTGTAGGCGGCGATCGACTCGCCCGAAGCGGCCTGGCCGAGGTCGGCGGTCAGCCGGGCGGCGGTGTGCATGTAGTTGGCCACCAGGAGCACCACGCCGACCTTGTCGCTTTCGGTGAGACCGGTGCCACGCAGCGTGGCGAGGGCGCGGTCGGTCCAGGCGAGCTGGTTGGGTGTGATCGGCGGCCCGGTGATGGGCAGGTGCACGATCCAGGTGTGGGCCCGGAGCATCACCCACTGGGCCTGGCACCAGCGCTCCAGCCCGAGCCGCCAGTCGTCGCCGGGTTCGGCCGGGTCGGCCATCTCGGCCGGCAGTGCCGCGACCGCGTTCAGCATGAGGAGCAGCAGCTCGTTCTTGCTTTTGACGTGCCGGTAGAGCGACATCGTGGTGAAGCCGAGCCGCTCGGCGACCCTGGCCATCGAGACGGCGTCGAGGCCGCCGGCGTCGGCCAGCTCCACCGCCGCCTGCACGATGCGGGACAGGCTCAACCCCATCTTGGGCTCCGGCTGTTCGAGCCGTTTCCAGAGCAGGTCGAGCCCGTCGGGCAGCTTGTCGTCCATCGTTCCTGCCTTCGTTCGAGCTTGCGCCGAGCATAAGTGTATGCCATAAACTGCGTGTATGACATACACAGCGGTGATCGCCGGTGGCGGGATCTCGGGGTCGCTGAGCGCGATCGCCCTGCACAAAGCGGGCATCAGAGCCGTCGTCTACGAGGCGTACGACCGGGGTGCGGACCACGTCGGGGCCTTCCTGACCCTGGCGGTGAACGCGCTCGACGCTTTACACGCGCTCGATCTCGATCTTGACGGGGTGGGCTTCGACACGCCGAGGATCACCATGACCAGCGGTTCCGGTAGAAGACTCGGCGAGCTGCCCTACGGCACGGCCGGATCGAGCGGCCCCAAGAGCCGGACCGTGAAACGTGCCGACCTCTATCGGGCGCTGCGCGACGAAGCCGTCCGCCGCGGCGTGCGGATCGAGTACGGCAAGCGGCTCGTCGATGCGGAGGCCACCGGTGACGGGGTCCTGGCGAGGTTCGCCGACGGCGGCACGGCCCAGGGCGACCTGCTCATCGGCGCGGACGGCCTGCGCTCGCGCACCCGCGAGATCATCGATCCGCACGCTCCGGCCGCGCGGTATGCGGGCTTGCTCAATACGGGCGGCTACGCGCACGGCGTCTCCACCGGGAGCGAACCGGGCACGATGCACGCGATCTTCGGAAAACGCTGCTTCTTCGTCTACACCGTGGATCCGTACGGAGAGGTGTGGTGGATGGCGCAGCCCGCGTGGGCCGACGAGCCCGCACCGGGCGAGCTGGCCGCGATCACTCCGGAGGAGTGGCGCGCCCGCCTGATCGGCCTGTTCCGCGACGACCGCGGACCGGCGGTGGACCTCATCACCGCGACCGGCGAGATCTTCACCGGCTGGAACACCTACGACCTCCCCACCGTGCCGAGGTGGCACCGCGACCGGATGATCGTCATCGGCGACGCCGCCCACGCGACCTCCTCGTCGATCGGGCAGGGGGCGGCCATGGCCATCGAGGACACCGTGGTGCTGGCCAAATGCCTGCGCGACGGCCCCGGCGTCGACGCCGCCTTCGCCACCTACGAACGGCAGCGGCGCCGGCGCGTGGAACGCGTCGTCGAGCAGGGCAAACGCACCGGCGACTGGAAGGCGCTCGGACCGCTCACCAGGGGCGTACGCGACCTGATCATGGGCCTGGCCATGAAGCGCATGGCCCGCACCGGCGACGACCCGAGCGGCTGGATCTACGACCACCACCTCGACTGGGACACACCGGTCGCCACCTGACCACGGTGGCTCCCGCCCCCGCCCGCGGGCCCCGGAGAAATGTCGGAGGCTGCCCGTACAGTGCCGGAGCATGGAGCATGTGACATCGAAGGATGGCACGACACTCGCGTACGAGCGCTCTGGCCACGGACCGGCCGTCGTGCTGGTGTCCGGCGGGCTCGACGACGGCGCGGAGAACGCGCCGCTCGCCGGGGAGCTGGCCGGGAGCTTCACCGTCTACACCTACGCGCGGCGGGGCCGGGGTGACAGCGGCGACACCCTGCCGTACAGCGTGGCGCGCGAGATCGAGGATCTCGACGCGCTGATCGGCGCGGCCGGCGGATCGGCCTGCCTGTACGGGGTCTCGTCGGGTGGTGCTCTCGTCCTGGAGGCCGCGGCGGCAGGGCTGGCGGTCGACAGGCTGGCGGTCTACGAGGTGCCCTACAGCGTGGGCGAGGAGGCGGTGCGGGGCTGGCGGGACTATGTTCAGCGGCTCGACGCGGCGCTCGCGCGCGGGGATCGCGGGGAGGCGCTCGCGTGCTTCATGCGGTTGGCGGGCTCGTCGGAGGACGACATCGCGGCGGCGCGGAGCGCACCGGTCTGGGGCGATCTGCAAGCACTGGCGCACACCCTGGCCTATGACGCGGCCTGCCTGGCGGATGGCCGTCCACCTGCGCGACTCTCGCGGATCAACCGGCCGACCCTGGTGATCACCGGCGGGGTGGGCCCGGACTCGCAGGCCGGCATGGAAGGGCTGGCGAGCGACTTCTTCGTGCGCGCCGCCGAGGCCGTCGTCGCCCGTGTCCCGCATGCCGAGCGGCTCACGGCGGACGGGTCGGGACACATGGCCGACCCCAAGGTGCTGGCCCGTATGCTCGAGCGATTCTTCATCGCATAGTCAGGAGACGACAGTATGGCGATCCGCGTCGATCTGACCTTCGACTGCGCCGATCCGGTGCGGCTGGCGGAGTTCTGGAAGCTCGCCCTGGGCTACGAGGACGAGCCCCCGCCGGCGCCGTATGTGACCCGGGAGGAGTGGCTGGAGCAGTTCGACCTTCCCGAGGACGACGGCGACGGGGCCTGGCTGCATGACCCGACCGGCGCCGGGCCCCGGCTGTCCCTGCTGGAGGTGCCCGAGCCGAAGACGGCGAAGAACCGGTTGCACATGGACGTGCGGGTGGCCGGTGACGGCACGGCGGAGGAGAAGTGGGCCAGGATCACGGCGAAGGTCGCGATCCTGACGGATGCCGGGGCCTCGGTGCTGTGGGAGGACCCCGGCCACCATGTGTCCATGGCCGACCCGGAGGGCAACGAATTCTGCGTCTGCTGAGCGGAGGGACCTGCGGAGCTAAATCTGTATGCTTTTAAACATACAGAAGAGGTGACGCCATGGAGAAGCCCACCCGGGTGCTGGACCGAGACACCGAATGGGCGACATTGGTGCGGTTCGTCGAGCACCCCGACGCCCGGCTGCGGCTGGGTGTCGTGTCGGGGCGGAGACGAGTGGGGAAGAGCTACCTGCTGCGCGCGCTCGCCGAGACCGCCGGCGGGCTCTACGTCACCGCGGTCGCGGAGGAGGGAGTCGTGCCCGCGAGACGCCGACTCGCCACCGTCATAGCGCGATACGCCGGCATCGAGCCCACGCTCATCGGCGACGCGAGCTGGGAGTCCCTGCTGACCACTGCCATCGACCTGGTGCTGCGCCGCAGCGGGACCTCCGGACTTCTGGTCATCGATGAGCTGCCGTACTGGATGGCGCACTCGCCCGAGCTGCCCGGCCTCCTCCAGCTGCTGTACGACCAGTCGCAGGCAGGCCACGGGCACCAGGGTGGGCGGGTGATCGTATGCGGTTCGGCGATATCGGTGATGAACGAGCTGCTGTCAGGCACCAAGGCATTGCGTGGCCGCGCCGCGATCGACCTGCGTTTGCAGCCGTTCGACCTGCCCACCATGGCGCGGCACTGGGGCGTCGATGATCCAGCGGTGGCTCTGCGCATGCACGCCGTCTTCGGCGGCTCCCCGGGTTACCGGAGCCTGGCCAACGTGCCGGCACCGCAGACGCCGGACGAGCTGGACGCCTGGATCCCGGCCACCGCTCTGGATCCGACCCAGGCGCTGTATTCAGGGAGTGAGACCGAATACCTGCTCCGTGAGGATCCCCGGTTCTCCGGAAGCATCCTGCACTACGGGATCATCAATGCCGTCGCGAGCGGGGCCACCAGCCCGGCCAAGATCGGTGGACTGCTGGAGCTGCCCCGATCGTCGCTGACACGTCCGATCGAAGCGCTGGTGAGCGCGGGGTACCTGCGGCACGACAGCGACCCGCTATGGGAACGACGGCCGGTGATCAGCGTCGCCGACCCGATCATCCGGTTCCACAACCTGATGACCGTCCCCCATCGTGATCTCGTCGACACCGGCCGGTCGGCCGAGGCCTGGCACCGCGCAAGGCCCACCTTCACGGCTCGCATTCTGGGGCCGCACTTCGAGGACTGCGTCAGGGCCTGGCTCCGTGGTCAGGCCGACCCCGCCGTCCGCGGCTCGGCCGGCCAGGTCACCGCCACGGTGGTCAACGACAGAAAGGGCCAGGCCAAGCACGAGATCGACGTCATCGCCCTGGACAAGCGGGCGGGGCGGGCGGTCATCGGCCTCATCGGTGAGGCCAAGGCGACGGTGACCAGACGCGGCGTGGCGGACCTCGACCGGCTGGACAGGCTCAAGGCGCTGCTGGGTGAGCACGGGCACGACACGACAGCCGCGACCCTGGCGATCTTCTCCCTCGAAGGGTTCCACCCTGAGCTGGTCGCCACGGCACAGCGCAGGGGCGATGTCCTCCTGGTCGGCCTGGAGACGATGTTCGGGCTCAGAGAGCCGGTGGCCGTGCCGAAGGCGGACGGCGCTGCAGGGAGAACCAGAGGACCGACGCCGTGAGGGCGGCCAGCGCGCCCGCGATCCCCATGACGGCCGCTACCGAGATGCGGTCGACGACGATGCCCCCGGACAGCGCCCCGAGCGACAGCGTCGCCTGGAACGACGAGGTGAAGAGGATCGAGGCCGCCTCCGGCGCGTGCGGAGCCGACCTGGCGAACCAGGTCTGCGAGCAGACCGGCACCGCGCCGTACGCGAGGCCCCAGATGACCAGCAGCGTCAACGCGCCGGCCGTGGAGCCGCCGGCCACCGGGAGCAGGGCGGTGGCGGTGGCCAGCAGGGCGGCGGCGGTCACGGACGTGGCGCGCGGGTGGCGGGACAACGCCGCGCCGGCCAGGAAGTTGCCGGCGATCCCGGCGACTCCGTACACCAGCAGGTAGGTGGTGACCGAGCCCGCGCTCACCTGCGTGACCTGCAGCAGGAAGGGGGTGACGTACGTGTACGCGCCGAAGTGGGCGAGCACGACGAGGACGGTCGCGAGCAGCGCCAGCCGGATGCCGCCGTCCCCGAGGAGGCCGCGCAGCACGGCCAGGCGGGTGGGCCGCCCGGCCGGCAGCGGTGGCAGCAGCACCAGGAGCGCGACGAGGACTCCCAGGCTCAGCAGGCCCATGACCACGAACGCCGTGCGCCACCCGGCCAGATGTCCGATCAGCGTGCCCGCAGGCACGCCCAGCACCGAGCCCAGAGGGACGGCGGAGAAGATCACCGCGGTGGCCGTGCCCACCTGCTCACGCCGGACCAATCGTACGGCCAGACCCGCCCCGATGGACCAGAAGCCGCCGATGGTCAGGCCGACCAGCGCCCGGGAGACCATCATCACCCAGTAGGCGGGGGACGCGGCGGCCAGGAAGTTCGCCACCGCGAGCAGCACCCGATGGGCAGGATCTCCGTGGTGACGATGGAGAAGATCCCCGTCATCACCGAGACGACGGCCGGCCAGCTCGTCAGCGGCGAGCCAGGCGGTCGAGTGGGGGTTTCCAGCACCGGTATGTCCCTTTGGTCGGCGAACTGCTGTCAGCAAGCAGTGCAGCAGCTGGAGGACGCCCGGAGCTGGCGGGTTTCCGACGTGAGCGAGTTCAAGGTGATCCAGAAGCCTGAGCGGTTGTTCGGGCTGCTCTTCGCCCGGTCCGGCTTCACCGCCGAGCTGGCTCGCGTCGCGGACGGGCGTGCCGACGTCGAGCTGGTGGATCTGCCCCGCATGTACGGCGGCGAACAGGGGCTACGGGGTCCAGGTCGCGGTGTCGTCGATGCGGCGGCGCCACAGCTTCTCGCCCTCACCGCCCGGCTCCCAGCGGGCGCTGAAGTCGAGCAGGTCGCGGCAGCGGGCCAGCATGAAGGCGTGCCGATCCGCCCACGGCGGCACGGCGGCGGCGTAGGCGTCGAAGAAGTGGCGCAGCAGCGGCACGTGCTCCGGATGGTGGGCGCGGACGATCCACTCACACCAGGCCAGATCCTCCACCGGGCGCCCCGGGTGGGCCCACTCCCAGTCGAGGATGGCGGCCGTCTCGAACGTCACCGGGTCGAACAGCATGTTCTGCGGGCCGTAGTCGCCGTGCACGATGCCCAGCCGGTGCAGGCGGGCCAGGGTGCGGCCGCACTCGGCGAGAACCTCGGCCGCCCGGCCGTCGTCGAGCAGGTCCTGTCCGTGCGCGCCCGGCACGAAGCGCATGCTCACGCTCGTGTCGGTGACCGAATGCACCCGAGGCACGGGCAGCCGCCCCCGCAGCCGCCGCAGGAACCTGGCCTCCGTCCTGAGCCGGACCCCGGCGTCAGGGCCCTGGTAACACTTGACGACCAGAGCGCCGTCTCCGACCGTGCTGTTGGTGTACCCGTGCTCCACAGGCAACGATTGTGGCCTACTCCTGGGGCGGGTGTGAGATGCCGCGCCCGGCTCGTCCACATGTTGTACGCGGCGTCATGTCGATCATATTTTCGGTCACTTCGCGCAACGGTGCAGCTGGAAAATCGTTTGTGTGACCAGCGATCTTTTGGAAATCTTGACGGGCTATGCGTCCCCTTCCCGAAGCCGATCCTGGCATGCCCGACATTCGCAGCCCGCTCCGCTACCTGTGGTGGAACGCGCGCAGGCAGAGCCGTTCCCTGGTGGTCGGCATCGCCTTCGCCACCCTGTGGTGGCTGGTCCAGGCGCTGGTGCCGGCCGTGCTCGGCAAGGGGGTCGACGCCGTCAGGGCGCAGGACACCCGCGCCCTGCTCATCTGGTCGGCGGCCCTGCTCGGCCTCGGCCTGGTGCAGGCGTTCAGCGGCATCATGCGACACCGCTTCGCCGTCTTCAACTGGCTGTCGGCCGCCTACCGCACCGTCCAGCTGACCGCCAGGCACGCCGCCCTGCTCGGCGCCACCCTGTCCAAGCGGCTGTCGACCGGCGAGGTGGTCAGCGTCGGAAACTCCGACATCGCCCACATCGGCCACTCGATGGACATCCTGCTGCGCGGCACCGGCGCGATCGTGGCCATCGTCACGGTCACCGTGATCCTCCTGTCCACCTCGCTGCCGCTCGGCCTGCTCGTGCTGTTCGGCGTGCCGCTCATGGCCCTGGCCGTCGGCCCGGTGCTCAGGCCGCTGCACCGACGGCAGAAGCGGCACCGTGACCTCACCGGAGACCTGTCCACCCGCTCGGCCGACATCGTGGCGGGCCTGCGGGTGCTCCGCGGCATCGGCGGCGAGCAGGTGTTCGCCGGCCGCTACCGCGAGGAGTCCCAGCGCGTCCGGCACGCCGGCGTCAGCGTCGCCAGGGTCGAGTCGCTGCTCGAAGGCGCCCAGATCGTGCTGCCCGGCCTGCTCGTCGCGCTCGTCACCGGCCTCGGCGCGTCGTTCGCCGTCGCCGACGAGATCACCCCCGGCCAGCTCGTCTCCTTCTACACCTACGCGGTCTTCCTGATCGGGCCGATGCGCACGGTCACCGAGGCCGCCGACAGGCTGACCAAGGGACACGTCGCCGCGCGCCGCGTGATGCGGATCCTGGCCATCGAACCGGAGATGACCGGCGGGGCCGCCGCCGGCACGGGCGGTGTCCTGCGCGACTCCTACAGCGGCGTGACCGTACAGCCCGGCAGGCTGACCGCGCTGGCGGCCGGCTCGCCCGAGGACGCCATCGTGATCGCCGACCGGCTCGGCCGCTACAGCGACGGCGACGTCACCTTCGGGGCCGCCGACCTGGCCACGCTGCCCATCCACGAGGTCCGCGCACGCATCCTGGTCGCCGACAACGGCGCCCGACTGTTCACCGGCCGGCTCCGCGACGAGCTCGACGTGCGCGGCACCGCCTCCGACGAGCAACTCGAGCAAGCGCTGTACGCGGCCTGCGCGGAGGACATCGTCGAGGCGCTGCCCGGCGGGCTCGACGCCCAGGTGGCGGAGGCGGGGCGGGAGTTCTCCGGCGGCCAGCAGCAGCGGCTCCGGCTGGCCAGGGCGCTGCTCGCCGACCCCGAGGTGCTCATCCTGGTGGAGCCGACCAGCGCCGTCGACGCCCACAGCGAGGTCCGCATCGCCGAGCGGCTGGCCAAGGCCCGCGCCGGCAGGACCACGCTGATCTGCACGACCAGCCCGCTGGTGCTCGACCGCACCGACCAGGTGATCTACGTACGGGACGGCAGGGTGCACGCCGAAGGCGTCCACCGCGACCTGCTGGACACCTCGCCCGACTACGCCGCGACCGTGACCAGAGGGGAGGACTGACGAGATGGCACGCGAGATCCTGCCCGTCGCCGATCAGAAACAGGTGCGCGCCTACGCCCGGCGGCTCACCCTGAGATACCCACGCGAGCTCGGCGTCGCCCTGGGCCTGCACGGGCTCGCGGCCGCCGCCGGGCTCGCCGTACCGTGGCAGCTGGGCGGTCTGGTGCAGGACGTCCAGGACGGCGTCCAGGTGAACCCCTGGCTCGTCGCCGCGGGCATCGGCGCCTTCCTGCTGCTCCAGGGCCTGCTCGTGCGCTACGCGGTGCTCGCCTCGGCCAAACTGGGCGAGAAGGTGCTGGCCCGGCTGCGCGAGGAGTTCGTCGACCGGGTGCTCGCCCTGCCGCTGTCCACCGTCGAGCGCGCGGGCGCCGGCGACCTGCTCACCCGGACCTCCCGCGACGTCGACGCCCTGTCCAGAACGGTCCGGCACGCGGTCCCGGAGACCTTGATCGCGGTGGTCACGTTCACGATCACCGTCGGCGCGCTGGTGCTGGTCGGGCCGCTGCTCATGCTGCCCGTGCTGATCACCTCGCCGCTGCTGTTCGTCAGCACCCGCTGGTATCTCAAGCGGGCCCGCGACGGCTATCTGCGCGAGAACGCCGCCTACGCCGAGATGACCGAAGGCCTGGCCGAGACGGTCGAGGGCGCCAGGGCCATCGAGGCCCTCGGCCTGCACCAGCGGCGGCAGGAGCGCACCGACCGCGACATCGCCGGCTCCTTCGCCGCCGAGCGCTACACGCTGCGGCTGCGTACCGTCTGGTTCCCCACGGTCGAGCTCGGCTACGTGATCCCGGTCGTCTCGACGCTGCTGGTCGGCGGCCTCTTCCACGCTCGTGGCCAGGTCACCCTGGACCAGGTCGTCACCGCCACCCTGTTCGCCCAGCAGCTCATCGACCCGCTCGACCGCTTTCTCATGTGGATCGACGAATTGCAGGTCGGCGGCGCGGCCATGTCCCGCCTCCTCGGCGTCGCCAACGTGTCCGACGACCGCACGCCCACCGACGACCGCCCGGCCGGCGAGCTGCTACAGGCCGACGAGGTCCGCTACGCTTATCGTGCGGGCCGCGACGTGCTCCACGGCGTGTCGCTCACGGTCCGGCCCGGCGAGCGGCTGGCCATGGTCGGCCCGTCGGGCGCCGGCAAGTCCACCCTGGGCAGGCTCCTGGCGGGCATCCACGGCCCGCGCACCGGCGCGGTGTCCGTGGGCGGCGTTCCCCTCGTGGACCTGCCTTTGGACGACCTGCGCGGGCACGTCGCGCTGGTCACCCAGGAGCACCACATCTTCAAGGGCAGCCTGCGCGACAACCTGCTGATCGCCCGCCCGGACGCCGACGACTCCGCCGTCCGCGCCGCCCTCACGGCGGTGGACGCCCTCGACTGGGTGCTCGCCCTGCCGGACGGCCTGGACACGGAGGTCGGCTCCGGTGGCGTGACCATCCCACCCGCGCACGCCCAGCAGCTCGCCCTGGCTCGCCTCGTCCTGGCGGACCCGCACACGCTGGTCCTGGACGAGGCCACCTCGCTGATCGACCCGCGAGCGGCCAGACACCTCGAACGATCACTCGCCGCGGTGCTGGACGGCCGCACTGTCATCGCCATCGCCCACCGCCTGTACACGGCCCACGACGCCGACCGGGTCGCCGTGGTGGAGGACGGCCGCATCAGCGAGCTCGGCTCCCACGACGAACTGGTGGCCGCCGGCGGCTCCTACGCCGCCCTGTGGGCCAGCTGGCACGGCACCCCGGCGGCGGATCAACGCCAGAGCCAGGTCGTACGGCCGGCCACGTGACAAGCGCCAGGGCTGCGACGGCTGAGCGCGGACGTGGAATCGGACACCTCGATCGCGGGCGGACAAGCCTCGATTGCGGGCGGGCAAGCCGGTCACGAACTTCCCGGCAATCCGGGTGAGGGACTTACGGAGGGCGGCGTTGTCGAGATCCGGCTCCTCATGGCCGGGGGTGTCGCGGACACCGCCGCCGGTATTCGTGCCGTCATAGCTGAGCATGATGAGGTGGTCGCCGGCCAGGACGCGGACGTGGTCGGCGACGGCGAACGCCCGGTCCCCGAGGACGGACAGGCGCTTGACGGGCGCGTCCTTGGCGAGATGTTGGGCCTGGCTGTCGAACTCGCTCTCAAGATGCCGGCGGTCGTGGCGTCCGACGTTGATGTGCAGTTCGCCGCAGCGGGGGGCGACGTCCTCGAGCCGCATCACTCCCCGGCCACAGTAGCCGCCTGTCTGCACTCCTCCGTCTGCCTGCCCGACGTCGTCGCGGATCTGCCAGGTGCAGGTGGTGGTGCCGCCGGGAAAGTCCCTGCTTACGCACTTCCGTGACGGAGAGAAGAAGGCCGAGGCTACGGCGGCGGTGGAGACGGCCTCGCACAGGGCGCCGTCCTTGGCGACAACAGTGAGCTGCGGCCGCCGCGGTGGGGGTGGGGGCCGCCACCGGAGGAGTGACGGCCGCGTGAGCTTCGTCGCTGAACGCGCGTAGGAGCAGCCGGTCGCCGCCCCGCCGACCATGAGGACGCCGGGTACGACGACCAGGCCGATCAGCAGCCCCTTCCCGCCCCCGCAGCGAGGCGGTCGAGGTGGTGGCCAGTACCCACTGGTCTGGCGACCCGGCGCTCCGGGTCTCTCCGGCTGCCCAAGCGCCTGACCCTTCGGTCACCGGAAATGAACGGGCCCGTTGGACGGCGGGGGCGGCGTGGGCATCGCGACCTTTCAACCGGCTGCTGGCTGGTCGCGACTCTACGGCGAGCCGAATGCCCGGTCTGTCAGGTGAACACCCGACAGGATGAACAAGCGACTCCCCGGGAGAAACGTAAGAAGCCCGAGTGTTGATCTCGGCGTTGGTGTCGGCGATCTGGATGGTGATCTTGTGCTTGTTGGGCGGACAGATGGCTCCAGGCTGATGGACAGCGAAAGTCCAGGTGGGCGGCCAGTCAGATATCTGGATCCAGTCCGTTGCCGGAGGGTGGAGTTCGGTGGCGGATCAGGTCGGTACCCAGATGGGTGATCCGGTGGATGACCATGTTGGTGTGGCGGACGCTGATGATCAGTCCGGCGCGCTGGAGTACCTGGGCGTGAGCGCTGGCCGAGGAGAGTGAGGTGCCGGTCTGGCGGGCGAGTTCGCTGGTGGTACAGCCGGTGGCGGCGCCGATGCAGCGCAGGATGCGGGCTCTGGTGGTGCCGAGCAGGTTGGGCAGGGCGTCACCGGGGCCGGGCACCGGGGTTCGGCGGGGGGCGGGGAAGATCAGGACGGGCGGCAGGCTGGGATCGGCCAGCGCGACCGGGGTGTAGCGGCAGAAGTAGGAGGGGATGAGGGTCAGACCGCGGCCGCGCAGGTGGATCTCGTACCGGCCGATGGCGTAATCGGTCTCCAGGATCGGGGGTCGCCAGCGCGTGCGTGGACTCAGGGCGGCGAGCATGGCCTCCACGCCGTGGTCGGTGAGCAGGCGGGTGAGTCGGGCGCGTTCGTGTCCCAGGGCGTGCTCCATCCTGGTGCGGTGGGGGGCGAAGGCGGTTCGGCAGTAGCGGGCGGCCAGATCGGACAGGCCGGTGATGGCGCGCTGGTTGCCGCGGGCGAGATCGTCGAGGGTGGCGGGCAGGGCGGCGTGCCGGCGCAATTGGTCGACCTCGCGGCGCACGCGCAAGGGCGGGGTGTCGGCCAGCTCGTCGATGGGGTTCTGCGGCCTGGTCGGGGCTTGGTGCGGGGTCAGGAAGTCGGGGAAGTAGGCCTTGATCGGGACCAGCGGCACCAGTGTCCGCCGCACCGGCGTCAGCAAACCCGTCTCGGCCAGGTCGGCCCGGGCCCGCCGCCGCCAGTCGGCCAGGTCCGCACCGCCGCCGGGCCTTTGCAGCACATGCAGGCTCATCGCCATTTCCCACAGTTCATCGACAGCTGAGGCGATACGTACCCGGGCCAGGTCCTCAGCGGTAAAGACGATCTTCAGGGTTCCCCCAGTCATGCCCGCATGCTCCGTGGCGCGGATCACCGAACGATCAACATCTGGTCGACGGTGCCGGATGCGGGGCTGTGAGCTCGGTGTTCCGGCGCAGGCAGGAACACCATGACAGCCAGGGGCGGCGCGTTGTGAACTGGCCTGGACCGATCGATGGCGGAATGCGTCGGGTCCTACGGGAGGTGCGGTGGCGGTTCGGGGGATCGTGGTGTTGCTGGTCCTGGCGTTCCTGGCGGCATGCGGGAGCCCGTACAGTCCCGCGCCGGCTGATGGCGAGCTGGCCGAGCCGGAGCGGATCCAGCTGGAGAAGGCCGAGTACCTGCTGATTCAGCAGTGCATGACGCGCGAGGGCTTCCGCTACTGGCTGCCCCGCGTGCTGACCGTCGAGGAGCGCAAGGGCTCCCGATACATGCTGACCGACGTCGGATGGGCCAGGAGATACGGCTACGGTCTACGCCTCAAGCAGGAACTCGCGGCCGCCAAGGAGCACGACCCCAACCTCGTCTACGTCAAGGGCCTGAGCGAGGATCAGCGCGGCCGCTACAACGATGCTCTCGACGGTGGTCCCGGAGCGGCGATCATGACGGTCAAGCTGCCTTCGGGCGGAACCGTCAGCGGGAAGTTCGGCGGCTGCGCGGGCGAGGCTCGCGACGAGCTCTACAGGGACCACGAGACGTGGTTCCGGGTCAACAAGATCGCCACGAACCTTCTGCCGCTCTACGTGCCTGGCCTGGTCGCCGACAAGCGCTTCACCGCCGCGGTGCGGGCATGGTCGCGGTGCATGGCCGGGCAGGGGCATGAGTATGCCGATCCGGGCGCGATCCGGGCCGCTCTCCCCAGGCTCACGAAGGGGCTAGGCCCGGCCCGTGCCCATGCGCTCGAGGTCGAACTGGCCGTGGCCGAGGCCACCTGCGCCCGCCGTACCTCCTACGCCGAGACCGCCCGCCCGCTGGAGCGCGAGTACCGCGATCACGTGAGCCGGTCGTACGCCCAGGAGCTGGCGCTGCACCGGCGTCTGGAGCGCGCGGCTCTGGAGCGGGCCCGGCGGATCATCGGCTCCGGAGCTTGACGCCTCGGTCGCCATGCGTCTCCTCGGCGTCGGGCCGAGGAGCGAATCCAGGTAGACGAAGGGATCAGCATGCGTAGAATCCGCACCGCTCTGGCCGCCATCGGTCTGGCCGCCGTAGGTGTGACGGTGCCCCTGGGGGTGCCGAGCGCCCAGGCGGACACTCGCTGCAACCAGGAGTGGGACGCGTTCGGCCGGGACGGCAAGGTTCGCATCTACAAGGACCCGTACTGCACCAACCAGCTCGATTGGGCTGTCGGTGACGACTGGGATTGGGGTGACGGCACGGGCGAAATCACGAATGCCACCAACACCGTCTCCTCGGTGATGAACAACGGAACGCTGGGCGGCGTGGACGTGGTCGCCTTCTACGACTACACCGGCTATGACTGGAGGTACGGCTACACCTGCCTGAAGCCCGGCGAGTACTACGCCGACTACCTGGCCGACAACAGATTCAGCGCGCGCACAGCGGGCGAACACGCGGGCAAGAAGTTTCTCGTGAACGACGCCATCTCCTCGCACAAGTGGGTGACCGAGGGCGACTGCAACACGTTCGTGGAATAGGACACGCCGCCCGGTGATCGCCCGGCTCTGGGCGATCACCGGGGCAGGGTGGGAAGCTCTCCGGCGTCGGCGCCGAGCTGCGGTCGGTGTTCTTCGAGCGAGGCGCAGAGCGCCCGCATCACTGGTTATGCGCCGACGTGGCGAGGAGCTGAGCGGGAGCCACTGTCTACCGGGGAGGCCGCTGGAGTCTGTCCACATACCCGTAGGGTCCGGGTGGTGGAGTGGCTCAGCACTTGGTGCCGCGTGGTGGCATGGTCTCGTCGGTGAGATAGCGGTTGATGTGGCCGCGGGCGCAGGGGTTGGTGCCGTAGAGGGTGTGGCCGGGGCCGTCGTGGGTGATGGTGGCGCTGCCGGGCACCTGGGAGACGACTCGGCCGACCGCGTCGGACTCGCCCCACGCACCCGCGCCCAGCAGCGGCGGGAGGGTCTTGGGCAGAGGAGCGGGCGGGTTGGTGACCGGTGCGGGCCAGCCGACGCAGGCGAGCGTCCCGGTGGCGAGGGTGTTGGCGGTGCCCGCGTTGGGGGCGACGCGGCGCAGGCGGGCGATGGTGGCGTTGAGGTCCGTGCGGGTGGCGGGGCGGGGCCAGTCGACGCATTCGGTGACGCCGGTGGACTGGTCGGGGTAGCGGTGGCCGCGCTCGGGGACGAAGGCGGCAGCGTCGCCACCGTGGGCCGCCCGGATCGCCTTGGCCAGCTTGGGCCAGGCGGGCTTGCCCTGCCGGGCGGAGCTGACCGCGAAGGACCGCAGGTCCCGGCCGGTGTAGGCGACGCCGTCCTTGGCCGGGATCGGGGTGCGATCGGCTCGGGCGAGCAGGGCGCGCCACATGCGCGGGACGTCGCGGCAGTCGCCGGCCTTGCACCAGGCGAAGAAGCGGGTCAGGAACTCCTCGTTGCTCTTGGCCATCTCCTCCAGCTCACGTGTCCAGTCGGCGGAGCTGTGGCTCCAGGTGCCGTCGAGGACCATCGTGCGGACCTGGCCGGGGAACAGGCGGGCGTAGGCCTGGCCGAAGAAGCCGGCGTAGGAGGCGCCGTAGTAATTGAGCTCGGCGGCGCCCAGCGCCTTGCGGATGGCCTCCATGTCGCGGGCGTGGTCGGCTGAGCTCATGTTGGCGAACAGCTCGGGGTCGCTCTGGCGGCAGTGCTCGGCGATGCCCCTGTTGGTGTCGGACAGGCGGGCGAAGTCGGCGTCGTCCTCGGGGAACTCGGCGATCGGGTAGCGCGACCAGAGGCAGGGCAGGCCGGTGCTGAGGCCGCCGAACTGCTTGCCGTAACCGCGGGTGTCCCAGGTGACGACGTCCATGTGCGCGCGCAGCTCGGCCCACTGGTCGGGGAAACGCTGGGTGTAGCCGATGCCGGGGGCACCGGGGCCGCCATAGGCCACCAGGGCCGACCCCTTGGCGGTGCCGGTGGCTTTGAGGCGGCCCAGCTTGAGCGTGATCTTGCGGCCGTCGGGCTTGTGCCAGGCGATCGGCACCTGCAGATCGGCGCACAGCATGCCGATCTTGTCGTCGGGACAGGCGCTCCAGGCCAGGGCGTCGGCCTGCCGCACCTGGCCGACAGAGCTCTGCCACACCTGGTCGACGGAGCCCTGCCGCACCCGGTCGACGGAGCCCTGCCGCACCTGGTCGGCGGAGTGCTGTGCGTGAAGACCGCCCGAGCCGATGAGGGCCAGGGCGATCACGATTGACTTCAGCATGCCGGTCACGATCCCGGAACCGGCACCCCGCACACATCAGCCCACGGTCTGGTCTCGCGGCCCCCGAATCAACCCACGGTCTGTCATCCCAGCACGTGCAGCGCCTTCTTGAGGAACTCCACCTGCAGCAGCATCAGGTTCTCCGCCACCACCTCCTGCGGCGTCATGTGGGTGACGCCCGACAGCGGCAGCACGCTGTGCTGACGGCCCGCCGCGAGCAGCGCCGACGACAGCCGCAGCGTGTGGGCGGCGACCACGTTGTCGTCGGCCAGCCCGTGGATGAGCAGCAGCGGCCGGTCGAGCTTGGCGGCGTCGCCGAACAGCGAGGAGTTGTCGTAGACCTCGGGCTGCTCGTCGGGGTGGCCCAGGTAGCGCTCGGTGTAGCAGGTGTCGTACAGCCGCCAGTCGGTCACCGGAGCCCCCGCCACGGCCGCGTGGAACACCTCGGGCCTGCGCAGCACCGCCAGCGCCGCCAGGAAGCCGCCGAACGACCAGCCGCGGATCGCCACCTTGGTCAGGTCGAGGTCGTCGGGATACTGCTCGGCCACCCCGTGCAGGGCGTCCACCTGGTCCTCCAGCGCGGGTGTGGCCAGGTCGCCCAGCACCGCCCGCTCGAAGTCGGGACCGCGCCCGGGGGTGCCGCGCCCGTCCGCCACGATCACGGCGAAGCCCTGCTCGGCGAACCACTGGCTCTCCAGGTAGCCGCCGCGCCGGTTGAGGACGCGCTGCGCGTGCGGGCCGCCGTACGGATCCATCAGGACAGGGAGCGGGCGCGAGCCCGGCTCGTGCCACGAGGGCAGCACCACGGCGGTGGACAGCTCGCGGCGGCCGGAACGGCCGAGTGAGACGCGCAGGTCGAGGCCGGGGTGCTCGGCGTAGGAGGGGATCGGGATCGCCATGCCGTCGCGGCGCACCACCGTGGTGGAGACGCCTTCGACGTCGAGGCTCTGCTCGCTCAGCACGCCCACGCCGCCGGCCATCCGCCCGGTGAACACGCCGGACCTGGTGGAGACCGGCAGCAGCGAGTGGCCGTCCCAGGTCCACAGCTGGATCTCGGTGGGGTCGCCGCTCGCGCTGAACAGCACGCTGTCGTGGTCGACGTCGAGCACGGCGCGCACCTGCAGCGTGGGCGGGGTGACGGCGCGGTCGCCGACGAACAGGCGGTGGCCGCCGTCGGCGGTGGCCACCCAGACCAGCGAGCCGTCGTCGAGGTGGGCGGGCACGCCGCCCACGATGTCGACCCACGCGGGGTCGGTGTCCTCGCGCACCAGGTCGGCGCTCCCCGTCGCCGGATCCACCGTGAGCAGGCGCATCGTCTTCTGGTCGCGTGACAGCGTCACGATCGACAGCGCGTGGGAGTCCCAGGACGCGGCCGCGAGATATTCGTGCTCGTACGGCACCGCGACCCGGGACCCGTCGAGACCCAGGACGAACAGCTCGGTGACGGCGTTGGGCGTGCCGGCCGCGGGATAGCGCTGGGCCGCGGGCTCGCGGTCGGGGTTGGCCGGGTCGGCGACGTACCAGGTCTGGACGGGCGTGTCGTCGGCGCGCTCGACCAGCAGCGCGTCACTCGACGGCGACCACCAGTGGCCGCGCATCCGGTCCATCTCCTCGGCCGCGATGAACTCCGCCAGCCCGTAGGTGACGGTGGGGGACTCGGGCGTGGCCAGCGTCCGGTCCTCGCCGGAGGCCAGGTCGCGCACGTGCAGCGCGCCGCCGGTGACATAGGCGACACGTCGCCCGTCGGGGGAGACGCGGGGGTCGATGACGGCGCCGGAGGTCTCCAGCCTGCGCGTCCGGCCGTCAGGCAGCTCGGTGACGTAGAGGCCGCCGGCCAGGGCGAAGGCGGCCCTGGCCACCGAGGAGTCGGTGGAGTAGGCGACCACGCCGCCCGCCTGCTCACGGCTGCGCTCCCGCCGGGCGCGCTCCTCCGGCGGGAGGTCGCGGTCGTCGGCGTCGAGCGTGCGCGGGTCGACGACGAGCCGCTCGACGTGCGTCTCGGTGTCGAGCTCCCACAGGCAGGTGACCGGGTCGGTGCCCGAGCGGGTGCGCAGGAACAGCACCTTTCCGCCGTCGGGTGAGATCGTGAAGCCCCTGGGCACCCCGAGGGTGAACCGGCGGGTCCGGGCGGACAGGCGCGGGAAGCTCTGACTCATGGGCCCAATCCTGCCAGCAGCCAGGCGTTGGTTACGCTCGGGACCATGATTGACCGACGGCTGCTGCTCGTGCACGCCCACCCGGATGACGAGTCGATCGGCACCGGGGCGACCATGGCGCGCTACGTCGCCGAGGGCGCCCACGTCACCCTCGTGACCTGCACCCTGGGCGAGGAGGGGGAGATCATCCCGCCGGAGCTCGCCCACCTGGCCGCCGACCGGGACGACACGCTCGGCCTGCACCGGATCGGGGAGCTGGCCGCGGCCTGCGCGGCGCTCGGCGTCGAGGACCACCGCCTGCTCGGCGGGCAGGGGCGCTGGCGCGACTCGGGCATGATGGGCGCCGCCTCCAACGACCGGCCCGAGGCGTTCTGGCAGGCCGACCTGGACGAGGCGGCCGGCGAGCTGGTCAAGGTGATCCGCGAGGTGCGGCCCCAGGTGCTGGTCACCTACGACGACAACGGCCACTACGGCCATCCCGACCACATCCAGGCCCATCGGGTCTCCCGGCGGGCGGCCGAGCTGGCCGCGGACGCGGGGTTCGGCGAGGGCGATCCGTGGCTGATCGCGAAGTTCTACTACACGGCCAGCGCCAGGTCCGTGATGCGTCGTACGAACGAGGCGCTCAGCGAGGCCGGCACCGGCTTCATCGTGGAGAGCGTGGACGAGATGCCGTTCGGCAGCCCCGACGAGGTGATCACCACCGAGATCGACGCGCGCCCGTGGATCGGCCACAAGGTGGCGGCCATGCGCGCGCACGCGACGCAGATCACCGTGCGGGAGCCGTGGTTCGCGCTGTCGAACGACATCGGCCAGGAGATGCTGGGCGTGGAGCACTTCATCCTGGCCAGCGGGCTGCGCGGGCCGGCCGTGCCGGGGCCGCCGGTGGAGGCGGGAGGGCTCGGTGAGCCGTACGACCGCGAGAACGATCTGTTCGCCGGGATCCACTAATCTCGTTCGACATGGAGCAACGCAGCCAGGCCGAGTCGGCCTTGGCAGGAGCCGCCTACGGCATGCTCTTCGTGCTGGGCGTCGTCATGGGCGTCGTGGGCGGGTTCACCCATGGCGGTGAGATCTGGCCGGCCGGGCCGGTTCCCGTCACGGCGATCATCTGGCTGCTCGCCCTGTTCGGCGTCTGCCTGGGCGCCGGCAGGATGATGCGCTCGCGCCTCGGCGCGGGCGTGATCGCGGTGGGGTGGCTGCTGGTGTCGATGGCGTTCTCGTTCGAGCTCGGCGCCGGCGACCTGGTCATCTCGGGCAGCACCGCAGGGTACGTGTACCTCTACGGCGGGATCTGCGCCCTGGTCGCGGCCTTCTGGCTGTCGCCCTCATCGGGTCGTTCGTGGTTGATGCACGGGCACCCGGAGAGCAGCCAGTTATAGGAGCATAAAGTAATCTTTGTGCACCATGGATCCATAGAGCGGCACGTAGATCGGCAAACCTACCGTAAGGTCGTTGGCCGATTCGCCACAGGCGTGGCGATCGTCACGACTCGCATCGGCGGCGTCGACCACGCCATGACGGTCAACTCGTTCACCTCCGTGTCGCTGGATCCCCTGCTCGTGCTCTTCTGCGCGGAGAAGGTGGCCCGCTTCCACGACGCCGTGCTGGAGACCGGGGTGTGGGGGGTGTCGGTGCTGCCCGATTCCATGCGGGACGCCTCGCAGTTCTTCGCGCACCGAGGGCGGCCGCTGAACGGGCAGCTCACCAGGTGGCCGCACCACCGGGGCGAGTCGGGGGTGGCGCTTTTCGACGCCGCGCTGGCGACGGTGGAATGCGACACGCACGCGGTCCATCCCGGCGGTGACCATTCGATCATCGTGGGAGCCGTGACAGCCCTGGGGGCGCCCGCCGAGGGGGCGCCGCTGATCTATCACGAGGGGGAGTACAAAAGGCTGTGAAGCGGCGCTATCGGGTGCGTCGGGTGGTCAACTACGTCAACCTCGCCACCCCGCTCGGCCTGCTGCTCTGCGTCGTGGGCGGCGCCACGAGGCGGCCGGGGCCCGACGGGCTGGTGCTCGCCTGCGGTTACCGCTTCCGCTTCCCGATCGCCGGCGCGTTCACCGTCGGCAACGTGGTGCTGACCAGGCGCGATTCGCTCGGTGAGCGGCTGCTCTTGCACGAGGGCAGGCACGCGACCCAGTGGGCGTGGTGCGCGGGCCTGCCCATGCTGCCGCTGTACCTCCTGGCGATGCTGGTCTCGGTGGTGGTCTGCGGTGACCAGGCTTCGTACAACCCCTTCGAGCGCCTGGCGAACCTGGATGACGGCGGATACCCACGTGCGCCCCTGCGCCGGCGCGGACGCGCAGGTGAGCGTCGCTCAACGTGAGTGATCCACCGCGCGGGGCAGTGGCAGTCCATGACGCAGCAGATCACTCATGTTCCGCATCGGCCGGTGCATTACCGGGACCGGCTCACCGAAACCCTCCCGGAGTTCCGCGAGTTGCTCAGCATCATGTGGCACACCACGTTCCCCCCGGACCTGCGTGACGCCGGTCGCATCCCCGTCGCCACCGGGCCCGCCACGGCCGTCACGGGCGAGTCGACGATCACCTGGGTCGGCCACGCGACGTTCGTGCTGCGGATCGGCGGGCGCACGATCCTGACCGACCCCGTCTGGTCGCGCCGGCTCCCCGGGGTGCGATCGCGGCTGACGGCGCCGGGTGTCGCCTGGGAGGAGTTGCCGGAGATCGACGCCGTGGTGATCAGCCACAACCACTATGACCATCTGGACTGGCCGACCGTGCGCAGGCTGCCGAGGGACACCCCCGTCCTGGTGCCGGCGAGCCTGGGGTCCTGGTTCACCCGGCGCGGATTCACCGAGGTCGTCGAGCTGGACTGGTGGGAGTCCGCGCGGGTCGGCGGCGTGCGCTTCGACTTCGTGCCCGCGCATCACTGGAGCAGGCGCACGCTCTGGGACACCTGCAGGACCCTGTGGGGCGGCTGGGTGATCGACGGCTCGGTCTACTTCGCGGGCGACACCGGCTATGGCGAGCGGCTGGCCCAGATCGGTGAGCGGTACCCGGGGCTGGACCTGGCGCTGATGCCGATCGGCGCCTACCAGCCGCCGTGGGCCATGGAGCCCGCCCACGTCAATCCGGCGCAGGCGGTCCAGGGCTGCCTGGACGTGGGCGCGCGGCGGATGGCCACCATGCACTGGGGCACGTTCGTGCTGTCGGGCGAGCCGCTGCTGGAGCCGCTGGAGTGGACCCGGTCGGAGTGGGCGGCACGCGGCCTGCCCCGCGAGGACCTGTGGGATCTGGCGGTGGGGGAGACCCGGTCGTTCGCGGCCTGAAATCCTGTATTTCCAATTTGTTACGGCCTGAGGCATTGACGCGCCCCGCTCCGGGGGCCGATCATCTCAGCACGCGATGTCAACGTTGACATATGTCAACGTTGACACATCATCCCCCCAGGTGAGAGGCGCATTAAGGCACTCATCTGAGACCGCGTGACTCAGGAGAAGACCCCATGCACAGGATCATGCGTCGCTTAGCGGCCCTGTTCGCGCTCGCCACTTTGGCCGCGCTGACCACCTCATCGCCCGGTCACGCGGGCGAGACGGCCGACTATCCAGAGTTCCCCTACCAGCCGACCTCCTACGGCGAGCCGCAGCGGGGCCAGTTCCACTTCAGCTCGCAGAGCGGCTGGATGAACGACCCGAACGGGCTGCTCCACTACAAGGGCACCTACCACTTCTTCTACCAGCACAACCCGCACGGCCTGGAATGGGACACCATGCACTGGGGCCATGCCACCAGCACCGACATGGTGCACTGGACGCAGAAGCCCATCGCCCTGGAGCCGGGGGTCCACCCCGGTGACCTCTTCTCCGGCGCGGGCGTCGTCGACCACGCCAACACCTCCGGGCTGCGCTCCGGCGAGGAGGCCCCGTTCGTGGTCTTCTCCGGCACCAACGGCGTCACGGTCTTCTACAGCACCGACGCCGGCCGTACCTTCAAGTCCTACGACAACGGCCGCAAGGTCGTCACCATGCCCGGCACCAGCCGCGACCCCAAGGTGCTGTGGCACGAGGCCACCAAGCGGTGGGTGATGCTGGTCTGGTCCGACGAGGGCGGCAACGGCGCCAACTTCTACACCTCGCCGAACCTGCTCGACTGGACCTTCCAGAGCAGGTTCGAGGCGGACTGGTTCTTCGAGTGCCCGGACCTGTTCGTGCTGCCGGTCGACGGTGACAAGCGCGAGATGAAGTGGGTGCTCACCGACGCGAGCGCCGAGTACGTCGTCGGCGAGTTCGACGGCAGGACGTTCAGCACCGACTGGACGCGGCCGCAGCGGATGGACGCGGGCCGCACCAACGTCGGCGGCTCCTTCTACGCCGCGCAGGTCTTCAACGACATGCCCGACGACCGGGTCGTGCAGATGGCCTGGATGGGCGAGAACCGGGGCGCCACCTGGACGGGCAACGCGAGCTTCCCCTCGGTGCTCGGCCTGCGCGGCACCCCGGACGGCCCGCGCGTCACCCGCACGCCCGTCGAGGAGGTCGAGAAGCTGCGCGACGGCACCTTCTCGCTGCGCAACGAGATGCTACGGCCGGAGACCGCAGGGCGGTTGCTCCGCGACCAGTCAGTCGACACCTACGAGGTGGAGGCCGAGTTCGACCTCCGGGGCTCCACCGCCACCCGGTTCGGGCTGCGGCTCGACGTGCGGCCGAACGGGGTCGCGGGCAAGGAGGTCCTGTACGACGCCAAGGCCCGCACGCTGAACGGCGCCGCGCTTGAGCCGGTGCGCGACCGGGTCAAGATGCGGATGCTGGTCGACCGGGCGCAACTGGAGGTGTTCGGCAACGACGGCCGGCTCTCCATCACCGAGGGCGTCAACTTCGATCCCCGGCCGGACAGCCGGGGCGTGTCGCTGCACACCGACGGCCGGATCAGGCTGGTCTCCCTCACGATCCACGAACTGGCCTCCACCTGGGGCCTGGGCGAGCCGACCCTGAACCACGACCTGCCGGGCCAGTGGCGGACGGTGGGCGGCTCCTGGACGGACGTCGCGTGGGGCAAGCAGGCCGTGGCGGGCGGGGACGCCTTCTACCTCAGCGACCACACAGGCGCCGACTTCACCTACGAAGGAGACGTGCGGCTGGTCTCGGGCGTGGCCGCCGCGCTGACCTTCAGGGCCGACCCGCTGGCGAAGCAGCACTACACGATGAACATCGACAGCAAGGCGGGCGTGGTGAAGCTGTGGCGGCCGGGCCGTGACATCGCCACCTACAAGACGCCGATCACCCTCGGCCAGACGTACCACCTCAAGGTGGTGGCCAAGGGGGACAATCTCAAGGTGTACCTCGGTGACGGCGCGGAACCGGTGATCGACGCGACCGACGGCGAGTTCGCCAGTGGTCACTTCGGGCTGAACGTCTACAACGGCACCGCCCAGTACCAGAACATCCGGGTCAGCTGACCGTGACGGGCCCGGAGCCGCCGGCTCCGGGCCCGAGGGTCAGGGGGTGAGGCGCAGGACGTGCACGGCGGCCTTCTTGACCGAGTCCGTCTCCGAGTACATCGGCAGCAGCTCACCCCTGGCCCAGCGCGGCGCCTGGTCCCAGTAGTTGGCGTGGAAGGCGTGACCGGAGGCGCCCGTCAGGTTGATCCACTGCGACTTGTCCAGGTCGGCCAGGTCCACGATCATCCGCATCGAGGGCACCGTGGTGATCGTGTAGTCCTGCCGCACGTCCCAGCCGGTGGCGTTGACCGCGTCCTTGCCGCCCGCCACCGGGAGCGGGCCCCGGTTGAACAGCGCCTCGATCGGCGCGATCCCCGACGTGCCGAGCGAACCGTGGGTGAGGGTGAGCCGGTGCAGATCGCCCCACCGCCACGCCTTGACGTCCGTGCCCAGCAGGTCGGAGACCTCCTGGTAGGCCGAGGCCATGGCCTGGCGCAGGATGTCGTCGCGGCCCTCCTTGAGCCCCTCGGTGGCGATGTCGTCCCAGAAGGGGTCGTCCGGGGTGTCGAGCAGCCGCCCCACCACCTCGTACCAGCGGTCGCCGCCGCCCGGCCAGGCACGCTCGGGCAGGTCGTCGTGGAAGGTCAGCCGCAGCAGGTGCCGCCAGATCGCGTTGAAGTACGCCGCCGGGGCCGAGCCGACCCCCTGGGAGCCGTCCCAGCCGTCGAGCAGCCGCCTGGCCTCGGCGCTCGGGCCCGCCAGGCCCACCTCCATCAGCATCGGGACCAGCCTGGCCGCGAAGCCGTTGTGGGTGTCCTGCTGGATCCGCGACATGGCGGCGGCGTCCACCTTGCCCTTGCCGATCTCCTCCTTGAGCCGGTCCAGGATGCGCTGGGAGCGGTAGCCGTACGCCCAGTCCTTCGTCAGCAGCGGCCCGTAGCGCCGGGGGTCGATGACGGCGTTGTTGGCGGTGACGACGAAGCCCTCGGCCGGGTCGCGCACCGACGGGAGCTGGTCGTACGGGATGGGGGCGGTCTTCCAGTCGTACTCGCCCGTCCAGCCGGGGACGGGCACGGTGCCGTCGCCCCTGGTCCGTACGGGGATGCGGCCGGGGGCCTGATAGCCGATGGTGCCGGTGACGTCGGCGTAGACCAGGTTCTGGGCCGGCACCTCGAACAGGGCGGCGGCGGCGCGGAACTCGTGCCAGTCGCTCGCCTCGTTCAGCGCGAAGATCGCGTCGGCGGTCCTGCCGGGCATCAGCGCCGTCCAGGACAGGGCCACGGCGTTCGCCTCGCCGGTCTTGTCCAAGCCCTCCTGGACGCCGCCGATCACGCCGTTCACCAGCGGCCCGTGCCGCGTGCCGCGCACAGTGAGCGAGACGGTCTTGCCGCCCGCCACCTTGATCAGCTCCTCGCGGGACTCCAGCTTGACCTGTTCGCCCTGGTAGAGGTAGGTGTCGCCGTCCACCTGCTCCAGGAACAGGTCGGCCACGTCGGGGCCCAGGTTGGTGAATCCCCAGGCGATCTCGTCCGTGTGGCCGATGATCACGCCGGGGACGCCCGAGAAGGAGAAACCGGTCACGTCGTACGCGCACGCCTCGGTCACCTTCCGGCAGTGCAGCCCGACCTGGTACCAGACGGACGGCATCGACGCGGACAGGTGCGGGTCGTTGGCCAGCAGCGGCCTGCCGCTGGCCGTGTGCTCGCCCGCCACCACCCACGAGTTGGAGCCGAGACCGTCGCGGTCGACACCGCCCAGGGTGCCGGGCACGGCGGCGAGCGTCGCGGCGGCCTGGGTGAGGACGCGCGCGCCGGCGCGGGGCTCGTCCTTCTTCTTCCGCCGTCCCGGCTCGGCCGCCTGGTCGAAGCGCTCTTGGTCGATCGTGCCCTGCGTGACGATCGGGTCGTGCTCGTCGTACGGATACCCCGGGTAGAGCTGGTCCACCCGCTCGGCCGGCAGCTTGGTGCGGGCGAGCGCGCGGTCGATCTCGTTGTCCAGGTTGGAGCGCAGGTCCCAGGCCATGGCCTTGAGCCAGGACAGGGAGTCGAGCGCGGTCCAGGGCTCCGGCGTGTAGCCGCCGTTGGTCACCTTGAGCACGGAGTACTCGAAGCTGCGGTCGGAGGCGTTGGGGTTGGCCGCCAGCCAGGCGTTGACACCCTTGGCGTAGGCGTCGAGGTAGCGCTTGGTGGCGTCGGTCAGGTCGGGTAACTCCTGCTCGGCGACCCGGCGCCAGCCCATCGTCCTGATGGCCTTGTCGTTGTCGAGCGTCGCCTGGCCGAACAGCTCCGACAGCCGCCCGGCGGTCAGGTGCCGCCGGAAGTCCATCTCCCAGAATCGGTCCTGCGCGTGCACGAAGGCCTGGGCCATGAACAGGTCTTCGGAGGTGTCAGCGTAGATGTGCGGAATTCCCGCTTTATCACGATAAATCTCCACATTCCCGGATAAACCGGGGAGTCGCAGGCTGCCCTCCAGCTGTGGGAACGACCGCTTGACCGTATAGGCGACCACCGCCGAGAGAACGAGCATCAGCACCAGGAGGACGGTCAGAATCCGCAGGAACCAGCGCAATGGCCAGGGCATCCATGCATATGGTCTCAACCTCACGAATACCTCCAACTTCCCAGGCTGGACCTAAGTCTGACAGCCCTAGATCACTCCTCCTGCCGCCGTCACAGCCGGTTCCGTCCCCGGTACGGCAGGGGTTCTCGCAACCCCGTTGCAACCCAAGATCTGCCTATCGTGCGTACGGCGCGTATCCGTCCACACCCCCGCACCAGGACGGCGCCACCGGGCGGACGGCCCCTGCCATGCCGTCCGCCCACCTTCTTCGGACGATCATGAACACAACTATAAATGATCATGAACGGGCACGCGGCAGCCGTACGACGCTCAGCGGGCGGCGGCGGTCTCGATCAGGACCGGGTCTGGCCGTCGGGGGCGTCCGCGATTCTGACGCCGAGCGCGGCGAGCTCGTCGCTCAGCCGGTCGGCGGCGGTCCAGTCCTCGGCCTCCCGCGCGCGGGACCGCTGCCGCAGCAGCTCGGCCGCGCCGGGCGGCAGCGCGGCCGGCGCCCTGCCGATCTCGATGGACAGGTCGAGGGCGAGGACCTGGTCGAGATGCAGGAACGACTCGAACTTCGCTCCCGGCGCCACGGACTCGTCGCCTTCGAGGTCGAGCAGGACGCGCAGCGCGGTCGGGGTGTCGAGGTCGTCGTCGAAGGCGGCCTCGACGCGCTCGACGTAGGAGGCGGCCATCGGGGCGCTGGGCGACTCCGACCACTCGGCGACCCGGGAGCGCCAGCGACGCAGGGTGCGGTCGGCGGCGCGCAGGCCGTCCCAGGTGAGGTTCATCTGGTGGCGGTAGGGGTGCTCCATGAACGCCAGGCGCACGGCCAGCGGGTCGAGCCCGGCCTCGGCCACGTCGGAGAGCCGCACGAGGTTGCCGGTGGACTTGGCCATCTTGCGGCCGTCGAAGATCAGATGTTCGCCGTGCACCCAGTGCTGGACGACCTCGTGCCCGGCCGCCGCGTCGGACTGGGCGCGCTCGTTCTCGTGGTGCGGGAAGCGCAGGTCGGCGCCGCCGGTGTGCAGGTCGATGTGCTCGCCGAGGAAGCTCAGCGCCATGGCCGAGCACTCGACGTGCCAGCCGGGAAAGCCGCGGCCCCACGGCGTTTCCCAGGTCAGCTCGCCCTCTGCGGGCTGCCACAGCGCCCAGTCGGCGTGGAAGCGCTTGCGCGGATCGGCGGCCCCGATGCCGCGCGCGGGCTTCAGCGTGTCGACCCTGTTGCCGGAGATCTCCCCGTAGGAGGGGAAGGACTGGGCGGCGAAGAAGACCGAGCCGTCGGGGACGGTGTAGGCGTGCTCCCGCTCGATCAGCTTGGCGATGAGCTCGACCATCTGGTCGATCGTCTCGCTGGCGCGCGGGGTGTGCTCGGCCGGCCGCAGGTTGAGCGCCTCCATGTCGGCTCGGAAAGCGGCCTCGTAGTCGCGGGTCAGCTCGGCGGTCGGGCGTCCCTCGGCCCGCGCCCGCAGGCGGACCTTGTCCTCGCCGCTTTCGGCGAGGTGGCCCACGTCGGTGATGTTCTGGCAGACGACCACGCGCACGCGCTGCCGCTCCAGGACTCTGCGGATCAGGTCGGACAACAGGTAGGAGCGCAGATTGCCGACATGCGGGCGCCGGTGAACCGTCGGCCCGCAGGTGTACATCCGCATGGCGCGAGCGGGCTTGATGGACTCGACCTGCCTGGCGCGCGTGTCGTGAATCCGCAGCATCCTTCGAGCCTATCCGGAGTCAGCCTCCCAGGTAGCCGAGGATGTCGCGGTCGCCGCGCTCGCGCAGCCGGGCGAAGACCTCCTCGCGGATGGCCGTGTCCGGCAGCCCGATGCGGGCCCCGATGAGCCGCAGTCCCTCCGCCTCCGACGTCACGGGGGCGGTGTAGCCGATGAGGTAGAGCGCCCGGTTCAGCGGCGGCATCCCGGCGGGAGCACCCGGGAGGTAGCGGGTCAGCAGCTCGCCGCCGTCCGACACGGTGAGGAAGACGTGGTCCCCCTCGGCGGCCTTGAAGTCGGCGAGCACGTTGCGGATCGAGCCCATCGTCGGCTGGTTGTGCCAGCTGATCACCACGTCGCCGGACGGCGTCGCGGCGGTGAGCTGCCCGCCTGGGGCCATCCCGAGATAGGCGGCGAACCCGGTGGGCAGCGGGGAGCCGGATCCGCGCAGGTGCTCGGCGTTGACGTCCACCCGGTGCCACCAGCGCCCGTCCCGGCTGCGGAAGCTGCGGCGGGTCTCCGACACGTCCTTGCGCGGCTGGTACGGCTCGGCCTCGCCGGTGGGGGAGGTGCCCGCCACCCGGATCCACCCGCGCTGGGTCCGCTCGAACCCGGGCCCGCCCGAGTAGGCGCGCACCGAGCTCTCGCTCACGTCGTAGCGCGAGGTGAGGCTGGCCACGATGGTGCTGACCGAGGCCTCGCCGCCGGCCCGCTCGATCTCCCTGGCGATCATCTCCCTGATCCCCAGGTACTCGTCGCCGCCCCAGCGGGTCAGGCCGTACTTGTTCCGGTCGACGCGGCGGAAGCGGTCGTCGGCGGTGAGCTGGTTGCGGATGCCGACCAGGCTGTAGTCCTCGCCGATGCTCTCCTGGATCTCCTCCGGGGCCATCGGCCGCTTGGCCACGGCCAGCACGGCCTCGGCCTTCTCGTTGATGCTGCGCGGCCACGGCACCACGTGCTCGTCCAGCACCCGGAGCTGGGGCACGGCCAGGATCCACCGCTCGGCCACGTCCTCGCGGACGCCGAGCTGGGCGACCATGCTCACGGCCTCGGCCAGCGGGCGCGGCCCGTCGGTGAACAGCTGGCGGGTCTTCTCCCGCAGCTCGTCGGCGCCGCCCGCGACCAGCCAGCCGTCGGCCTGCTCGTAGCCGGTCAGCAGGGTGCGCACGAAACGCCAGGCGGGGATGCCCAGCGCGTGAAGATCACCACGATGCCAGGGCACGGCCGCCGCGAGGTCGTCGGCCGGCACCGCGGAGCCGAGCCTGCCGCGCAGCCAGGTGACGTGCGCGACGAGCGCGACCGCCTCCGGGCCGCCCAGCCAGGCCTCGACGTGGTCGCGCAGGTCCCGCTCGATCTGCCTGATGCGCTCCCTGGTCACCGAGAAGCGCTGGGCCAGCTCGTCGAGCGTGACCCGGTTGACCGCGTACAACCTGTCCCTGGCGATCGCCCGCTGCCGCTCGTCCAGCGTGGCGAACAGGGCGTCGATCGCCTCGGGCAGCGGCCGGTCCGGCCGGGCGGGCGTGGGCACGGCGGCGGAGGCGGGCTCCAGCAGCCGGTCGAAGACGCCGCCGAAGAGCTTCTGCACGACGTCCTTGCCGAGCATCTCCGGCGTCCGCTCGGCCTCGGCGGGGTCGGAGAAGCGCAGCAGCGGCAGAATGTCGCCCAGCAGCAGGTGTCCCCAATGGGCCACGGCGAGGTCGGCCAGCCGGCCCGCCACCGTCTGCGTTCCGACGATGGCGCACACGCGGTCGAGCGGAATCGCCTGCCACCAAGCCTCGGGCAGCTGGGGCTCGTCCGCGATCGGCGCTATCTGGCCAGGTGAGGTCCAGCGCAGGGGTGGCGCGATGTCGCTCAGACTGAGGTTCATTGGGGTCCAACCGGCAATGGGTAGATATCCGCAGTTCAGACTATGTGATCAGAAGGACAAAAATGGGCTTCCTCTCCCTGAATGGGATATATAGAGCATGGAACGGGCCCGCGTACAGGCCACGAACAGCATGCTTCGCTCACGCTGCAGAGCCCGCGCGCGTGCGCCGGGATCATCGGGAGGCTGCTCCGGCACGACCCCCTCGGACACCCCTATCAGCGCCACGCGGTCGAATTCCAGCCCCTTGAGATTCTGGAACGTCGACACCCGCACCGGCGCGTCCCCCAGCACCCGCCGGGCCTCGCGCACCAGCCGCGGATCACGCGCCCCCACGGCGATCCGATCCGCGGGCACGCCCGCCTCCAGCCAGGAGGCGACGGTGATCGCCAGACCGGCGAGCTCCGCCTCGCGCGTGTCGTACGCCCGCACGACCGGCCGCTCCCCGGCGTGCGCGCCACGGAAGCCGTACATCGACGACATGCCCTTGACCAGCCCGTCGGCGGGCCCGCCACCGCGCACCCTGACCGCGAACGTCACCAGCTCGCGCGACAGCCGATGGGACAGCTTGAGCGTGTGCTGCACGGCGGGGATGCCCACCGCGCTGAGCGCCACGTGCGTGTCGGTGACCCGCTGGTGCGGGTCCCCGACGATGAACAGGTCGTCGTACGTGCGCGGCACCGCCGCCCGCAGCAGCCGCCACTGCGCCGGGCTGACGTCCTGCGCCTCGTCCACCACTATGTGACGGTACGGTTTACGCCCCGGTTCCACGTCGTCGAGCAGGTCGCCCGTGGTCCTCGACAGCAGCATGAGGGCCTCGTCGACGATCTCGTCCATGCTCCGCGCGCCCGGCCCGACCAGCGCAGGACGCCGCCCCTCCGACTGGGCCACGATGCGCATCGCCAGACGTTCGGGATTGTCCACCTCGACCCGCTTGCGCACCACGTCGTCGGGGATGAGCAGGTCCAGCCTGGACGACAGCTCCTCGGCCAGCCCCTGCGAGAACGTCGCCAGCAGCACCGGCCCGCGGCCGCGCGCGGCCAGGTGGGCGGCCCGGTGCAGGGCCACCAGCGTCTTGCCTGTCCCCGCGCCGCCGATCACCAGCACGGGATGCTCGTAACGCGGGGCCCTGGCCAGGCGGTGCTGCGGCGGATGCAGGTAGGTGCACCAGTCGGGCGCCGTCAGCGCCTGCTCCAGCTCGACCTTGTCGGCGGTGAACACCGCCCGGTCCGGGCTGCGCAGCAGCGCCGCGTGCAGATCGTCGGGATCGACCGGATCCTCGCCAGAGCCGCCAGAGCCGCCAGAGCCGCCAGAGCCGCCGGCTCCGCCTGCCCCGCCAGAGCCGCCGTCCACGGCGGATCCGCCGGTGGATCCGGGCACGGCCCGGCAGCCGTCCAGCTCCCGCCACGCCTCCGCGAGGGTGCCGCCCCTGGCCAGCACCGCGAGCGGCAGGTGCTGCGTCGGCGGCAGCAGCGGCGCGAGCGCCTCCACGTCGGCCTCGGTGGTGATGAGCCGCACCAGGGGCAGTGCGCGCACGTCGATGCCGAGCGCGATCAGGTCGCCGTCGCAGATCGGCTCGAACAGCCGTGAGACGCCGGCCGACCGGCGCAGCGCGGGCTCCACCCGCTCCAGCGCCTCGGCGTCCCACTCCTCGACGACGCCGATCACCGGGTTGATCCCGTAGCGATGCCGGGTGGCGTACGCCCAGGCCTCCGGCTCGGGCAGCACGGTGAGCAGCCAGTAGACGTCCTTCTGGCGCACCACCACGCCGCGCACGCCCTCGGCCAGCCGCAGGGTCGCCACCCGCGCGTCCCGGCCGCCCCTGACCCGCTCCGGGTGCGGGGCGCCTGCCACGTTCAGCAGGAAACGCCGCAGCGCGACCACGGCGTCCCTGCGCACCGGCGGGGCCAGTGCGCTGAGCTCCCTGGGGAACGCGGGGCCGATCGCGAGCCGCGGCACGGCTCTCAGTCCAGCAGGGCGAGCAGGTCGCGGTCCCCGCGTTCGCGGAGCCTGGTGAGCAGGTCGGGCAGGCCCACCGGGCCGGTCATTCCTATCCTCGTGGCGATCACCCTGGCGGCCTGGTCACGGGTTCCGCCCGGAGCCGTGTAGCCGACCAGGCGCAGCGCCTTGGTGATCTTCTCGGCGCTCTGCGCGGCCACCGGCAGGTGCCTGGCCCGCAGCACGCCCTCGTCCGACAGCGTGAGGAACAGGTGGCCGCCTTCCTTCGCCCCGACGTCGGCCAGCAACCGCTCGATCGACTCCAGAACCGGCCTGCCGTGCCACGTCATGGTCAGCTCCCCGGCGGCGCTCCTGACCGTCCTGCTCTCCCCGGGCGACAGCCCCAGGTAGGCGGCGAACCCGGTCGGCAGCGCGCACTCGCTCCCGGACAGCTGCTCGGCCGTCACGTCGATGCGCAGCCACCACCGCCCGTCCGGCTGGCGGAAGCACCGCCTGGTCTGGGAGACGTCCTTCAACGGCTGGTACGGCTTGCCGGAGTGCTCGTCCGAGGCCCCGTTGCCCTCGGCCGGCACGGCCACCGGCGCGAACGCCTGGAACTGCGACGGCACGGGATCCGGCGGCACGAACCCGGGCGGCAGCGGCGCCGCCTGTCCGGGCATCGGGCCCAGCGGCAGGGCGGCGGCCTGGACGAAGACGGGCGGTCCCGCGTCCTCACCCGACTCGAACGACTCCTGTGGGGGGACGTGCGGTCCCGGCGGCAGGGTCGCGAGCACGAACTGCCAGGCGGGCACCTCCAGCGCGCGGATCTCCTTGCCGTGCCAGTCCGCGGCGCTGATCAGCCGCTCCTTGGGCGCGGTCGTGCCGATCGTCTTGCGCAGCTCGTCCAGATGCGCCCGGTAGGGGGCGGCCTCGTCGCTGGCCAGCCAGTTGTCCAGCTTGGCCCACAGCCGCGCCTCCGTGGCGGAGATCTCGGCGGGGGGCACGGCGAACAACTTGGCGAGCTGGTCCACGGCCGACGGCTGGTCGGTGAAGACCCGGTTCTGCGCCACGGCCCAGCTCTTGTCGTCGAGCCCCGCGAACGCGGCCTCGATGAGCTCGGGCAGCTCATCCACCTCAGCCTGCTCGCCCTGCGGCTCAGCGTCCTTCACGCCCTGAAGCCCGGCGTCCTGAAGCCCGGCCTCCCGGGGCTCAGCGTCGTCCTCCTCGGCCTGCGAACCGGCCTTCGGCTCGGCCTCACGCTCGGCCCCCGACTGGGCCGCCGGCTCGGCCGCCTCCTCGGCGGCGGGCTCCGGAGCGGGCTCGTCAGCGGCGTCCAGCACCGGCTCCGCCTTGTCGCCTACCTCGGCGTCGGCCTCGTCACCCGCCTCGGCGTCGCTCTCTGCCTCTACCTCGGCTACCTCTACCTCGGCGTCGCTCTCTGCCTCGGCCTCTGCCTCGGCGTCGGCCTTGGCCTCGCGGTCGGCGGTCTCGTCGATCGGCTCGTCGTCGGCATCGAGCACCGCCGGACCGGCGTCCTGCCCGGCCCTGGCCGCTGACGGCTCCGCCTCTCCGAGGGGATCTGCGAGGGGATCTTCGAGGGCCTGTTCGGCATGCTGCGCGGCCTGCGGCTCCTCCTCGGACTCCTCGTCCAGGGTGTCCTCGCCGCGTTCGTCAGACGCCCCCTCAGCCTCGTGCGCGTACGCCTCGTGCGCGCGCGCGACGGCGGCCACCGACTCGGAGAGCACGACCTCAGGCTTGACGACCTCAGGCTTGACGACCTCAGGCTCGGCAGCCTTCCGCCCGGGGCTGACGGCCACCGGCTCGGCGAGGAGGGGCGCCGGGTGGGCGGAGGTGGGCGCCAGCCGCACCAGAGCCGCAGAGAACAGCGTGCTCAGCACCGGGCGGGCCTGGACGAACGGCTGGTCGACCAGCTCCCTGCTGGTCAGCGCCAGCAGGCCGGGCCACGAGCCCGCACGGTCGAGCGCGATCGCCACGTGCGGATCGTCCGCCTCGTCGGGATCGAGCATGTGCAGCGCCGGGAGTACGTCGCCCACGGCGGCGGCGGGCCAGTGCTCGAGCGCGATCTCGGTGAGCAGCCCGCCGAGCGCCTCGGGCCCGATGGCCGCCAGCACGAGCGGCATGGGCAGGCTCCGCCACCAGGCATCCGGCAGGTCGGGCTGCCCGGTGAGCAGCGTGATCGTGGACGCGTCGCTCCACCTCAACGGTGGTACGAGGTCGCTCAGGCAGAAGTTCATCCCGTTCCGTTCACCAGCCCCTCACGCCGCCGTTTCGTCGCGGGCTCTTCACCGTCGAGTAGCGATGCCATCATCTCGCGCCTACGAACAGACCATAGTCCGGCAAAACAGCCCTACGCATCATGCACTACGCATCAACGTCGAACGGCGGCAAACCGCAGACGCACGTAGTCGGCCATCCAGCCCGTCTCGCGGCGCAACGCCGGCGCGGCCAACTCGTTCACCCGCTGGAGCAGGGGCTCGACAAGATCCGGCGGCAGCCCGTCGAGAGCCGAGGCGGCGAACACCCGCACCCAGTCGGCGGCCCCGCCCGGACACTCGTCGAGCGGCGTGGGCCGGTCGAAGTACTCCAGCAGCCGCACCACGAAACCCTCCCGCTCAAGAATGCGGGCGTAGTCGGCGGGCGTGGGGAAGTACCACGGCAGATCGGGCTCACGCAGGCCGTACTCCCGCCAGGCCGTGAGCATCGCGGTGGTCAGCTCGGCGCAGTTGCCCGCCCCGCCCATCTCCGCGACGAAGCGCCCGCCCGGCGCGAGCGCCTCGCGCACGCTGCCGACGACCGCCGCGGGGTCGCGGCTCATCCAGTGCAGCGCCGCGTTGGAGAAGACCGCGTCGTACGGCCGGGCCACGGTGAAGTCGTGCCCGTCGCCGACGATGAAGTTGATGCCCGGATACTGCGCCAGGGCCTTTTCGATCATCCCCGCGGAGCCGTCGATGCCCAGCACCTCGGCGCCGCGGAAGGCGATCTGCGCGGTGAGCACGCCGGTGCCGCACCCGAGGTCGAGCACGCGTTCGCCGGGCTGCGGGTCGAGCAGGTCGACCAGCGGCGCGCCCTGGGTGGAGACGTAGCCGAAGCTGCTGTCGTAGGCGCGACTGTTCCACCGCTCCAAGCTCGGTGTGTCATATCGCAAGACGGATCAGCTCTCATTCGTCAGACATCGGGCCCCCGTGGCCGTGCTGTCGATTCACTTTAGAGCCAGATTGTCTCTGCGACATATCAAGTCACATCGGTCTCACCCCACGCTTCGCGCCCACTCCTTCTTCAGGTAGGACTTACCCGCGTCGGTCTGCGGGATCGTCAGCAGCACGGGAGGCCCGGGGGCGACGGGCAGCTTGGCCGCCTGCTCGGTGTCGAGCGTGCCGCGCATGAGCATGGCCTCGGCGCGCGCCGGGCGGGCGTACCCCTTCTGAAGCAGGTTCTGGCCCTCGTCGGAGAAGAGGAACTCCTGCCAGAGCCGGGCGGCGGCCGGATGCGGCGCGTCCTTGTTGATGGCCTGCACGTGGTAGGAGCCGAGCGGCGCGTCGCGCGGGATCGTCACCTTCCAGGAGTCGGCGTCCTGGGCGCTGCGGGCGGCGTTGAGATGGTCCCAGCTGACGATCACGTTGGCGTGGGCGGGGTCGGTCAGCTGCCCGGCCTTCTTCAGCTTGCCGAACAGCTCCACCCCGCGCCGGGGCTGCGGGACGCCGCTCTGCAGGGATGCGGCCATCACGCCCTTGAAGGCCGCCGCCGAGCGCAGCGGGTCGCCGTCCAGCGCGACCTTGTAGCCGGGCTTGGCGAGATCGGCGAAGGAGACGGGCGCGGGCACGGCGCGGGGGTCGTACCCGATGGACATGTAGCCGCCGTAGGCGGCGTACCAGGCGCCGGCGGGGTCCTTGATGTGGTCCGGCAGGTCCTGCCAGCCCTGCACCCTGTACGGCGCGAACCTGCCGGCGGCGGACACCGCCACGTCCAGAGTCAGGTCGAACACGTCCGGCTTGAGCTGGGCGGCGGCGTCGACCGAGCGGCGGCTGCTCGCCTGGGGCTCCAGCTCCTTGACCTCGATGCCGTACGTGTCGGAGAAGGTGTCGATGATCTCGCCGTAGTTCACCCAGTCGCGGGGCAGCGCGACCACGGTCAGCGTGCCCTCCTGCTTGGCGGCCTGGGCGAGCCGCTCCATGGTCCCGAACCCCTCCTTCATGGAGGCGGCCTTGACGTTGACGGGCTTGCCGGGCTGGGCCGGCGTCGCGGGCGACGCGCCGCATCCGGCGCTGACGAGGATGGCAGTTACGGCTGCGCAGGTACGTACGGTCACACCATGAATACTCGCTGTTACGTTCGCCCAGGTCGAGGAGGCGCGGCGGGAACGACGCGCCCGGCCACCAGCGACTCTTCGGAGATCTCCACCACGGTGCCGTCGCGCTTGCGGATCCGCAGCACGCCGCCGGCCCACGATTCGAGCGTGCCCACGACGTCGCTGAAGCCTCCGGGGACCCTCCTGCGCGTGGTGATCCGGGCTCCGACGTCGGCGGCTGAGATAGTGATGACGAGGCGAGCGGCCACGAGTTTGCCACCCTCCGTTCCAGCCAGTTGGTCAGCACGGCAATACTAGGGCTTAGCAAACCGCGGTCAGAGTCATGCCCATGTGCGGAATGGTGCGGAGAAGAAGGAGCTCGAGGTGACCTACGTCATCGCGCAGCCTTGCGTGGACGTCCTGGACAAGGCGTGCATCGAGGAATGCCCCGTCGATTGCATCTACGAGGGCGAGCGCATGCTTTACATCCACCCCGACGAGTGCGTGGACTGCGGCGCGTGTGAGCCTGTGTGCCCGGTCGAGGCGATTTTCTACGAGGACGACCTTCCTGAGCAGTGGAAGGACTTCTACAAGGCCAACGTGGACTTCTTCGAGGACCTGGGCTCGCCCGGGGGCGCCTCGAAGGTCGGCAAGATCGAGAAGGACCACCCGGTCGTGGCGGCCCTGCCGCCGCAGGCCGAGGCGTAGCCGGCCGCCTGTCGTCACGGCTCACCCGCGGGCCGTCCGCCCGCGGGTCGGCCTCCCGTCCCCGGACGGGGGCGGCGTCACCGTGTCGTGCGGGCCGTTCGCCTGCGCGCGTGGTAAGCCGGTTGCACCTGCGGCGTGCGCCGACCGAAACCCTGGAGAACCATGAACAAACTGCCTGACTTCCCCTGGGATCGGCTGGAGCCGTACAAAGAACGCGCCCGCGCTCACCCCGACGGGATCGTGGACCTTTCGGTCGGCACCCCCGTCGACCCGGTGCCGCAGCTGATCCAGGACGCGCTGGTGCGGGCGGCCGACAGCCCCGGCTACCCCCTCACGCACGGCACCAAGGCGCTGCGCGAGGCGGCCGCCGGCTGGTTGCGCCGCAGGCAGGGCGTCATCGTCGACCAGCAGGACGTGCTGCCGGTGATCGGCTCCAAGGAGTTCGTCGCCTGGCTGCCCACCTATCTCGGCGCCAAGCGGGTCGTCTTCCCCGAGCTGGCCTACCCCACCTACGACGTGGGCGCCCGCCTGGCCGGAGCCGCCGCGACGGCCGCAGACGGCCTGCTCGCGCTCGGCCCGCAGCACGTCGACCTGGTCTGGGTCAACTCTCCCGGCAACCCCACCGGCAAGGTGCTGCCCGCCGAGCACCTGCGCAAGGTCGTCTCCTGGGCGCGTGAGCGCGGCGCGGTCGTCGCCTCCGACGAGTGCTACATCGAGCTCGGCTGGGAGGAGCGGCCCATCTCGATCCTGCACCCCGACGTCTGCGAGGGCTCGCACGACAACCTGCTGGCGCTGCACTCGCTGTCCAAGCGTTCCAACCTGGCCGGCTACCGCGCCGGGTTCGTGACCGGCGATCCCGTCCTGGTCAAGCGGCTGCTGGAGACCCGTAAGCACGCCGGCATGCTGATGCCCGGCCCGGTGCAGGCCGCGATGACGGCGGCGCTGGGCGACGACCGGCACGCCGACGAGCAGCGCGAGGTCTACGCCGCCCGCCGCGCCGCGCTGCGGCCCGTGCTGGAGGCGGCGGGCTGGCGCATCGACCATTCGGCCGCGGGCCTGTATCTCTGGGCGTCCAACGGGCAGAGCGCGTGGGACCAGGTAAGCCGGCTTTCCGAAATCGGGATTTTGGTCGCACCCGGTGATTTCTATGGATCAGCAGGTGGACGGCACATCCGCGTCGCGCTGACGGCGACCGACGAACGCGTCGGTGCGGCAGTGCGCCGCCTCCAGTAGTATCGCCCCGCAAGCGCCCCTCCATCGGGGAGGTCGGGGGTCGCTTGCAGGACAAATAGATAACGGGCGTTTGCCCAGGCTAACCGCGAGTGGAGCGAGCCGAACGATGAGCATGACCTCCATGGTCGTTCTCGGGCTGAGCATCGCCACCGTCCTCCTCCTCTTGGGGGCCTTCCTGGCCACCTTGCGACAGGACAGGAAGGGCCGCACGCCCGAGCAGCCGCTGGAGGCCGCTCCCGCCGAGCCCCCGTTGGCTGCGCCGGTCAGCGTGCCAGGGCATGCCGGTGCCGACTACGTCGACCCGCGCACCATCAAGGTGGGCGACAAGATCGGCGTGCACGGGTCGCAGGCCCGCGTGCTCGGCGTCGTGCACATCTCCTGGCAGGGGCAGGAATGGGTCGAATACCGGCTGCGCGACAGCGCCCGGCGGGTGCAGTGGCTGTCGGTGCAGTTACGCGGAGGGATGAACCCCGGCGACCCGACCCACCTTGAGGTGCTGCTGTGGACCGGCGTGCCCACCGAGGGCATGATCCCGGCGCGGAGCATGCTGATCATGGAGGGCGTCGAGTTCTTCCCGCTGGAGCGGGGCACCGCCGCGTTCCGGTCCGAAGGCAGCACCGGCATCCCCGACAGGGGCCTGCTCGACTTCGCCGACTACCGCGCCGGCGACGGGCGGTTGTTGTCCTTCGAGCGCATCCAGGGCGCATCCTGGACGGCCAGCTACGCCCAGCCCCTGGCGCCCGGCTCGATCACCATCGTCAGCCGCGCCTCCTGACCTGTCAGGCCAGCTCGACCTTCCTGGCGCCCGCCTTGCCGCCCTCCTGCCAGTCCTTCTGGCGCATGTCGTTGGTCCAGGTGGCGCCGCTGTAGGCGACCCGGCGCAGGTCGTACTTCTGCGCGTGGGCCACCGACCAGGCGGCGACAAGCCAGCCGCGCCGCGCGCTGGTGATGGACGTGCTGCCGAGCGCCCGGGTGAGCTGGCGGCGGGCCTCGCCCGCGCGCGGGCGAGGCGTGGCGCTCTGCCCGTCCTCCGGCGGATACCAGCAGTGCAGGGCCCGGGGGGCGCGGCCGGTGAACGCCTGGGCCAGGATCTTGGCCTCCTCCTCGTGCGGCGCGTAGGCCTCGCCGGCGGCAGAGCGCTGCACCGCCTGGGCGGCCTCGGCCAGCGGCATCTTGCGGTAGCCCTTGATCTTCGCCAGCGCGGCGAAGAACTTGTTGGTGGCGTAGACGGGGTCCAGGAGCTGTTTCTTCTTCCCCCAGCCCTGGGACTCGCGCTGCTGGAACACGCCGACCGAGTCGCGGTCGCCGTAGCCGACGTTGTAGAGCTTCGACTCCTGCAGCGCCGTCGCGTAGGCGATCACCACGGCGCGCTCGGGCAGCTTGCGCCGGGCCGCGACCGCCGCGATCGTGGCGGAGATCTGCGCCTGCTCGATGTCCAGGCCCCGGTCCCCCAGGGGGGTGCGCACGGTGCAGAAGGCCTCGGGCACGACCATCGGGTCGGCGCGTTTGAGCAGTTGGTAGAGGCCGAAGGTGATCCCCACCGCGAGGACGACGACGACCACCGCGATGGTGATGACTCCCCGGGAGAAGCGCAGGTGCACGCTGAGAAACCTACCCGGCCAGATAGGCTCCGTGCCCATGAAGGACGTGAGCACTCTGTCACCGGTACCCGCGGTGATAGACGCGTTGTGGGAGCGCCGCGCCGAGCTGTCACCGGCGGACCACGAGGCGCGCGCCGCCGTGGCCGGCGCCGTCGACCTGCTCGACCAGGGCAGGGCGCGGGCCGCCTGGCCGTCCGGCGACACGGTCGTCGTGGACGAGCGGGCCAAGCGGGCCATCCTGCTGAGCTTCAAGGTGCTCGGGCTGACCAGGTCGCAGGTGGGCGACTTCCACCATCACGACCGGCTGCCGCTCAAGAACACCCTGGACGGCGTGCGCGTGGTGCCCGGCGCCATCGCGCGCTGGGGCTCCTACCTGGCGCCGGGCGTGGTGCTGATGCCGTCCTTCACCAACATCGGCGCGTACGTCGACAGCGGCACCATGGTCGACACCTGGGCCACCGTCGGCTCCTGCGCGCAGATCGGCAAGAACGTCCACCTGTCCGGCGGCGTGGGCATCGGCGGCGTGCTGGAGCCGCCGAACGCGGCCCCGGTGATCGTCGAGGACGAGGCCCTGATCGGCAGCCGCGCCATGATCGTGGAGGGCGCCCGGGTGGGCCGCGGGGCGGTCGTCGGCGCCGGCACGATCCTGTCCGCCTCCATGCCGGTGATCGACGTGACGACCGGCGAGGAGCTGAGCCGCGGCCGGATCCCCGACTGGTGCGTCGCGGTGGGCGGCACCCGCCAGAAGGACTTCCCCGGCGGCACGTTCGGCCTGCCCTGCGTGCTGGTGCTCAAGCGCCTGGAGCCGGGGCAGCGGCACGACAAGGCAGCGCTCAACGAGGCGCTGCGCGAACACGGAGTGAACACCTGATGCTGGATCTCACGCAGGACGTGCGCGCCCTGACCGCGGCCATCGTCGACATCGAGTCGGTGAGCGGTGCCGAGCAGGCGCTGGCCGACCAGGTGGAGCGGGCGCTGATCACCCTGCCGCACCTGAAGGTGGACAGATCGGGGCAGACCATCGTCGCCCGTACCGAGCTCGGCCGGGATGAGCGAGTGCTGATCGCCGGCCACCTCGACACCGTCCCCGTCGCCGCCAACCTGCCCAGCCGTGTCGAAGGCGACCTCCTCTACGGCTGCGGCACCTCCGACATGAAGGCCGGGGTGGCGGTCGCGCTGAAGCTGGCCGCCACGGTGCCCGTCCCCAACCGCGACGTCACGTACGTCTTCTACGACTGCGAGGAGATCGAGGCCGACCGCAACGGGCTCACCAGGATCACCCGCGACCACGCCGACTGGCTGACCGCCGACTTCGCGGTGCTGATGGAGCCCACCGACGGGGTGATCGAGGGCGGCTGCCAGGGGACCGTGCGCGCCGAGATCGTGGTGACCGGCAAGCGGGCGCACAGCGCCAGGTCGTGGTTCGGGGTCAACGCCATCCATGGCATCGAGCCGGTGCTGGCCAGGCTCAACGCCTACCAGGAGAGGCTGCCGGTCGTCGACGGGCTGGAGTACCACGAGGGGCTCAACGCGGTCGGCGTGCGCGGCGGCGTCGCCGGCAACGTGATCCCGGACGAGTGCGTGGTCACGGTCAACTACCGCTTCGCCCCGGACCTGACGGTCGAGCAGGCCCAGGAGCACGTGCGGGAGGTTTTCGACGGCTACGAGGTCCGCTTCGTGGACGCGGCGCCCGGCGCGCGGCCGGGGCTCACCCACCCGGTGGCCGCCGCGTTCACCGCCGCGGTCGGCGGCACACCCCGGGCCAAGCTGGGCTGGACGGACGTGGCCCGCTTCTCAGCGCTGGGCGTGCCGGCCGTCAACTACGGCCCCGGCGACCCCAACCTGGCCCACCAGCAGGGCGAATACGTGTCACTGGCGAAGATCGCAGACAGCGAGCGGGCGATGCTCGCCTGGCTCGCGTCGTGACGGGACCCCGGACAACGTGAAAGTGGCTCTCCTCGCCGGCCATTTGGCGGGGAGAGCCACTTTCAGTCCCGAGCAGCACCCTCGCCGGTTAGACGCAGGCTCCGCGAAATTCGGTTCCAGGTTTCACGGGAAGTTTTTCAAGATTCTTCTGAGCGGCCTCCGCGACCGGCCCTGAGCCAGGTAGAGCTGGGTACCAGCAGGCCAGAGCGGCCATGGGAATGCATGTGGAAGGGCTAGCGTGACCAACATGAAAGCAACACGCCGCGAAAGGCGCCGGGGACAGGCCGTGCTCCGGGGCAACATGGTGGACGACAGCACGCACGACCAGCGTCTGCTGGCCCGGCAGGGGCCGGCCGACTGGGTGCACATGGACCCGTGGCGGGTGCTGCGCATCCAGTCGGAGTTCGTGGAGGGCTTCGGCCAGCTCGCCGAGCTGCCCCGCGCCGTCACCGTGTTCGGCTCCGCCAGGACCCCCGGCGACTCGCCCGACTACACGCTGGGCCGTGAGCTCGGCACCGCCCTGGCCCGCAGCGGCTACGCCGTGATCACCGGCGGCGGCCCCGGCGTCATGGAGGCCGCCAACCGCGGTGCCACCGAGGTCGAGGGCGGCGTTTCGGTCGGGCTCGGCATCGAGCTCCCCTTCGAGCAGCGCATGAACGACTACGTGGACCTCGGCATCGAGTTCCGCTACTTCTTCGTACGCAAAACCATGTTCGTCAAGTACTCCTGCGGCTTCATCGCCCTGCCCGGCGGCTTCGGCACGCTCGACGAGCTGTTCGAGGCGCTGACCCTGGTGCAGACCGGCAAGGTCACCTCCTTCCCCGTCGTGCTGATGGGCACGGAGTTCTGGGGCGGCCTGATGGACTGGATCAAGGGAAGCCTGCTCGGCTCCGGCAAGATCGCACCCCAGGACCTCGACCTGATCACCGTCACCGACGACGTGGACGAGGCCGTGCGCCTCATCATGGACGCCGACCGGGCCAGGTCCGAGGTGGACCGGGAGGAGGAGCGGGCCGTCGGGGCCCAGGTGGCCGAGCCGCAATAGGCCGGCCGCTGAGCCGGCCAATAAGCTGGCTCGTCGTGAACATCTGCGTCTACTGCTCCTCCAGCCAGCACATCGACGACAAGTACCTCGACCTGGCCGCCGAGGTCGGCGCCGAGCTCGCCCGGCGTGGCCACACCCTGGTGAGCGGCGGCGCCACCGTCTCCTGCATGGGCGCCGTCACCACGGCCGCGCGGGCCGCCGGCGGCCACACGGTCGGGGTGATCCCCCAGGTGCTCGTGGACATCGAGGTGGCCGACAGGGACTCCGGCGAGCTGATCGTCACGGCCGACATGCGCGAGCGCAAAGGCGTCATGGACGCCCGCTCCGACGCCTTCCTCGTGTTGCCGGGCGGCATCGGCACGTTGGAGGAGCTGTTCGAGATCTGGACGGCCAGGGTGCTCGGCATCCATGACCGCGCCCTGGTGATCCTCGACCCCTGGGGCCTCTACCAGCCGCTCAGAGACCTGGTGACCGGCATGTACGACCAGGGTTTCACCCGGGCGAACGTCTTCGACGCCATCTCCTGGACCACCACCGTCGAGCAGGCCTTCGCCCATCTGGAAGGCCGTCCCCAGCCGGTACGGCCCAGCGTCGAGGAGCTGGGGGAGGCGGCGGGCTGAAGAGTCCCGTCCGGCACCGGGCGCGGCAAGTGCGGGACTCGTGCCCTGGTGGTATGAGTACGATGCCAATGTGCTGGTCATACTCGCCATCGCCGCGCTCGCCATCCTGGTCTGCGTGGTGCTGGTCTCCCTGGGCAAGGGCGGTGAGCTGACCGAGTTCCCGCCGGACGTGCCGCCACTCAACCTGCCCGAAGCCGGGCAGCTGACGGCTGTCGACTTCATGGCGCTCGAGCTGCCGGTCAACCTCGTCGGCTATCACACGCAGTCGGTCGACGAGACGCTGCGCCGAGCCGCCACCGCGATCAGCGCCCGCGACACCAGGATCGCGGTTCTGGAGCAGCGAGTCTCCGAGCTGCTGTCGCGCAGGCTGTACGCCCGCCAGGAGGCCTACGCGGCCCCCGGCGGCGGCCCACGCACCGACCACGAGCCCGAGGCGCCCGCCACGCCGCGAGACCTGCCGGAGGAGGGCGACTCGCCGTCCGAGTCCGGCGACCACCTGCCGCAGGCGGTGAACGGCAATCCGGACCACGCTCCCGTCAGGTGGGGGGATCGGGAGGCGGCCGAGGCCCCTGAGGCAGCCGAGGCGGCTGAGGCGGCTCCTGAGGAGGCCGCCGCGGACGCTGACGGCGGCTCGCAGATGAGCACGAAGACGGGTACGAAGACGGGCACGGAGACGGGCACCGAGACGGGCACGGAGACGGGCGCGACGGGCTCCGAGCAGGAGCCCGCGAGCGCCATGCTCGGCAAGGCCTCGGACGAGCGCCAGTGAACGAGATCATCCGATGCGCCTGGGCGGGCATGACGGACCCGCTCTACCTCGCCTACCACGACGAGGAGTGGGGCCGGCCGGTCCGAGGCGACGACAAGGTCTTCGAGCGCGTGACGCTGGAGGCGTTCCAGTCGGGGCTGTCGTGGCTGACGATCCTCCGCAAGCGCGACAACTTCCGCGCGGCGTTTGACGGCTTCTCCATCGCGAAGGTGGCCGCCTACACCGAGCAGGACGTCGAGCGGCTGCTCGGCGACGCCGGCATCGTGCGCAACCGGGCCAAGGTGCGAGCGGCGATCGTCAACGCCAGGGCCGCCCTGGAAGTCCCCGGCGGCCTGTCGGACCTCGTCTGGCGCTACGCCGATCCGTCGCTCCCGGCGCCCAGGTCCATGGCCGACGTCCCGGCCGTCACACCGGCCTCCAAGGCGCTGGCCAAGGAGCTGAAGAAACACGGCTTCACCTTCGTCGGCCCCACCACCGCCTACGCCCTGATGCAGGCCATCGGCCTGGTCAACGACCACGTCGAGGGCTGCGTGGCCCGCGTCACCCCCCGGCTCAGCGACCGGTGAAGACCGGGCGTTCCTTGGCGAGGAAGGACTTCGTCGCGCTCAGGTGATCCCTGGTGGCGGCGCACTCGTCCTGCAGGTCGGCCTCCAGGGCCAGCGCCTCCGGCAACGTGTGCGTCGCCGCGTACGCCAGCGCCCGCTTGGTGGCGGCGAAGGCCCTCGTCGGTCCGCCGGCGAGCCGCCGGGCGAGCTCCCCGGCGGTCTTGAGCACCTCGTCGGCGGGCACCACGCGGGTGACCAGGCCGAGCTCCAGCGCGCGAGTCGCGTCGACGGGCTCGCCGAGCAGCATCAGCTCGCTCGCGCGGCCGAAACCGACCAGGCGCTGCAGCGTCCAGGAGGCGCCGGAGTCCGGGGCCAGCCCGATGCCGGAGAAGGCCAGCGCGAACTTGGCCTTCTCCGAGGCGACCCGCAGGTCACAGGCGAAGGCGAGCGAGGCGCCCGCGCCGGCGGCCACCCCGTTCACCGCGGCCACGACGGGTTTGTCCATGGTGGTGAGCAGCTCGACGATCGGGTTGTAGTGCTCGCGCACGGTGTCGGCCAGGCCGCGGCCCGCCTCCAGGTTGGCCGCGTGCTCGTGCAGGTCCTGACCCGCGCAGAAGGCCCGGCCCGAGCCGGTGAGCAGGACGGCGCGCACCTCCTGGTCGCTCGCCGCCCGCCGCAGCGCCTCCAGCAGCGCGGTCTTGACCTCGGCCGTCAGCGAGTTCATCGCGTCGGGGCGGTCGAGCGTGACGGTGGCGACGGCTTCGGTCATCTCGTAGCGAATCAATGCAGCTCCCTGTCGACGAACGCGGCGGCTGCGGGCAGCAGCCTGGCGGCCTCATGCTCGAAGAAGGCCCGCGCCTTCTCGCCCGGCCAACCGGCCGGCAGCAGCTCGGGTGGCAGGCCGGGGTCGCGGAACAGGAAATTTCGCCATCCGTGGACGAGCTTGCTCCTGGTCGCGAACACCCGGTCGGCCGATGCCCTCTCCGGCAGGGCGCTGACCAGCGTGACAGCCTCGGCGTGCCAGCTCTCGTACGCCTCGCCGATGGCGGTCAGATCCCACGCCCGCGCGACCAGTTCGCGCGGGTCGCCGTCGAGCGTCGCGTCGAACCTGTCGGCGCGCACGCCCTCGCCGTCGAGCAGGTTGTCCAGCTCGACGGCGGATCGGGGGCCGATCCAGGTCGTCTCCGACAGCGCGGCGTACCCGAGGAAGGTGAGGTCGGCCCTGATCCGTTCGCGGCGCGGACGCTCCTTGATCGGACCGAAGACGATCACATGCCAGTGGCCGTGCCAGGTCAGTGTTCCGGCTCGGTAAATTCTTAGCGCCGCCTCATCCAGCCGCCTGACGCACTTCGGGGTGAGCCCGTAGCCCGCCCCCTGAGGAAGCCTCAGCGGCTGCAGCCATCCCTGCCGGACCATGCGGGAAACGGCCGTACGCACTGCCGGAGCGGCTATTTCCAGCGGATTCATCAGCCGGACGAGCGCGGCCACGGACGCCTGCCCACCGCGCGAGCGCAGGTGGTCCCCATAGAGGTCGAACAGAGCGGCGCGTGCGTGCACGAAGTCCAGTTTGGACCCCTTCGCCACCTTGGACAACGCATTCTGGGAGGAGATCGTTACCCATGAGGGCTCTCGATGCGGGAGAATAGGACATCACAGAAGACGTGAATGCGCCGACCTCCCCCATGGAGGCCGGAAATCGCGGGCCGCGGGAGCCCAAGGCAGGAAGGGATGCACGCATGGCGGCGATGAAGCCGCGGACCGGCGATGGTCCGCTCGAGGTCACCAAGGAAGGGCGCGGCATTGTCATGCGAGTCCCCCTGGAGGGTGGCGGACGGCTCGTCGTGGAGATTTCCGCCGACGAAGCGAAGGCGCTCGGCGAGGCGTTGAAGAACGTCGTCGGCTGAGAGCTCCCGAGACAACTTTTCCGGCCCCACGACCCTGGCGTACCTGGCGCCAGGGTCGCTGACGTTGAAGGAGTGACAGTGCCCATTGAGACCGCCGCGTTGGTGGTCGCCGACGTTCCCGCCGACGCCGACCTGCTCGCCGTTCCTTACTCCTCGGAGCTGAATCCCGCGCTCGCGGTCGACCTGCACGTGCCTGTCGCCGACCTGCTCGCTCATTACGAGGCCAAGGGTGAGGCGGGCGAGATCGTCGAAGTCCCGGTGGCGCGGGAAGGCGGTGTCGGCCGGGTGCTGCTCTACGGCGTGGGCGACGGCTCCCCCCGGGCCTTGCGCAGGGCGGCGGCCGCGGTCAGCCGCCGGGCGCGCGGCAGGGAGGGGATCGCCGTGGTGGTGCCGGACGGTGACGTCACGGTGTTCGCCGAGGCCGCGCTGCTCGCCTGCTACTTCTTCAAGATCGGCACACCCGGCAAGAAGCCCGTGGCCGCGATCACCTTCGTCGGCGCCGACGAGCAAGGCGTACGACGCGGCCGGATCCTGGCGCGGGCGGTCGCGCTCGCCCGGGACCTGGCCAACACGCCGGCGTCGGTCAAGACCCCCGCCTGGCTCGCCGACCGCGCGGTCGAACAGGCCGTCGGGCAGGCCGTCGGGCAGGGCGGCGGACAGGGCGTCACCGCTCGGGTGTGGGACGAGGAGCAGCTCAAGGCCGGCGGGTTCGGCGGGCTCGTCGCCGTCGGCATGGGCTCGGCCAACCCGCCCCGGCTCATCCAGCTCTCCTACACGCCCGCCGAGCCGGCCACCCGGCATGTCGTGCTCGTGGGCAAGGGCATCACGTTCGACTCCGGCGGCCTGTCGCTGAAGCCGACGGCGAACATGAAGACCCAGAAGACCGACATGGCCGGCGGCGCCGCCGTCATCGCCGTCCTCGGCGCGCTGGCCGAGCTCGGCGCACCCGTCCGGGTCACCGGCCTCATCGCCTCGGCCGAGAACATGCCGTCCGGCACCGCCCAGCGCCCCAGCGACGTGATCACGCAGTACGGCGGCCGCACGGTCGAGGTGCTCAACACCGACGCCGAGGGGCGGCTGGTGCTGGCCGACGCGCTCGCCTACGCCGACGCCGAGCTCGACCCCGACGTGGTCGTCGACATCGCCACCCTCACCGGCGCGATCACGGTGGCGCTGGGGCGCGACGTCGGCGCCGTCTACTCCACCGACGACGACCTCGCCAAGCAGCTCGTGGACGCCGGTCAGTCGAGCGACGACAAGCTGTGGCGGATGCCGCTGATCGAGGACTACGCCGCCGGGCTGCGCTCCTCCATCGCGGACCTGTCCAACGTCGAGATCGGCTCCACCTACGGGGGCGGCTCCATCACGGCGGCGCTGTTCCTGCGCGAGTTCGCGGGCAAGAGGTCCTGGGCGCACCTGGACATCGCGGGCGTGGGGCGCAGCACGGTGGACGAGGGCGTCCTGGCCAAGGGCGCCACCGGGTTCGGCGTGCGGGTGCTCCTGGAGTGGCTGACCAAGCCGTAGCCGAGCCGTAGCCGAGCGTACGGCCTGCTATTCGGCTCTATTCGGCGATCTTGACCGCGGCGAGCAGACCGTCGCCCAGCGGCATCAGCAGCGAGCGCAGGCGGTCGTCCGCCTGCACGAGCTTGCCCAGCTCGCGCAGCGACACCGTGTCAGGGTCACGCTGCGCGGGATCGGCCACCCGGTTGTGCCACAGCACGTTGTCGAAGGCCACGATCCCGCCCACCCGCAGCAGGCGTACGGACTCCGCCAGGTAGTCGGCGTACTCCTGCTTGGCGGCGTCGGCGAAGACCAGGTCGTAGCCGCCGTCGGAGAGCCGCGGCAGCACGTCGAGCGCCCGGCCCGCGATCAGCCGCACCCGCCCGCCCGCGAACCCGGCCTCCGCGAACGCCTGACGCGCCAGCCGCTGGTGCTCCGGCTCCACGTCGACGCTCGTCAGCGTGCCGTCGGCGCGCATGCCGCGCAGCAGCCACAGGCCCGAGACGCCGCAGCCGGTGCCGACCTCGACGACCGACTTGGCGTTGAGCGCGGTGGCGAGGAAACAGAGCGCCGCTCCGCCACCGGGAAGGATGGGCGGAGCCCCCATTTCCAGCCCGCGCTGCCGCGCCGCGTGCAGGATCTCATCCTCATGATGGAACTGCTCCGCATAGGCCAGAGTGGCCTCTACCGGACTGGTCATCGGCCTCCTCCCCCCACTTTCGTGCGATTGGTCACCGATCGCAGCCTAGGGGAGACACGCCGGGACGGGAACTCAGGAGGGCCTCGAGGCGTTGCAGGTTTAAACGGGCTTTGCCGGTCTGGAAGGCAGCCAGTGCGCACGGAGGGACAAAACCAGGCACTATGGCGGTAGCGGTGGTCCCAGAGAGAGGAGTGCTGGTGGACGAAAGTGACCACCAGGCTGATACTCCGATGCCAAATGCGCCCGAGTCCGGCGCGATGTCAAACGTGCCAGAGTCCGGTGTGAGTTCAAGCGCGCCTGAACCCGACTGGACTCCTCCGTCGTGGGACGAGGTGGTGCGGAACCATTCCGCACGCGTCTATCGCCTGGCCTACCGTCTGACGGGCAATGTTCACGATGCCGAGGACCTCACTCAGGAGGTCTTCGTCCGGGTCTTCCGATCGCTGTCGAGCTACACGCCCGGCACGTTCGAAGGCTGGCTGCACCGGATCACGACCAACCTGTTCCTCGACATGGCGCGGCGCAAGCAGCGCATCAGGTTCGAGGGGCTCGCCGACGACGCCGCCGAGCGGCTTCGCGGTCGTGAGCCGTCACCGGCGCAGGCATTCGACGACGCACACCTCGAGCCGGACATTCAGGCCGCGCTCGACGCGCTCACCCCGGAGTTCCGGGCGGCGATCGTGCTGTGCGACATCGAAGGCCTGTCGTACGAGGAGATCGCGGCCACGCTCAGCGTCAAGCTGGGGACGGTCCGGAGCCGTATACATCGTGGCCGGGCGCAGTTGCGCGAGGCGCTCGAGCATCGGGCTCCCCGTAATTCCCAACTCCCCCCGACCTTCACCCGTGGGGAGGAAGTCTGACATGGCTCATCTTGGTGAACGTGTATCCGCGCTCGTGGACGGCGAGCTCAATCACGCCGAGCGCGAACGCGCCCTTGCCCATCTGACGTTCTGCGCCGACTGCAGGCGGGAGGTGGACTCGACGCGGGCGCTCAAGTCGCGCCTGCGCTCGATGGACCATCCGCCGATGCCGGCCGATCTCACGATGTCGCTCCTGCGCATGTCCGAGCCCGGCGGGCCGTTGCCGCCCCGGGAGCGGCCTTTCCCTACCCGGACGTTCGGCGGCGTGCCGATCCCTGGGCCGCACAGCATCGCCCCTTTGGACAACCGCCCGGGAAGGGGCGCCCATGGTGGCGCTTCTTCGGGTCCGGGCCGCGGCGGTAGAAGCCGCCGCACCACCTACGTGGCGGTCAGCGTGGTGTCCGCGGCCGTCGCGCTCGGCACGTTCTTCGCCGTGTCCGGCGCCGGGCAGCAGGGCACGCCGCCGGCGGTCGAGCTGGTCAAGCGGGTGCAGCAGCCGCCCTCGGTGACGCCGACAGCCCCGCCGTCCACCGCCACACCCTGAAAGCCCGGCCCTGCTGGGATACTCGTGATGGCGTAGTCCGTGGTGTGGGGGGCATACGATCTGAGATCGGGATTTGTCAGAGCATTTACTGACAACTGCTTTACGACTCTCGTATGCCGATCCCGCCATGATTGCGGTGTCCGAGCAAGGAGTGGTGAGAACTAGATGACCGACGAGACGCGCCCCACCGAAGGACGCACGCCGTCGGACAGCTCCGGGCCACAGGGAAGGCCGGAGTTCCTGCCGGCGGGTGGGCAGCCGGAGCAGTCCGGCGAGCCATCCGGCAGTCCGTGGGGCGACCCCTCGGGCAGCGGCAACTCCTACGACGACAACGCGTTCGGCGCCCGCCGTGGCGACACCCGCGCGTACGACGGCCCCGCCTTCGGGGCGAACCCGTCCTTCAGCGGCGACAACCCGTTCGCCAGACCCCCCGGCAACGACGGCCCGTCCTTCCGGACCGGCGCCGAGAACTCCGCCTTCCCACCGCCCGGCGGCGAAGGCCCGTCCTTCCGGCCCAGCGGTGAGAGCCCCGCCTTCCAGTCCCCGGGTGGTGAAGGCCCGGCTTTCCGGCCCGGCGGTGGTGAAAGATCCCCGTTCCAGCGGCCCGGTGGCGACGACTCCGCCTTTCAGCGGCCTGGCGGTGACGACTCCGCCTTTCAGCGGCCCGGTGGTGACGACTCCGCCTTCGGCCCCGGTCCCTCCTTCGGCAGCCCCAGCGGGGAAGGCCCCGGTTTCGGCCATCCGAGCGGCGAGACCCAGACGTTCGGCGATCCGCGGGGTGACGGTTTCGGCAACCCCGGAGGCTCGAACTACGGCACCTCGGAGTGGCCGTTCTTCGGCAACCAGGGCCGCGGCAGCATCCCGCCCCCACCGCCGAACGCCCTCGGCATGGGGCCGGCCTGGGCGCCACCGCCTCCGGGCGGCTCGCCGGGCGGCGCCACGGCCGCGGGCAGGCGCGGTCCCAGCACCGCGTTCCTCGTCGTGCTCGCCACGGTCATCGCGCTCACCGCGTCCCTGCTCGGCAGCGCGGGGACGTACCTGCTGACCAGGCCGAGCGGCGGCACCGACCCCAGCTACAGCCTTCCCCAGGCGCCGACCGGCGCCACCAACCGGGCGCCCGACTCCGTCGCCGGTGTCGCCTCCCGGGTGCTGCCCAGCGTGGTCTCCCTCGAAGTCGGCAACGGCGGCAACACCGAGGGCGCGAGCGGCTCAGGCTTCCTGATCAAGGACGGGTACGTGGTGACCAACAACCACGTGGTCGCCCTGGCCGCCAAGGACGGCGTGATCAAGATCATGTTCAACAACCGCAAGACCACGACCGCCCGCATCGTCGGCCGTGACCCCGGCTCCGACCTGGCCGTGGTCAAGCCCGAGGAGACCTTCGGCACCCCGGAGGCCAGGCTCGGCAACTCCGACCAGGTCGTCGTCGGCGACCCGGTGATCGCGATCGGCTCGCCGCTGGGCCTGACGGGCACGGTCACCACCGGCATCGTCAGCTCCATGAACCGCCCGGTCATCGCGGGCGACGAGAGCGGCGCCAGCGGCGAGGAGCCCGCCTACATCAGCGCCATCCAGACCGACGCGGCCATCAACCCCGGCAACTCGGGCGGCCCGCTGGTCAACGGCAACGGCGAGGTCATCGGCGTCAACTCCGCCATCGCCACCCTGAGCCGCTCCATGACCAACCAGAGCGGCAGCATCGGCCTCGGCTTCGCCATCCCGGTCAACCAGGCCCGCCGCGTGGCGCAGGAGCTGGTCACCACGGGCAAGGCCAAGCGCCCCAAGATCGGCATCGTGCTGGACCGGGAGTACACCGGCGAAGGCGTCCGCATCGCCACCGGCAACCTGGGCGGCCGGCCGTCGGTGGACAAGGACGGCCCCGCCCACCAGGCGGGCCTCAAGCCCGGCGACGTGATCGTGGAGATCGACAGCGTACGCCTGCAGGACGGCAACGAGCTGATCGCGCTGATCCGCAGCAAGGCGCCCGGCGCCAAGCTCACCATCAAGTACGAGCGCGACAACGAGGAGCACACGGCGACCCTGACGGTGAGCGCCGACGAGGAACCAGCGCCCACCCCGTCCTGACACGCCCGCCCGCTATGGGGGTTAGGGGGTCCGGACGGGGCCCAAAAGGCTTTTGCCCTGTGTGTGGTGAATTGGTACCGGCAGGAGAGGCCGGCTCACGCCGGACAGCCCTTACCCTGGGGATAGGCCGAGGCCGATTCCTCGGGGCGGTGGACTGCTAGGAGCTCAGGTGTTCGGACTTGGCTGGATGGAAATCGGCGCGCTGATCATCATCGCGTTGCTGGTCTTCGGTCCGAAGAAGTTGCCGGAAGTGGCTTCCCAGGCCGGCCGGACGCTGCGCAACCTGCGCCGGATGGCCAACAACGCGCGCGACGACCTGCGTGCGGGCCTGGGCCCGGAGTTCTCCGACTTCGACCCGGCCGACCTCAACCCGCGCAACTTCGTACGCAAGCATCTCCTGGACGACGTCGAGGACGACTGGAACGCCAAGCCCGAGCTGGACCCCGCGCCCGCCTACGCGGGCGCTCCCGGGGGCGAGCTGGGCTTCGGCGAGATCCCCCCGTACGACTCCGAAGCCACCTGAGACCTGCCGCCGCTGAACATGTGAAGGCCCTCCCGGACATTCCGGGAGGGCCTTCCCCATGAGCCCCTCCGAGGAGGGGCGGGCCGGGCGTGGGCGGTCAGGCGCGGTTGGGGGCGAGGCCCAACTGGAGGCCCTTGAGGCTGGAGGAGCGCTTGCTCAGCCGGTCGGCGATCTGGCGCAGCTCCGACGCGGCGGGCGAGTCGGGGTCGGTCAGGACCAGCGGCTTGCCTTCGTCGCCGCCCTCGCGCAGGCGCAGGTCGATGGGGACCTGGCCGAGGAGGGGGACGCGGGTGCCGAGGGTGCGGGTGAGCGCGTCGGCGACCGTCTGGCCGCCGCCCTCGCCGAAGACGTTGATGCGGTCGTCGCAGTGGGGGCAGGGCAGCCAGGCCATGTTCTCGATGACGCCGGCGATCTGCTGGTGGGTCTGAGCGGCGATGGAGCCCGCCCGCTCGGCCACCTCGGCGGCGGCCATCTGCGGGGTGGTGACGACCAGGATCTCGGCCGACGGCAGCCGCTGGGCCACCGAGATGGCGATGTCGCCGGTGCCGGGCGGCAGGTCGAGCAGCAGGACGTCGAGATCGCCCCAGTAGACGTCGGCGAGGAACTGGTGCAGGGCGCGGTCGAGCATCGGGCCGCGCCACACCACGGCGCTGTTGCCCGGCGGCTTGAACATGCCGACCGAGATGACCTTGATGTCATGCGCCACCGGCGGCATGATCATGTCTTCGACCTTGGTGGGCCGTTCGGCGGCGCCGAGCATGCGCGGGATGCTGTGGCCGTAGATGTCGGCGTCGACGATGCCGACCTTGAGCCCGTTCGCGGCCATGGAGGCGGCCAGGTTGACGGTGACGGAGGACTTGCCGACGCCGCCCTTGCCGCTGGCCACCGCGAAGACGCGGGTCAGCGAGCCCGGCTGGTTGAAGGGGATCTCCTTCTCCGGACCCCGGTCGCCGCGCAGCGTCGTCTGCAGCTTCTTGCGCTGCTCGGTGCTCATGACGTCGAGCTCGATCTCGACGGCGGTGACGCCGTCGAGCTTGGCCACCGCGGCGTTGACGTCGCGGCGGATGGTGTCCTTCATCGGACAGCCGGACACCGTGAGGTAGATCCCGACGCCGACCTTGCCGTCCGCGGCGATGTCGATGCTCTTGACCATGCCGAGGTCGGTGATCGGGCGACGGATCTCGGGGTCGATGACGGTGGCGAGGGCGGCCGTCACCTGTTCCTGGGTTGGTGCCATCGAAGTCTCGGCACACCCATGACCGAGGGGTGCCGTCCCTCCTTTGCCGGTATATGTAGGACAGGCGCTGGACGCCAGTTGAGGATGCCCCTCAATGGTATGAACCTGCGGAGCGGCCTCGGTAATCCACGTGGGCGAACCGAGCTTCCCAGGTTACTCCGTGACCCCCCTGCCCGACGAGGAGCCGCCTCACCGGTGCTCCCCGAGCTCCTCTCCCAGCCGCTGGAGCTCCGAGCGCAGATAGTCGCGGGTCGTCACCTCGCTCAGGGCCAGCCGGAGCCCGGCGATCTCGCGGGTCAGATACTCGATGTCGGCCCGGTTGCGCTCGGCCGCCACCCGGTCGTGCTCGTACTGTACGCGGTCCCTGTCGTCCTGCCGGTTCTGCGCGAGCAGGATGAGCGGCGCGGCGTAGGAGGCCTGCAGCGACAGCATGAGCGTGAGGAAGATGAACGGGTACGGGTCGAACTGGAGGCCGGCCGGGGCCGAGGCGTTCCAGATGATCCAGATCGCCACGAAGACGGTCATGTAGACCAGGAAGCGGGCCGTGCCGAGGAAGCGGGCGATCCGCTCCGACAGCCGGCCGAACGCTTCCGGGTCGTAGTGCGGCCGCCGTGCGCGGCGCAGGTCCCGTGGCTGGTCCAGGCGGTCCGTCGTCACTGCTGGGCCCCCTCGCGCCAGTCTTCGGGGAGAAGGTGGTCGAGGACGTCGTCGACCGTCACGGCGCCGACGAACCTGTTGAGCTCGTCCACGACGGGAGCCGCGACCAGGTTGTAGTTGGCCAGGTAGAAGGCGACCTCCCGGAGCGTGAACTCGGGCTTGATCGGGTCGATCGACGGGTCGATGACGCCGCCCAGCAGCGTGGACGGCGGATCGCGCAGCAGCCGCTGGAAGTGCGTCACGCCGAGGTAGGCGCCCGTGGGCGTCTCGTTGGGCGGCCTGGTGACGAACACCTGGGCGGCGACGGCGGGCAGGAGGTCCTGCTGGCGGATGTGCGCGAGCGCCTCGGCCACCGTGCTGCTCGGCGGGAGGATCACCGGCTCCGTGGTCATCATGCCGCCGGCGGTGTCGGGCGGGTAGGTGAGCAGCCGCCGCACCGGGGCGGCCTCGTGCGGCTCCATGAGCGCGAGCAACTCGGCCGCCTTCTCCTCGGACAGGTCGTGCAGCACGTCGGCGGCGTCGTCGGGACCCATCTCCTCCAGCACGTCGGCGGCCCGCTCCGGCTCCAGCATGCCGAGGATGGTGATCTGGTCGCCGGGGGGCAGCTCTTCGAGGATCTCGGCGAGCCGTTCGTCGTCGAGGGCGCGGGCGATCTCGATGCGCCGCTTGCCGGGCAGGTCGTGCAGGGCGCCGGCGATGTCGGCGGCGCGCATGGACTCGAAGGAGGCGATCAGCCCGGCGGCTCCCTGGTCCTCCTGCAGGATGTCGAACCCCGACACCTCGCTCCAGTCGACGATCGCGGGGTCGCGTCTGCGCCTGCTGCGGTAGACGGCGACCTTGGTGATCTCCCAGGTGGACGGCCTGGTCTCGGTCATCGCCACGTCGTAGACGGTCACCGGCTGCCCGTGCACCCGGACGGTCAGATCCAGCATCTCGCCGATCACCAGCGTCTCGGTGGCGCGCTGCTCGAACCTGCGGACGTTGATCCGCCCGGTGAAGACGACCGCGCCGGCCTCGATGCCCCGCACCCGGGTGATGGGTAGGAACACCCTGCGACGTGGTTGCACCTCGACCACCATGCCGTGGACGCTCGGCGGCCGGCTGCCGCGCAGTCCGGTCACGACGTCCCTGATGCGGCCGATCTTGTCGCCGGCGGGGTCGAAGACCGGCGTGCCGGCCAGGCGGGCCACGAAGATCTGCACGTCAACCAGGCTAACAGTGCCATGGCATTGCGCCTGGGACCCGAGACGTGTCAGTATCAAACGTTTTCTACGCTCATTACTTCGCTCATTTACTTTCCGGCGGTGTGTCATGCGGTATACGGGGCTCGCGATCGCTTTCGTGTCCTCGGTCTGTTTCGCCTTCTCCGGCCCTATGGCGAAATATCTCATCGCCGCCGGGATGGCCCCGATGGAGGCCGTCTGGGTGCGCATGGCGGGGGCGGGGGTCCTGTTGATCGCCGTACTGGCCGTGGTGAAGCCGTCGGCGTTGCGGATCCCGCGCGAGCGGCTGCCGTTCTTCGCGATGTACGCGATCGTCGCCGTGGCCGGGGTGCAGTCCCTCTACTTCGCGGCGATCACCCGGCTGCCGGTGGGCGTCGCGTTGCTGTTGGAGTTCATGGCGCCGGTGATGGTGGTGGTCTGGGTGCGGTTCGTGCAGAAGGTACGGCTCGCCCGCGCCGCCTACGTGGGCGCGGTGATCGCGGTGATCGGGCTGGCCATCGTGGTGGAGGTCTGGGCCGGGCTCCAACTGGACGCGCTGGGCCTGCTCCTGGCGCTGCTGGCCGGCGCGTGCTGCGCCGGATATTTCCTGATGAGCGATAGCTTCGGGTCGGATGTGGACCCACTCGGCCTGATCGCCTGGGGGATGACGGGCGCGGCCGTGGTGCTCGTGCCGTTCTCCCAGCCGTGGAACATCCCGTGGAGCGCCTTCACCACCACCGCCACGCCCGACGGCGCCACCACCCTGCCGGTGCTGGGCGCGTATCTGTGGATGGTGCTCGTCGCCACGATGGCCGGCTACATCCTCGGCGTGAACGCGGTGCGCCGGCTGTCGGCGGCGGTCGGGGCCACGGTGGCCTCGCTGGAGGTCATCGCCGGCGCCGTGGTGGCGTGGGTGCTGGTGGGCGAGGCGCTCGGCGCCTTCCAGATCATCGGCGGCCTGATCGTCCTGTCGGGCGCGCTGCTCGCCCAGACCGCCACCGTCGCCCGTCAGCCGGCGGCGGTGCTCGCGGAGCCGGTGCGGACCGGCTGAGGCGTGAGCCGCACGACCGTGGAGCTCTCGGCCCAGCGCTCGGTGAGGTGCTCGCTGTCGCGGGCGTTGAGCCGCTCCTTGGCGAGCAGGGCGATGGCCTCGGCCTCGGCCGACTGGTCCACCACCGTCGACTGGTCCACGACCGTGACGGCGGCCTCGAAGTCCACCAGCCTGGCGCCGTTGTCCTTGCTGCGCAGCGTGACGCGGACGGAGCCCAGCGCGGCGAGACCGGGCAGGTCCTGCTCCTGGCCGCCCGTGACCACGTAGAGGGAGCCGTCGTGCCAGGCGTGCCAGGCCAGGCGGGGGCGGTCCAGGTCCAGCCAGCAGATGCCGGACTTCTTGGCGCCTTCCTGGATGGCGGCTGTGGGGTCGCTCACAGCACGACTCTAACCCGGTATCCGGCCTCCGCGAGAGCCTCCGCGAGAGCCTGCACGAGGGCCTCCGCGAGGGCCTCCGCGAGGGTCGGAGAGCCGGGGCGGGGACGTTGCCGCTAGCGTGTGTGCGCATGCGCTCACGTCGGTCCGTACTCGCAGTCCCCGGCAGCAGCCCCCGCTTCCTTGAGAAGGCGCAGAGCCTGCCGGTCGACGAGGTATTCCTCGACCTGGAGGACGCGGTCGCGCCACTGGCCAAGCAGGAGGCGCGGCAGAACATCGTGGCCGCCCTGCGCGAGGGCGACTGGACCGGCAAGACCCGGGTCGTGCGGGTCAACGACCTGACGACGCAGTGGACGTACCGCGATGTGATCGAGATCGTGGAGGGCGCCGGCGACAGGCTCGACTGCCTGATGCTGCCCAAGGTGCAGGACCCGACCGAGGTCGTCTGGCTCGACACGCTGCTCACCCAGATCGAGAAGACCATGGGCTTCGAGGTGGGCCGGATCGGCATCGAGGCGCAGATCGAGAACGCGCGCGGCCTGGTGAACGTCGACGCCATCGCCGGATCGTCGCCCCGGCTGGAGACGCTGGTGTTCGGCCCGGCCGACTTCATGGCCTCGATCAACATGCGCACGCTCGTCGTGGGCGAGCAGCCGCCCGGCTACGAGGAGGGCGACGCCTACCACTACATCCTGATGAGGCTGCTCATGGCCGCCAGGATGCACGACCTCCAGGTCATCGACGGGCCGTACCTGCAGATCAAGGACGTCGACGGCTACCGGCGGGTCGCCCGGCGCTCGGCGGCGCTCGGCTTCGACGGCAAGTGGGTGCTGCACCCGTCGCAGATCGACGCCGCCAACGAGGTGTTCTCGCCGTCGCAGGAGGATTATGACCACGCCGAGCTCATCATCGAGGCGTACGAGCACTACACCACGGTCGAGAAGCGCGGCGCGGTCATGCTGGGGGACGAGATGATCGACGAGGCCTCGCGCAAGATGGCGCTCGTCGTGGCGGCCAAGGGCCGGGCCGCCGGGCTGAGCCGTACGCAACGGTTCAGCCCGAACGGTTAGACCTTGAAGCCGATCGTGGTGAAGAACCAGAAGGACGAGGTCAGCCAGAGCCCGACCAGCGCGGTGAACGCCAGCCCGCCCAGCACCGGCAACGTCCAGCCCGGCGCGTCCTGCTTGCGCAGCGACAGCAACTTCGTGGTGAACACCCCGTAGAAGAAGCAGCCGAGCACCGAGTGGATCAACACCCGTGGCGCGTCGTACTGCAGGCCCAGGGCGTACAGGCAGTGGAAGGCGACCGGGATGGTGAGCAGGAAGGCCAGCCTCCCGGACCAGCGGTGCACGCCGGCCGGGATGTCGATGCCGAGCCTGCCCCACATGGACAGGGCCGACACGACCTGGACCACGGCGAGCACGGTCGCGCCCGTCGTCAGCCACACCTTCATCGGCAGCGCGGCGGAGAAGCCCGCGATGCCGACCGCGAACCCGGTCGGCGGGTGCACGCGCCCGTAGACGCCGAGCGCGACCATGATCAGGCCGCCGACGAACAGCGGCATCAGCAGGGAGGCGGTGTCACGCGCCGGAGGTCGCTGGATGGCGGTCATCGCATCTCCTCGATGAAGCCGTCGACGTCCTCAGGCGTGACGGTCGTGCCGTTGACGGATACGGGGCTGGTGGGCGAGTCGCCGTCCAGCTCGGGGATCGGCACCCGCTTGTCGTCCTGGAACGCGGTGCCGACCTGCGTGAAGCCGCCCTGCGGCCGCTTCAGCACGATCCAGCCGGCGCGTACCCTGGCGCCTCTGACGATCGCGCTGGCCCGGTACAGGCCGGAGGGCTTCACCGCGGTGGGGGCGACGAAGCTCCACTTCTTGCCGCCGACCGCGACCTGGCCGGTGGCCTTGCCGCCGGCCAGCTCGGCCGTGACCTTCGCGCCGCCGAAGCCTTCGAGTTCGAGGTCGCCGCTGCCCGCGTCGCCCTTGAACCAGGCCTCGATCTTGCCGTCGCAGAAGTAGCCGACGGCCTTGCCCTTGCGCAGACTGATGGCGATGAGGCCGCCGTTGCCCTTGACGCGGCCCGCGTAGTCGGCCTTCTTCGGCGCGGGAGGCGTCGATTCCTCGAACGTGGGCGTGTCCGTGGGTGACGGGCTCGGCTCGGCCGCCGCCGTCTCGGTGCCTTCAGGGGTTTCCTCGGGTGCTCGGCTCGCTGTTTCTGTGTCGTTCGCTGTGGCGGCGGTGTTGTCCGCCGCCGGTGTCGCCGTGATGCTGGCGACACCCAGCCCCAAGGCGAGCACGGCGCCCGCCGTCAGGGTGACGATAGGTCCCAGCCTTGACATGGACTTCTCCCAGGGTCGAAATGCTTACCCCCCGAGCATCCGCCGAAATAGCTCGACCGTCTGTGAACTATTGCGCACCGGCCGGACAGAATATACAGATGCAGGAGAACCCCGGGTCTCATCCGCCGTTCGGCGCGCAACCGCCCTATCCATACACACCACCCCAGCCACCACGGCCGTCGTGGTTTCTTCCGGTGCCCCTCGGCGCCCGTTATGACCACCTGGCCAGGACCACTGCGAGTGAGCTGTGGCGTCAGGTCGTCGGCACGCTGCTGGTCGCGGTGAGCTTCTTCACCGTCGGCGTGCTGGTGATCGGCGGGGGCGCCGTCGTGGCGTTGCTGCTGGAGATCCCGCCGCCGCCGGCCGATCCGGAGCAGATCTCCAGCGACCCGGTGTTCGGGCTGGTGGTGTTGCTGCTGTCGCTCTCGGCCGTGCTCCCTCTGGTGTTCGGTACGGTCGCGCTGGTGCAGCGCCGCGCGCCCGGGACGCTGTCCTCGGTGGCCGGGCGGCTGCGCTGGTCGTGGCTGCTGCGCTGCTCGGGCGTGGCCGTGCTGGCGCTCGCGCTGGGGCAGACGGCGCAGTTCGCCGCGCTGGCGTCCACCGGGGAGACGGTGGACGGCATGTTCGGCTGGACCGGGTGGGAGCGGTTCCTGCCGGCGCTCATCGTCATCGTGCTGCTGGTGCCGTTCCAGGCGGCCACGGAGGAGTACATCTTCCGTGGGTGGTTCCTGCAGGCGTTCGGGACCCGGCTGCGCAATCCGCTGTGGGGCATCCTGATCAGCTCGGCGCTCTTCGCGTCGCTGCACGGGTACTCGTGGGCGGGGCTGGTCGACGTGTTCGCCTTCGGGGCGGCGATGGGGTTCCTGGCGGTGCGCACCGGCGGGTTGGAGGCGCCGATCGCCCTGCACGTGGTGAACAACATGGTGGCGTTCGGGCTGAGCGCGGCGGCCGGGCAGCTCGAAGACGCTCTTCAACAGGACGAGATGCCGGTGCCGTGGCAGTCGCTGGTGGGGACGGTGGTGCAGCTCGGGGTGTTCATCATCGGGGTGCTTTACCTCACAAGAAAGCGGTCAATCAGCACTATTTCCGGATAAAAGTCCGAGGGGTGCCGGGAATCTCGCTAGAGAGCTCTCGCCATTCCGGCTTCGGCATGCTGCTCTGGACGTTGTGGACGTACGAGAAAATCGGAGGTGATCATTTCCGGCGGCCGGGGTAAAAGTAGTCCCGGGTTCCACCAACTCGACGAGTTCGACTAGGAGGTACGGCGCGTGGCCTCCGGCGCCAGTGAACCGCCACGGCGACCGCCGGGTGACGACGATCCGCGTGCTGACGACGGGCGCGCCCCGGATCGGCATCCTTCCGATGAGCCCAGGATCCGGCATTCCCCGCCCGGCCCCTCGGACGACAGGACCGGCGCACCGCCGCTGAGCTCACCCTGGGGCATGCCGCCCTTCGCCGCACCCACCCCCGAGGACCCCCAGGACCCCCCGAAGGGCCGCAGACCGTACAGCTCCCCGACGGCGGAGCCCGAGGTCGAGCCGCGCCGCCGCCGCACGGTCGACCGCCCCGACAAACTCGTCGCCAGCGGCCCACCCCGCCCCACCACCCCGCCCTCCCAGCCGCCGTCCTCCGAGCCCCCGTCCTCCGAGCCCCCGTCCTCCGAGCCGCCGCCCTCCGAGCCGCCGTCCTCCGATGCGCCGCCTGACGTCCGCGAGCAGCCGGCCCGCCGCGACCCCAGAACGGCCCCCTACCGCATGGCGCACCGCCCACCCGCCCCCGGCGCCGCCCCCACATCGACGTCCGACACAGGGCCCGCCCATGCCGGCGAGGACCCCGTACGCCCACCTGACGCAGCGTCCCCGTACGCCGGTGAGGAGGTCGCGCGGGCCTCTGGCGCCGCGCATGACGACTTCGGGCACGACGAGGAGTTCGTACGGCCGCCCGATGAGCAGGCGGATGACGGCGAGGAGTTGGTGCGGCGGGTGGGGCGGCCGCCCGGCGGTCGGCCCACGCGGCCGGATCTGCTGGTCGCGTCCGGGCCGGAGCGGTCGTCCAGCGGCAGGCACCACCGGGGGCCGGCGCCGGCCGCCCTTCGACGGGCGGGCCCGATGCGGCGGCGGCGCGGTGTTCCCGTCCCGGTCGTGCTGGCGGTGGCGCTGGCCGTGCTGGTGGCGGGCGGGGTGCTCGTGTGGCAGTGGGGCGGCGCCGGGGATCCGGGGCTGAGCCTGGCCACGGGCACCGGGCGGTCGGGGGACGACCTGTTCACCGTCCCCGCCTCCACCGGCCAGGGCTCGATCCAGAAGCTCAACGACGTGGTCGCGGTGGGGGGCGCGGTCGTGGCCGTGGGCAGTGACACCACGAGCCCGACGCCGCGCCCGCTGTTCCTGTTCTCGCCGGACGGCAAGAAGTGGCAGCTCGGCAAGGTGACCGGCTCGACCACGCCCACGGTGCGGCGGGTCGTCGGCGGCGCGGGCCGCTGGCTGGCCAGCGGCGGTGACGGGCTGACCGAGCGTGGCATGTGGACCAGCGCCGACGGGCTGACCTGGCAGGCCGTGGAACCGGCCGGTCTGGCCGCCTTCCGCGACGGTGACCTGGTCAACGACATCGCCAGGACGGCCTCGGGATTCGTCGCGGTCGGCCGGGTGGCCCAGCAGGACGGCGGTTCGGGGACGGCCGCGTGGTGGTCGGCGGATGGGCGTGCCTGGGAGCGGGTGGAGACGCGCGGCCTGGGCGTGGGGGAGCTGAAGGCGGTGGTCGCCAAGGGTGACACCGTGGTGGCGCTGGCCCAGCCGGGGCAGGGCGACGGCTCGCGGGTCATCCGCTCGGCCGACGGCGGGCGCAGCTGGCAGGCGACCGGCTTCCAGCTGCCCGAGGCGCAGCCGAGGATCGGCTCGCTGGCGGTGGCGCCGAAGCGGTTCGTGCTGGTGCCGACGCGGCAGCGGACGATCGCGGGCGACGTGCGCGTCTACTGCTCGCCGACCGGTGCCGAGTGGTCGCAGTGCGGCACGATCGGCGGTCTGAGCAGGACGAGCCCCGGGGTGGAGTCGCTGATCTCGCACGCGTCCGGGGTGGCCGCGATCAGCCAGGCGAGCCTGGGCGGCTATTCGGTGCTGAACAGCGCGGACGGCCGCGACTGGGACGAGCGGGCGGAGCTCCGCGACCTGGCGGGGGCGACGCTGCGCGGGTTCGCGATCTCGCGGGGCGGCACCCTGTTCGCGGGCGGCGACCAGGCGGCGGCGGACGTGGACAACCAGCTCGTCCTGATGACCGTGCCGTCGCGGGGCAAGCCGTCGCGCGTCCGGCTCGAACAGGTGGCGGGCCTGTCCAGGGTGGCCCGCGAGACCAGCAGGGTGGCCGGCCACGAGGGCAGGTACGTCGCGGTCGGCTCGGCGTCGGGCGACGCCGGCATCTGGACCAGCCTGAACTGGCAGGACTGGAGGTCCATCAGCCTCGGCGGCCAGGGCTCGCAGCAGCTGCACGACGTCGCCTTCGGCCGCCGCGGCTGGCTGGCGGTCGGCGGCACGCAGACGGCCTTGCAGGTCACCGAGCCGCTGCTGGTCACCTCCCGGGACGGACGCCAGTGGAAGAGGGTGGGGATCTCCGGTGACCTGGCGCGTCCGGGCGACCACCCGTACCTCGACGCGCGGGTGCTCGCCGCGGGGCCGGAAGGCTACGTGCTGGCGGGCGAGGACAGAGCACCTTCCGGTACGGTCTCCGCCGCCGTCTGGTTCACCCCTGACCTGCGCAGGTTCACCCGGTCCAAGAAGCTCCCGCAGGGCGGCTCGAACGTGCGCCTCCACGACCTGGCGGCCACCCCTGCCGGGTATGTGGCGGTGGGCGGCGCGGGGGCCGGCGGGGACGAGAGCGGCGTGGTCTGGGTATCCGAGGACGGCGTCAACTGGAAGGCCCGCAAGCGGGTGGCGCCGCCGGAGTCGACCTCGGCGGGGCTGCGGCAGGTGGCGGCCTTCCAGGACCGGCTCGTCGCGATCGGCACCGCGCAGCCGTCCACCGGCGGCCGGCGTGCCTTCTCCGCGGTCTCCGAGGACGACGGGGTCACCTGGACGACGGCCTGGCTCCCGGCGGAGCGGGCGGCCGAGGTCTACGACCTGGCGGCGGCGGAGCAGGGCCTCGTCGCGGTCGGCCGGCACGGCGAGCCGGGCGAGGGTGACAGCGCGGCGTGGATCTCCCAGGACGGCTCGGCGTGGAGCCGCTTGGACCTGGCCCAGGACCGGCTGGGCGGTCCGGGCGGCCAGTGGCTGACGGCGGTCACGGTGGCGGGCGAGGAGGTGGTGGCACTGGGCCGCTCCACGACCTACAGCGACGACCACCTCATCCTGTGGACCTCCACCCTCACCGCCAGCCGATAGTCCCCGGCTGGAGATCAGTGCTCGGGCAGGACGTTCCAGAGGGTCAGGGCGTCCAGGAGGCCGGGCGTGAGCGGGAGGCGTACCAGGTCGTCGTGGGCGCACCAGCGGGCGTCGGCGGCGTCGTCCCCAGCGGTGAGCGAGCCGCCGGTCACGGTGGCGAGGTAGTCGCGGATGACGTACATGTCGCCGCCGAGGCCGGGCCGGTCCACCGCGCCCGCGAGCTCGCCCACCCGCACCACCAGGCCCGTCTCCTCCAGCACCTCGCGCCGCACGGCCGCGGCGTCCGTCTCGCCGGGCTCCACCCGCCCGCCGGGCAGGGACCACAGCCCCTCGCCAGGAGGCCGGCCACGCCGGATGACGAGCAGCCGCCGCGAGGGGTCGAAGATGATCGCTCCCACACAATTTACGCGCACCTGACCAAGATTACGACGAGATAACGGGCAGTGCCCTTGACGGGGCGGTGGGCGAGGAAGCACCGTGGGTAGCTGTGAGAGCGGCTCCGACCTGCCCGCGGTGTTTTGGCCCGCTTCACGGGCCCAGTGCGTTGAGCGCATGGCGATGCGACGCGCACGGTGACGTCCTGCCCTATCAGCCACCCTGGCCGCCGTCGCAGGCGGCGGTGGAGGCCATGCGAAAGAACTCCCTGCTGCCGGTGTGGCTGCCCTGGCCGTTGCCCGCCGGCTGGCTGGTGACGGGCTTCGGCGAGGTGGGCGACGAGCACCGGGGAGGCCGGGCCAGCGTGGTCGCCCTGTCCGGGCCGGCGCTCCTGCACGGCCCCGCCGACCTGCTGATCATCGCCGAGGAGCCGGGCGTGGGGCTCGGCGCCGCGTTCGCCGGGCTGGACGGGCCCGATCCCGGCGAGGGATTCGACTCCGGGCCGCCGAACGCCAAGATCGAGGTGCTCGGCCACCCGACGCCGCTGTGGTGCGTGGGCGGCGCGCCCGACCGGGCCGTCTACGCCGGTGAGGCGCTCGGCAACTGGCTGTGGACCATCGCCTGGCCGGCGGAGGCGGGATGTCTCATCGGGCTGGGCGACCTGAGCCTGCTCGACCTGCGCGACCACGACCTCGACGTGCCCTTCGGGGCGTTCTCGCCGAGGCTGGAGGACTAGGACCGGCCAGATCCGGATCGCGCGGCGGCATGTCGCGAACGTGATTCGCTCATTCACCCAGACGGACTAGAGTTCGGAAGCGTGACAGCGCGTATCGAGCGAGTGGTGACCGAGGGCGTCGTCGACATCGACGACGTCGAATACAAGGTCGAGAACAACACCTGGATCATCGGCGACGACGACGAGGTGATCGTCATCGACCCGGCGCGTGACGCCGACAAGATCCTCGAGCAGGTCGGCGAGCGCGAGGTGCTCGCCGTGATCTGCACCCACGGCCTGCCCGACCACGTCGGCGCGGCCATCGAGGTGGCCAGCAGGGACGAGGCCGTCATCGCCCTCCACCCCAAGGACAAGCCGCTCTGGCGGGAGACCTGGTCGGAGACGTGGCCCGACATCGACATGGAGGACGACGGCATCTTCGGTGTCGCCGACGTCCAGCTCGACGTCATGGAGACGCCCGGCATCACGCCCGGCGGGGTCTCCCTCTACTGCGAGGGGCTCGGGGCCGTCTTCTCCGGCAAGACGCTGCAGGCCGACGGGCCGGGCAAGCTCGGCGGCGAGTATCCCCGCCTGGCCGACCAGCTGACCGCGATCGGCGGGCGGCTGTTCACACTGCCCGCGGAGACGCGCGTGCTGGCGTCCCACGGTGACGAGGTGACGGTCGGCGACCTGGAGCCGCACTTCGACGACTGGATCTCGGGTTCGCTGACCCGCACCGCGGCCGAGCCCGCCGCCGAGGGCCCGCTCTCCGACGGCACGAAGATCTCCGGCATCAAGCTCAACGCGGGCGACGAATAGGGTGCAGGACCAGCTCCCGCTGGAAGGGATGCCGCGGCGGCTCTACTCGTGCACGCCGTCGCGGTTGAACGCCTGGCTCGACTGCAGGCGCCGTTACCGGTTCAGCTATCTGGACCGGCCGCAGCCGTCCAAGGGTCCGGGCTGGGCGCACAACAGCGTGGGGGCGAGCGTCCACAACGCGCTGGCGGCCTGGTGGCGAGAGCCGTACGAGCGGCGTACACCGTTGACGGCGGCCATCCTGCTGACCAACGGGTGGATCGGGGAGGGGTTCAGGGACGCTCAGCAGTCGGCTGAGTGGCTCGGGCGTGCCCGTGACCTGGTGTCCGGATATGTCGCCACTTTAGATCCGTCGGATGATCCCGTCGGCGTCGAGCGCACCGTGGCCACCCGCACCAGCGTCATCGCGGTCTCCGGTCGCATCGACCGCCTCGACCGGCGCGGGGACGAGCTGGTGGTCGTCGACTACAAGACCGGGCGGCGGCCGCTGACCCAGGACGACGCGCGCTCCTCGCTCGCGCTGGCGATCTACGCGGTCGCGGCGACCCGGATGATGCGCACCCCCGCCCGCGCCGTCGAGCTGCACCACCTGCCCACCGGCGAGATCGTCGAGTGGCGCCACACGGACGAGTCGCTCGGCCGTCACCTGGCGCGTGCGGAGGAGATCGCCCTGGAGGCCTCCGCCGCCGACGAACGCTACCGAGAGGTCATGGGCCCTCCGGCCGCCAGGACCCGGCGGCCCTCAGGAGCCGCTGGCGGCCGCTCCGGCACGGCGGGTGGCGCTGGTGCCCCCACGGCGGCTCAGGGCGCCAGAGGCCCCTCTGGGGCGTCCCACGGCTCGCGTGAGGACAGGCCCTCCGTGGGGCCCGCGCGGATCCCCGAAGAGCTCGACGCTCTCCTCGCGCCCAACCCCGGCCCGATCTGCGGCTGGTGCGACTTCCGCCGCCACTGCCCCGAGGGGCAGGCCGCGGCCCCCGAGCGCCGCCCCTGGGACGCGCTCGCCGAGTGACCCGCGCGGTTCACAGGGGGATGGGCCTGGTGTCCATGAAGTGAGTTTCGGCGGCGTTCCAGAACCTGACGAGCGCCGCCGCCGTCGTCTCCGGCGCCTCCACCGAGGGGGAGTGCACGGCGCCCGGCACCACCACGCACTCGGCGTTGAGGTTGGCGGCCATCTCCGACTGCGTCTCGGCCGGCCAGCCGTCGTCGTGCTCGCCGTACAGCACCAGGGTGGGGAGCTCGACCTGACGCAGCTCGTCGACGCGGTCGTGCATGGTGACCACCTGCTCGGCCATGCACCGCAGGCCCGTGGGGGAGTTGGACAGCAGGCGCTTGCGCAGGAAGGCGATGATGTCGTCCGGCACCCCGTTGGCCAGCGCCTCCGGCTCGAAGCCGGCGTGCCACACATGGTCGAGCCCCAGCTCGGGGATGTCGCGCATCATCCTTCTGGCATGGTCCGCGCGCTTGCCCGCGATGGCGGCGGGACCGGAGCTCATCAGCGTGAACGAGGCGAACTTGGTGCGCCCGTCGATGACGGCCTCGCGCGAGACCAGCCCGCCGAAGGAGTGGCCCACCAGGTGGACCGGCTCGCCGTCGCCGATCTCCTGGGCCAGCACGTCGATGTCGGCGCCGAGCGCCGCGCAGGTGTAGGCCACCGGATCGTCGCCGCCCGGCGTTTCGTACTGGCCGCGCAGGTCGACGGCCAGCACACGGCGGCCCGACTGGGCCAGGGTCTGCAGGACCGCGATGAAGTCTTCCTTGCTCCCCGTCAGGCCGGGCACCATGAGCGCGGGCCAGCGCTCCACCACGCCGCTCACGGGCAACGCCTCAAGGGCCGCGAACATGCCCTGGGGCGTTTCGATCTTCCGGGGTGCAACGCCAGGAGGCAGGTGCAGGAATCGCGGCGTACTCACGTGGGGCAACAATACCCAGAGCCCAGCGCGTCAACACCGGTGAACGGACCACACCGGTGCGGTTTTGGGCGAAATGTGAGTAATGCCGGAGCTGGTGGCGTACAAGCGAAAGGCGCGCACCGCGGGTGCGGTGCGCGCCTTCATGACTGTGCTCAGCCTGTGCTCAGCCTGCGCTCATCCTGTGCTCAGCCCGTGCGGCGGCGGTTGCCGCCACCGCCGACGCCGCCGCCACGCGGCTGGCGGCGCTGCTGCTTGCGCTCGGTGGCGGCGGACGGGGCGATGTCGTCGTCGTCCGTCGCCAGGTCCGGCGACTGGAAGATCACCGAGAACGGGCTGGCCGGAATGATCCGCTCCGGCTCCTTGCGGGCCGGGGGCTCCGGCGTGGACAGGAAGCTGGGAGCCTGCACAGTGGTCTGCACTGCGGCCTGCTCTGTCGCTGTTTCGGTCACCGGGGTGGCCTCCATGATGGGCTTGGGTGCGGTGGCCGGCTCGGACACCGGGCCGTTGTCCACAACTGAGTCCACAACAGGGTCCACGACCGGCTCGCCGGCGGGCTCCACGTTGTCGACGACCGGCGCGGCCTGCGCCGGAGCGGTGCGGCGGGTGCGGCGGCGCGGCTCGGCGGCCACCGTCTCCACCTCATCCGTTGAGATGATCGCGGGCGTCTCCGCCTGACTGCGGGAGCGACCGTTCACGGGCTCGACCTCCGGCGTCTCGACGAGGACGGCCTCGTCGGCGGGCTTGCCGCCGCGGGTGCGGCGGCGCTGGCGTGGCGCGCGAGCGGGACGCTCCCGCTCCTCACGCTCGTCACGGCGCTGTCCTCCACGCACTGCACTGCGTACGCGGGGCCGACCCGTCTCGCCGAGGTCCTCCACCTGCTCCGCCGACAGGCCCGCCCGTGAGCGGTTGGCGCGCGGCAGCACGCCCTTGGTGCCTTCGGGAATGCTGAGCTCGGTGTAGACGTGCGGTGAGGTGGAGTAGGTCTCCACCGGGTCGGGGAAGTCGAGGCCGAGCGTCTGGTTGATCATCTTCCAGCGCGTCAGCTCCTCCCACTCCACGAACGTGACCGCGATGCCGGTGCGTCCGGCCCGGCCGGTGCGGCCGATGCGGTGCACGTAGGCCTTGTCATCGGCCGGGCAGTCGTAGTTGACCACGTGGGTGACGTCGTCGACGTCGATCCCCCGGGCGGCCACGTCGGTGGCGACCAGCACATCGATCTTGCCGTGCCGGAACGCGCGCAGAGCCTGCTCACGCTGGCCCTGACCGAGGTCGCCGTGGACGGCCGCGACCGCGAATCCACGCGTGTCGAGCTGCTCCGAGACCATGTCACAGGCCCGCTTGGTCTCGCAGAAGACCATGGTGAGCCCGCGGCCCTCGGCCTGCAGCAGCCGGGCGACGATCTCGATCTTGTCCATCCGGTGCGCCCGCCAGACGATCTGCCGGGTCTGCGGCGGGGTGTCGCCGTCGCCTTCCTCGACGTCGGCGCGCACCCGGGTGGGACGGTTGAGGTACTTGCGGGAGAGCCCGACGATCTCGCCCGGCATGGTCGCCGAGAACAGCATCGTCTGGCGCTCGGCCGGGACCAGCTTGAAGATCCGCTCGATGTCGGGCAGGAAGCCCAGGTCGAGCATCCGGTCGGCCTCGTCGAGCACGAGGCTGTTGATCTGGCTCAGGTCCAGGTGCTTCTGCTTGACCAGGTCGAGCAGACGGCCGGGAGTGCCGACGATGACGTCGACCCCGGCCTTGAGCGCCTCGATCTGCGGCTCGTAGGCGCGGCCTCCGTACACGGTCAGCACTCGGGAACCGAGCTTGCCCGCGGCGGTGACCAGGTCTTCGCTGACCTGCACGGCCAGCTCGCGGGTCGGCACGACGACCAGCCCGCGCGGCTTCTTGCGGTTTTTGCGTGGCTTGCCGATGCCTTGCAGCATCGGGATGCCGAACGCGAGGGTCTTCCCCGTGCCCGTCCTGGCCTGACCGATGAGGTCCTGGCCGCTCAGGGCGAGCGGGAGAGCCATCTCCTGGATCGGAAACGGTGTCGTGATGCCCTCGGTCTCGAGGGCATCGGCGATTTCTGGTGTGACTCCGAGGTCTCGGAAAGTCGTCAGCGTGGCCTGCCTCAGTCTCAAATGAAGGCGGGCCTGCCGGGACCGACGGGCGGAAATGAATCCCCGTGCCTGGGTCCTCGCGGTAGAGCCAGCCCTCTCGCGTCATCAGCGACCGCGCACCCGGGGAGCGGGGGTTATCGGGGGAGATTCCCCCGAATTAACACAGTGCGGTCGCACTTTCACAGAGCAGTGTACTCGATACCACAACGTTGGCCGAGCTCAGATATGTTCCCGAAGATTTCGCCAAGTACGCTGCGAGGCATGAACGAGTCCCCTGGGGTCGCCGACCTGCTCGGCGTTCTGGCCTATGCCGAGCTCAGCGCATTCACGAGGATGACCGAGGACGCCGCGCACCTGGCACCCTCACTGGCCGACCGCGCCGCGCTGAGCGAGCTGGCCGTGGCGGAGTACGCACACTTCCGGCTGCTCCGCGACCGGCTCAACGAGCTGGGAGTCGATCCCGAGCAGGCGATGCGGCCCTTCGCCGAGGCGCTCGACGCCTGGCACACCCAGACCAGACCGGCCGACTGGCTGCAGGCCCTGGTCAAAGCATACGTGGGGGTGGGCATCGCCCTCGACTTCTACCGGGAGGCGGCCAGGCGGCTGGAGCCGTCGATCGCGAAGCTGGTGGACGAGGTGCTGGCGGACGAGGGCCGGGCGGGCTTCGCCGTGGAGCGGGTCAGGGCGGGCGTGGCGGCCGATCCGGTGGCGAGCGGACGGCTGGCTCTGTGGGCGCGGCGGCTCGTCGGCGAGGCGCTCAGCCAGGGGCAGCGGGTCGCGGCGGCCCGGCCCGAGCTGGCCGGGCTGCTGGTGCGGTCGGGGGACGACGACCAGGCGGAGATCTCCCGGCTGTTCGCCGCGCTCACCGAGGAGCACGGCAAGCGGATGGCCGCGCTGGGACTCTGAGACCCTCTTCTGGCTTCTGGGCCGTCGACCGAGGAGCGGCGCTGCTCCGCGCGGCGGCGGAGATCTTCCGGCGCTGCTCCGCGCGGCGACGGAGATCCTCTGAGACCTCCGGCCGACCGTCGTCCGGCATCGTGCGGCGCGCGGGCCCGCAACGGTTGTACGGTGCGTGGTATGAGGGCCTCGCGCCGCTATGGCAGTTCCTTGACCAGATGTGGGCCGAATCGCTGGACTTCGCGCGCCGTACTGCGCAGGGGAAGCGCGGACTGTCCGACCGAACCCAAGCGAAATGTCCTTCTCCGCCGCCGGCGGCCCCGTGGCTGCCGGCTCGGCGAGCACCAGCTTGGCGAGCCCCACGAGGATTGCTGAGGCCCGGCCAAGCCGGACGCGCTAGAGGGTGCCGCCGAAGCCTACGGGGCGGGTCTCGTCCTCACCGATCTCCAAAAATCCGAGTGACGAGACCGGCACCACGATGCGCCTGCCCTTCACATCGGTGATGGCGAACACCCCCCGATCGGCTGCGAGGGCCTTCCTGATCTCCTCTTCGACCTGGTCGGCTGACAGGTCGGTCTCGACAACGAGCTCACGGTGCACGGAACGCACGCCGATCTTGATTTCCATCATGCTCCCTTTCGACGGGGCTGGCTCATCCCATCGTGGCTGCCGAACGGTGGAAAAACGCCGCTGATCGCGGCCAGCGAACGGGTTATGCCGTACGCGGAAAACCGCTGATGCCCCGCCAGGCCAGCCGGGCCATGAGCTGCTCGGCCGCGTCCTTGGGGATGGAGCCGTGGGTGGTGACCCAGTAGCGGGCACTCACCTCGGCCATGCCGACCAGCCCGACCCCCAGCAGGTGAGCCTCGTCGCTGGTGCAGCCGGTGTCCTCCTGGATCACCGCGCTGACCATCTCCGCGCACTCGCTCAGCGACCGCTCGACCATCTGCCGCACCGGCGCCACATTGCGCAGATCGGACTCGAAGACCAGGCGGAAGGCCTCGCCCTGGGTGGAGACGAAGTCGAAGAACGCGCTGAACGTCGCCTGGACGCGCAGTTTGTTCTCGTGGGTGGAGGCCAGCGCCTCGCGGCACCGGGAGACCATGTCCTCGACGTGCAGGTCGAGGAGCGCCAGATAGAGCTCAAGCTTGCCGGGGAAGTGCTGGTAGAGCACCGGCTTGCTGACGCCCGCCCGCTCGGCGATCTCATCCATGGCGGCCGCGTGATAGCCGTTCTCGACGAAGACCTCCTGTGCCGCGCTGAGCAGCTGCCGGCGGCGGGCGAGTCGGGGCAGCCGGGTGCCCCGGGGCTTGGCGTCCGGGGTAGCGGTCACGCGGGTCTCCATGGGCTCGTACGGTTCGTGCCGACATCCTATGTGTGGGGAGTCGACGTCTCAGCGATAGTCGTCATCATCGAGCTCGACCACCCGGTCCTGCTCCGCCGCGTCGGCCGGGTCCACTTCGAGCGGGGTCTCCCGGCGTGCCTGGGTCTCGCCCTCGCCGAGCTGGCGCTGCTGCTCGGCGGCGTCGGCCTCCGGAGCCTCCATGGACAGCTCCTCGCCCTCGGCGAAATGTCCTTCGTCCCCGCGTATGTCCATCTCCGACATTGGTCCCCCTCTACGTGTGGACGCGTCCAGCCTACGCCCGGGTGAAAAGGTCGCCGTGCTCATCCACTCTGGCGAGCACGTCCGACGTGGTGAACACCAGATCCTCGGGGTTCTCGCAGGCTTCCACCTCCTTCCACAGCAGCGGGGTCGACACCGTCGGGTGCGCCCTGGCCCGCAGTGAGTAGGGGGCCACGGTGGTCTTCGCGGGATTGTTCTGACTCCAGTCGATGAACACCTTGCCCGGTCGCAGCTTCCTGGTCATCACGCTGAGCACCTGCTCGGGATGCTCCTTCGCGAGCATCTGGGCCAGCCGCCTGGCGTACGCCGACGCCTCGTCGCGGCCGTCCCAGTCGGCGTAGAGCTGCATGCCCTTGCTGCCGCTGGTCTTCGGCCTGGCGGTGAGCCCGTCGTCCGCCAGCACCGCGCGCAGCATGAGGGCCACCTCGCAGCACTCCACGATCGTCGCGGGCGGGCCGGGGTCCAGGTCGAACACCAGCGTGTCGGGCGGCAGCGCCTCGCCCTCGGCGGACACCCGCCACTGCGGCACGTGCAGCTCCAGGGCGGCGAGATTGGCGTAGTAGACCAGGGTCGGCAGGTCCTCGACGATGGCGAAGTCGATGGTCTCGCGGTTCTTGGTGCTGCCGGGCACGGGCAGCCGGACCCTGCGCACCCACTCGGGCGTGTGCTCGGGGGCGTTCTTCTCGAAGAAGCTGGCGCCCTCGACACCGTTCGGGTAGCGCTTGACGGTCAGGGGTCTGCCGTCGAGGTGCGGCAGCAGAACCGGCGCGATGCGACTGTAGTAGTCGATGACCTCGGCCTTGGCGAATCCGACCTCCGGATAGAGCACCTTGTCCAGGTTGCTCAGCGTCAGCTCGCGCCCGTCGACCTTGACCGGAACCTTCGCCCTGCTCATCGGGCCGGGCTCACCTCGCTCGTCACAGCCCTACCTCCTTACCTCCGAAGGGAGTTTGTCCGGACGCAGGCCCCGCCACACGGGGTGGCGCAACCTCTGCTCGTCCGTCCACATGGTGTAGGCCACCTCCCCGACCAGATCCGGTCTAACCCATCGATTACGCCACGGAACCGGGTTGTGGAAGGGGCTGCGGGGGATCTCCAGCGGGCGCAGGATCGCGTACAACAGGTTGAGGACCTCGTCGGTGAAGCCGGTGCCGACGTGTCCGACGTACGTCAGCCCCCGCGACGTGAACACGCCCATGATCAGCGAGCCGATCCCGGCGGCCCGGCGGCCCTTGCCGGGCTTCCAGCCGCCGATCACCACCTCCGTCGTGCTCAGGTTCTTGACCTTGACCCAGGAGGGGGAGCGCACGCCCGGCCGGTAGGGCGAGTCGAGGCGCTTGGCGACGACGCCTTCCAGGCCCTGCTCGTGGGTGGCGGAGAGCAGGTCGCTGTCTCCGGGGAAGTACGGCGGGGCGCCGATGTCCAGCTCGTCGAGCAGGGCGCGCCGGTCCTGGTAGGGCAGGTCGCACAGGGACATGCGATCCAGGTAGAGCAGGTCGAAGGGGACGTAGGTGACCGGGTAGCGGTCCACGATCAACGGTTCGGGATCGGTCAGGTGCATCCGGTGCTGCAACCGTACGAAACTGGGCTTGCCGTGGGGGTCCAGAGCCACCACCTCGCCGTCGATGACCGCATTTTTGATGGCGAACCCCGAAATTTCGGGGTATTTGCGGGTGTAGTCGGCGCCGTGCCTCCCCGTGACCTTGAGCGCGTCGTCCAGGTGCATGAGGGCTCTGATGCCGTCCCACTTGACCTCCAGGCCGTACCGCTCGCGATCGGACGGTAGTTCCCCAGGTACGGCCAGCATTGGTTCGAGGGGGTGTGGCATTGCTTGCACCATGACGGGTATGTGCCCATTAGCGACCCGCCCGCTACCGCTGAGGAGTGCCCATGCGCAGCATCTGGAAAGGTGCGATCTCCTTCGGGCTGGTCACCATCCCGGTCAAGCTCTACTCGGCGACCGAGCAGAAGGACGTCAGCTTCCATCAGGTGCACCGCGACGACGGCGGCAGGATCCGCTACAAGCGGGTCTGCACGATGGACGGCGAAGAGGTCCCCTACGCCGACATCGCCAAGGGCTACGAACTGGCGACCGGCGAGATGGTGGTGCTGACGGACGAGGACTTCGAAGGCCTGCCGCTCAGCACCTCACGCAGGATCGACGTCCTGCAGTTCGCCCCCGCCGAGCAGATCGACCCCATCTACTTCGCCAAGTCGTACTACCTCGAACCTGACGCCCAGGGCGCCAAGCCGTACGTGCTGCTGCGTAACGCGCTGGAGAGCTCCGGCCAGGTCGCGGTGGTCAAGGTCGCCCTGCGCCAGCGCGAGTCCCTCGCCACCCTGCGCGTACGCGACGGCGTCTTCGTGCTGGAGACCATGCTCTGGCCCGACGAGATCCGCAAGCCCGACTTCGAGTTCCTCGAAGAGGACATCGAGGTACGCGCCCAGGAGCTCAAGATGGCCGAGTCGTTGATCACCACGATGGAGTCCGACTTCGACCCGACCGAGTACCACGACACCTACCGCGAGGCCCTGCAAGAGGTGATCGAGGCCAAGGTCGCGGGCAAGGAGGTCATCGCGCCGCCGGAGGGTGAGGAGGAGGCCGGCCCGGCCGTCGACCTCATGGCCGCGCTGCGGGCGAGCGTCGAGGCGGCCAAGCGCGAACGCGACGGCGAGGCCGCCAAGCCGAAGAAGGCGGCGTCCAAGGCCGCTGCCGCCAAGTCGACGGCGTCGAAGGACACCAAGGAGAAGGAAGCGGCCCCCAAGCGCAAGACCCGCAAGTCCGCCTGAACACCCCTGCCACCCCAGCCCCTGTCAGGGCGGCCCGGCCGTGCCTGTGTTTGCCAGGTTGACTCGTCCCGCCGCGCCCGCCTTCGTCGCGGCGGTCCGGTCCGGTGCGCCCGCCCTTGTCAGGATGGCTGGACCCGCCGTGCCGCCTTTGTCACGGCGGCTCGTCCCGCCGTTTCCGGCACTGTGAAGGCGGCTTGGCCCGCGTGCTCGGTGTTGCCACTCTCGTCCCGCCGCCCGCCGCCCGCCGTTCGCCTGGTGTACGTGCGCTTGGGCCGCAGGACTGGCGTGCGCCGCGTGAATCGCGGCGAGCAACCGAGAGGTGCCGTCAGTTGTCGGTACGGCGCGAGTGCTGACCTTTGAACACGGCTGTGTACGGCGCGCTGCCGGCGCGAGCGCGGGCGTGCTGACCTGTGGGTACAGCCCGCGTGCTGATCTGTGTACGGCCTGCGTGCTGATCTGTGTGTACGGCCTGCGTTCTGGCATTCGTGTGCGGTGGGCGTAGCGGTTGGGCGTGCGGCGGGCGTCGTGGCGCTCGCGTGGCGGCGGTCGGGGCGTCGGGTGTGCGGCGATTTGTGCTGCGGCGGTCAGTGTGCGGTGGGCGTGCTGGCGGTTTTGTGCACGCCCTGGGTGCTGATGGGTGGTCGTACGACAGGCGGGTCCGTAGTTGTGCTGCGGGGTGTGCCGGCTTCAACGAGGGCTGGAAGGACGCCCTGATGGGCTTGGCCAGGCGTACGGACTGCCGGGCATCGCTGTCGGGCTTGGCCGGCTTGGGACGGGCTTCGTCATCGCTCAGGCGCCTGGCGCCGGAGACTGGTCGCGCCTGAGACTGCTGGTGCTTGGGCCGGCGGTTTCGGTCGGTGCTCTTCTTATGGTCGAGGCGGCTTGTGACCGCATCATTCGACGGCTCACGAGCTCACCAGCACGCCGAAGGCGATCGGCTGGCTTGCGAGACCGACCCTGGCCCGGAACAGATCAACTCACCTCCACCCGAGCCACCTCGGCGCTTCGATGATCGTGCGGGTGTCAGGCCCTTTGGTGATCTTGTGGTGGGTGAGCCTTGGGGACGCGATCTTGAGGTCTTGCTGTCTGAGGCGAGTAGATCGTTGGGCGGGACATAATCGGACAAATCGCAGCATTTCATTTGATAAATGCTTAATGCAAGCAATAAGGTTCTTGGGGTATAGCAAAATGGGGTCATTCCAGTTTATTTGCCCCCTCTCCCGGAAATGACTTTTCACGGATGACTCGTTAACGGCCATCCGAGACAGTACCGGTAATCCGGAAATGTCGAGAACGGGGCAACCGATCCTTTAGGGGGAAACGCAATGCCCAAGCTCAAGAGTGTTATCGCAGGAGTCGCCATCAGTACGGCGCTGACTGGGGGGGCAGTCAGTCTGGGCGCGATGACCACCGCAACCAGCGCCAACGCGGCCACCACCGTAAAGGCCGGCACGTCCGTCCTCGCCGGCTCGGGCTGCTGGCGCCACCGCCGCTGCGGTTGCGGCCACTGGCGGCACCACCGTCACCACCACGGTCGCCAGAAGATCCGCATCAAACTGCACGTGCACAACAACAACCACAACAACAACCACAACGACAACCGCCAGGTCGCCAACGGCGACGACTTCTGACCGCCGAAGCTGAATGGGAGCACGCTTCAGCTTGAACCTGTGTTGCATATCTGAATGCCATAGGGTTTCATCAATGCGATGAAGTCGAGCGCCTGCATGGGTGCCCGTATTCGAGGGTGACGTCGCTTTTCATCGAACAGCGACATGCACCGTTTGAATACGGGCATTCGGCGTTGCAAAATCACGAGATGGAAGCCGGCACCCCTGCCCTGAATGCCGCCCCCGAACGGCTTCAGCACAATCCCGAACGGCCCGAGCGCGACACCTGACGGGCCAGAGCAAGACCTTGTCGCCCCCACCGCCCATGCGGTGTCAACGGCTCCGCGCGGCTTGGCCAACCCCACATAGGGACACCCCCCGGCATTCCCAGGAGTCGCCCCCTGGCACCACGGCGGATCCCCGGTCGCGCCACGTCAGATCGAGCGGCGTCGACAGGATCTGTCTCCGCGCCGAACATCTGATCCCGGACGACAGGCAGTACAGAATTGGCCGCCCACCTGGCGCGACCCTCGCCGATCCGAGCCTCAAGGCCCCATAGAAGCCTGGCTGGGTCAGCTCCCAGCTGAGTTGGTGCGACATCATCATCGGTACGCTGGATGACCTTGCCCTTGCCCTTCGAGCCGCCCTTTGCCGGCAACGGCCTGGGCCTGCGTCACGTCGGGCGCGTACCGGATCTCACCCAACGGCAGAAGGCCGACGGTTCGGTGGTGTGACCGAGGCTGACCTGCCCGTGAAGGAGGAGGTGCGTCGGGTACTGCCGGCTGGGCGGCCGGAGGACGCGTTCCTGAGCGAGGAGGCCGGTGAACCCGGCTGGATAGCGTCGCTGGATCCTGGACGACATCGACGGGACCTTGGTCTTCGTGCTGGGCGACGAACGCTGTGCCTTCGCCGTGGACGTGGCGGAGGTGCGGGGTGCGGCGATGGCTTCGGGGAGTCGCCCGAGGCGCTGGGAACGTGCCGGGTCTGCCGATGGCCGAGACGAGGCCCGCACGGTTTCTGCCGAAGGGCGGGATCGGCCGGCGGCGGTGCTGTGTCGGCCGACTGGTCATGCACGGGGCGCTACCGGGGGCCTCAGGGGAGTGGACGTGGCGGTGCAGGTGGGCGGAAGGTGTGGGATTGCGCGCCGTCGTCCGTGATCGTGACTGGGGGTCCGGCGGTGCACAGGACTGTGTGCTTGGTCCCGGCCGGCGGCTCCATGGCCGAGCCCGTCGATGCGGAGAAGCAGCCGGCGATGCGAGTGGCCGGGGTCACCGTTAATCGCCTTGCTCTGGCGCTGGGAGAGGGCACGGGACGAGGGGGATGTGGGGAAGGTCGAATGCCCGTATTCGATGGATGAAGTTCGCTGCTCGGTGAGGAGCCGCGGTCCATCGAATACGGGCACTTATCCAGGTGCTAGGAGTTCATCGCAGATGCAACCCTATGACCCTTGGATGTTCGACTCAGGCTCAAGCTGACGCGTGATCCTTGGTCATTCGCCGTCGTCGCCGCCGTTGCCGCCGCCGTTGCCACCGTTGTTGGGCGTGACATCGATGTCGCGACGGTTGTCGTTGGTGTTATTGGTGTGGTTGTTGTTGTGCACGTGCACCCTCACACGAACCTTGCCGTGGCCGTGGCGGTGGTGGCGGTGACCCCAGTGGCCGCCCCAGCCCCAGCCGCAGTGGTGGCGGTGCCCGCAGCCCGAAGCCAGGACGGACGAGCTCGTGCTGACAGCGGTCTCGGCGTTGGCCGCCGAGGTCATCGCGCCCACGGTGACCGCGCCACCCGTCAGCGCCGAGCTGATGGCGACACCTGCGAGAAGACTCTTGAGCATGGGCATTGCTTTTCCCCCTAAAAGGATCGGTTGCCCCGTTCTGATGTTTCCGGATTACCGGGAACTGTTGCGAATAACTGCTATATGTCATCCGCATCGTGTATATTTCCTGGCTCGGTGGCGGACAAACCGGCTACTGTCCGGCTTTGCTCCGTAATAGCATTTTCATTGCATTCATCAAGATCCGCCCCGATAAATGGCGAAGCCTCAGCGTGCAGAAAGCAGAGCGGGCATGGCAAAAGGCCCCCCTGGCGAGCCAGGCGAGCCTTTCTTGTGAATGACGGTCTGATCTTGTGAATGACGGTCTGAATGGCGTACGGAGATCGAGCCGAATATGGAGCCGGGCCGAGTGCCCGTATTCGCCGGGCGTCGTCCATGGACCACCCGGTGAATACGGACACTCATTCGCGTGCCTCATCGGCGCGTGCCCGGTTGGTTCGACCGGCGGCCGGACCGAGGCCGAAGCCGGGGCCGAGTGGAAGCCTCAGTCGGTGACGTCCCCGGTCTCGTCCTCTTCGGTCTCGTCGTTCCTGTTGACGTTGTTGGTGCAGTTGCGGTTCTCGATCTTGATGGTGACTTCGCGCCGGTGGAAGTGCCGGAAGTGATGGTCGTTCTTGCAGGTGTCGCCGGTGAGGACAGGCGCGCTGGCGACGGCGCTCGCCGTGGTGGTCAACACGCTCATGCCGACCAGGCCGCCGGCCAGTGCCGTGCTGATGGCGACTCCCGCGATAACACCCTTGAGCTTGGGCATTGCGTTCCCCCTGAATGATTTGATGGTCCGTTCCAGACTTTTCCGGATTACCGGAAAACATCCTGGGTGGCTAACCAACCACCCATTTAATGGCATTTCCTGGACAGGAGAGAAGTAAACTGTGTCTGTGCTATTTTGCCGTAGAGCAACGGCTTTATTGCTTACATTGAATGACATCCACCGCAATACTGCGACTTGTCCGAGCATGTCGTAATCAGTGCTGACCGACTAAAGGGCACGCGCCGCCTCGGGAAAGATGCCACCGTGTCCGAGCTCCGCCATCTTTCGCCCTCAAGGGTGTCCCGCACTTCCTACGAGCCGACGCCAAGTGCCGCTACCGCCACCCATCTGCCATCTGGTTGTCATGTTCTCCGATCTCGAAGGCCACAAACGACGATCAGTAGCCTTTATCCATAGTTGGAAAGTCATGAGATCGTTTAGATATCCATAAATGGAAATAAGCTGATATGTCCGAATCGGGATCACGGCCGACGGCAGAGCCCCGGTCCGACGGCCGGCACTCCCCGCCACCAGCGCCCCGCCCTCCCCGTCTTTCGTATGGTTGGTACGTACCGCGCCGAAGACCGAGACCCGGTGCCACGGTCCCGGCAGCGGGACGCTCAGGTGACGGAGAGGAGCAGACGATGGCGGAGCCGGTCCCCCACTGGCCAGGACGCATGATCGGTCCGGTGCACGTCAGGTCCACCCCGAAGGGCGCCGCCGAGCAGGCGGTGTTCGTCCACGGCCTGGCCGGTTCGGCGACCAACTGGACCGACCTGATGGAAGAGCTGAGGGACGAGGTCACCGGGCACGCCATCGACCTGCCCGGAGCGGGTTTCTCACCCGAGCCCGCCGACGGCGACTACAGCGTCGCCGCGCACGCCACCGCGGTGATCGGTCTCCTGGAGCGCATCGGGCCCGCCCATCTGTTCGGCAACTCGCTGGGCGGTGCGATCTCGGTCAGGGTCGCCGCCACCCGCCCCGACCTGGTCCGCTCGCTGACGCTCATCTCGCCCGCGCTGCCCGACCTGCTGCCCCGGTACGGGCCGGTGCGGGTGGCGGCGGCCGCCACGCCGCGGCTGGGCGAGTGGGTGGCCGACAGGCTCAGGCTGGTCCCGGCCGAGCAGCGGATCAACGCCTCCTTCAGCATGGTCTGGGCCAACGCCCGCGCGGTGCACCCGGTGCGGCTGCGTGACGCGGTGGAGGAGCTGCGCCGGCGCGACTCCGTGCCGCACGCGGCCGCCGCGATGATCGGCTCGGCCAGGGGCATCGTGGCCGAGTACTTCCGCCGTGGCGAGGACAACCTGTGGCGGCAGGCGGAGCAGGTCCAGGCGGCCACTTTGATCATCCACGGCCGGCACGACCGGTTGGTGCGGCCCGCCATGGCCGCCAAGGCCGCCCGCTCGTTCCGTCAGGTCAGGCTGGTGCTGCTGCCCAGGGCGGGGCACGTGGCGATGATGGAGCTGCCGCAGGTCGTGGCCATCGAGGCGCGCCGTCTGATCAGTGAGACACGATTGGGGAATGCCCCACTGCCCGGCTAGGTTTCACTGAGAGATAAGACCCCTGAAACGGGAGCGTTGAAAGTGTCGTTGCCACCGCTGGTCGAGCCGGCCGCCGAACTTACTGTCGACGAAGTGCGCCGCTACTCGCGCCACCTGATCATCCCTGACGTGGGGATGGCCGGGCAGAAGCGGCTGAAGAACGCCAAGGTGCTGTGTGTGGGCGCCGGCGGCCTTGGGTCGCCCGCGCTGCTCTACCTCGCCGCGGCAGGTGTCGGCACGCTCGGGATCATCGATTTCGACGTCGTCGACGAGTCCAACCTGCAGCGCCAGGTCATCCACGGTCAGTCCGACGTGGGCCGGCTCAAGGCCGAGAGTGCCGCCGCGTCAGTCCGCGAGATCAACCCCCTGATCGACGTCGTGGTGCACAACGCGACGCTGACCACCGAGAATGTCATGGAGATCTTCTCCGGCTACGACCTCATCGTCGACGGCACCGACAACTTCGCCACCCGCTACATGGTGAACGACGCCGCGGTGCTGCTCGGCAAGCCGTACGTCTGGGGCTCGATCTACCGCTTCGACGGCCAGGCGAGCGTCTTCTGGGCCGAGCACGGCCCCTGCTACCGCTGCCTCTACCCCGAGCCCCCGCCTCCCGGCATGGTCCCTTCGTGCGCCGAGGGCGGCGTGCTGGGCGTGCTCTGCGCCTCGATCGGTTCGATCCAGGTCAACGAGGCCATCAAGCTGCTCACCGGCATCGGTGACCCGCTGGTCGGCCGGCTGATGATCTACGACGCCCTGGAGATGAAGTACCGCGACGTCAAGGTCCGCAAGGACCCCGAGTGCGTGCTGTGCGGCAAGAACCCCACGGTCACCGAGCTGCTGGAGGACTACGAGGCGTTCTGCGGCGCGATCTCCGACGAGGCCGCCGAGGCCGCCACCGGTTCGACGATCACCGCTCAGGAGCTCAAGGCGATGCAGGACGGCGGCGAGAGCATCTTCCTCGTCGACGTGCGCGAGCCCAACGAGTACGAGATCGTCTCCATCCCCGGCGCCACGCTGATCCCCAAGGGTGAGTTCCTCAACGGATCCGCGCTGGAGCGGCTCCCGCAGGACAAGCGCATCGTGCTGCACTGCAAGTCGGGCGCGCGCTCGGCGGAGGCGCTGGCGGTCGTGAAGAACGCCGGCTTCTCCGATGCCGTTCACGTCGGCGGCGGCGTGCTGAGCTGGATCAAGACGGTGGACCCGAGCCTGCCCGAGTACTAAATCCCTGAACGGTCCAATCCCGTCAACGGTCCGGTTTCTGAGGATGACGGAGGGTCGCCCGCATTAAGGTCGATCCTGTGGACAATCCTCGCCTCTGGCCCTCCCTCGTGGTGGCCTCCGCGCTGACTTTGGTCTGCGCGGTGGCCGCCGGGATGGCGGCCGGTGAGGCGGGGACCGAGCTCACCCGCGGCCCGAGCGCCGCCGAGCTCCGAGCGGCGGCCGAGCGCGAGGTCGCCGAGCGCTGGCGCACCTGGGAGGCCGGGCGCATCTTCCCCGCCAGCCTGCCGTACTCCGCGGAGCAGGGCGGGCGGGAGCGGGCCAGCCGGATCGGCATCTCGCCCGACACGGGCTGCGCCGGCTCGGTCGACGCGAAGGTGGCCGAGGCGCTGGCCGTGGCGGGGTGCCGGGCCGTGCTCCGCGCCACCTACATCGACGCGCTGCGCGGCGTGCTCGTCACCGTCGGGGTCGTCGCGCTGCCCGACGAGCCGCGCGCCGCCCACGCCAGGATCGCGTTCCCGGGCGCGGGCAAGCCCGTGCCCGGTCTGCGACCGCTGGCCTTCCACGGTACGGTCTCCCACCGTTTCACTCCTGCCGTGCGGCAGGCGGGCTCGGTACGGCAGGAGGGCCCGTACCTGGTGCTGACCACGGCCGGGCAGGTCGACGGCAGGCCGCCCGTGACGTCCGGCGAGCAGCGTCCGGCCGTCTACGCCTTCGCGACCGAGCTCTCCGAGCGAGTGCTGGCGGACCTGAGCGCGCCGGTGATGCCCGACTGCTCGGCCAAGGAGTGGCAGTGCTGAGCGAGGAGCGGCAGTGCTGAGCCGGGTCGGCGTGGCCGTGCTGGCGGGGGCGTTGCTGTTCGACGCGCCGCCCGCCGTCGCCGACGAGGTGCGCCGCGGCCAGCGTCAGGTGATCGAGGCGCTCGACCTGCGTACGGCCTGGCGGATCAGCAAGGGCGAGGGCGTCAGCGTGGCGGTGCTGGACTCCGGCGTCGATCCCGGGCACCGCGATCTGGCCGGTTCGGTGACCGTGGGCAAGGACTTCGCCGACGGCGCGAACCCGCCGGGGGTGCCGCCCCTGCGCATGCACGGCACGTACATGGCCTCGCTGATCGCCGGGCACGGGCACGGGCCCGACGGGAGGTTCGGCGTCATCGGGGTCGCGCCCGAGGCGGGGGTGCTGTCGGTGCGGGTGATCCTGGAGGACGAGGAGCCGGGCTTCAAGGAGTTCACCACCTCCCAGCGGTTCGAGAACTCCGTCGCCGACGGCATCCGTTACGCGGTCGACCAGGGCGCTGACGTGATCAACCTGTCGATCTCCAAGGAACTGCCGAACAGGCAGGAGCGCGCGGCCGTCCGTTACGCGATCTCCAGGGGCGTCGTGCTGGTGGCGGCGGCGGGCAACCAGGGCGCGGACGGCGGGACCGTTCCTCTCTCCTATCCGGCTCCCTTCTCCTATCCGGCGTCCTTTCCCGGTGTGGTGTCGGTGGGGGCGGCGGACGGGAAGCTGCGGCGGGCGGCGTTCTCCAAGCGGAATCCCTCGGTCGTGGTGGCCGCGCCCGGGGTCGACATCATGGGCGCCGGGCCCGACGGCGGGTACTGGGTGGGCAAGGGCACGTCTCAGGCGACCGCGCTGGTCTCGGGAGTCGTCGCCCTGATAAAAGCGAAATATCCAGAAATGTCGCCGCCGTTGGTGGTGCAGGCCCTGGCCGAGAGCGCGACCGACAGGCCGCCGGGCGGCTACGACACCGGCACCGGATTCGGCGTCGTCAACGCCGCCAGGGCGCTGGCCGAGGCCGGCAGGCTGGCCCGCCACACCGTGACGGCCGCGGCCGGCCAGGCGCACGACCCCGCCAGGCCGCTCGGCGGCGGCCCGACGGGCCCGGTCAGGGTCGTCCACCGGGACGGCGAGCATGTCATGGCCTACGGCTCCATCGCCGCGGCGCTGGCCGCGGGCGCCCTGGGCTCGCTGGCGGTCATCTTCGCTCTGGTCAGGAGAGTGCGACGCGCGCACAATTGCCAAGACGCATGATCCGCCATCTAAGGGGGACGAATTAGACACGTAGCCGAACGGGGAACGAGGCGGTGGTGAAGGCACGCAGGTCCACCTCAGGTCTGCCACGCGCCGGGGGAGCAGCCACGCCGGGACGGAGGAATCCGCTCGGAGCCACCGGCCGCGGTTCCCGCGTGCGCGACTGGCCTGCGGCCGGCGGCGCGAGCAGGACGGCCGCCAAGGAGCGGGCCGAGGCCGAAGCGCTCCAGCAGGGCATCCGCTACCGGCGGCTGTTCGTGGCGTTGCTCGGCACCATCGTGGCCCTGTCGGCCGTCATCGTGCTGCTGGGCACCGCCGGTCTGTTCAGGGAGACCCGGTCCCGGCCGCTGACCCCCGAGGAGCAGAACCGCTACAAGCAGGAGGAGATCGCCAGGCGCTGGCAGTCCTGGCCCGCCACGAGCGTCTTCCCCGAAGAGGTGAAGTACCTCGGGCTCGACCGCGTCCAGCAGTACGCCAGACGCGTCGGCATCGCCCCCGAGACCACCTGCCGCAACGCCGTCGACTCCTCGATCGCCACGATCCTCGACGGCCACGGCTGCCTCACCATGCTGCGCGCCACCTACGTCGACCAGACCTCCACCTTCGTCATGACCGTAGGCGTGGCCGTGCTGAAGGACGAGGAGGCCAGGGTCTCCGCCGGTGAGGAGCTCACCCAGGACGACCGCGTGGGCGTGCTGCCCGTCGCCTTCCCCGGCACCGTGTCCGAACGGTTCCAGGCCCAGCAGCGCCAGCGCACCGGCTGGGTGGGCGCCGGACCCTACCTCGTCTTCTCCACCGCGGGTTACGCCGACGGCCGCACCAGGGCCGCCATCCCCCCGGAGGAGATCCTGCACAGCGAGCTCTGGCCGGCGGCCAGGTCGGTCGGCAACCAGATCGCCTACTTCCTCGCGGACCCGCCCAAGGTGCCGCCCTGCACCCAGGGGAACGTGTGCTGACCGCCGTACGCGTGCTGACCGCCGTCATGCTCGCCCTGCACGCCCCGGTCGAGGCGCCCATCAGGGAGAAACAGCAGTGGGTGCTCGACGCGCTCAACGTCGAGCAGGCGTGGACCATCACCAAGGGCAAGGGCGTCACCGTGGCCGTCATCGACAGCGCCGTCGACAAGGGCGTCAAGGAGCTGCGCGGCCGCGTCACCGTCGGCCCCGACATGAGCTCGTCCTCGGCGCGCGACCAGGCGGCCCCCGGCAGGCACGGCACCGCGATGGCCGGGCTGATCGCCGGCTCCGGCGCCGACGACGGCCTGATCGGCGTCGCGCCGGAGTCCCGCGTCCTGTCCCTGCCGCTGGCGCTGGACGAGGAGCCCGACCTCCACGCGATCCCGCCGCTGGAGGACCAGCGAAGCGCGACGCAGAGCCCGCTGGCCCGGGCGCTGCGTTACGCCGCCGACCACGGCGCCCAGGTCGTCAGCATGTCGATCGGCACCTACGGCCCGCAGCGCACCGAGCGCGAGGCCGTCTCCTACGCGCTCGGCAAGGGCGTCGTGCTCATCGCGGCCGTGGGCAACGACGGGCAGAGCGAGTACGCCAAGGAGAAGGGCACCTCCTACTGGAGCTTCCCCGCCGGCTACCCGGGGGTCGTCGGGGTGGCCGCCGTCGACAAGCAGAGCAAGGTCGCGCCGTACAGCAGTGACAATCTGTCCGTGCTGGTCGCCGCGCCGGGATCCGGGGTGCCCGTGATCAAGCGTGGCGGCGGCTACGAGGTGACCGACGGGACCAGCTCGGCGGCTGCGCTGGTGGCGGGGGTCGCGGCGCTCATCAAGGCACGCCATCCCGACATGCGGCCGGCCCAGGTGGCGCAGGCGCTGGCCGCCGGCTCCAGGGGCCGGCCCGCCGCCGGCTACGACGACAGGAGCGGGTTCGGGGTGGTCGACGCCGTGGCCGCGATGAACGCCGCCGAGCGGCTTGCCGGCGAGCGGCGTTCCCTGCCCGTGCCGGACGACCAGCACTTCGGGCAGGGGGAGGACTCGCCGCCGCCGTCGGCGCCCGGTCCCGATCCGTGGCGGCTGTGGCTCTACGGCGGGGGAGTTCTGGTGGCGCTCATCCTGTTCTGCGGGGCGATCGTCATGCTCAATCAGCGCAGACAGTAAAGATCCGCTATGGTCGCGCGTCATGGGATACGAGCTACGCGTGGTTCGTGAGTCTCCGCTGGCCTTTGGAGAGCTGGCGAGGGCGATCGCGCCGGCCGGTTTCGAGCTGCGCGGATCGGACGAGATCGTCGCCAGACATGGCGGCGGCACGCACCCTGTGGGCGCATGGCGGGACCAGCTGATCGGGGAGCCCGGCTCCGACTGGCAGGTGGCGCAACTCGTCCGGCTGGCCGCCGCGCTCGGCGCCAGGCTGGTCGGCGAGGACGGCGAGGTCTACGCGCTGCGCAACGGGGTCGTGGAGGTGCTGGCCGACGGCACCGCGATGGAGATCGGCAAGCTGGACGAGATGATCGACGCGGGCCCGGCGGCGTGGACGCCGTGAACCCGTTCGCCGAGGCGGTGCTCGAAGTAGTCGAGCGCATCCCGCCCGGCAGGGTCATGTCCTACGGCGACATCGCCGAGTATCTGGGCGAGGGCGGGCCGAGGCAGGTGGGCCGGGTGATGTCCACGTACGGAGGCGGTGTGCCCTGGTGGCGGGTGGTGCACGCGGACGGCACGGGCGCGCCGGATCACGAGGCGCGCTGCCTGGCCCACTGGAGGGCCGAAGGCACCGCACTGCGGGGTGAGCGGGTGGACATGCGGAAGGCACGCTGGGATGGGCGTTCAGCCGATTTTCAGGAAGCGCCGTGACCTGCTTTTTCGGTTTAGGGGCGATTTGTTGACATGTGACTCCTATTAGCATGAGCAGAAACACTGACGGCGGCCCGAAAGGCGGTGCCCACCCGATGGCTACCGGCGTAACAGCCCAGAGCCCGGGCGGCGAAGCGGTCCCCGACCGCCTCAAGGCGGTCCAGGATCTCTGCGATCGCGGCGAAGCACTCGACGCCATCATGCGCGTGGTCGGCCCAGGCGGCCGTGACTCCGCGTTCGACACCGAGGTACTCAGCGGCCCACTGGGCGCGCGGATGGACCTGGCGGTCAAGCGTGGCGCCGCGCGCAGGCGCGAGCTGCTCACCTTGCTGCGCCCCTACCTGGGGGGCGTGGACGCGGGCGTCAAGCGTGAGCTGCCCGTGGCCCGGCGCCTCATCTGCCACCTGATCGAGCACCGCCCCGACGACGAGCTCGTCGACGGCGAGACCCTCACCAAGGTCGTCGCGGCGGCGGCCGAGCCGTCCAAGCGCATCCGCAAGGGCCTGCGCTGGTACGCCGACCTGCCGTTCCGCGACGAGCTGCCGGCCGAGCTCTACCGCCTCAAGCGCGCCGACATGGTGCCGGTGACCCACATCGACGACATCGTCTGGGTCGGCGGCAAGCTGCGCATCACCGGCTTCGCCTACCTCGCGGGCCTGTCCGTCCGCAGCCGCCGCTTCAACCGGGCGACCGTGGTGCTGCGCGGCCCGCGCTGGCTGCCGCCCGTGCGGCTGCGTACCCGCCGGGTGCTCGCGCCCGAGGCCACCCACACCGCCCGCGAGCCCGGCTGCAACTACGACTGGTCCGGCTTCAGCGCGGAGCTCAACCCGTGGGCGCTGCGCTGGCGCGGCGCGGTGCGCGGGGTCGTCCACGCCGCGCGCCGTCGCATGCGCCGTCGTCCCGCCGTGCGCGACGCCACCACCTGGCGCGCCGAGATCGTGTTCTGGAGCCGCGGCGCCAGGGCCACCGGCCTGCTGCGCGGCGCCTCCGTGGGCCGCAGTGAGCGTCCCGCCGGCCGCAAGCTGCGGTCCGGCCTGTGGGCCAGGCCGGTCTGGACCTCCGACCGCGCCCTGCAGGTGGCGCTCCAGCCCAACCGGGCCGAGCTGACCGGCGTCACCGTCGACGAGGACCGCCTCGGGCTGCAGATCTTCCTGCCCGACCGCGCGGTGACCAAGGGCCACGCCCGGCTGGGCGGCCACCGCATCGCCGCCGAGTTCACCCCCTCGGGCAAGGGCACCGAGGTGCTGATCAGCCTGGCGGTGCCCGCGCTGCTGCAGGAGAAGGACGGCCGCCGCCTGTGGGTCGAGCCCAAGGGCGACCCCGCGGCCTCCGTCATGCTGGGCGATCTGGCCAACACCAGGACGACCGTGGCGGACCGCGAGATCACCGTGCTCGGCGACCGGCGCGACCGCGTCGTCATCTCCGCGCACCGGATCCGCCCGGTGATCGTCTCAGCCGTGTGGGAGGGGCAGACGCTCGTCCTCAAGGGCGACTATCCGGACGCGCCGGGGCCGCGCTCGCTGACCCTGCGCCACCGCTCCGGCCTGTCCTACCTGATCCCGATGGAGCGCTCCGGCGAGGACTTCACCGTACGGATCACCCCGGCCGCCATGGACCGGTTCGGCGAGTCGGTGCCGCTGTCGTCCGGCACCTGGAACATGACCGTGCGCCACCCGTCCGGCGAGATCGTCCCGGTCCGCATGGAGCACGCCTCCCTGGAGACCCTGGACGAGGAGCCGCGCGTCCTCGGCGGCCACGCCTTCCGGATGATCTCCACCCGCTTCGACGTGCCCGTGGTGATGTCGGAGGAGGAGCGGCCCGCGGACGAGAAGGGCGTGGCGGGCACCCACGTGCTGCGGCGCGTCTTCTACCCCGCCCAGCGCACCGAGCCGCTCAACGATGCCACCGTCTACGTCGTCAACGACGGCCGCCTGTACGCCGACAGCGTCCGGGCCGTCTACGAGGAGCGGCTGCGGCGCGGCGACGACCGTGAGCACATCTGGATCGTCAAGGATGGCGCGTTCGTCCCGCCGGGCCCGGCGACCGTGGTGCGCGCGGGCAGCCGGGAGCACCACGCGGCGCTCGCCAGGTCCCGCTACATCGTCACCAACGCCTTCCTGCCCGTCTGGTTCCGCTCCCGCGAGGGCCAGGTCGTCGTGCAGACCTGGAACGGCACCCCGGCCAAGCACATCGGCAACGACCAGGCGCACATGAACCGCGACCCCCGCCCGCCGATCTGGCACCGGCAGGCCGCGGAGGTGCGCGGCTGGGACGTGCTGCTGTCGCAGTCGCCGTGGGCCACGCCGGTGCTGCGTCAGGCGTTCGGCTATCAGGGCGAGGTCCTGGAGAGCGGCCTGCCGCGCAACGACGTCCTCACCTCGCCCGACAGGGACGAGCTGGCGGCGGCGGTGCGGGCCCGGCTCGGCCTGGCCGAGGGCAAGCGCGTGATCCTCTACGCGCCGACCTGGCGCGACTACGACCGTAAGAACGCCATGGTCAAGCTCGACCTGGCCAAGGCCCGCGAGGCGCTCGGCGCGGACCACGAGCTGCTGGTACGCGCCCACCCCATGCAGGCCACCCCCGCCGTCCCCGACATCGCCCGTGACGTCACCACTTATCCCGATATCGCGGATCTGCTGCTGGTGACGGACGTGCTGGTGACGGACTACTCCTCGGTCATGTTCGACTTCGCCGTGACCGGCCGCCCGATCGTGCTGTACGGCTACGACCTGGCGAAGTACGCCACCAAGCGGGGCCTGTACGTCGACCTGCCGGAGATCGCGCCCGGCCCGGTGCTGTCGACCTCGACGGACGTGGTCGAGGCGCTGCGCTCCATCGATGAGGTGGCGGCCGCGCACGCCGACCGCTACGACACCTTCCGGGCCACCTTCGCCCCGCGCGACGACGGCAAGGCGACGGCCAGGGTCGTGGACCACATCTTCTCCTGAGGGACCTGCTCACCGGCGCGCCGGGCTCCGGCGTGTCGGTGAGAATCCCGATATTTCCCCAGATACCGTGGGCGATCGCGCGGGGGCACCGGTCAAGTCGGCACGATCTACCCCTGTGGTCTGGTGGAATCTAGTGTTGTGAGTGGTCAGACCTGGCGACTGGTGCGCCGCAGCAGTGCGGGGCCTGTCGAGGCCCCTGTGCTGGATGAACATCAGCGCGCTGTGGTGGAGCACCGGAGCGGCCCCCTGCTGGTGCTCGCCGGGCCGGGCACCGGCAAGACCACCACCGTCGTGGAGAGCGTCGTCGACCGGATAGAGCGGCGCGGCACCGACCCCGAGCGGGTGCTGATCCTCACCTTCAGCCGCAAGGCCGCCGGCGAGCTGCGCGAGCGCGTCACCGGGCGACTGCGCCGCACCACCCGCACGCCGCTGGCGCTCACCTTCCACTCCTACGCCTACGCGCTGCTGCGCCGCGAGGCCGTGCTGGCCGGCGAGCGGCCACCGCGCCTGCTCACCGGCCCCGAGCAGCTCCTGGAGGTGCGGCGGCTGCTGCACGGCGAGCTGCAGGACGGGGCGCTGGAATGGCCCGAGGACCTGCGCGAGCCGCTGAAGACCCGCGGGTTCGCCGAGGAACTGCGCGACTTCCTGTCCCGCGCGGCCGAGCGCGGCCTGGACGGCGATCGGATCCAGGAGCTCGGCAGGCGCCACGGCCGGGCCGACTGGGTGGCGGCCGGCCGGTTCTCCCAGCGCTACCAGGTCCGCTTCGACCTGGACCCCGATCCGGCGCTGGACTACTCCGAGCTGATCAGGGCGGCGGCGGGGCTGCTCGCCGATCCCGACGTGCGCCGACGCGAGCGCGCGGCGCACGACGCGGTGTACGTGGACGAGTACCAGGACACCGACCCGGCCCAGGAGTTCCTGCTGGAGCAGCTGGCGGGCGACGGCCGGGACCTGGTCGCGGTGGGCGACCCGGACCAGTCGATCTACGGGTTCCGTGGCGCGGACGTGCGCGGCATCCTGAAGTTCCCCGAGCGGTTCCGTACCAGAGAAGGGCGGGACGCGCCGGTGGTGGCCCTGCGGGTCTGCCGGCGCAGCGGCGCCGACCTGCTGACGGCCTCCCGCCGCGTCGCCGCCCGCCTGCCCGCCGCCCCCATGCCCGCCCGCCTGCCCGACGCTCCCATGCCGGCCCCCATGCCGTACGCTCCTCTGTCCACCGCTCCTGTGCCCGCCGGGGGCCGTTCGGGCGGCCACCGGGACCTGCTGCCGCTGCCGGAGACCCCAGAGGGGAACGTCCGGGTGCTGCTGGCCGACAGCACCAGCCAGGAGGCGGCGGTCGTCGCCGACACGCTGCGGCGCGCCCACCTGATCGACGGCGTGCCGTGGCACCGGATGGCGGTGCTCGTCCGGTCGGCGATCCGCCAGGTGCCGCTACTGCGCCGGGCGCTGGTCACCGCCGGGGTGCCCACGATGATCGCCGGCGACGAGGTGCCCATCGCCCAGGAGCCCGGCGTCCGGCCGCTGCTGACGATGCTCCGAGTCGCCATGGACGCCGCCGAGCTGGACGAGGGCGTGGCCGAGGAGCTGCTGACCGGCCCGCTCGGCGGCACCGACATGATCGGCGTACGCCGCCTGCGCCGCGCCCTCAAGATCGCCGAGAACGAGGCCGCCGCCGCCGACACACCCGCAGACGAGGAGCCCGCCGCCGACCCGTCGGCCGAGGCTGAGGTCGCCGGTGCGGCGTCGCGTGCCGGGGACGAGCCCGCCACCCTTCCGCTCGGGCCGCGCTCCTCGGGGGAGCTGCTGGTCGCCGCCGTCAAGGACGCGCGGGAGCTCGTACGGATCGAGCCGCACATCGCGCTGCCCGCCGAGCGGGTCGCCAAGCTGCTGGCCACGGCCAGGCAGGCGGTGCGGCAGCAGGGCAGCGCCGAGGAGGTGCTGTGGGCCGTCTGGCAGGGCAGCGGCCTGGCCGAGCGGTGGACGGAGCTGAGCCTGGCCGGTGGCGCCAGGGGCGCGCAGGCGGACCGGGACCTGGACGCGGTGGTGGCCCTGTTCGACCACGCGGCCCGCTTCGTCGACCGGATGCCCAAGGCCGGCCCCGAGGTGTTCCTGGACGACCTGGCCTCGCAGGAGATCCCCGGCGACACGCTGGCCGAACGGGCGCCCGACGGCGACGCCGTACGCGTCCTGACCGCCCACCGGGCCAAGGGCCTGGAGTGGGACGTGGTGGTCGTGGCCGGGGTGCAGGAGGGCGTCTGGCCGGACCTGCGGCTGCGCGGCTCCATGCTGGGCGTGGAGGACCTCGTGGAGGTGGTGGAGGGTGCGCGCCCGAACGCCGCCTCGCTCACCTCCAAGCTGCTGGCGGAGGAGCGCAGGCTGTTCTACGTGGCCGCCACGCGCGCCCGCCGCAAGCTGGTGGTGACCGCCGTGGGCGGCGAGGACACCGACGAGCGGCCCTCCAGGTTCCTGTCGGAGCTGTTGCCGGGCGCGGTGGAGGAGGCCACGGTCGACGACCGGGCCAGGTGGCTGAACATGTCCGCGCTGGTAGCCGATCTGCGCAGCGCCGTCACCGACCCCACCAAGCCCGCCGCGATGCGGCACAAGGCCGCCGAGCAGCTGGCCAGACTGGCCGCCGCGGGCGTGCACGGCGCGCACCCCAACGACTGGTACGCGCTGACCCCCATGACCGACGACCGCCCGCTGAGCTGGCCGGACGACATCGTCAGCATCTCCCCGTCGGCCGTGGAGAGCTTCACCAAGTGCGGCCTGCGCTGGCTGCTGGAGACCGCCGTCGGCGCCGCCGGGACCAGCTCCGCGCAGGGCCTCGGCACGGTGATCCACGCGCTGGCCGTGCTGGCCGCCACCGACCTGCCCAGCGAGGACCTGCTCGGCAAGCGGCTGGACGAGATCTGGACCGAGCTCGACTTCGGCGGCGTATGGTTCAACCGCAAGCAGCGCCAGGTCGCCGAGCAGATGATCGGCAAGTTCCTCCGCTGGCATCAGGAGAACCCGCGAGAGCTCGTCGCCCTCGAAGAGGCGTTCGTCGCCACGGTGGCCGACGGCGTCCAGATCAAGGGCCGCGTCGACCGGGTGGAGCGTGACGCGGAGGGCAGGGCGGTGATCATCGACCTCAAGACGGGCGGCGCCAAGCCCCGGCCGGGCGAGCTCGACCGTCATCCTCAGCTCGGCGTCTACCAGCTCGCGGCGCTGCTCGGCGCGTTCGCCAGGCACGGCATGACCGAGCCGGGCGGGGCCGCGCTGGTCCAGCTCGGCAAGGCGGCGGGCAAGACCGCCGCCGTCGAGCAGCAGCAGGGCGCCCTCGCCGAGGACCCGAACCCCGGCTGGGCCGGCGATCTGGTCGACACCGTGGCGATCGGCATGTCAGGGCCGTTCTTCCAGGCGAAGGTGAACGACGGCTGCCGCACCTGCGCGGCCAAGGCGAGCTGCCCCGTCAACGACAGCGGGGGACAGGTGTGCTGAACCCGGTCGAACTGGCCGACAAACTCGGCATCCTGCCGCCCACCCGCGAGCAGGCCGGCGTCATCGAGGCCCCGCTCGAACCCATGGTCGTGATGGCCGGCGCCGGTTCGGGCAAGAGCGAGACGATGGCCGGCCGCGTGGTCTGGCTGGTGGCCAACGGGCTGGTCAAACCCGCCAACGTGCTCGGTCTGACGTTCACCCGCAAGGCCGCCGCCGAGCTCGCCGTCCGGGTCAGGGAGCGGCTGAACGGCCTGGCGGAGGCGGGCCTGGTCGAGCCCGCGGCGCTCGACGAGGAGCCGACCGTCTCCACCTACCACGCCTACGCCGCCCGCCTGGTCACCGACCACGCGCTGCGCGAGGCGCTGGAGCCGACCATGCGCCTGGTCACGCCGGCCGTCTCGTGGCAGCTCGCCTCCCGGGTGGTGGCCATGTACGACGGGCCGATGGACCGGATCGAGCTGAGCCCGGCCTCGGTCACGGCCGCGGTGCTGGAGCTCGCCGGCGAGCTGTCGGAGCACCTGCGCGCCGCCCCCGACGTGCGCCGCGTGGGCGACTGGCTGCGCGACAGGTACGACGCGCTGCCGGGCCGGACGGTCGTCGCCCAGCGCAAGCCGCTGGCCGTGCAGGCGGCCAGGGAGCAACTCCTGCCGCTGGTGGAGGCGTACGAAAGGCTCAAGCGCGGCCGGGAGGTCATCGACTACGGCGACCAGATGTCGCTGGCCGCCAGGATCGCCGCCAACCACAAGGAGGTCGGCGAGATCGAGCGCTCCCGCTTCTCCGTGGTGCTGCTGGACGAGTACCAGGACACCAGCCACGCGCAGCTCGTGCTGCTGCGTTCGCTGTTCGGCGGCGGCCATCCGGTCACGGCGGTGGGCGACCCCTGCCAGTCGATCTACGGCTGGCGCGGCGCCTCGGCGGGCAACCTGCGCCGCTTCCCCCAGGACTTCAGGGCCGGCTCCGGCGACCTCGCCCCGGTGCGGCAGCTCAGCGTCAGCTTCCGCAACGGCGACCGGGTGCTCGACGTCGCCGCGCGCGTGCAGCTGCCGCTGCGCATGGAGGCGCGCGAGGTGCCCGTGCTGGTCCCCGGCCCCAACCGGGTCGATCGGGGCCGGGTCACCTGCGCCTTCCACGAGACGGCCGAGGACGAGGCCGGGTGGATCGCCGACGGCATCGCCAAGCTGCTGGGCAAGGAGGTCGCCCCCGACGGCCTGCCCTGGGGGGAGAAGGAGCGCAAGAAGACGCTCGCCATCCAGCCGCAGGACGTGGCGATTCTGGCGCGTAAGAGATCGCAGTTCCCCGCCCTGCGCAGGGCGCTGGAGGCGCGCGACATCCCCGTCGAGGTGGTCGGCCTGGGCGGCCTGCTCACCGTGCCCGAGGTCAACGACATCGTCGCGACACTGCGCGTGCTGTACGACCCGACGGCCGGCGACGCGCTGGCCCGGCTGCTCGCGGGGCCGCGCTGGCGGATCGGCCCCGCCGACCTGAGGGCGCTGGGCGAGCTCGCCCGCGAGCTGAACCGCGAGTCCCGGGACAGCCGCCGCGCCGACGACCCGCTGGACCAGGTGGTGGCCGACCTGGCCGAGGAGCGCGGCAGCCTGGTGGACGCGCTCGACGAGCTGCCCGACCGTGAGGCCTGGCTGCGCTCGTTCTCGCCGCTGGCCGCGACCAGGCTCGTCGCGCTCGCGCACGAGCTGCGCCAGCTGCGGGCCCACACCGGGCAGCCGCTGCCCGACCTGATCAGCGAGGTGGAGCGCAGGCTGGGCCTGGACATCGAGGTGGCGGCCCGCGGCGGCACGGTCAGCGCCTTCGCCGCCAGGGCCGACCTGGACGCCTTCCAGGACGCCGCGGCCCGGTTCGCCGGCGACTCCGAGGATCCGACGCTCGGCGCGTTCCTGGCCTACCTGCAGGCGGCCGAGAGCGAGGAGTTCGGGCTGGAGGCGGGCCGGGTCGGCGAGAGCAACAGCGTCAAGCTGATGACCGTGCACGCCTCCAAGGGGCTGGAGTGGCCCGTCGTGGTGGTGCCCGGCCTGTCGCAGCTCGTCAGCTCCAAGGGGACGATCGCCAGCGGCAGCATGTTCCCCGCCACGCCCGTCACCAACAGCCGCTGGACCGACAACCCCCGCAAGCTGCCGTACACGCTGCGCGGCGACGCCGCCGACCTGCCACGCCTGGCCGGGCTCGGCAAGGAGGAGCTGGCGGTGTTCGACGAGCTCTGCCGCGAGCGGGACCTCATGGAGGAGCGGCGGCTGGCGTACGTGGCCGTCACCCGCGCCCACTACCACCTGATCGCCTCCGGCTACCGGTGGGGGAGCGCCTCCAAGCCGCTGGCGCCGTCGGACTTCCTGCTGGAGATCCGCGACACCGCCGACCGGGTCGCGTTCTGGGCGCCCGAGATCGCCGAGGGCGCCACCAACCCGCTGCTGGCCGAGCCGGCCGAGGCCATCTGGCCGGTCACACCCGAAGGACTGCGGTACGAGTCCGTCCTCGACGGCGCCCGCCTGGTCGAGGCCGCACTGGACAGGGTGATGACGGCTCCTTCAGAGGACACGGCGGAGGACACAGCGGAGGACACGGCGCACGGGGCGGGTGCGGGTGAGACGCTGCGCGCGTTCGAGGAGGAGCGGGTGCGGGCCTGGGAGCGCGACACCGACCTGCTGCTGCGTGAGCGGGAGCTGCACCGGCGGCGCGGCTCCACCACCGTCGAGCTGCCGACCAAGCTGACCGTGTCCTCGCTGGTCACGCTGGCCGCCGACGCCCGCGAGCTGGCCCGCAGGATCCGCCGCCCGGTCCCGGTCAAGCCCGCGCCGCTGGCCCGGCGCGGCACGTCGTTCCACCGGTGGCTGGAGACCCGCTGGGACCAGCAGCGGCTCATCGACGACTTCGAGCTCGACCTGCTCCGGGAGCCGGAGGAGGCGGACGTGCGGCTGGCCGAGTTGCAGGAGCGGTTCGAGGAGAGCGAGTGGGCCGAGCGGAAGCCGCTCGACCTGGAGGTGCCGTTCGAGACCATGATCGCCGATCGGGTGGTGCGCGGCCGGATGGACGCCGTCTTCGAGCTGCCCGACGGGCGCTACGAGGTCGTCGACTGGAAGACCGGCGAGCCGCCCAAGGGCAAGGCGGCCAAGGCGGCGTCGGTGCAGCTCGCGGCCTACCGCCTGGCCTGGGCGCAGCTCGCGGGCGTGCCCCTGGAGAACGTGGGCGCGGCCTTCCACTACGTGCGCGCGAACCGGACCGTCCGGCCGGTGGACCTGCTCGACGCCGCCGGCCTGGTCGCCCTCATCGAGGCCGTCCCCACCCGCTCCTGACCTGCCGGTCCGAGCGGCTCACCCTCGCAGGTAGCGGAACTCCGGCCGGGGATGCATCAGGAAGTCGTGGTGCGAGATGTTCCAGGCGTAGGCCCCGGCCATCCCGAACACCACCGTGTCCCCCACCCGTACAGAAGTCACGATTTTTCGGGCGAAGACGTCTTTAGGGGTGCACAGCTGCCCGACGAGGGTGACCGGCTCGTCCACGACCCCCGGCCCGCCGCCCGTGGCCAGGACGGTGAAGGGCTGGTCGTGCCCCTTGGTCACCGGCGTCCGCAGGTGGTGGGTGCCGCCCAGCAGGATCGCGTACGCCTCGCCACGCACCCGCTTCACGTCCACGACCCGGGTGACGTAGTGGCCGCAGTAGGCGGTGAGCGCTCTGCCCGGTTCGATGCGCACCACCTGCCCCGCCCGGCGGACCTCCGACAGTCCCGTGCCGTAGCCGACCCAGTCGAACCTCTCGGCGGGCGCGGCGTAGGACACGGCCATGCCGCCGCCCAGGTTCACCTCCGGCTGGTCGGTGTCCAGCAGCGTCCCGGCCAGCCGGAGCAGCGCGGGCGCGTCCAGCCCGCTGGCCAGGTGGGTGTGCAGGCCGCGCAGCCTCACCCGGTCGGTGAACAGCGGCAGGCACTCCGCCACGCCCGTCTCGTCCATGCCGAACGGGCCGCTCATGGTGAGCGCGGCCCCCTCCACCGGCAGGTCCGGGTTGATCCGCAGCAGCACGTCGGCGCGCAGGCCGGTCGCGAGCAGGCGGCGCAGCTCGTACGGCGACTCCACGTGAATGCGGTGATGAGGCAGCCCCAGCTCCGCGTCCGTCTTGCCCGGACCGCCCAGGGCCAGCCGCCTGCCCGGCAGCAGGGCCGACACGTGCGCGTGCTCGCCGCCCGACGACACCTCGAAGCCGTCCACGTACCGGTCCAGCACGCGCAGCAGCTCGGCGTCCGGATTGGCCTTGACCGCGTAGTACAGCTCGACGTCCGGCAGCGCACGCCGTACCGCCGCCGCGTGCTCGTCCAGCGCGGGCAGGTCGTACAGATAGGCGGGGGCGGCGGGGAGCCGCAGGGCGGCCTCCTGGACCTCTGGGGCGATCATGCGAGCGGGTTCGCGATCGGGACGTATCCGGCGGACCGGTCGGCCGCCCTGGCCCAGCGCACGCTCAGGTTGGCCTTGGCCGGGAGCGGGGAGCCGGCCAGGAGGTCCGACAGCGGCAGCGGCCAGCCCAGTTCGCCGGCCTGCTGAACGAGGATCTCCCGGGCCGCCTTCCAGAGCTCGGGCAGGATCTCCTCCTCGAAGACCGCGCCCCCGCCGTGACCCGCCACGGTGGCGGCGATCTCGACCAGGTGGTTGACCAGCAGGCAGTAGACGACCCTCGCCCAGCCGCGCTCGGCGTCGTACGACACGGCCCGCGCCACCTGCGGAGCGAGGCCGGTCAGGTCGTGGCGGCCGGTGACGAGCTTGGCGCCCTCCAGGTCGCGGAAGACGGCCTCCACGGGCAGCCCGGTCGGGTCCAGGCCCACCAGGACGTTCTGCAGGTGCGGCTCCACGACCACGCCGTGGGTGAAGTAGAGCTCCAGCACCGGCCGCGCCACCGCCGAGACGTAGGCGGTCCACCACGCGAGCGGATCGCGGCTCAGCGCCTCGGGCCGGGGCGTCCCGGCGGCGAGGGCTCCGGCCAGGATCGGGGTCACGCCGGGGGAGCCGCCCGTCCACGGCCCGGTTCTGACGATCACGCCGAGGCCCTCCAGCAGGCGTGTCCCGAGGCGGGCCGAGCGGTAGCCGGGCTCGGGCAGCCACCGCGTCCCCGGATGTTTTCGGGAAATGTCAGCGAATATCGGGGTGAGGCGGCGGGTCAGCTCCACCGCCCCGGCCAGCTCGTACCAGGCGTTCTTCCGCACACAGTTGGTGATCCGCACATCCAGGCTGAACTTCAGGCACACCCCGGCATCCGGCGCGTACACGGTCCGCACCGACGAGGTCGGCATCACGACGGGCCCCGGCCCCAGATCCACCAGCTCGCTCCCCAGGGCGGGCCGCAGCAGGTCGAGCTGCCACGGATGCGCGGGCAGCAGCCGGTGACCGGCGGGCGCCTCCCCCAGCGCGTCGAGCGCCGTCACGTCGCCCTCCTGCGCCACCGCGTCCGCCCGCACCCCCAGCAGCCGCAGCGGGAAGCTCGCGTGCGCCTCGGGCGCGTACCGCAGCCACCCCCGCCCGCCCCGCGCCTTCGGGCTCGGGTGGAACGGGTGCCCGTACACCAGCGCCTGCTCCGAGGCCAGCCATGGATCGGCCGGCGGCACGGCGGCGGCCCTGGCCCGCAGGATCGCCGCCATGGCCGTACGGCTCGCCGCCACCTGCCCGGCGAACTCCTCGTTGTGGCCAGGCCCCGCCCCACGCCCCAGATCCGCCTGTGCCAGCCGTACCAGCTCATCCGTCGTCAGCGGGTGCCAGGCGCCCGCTTCCAGGCGCTCGGGACGCCCCTCGAAGCGCAGCGCGGCGCCGCCGCGCGTGCGCGCCCGCAGCAGCGCGCCGCCCACCCGCAGCAGAAGGTACGGCGGAGCGGGCCAGACCAGGCCGCGCGGCCCGGCGACCTCCCGGACGCAGCAGCGCAGCAGTGCCGCGAGCGTCGCCTCCTCGGCTTCCTCGGCCTCCTCGGCGGGCGAGGTGCGGGCCAGACCGTGCATTCAAGCTCTCCTCAGGTAGTTGGGCCCGCTGGTGCCGTAGAACTTGTTCACGTCCGCCGCGCCGGTCCGCTCCTTGGCCACCAGCGTCCCGGCGGTGACCATGGACTTGCCGGTGAGCCGGGCGGCGTCGAGCGTCCTGGCCCGCAGGAGCCTGGCCATCGGGTCGTCGCCGTAGCCGTCGAGCGCCTCGGCCAGTGTGTCGCGCAGCAGCGCGGAGGCGCGGGCGTGCGGCAGCGCCCCGAACGCGATGGCGGCGCACGCCAGGTGCAGCGTGATGGTCACGAACACGTCGGCCAGGGCGTGCGGGTCGTCGGTCAGCATCCGCGCATCGGCGAACTCCGGCACCTCGACCCCGGCCGCCGCCAGCCTGGCGGGGGAGGCCAGCAGCCCGTCGTTGTCCTTGACCAGCAGCTTCATCCCCTCGCCCGTGAAGACCAGGGACAGGTTCTGCTGGTGTGCCTCCAGCGCGACGCCGTACTCGACGAACAGCCGTACGTTCCAGCGCAGCAGGAGGCGCAGATAGGCGGGCAGCACGTCGCCCAGCTCGGCCAGGACGCCCGGGATGGCCAGCGCCGCGACGGGCACCACCTTCCCGGCGGGGAGCCTGCGCACCATCCAGGCGAGGTACTCGTGCCCGGCGTGCGCGTAGGTCTGCTCGTCGGCGATCAGCACGTCGGAGTCGGCGAGCCCGCGCAGCAGCAGCTCCGCCCGCGCGCCGTCGCGCAGGGTGCCGGCCTTGATCGAGCGCCGGTTGCGCAGGCCGAGTGTGCTGGTGGGGAGCGGCAGCTTGAGATGCGTGCGGGCGTCCAGCTCCACGGTCCGCATCGACAGGGTGGGCCGTACGGTGACGCGCGGCTCCTCCAGCAGCCGCACGCCGTCGATCCCGCGCACCTCGTCCACGGTCAGCGGATGCACCGGGAAGAGCACCTCGCCGTCCGGCTGCTCCCGCCCCCGCACGTCGGCGGGCAGCGCGGGCGCCGAGCCCGGCTCCAGCATCCGGCCCAGCATCCGGCGCTGCACCGCCGCCCAGCGCAGCTCGAACGCGGGCGCGAACTCCGGCGCGTACGCCAGCAGATCGGCCTCTGACAACCCCGGCCGGGCCCGTGAGGTCGGATAGACCGGATGGTCGGCGAAGGCCGCCAGCGACTCGTAGGAGGGCTTCCTGGCCAGGACGTCGGGCAGGTGCGCGTCGTGCAGCTCCAGTGCGGCCAGCGCGGCCACGCACTCCTCGAAGAACGCCGCCACGCCCGCCGCGTCCTGCGGGTCGGCGAGCTCCGTCAGCGTCTCCAGCACCTGCTCCAGCCCGAGCTGCTGACCGGGCGCCACCACGAAGTCCTGGAACGGCGCGCCGGTCGCCAGCCGCACCAGCCGCCCGTCCGCCAGTGTCAGCCCGACGCCGCTCCTGCTCCGGCCCACCCGGGACGACAGCCTGCCGTAGTCCTCGCGCAGCAGGGCGTTGAGCACCCGCGCGGCCAGGTACGCCTCCCTGGACCTCATCCGACGACCCACGGCCGGGTGGCGCGGTAGTCGAGCACGGCCGCGTCCACCCGGGCCCGGTCCGGCCCGACGGCCCTGATCACGCCCAGGTAGTCGCGGTTGGTGTGCGTCTGCTCCACCCGGTCGCCGACCCGGCGCAGCGGCCGGTGCCAGAGCCTGACGCCGTCCCGGGTGAGCTCCTCCGGCCCGGGGGCCGAGGTGATGGTGCCGGACCGGCCGGCGACCAGGCTGACCGCGCTGCCGTGTCGGTCGACCGAGGGGACCCGCGGCGCGCGCTCGCCGAGATGGACGCGCAGGATCCACTCGAACAGCGGCACGCCGAGCAGGTCGGCGAGCAGGAAGTCGCAGTGGTCGCCGATCACCCGGTAGTTGACCTCGACGATCCTCGGCCCGCGCGCGGTGCGTACGTACTCGGTGTGGCAGGCGCCGAAGCCCGCCCCGATGGCCCGCAGCGCGGCCAGGACGTGCTCGTGCGGCCCGTCCGGCGCCCAGTCCAGCCGCTCCTCGACGAAGTGCGGCAGCGGCCCCAGCGTGGTCTCGAACCCGCCGAGCACCTGGATCGTCTCACCGTCGCCGAGGGTCTCCAGCGTGCGCAGCGGGCCTTCCAGATACTCCTCCACGACCAGCGACTCGCCGGGCCGCCGCTGGCGGACCGATCGGACCGCTCCGGCCAGGCCGGACTCCACGAACAGCACGTCCTCGCTGGCCACCCCCTCCCGGGGCTTGACCACGAGCGGGTAGGGCAGCCCTTCCGGCACCGGATCCTCGGGCCGCAGCCGGACGGAGAGGACCCGCTCGATCCCCGCCTCCGCGAGCCTGCGGCGGGTCAGGAACTTGTTCTTGGCCGTCAGGCAGGCCCGCCAGTCCTTGCCGGGCAGCCCGAAGTAGGCGGCGGCCATGGCGGTCTCCACCTGGAGATGATCGGAGTTGGAGAACAGGGCGTCGGGCCTGCCGAGGTGCTCGATCGCGTCGATCAGGGCGCGCGGGTCGCGCACGTCGCAGGCGACGGCGTCGGGATGCCGCTCCGGCCGGTCGGTGAGTATCGTCACCTCGCACCCCAGCGCGCGGGCGGCGGGCAGGAATCCGCCGGTCACCGAGTCGGTCGCTTTGAGCGCGGTCAGGTAGAGCCGCAACGCGAGGCACCCCCGAAGATCAGGTAAGGCTAACCTAACCCACAAGATCCTAGCCCCTCGAAGATCCTCCCGAAGCCGGGGATTCGTAATCGGAGGACAACCCCGAGGTCATAGGATGACATGGGATTTGAGAAGGGTGGGGGCCGTGGAAACCGCGGAAGAGCAACTCATCGGACCGCTGCTCCTCGCACGCGGCACCATCGACAGATCGGCGACGCTGAGGGCCGACGAGGCCTGGTTGGAACGTGCCTGGGCGGATCCGGCGACCCGGGTGCTCGTCGTCGACAACGGCCGCACCCTCGTCCGGCGCAGCGGCGACGAGGTCCACGCCGTGCTCCTCACCACCATCGATGCCCCGCCCGGCGAGCGCTACCTTCTGGGCGTCGCCGACGGCGTCGCCTACTTCGCGGTGGCCGCGCCGCTGCCCGGCATGCCCAACGGCGAGGTCGGCGGCGAGGTCAACGGCCGCCTCTCCAGCGTCATGAGCCTGCGCGACGCCCCCGACGGCCAGGCGGTCCCCGCCGGGCTGCGGCAGGCGGGCGCCCTGCTCGGCGACCGCGACGCCGGCCTGCTGGTCTACGCGGTCGCGCTCGAAGCCTGGCACACCACCCACGACTTCTGCCCGCGCTGCGGCACCCGCACCGAGGTGCGGGCGGGCGGCCACATCCGGGTCTGCCCACAGGACTCCAGCCAGCACTTCCCCCGGGTCGACCCCGCGGTGATCATGCTGATCCGTGACGCCGACGACCGCTGCCTGCTCGCCCGCGGCCCGCAGTGGCCCGAAGGCCGCCTGTCGATCCTGGCCGGCTTCGTGGAGCCCGGCGAGTCCCTGGAGGGCGCCGTCATCCGCGAGGTGGCCGAGGAGGTCGGCATCGCCGTCGCCAACCCGCGCTATCTCGGCAGCCAGCCCTGGCCGTTCCCGCGCAGCCTCATGCTCGGGTTCTTCGCCGAAGCCCTCACCACCGACCTGACGCCCGACGCCGAGGAGATCGCCGAAGCCCGCTGGTTCTCCCGCGAGGAGCTGGCCGAGGCCCTGGCGTCCGGAGAGGTACGTCTCCCGCCCGCGGTCTCCATCGCCCGCCGCCTCATCGAGACGTGGTACGGCAGGCCTCTTGAGGGTGACTGGTGAGCCCCCGCGTGAGGCGGGGGCTCTGACCGTCAGACCGTTTCCGTTTCCAGGAGGGCCTTCACCTCGCGGGCCGACGGGTTGGTGCGGACCACGCGCCCCTTGGCGGTCTCGATCACCACGGTCGGCACGACCTGGTTGCCGTTGTTGACGCTCATCACGAACGCGGCCGCATCGGCATCGCGCTCGATGTCGATCTCGTTGAACCGGATGCCTTCTCGGGTCAGCTGGGACTTCAGCCGCTTACAGGGGCCGCACCATGTGGTGCTGTAGACCGTGAGCGCCATGTCAGGATTCCCTCCAAGGTCAGGAACAGGCGATCCGTGCAACAACCCCGGGAGCCCGGGTAATCCCTCACCCGATGCGCTCGGTGATCCACTTCTGTACGCGCTCGGCCACGCTCACGTTACGGTGCAGCCCGGAGGCGTGCGCCGTGCCCGGCACGGTCACGACCTGCACCGGCACACCCGCCTTGGCGAGCGTCTGCTTCAGCAGCATGCTCTGCACCGGAGGCACGAACTCGAACTGCGAGTGCACGGTCAGCATCGGCGCGTCCTTGGCGCTGGCGTGCCAGGCGACCTCCATGCTGGCCCAGACCCGCGAGCACTTGCCCTTGGGCGCGCAGCCGCCGGCCAGCTGGATCGCCGCCTTGCGGAGGCGCGCCGCGTAGGGGTCGGCGGCCGTGGCGCCGTCGGTGTAGGCGCGCAGCGGAGAGATGATCGGCGACAGGCCCACGACGCCCTTGAGCCCCGGCATGCCGTTGCCGTAGGTGCCCACGGCCGCGGCGATGTGGCCGCCCGCGGAGAAGCCGGTCACCACGAAGTTGCCCGCGTCGAACGCCCACCTGTCGGCGTGCCGCTTGGCCGTGGCGATGGCGTCCAGCGCGTCGGCGCGCTGGGCGGGCCAGGCCGCCTCGGTGGAGAGCCGGTAGTTGAGGTTGAAGACCGTGTAGCCGCGGTCGGCGTACGTCCGAGTGATCTCGGTCATCTGCTTCTTGTCGCCGCTGGACCACCAGCCGCCGTGGACGATGAAGATCCCCGGGCGCTTCTGGCCGTCGGGCGTCCACCAGACGTCCATCTGCTGATGACGGTGCTTGCCATAGGAGACGGTCTCGGAGGCCAGGCCGCCCATTCCGTCCAGATCGGTCACGGAGGTCGTCGGCGTCGGACCCGGCACGGGGTCCGTGGACGCCGCCGTGGTCGCCGCTGCGGTCGCGGGCGCGAGCGCGACACACGCGAGCGCTATCGCGCTCAAGGAAACCGCTGTTCGCACGGCCTTCCTTCCTCCTCCATGCTCAGGGACGGCCCCATTGTGATGGAAGAGACGAGCTCTTTGCACCTTGTTGCCTGGGAGTTGCCTGGGCGTTACCTGCAACGGGCGAATGCCGCAGGTTGTCAGAATGGAGCCTGGACCGCCACCGGCTGGGAGGATGGACAGGTGAACAGCGTGGATGACGTGCTGTCCGGCCTCGATCCGGAGCAGCGTGAGGTGGCAGAGACCCTGCGTGGGCCCGTCTGCGTGCTCGCCGGCGCCGGCACGGGAAAGACCAGGGCGATCACGCACCGCATCGCTCATGCCGTGCGCAGCGGAGTGGTCGACGCACGCAGCGTGCTCGCAGTGACATTCACCACACGGGCGGCGGGCGAGCTGCGGCAGCGGCTGCACGCGCTGGGGGCGCCCGGGGTGCAGGCGCGCACCTTCCACGCCGCCGCGCTGCGGCAGCTCACCTACTTCTGGCCCCGGGTGATCGGCGGCGCGGCGCCGTCGGTGATCGAGTCCAAGCTCCCGGTGCTGGTGGAAGCCTGCCGCCAGATCCGGAAAAATCCGGATCGGTCCGAGCTGCGGGACATCGCGGCCGAAGTCGAGTGGGCCAAGGTCACCCAGGTCGGCCCGGAGGACTACGTCGCGGCGGCGGCCAAGCACCACCGCACCTCCCCCGTCCCGGCCGAGGAGGTGGCCCGCCTCTACGAGTCCTACGAGCGGATCAGGCGCGAGCGCCACCTGGTCGACTTCGAGACCATCCTGGAGCTCACCGCCGCGGTGATGACCGAGCACCAGGAGGTGGCGGGGCAGATCCGCCAGCAGTATCGCTACTTCGTCGTCGACGAGTACCAAGACGTCAACCCGCTGCAGAAGCTCCTGCTCGACACCTGGCTCGGCGGTCGCAAGGACGTGTGCGTGGTCGGCGACCCCAACCAGACGATCTACTCCTTCACCGGCGCCACCCCCCGCTATCTGACCAACTTCGCCGTCGAGCACCCTGACGCCGCGGTCATCAAGCTGGTCCGCGACTACCGCTCCACGCCGCAGGTGGTCGACCTGGCCAACCTGGTCATCGCCAAAGGGCGGTCGCCGCACCGCGTGGAGCTGATCGCGCAGCGACCCGAAGGCCCCCGGCCGGCCTTCGCCGACTACGACGACGAGCCCGCCGAGGCCGCCGGAGTCGCCCGCGCCATCCGCAAGCTGATCGACCAGGGCGTGCCGTCCCGCGAGATCGCCGTGCTCTTCCGCACCAACTCCCAGTCGGAGGCCTACGAGCAGGCCCTGTCCAAGGCCGGCCTCCCGTACGTCCTGCGCGGCGCGGAGCGCTTCTTCGAGCGTCCGGAGGTGCGGCAGGCGATCGTGCTGCTGCGCGGCGCGGCCCGCTCCGCCGCCGGCGAGCCGCTGGCCGCCGAGGTCCACCACATCCTGGCGGGCGTCGGCCTGACGCCGTCACCGCCCGGCGGCGGCAAGGCGCGCGAGAAGTGGGAGTCGCTCAAGGCCCTGGCGGACCTCGCCGAGGACCTGGCCGCCACCGGCGCGGACCTCCAGGCGTTCGTCGCCGAGCTCGAACGCCGCGCCGCCGAGCAGCACGCGCCCCCGATCGAGGGGGTCACCCTGGCCTCCCTGCACGCCGCCAAGGGCCTGGAGTGGGACGCGGTCTTCCTCGTCGGCCTGACCGACGGCATGATCCCCATCATCTACGCCGAGACCCCGGAGCAGATCGAGGAGGAGCGCCGCCTGCTCTACGTCGGCATCACCCGGGCCCGCGAGCACCTGTCCCTGTCCTGGGCGCTGTCGCGCGCCCCCGGAGGCCGTAAGAGCCGCCGCCCGTCCCGCTTCCTCGACGGCCTCACCGGCCGCGCGCCCGCCTCCTCACGCGCGGCGGCCTCCTCACACGCGCCCGCCCGCGAACGCCGCCCGGTCGCGGCCCCGGTGAGCTGCCGCGTCTGCGCCAAGTCCCTGACCACGGCGCCGGAGCAGAAGCTCGGCCGCTGCTCCACCTGTCCGGCCGAGTACGACGAGGCCCTGCTGGAGAGCCTGAAGGTCTGGCGCGCGGCCACCGCCAAGGAGGCGAAGCTGCCGCCGTACGTCGTGTTCACCGACGTGACGCTGCAGGCCATCGCGGAGCGCGCGCCCACCACCGAGCAGGAGCTGCTGTCCATCGCCGGCATCGGCCGCGTCAAGCTCGACCGCTACGGCGAGGCGGTCCTCGGCCTCTGCCGTACCGCCTCTCCATGAGTCCCGCTGTGATGGCACCATGATGACGGGCGGAATTCCGGACACCGCCGATGCGAGGGGGATCTGTGAACGAGGCGCTGAAGGAGCTCCTCGACCTGCTCGACCTTGAGCAGCTCGAACTGGACATGTTCCGGGGGCGCAGCCCGGAGGAGCGCATCCAGCGCGTCTTCGGCGGGCAGGTCGCCGCGCAGGCGCTGGTCGCGGCCGGTCGCACCGTGGACTCCGACCGGCACGTGCACTCCCTGCACGCCTACTTCATCCGCCCCGGCGACCCTTCGGTGCCGATCGTCTACAACGTCGAACGCGTGCGCGACGGCAGGTCGTTCACCACGCGCCGGGTCAAGGCCATCCAGCACGGCAAGACCATCTTCACGATGTCCGCGTCGTTCCACGTCCTGGAGGACGGCGTGGCGCACCAGGCGGCGGTGAAGCCCGACGTGCCGGACGCCGAGTCGCTGCCCGCGTACCAGGAGCGGATGTCGAAGCTGCTGGGCACCCATCCGGAGCTGCGCGAGTGGGCCTCCCGCCCGCGCCCGGTGGACTCCCGGTACGCCTCCCCGCTGACCTGGGAGGCGTACGCCGACCCGGCGCTGCGCAGCGCCGAGACCAACGTCTGGTTCCGCTACGACGCCGACCTGCCGGACGATCCGCTGCTGCACGTGGTGCTGGCCGCCTACGCCTCCGACTTCACCCTGGTCGACACGATCTTGCTGGCGCACGGCATGGCCTGGGGCGCCTCCAACGTCATGGGCGCCTCCCTGGATCACGCCATGTGGTTCCACCGGCCGTTCCGGGCCGACGACTGGCTGCTGTACGCCCAGGAGTCCCCCTGGTCAGGGGCGGCGAGAGGGCTCGCGCGGGGCGAGATGTTCACCGCTTCGGGCGAACTGGTGGTGTCGGTGGTGCAGGAGGCCATGATCCGTGTGACAAAGTCGTAAAATCGCAGGTAGAAAATATGTTGCCCAGTTCCCGGATCCCGGTTTAGGGTCTTGGACAAGCGAGTCGGGCATTCAGCCCGACGATCCCAGAGTGGAGGTGAGCCCCGGTGATCAGCATGAACATGACGGCCACGCAGTGGCTCGCTTCCGCATGCCGTGACTCGGTGAGGCTCGTCCATGGGCCGGCCAAGCTGCGGCGGGAGCAGTCTGCCCGACGTCAGGACTCCGCTTTCTACGCGCGTGCCCACTACGGTGCGGCCGCCCTGATCGCTCCTGCCCTCGTCGCAGGCGCCGAAGTGCCGACCCCGCAGTTCACCAAGGGTGGAATGTGCGGTCCGCAACCCTGGAGGGATGCGCCGGTCATAACCTGACCGGCACATAGCAGCCCCCAGGCCGCGGATCCGCACACAGGATCCGCGGCCTCTTTGTTTGTCCGTGATCCCCGAACACCCCCGAGGTGCCAGAACAAGCTCAAAAAGACCGATCGAAGGAGAAAGCAGATGGGGGCGAAGACGATCATGGACCTGATCGACGAAGCCGAGATCCCCTGCCGTACCGACCCTGACCTGTGGTTCGCTGAGTCACCGGAGGACGTCGAGTTCGCCAAGGCGCTCTGTGGCGGCTGCCCGATCCAGAAGGCCTGCCTGGCCCGCGCGCTCGAGCGCGAGGAGCCTTGGGGCGTCTGGGGTGGCGAGCTCATCCTCCGCGGGACCGTCGTTCCCCGTAAGCGTCCGCGCGGCCGTCCGCGCAAGCACCCGGTCGCTGCCTGAACCAAAGCCAGTTCCACCACCGACTTCCGACAGAAAGAAGACAGGCAATGAGCATCCCGACGAGTCACGTCTCGCTTCCGTCTCTCTACCATGAATTGGTAAACGACCGAATACAAACGCTCCATCAAGAGGCGCGGGAGCAAGGCCTGGTCGCGCGCATCAGCCGCATCCAGCGGGCTGAGCGCCGGGTCCAGCGGGCGAACGAGCGCCTCAGCCGGGCCCTGAGCATGGAGGGCTGATCCGGGAGATCCTGCCGCCGGCGCAGGATCTCCCGGATCCTCCGACATCAGCTTGGTGACCATCGATCGCCCCGCGGGGAACACGACCTGTTCCCCGCGGGGCGGTGTCGTTTCCGGGCCGGGGTCGTTTTCGCGGCGGTTCCTTTTCCGGCGCTTCTTTTCCGGCGTCGGCCGTCAGTGCGCGACGGCTCCGGAAGCGGCGGCCACGCGCGGTTCGTCCTCGGCCGACCACAGACGGGTGGCCAACCAGGCGATCCCCACCGCTGCAACGACCAGGCCGATGAGATAGACCGGCAGCGGGACCGCGTTGCGCAGCGAGCCGGGGATCATCCCCACGGCGTAGAGCGCCACACCCAGCGGAGGCAGCAGGCCGGTCCTGATGGCCGCCGCGCTGAACATCAGCACCCCCGTCACCAGTACGACCGAAGTGACGAGGAAGGCCATGCCCGTGGTCCCCGCGAGGAGTCCGGTTATCGTGGCGGCGTCGAGTGACGGGAAAACGAAGTGCAGCGCGTACTCGATGGCGAACGCTCCGGCGAGGCCGGCCGCGTTGAGCAGGTATCCGATCAGGCCGACGTTGCCCGCACCGCCCCTGACGAGCAGGTACAGGCCGGTGATCGCGAACAGTCCCGTCAGCGCCCCGAACGGGGCGATGGCATGCGTGAGAGCCGTTTCGGGGACGATCCCCGCGCGACGGAGCACGTTCACGATCAGAATCACAGCACAGACATGGGCGGCCACGGCGGCCATCCGGTAGAGACGCATGTACGGCCTTCCTCTCTGGTGATTACGCCGTAAGCATGCGCGCTCAGGGGCCGCCCGCTCAGACCTGGCGAGCTGTCGTAAGCACCCCGAAAGAACTCAACAGGACATGCCACAGGAAGTCGCGGTCGTGTGGTGAACAGGACCGGGCCGGAGGCGGTTCGTTCCGGGCGATCATTCGCGAATGCCTCCGGAAGGCGCGTTACGTCAGTGCCCGTCGCCGGCCTCGCTCTCGCCAGGCCGTGAGCACCGCGTCGGCGGCGTCCGTCGTCCGCGTGGTGTCGACCTCGTAGTCGTACGGCCCGAAGGTGTGAATGCCGTCCTTTTCGACATGCGCCCGGCCTTCGCCGATACGCCGATCACCGCGGGCCCGTTCCCTGCGGTCGAGCTCGTCGAGGTCGCAGTGCACACCCACCAGGAAGACATCGAACCCGGCCAGTAACTCGGCGAGCAGCACGCGCCAGGCCGGGAACTCGATGATGTGCTCCACGATCAGGTCGTTCCCCGCTCCGGCCAGCGCGGGCAGGCAGCGATGGAACCCGTGGAAGAAGCGCGGGCGCATCTCCGGCCACCAGGCGAACGGCCCGTCACGATCACGACGCTCCGGCAACATCCCGGCCGCCACGAACTGATCGGACGACACGTACAGGAACGGCTCGTCCAGACGCCGCTGCAGTGACCTGGCGAGCGTGGACTTGCCCGAGCTGGAGGCGCCGTTGAGCATGATGATCCGCCCCGGGCCTCGATCCGGCGGCTGCGGCTCGATCGGAAGACTCATGCCTCCTTGTATGGCAGATTCGCCGCCGATCGGCTTGCCACATACGGCACGTCCATTGATTCCATCAAATTGATTTGATGTATTCTGCTGACATGGTCACCACGGGTCAGACGCCACCGGCGTTCGTGCGGCTGGCCGCCCACCCACTGCGGTGGCGGCTGCTGACCGAGCTGGCCGCGAGCGACTACCGCGTCCGCGAGCTGGTCCACCTGCTCGGCCAGCCGCAGAACCTGATCTCCTACCACCTGCGGCTGCTCCGCGGCGGCGGCCTGGTCACCGCCCACAGGAGCAGCTTCGACGCCCGTGACACCTACTACCATCTGGACCTGGAGCGCTGCGCGCAGGCGCTGACCGCCGCCGGCCTCGCCCTGCACCCGGCGCTGCGCGCCGACCCCGCCCCGCCACCGTCCACGACCGCCGAGCTCCAGCCCCGCGTGCTGTTCATGTGCACGGGCAACAGCGCCCGCTCGCCGATCGCCGAAGCCCTGCTGCGCCACCGCACCGGCGGCCACGTACGGGTGACCAGCGCCGGCAGTCACCCCAAACCGCGCATCCACCCCCAAGCTGTACGAGTCCTACGCGAGCACTACGGCATCGACCTGGCCGGCCAGCGGCCACGCCACCTGGACACGGTGACCCACCACCGGTTCGATCACCTGATCAGCCTGTGCGACAAGGTCCGCGAGGTCCGCGCTGAATTCGCCGGCCACCCGCGCCAAATCCACTGGAGCATCCCCGACCCGGCCACCACCAGCGACATCGGCTCAGTCATCACCCGCGACAACGATCAGGATGCGACCAGCGAGGCCGAGTCGGCCGCCATGAGTGACACCGAGTCGGCCGCCACCAGCGACATCGACCACGCGAGCTACTCCGCCTTCAGAGAAACGGCAGCGGAGATCGACACCCGCATCCGCTACCTGCTGCCCGTCCTCGCCCAAGCCACAAGTCTGGAGATCGAGCCATGACAACAACACCCGACGATCTCGCCAGCGTCCGCTACATCGTCGACGACGTGGCCGCCGCCGTCCACTTCTACACCACCCACCTCGGCTTCACCCTGCGCACCCACCCGGCCCCCGCCTTCGCCGACGTGGTCCGCGGCCCGTTGCGCCTGCTCCTGTCCGGCCCCGCGAGCTCCGGCGCCCGCGCCACGCCCGACGACTCGACCGCGCCAGGCCGCAACCGCATCCACCTCATCGTCGACGACCTCGACATCGAGATCGCCCGCCTCCGCGCCGCCGGACTGTCCTTCCGCGGCGACGTCATCGCCGGTCCCGGCGGCAAGCAGATCCTCCTCGCCGACCCAGCCGGCAACCTCATCGAACTCTTCGAAGCCGCTTCACGCTGAGCCGCCCTGAGCATCCTCAGCTTGAGGCCGGATGTCAGGTGGGCCAAGGAGGGTGGCCGGCGATTCACGTACCGGCACAACCCCAGAGCTGCTAGGGCAAGCCGGACTGGGCCATGGCGCGGATGGTTTCCTCGAACCGCCGTACCTCGTTCAGGTCCACGGCGAGATCGATGATCTTCCCCTTCTTCCAGGCCGTGAGCGGCTCGGCCGGCGGCTGGTCGATGAGCGCGGCGATCGGCCGCACCGCCTTGGCCACCGGTTGGGCGAATACCGCCGATGCCACCCGTACGAGACTGCGCAGCGGCTGACCGAAGGGCTCGTGCAGCCCTGTCGCGACGAACACCGGGTTGTACAGCACGTACTTCGTACGCTCAGAGGCGTAGGCCGCCCCGAGCAGTTCGCTGGCCCTGGCGCCCTGCATGGTCGCGGCGACCGCCCGGTACCTGTCCTTGAACTGAAGATCGTCCCAGCGAATCAGACCGCCCTTACCAGCTCCGCCCTTACCAGCTCCGCGCTTACCAGGTCCGCCCTTTCCCGCTCCGCCCTGCCCAGCGCCGCACAGATTGATGATCACCGGTGCCGCCGCCTTCTCCAACGGGCCGCGCAGCCCCTCGGCCAGGAGCCAGCGGTTGAGCACGTAGAGGGCGAAGGTGTGCTCGAAACCCTCCTCGGTCTCCACCCGTGTCGGGTTGAACCGGAACGCGGCGAGCACCAGCGCGTCGACCACGGGGTGCTCGGTGCGGAGCCGTTCCACCAAATCACTGCTCTGGCGAAGGGAACTGAGGTCAGCCCGGATGAAACGAACCCCCGGCACCTCCTCGCGCAGGCGCCGCCCACCATCCTCGCTGCTGCCCACGGCCACGACCTGATCACCTCGTTGGGCGTAGTGACGGGCCAAGGCCCTGCCGATGCCGTTCGTACCTCCCGTGATCACGATGGTGCGGGTCATAGATTGAGGCCCTCCTCAACTTGAAGTGCTCCTCAAGTTAGCTAAGCTTGCGGCCATGCGCAAGGACGCCCTGCAGAACCGCGAGCGCCTCCTGCAAGCGGCCCGGCAGCTGTTCGCGGACCGGGGGCTCGACGTGCCTCTCGAAGAGGTCGCACGCACGGCCGGGGTGAGCATCGGGACCCTCTACAACCGCTTCCCCACAAGGGACACCCTGGTGGAAGCAGTCTTCGCGGACCGAGTGGCGACCGTGGCCGAGCTCGCTGAGCAGGCGCTGGCGACGGCCGACGCCTGGGAGGGCTTCGTCGCGTTCCTGACCGGCGTGTGCGAACTACAGGCCGCGGACCTCGGCTACAACGACCTCGCCGCACGGACAACGGCAGCCGACGGCGATCGCGGGCACGCCCTGATGCGGGAGATCCTCAACCGAGCCCAACGATCCGGAGATTTGCGACCCGACATCACCCTCGCCGACATGGCCTTCGTAATCTGGGCCATGGCGGCGACCATCAGAGCCACCCACAAGGTGGCACCCGGCGCCTGGCGACGCCACCTGGCCCTGACCCTGGACGGCCTACGCACAGCAGCAGCCCAACCCCTCCCAACCCCACCCATCCCCACCGCACAAATCCGCGCCGCGATGCGTGAGTGCTGACCTCTCCCGCCTCCTGTCATCTCCACCGCGCAGGCGCCTGCCGCGATGCGTGAGTGCTGGCCTTTCCCGGCACTTCTCAACCTGCGACAGAGCCACCGTGACCCGCCGCTGGCGGATTTTCGTGTACGCCGTCCCACGGCGGGCGTCGTCTTCGTGTACGCACTTCTAACCGGCAAGAAGGTCTCCGGTTGGCGGTGGCTTCTTCGACGCCTGAAGTGGTCGACCAGACAGTACTTGGCCATTGATTCGAGGCCCTCAGGTCACCTGCCGTGGTGCAACGGTCAGTGCCGACCCGGACGGCGACCTCCTCGTCGCGCCAATTCGCGGATGGGCCGATCTCGTGCTGCCCCGAGGAGGTGTTGGCCGGGACCACTGGTCGACGGCTTGCTCGGCGGTCGAGTCAACTCACAGGGCGTCCGGTGCGCCTGCCGAGAGGCCGGGCAGGCCATGTGTATGCACTACCCCTCCGCCCTGATGGAGGCCTGCGCTTTGGGCACCTGGAAGGGGATTCTGAACTGGTCTTCACGGGCTGCATCGGCTCGATTCCACGCTTGTCGCCGAGCTCGAAGCTTCATCCTCCAAGGCTATGATCACGGTGGGCACCGGGAGGTTCAAAAGACACGGACTACGGGAGGGCGAAAGCTCTCGCCCACGGGGAACACGGGGAAGGAAGCTCGCGCCCAATAGCTCGCGCCCAATAGGGGGAAGCTTCTCGCCTCATGGGGAGGGAACCGCCTTGTGGGAGCGGGAAGCTTTCGGTTCAACGGGTGGGCGAGAGCGTTGTTTCAAGGGACGGCGAGGGCTTCGTCGTTAGGGTCGTCGATGAAGCCGGGGACCCAGCGGACGGCCTCGTCACGGAAGCGGGCAGTGGTGCCGAGCTGGCATAGAACGCCGACGCCGGCCGCGTGTACACGGTGAATGAGGACGTAGGAGGCCGGCAGATTGAGCTGGCGTACGACGTTGGTGGGGCGGAGGTCGGTGACGCTGGCCGCCTGGGCTCGAAGCCATTCGCGGCTGAAAGTGAACTCCTCGACGGCTGTCGGCTCGACGTAGGGCGCGAGGAAGGCGCGCAGGGCATCGGGGTCGATCTCTATGCCGGGGCGGATGAAGCCTTCCTCACGCAGCCCGTTCACGACGGTGTCCATGTCGCCTTGGTTGAAGATGCGGGTCAGCTGGCCGAAGACCGTGGGGTAGCCGCCGGGCATGCGGTTGACGGCGCCGAAGTCGAGGATGCCGAGCTTGCCGTTGGGCAGTATGCGGAAATTGCCCGGGTGCGGGTCGGCGTGCAGCATGCCGACGCGGGCGGGGGAGCAGAACAGGAACCGGACGAACAGCAGGCCGGCGTGGTCCCGCTCCTCCTTGGTGCCGTCCGTGATGACGCGCGACAGTGGGGTGCCGTCCATCCACTCGCTGACCAGGATCATCTCGTTGGCGGCGATCACGTCGGGGACGTGGAAGTCGGGGTCGTTGTGGAATTCGAGGGCGAAGGCGTGCTGAGCCTCGGCCTCGCGCAGGTAGTCGAGCTCCTCGGCCACCCGGTCGCGCAGCTCGGCCAGCACCGCCTTGATGTCGAGACCGGGAAGCAGCGCGCCGAACATCTTGCCCAGGCGAGCCAGCTGGGCGAAGTCACCGAGCAGGGCCTTGCCGGCCCCTGGGTACTGAATCTTGACCGCGACCTGCCGGCCGTCGTGCCACACGGCCTGGTGCACCTGGCCGATCGAGGCGGCCGCGGTCGGCTGGTCGTCGAAGGAGAGGAAGTTGTCGCGCCAGTCGTCGCCGAGCTGCTCAGTGAGCACTTTGTGAACGGTGGCGGCGGGCAACGGGGGTGCGGCGTCCTGAAGCTTGGTGAGGGTCGCGCGGTAAGGGCCGACGATCTCCTGTGGCAGGGCGGCCTCGAAGATGGACAGGGCCTGGCCGAGCTTCATCGCCCCGCCCTTGAGCTCGCCGAGGACCTTGAAGATCTGCTCGGCGGTGCGCTGCTGGATCTCCTCCGCGACGATCTCCGCGGACTTGCCGCCGATGCGCTTGCCGAGCCCCATGGCGGTGCGACCGGCGAAACCGAGTGGAAGGGCGGCCAACTTGGCGGAGCGCGTGACTGCTCGGCGTGGAAGATCGCTCACACTGATGCGCGGAATCCCAAACGGGATGCCACTTCCCCCCTTCATGGTCGATACCTGAGCACGTCAATCGCAGGTAGCTGACATGACCATTGTGCGCGGATATGGGTTGTTTCGCGTACAACGACATTGCGGATGCATGACCCACGATCGCCGTTCCCAGTGCCAATCAGGGAAGACATCCATTGTGCCGTTGGTCACAACCGCGTCCCGGCCCTCAAGGTGGGCGAGCGCGTGACCGGCCGCCGCGGCCGCCACCAGGCTTGCGAGGACCGCATCGCAGGCGATTTCGCCCGGCGGATAACCGCCGAGGCGTGCGGTGACGATCGGCCAGGCTGGGTCGCGGTCGCGACGAGCCAAGTCTAGGCAATGCAAACATGCGGTCTGACCAGGCAGGACTAGGGGCCCCACGCAACCGTGACCCTCGAAGGCCGCCACGAGAAGGTGCGGGATGCCCAGGGCGATGAGCTCGTTGACGAGCACACGGTCGAGCGGCCGCACCGGCGTAAGGATCACGAGATCGGGCCGCTGGGTCTTGTCACTCAGATACGGCCCACCGGCCTGCACGTCCACGGTCGGCGCCCGACGATCCGCACCCCTGGTGAAGGAGGACGCGCAGCCGGGCTCGGCGTCCGTCATGAGGCTCTGACGGTTCCCGCCCCCGTTCGGGCTGCGTGCGCTGCTGGGCTTCGCCCTCGTGGTTGGGGTTTGATGACGGTTCGTGGCTCCGTTGGTGGTGGATGTGTGGCCGGGTTCGGTGGCCGTGATGGGGCTTAGACGGTTCGTGGCGCCGTCGGTGGTGAGCGCGCGGCCGGGCTCGGCGTCTGTGGTTGGGTTCTGACGGTTCATGCCGGAGTTGGTGGTGGGTGGCCGGCGGAGCTTTGCCTCCTGGGTGGGGCCTTGACGGTCGTTGCCGCTGGAGGCGCTGGGTCCGGCTTCCGTGGGCGGATGATGTCCGTTCGCGCTGCTGTCCGAGCGCGACACGGGGCCGGGCTTGGCGTAAGCGGTCCGGGCGTTGGCCGAAGAGGGCGCGCTTGGGGAGCTTGGTGTGCGGCCATCAGGTTGCTCTGGTGAGGGAGGGGTGGTGGCTCTGCGGGCTAGTGCCACCGTGCCGTCCTGGCGGCTGAGGCCGAACTCGGACCAGGTCAGGCCGCCGGGAGCAAGGTCCTCCGGGCGGGTCGGCTCGGGATCGATCACCCGGATCGTCCCCACGCCGGCTGCGGCCAGCAGGGCGACGACCTGGGCACCCACCCGGCCGGCGCCGTAGACGCGCACGTGCGCCTCTCTCCTGCGCCGCATCGTCTCCCGGCCACCGTCGGGGGTGGAGGAGGCCAGGTCCAGGGCCTCCAGGTCGGGTCTGAGGCGGTCGAGCTCCGCCAACGGGAGTGGGAACGGCGGGGCCGAGGCGTCGTGCAGCACGCCTTGCTCGATGAGCCGGTCGAGCAGGGATCGGGCGCTGGGCTCGTCCAGCCCAGCCGCCACGGCCTCGCGCAGCACGTGGGCGAGGTCACGGGTGCCGTCGAGAGTGTCGATCCACTGGCGGATCGGCCGAGTCAGGCCGGTCAGCATGAGCGCCCGCTGAGGATGCAGGCCGATCTGCAGGGTGTGCTCGTCGCGGTCGACGCACCGGAGGGCGGGTTTCACACGTGGCCTCATGGCCCGAAGATTCGCACGAGCCTTCAAGATCCCGAGTCGCTTTTCGCGCCCCTGTGGATAACTTCCGCCGACACCTGACCGCCTGTGGATGACCATCCGCCCCGGAGCCCTGCGGATGACCACCCGCCCGTGCCAGCTCTGTGACCACTCGCCCGAAAACGAGCGAAAAAACGACGCCCACCATGGCACGGCCGTGGACGCAGAGCCGGCGGCGAGGGCCCCGCCGATGGCGTCGATCGCGCCGATCGCGCCGACGGCGTGCGCAGTCCGGCTCCTCAGCACCCCGCCAGCTACGCTTCCCCGCATGAACGATCTTCTCGTCGACCGCCAGGACGACGGCGTCGTCCTGATCACCCTCAACCGCCCCGACGTCCGCAACGCCATGACCGACGGCATGACCGACGCCTGGCAACACACCATGACCGCCCTGGCCAGAGATCGAGACGTCCGCTGCGTGGTGGTCACCGGCGCCGGCACCGCCTTCTGCGCGGGCGGGGACCTGTCGTGGCTGGGGGAGCGGGGCGTGGAGCCGGTCGACCGGCTGCGCGACAGGATGCTCGCCTTCTACCGCTCCTGGCTCTCCATCACCGACCTGGAGGTGCCCACGATCGCCGCGGTGAACGGCGCCGCCGTGGGTGCGGGCCTGTGCGTGGCGCTGGCGTGCGACCTCGTGTACGCCGCCGACGACGCGAAGCTGCTGGCTCCGTTCACGGCACTGGGCCTGCACCCGGGGATGGCCGCCACCTACCTGCTGCCGAGGCGGGCGGGGACCGGCCTGGCGAGGGAGATGCTCCTGACCGGCCGCATACTCCTCGGCGCCGAAGCTGCCGATAAAGGCCTAGTAAACCGATCTTTCCCGAAAAATGACCTTATGTCGGAGGTGTTGGCTATCGCCAGAACAGTGGCCGGCAACGCCCCCATTGCCACCAAACTAACGAAAGTCGCACTCAATGAGGATCATCCACACCTGGAAGCCGCGCTCAGATGGGAGTCCCTGGCCCAGCCGGTGACCATGACATCCGCGGACATGATCGAGGGCCTGGCGGCGCATCGGGAAAGCCGTGTTCCCAAATTCACCGGCTCTTAATCATCTGACCAGCAGAAACAGCGTCCACCCTCTGTGGAATTCGGCCAGTCTCGGCTAACGTGCATATGTGCCCCCCGAGACAGTCGAGGTCCGACGTAGCTCTCGTCGCCGGCGCACGGTCTCCGCATACCGTGACGGCGACAAGACGATTGTGCTCCTGCCCGCCTGGCTGAGCGGCGAGGACGCGGATGAATGGGTGAGCCGGATGCTCGATCGGCTAGCGGCGAAAGAACGCCGACGGCGGCCGACGGACGAAGCGCTCCTCGAGCGGGCCAAGGAGCTGTCGATGAAGTATCTCGACGGCAGAGCCGACCCCGTGAGCGTCCGCTGGGTCGACAACCAGCGGCATCGATGGGGCTCCTGCACTCCGGAGAGCGGCACGATCAGGATCTCGACCCGCCTCAAGGGCCTGCCCGAATGGGTCATCAACTACGTCATCATCCACGAGCTCGTCCACCTGCTGGTGCCGAGCCACGGCCCCCGTTTCTGGGCGCTGGTCGAACAGTATCCCAAGGCAGAGCGGGCGCGCGGGTTCCTCGAAGGATTCTCCGTCGCGGCGCAGACGGCACCGGAGGAATGTTGACGCGCGTCGTCGCGGTCCTGGTACGACAGAGCATGGCGAAGTCCGCCCCCCGTGGCGTCGACGCGCGGCTGTGGCTGGAGGCGGTGGCCGAGGACACCTACGAGATGGTCTCCGGCCTGGAGCTGGTGACACCCGTCCTGGTGACGAGCGTCCCCGGCCTGGACGAGATCGTCTGGCCCGGCACCGAGGTGATCTCCATCGCCGAGGACGAGTCGCTCCGGAGCATCCTCGACCGGCTCGGCGGCGATCAGGCGGCGGTGATCGCCGGCGACGCGCCGGATCTGCCGCCGTTGCTGGTCGGCAAGCTGTTCCGGGAGCTGGGCCGGGCGCGGATCACGGTCAGTCCGGCCGAGCGCGGCGGGGCCGTCGCGCTGGCCTGCGGCCTGCCCGCACCCGACTGGGCGGACCCTGATCTGGACGACCCGGACCTGGTGGCGACGTTGCGCGCGCAGGCTCCCGGCCCGCGGATGGTGGCGACCACGCCGGGCTGGCACCGCCTGCGCACCCCGGACGACGTCGAGCGCCTGGACCCCGGCCTCGAAGGCTGGGACAACACGCGGGCCCTGCTCACGGCACGGTGAGCTCCGCGAACACCGCCCGATGATCGGTGCCGGGCACGTCGTGCACGCTGACCGCCTTGACTCCCACCCGGTGGTCGACCAGCACATGGTCGATGGTGATGATCGGCGGGATCCGCTTGTTCGCCGGCCAGGTGGGGATCAGCCCCGCGCCGACCTGGGCGGCGGCGTTCTTGTAGCCGCGATCGAGCAGGCGGCGCAACGCCGCGTGATCGAGTGAGGCGTTGAAGTCGCCGGCCAGAATGCGCACGACGTCGGCGGAGGCACTGGGGAACGACTCCAACGACTGGTTCCACTCGTGCACCTGGGGGCCGAGCGGCGGGAACGGGTGCACGTCGATGAACTCGATCGGCCGCGCGCCGGGCAGTGAGAGCCTCGCGGCGGGCGTGTTGTGGCTCGCGGAGCGCGCCGGCACACCGGCGATCGGCTCCAGCGGATGCCTGGAGAACAACCCGCTCCCGCCCGCGCTCCATTCGGCCTGGACCACGCGGTGCGGCATCAGATCACGCAGGCCGGCCTGGTCCAGCTGCTCCACAGCCGAGGGGGTCAGCTCCTGGGTGTTGAGCACGTCGGCGTCGAACTCGTGCACCATCTTCATGATCGCCTGGGCATCGGCCTGCCCGAACAGCATGTTGATGCTCAGCACCTTGAACGGCCTGCCAGGAGTGGCCTCGGCCGTGCCGAAGGCCCTGGGCAGCACGCTGAACCCGAGCGCGGTGGTGGTGAGCAGGGCGATCGCGGCGGCGGCGCGCCTGCGCCCCAGCGCGGCGATGAGCAGGGGGATCAGCGAGCCCGCCGCGGCGTACGGTGTGGCGGTCATGAGCTGGGTGGGGATCGACCCGCGCTCCAGCCCCGCGAGCCTGGCGACGGCCCAGGCCGCGAACGGCGTCACGGCGAGCCAGGTCAGGGTGGCGCGGGCGCGCCCGCTGCGCTTGCGGCGGACAGGGGTGACGATCGTGCCGCCGACGGGACTGTCCGCCGAAACCTCCACATGCCCCCCTTTGGAACGATGCGACTCTGGCGGACTCTAGCCAAGCGCGCGTGAGCGCGAGGTAAGAGCGGCCTGCCCACGTGCGGCCAGGCGGCGGGTCGCCTCGTCGGAGAGCTCCGGGATCTCCTCGACCGGGAACCAGCGCAGATCGAGCGATTCATCGCTGATCACGGCCTCCGCGCCCGCGGGGGCCACGGCGGCGTACTCGACGTCGAAATGCCGGCTGTCCGGCGGATGGCACCAGACCAGGTGCTTGTCGAGCGCCAGCGGGCCAGGCAGTAACTCCAGGTGCGGGATCCCGGACTCCTCCACGGCCTCGCGGAGCGCGACTTCCGCCAGCGTGCGGTCGCCCGGCTCGCAGTGGCCTCCCATGGGCAGCCACATGCCGGCCTTGGGATGCAGCGTGAGCAGGACCCGCGCGCCGTCGTGCGACAGCACCGCCGTCGTCGCCGTCAGATGGCCGGGAACGCACTGGCGCAGCATGGCGTCGTCGTGCGCCGCCAGATGCCGCAGGAACTCCGTGCGCAGCACCTCCTCCTCGGCCGTCGGCGCCGTCCACGCGGTGAGCACGCCCACCGCGTCGTCGTGCAGGCTCAACTCTGGTCGCCCTCGTCGTCGGGCTTGCGGTCGAGCTGCGAGATGTCCCAGGCCGCCTCGCCGCGCACGAACGCGTCGGGGTCGTCCAGGTCGTCGGCGTGCGGCATCAGGTCGGGGTGACCCCACAGCGCGTCGCGCCCGTCGACACCGCGCTCCTGCTTCAGCGCCTGCCACAGCGCCGCCGCCTCCCGCAGCCTGCGCGGACGCAGCTCCAGGCCGACGAGCGTGCCGAAGGTCAGCTCGGCCGGACCGCCCGTCGCGCGACGACGTCGTACGGTCTCCGCCAGCGCGACGGCGGAGGGCAGCTTGCCGGCGGCGGCCTCGTCGACCACCGTCGCCACCCAGCCCTCGACCAGCGCGAGCATGGTCTCCAGGCGAGCCAGGGCGGCCTTCTGCCGCTCGGTCTCCTCGGGCTTGAGCAGGGCGCCCCCGCTGAGCGCCTCCTGGAGCGCCTCCGGGTTGTTGATGTCGAGGCCGCGGATCTGCTCCTCCAGCGCGGAGGTGTCGACCGTGATGCCCCTGGCATACTCCTCGACGGCGCCGAGCAGGTGCCCGCGCAGCCACGGAACGTGCTGGAACAGCCGGTGGTGCGCCGCCTCGCGCAGCGCCAGATAGAGCCTGATCTCGTCGGCCGGGTGCTCCAGCCCCTGGCTGAAGGAGGCGACACCGCCGGGCAGCAGCGCGGCGGTGTCCGACAGCGGCAGCCCGATGTCGGTCGTGCCGATCACCTCGCGGGCCAGCGAGCCGAGGGCCTGGCCGATCTGCTGGCCGACCATCATGCCGCCCATCTGCTTCAGCATGCCCATCAGCGGCCCGGCCATCTGCTGCGCCTCAGGCGGCAGGTTGGAGCCGCCGAGCGCGCCGCCCATGGTCTCGACCATGCGCTCGGCGATCGGCTCGGCCAGCTTGCGCCACACCGGGATCGTGTTCTCGATCCACTCGGAGCGGCTCCACGCCTGTGGGCCGGACACGCCGCTGGGCAGCGCGGTGGCCTCGTTGAGCCACAGGTCGGCCAGCTGGAGGGCGTCGACGATCTGGCGTCGCTCACCCTCCATGACGCTGGGATCGCCCTCTGCGACCACGGCGTGGCGGGCGATGTTCTTGGCCATGTCCCAGTTGACAGGGCCGGAACCCTGCGGCGCCGACAGCATGTCGGCGAACTGGCGCATCGCCTGAGCCATCTGCTCAGGGTCGCCGAACATGGCGAACGGGTTCTCGTTGGGGTCGTTTTCGCGACCTGGCAGGTCAGTCACCGCTCTACCTCGTGCAGGATGGAGGAGTCCACATCCGCCACGTTAGTCGTCCTACGGCGGATCAGTGCAAAGTGAGGACCTGGTGCCTACCTCGAAACGCCCGCGCCAACCAGTCGTAGCGGTCACAGGTGCTGCCTCGGGCCTGGGCCGCGAGCTGCTCGCAAAGCTCGTCTCCGCCGCGGATTTCCGCAGGGTGGTGGCCATTGACGAGGAGCGCGGCGACATCAAGGAGGCCACGTGGAGGGTGATCGACGTACGAGATCCGCTCTTGGCGAACCGGATATCCGACATCGACGTCCTGGTTCATCTGGCCGGTGACTACGCCGTCGACTCCGACCCCGGGGAGCGGAGAGCGTACAACCTGAGAGCGGCGCAGACCGTGCTCACGGCCAGCGCGGCCGCTCGCGTCCGCCGCGTCGTGCTGGTCACGAGCGCGATGGTGTACGGCGCCGCGCCCGACAACGACGTGCCCCTCGCCGAGGACGGCCCGGTCGCGGCCGAGCCCGACACCGGCGTGGTGGGCGACTACCTGGAGATCGAGGCGCTGGTTCGCAGGTCGCTGCGCAGTCATCCGGGGCTGGAGCTGACCGTGCTGCGTCCGGCCGCGGTCGTCGGTCCCGGCGTGGACACCGTCATCACCCGCCACTTCGAGTCGCCGAGGCTGCTCACCGTCAAGGGGTGCACGCCGCGCTGGCAGTTCTGCCACATCGAGGACCTGGTCTCGGCCCTGGAGCTGGCCGCGAAGGGCGTGATCACCGGCGTGCTGGCCGTGGGCTCCGACGGCTGGCTGGAGCAGGAGAAGGTCGAGGAGCTGTCCGGGATCCGCCGGTTCGAGCTGCCCGCCGGGTTGACGTTCGGCACCGCGCAGCGGCTGCACCGGCTGGGCATCACCCCGGCTCCCGCCACGGACCTGCACTATGTCGTCTATCCGTGGGTGGTCGACTGCGCGCGGCTGCGCGAGGCGGGCTGGAAGCCGGCCTGGACCAACGAGGCGGCGCTCGCCCAGGTGCTGGAGCTGCGCGAGAACCGGACGACCGTGGTCGGCAGGCGGCTGCCCGTCAAGGAGGCCACGCTCACCGCCGCCGGCGCGACCGTCGCGGTCATCGGCACCGCCGCGATCGTCCGCCAGGTGCGCAAGAAGCGGCGGGCGTGAGGATCGGAGGGGAACAATCTGTAGGCTCTTTTCGTGGACGTTATCCGCTTGCTGGCAATTCGTGACACCGCGCTCTCCGTCGACGAGGTGATGGCCGCGGTGGGTGACCACGCGGCCGGCGGCACCACGCTCTTCGTGGGCACCGTGCGTGAGCAGGACCACGGCAAGCCCGTGACCCGGCTCTCCTACTCGGCCCACCCTTCGGCCGAAAGCGAACTGCGGACGGTGGCGGAGAAGGTGGCCACCGATTTCCCCGTCACCGCGCTGGCGGCCGTGCACCGGGTCGGCGATCTGGAGCTCGGCGACACCGCCGTGATCGTGGCCGTGGCCAGTGCGCACAGGCAGGAGGCGTTCCTGGCGGCGCGCAGGCTCATCGACGACCTCAAGTCCCAGGTGCCGATCTGGAAACATCAGGTGTTCGCCGATGGGTCGACCGAGTGGGTCGGTGCCTGCGAATAAGCTCGATCCATGTCACGACGCGCCCTGACCCTGCTGGTTTCGGCCTTTCTCGTGCTCGCCCTCGGGATCGTGGGGGCGCTGTCGAAGGTGCCGTACGTCGTGCTCAGCCCCGGCCCGACCGAGGACACCCTCGGCAAGGTCGACAACAAACCGGTGATCACGATCAGCGGGCGGGAGACGTACCCGACCAATGGTGAGCTGAGGCTCGTCACCGTCGCCTATCAGGGCGGGCCCAACGCCAAGATCGACCTGCTGACCGCGCTGCGCGGCTGGATCGATCCGACCGTGGCCGTGGTGCCGCAGGAGACCATCTTCGCCCCCGACCGCTCGCAGGAGCAGGTCGAGGAGGAGAACACGGTCGAGATGACCAACTCCCAGGACGACGCGACCGCCGCCGCGCTCAACGAGCTCAAGATCCCCTACACCACCGTCATCTCGGTGGTCTCCACGGTGAAGGACCAGCCCGCCGCCGGCAAGCTGCTAAAGGGCGACGAGATCGTCTCGGTCGACGGCAAGCCGGTCAGTGAGATCGAGGCGGTCGGTGAGGCGGTCAGGGCGCGCGGTCCGGGCGAGGAGGTGACGTTCGGCGTGGTCAGAGGCACGCAGAAGCTCGACGTCGCCGTGCGGACCACCGGGGAGAAGGGCAAGGCCATGGTGGGGGTGACCATGCAGGCCAAGTACAAGTTCCCGTTCGAGGTCGACATCAACGTGGGCGACGTGGGCGGGCCGAGCGCCGGGCTGATGTTCTCGCTCGGCATCGTGGACAAACTCACCAGCGGCCCCCTCACCGGTGGAAAGCAGGTCGCGGGCACGGGCACGATCACCCCGGAGGGTGAGGTGGGCCCGATCGGCGGCATCGCCCAGAAGATGGTCGGCGCCCGTGACGCGGGGGCCACCGTCTTCCTCACGCCGGCCGACAACTGCGCCGAGGCGCTGAAGGGCGCGCCCGACGGGCTGCGGCTGGTCAAGGCGGAGACGTTGAGCGGCGCGGTGCGCGCGCTCGACGCGCTCAACACGGGGAAAGGCGAGGTGCCTTCTTGTGGCTAGGGACGAAACTTCCTGCTATCGCCGTGCGTTAGTCATAGGGATGGCACCGCAGTGTAGGTTGCCAGACACGGACCGTTTCTTCATCACGACGAGGGGTTGGCCTTGAGCTTCCGGACCCCAGGAGCCGGCGGCAGGGCGATGCGCTTGCCCCGCCGACCGCGACTGCTTCTGCCTGTCGCGATCGCACTCGTGGCGATTGTGGCACTTTTCTTCCTTTTTTCCGGGATTTATACGGATTATCTATGGTTTGACGCCATCGATTACATTCCCGTCTTCTCCGGTGTGCTGCTGACCGAGATCGTGCTGTTCCTCATCGGGGCGCTGCTCATGGTCGGCATCGTCGGCGGCAACATGCTGCTGGCGTTCAGGACCCGGCCGATGTTCGGGCCCGCCATGTTCGGTGGCGGCAGCGGCGCCGACCGCTATCGCATGGCCATCGACCCCCATCGCAAACTCATCTTCATCGTCGGCATGGCGCTGATCGGGCTGTTCGCCGGCTCCTCTTCCGCCGGGCAGTGGCCGACCTGGATGCAGTTCGCCAACGGGGAGAAGTTCGGCAAGACGGACGAGCAGTTCAAGATGGACCTCTCGTTCTTCATGTTCGACCTGCCGTTCATCCGGATGCTGCTGAACTTCCTGTTCACCGCCGTCGTCATCGCGGCCATCCTCTCGGCGATCACCCATTACCTCTACGGCGGATTCAGGCTGCAGTCGCCCGGGGTGCACGCCTCCCGCGCCGCGCGGATCCACCTGTCGGTCCTGGTCGGCGTCTTCGTGCTGCTCAAGGCGGTCGCCTATTGGATCGACCAGTTCGACCTGGTCTTCTCCGACCGGGGGTTCGTGCACGGCGCCTCCTATACGGACGTCAACGCCGTCCTGCCCGCCAAGAACATTCTCGCGATCATCGCGCTGATCTGTGCCGCGCTGTTCTTCGCCGCCATCTTCCGGCCGGGCGGCATGCTGCCCGGCGTCTCCCTCGGTCTGCTGGTGCTCTCGGCCGTGCTGATCGGCGGCGTCTATCCGCTGCTGGTCGAGCAGTTCCAGGTCAAGCCCAACCAGCAGGGCAAGGAAGCCCCGTACATCGGCCGCAACATCACAGCGACACGCGACGCGTACAAGATCGGTGATGCGGAGGTCACTCCGTACACCGCCGAGGCCGACCCGACCAAGGTGCAGGTCAGCGGCGACGCCTCGGTCTCGGGCGTGCGCCTGCTCGACCCGGCGCTCGTGTCCGCGACCTACGAGCAGACCCAGCGCATCCGCGGTTTCTACGCCTTCGCCGACCAGCTCGACGTCGACCGCTATCCCGACTCGACCGGCAAGCTCGTCGACCACATCGTCGGTGTCCGTGAGCTGACCGGGCCGCCCCAGGGGCAGAGCAACTGGATCAACCGGCACCTCGTCTACACCCACGGCTACGGCATCGTGACCGCCCCGGGCAACAAGGTCGACTCCGGCGGCCTGCCCGACTACGACGCCAAGAACATGCCGGTGACCGGTCCCCTGGTGACCAGCACCAATCTCAAGGAATCGCGGATCTACTTCGGCGAACACGAGAACATCACCAACAACTACGCCATCGCCGGTGGCAACCCGAACAGGCCGCAGGAGCTCGACTACCCGGAGACGGGCGGCACCGGGCAGGCCAACACCACCTACACCGGCGCGGGCGGCGTGCCCGTCGGCTCGTTCATCAACAGGCTGTTCTACGCCGCCAAGTACGGCGAGGTGAACATCCTGCTCTCGGGTGACATCAACGACAACTCCAAGATCCTGTACGAGCGCAACCCGCGCCTGCGGATCCAGAAGGTCGCCCCGTTCCTGACCCTCGACTCCAACCCTTACCCGGCGATCGTCGACGGGCGGGTCACCTGGATCGTCGACGCCTACACCACGTCCAACGCCTACCCCTACTCGCAGAGCGAGAGCCTCGGCGAGATGACCAGGGACCTGTCCACCGACCGCTCCCGCGTCATCGCCCAGCAGCCGCAGGACAAGATCAACTACATCCGCAACTCCGTCAAGGCCACGGTCGACGCCTACGACGGCACCGTCACCCTCTACGGCTGGGACGCCAACGACCCGGTGCTGAAGACCTGGAGCAAGGCCTTCCCCGGCGTCATCCGCCCGGCCGCCGAGATGAGCGAGGACCTGCGCGCCCACGTGCGCTACCCGGAAGACCTGTTCAAGGTGCAGCGCTACACCCTGTCGCGCTACCACATCACCGACGCCGCGGCCTTCTACAGCGGCCAGGACTTCTGGAACGTCCCCAACGACCCGTCGCAGGGCGACCGCAACATCAAGCAGCCGCCCTACTACCTGACCGCCACGATGCCGGGCGGGCAGCCGACGTTCTCCCTGACGACGACCTTCGTCCCCAGGGAGGGGCCCAACCTGGCGGCCTTCATGGCGGTCGACTCCACGGCAGGCCCCAACTACGGCAAACTCCGCATCCTGCGAATGCCGTCCAACACTCCGATCCCAGGTCCTGGCCAGGCGCAGAACGCCTTCCAGAGCCGGTTCGCGGGTGAGCTCAACCTGCTGGGCGTCGGCGCCTCGTCGGTCCGCTACGGCAACCTGCTGACGCTGCCCTACGCGGGCGGGCTGGTCTACATCGAGCCCGTCTACATCCAGGTGGCGGCCGGCGGCGGCCAGGAGCCGTACCCGATCCTGCAGCGCGTGCTGGTGTCGTTCGGCAGCAAGATCGGTGTCGACCGCACCCTGCAAGGGGCGCTCGCCCAGGTCTTCAGCGCCGACCAGCAGACGCAGACGGACGAGAACGCCCAGGAGAATCAGCCGACCGAGAACAACCAGGCCGCCACGGCCCTGTCGACGGCCATCTCCGAGGCGGAGAAGGCCTACGACGACGCCCAGAAGGCCCTGCAGAGCGACCCGCCGAACTGGGTCGAATACGGCAAGGCTCAGCAGCGGCTGGACGACGCCCTGGAGAAGCTGAAGACGGCAGGGGCGCAGCCAGTGCCTTCGGCCAGTCCCACGGCCTCACCGTCGGCGTCGCCCACCGCCACGCCGACGGCGACACCGACAGGCTCACCGACGCCGCCACCGGCTGGGGGTTAGGTCAGTCAGTTTGCGTAAGCCCCGTGTCAGGGATAGTCTTTAGACACACACCGACGCGGGGTGGAGCAGTTCGGTAGCTCGCTGGGCTCATAACCCAGAGGTCGCAGGTTCAAATCCTGCCCCCGCTACCAAAAGAAAGGCCCTCCAGGATTATCCTGGAGGGCCTTTCGCATTTCCTGGAAACCATTCACTGGAAAGTATTCACCCCAGCCAATGGAGTGCCGTACATCACAACGGCCGGACTCGACGTGTGGGGCGAGTCCGGCCGGATGTGGGGGTAGGGGTTATGCCATCAGCACCTCCTGCCGCTGTTGATGCACTGGACGACGGTCTCCATGAGTTCCTCCTCCATCACGCCGATGGCGCCGACATGGTCGGTGATCGGGTTGTGGCGTTCGCTGGCGAACGAGTCCAACGCGAAGGGGACGTCGGTGCCGTTGGGCCGGGTGTTGGGCAGGTCGTTGTAGATCAGCGTCATGCGCAGCTGCGGCACGGCCTGGGTGCCGTCCGGGCAGGCGCCGCTGTCGTCGGGGAAGACGAGGTGGTCGCGGTGGTTGGCGCTGTCGGTGTTCTGGCCGTCCCAGCAGCTGGGCATGTCGAAGATGCGCGTCACGTCGCTGCCGGACGGGCAGATCGGGTACTTGTCGGTGATGCGGTCGGTGAAACCGGTGCACGTCCAGACCGCCTTGGCGTTGGCCGGGCCGTTGGTCACCGCCTTGGCGTCGCCGAAGTTGATCCTCAGGAAGCGCGGCGCCGCCGTGACATCCGAGACAGGGTTGCCGCGGTACTCCAGCCGCGCCACTGACGGCCGCACCGGGGTGCCGATGTTGTTCTTGTCCACCTCGGGAGCGCCGGGCTCGTCGTTGGGCCCGCGTACGCGGATGACCGGCCAGAAGTAGGTCGTCTTGTCGGCCTTGTTGCGGCAGGTGGTGTCGGACGCGGCGAGGCTCTCGTTGGTGGAGAAGGCGTCGGCGGACACGTTGCCCACGTAGTCGTGCAGGTGCTGGGCGGCGTTGACCACGCCGGGGGCGTTGATCAGGTTGTCGGTGTTGCGATGCTCCTCCTGGTTCGTGCCGCAGTTGGAGACGAAGCTGCCGCTGGAGCCGTTTCCACGCGCCTGCGGTCGCTGATTGCGTGGCACCTGCCGGATGTCGATGAAGTCCTCGGCCGATGGCCCGATGGCCGCCGCGATGTCCTCCTCGCTCTGCCCACCGTCGTCCTGGCCGCCGTCGTCCTGGTTACCCTCGTCCTGGCCGTCGTCCTGGCCGTCGCTTGGCTCAGGGCTGGGCGATCCGGTGGCACCGTCGCCCGGGTCCGGCGTCGGTGCGCCGGTTTCGCTGAGTTCGCAGGGGGCGAGGGCGGCGAGGTCGTCGGGGCGTTCGGCGGTTCGGCCGATGGCGGTGGCGATGCGGTTGAGGGTGGCGGTGCGTTTGGAGGTGAGGGGGTCGAGGATGGCGTTGCGGACGAAGTTGGGTCCGCCTTGTCCTTCGGAGTTGGCCAGGCGGGTGTTGGCTTCCTGGAGTTGTGTCTCTAGGAGTGTGAGGTTCCGGTCGACTTCGTTCTGCGCGGACGCTGGGATCTCCGGGAGCCTGCCGTTGACGTCCGGGCAGACGATGGTCTGCCCACCGGCGCCGTTGTCGTCTCCCTGTGGAGGAGGCGCGGAGGGTGTCTCGCTCGGGTCCGGCGTCGGTGCGCCGGTTTCGCTGAGTTCGCAGGGGGCGAGGGCGGCGAGGTCGTCGGGGCGTTCGGCGGTTCGGCCGATGGCGGTGGCGATGCGGTTGAGGGTGGCGGTGCGTTTGGAGGTGAGGGGGTCGAGGATGGCGTTGCGGACGAAGTTGGGTCCGCCTTGTCCTTCGGAGTTGGCCAGGCGGGTGTTGGCTTCCTGGAGTTGTGTCTCTAGGAGTGTGAGGTTCCGGTCGACTTCGTTCTGCGCGGACGCTGGGATCTCCGGGAGCCTGCCGGCGACGCCGGGGCAGACGATGGTCTCCGCCGCCATGCTGCTGGCCTGGGCGGATAACGGGGCGCCGGACAGGACCAGCGCGATGCTGCCCCCTAGCGAAACGGCGCCCAGCCAAGGTCTGAGCCTTCTTCTCCCCGATCTGTTGCGCATGCGACCTCTCCTTCCGGTCTTGGGAAAGTCCGGTCCCCGAGAAGTACGGGGGAGAGAAAGACCGGGTTCAGTCGCCCGAAGCGGGACGAGCCGGGCCCTCCGGGTGAGGCGTCCCGGAGGGCAGGGCGCTTGGAGCGGTCAACCTTCTTCGCGGTCCGCCTCTTCCTTGGTGTGGTGTACGGTCCCGTCCGCGTGGTCCGGCGGCCCGTACACCGTGTAGAGGACCAGCGGGTTGACGCCGGTGTTGACGAAGTTGTGCCGGGTCCCTGCCGGTACTGCGACCAGGTCTCCCTGGTTGACTTCGCGGACCTCGCCCCCGACCCGCGCCTCGCCGGTTCCGGCGACGAAGGTGAGAATCTGGTCGTTCTCCTCGTGGACCTCATCGCCGATCTCGCCGCCCGGCGGGATGGTCATGATGACCAGCTGGCTGTGTTCCCCGGTCCACAGGACCCGGCGGAAGTCGGCACTCTTCTCGGCGATGGTGGCGATGGTGAAGTGCTGCACTGTTCTCTCGCTCCCGTAATGATCAGGCGCATGGACATTCGCGCTCCTACCCCGCAGACCGTCCGAGATGTCCGGAATTGCGCCCCGCATGCACAGGCCGGGGCCGCCTCCCCCGGAGCGCGGGTAAGAAGGGATCATGAGCGCGAGATATGACGGTCTGGCCGAGTGGTACGACGACATCATCGGCTCCGGCGCAGCCGCGAACTTCCCGGACCTCGCCGGCATCCTCGGCCCCGGCGATGGACTCTGCCTGGACCTGGGCTGCGGCACCGGCCGCTATCTGGAGCTGATCCGTTCCACCGGCAGGACCGTGGTGGGCCTCGACCGGTCGGACGACCAGTTACGGCTGGCCCGCCGCCGGGACCCGGCGCCGCTCCTGCGGGGTGACGGGACCGCGCTGCCGTTCGCCGGCGAGGTGTTCGGCACCGTCACCGCGCTCTGGGTGTCCACCGACCTCGACGACTTCGCCGGGGTGCTGAAGGAGGCCGCGCGCGTCCTGCGGCCAGGCGGGATGCTGCTCTTCTACGGCGTGCACCCCTGCTTCAACGGCCCGCACATCGAGAACCGGGAGGACGGCGCGCTCATCATCCACCCCACCTACCGTCGGACAGGCTGGCACCCGCGCTCGCCGTGGTGGCCCATCGGCGGCCTCAGGGACCGGCTCGGGATGAACCAGCTCCCGTTGCCCGACCTGCTCAACGCCTTCATCGACGCCGGCCTCGGCCTCGACAGGGTCTACGAGCCGCGTGAGCAGCCCATCCCCGGCATCCTGGCGATACGCTCGCATCGCCTGTGAGGACGGACTTTTAGCGTTAAGGGTCTCGAAATCTCAACTTTTGTAACAGTGGGTTGTCGTGCGGGAGCCACGCGTGCATAGTGGGGCAAATCACAGTGCGCGTCCGTCGCGGCGTGCACTTCTGCCACTTCCTGCCCACAACCGGCAGATCGACTAGCGGATTGGACCTAGCGATGCGCTCCACCCCGCCGATCCGCTCGAAGATCCTCAAAATCCTGCTGGTGCCCCTGGTCTCGCTGGTCGCCCTGTGGGCGTTCATCGCGTACAGCATGGTGGCGGAGACCTCAGGGTTCGCGCAGAGCCGGAGTGAGTGGGACGCGGTCGGCGCGCCCGCTCGCGCGCTGATGGTCGAGGTCCAGCACGAACGCCAGTTGTCCGCCGAGCTCGCGGGCCGGACGGCGCGCGACGCGCAACTCGCGGCGCAGCGGCAGCGCACCGATCAGGCCGTGGCCCGGATCCGGGACGTGGCGCAGCAGGTGTCGGTGACCGGGACGCCTCCCGAGGCGGTGCAGGGCCTGCTCAACGTGCTCGACGGCCTGCCCGCCGTGCGGGCCGGCGCCGACCTGGAGGAGACGGCCCCGCTCGCCACGACCGAGAAGTACGACGCGGTGATCAACGTCGCGCAACGCCAGTTCGGTGGTTCGGAGAGGATCACCGAGGTGTCGTCGTACCGGGTACTGCGCGGGCTGTCCGCGTACAGCTCGGCTGCGGAGTACGCCGCCAGGGAGAACGCGGTGCTCACCCCGGCGCTGGCCCGCGGGGAGATGACCCAGGCCGAGCACGCGGCGTTCGTCGCGGCGATGACCTCCCGCCGGGTCCAGCTCGCCGACGCCGACCGCGACATCGGCCCCGACCTGCGGGGATGGCACGAACAGCTGGAGGCGAGCGTCGCCTACCAGCGTTTCGAGAGGGCCGAGAACGCCGTCTTCACCTGGGACGGGATCGGCAAGCCGCCGGTCTCCACGGCCGACTGGCAGCGCGACGCGAGCGAGGCGTTCGCGGGAATGACCGGGAACGCCGCCAAGGACCTGCAACGGGCCACGCTCAAGGGCGAGGGCCTCGTCGTCGCCGGCCTGCTGCGCATCGTGCTGGTGGTGGGCCTCGGCCTGCTGGCCGTGGTGCTGTCGATCGTGTTCTCCTACCGCTTCGGCCGCTCGCTGATCGACGAGCTGAAGAAGCTGCAGAGCTCGGCCGTCGAGCTGGCCGAGGTGCGGCTGCCCAGGCTGGTCGAGCGGCTGCGCAGGGGAGACGACGCCGACCCCGACGAGACGCCGGAGCTGGACGGCGCCCGGACGGCCGAGGTGGCTGCCGTCGTCCAGGCGTTCTCGGACGTACAGCGGACCGCGGTGGAGGCCGCCGTCGGCCAGGCCACCCTGCGCAAGGGCGTCGGCCAGGTGTTCCTCAACCTGGCCCGGCGCAACCAGGCACTCCTGCACCGCCAGCTCAGCCTGCTCGACTCCATGGAGCGCAAGGCCGACGATCCGGACACCCTGGAGAACCTGTTCAAACTCGACCACTTCACCACCCGCATGCGCCGGCACGCGGAGAACCTGATCATCCTGTCCGACGCCGCCCCCGGCCGCCGCTGGCGCGACCCGGTGCCGATCCATGACGTGGCACGCAGCGCGGCCCTGGAGGTCGAGGACTACACACGGGTCACCATCCAGCCGATGCCGGGAGCGCCGCTGCTCGTCGGCAACGCGGTGACCGACGTGATTCACCTGATCGCCGAGCTGGTGGAGAACGCCACCGTCTTCTCCCCGCCGAACACCACCGTCCAGGTGCGCGGCCTGACCGCGGCCAACGGGTTCGCGGTGGAGGTCGAGGACTGCGGACTCGGCGTCGAGCCCGCCGCCCTCGCCGAGCTCAACGCCCAGCTCGCCACCCCGCCCGAGTTCGATCTGGCCGGCAGCGACCGGATGGGCATCTTCGTGGTGTCGCGGCTGGCCGCCCGGCACGGGATCAAGGTCACGCTCCGCCCGTCACCGTACGACGGGACGACCGCGATCCTCATGCTGCCCGCGAGCCTGCTCACGCCGCCGGAGCCGCCCGGTTTCTCCCTGTTCGATGCCACGCGTTCCTACCAGTCCGCCACGCCGGCACGAACGCCGATCCGTCCCATCCAGTCACCGCCTGCCGTACCCCAGATCGACGAAGACCTGGACGGGCTGCCCGTCCGCGTGCGGCAGGCCAACCTCGCACCACAACTGAGCAGTACACGTCTGAAGCAGGACCCCGATACCTCCGCCCGCTCCCCGCGGGAGCTCCTGGACCTGATGGCCTCCATGCAGGAGGGCTGGCGTCAGGGGCGCAGAGAGGCGGAAGGGGATCAGGACGTGCGCAACGAAAGGGATTCCCATGGCTGACGCTAGATCCGAGCTGAGCTGGCTGCTCGACGACCTGACCCACCGGGTCGACGGCATCCAGCACGCGGTCCTGTTGTCCGCCGACGGCCTGACGATGGGCGGCTCCCAGGCGCTGACGCGGGAGGACACCGAGCACCTCGCGGCCATCGCGGCCGGCAGTCACGGCCTGGCCTCGGGCGCCGGACGGCACTTCGGACTCGGCGGCGTCCGTCAGACGATCTTCGAGCTGGAGGGCGGATTCCTCTTCGTCACGGCCGCCGGACAGGGTGCCCGACTGGCCGTGCTGGCGGCGGGCGACGCCGAGCTCGGACTGGTCACGTACGAGATGGCACTGCTCGTCAAGCGCGTCGGCCAGCATCTGACAGCCCTGCCGCGAGGAGCGGCGCCCGCGCCCGCCTGGAACGGCATGGCGCCGTGACGGACGCGGATCCAGGACCTCTGATCAGGCTGTACGGCCTGACAGGCGGCCGGGCGCGGCCTCCTGGCGAGGCGTTCGATCTGGTGGCCATCGTCACGACGATCACGACGACCACGACGCCGATCGAGCCGTCCGGCCTGAATCCCGAGCAGCACGCCATGCTGGCCATCTGCCGCGAGCCGACCCCCGTGGCCGACGTGGCGGCACAGCTCGGGCTGCCCCTCAACATCACCCGCGTGCTCCTCGGCGACCTGCGGCGCGAGGGCCTGGTCGACATCGCAGCGCCGCAGCCCGTCGACGAGACGATCGACGAACGTACCTACAGGGATGTACTGCATGGAATTCGCAGGCTTTGACCGCCCCCGGCCCTCCGGAGGTACGCTCACCGCCACCGCGCTGAAGATCCTGGTGGCAGGAGGCTTCGGCGTGGGCAAGACCACCATGGTCGGCACCATCAGCGAGATCCGTCCCCTGCACACCGAGGAACTGCTGAGTGATCGCGGTGTGGGCGTGGACGACATCTCGGGCGTGGAGACCAAGATCGCCACGACCGTGGCGCTGGACTTCGGGCGCATCACCATCCGCGACGGTCTGTGGCTCTACCTGTTCGGCACCCCTGGGCAGGACCGCTTCTGGTTCATGTGGGAGGAGCTGGCGCTGGGCGCGCTGGGCGCCGTCGTCCTGGTCGACACCCGGCGACTGCAGGACTGCTTCCCCGCCGTGGACTACTTCGAGAAGCTCAAGCTCCCCTTCGTGGTCGCGGTCAACTGCTTCGACGGCGCCCGCCGCCACGATTCGGCGAAGGTGCGGCGGGCGCTGGGCCTGGACGAGTCCACGCCGCTCATCTTGTGCGACGCCCGCGACCGCGCCTCCGTCAAGGAAGTGCTGACCACCTTGGTCACCCACTCGATGAGCAGTCGCTAGCGGGCGCCCGCCCGTCAGGACGCCGTGCAGGTGAGCGGCGACGGTGTGCTGCTGTCACCGTCCCCGCTGCCGAGGAAGCCGAACGTGGCCGTCGCGTTCGGCGCGATGCCGCCGTTCCAGCCGAGGTCGGTGACCGTGACGCCGCCGGAGGTCGACAGGTTGCCGTTCCACAGCTGCGAGATGGACTGCCCAGCGGGGAAGGTCCACCCCACCCGCCAGCCCGTCATGGGGGACGAACCGGTGTTCCGCACCGTGACCTCCGCCTGGAAACCGCCCGTCCACTTGTTGATCAGCCGGTACGACGCGGCGCAGCCGGCACCGGCCGTCGGCGTCACTGTCGGCGTCACTGACACGGTGGGCGTCACGGTGGGGGAGACCGTGGGCGACGGCGCGGCCATGGCCAGGTCGTAGGCCCGTTGCGGCACGAACTGGCCCGCCGTGGCGATGCAGCCGTCGGCCTCGCCAGGGGGCTTCACCCACAGGAACGCGTCGATGGCCGGGTCGCCGGTCTCGGTGGTGCTCCAGGTGCCGGTGGCCCGGCCCGCCGGATCGCACCACTCACTGCCCGCCGGCCCGTTGCCGTTGCGGCTGGTGTCGATGACCGCGCCCAGCCCGGAGACGCCCGTCGCGGCGATGACGCTCTTGGCGAACGACACCAGGCCCCCCGTGGAGCGGTAGTTCGAAGTGTTGACGGCGATGCCGTCGGCGCTGCCGGCCACGTCCGCGCCGTTCAGCCTGACGGCGGCCTCCGAGGCAGACAGCCAGGCGTCGTGGCCGATGTCGAAGTAGACGTTCACCTGGGAGGACGTGGCGTTGAAGCGCCTACCGGCGTAGGCCATGGAGGCCTGGACCTCGGCTTGCTGGGCGGCGTTCATGCAGTTGGACATGATGGGCAGCGCGTCCGGCTCCAGGACGATCGTGGCCGGGCGGCCGCCCAGTCCTGCGGCGATCTGGTCGATCCAGGCCCGGTACGCCGCGTGGTCGGGAGCCCCGCCCGCGCTCGGGCCGCCGCAGTCGCGGTTCGGCATGGCGTACACGACCATGATGGGGATCTTGCCCGCCGCCGCGGCGGCGCCCACGTACGCGTCGACCTGGCCGCGCACGGTCGCCGGGTTGTAGGTGGCGAACCAGCGGCCCTGCGGGACGGCGGCGATCCGGTCCCTGATCACGCCGGCGCGGCTGTCGTCGGGGTTGTCGGCCACCCACGTGGCCGCGTTGGTCAGCGGATCCACGTAGAACGTGGACTCGGCGGCCTGAACGGCGGACGAGGTGAAGATGGCCGTCCCCGCCGCGACCGTGGCGACCGCGGTGAGGATGGTGGCCAACAGGGGCCTTGTGCGAGACATGGATACTCCGTCCGATGACGTGGGAGCGCTCCCATTGCTTCTTTCGGATGGTAGGGAGCCAGGGGCGGAGCCAGAAGGGGCGGCGGTCGGCGAAATGCGCGCTCCCGCCAAAGGCACAGGCGGGACAGGTCGGCCCTGCGCCGAGTGGCTGAAAGTTTCAACCCCCGGGACGGTTCTTGGCAGGTCACCCGGGATCTTGGTGCTGGCTTGCTATCGTCGGCGTGTGCCTGTTCCCGCCCCGCCCGCGCGCAAGCGGATGCGGTGGCTCTGGTTCGTGGCGCCGCCGCTGTGCGCGACCGTGGCCAGCCTGATCGGCGCGGTGTTCCCGGGAGGCAGTCTCTATGTCTGGTCCTATGCCTTCCTGTTCTGGCTGATCACGGCCGTCTGCTGGGGGGTGATGCTCTACCTGCCGGGCAGCCGAAGGCATGCCGGCATCGCCGTCGCGCCGGTTCTCGCCGTCGTGACATGCGGGGCCGTGGCGGTGGACCTGCCGATCCGGCTGGCCTTCGCGGTCTCCGAGTCGGCTCTGTCCGACTATGTGAGCTCGCTGCCGCTGCATCCCGAGAGCATGACGCTGGGAGACGCCGAAGCCGGGCTGGGCGTCGACTGGGTGGGAGTCTTTCCCGTCGGGCGTGCCGTCCGCCACGCCGACAGCTCCGACCTCAGCGTGATCGGGGCCGGTGGATGGCTCGAATTCTGCGGGCTCACCTACGCGTCGGGCGACGGGAGGATCCGGTCCTCCTCCGTCGACCACCTCTCCGGCCGGTGGTACGTGACCTGCGACGACTTCTGACGGCTCAGTTCCGATGGACCAGCAGGTAACGCCAGAAGAGCAGGCGGCGGATCCCGGCCCCCGGGAGCAGGTCCGCGGCCTGGCTCCGCACCTCGTCCAGCGTCATGGAGGCCGTCGCGACGGGCGCCTGGACGGGGGAGGCGGCGGGCCGGCCGCTCAACGCCAACCGGGCGGCCGCGTTCACCGGGACGGCCGCCGCGCTGACGAGATGGTCCGACCACGAGCTCCCGCGGTAACAGCCCAGCACCGCCAGCACACCGCCTGGCGCGAGCGCCTCTCGCAAACCGCTCACTGTTCCGAACGGCATGTGGTGGAGGCTGGCCAGGCACGAGATGAAGTCGTAGCGGCCCTTCGGCAGCGGCATCGCCGTGATGTCGGCCTGGACGAAGCGCACGCCGTCGATGGCGGGCGCCGCCGCGATCACCTCTTCGCTCGGGTCGACGGCGTCCACGTCGAGCCCGCGTGCGGCCAGCCTGCGGGCGAACAACCCGGTGCCACATCCCACGTCGAGCCCACGTTGCGCCTCCGGCGGAACCTGCCGGAGGAGAAGGCGGTGGTAGTGATCATTGTGGTTGAACGCCATGGCCGGGAGTATGGGGTCTTGTCGCTATAAGTCGTAGCTGATTACATGATTACATGAATGAGAACGCAGTGCCGACGCTGTACGAGTGGGCGGGGGGCACGGAGGCTCTGGAACGGCTGACCGAGGTGTTCTACCGGGAGGTCAAGAAGGACGAGCTCATCGGCCCCTTGTTCGCGCACATGGACCCGGATCATCCGAAACATGTGGCGATGTGGCTCGCGGAGGTGTTCGGCGGTCCCTCCCGCTACACCGACGAACGTGGCGGATACGCTCATATGCTCGCCTACCACCTGGGCAAGCACATCACCGAGCCACAGCGCCGGCGATGGGTGAGCCTGCTCATGGACGCGGCGGACGAGGTGGAGCTGCCGGACGACCCCGAGTTCAGGGCCGCCTTCTTCGGATACATCGAGTGGGGGACGCGACTCGCCCGGCAGAACTCCCAGCCTGGGGCGGAGCCGCCGCCTGAGGCGCCGGTGCCCCATTGGGGATGGGGTGTGGCGCCGCCCTACATCCCTTGATCTCCTGAGTCAGGCCTTGCCGATCATTTCGACGGTCTTCCAGATGGCCCATCCCATCAGGAACAGGGCGAAGACCGCCTGGGAGACGCGCACCCAAGGGGCCGAGGCGACGTCGGCATAGATCACGACACCGAGCCACATCAGCCCAAATGTCCCGACCAGCGCGATTGCTGCCCAATTCATACCCCGCTGCCACATATGCGCAGTCTTCCAGCCGCTTCGCCAATGCTGGGTATGAGTCAGGTCGCCATCGGGTCACTGGTCCGGCATCACCTGGCCGTCCGCTCGGTCGTCGGGCAGTGCTTGGGAAGGGCGCGGGCGGGCTTCGTCTCGACCCGCCCGCTCATATGCGCAGGCTGAGGCGGGTTACATCTGGACGCGCCCGCTCGTCTGGACGCGCCGCTCTGGACGCGCCGCTCGTCTGGGCAGGCCTGCTACGTCTGGGCGGGCAGGCCCGCTCATCTGGGCAGGCCGCGGGTCGCGCCCACGCAGCGGCGCAGCCGCATGTTGTGCGTGCGGGCCGGCTTGGGCTGCTCCAGGCAGGCGAGAAGGGTTGCGGCGGTACGGGCGTCGGCGAGGATTCGCTGGACCGCCTCACCGTCGCGCGGGAGCTGGCCGTGCTCGGCGAGCTCGTGCTTGATGAAGGCCATGGGGTCGGGGGCGCCCACGGCGTCCGCCGCTGCCGTCGCCCGGGAGGCGGTGAGCAGGCGCAGATAGTGGGTCCGGAGAATGGCCTCACGCGTTCGGGCATGCTCAAGGTCGTCGATCAGCATCCGGGCGATGCGCAGCAGGTCATCGGCATGGGTCGCGTCGTCGGCGAGAAAGGCGCGGATGTCGTCGAACTCCGAGCGGGTCATAGCGGCCACCTCCGAGAGCACAGTCGGCTCATGGGTACTTCGTACCGGGTGGCGATTGCGGATGACTTGCTGACCACTTGCCTGGCCGTCCGTCTGGACCAGCAGCTCTGGGCGCATGTCAAGGCATGTCGGGCTTGTCCCGGTTAGGGCGTCTGACGTTGCCAAGTGGGTGGAGAGGTTTGGGGGTTGCGTGGGGAGGGAAGGACCACATGATTACCACTGCGAGGCCGAGTTGGTCTTGAGGGCTGCTAGAGTTGCTCAGGCACGGGCGGCCAGGACTCGCAGAGTCCGGGAGATGCCCGGCAAACCCCACTCACTTGCTGCAACATTGCGATGGTCTCGACCATTCAAATGAGTTGGTAAGTTAGAGGGGTTGTCCCGGAGACGGGGCAGTGGTTATTCCTGCAGGTCGAGCGAGTCCGGTCAATTTGACAGAGACTTGAACGGCTGACAGGATTAAGACATAACAGAAACACGAAATGAGCGCCTCCGCCGCTCGGTCTGAGAGATCAGATGGTGTGGGGATGTACGCGTCCGTTTCTTGAGAACTCAACAGTGTGTTAAAAGCCAGTGCATGATGCACAACCCCGTCATTTATGACGGATTCCTTTGGTTGA